>NZ_JBAKFP010000006.1:0-345194 GCF_053484265.1 Martelella sp. FOR1707 | reverse complement strand
CTCACTGTCGCTTTCGCGACATCTCTCCCCTCCGGGGCGAGAAGATTGGGGGGCTGTGCGGTTAAGTTCCGTGAAACGGGCGCGCACACGACGCAGGGGGAGACCCGCTTCCCGCCCTGTTCCCCAGCTCCCGCCTAGGAATTCTTTCCTCTGATCATGTCGCGCGCGGCAATCACCGCGCCGCCGGTGATCAGCAGGCAGGCGGCGATTACGCGCCAGCCGGGTTCGCCGAAGCCGGCGATGATCAGGATGATGGTCGACAGCAGCGGCGCGGCATAGCTTGCCGCCCCCAGCACCTGGATATTGCCGTGCTTCACGCCATAGTCCCAGGCGTAGAAGGCGAGGCCGACCGGCAGCAGGCCGAGGCCCGCCACCGCCAGCCACTGCCCGAAATTCTCGGGCCAGACCGTGGTTTCCAGCCCGATGTGGCAGACAAGCGAGAGCAGGGCGGTCGCAAGGCAGAAACCGGTGACGACATCGGTCGAGACCTTGGAGAAGGAGCGCGACGCCAGCGAATAGCCCGACCAGGTGAAGGCGCAGAGGAAGGCGGCGAAATAGCCGAGGGCGTATTCTCCGCTGAACGCCAGGCCGCCGCCGCGGGTCACCAGAATGGCGGTGCCCGCAAAGCCTGCAAGCGCGCCGATGATGTGATGGGCTCTCAGCCGCTCGCCCGGCAGCAGCGCCGAGCCGACCACGATCAAAAGCGGCCACAGATAGGCGATCAACCCGGCATCGACCGCTGGCGCGTTTCTGAGCGCGGTGAAATAGAGGAAATGATAGCCGAACAGGCCGGCAATGCCGACGATCCAGACCTTCGCCGGCTGGCGCAGTCGCTTCAGCCGCTCCGGCCGCGCGATCAGCACCGCGATCCCCGGCAGGCTGGCGATGGCAAAGGCGATGGCCGAAAGCTGGAACGGCGGCACATTGCCGGACGCGGCTGTAAACAGTGCCAGCAACGCCCACATCAGCACGGCGGAAAACCCGATCAGGGTGGCGCGCATTGTCATGGCGTCAGCGCGGAAGGCCGAATTTCGAGGCGTAGATCGTCAGCCGCCCGATCTTCAGCGGGATATGGGCCATGACCGGCGCGAACACGTTCAGTTCCTCATTATAGGCGAACCAGACGACGAGTTCGCGAGAATTGGCGAGATATTCGATATCCTCATCCTTGCGCTCGTAGCCGGCCACCGGCTTGAACCGGATGGCGCAGCCGATCGCGCGCCCGGAAAAACCTTTTGTCGAAAACGGACGGCTTCCCGCCGACGCCATTTCGAGCTCCAGCCGGGTTTCGCCGTCGAAGATCGAGACCGTGGTGGCGCAGGGGTTCTTGGAAGGCGGCAGCAGCAGCGCGGAGACCGGGTCTATCACATTGCGCAGATGCTTGGATCTGACCTCGACCCAGTTATCCCCGCGCGGGCCCGGATCGGGCACGATGGTCGATTTCGTCACGCGCTTGTTGGAAAAGGTGGCTGCGTAATCGCGGGCATAGTCGCCATCGCGGTAAATGAGCTGGAATTCCCGCGTTTCCGGCTTGCCGTTCTTCCACAATCCGTCGGCATCGACCTTCACGGCGATCGAGGTGAACAGATTGCCAATACCCGCCGCCTCGATATCGGCATTGATATTGTACTTGCCGTCGGTAACCGTGGTGTTGAACACCGCATCGGCGATCTTGATGCCCGAAAACGACAGCGTATAGACGGTCTGCTGCTTGATATCCTCGGCTTGCGCGGCGGGCGCGGCAAGGAGCGCCGCGACGAGCCCGAGCGATTGAAGAAGTTTAGCTGCCATATCCCGCATCCGTCCATTGAAGTTCGATTACCCTCCGTTTATGTCGTAGCTGACGGCAAAAAAACAGCCGTAAATTTTTCGCCCGCCGCGAAAAACCGGCAAATCGCCTTGACCTTTGGCGAGGGCGAGATTATAGAACCGCAACTTTCCAATGAGCCGCCAATTGGATCGCGGGGCATGGCTGTCCCGTTGAAAGCCTTGGCTAAAGAAGAATAAGTAGGTGTTACCATGTCCCGCATGTGTGAATTGACTGGCAAGGGCGTGCTGTCCGGCAACAATGTTAGCCATGCCAACAACAAGACCCGTCGCAAGTTTCTTCCCAATCTTTGCCGGGTAACCCTGATGTCGGAAGCAACCGGCATGAGCTATCGTCTGCGCGTTTCGGCGGCGGCGCTCCGCTCCGTTGAGCATCGCGGCGGTCTCGACGCATTCCTGCTGAAGTCCGGCGAGCGCGATCTTTCGCCGCGCGCCCGCCTTCTGCGCAAGGAAATCATCAAGAAGACGGCCGAACAGGCCGCCGCCTGATTTCAGGCATTCTGACTAAACTGGAGAGCCTTGCCGCCAGCCGGTAAGGCTCTCTTTATTCGTTCTCCAGCTGGTGGCATCACCCAGGGTAAAAAAATGCGACAGACGCAGTCCGTTCTTATCTACAGCCTGCTGATGGCAGGCGTCGTGCTTCTTTCCAACATTCTCGTCCAGTATCCGGTTTCCGGTACGCTGTATGGCATTTCGCTCGCCGATCTTCTGACCTGGGGCGCGTTCACCTATCCGCTCGCCTTCCTGGTCAACGACCTCACCAACCGTCAGTTCGGCCCGTCGGCCGCGCGCAAGGTGGTGATCGCCGGTTTCGTCGTCGGCGTCGCCTTTTCCTTCTACGCCTCGGTGCCGCGTATCGCGATCGCCTCGGGCACGGCGTTTCTGGTCGGCCAGCTTCTCGATATCTCGGTTTTCAACCGCCTGCGCCGGCAGACATGGTGGAAGGCTCCGCTGGCGGGCTCGCTGTTCGGCTCCGTGCTCGACACGGTGCTGTTCTTCTCGATCAGCTTCGCCGCCATCTTCGCCTTCATCGGCCCAAATGATGAGTTCGCGCTCGGCATGGCGCCGCTCTTCAGCGTGTTTTCGCTCGAAGTGCCGCGCTGGGTCTCTTGGGCGCTCGGCGATCTTTCGGTCAAGCTCGCCTTCAGCCTGATCATGCTTCTGCCCTATGCGGCGCTGATTTCCTGGCTCAGGCCGATGCGTAGCGTCAACGCATAGCGGCGGCCGCCGTCTCGCGCGGACCGTTTTCGACAATGCTTTCATAGGCCTTGAGGATCGCGGCGCGGAAGGCGGGGTGCGTCGCCAGATTGGCGTCGAAGATCGTGTCGATGGCGATGAGGCCATCGACCAGCGCCGCGCCGTCGCGGTCCCGCGCGACATCCAGCAATTTCTCGGAAAGCGGGTCGGTCAGCGTGCCGCCCTTATCCGCCGCAAGCTTCACGAATCGCATCCAGCCGGCCACGGCGAGCGCCTGTAGCGGCCAGGAGCGGCCGGCCGCGATATTCTCATCGATCGCGTGAAGCAAGCGCTGCGGCAGTTTCTGGCTGGTATCCCAGGCGATCTGGCCGGTGCGGTGTTTCAGCTTCGGGTTGGCGAATCGGGCGATCAGGTCGTCGGCATAGGCCTCGATATCGACGCCGTCGATCGCGGGCAGCGTCGGACGCTGTTCATCGAGCATCAGGCTGCGGGCGGCCTTGCGGAACACCGGATCGGCCATGCAGGCGTCGACCGTTTCGATCCCTGAAAGGCTGCCGAGCATTGCCAGAAACGTATGCGCGCCGTTCAGCATTCGGAGCTTCATCATCTCGAACGGGCGCACGTCGTCGGTCAGCATCGCCCCGCCTTCGGCATAGGGCGGGCGGCCGGCGGCGAAATCGTCCTCGATCACCCACTGGCGGAACGGCTCGCAGACGATGCCGTTGTCGTCGGCCGCGCCGCCATTGATGTCCTTCAGCAGCGCGCGCCCTTCATCGTCAAGCGCCGGCACGACGCGGTCGACCATGGTGCCGGGGAAGGTCACATGGGCGTCAATCCAGTCGGCCAGCCTGCCGTCGCGCTGATGGGCGAAGGCGAGCACCGCGGCGCGCACAAGCCTGCCATTGTCCGGCTGGTTGTCGCAGGAAAGCACGGTGAGGCCGGAAAGCCCTGCCGCGCGGCGGCGCGCGAGGCCTGCGACGATGACGCCGATCGCGGTTTTGGGGTTTTCGGGGTTTTCCAGATCGGCGCGGATGCCCTTATGGTCGAGATCGAGCTGGCCGTTGCGGCAGCAATAGCCCTTCTCGGTGATCGTCAGGCTGATGACGGAGAGCGGTTCGGAGGCGATCAGATCGAGCAGCGAATCGATGCCGTCGCGCCCGGGATGGCAGGTGCCGACGACCACGGCGATCTCGCGCGCGGTCACGCCGTCGCCGTCGACCTCGGCCACCAGATAGCGACGTCCCGCGACATCGAGCGCGGAAAGCTCTTCCGCGCCGGAGTTCAGCCGGCAGGCCACCACGCCCCAGTCGCCGCCGGCGGCGTTCAGGCCCTCCTGCAGATAGACCATCAGATGGGCGCGGGCGAAGGCGCCGAAGCCGATATGAAGGATGCGCGGGCGGAGCGAGGCCGGATCGAATTTGGCGCGGATGACGGTTTCTGGCATCGGAACTCCTCGTGAATGCCTGACGGGGTCGCAGGCACCTTATCGCGGCGGGCGGCGGCTGCGGTCAAGCAAAGTTTGCATGTCATCGGCCTGAGCGCCAGAATGCGGCCTCACTCGAAGTGCGCGGAACTTTACCCGGCGCGAACCGTTTCTGAGCGCTATCCATCCCAATCCAGCGAGGGCAATGTGGCCGGACGCGTTCTTCTTCAGTTTTTCCATTGGTATTATCCAGACGGCGGCAGGCTCTGGAACGAAGTTGCCGAGAAAGCCGAAAATCTCGCGGAGATCGGCGTCACCGACGTCTGGCTGCCGCCGGCCTACAAGGGCTCCGCCGGCGGCTATTCGGTGGGCTACGACACCTATGATCTTTTCGATCTGGGCGAGTTCGACCAGAAGGGCACTGTTCCCACCAAATATGGCGATCGCGGCGCGCTGGAGGCGGCCTGCAAGGCTTTGGCCGATCACGGGATCGGCGCCATCCACGATGTGGTGTTCAACCACAAGATGGGCGGGGATGAGCGCGAGGCGGTCAAGGTACGCCGGGCGAACCCCGACAACCGCACCGAAATCGAGGACGAGGCCTTCGACACCCACGCCTACACACGCTTCACCTTTCCGGGCCGGCAGGGCAGGCATTCCGAATTTGTCTGGACCCAGAAGTGCTTTACCGGCGTCGACTATATCGAGGACCCGACCGACAACGGCGTCTTCCGCCTCGTCAACGAATATGGCGAGGGCGAATGGAATGACGAGGTGGACGAGGAGCTTGGCAATTACGACTACCTGATCGGCTCCGATGTCGAATTTCGAAATCGCGCGGTCTATGAGGAGCTGAAATACTGGGGCCGCTGGTTTTCAGGGCAGGTGCCGGTCGCCGGCTTCCGGCTCGATGCCGCCAAGCACATCCCCGCATGGTTCTTCCGCGACTGGATCGGTCATATGCGCGGAACCGTGAAGGAAGACCTGTTCGTGGTCGCCGAATACTGGCATCCCGATATCGGCGCGCTGGAAAACTATCTGGAGCTTGTCGACCGTCAACTCCTGCTGTTCGATGTCGGCCTGCACCACCGCTTCCACGATGCCGCGAAGGGCGGCGGCGATTTCGACATGCGCACGATATTCGACGGATCGCTGCTTTCGGCGCAACCGGAACATGCCGTCACGCTGGTGGAAAACCACGATACCCAGCCGCTGCAATCGCTCGAGGCCGCCGTTGAGCCCTGGTTCAAGCCGCTTGCCTATGCGCTGATCCTGATGCGCGAGCAGGGCGTGCCGAGCGTCTTCTACGCCGATCTCTACGGCGCGGACTATCGCGACAAGGGCAGCGACGGCGAAGAGTACGACATCGTGATGCCGAAGGTCGAATGCCTGCCGGCGCTGATTTCCGCCCGCAAGCGATTCGCCAATGGTGGCCAGACCGATATGTTCGACGACCCGAACTGCCTCGCGGTGGTTCGCCATGGCACCGATGATATGCCGGGCTCGGTCACGGTGCTCACCAATGGCGAGGAAACCAGCAAGCATGTCGAACTCGGCGAGGGGCATGCCGGGGCGAGCTTCCGCGATTTTCTCGGCCATCGTGAGGATACGGTGACGGCCGATGAGAACGGCAATGCCGATTTCCCGGTCAATGGCGGCAGCGTCAGCGTCTGGGTGCGCGAGGATGCGCTATGACTGCCTATCCGCGCGGTAGCGTGCGGAAGGCCTTCTTCGCGGGCGAGCCCTGCCATTCAGGATGCTCGGCTTCCGCCTGCTTCCAGGCTTGCGCCGAGCGCCGGTAGGCCATGGGCGAGGCGATTTTCGGGATATGCGCCAGTTCCCAGTGGATGCCATTGATGGGGTCGTCGAAAAACACACCGTAATAGCCGGGCGCATAGACCGGGTATTCCGCAGGCGTCTCCGTCACCGGAACGTCCTTAGGAACGAGGAAATCGCTATGGAAACGATCAACCTCCTTCCGGTTCTTCGCCCACAGCGCAATGTGATGAATCCCGGTGGCGCGCGCCTCGTGGTCGAGCTTGCCGCCGGTCTTGGCCGGCTGGATGCCGATATAGCTGTGGGGAAACGGGAACCGCGCCATGTAATAGGTCGAGCGATAGCCGATATCCATGGTCCAGAAGCTCTTGTAGCCCAGCCAGCCGAACATCCGATCGTAGAACGCCACCGAGTTCTCGTAGTCGATGACCGAGAATTCAACATGATTGACACCGCGCCAGCGCATTGTGCATCTCCTGTTTTGTGGCGGAATTGGACCTCGCCGCGATTTCGTGCAATACGTTAGACCGCTGGTCTAAAATGTCAATGAAGGCGGATTGATGGCTGCGGCAGACACGAAGAAGCCAATGGCGGAGGGCGACACGGCGCTGGAAAGGCTTGAGGCGCTGGCGCCGGATCGTCGCGCGCGCCTGCTGGACGCGGCCGCGGCGGCTTTCGCAGAGGCCGGCTTTGCCGGCGCTTCGATGAACGCCATCCTCGCCGCGGCCGCCATGAGCAAGGGGCAGGCCTATTACTATGTTCACGACAAGGGCGATCTCTATTCGGCCGTGATCGAACGCGCGCTCGGCGAACTGGTTGGCCGGATGGACTTTTCAGCGCCGCTCCAGGCCGAAACGATCGATCTCTTCTGGGGTGGCATTTACGCGGCGTTCGAGCGCCTCAGCGGGGCTCTTGTCGCCGATCCCGTCATGGCGGCGCTTGGCCGGACGATGTATGAGGGCCCGCAGACGGAAAAGGCGCTTGAAGCGCCGCTTGCGCGGATCAGGCGCGCTCTGGAGCAACTCGTGGAAAAGGGGCAGGTGCTGGGCGCCGTCCGCTCCGACATGCCGCGCGCGCTGATCGTCGACATGGTGCTTTCCGCCGCCCGCGCGCTTGACCGCTGGTTTGCGCAAAACTGGGACGATCTCTCGCCGGAAGAGGCGGCGCGCCTCAATCTTGAGGGGCTGAAGATGATCCGGGCGATGGTCGCGTCCGCCGGTTGATCCAGCGTCAGCCGACCAGCCTGAACTCCAGCATCAGCGTCTGCTGCAGCACCGAATCATTGTCGTCCGAGATGATGATCAGATGCAGGCTGCCGTCCGGCATCGCGATAACGTCGAGGCCTTCCATGTTGTCGATCCTGTTCAAGCCGCTTGCCTGCATGATGACCGGGCCGTCGACCACGGCGCCGGCGTGGATCGTATCGGCGGGTATGCGGCGAATGCGCATGCCGATGCCGCCTAGAAGCGAAAACCGGCGCTCCAGGAGCAGCAGGTCGCCGTCCGGCAGAAAGGCGGCGTCGGTGACGTCGAATTCCTGATTCTTGACGACCTTGAAAATGCCCTTGCCGGGACCGGAAATGATGGCGGCAAACAGGTTTCCGTCGCTGTCGATGCTCTTTTCCGCAACCACCACGGTCCGGCCATCAGCATTGGTCGCCATCGCCTCGAGGCCGCCATTGGCGCGCAATTCGTTGCGGGGAATCAGGAAATCGGGGCCGGGCTTCGCTGTCGCGTCGTCGTGACCCTCCAGCGGGTATTGATCGATCCGGTGCTTGTTTTCGAAGCCGACGAGGATCCGGCCGTCCTTGATCGTCATGCTCTCGGCATCCATGTCGACCTTTTTGGCGTGCACGCCATCGGCGTTCTTCATCGGCGTGACCGTCACGTCGGCGACACCGGAAAGTCGTCCTCTGCCATCGCGGGTAATCTCGCCATCGACCCATTCGCCATAATCGGCAATCGCGACGAAGCGCTCGCCGCCGGGCAGGAAGCGGATCGCGGAAAGCCCATGCAGCCCGGACAGTTTGAGCCCGCCGACGAATTGCAGGTCGCCGAAGCGGGTCACGCTCGGGTCGCTCGCGAAACTTTCGATCCGCGTGGAAGAGACATCCGCCGCCGAAGCCTGCGTGGCAAAGAGCGCAAGCGCAAGAAGAAGGGCGCGTATCATCTGGCGCGTCGACGCGTCGGCGCCTCGGCGCCCTGTTCCTCGAACAGCGCGGCAAGCTGATCGGTCATCGCGCCGGCCAGTTCGTCGGCATCGACGATGGTGACGGCGCGGCGGTAGTATCGGGTGACGTCATGGCCGATGCCGATCGCCAGCAGTTCGATCGGCGAGCGCGTTTCGATATGCTCGATCACCGCGCGCAGATGCTTTTCGAGGAAATTGCCGGGATTGACCGACAGCGTCGAATCATCGACCGGCGCGCCGTCGGAGATCATCATCAGGATGCGGCGCTGTTCGGGCCGCGCCATCAGCCGGTCATGGGCCCAGATCAGCGCCTCGCCGTCGATGTTTTCCTTCAGCAGTCCCTCGCGCATCATCAGGCCGAGATTGGCGCGCGAGCGCCGCCAAGGCTGGTCGGCGGATTTGTAGATGATATGGCGCAGATCGTTGAGCCGGCCGGGGGCCGCGGGCTTGCCGGCCTCCAGCCACTTCTCGCGCGACTGCCCGCCCTTCCACGCCTTGGTGGTGAAGCCGAGGATCTCGACCTTGACGCCGCAGCGCTCCAGCGTGCGCGCCAGAATGTCGCCGCAGGTGGCGGCGACCGTGATCGGCCGGCCGCGCATCGAGCCGGAATTGTCGATCAGGAGCGACACAACGGTGTCTCGGAACTGGGTGTCGCGTTCCATCTTGAAGGAGAGCGGCTGCATCGGGTCGATGACCATGCGCACCAGCCGCGCGGTATCGAGATAGCCTTCCTCGAGGTCGAAATCCCAGGAGCGGTTCTGCTTGGCCATCAGCCGGCGCTGCATGCGGTTGGCGAGCCGGCCGACCGCGCCCTGAAGGTGGGCGAGCTGCTTGTCGAGATGGGCGCGCAGGCGCTGAAGCTCTTCCTGGTCGCACAGTTCCTCGGCGGTGATTTCCTCATCGAACTCGGTTGAGAACACGCGGTAATCGACCTTTTCGTTGAAATCGTCAAAGGCGGTGTTGGGACGCTTGGTCTCGCCGGCGACTTCGGAATCCGGATCGGCCTCGTCGTCGAGATCGGTGTCGGCCACTTCCGCGCCGTCGAGCTCGCCCTGGTCCATTTCCTCGTCGGCGCTGTCGCTGTCATCGGCGGCGGCGGAATCCTCGCCGGCCTGCTCCTCGACCTGTTCGTCGTTCTCGCGTTCGGAACGCGGCTGCTCCTCGTCAGAGAGATTTTCTTCCTCATCGTCGTTTTCGAGGTCGTCGCCGGCATAGTCGTCGGCCATTTCCATCGATGACAGCATCGAGCGGACAACGCGGGCGAAGGCGTCCTGATCGTCGATCGAGCCTGCCAGCCGGTCGAGATCGACGGCGGCCTTATCCTCGATGAAATCGCGCCAGAAATCGAGCACCCTTCCGGCCGATTCCGGCGGCTTTTCGCCTGTCAGCTTTTCGCGCACCAGCATGGCGACGGCCTCGGAAACCGGCGCGTCCTCCTTGCGATCGATGGCGGCGAAATTTGCCTTTTCGTATTTTTCCGCATGCATGGCGGCGAGGTTCTTCGCCATGCCCGGCATGCGCTTGGCGCCGATCGAATCGATCCGGGCCTGCTCAACCGCGTCGAAAATCGACTGCGCCTCGGTGCCGCCGGGCGACATGTGGGCGTGGGTCACGGGGTTGTGGCAGGCCATGCGCAGCGCCATGGAATCGCCAAGACCGCGCACGACGGCCAGTTCTTCCGGCGACGGACGCTTGGAGAATTCCGGCAGGCGGATCTGGTTGCCGCTCATGCCCGGCCGGTCGCGCGAAAACACGACCTCCGCCTCCCGTTCGCCGGAGATCGCGCGCACACAGCCGGAAACGGCGCGGTGCAGCGGCTCCAGGTCTACGGGCGCATAGGGGTTGGATTTTCGATTGTCGCCGGGACCGGCCATGAAAATTTCCTCAGGCGCTGATCACGACGTTGGCGGCGCTTTCCTTCAGTTCCTCGCCGAAGGCGCGCTGATACTGCTCGGCCACCAGCGTCCGCTCCAGCTCGTCGCACTTGTTGAGGAAGGTGACGCGGAAGGCAAAACCGACATCGCCGAAAATCTCGGTGTTTTCGGCCCAGTTGATCACCGTACGCGGGCTCATCACCGTCGAAAGATCGCCATTGACGAAGGCCGAACGGGTGAGGTCGGCAACGCGCACCATGTTGGAGACGGTTTCGCGGCCTTCCGCGCTCGAGGCGAAGCTCTTCACCTTGGCGAGGATGATGTTCACCTCCTGCTCGTGCGGCAGGTAGTTGAGCGTGGTCACCAGCGACCAGCGGTCCATCTGGGCCTGGTTGATCTGCTGGGTGCCGTGGTAAAGTCCGGTCGTGTCGCCAAGGCCAACCGTGTTGGCGGTCGCAAACAGGCGGAAGGCCGGGTGGGGGCTGATCACGCGGCTCTGGTCGAGCAGCGTCAGGCGGCCGGAACTTTCCAGCACGCGCTGGATCACGAACATCACGTCGGGGCGGCCGGCGTCGTATTCGTCAAACACCAGCGCGACATTGTGCTGGTAGGCCCAGGGCAGGATGCCGTCCTTGAACTCGGTAACCTGCAGCCCGTCCTTGACCACGATCGCGTCCTTGCCGACGAGGTCGATACGGCTGACATGGCTGTCGAGGTTGACGCGCACGCACGGCCATTTCAGACGCGCGGCGACCTGCTCGATATGGGTCGACTTGCCGGTGCCGTGATAGCCGGAGACCATGACGCGGCGGTTGTGGGCAAAGCCGGCGAGAATGGCGAGCGTGGTGTCGCGATCGAACAGGTAGTCGGGATCGAGGTCGGGCACATAGGGGTCATCGGTCGAATAGGCCGGGACTTTCAGGTCGACATCGAGGCCGAAGGTTTCACGAACCGAGACGGTGGTGTCGGGGAGGTTCGAATAGTCCAGATCGATCTTGCTCATCATTTCTCCAGCGCGGCCTCCTGGGAAAAAGCCGCTCAACGGTCTTTTATCTGCTCTTGATGGAAGTGTTCCTAGCAGAAGCCGGACTGCTTTAACAATTGGTATGCCTGCACCACGGCGCGAAAAGTTTCCTCCGAGCCGCGATCGCCGCCATTGGCGTCAGGGTGGTGTTTCTTGACCAGCAGCTTGTACTGCTTCTTGATGTCGTCGGAGGTCGCCGAGGCGCTCAAGCCCAGCGTGTCGAAGGCCTTGGCCTCGAGCGTCTTCAGCTTGCGCTCGCGCTTCGGGCGTTGCGGCCGGCCATCCCTGCCGTCATGAACGAAGCCGAACGGATCGCGCATGCGCGCCCCCGACGCGGCATTGCCGGCCTTCTTGGAGCCGTTCAGCGGCGTCTTGCGGGTATCGCCGTTGACGCCGACGGTCCAGGTCGGGCGATGGCCGGTGAGCGCCTCCTTCTGGTAGCGCGCGATCTCGCCGTCCGACAGGCCCTCGAAATAATTATAGCCCTTGTTGTAGGCCTTCACATGCTCGAAGCAGAACAGGAAAAACTGTCCCTCGGCATTGCGGCCGACGGGCGCCTTGTGCTTTCCGGGCTTGTGGCAGCCGTCCCACTGGCACTCGGGCACAGCGGTCTCCGCCTCGGCGGGTTTTGCCGCGGCGGGGCCCTTGCGCTTGGTGCGGAGGCGGTCGAAATATTTGGAATCTAGATTCATGGCGCGTGATTATGACCTTCCAAGCCCGCCACAACAAGAATTGACAACGGGATTTCTTACTGGCTTTCTGCCCTGTTAACGCGTTGACCACGGCGCGGGGTTCGCGAAAGCCGGTTTTTAACCTTTCCGTTAGACGCGCCACGCGCGACAAGGAGTGAAACGATGGCAATGGCCGCAGCAATCGAAGACCGGCTGAATACCCTGTTCAATCCCGAACGGCTGATTTTGAAAGACGAGAGCGCGCAACATGCCGGCCACTACAATGATCCGGACGCTCCCGAGATCACCCATTTAAGGATCAGGATCGTATCCGACAAGTTCAAAGGGATGACTCGCATCGCACGACATCGTGCCGTCAATGAGGCACTGGGCCCGGAATTCGCCGATGGCCTGCACGCGCTTGCGATCGAAGCCGCGGCACCCGACGAACCGACGCGGTGGTGATGGCGTAGGGTCGCGCTAGATCGCGACCCCGAAATGCCTCAAACCCTCGATCACGCCGTCGGCGACTTCGCCGCGGGCCTGATAGATGCGGTCATTGCCCTTGACCAGGTTCCGCAGGTCGTCATGGCCGTTGGCCGGGATGATGCCGCGCACATCCGGCACGGTGAACATCGCGCTGTCATTGCCGGTGTCGCCGGCCACCACGACGTCGTCATGGGCGATGTCGAGTTTCTGGCACAGCCATGAAAGGCAGGCACCCTTGTCGGCATTCTTCGGCAGGATATCGAGATCGCGCTTCGATGAATAGATCAGCTTGACCTCGAGCCCCTTCGACGTCAGCGCTTCCTCGATGGCCTGCAACCGGCCTTTCTTTGCGTTTTGCAGATACCAGCTCGATTTGTAGCCGTGCTGGTAGCGCTCCGGCTGGCGGGTCACATCGGGAATATTGGACATGATCCGCTCGACCTTCTCGACATCAAAGGCGGTGCCGATGAAATCATCGAAGCCGCCGATGGGCAGGCCGTTGCGGTGGTCATGGGCCATGGTGCCGACGCCGCCGATCAGGAAATCGGGCTCGGGCAGGCCGACCATGCCGATCAGGTCGCGGATATCGTCGACGAGCCGGCCACTGTTATAGACCAGGAGCGGCCGCTCGGCCTCGGGCACGGCCTCGAAGGCCCGGCGGAAGCGTTCCGTCGAGCCATTTTCGCCGACAAGCGTGCCGTCGAGATCGGAGGAGAAAAGTCTGACTGCCATCGCTCAGTCGCCGTCATTCCAGGGTTCTGCCCAGTCGCTGTCCTGCAGCGATTGCCGCATCGGCCGGCCCTCGACCAGCGAGATCAATTGCTGGGCGATACCGGTCCAGGTGAACAGGCTGCGGGCCTTGTGCGCGCCCATACGAGCGAGGCGATTATAGAGCCGCTGGTGCTTGAACGGCTTCATCATCATGATGCCGAGATCGTATTTGTCGAACGTGTCGGCAAACAGCGCGTGACGGCCGAAGCTGATCGCGCGGTAGAGCCCACCATTGGTGGTCACCACCGTCGGCGTTCCCGACGCCATCGCCTCGATCGCGGTCATGCCGAAGGGTTCGTAGCGGCTTGAAAGCACGAACATGTCGGCCGCGCGATAGATATCCGGCAGATCCTCGTCGGAGACATAGCCGGAGAAATGGACCTTCTCCTCAAGCCCCAGCTCCTTCACAAGGTCCTTGAGTTCGTTGAGAATCCTGGTTTCGAGCTCGTCCATGTCCGTTCCGCCGACGGCAAGCTGAAGCTCGGCGTCCGGCACTCGCTCGGCCATCACCGAGAATGCCTGGATCAGGAGGTCATACCCCTTGTTGGTGGCGAGCCGGCCGAGCGCCAGCACGGTCTTGCCCTTGAAGCCGAACTGCTCGCGCAGCATGTCGCGGGTGGCGCCGGAGACCGGGTAGAAGCGATTGTCGTCATAGCCCGGCGGGATCATGTAGACCCGGTCCTCGCGGATGCCGTAATCCTCCACCAGCATGTCGACCTGGAGCGGCGTGGTCGCGATCACGCTGTCGCAGGCGCGGTAGATCTTGTTTTCGTGCTTGATCCGCTCGGTGAAGTTGAAGTCCTTTTCGAACTGTTCCTTCTTGTCGGGATAGTCGGTCTCCATCGTCCGCTTCTTCCACAACCCGATCGAATGCGGCGTGTGGAGGTGCGGGATGTGGAGCGCTTCGGCAAGGCGGAGGCCCGCATAGCCGGCGTCCCAGTAGTGGGAGTTGATGAAGGTGTAGTTGAGATCGTGCTCGCGCATGTAGCGCAGCGCATTCTCGCTCCACTCCAGAAGATGCTTGTAGAGATATTCCTTAGGAATAAATTCCTTGCCGCCGCAGGGAATGCGCACGACCCGGACGCGCTCATCGACCTCGTCGATTTCCGGTTGGTCCTCGAACCGGCGGGTATAGATGTCGACCGAAAAGCCGAGCTGGGCGAGTTTCTTCGAAAGTTCCAGAATGTAGACGACCTGTCCGCCGGTATCGGCGGCGCCAAGCGGCGGATCGGCGGCAACATATCCATGGGTGGAAACAAGCGCGATATTTGGATATTTACCGGACCCGTTTTTGTCTGCCATCGTCAATCCTTCCTTGCATAATAAAGCTTGGCATGGCGGCGCGGATTCGGTTCTGTCATGGTGCCGGGAGGGAGGCGAAAAGAAACGAACGGGCGCACGACCCGCCTTTCTCCGAACGCACAAGCAGCGCAAATGTTCCAGGCAAACTTGAGCGATCCAAGGTTATGTGGAACATAGGGGAACAGACGCATAAGGAAAACCCCCATGAATTCCCCCGCCGGTTTCCAAGACAACCCCGACGTGTTTCTGCGCAGGCTTTTCGATGTCGCCGTGGCCGCCGCCGATCCGATGAAACAGCTTGCGCGATACCTGCCGGAGCCGCCGAAGGGCCGCACGGTCGTGGTCGGGGCCGGCAAGGGATCGGCGCGCATGGCGGAGGCGCTGGAGGCCTGCTGGGAAGGGCCGCTCGAAGGCGTCGTCGTCACCCGCTACGGCCATGAAGCGCCCTGCAATCACATCGAGATTCTCTCGGCATCCCATCCGGTGCCGGACGAAGCCGGCGAGAAGGCGGCGAAACGCATCCTCGAGACCGTTTCGGATCTGACCGAGGACGATCTGGTGATCGTGCTGATCTCCGGGGGCGGTTCGGCGCTGCTGTCGCTGCCGCCGGAAGGCGTGACGCTCGCGGACAAGATCGCCGTCAACAAGGCGCTGTTGCGCTGCGGGGCGGCGATCGACGAGGTCAACTGCGTGCGCAAGCATCTCTCGGCGATCAAGGGCGGCAGGCTGGCCGCCGCGATCCACCCGGCCCGCTGCCACACGCTGCTGATTTCCGATGTGCCGGGCGACGATCCGGCGATCATCGCTTCGGGCCCGACGGTCGGCGAGACCACCACGGTCGAGGATGCCAAGGCGATCCTGAAGCGCTACGCCATCGATCTGCCCGACCATGTCGCCCGCCATCTCGACACCGAGGCGGCGCGCTGCGTGGCGCCTGACGATCCGCGTCTGGCGCGGGCGGAGAACCACATCATCGCGACGCCGTTCATGTCGCTGGAAGCGGCTGCCGATGCGGCGCGCGAGGCCGGGCTCGATGTGCTGGTGCTCGGCGACACGATCGAGGGGGAGGCCAAGGATGTCGGCATCGTCCATGCCGGGATCGCGGGCTCCGTCGTCCATCACGGCGTGCCGGCCAAACGGCCTGCCATCATCCTCTCCGGGGGCGAAACCAGCGTGACCGTTAAGGGAGAGGGAAGGGGCGGCCGCAATGTCGAATTCCTGCTCTCGCTTGCAATCGAGCTCAACGGGCTTGATGGCGTCCATGCCCTTGCCGCCGACACCGACGGCGTCGATGGCCGCGAAGAGGTGGCCGGCGCCGTGATCGGGCCGGACACGCTTGAGCGCGCGCGGTCGCTCGGCCTCGATGCCCGCGCGGCGCTTGCCGACAATGACGGCCACGGGTTTTTCGAGGCGCTGGGCGATCAGGTCATCACCGGCCCGACGCTGACCAATGTGAACGATTTCCGGGCAATCCTGATCCTCTGAACGGCACTCTTGCGACAAAACGGCGCTCCCTGCGCGCGTCGTCGTGAGGCTGATGACAAAATCTCTTTTCCTCCTCCTCCGTCATGCCGGCCTTGAGCCGGCATCCAGGGCCGCTTGTGGCAAAGCTAGCAAAAGAGTTTTGCGCCCAGGGACTGGGCCCTCGCTGGATCCCGGCTCAAGGCCGGGATCACGGCGGACAGTGGGGCGACTGCCTGATTGTTTACGAGGTTTGTCAAAAAGCTGAACGGCGCGCCTGGCGCACACCGGCATTCCGTGTGCCCAAAATCGCGTCGCGGCCGGGTGAATGTTCGGCTCATTTTACGCTTTGGTAACCATATTAGCACATTTTTTACGGGAGCCCAGCGGGGCGAATCCCGCGATGCGCGTCTGCCATCTGTTTGGTTGAAGTGGATTACCAATGCGTCGTTTTGTAACCGGTCTTGCGGGCCTTTGCGTTCTCGCGCTCGCCTCCTGCGCATCCAACGGGGAGCGCGATACCACGATCCTCAAGACCGCGCTGCTGCCGGCGCCTGCCCGCGTTCTTTCCGAAGCGCCAAACGCGATCGAGGTCATCACCACGGGTTCGATCGGAGACATCGTGCCGATCGAGGAAGCGCCGCTGCAGCTTGGTTCCATCCATTCGCGCGTCGTGGACGGGGCCGATCGCGGCGCGCAAGTCATGACCATCAGCCTTGGCGAGGACGGCCGCCCGGAACGCCATCCGCTGGCGGGCCGCACGATCTATCTGGACGAGACCCGCGACATCACGCTGGCGCCGCTCGAAGTGGTGCTGACTTTCGATGACGGCCCGGTGCCCGGCCGCACCAATGTGGTGCTGGACGCACTTGATGCCTACGGGGTCAAGGGCCTGTTCTTCATGGTCGGCCAGATGGCGCATTATTATCCGGAGACGGCGGTGCAGGTGTCGGCGGCTGGCCATACGATCGCTACTCACACCTGGTCCCACCCCTACCTGCCCGCCCTTGGCCATGACGCGGCCATCGCCAATATCGACAAGGGCAGGGCGGTCGTGGAAGAGACGACCGGCATGACGCCGCGCTTCTTCCGCTTTCCCTATCTTGCCGAAAACGAATGGCTCGACCGTGCGCTTGCAAGCCGCGGCCTGATCCCGATCGGCGCCGATGTCGATTCCCTCGACTACCGCGAGGCGACCACCGAGCAACTGGTGGAGCGGGTGATGCACGGGCTCGAGGCCCGCGGCGGCGGCATCGTGCTGATGCATGATCTGCAGGGTCGCACGGCCCGCGCCATCGGCCCGCTGCTCGCGCGGCTGGAAGAGGGCGGTTACAAGGTGGTCCAGCTCAAATATGGCGCGCCGCCGCTAAAGGACGACACGCTGATGGCGCGGCTTGAGACAAATCCCCGTCGATAGTTTCCTTCAAACACGTACCGCAACGGCGCTCAACCGCCTTGAAATGCGTGGTTGCGCGGTCTAGAACCGCCTCGGCCCGCCAGAGGCGCCGACATTCCGGATGGCGCGCGGCCAGCAAGCTCCGAGGGAGGCATCATGAGCCATCGTAAACTCTTTCTTCTGCCCGGCGACGGCATCGGCCCGGAAATCACCGAGGAATTCGTCAAGGTCATCAGCCTTTTGAACGACAAGGCCAGCGCGGGTTTTGAAATCGAGCGCGGGCTCGTCGGCGGCGCGGCCTATGACGCCCATGGCAAAGCGATCTCGGATGATGACATGGCGCGGGCGATGGCGGCCGATGCTGTCATGTTCGCCGCCGTCGGTGGTCCGAAATGGGACAATGTCGCCTATGACGTGCGCCCGGAAGCAGGCCTGCTGCGCCTGCGCAAGGATCTGGAACTCTTCGCCAATCTGCGTCCTGCGATCTGCTATGCGGCCCTTGCCGCCTCGTCCTCGCTGAAGCCGGAACTGGTGGAAGGCCTCGATATCCTGATCGTGCGCGAATTGACCGGCGGCGTCTATTTCGGCGAGCCGAAGGAAATTATCGATCTCGGCAACGGACAGCAGCGCGCGATCGATACCCAGGTTTACGACACCTATGAGATCGAGCGGATCGCCGCCGTCGCCTTTGAGCTGGCGCGCACCCGCGGCAACCGCGTCTGCTCGATGGAAAAGCGCAATGTGATGAAGTCCGGCCTGTTCTGGAACCAGGTCGTGACCAGGGTTCACAAGGAGAAGTTCGCCGACGTCGAGCTGTCGCACATGCTGGCGGATGCCGGCGGCATGCAGCTCGTGCGCGCGCCGAAGCAGTTCGATGTGATTGTCACGGACAACCTGTTCGGCGACATGCTTTCCGATGTTGCCGCGATGCTCACCGGTTCGCTCGGCATGCTGCCCTCGGCCTCGCTCGGCGCGGAAGATGCCGTCACCGGCAAGCGCAAGGCGATGTATGAGCCGGTTCATGGCTCGGCGCCCGATATCGCCGGACAGGGCGTTGCCAACCCGCTCGCCATGCTGGCCTCGTTTGCGATGTGCCTGCGCTATTCGTTCAACATGATCGAAGAGGCGGAAGCGCTCGACGCCGCGATTGCCAAGGTGCTCGACGACGGTCTGCGCACCGGCGACATCATGGCGCCCGGCTGCCGCAAGGTCGGCACCAGCGAAATGGGCGATGCCGTCGTCGCCGCCTTTGCCGCCACGCTCGGCGTTTGAAAATGAAGGCTGGCGGCGGGGTTTATAACCGCCGCCGCCGCGCTATCTTGTCGGGATGAACGAGACCCGCGAAGACCTTCCCAAAACCGGTATCCGCATGCCGCCGCTTTTCTGGAAACGGCGCGTTGCGCACGAGACCTTCCGCCTTTCCGCCACCTGCTGGCCGTGGTTTCTTCTGCCGGCCGCGACGCTGGCGCTGTTGTGCATGGCGACGCTTGACGGCCCGGTGGCCTCGGCGCGCGACGCCATGTCATCGCGGTTTCAGGATTTTGCCGCGCGCCTGACCGATGTCACCACCGCGCCGTGGATCCTCGGAGCATGCGCAACCGTGACGCTTCTTGCCCTTGCGGCGGCGGCGCTTCTTGCCAGTCCGCGGGCAAAATTCCGAGCGGCGCTGGTCGTGCATCAGGGCTTCTATCTGTTTTGCTCCGTCGCGCTCGCCAGCGCCACCGTCAATGTCGTCAAGCGCCTGATCGGCCGGGCGCGTCCGACGCTGTTCGATACCGTCGGCGACCTGCACTTCAATGTCGGCGTATGGGCCTATGATTACGCAAGCTTTCCCTCGGGCCATTCGACGACATCGGGCGCGATCTTCGCCGGGCTGGCGCTGCTCTATCCACGGCTCGGGCCGTTCTTCGCCGCCTTCGCCATCTTTTTCGGCTTCGCCCGCATTGCGGTGGGTGCGCATTATCCGAGTGATGTCTCGGCGGGTCTGTTCTACGGCGCCTGGATTTCGGTGCTCGTGGCCTGCGTCTTCGCCCGCTACAGGCTGCTGTTCGCCGTGCCGGAAAAAGGCCTGCCGGTGCGCCGACCCCGACCGCGCCTGCGCGATCGGTTGCGGTCGTAATCTTCCTGTTATGTGGAAAAGTTAGTTGCTTTTGCGAAGACGGGTCGGCTGCGGACGTTGATGCCGCTGCCCGGCTCGTCTAACATCCGCCCAGCCGGTGGGGATGCCGGATGAATATTCGGAGGGGTGATGACGGAGCGCTACCGCTGGTTCAGCCAGCGCAGAAAACTCAAGGACGAGAAGTGGCCGTGCACGCATTGGCGCGGTTTCATGGTGGGTGTGGCGGGTCTTCTGTTCGTCGCCTTCGCGATCCTCGATTACCCCGTTGGGCTGATGGCCCGCGATCTCTCCGGCCCTATCAGGGAATATGGCGAGTTCGTCACCCATTTCGGCCAGTCGGAGTGGATATTGATCACCAGCGCGCTCGTCTTCGCGCTCGGCATGACGGCCGCCGGCACGGCGGAAGAGGCGGATCGGCGCACCCGTGCCAAGGGCGTGTTTCTGGCGCAGGCGGCAAGCTTCGTGTTCGCCGCGGTCGCGCTTTCCGGGCTCGCCGTCAATCTCCTGAAGGGGTTGATCGGCAGGCCGCGGCCGAACATGCTGGTCTATTACGATCTGAGCCCCTTTGCCTTCGATCCGCTGAGCTTTTCCAACAGCTATGCGAGTTTGCCCTCGGGGCATGCCACCACGGTTGCCGCGATCTTCACGGCGGCGGCGTTTTTCCTGCCGCGTCACCGCATTCTGTTTTTCAGTCTCGCCGTTTGCATCGGCATGAGCCGGATTATCGTTGGTGCGCATTATCCGAGTGATGTCATCGCCGGGCTCGCCTTCGGAAGCTGGTTTACCTATCTGACCGCGATCATCTTTTCGCGCTATCGCATGGTATTTAGCATCGATCCCCACGGCTGGCCGGTGCCGCGCAACTGCTTTTCCGCGCTGAAGCCGGAATTCATGCGCAAGCATTCGCACCATGCCGCACGCCAAACAGACCTTGACTTGACCACACAAAAGGGTCATTAGCCTTCGCGGTAGAAGGAAAAGCCGAATATGCCGCTCTTTGCGCGTCACATTGCTGCTGATGTTGCCCTGGCACCTAGCGCCGGCGGCCGGATTTCGCCTTCCCGCAGTTTCATGAAAACAGCCAAGAAAACGACGACGAAAACCGTCTGACGTTCCTGGCTTACCGCTCTCTCCCCGGTGACGCCGGGGACGGGAAGATGCCATTCCGGCCGCTCTTCCACTCCCGCGATTTTCGAGGAGAGAAACGAAAGAGAGCTTATCATCATGGGTTTCAAGATTGCAGTCGTCGGCGCGACCGGCAATGTCGGGCGCGAAATGCTGTCCATCCTCGAAGAGCGCGGTTTTCCCGCCGATGAGGTGGTGGCGCTCGCCTCCAGCCGTTCCGTCGGCACGGAGGTTTCCTACGGCGACAAGACGCTGAAGGTGAAGAACCTCGAAAACCATGACTTCTCCGACACCGATATCTGCCTGATGTCGGCCGGCGGTTCGATCTCGCAGAAGTGGTCGCCGAAGATCGGCGCTGCCGGCTGCGTCGTCATCGACAATTCGTCGGCCTGGCGCTACGACGCCGACGTTCCGCTTATCGTTCCGGAAGTGAACCCCGATGCGATCGAGGGTTTCCGCAAGCGCAACATCATCGCCAACCCGAATTGCTCGACCGCCCAGCTCGTCGTCGCGCTGAAGCCGCTGCATGACCGCGCCACGATCAAGCGGCTGGTGGTCTCGACCTATCAGTCCGTTTCGGGTGCCGGCAAGGAGGGCATGGATGAGCTGTTCAACCAGACCCGCGCCGTGTTCGTGGCCGATCCGATCGAGAGCAAGAAGTTCACCAAGCGGATCGCCTTCAACGTGATCCCGCACATCGACAGCTTCATGGAAGATGGCTACACCAAGGAAGAATGGAAGGTGCTGGCCGAGACCAAGAAGATGCTCGACCCGAAGATCAAGGTGACCTGCACCGCCGTGCGCGTGCCGGTCTTCATCGGCCATTCGGAATCGGTCAATATTGAGTTCGAGAAGGAAATCACCGCCGAGGATGCCCGCGACATCCTGCGCGAAGCGCCGGGCTGCCAGGTGATCGACAAGCATGAGGACGGCGGCTACATCACCCCGGTCGAATGCGCCGGCGAGGATTCCACTTTCATCTCGCGCATCCGCGAGGACGCGACGGTGGAGAATGGTCTGGCCATGTGGGTTGTTTCCGACAACCTGCGCAAGGGCGCGGCGCTGAACGCGATCCAGATCGCCGAGCTTCTGGTGGAGCGCAACCTGGTGAAGCCGCGCGCAATGGCGTAAGTCGTCACGGATGAACTGCAAACGGCGCCGGAGTTTCTTCCGGCGCCGTTTGTGTTTTCAGGGGGCGGTAGGGCGCTACAGAAATTCGACCTTGCCCGTCGCGATATCGTAGACGCCGGCGACCGAACTCAGTTTGCCCGATTCATTCATTTCGCTAAGAATAGGTCCTGTCTCTGCGGCGATGCGGGCGTTGTAGACCGCGTTTTCCGCAGTCGCGGCGGTTAGCAGATCGTCAGGTTGTTGCTGCATGGCATTGTAGACAGCGGGTCGGATGGCATTCACGAGACTCGGCAAGTGGCCCGGCGGCAATTCGTTGTCGCGAATGGAATCGATTGTTGCGCGAATTGCGCCGCAGCTGGTGTGGCCGAGAACCATGACAGTCTGGACGCCGAGAACGGCGGCTGCGAATTCGAGGCTGGCGATCCCGTCCTCATTCAGAAAATTGCCGGCGACGCGCACCACGAACAGCTCGCCCGGCGCCTGATCGAAGATCAGTTCCGGCACCACACGCGAGTCCGCGCAGGCGACGATCGCGGCAAAGGGCGACTGGCCGGCGGCTCTGGTGTTGCGCGTCACCGAGTGGTCGGCATTGTTCGGCGTGTTGGCGACATAGCGCGCGTTGCCGTCCATCAGACGCTGGATCGCCTCATCGGGGGAGGCAGGCGGCGACGACGTTGCCTGCGCAAGGGCGCGGCTGCCGAGGGAAGCCGAAAGCGAAAGCGCCAAACCGCCCATCAGCAAACCGCGGCGGCTGAATGTTCCTGCGTCGCATTGATTGCACATGACATTATCCTCCTGCTGCGGCGTGCGACAGCCGCTTTGACCCTGTTTCGTTATCGGTCCGGAAGGACCGAAAGTGCAGCTCTGTTTCTGATTGCTCCGATACGCTGACAGCGACGGCTAATATTGGCTATCCGATTTCCGCAAAAAACTGGCGAAAGGCAGTTCGGTGTAGACGGTTTATCGCGCGAGCGTGGCCGAGGGCGTCTCGCCGAAAACGCGCTTGTAATCGCCCGCGAACCGGCCGAAATGCAGAAAACCGTGCTGCATTGCCACGCGCGTCACTGTCGTGTCCCGAGGGCTGGCGGCCGCAAGCGCCGCACGCGTCCGGTTGAGCCGCAGCAAACGCAGATAGGCATTGGGCGACATTCCGATATATTCCTGAAAGGCATATTGCAGCCGGCGTTGCGAAACGCCAGTGGCGGCACAGATGTCCACGACCGTCGGCACTCGGTCGCATTCCGCGCAGCTTTCGATATAGGCGCGCGCCAGGCTGCAAACGGCAAAGGCGCGCGCGCGCGCCGCACGCGAAAGCTCTGCATCGCGCTCACTCTGGGCAGCAACCTGCAGGGCTGACTGCATTAGGATGTCTCTTATCGACTCGAAGCTGCATTTCTCATCTTGCTGGCGCCCCGCTTCCGCGCTCAACGCAGCGATATCCGCCGCCAGCGCGTCCTTCAGCGGCGAGGTCCAGCAGCGGATCCTCTCGGGAGCCGCTTCCCAGCGGCGCGGGTTCAGTATCCGCGCGTCCCGGAGGAAGGCTGACTGGTCGAAGCTGAGATAGCTCGTATGAGTACCTTCGGGTACGTAGAGATCGAAACCCGTGTTTGCCGGCAGAAAAAATACGGTGTCCGGATGGTCGCTGCCATGATCGGAAAACCGAAATGCTTCATCCGGGGTGCAATAGGAAAGCGTACAGAGATTGGCCGGCGTCATTCCAACTTTCTGCACCGAGGCCGCCTGATCCTCACGCACGACCTGCTGGTTGCCGAAATCGATGGTCTCCATCCGGCACACGGTTCTGCCGCTACCCAACTGGAAACACTCCATGTCGATCCAGGGCTGCATCGCCGCCTGGTCAGCCGCATATGTCAGCACCGATGAACGCAATACCGGCATATTCGCCGCACTATCAGCCATGCCCGCATCCCTCCGCCGGACAATCCTCCGTCCCCCGCTGCTGGGCAAGACCGGAAAGGTCGCCGCGGCTGGGGCGTCAATCAGCAGAATAGCAGGAAATGAGAGGGAGTGCCCTTCCCATGCGTCCGTGTCCCCTCAGGGCAGCCCGGCGTTAGTCCTTCTTCAGGCTCGCGAGAACCTCGGCAGTATGTTCGCCGAGCGAAGCCGGCGGACGTACGGGGCAGCGTTCGCCGTCGATGCGCCAGGGCGGGGCGGTGAAGGCGACGTCTTCTCCTTGCGGATTTCGGTGCGTGACCACCATCTCGGATGCCGCGGTGCGCGGGTGCGTCAGGGCTTCGTAAAGGCCCAGGACCTCGCCGCCCGGTATGCCGGCAGCCGACAGCGTCTTCAGCAGGTCCGCGCGGTTGTGCTTGCGCAGTTCGCGCTCCAATTCCGGGAGCAGCGCGCCACGGTGCTGCGAGCGCAGGATGTTCGTGGCATAGCGTGGATCATCGGCCATATCGGCGCGTCCGAGCGCCTCGTTGCACAACGATCTGAACTGTCGGTTGTTGCCGACCGCGATGACCAGCGGTCCGTCGGCCGCATCGAACACGCCATAGGGCACGATCGAGGGGTGCGCGTTGCCGTAGCGCGGCGGGTCCGATTTCATCACCAGGGCATCGAGCCCGTAATAGGCGCTGAGCGTAACGCCGCAATCATAGAGCGAGAGATCGATGCGGCGGCCCTGTCCGGTCCGTTGCACCTGAACTAGCGCCGCGAGTATCGCCTGGGCCGCATACATGCCGGTAAACATGTCGACGACCGCGACGCCGAATTTCAGCGGCGGACGCCCGGCCTCGCCATTGATCGCCATCAGGCCGCTCTCGCCCTGGACCACGAGATCGTAGCCCGAACGCTTCGCCTCTTCGCCGGCCCGGTCGTAGCCGGCGATCGAGCAATAGACGATCCGGGGATTGATCTTCAGCAGGTCCTCGAAACCGAGGCCGAAGCGCTCCATCCCGCCCTGCTTGAAATTCTCCACGACGACATCGGCATCGGCGACCAGCGCACGCGCCGCCTCGACCATGTCCGGATCGGAGAGATCGAGCGCGACGGAGCGCTTGTTGCGGTTGAAGGCGTAGTAATAGGTCGTCTCGGTTTCGCCGAGGCGGATTCCCCAGTCGCGCGTGTCGTCGCCGCGCTCGGGATGCTCGATCTTGATCACGTCGGCGCCGAGGTCGCCGAGAACCTGGGTGCCGAGCGGGCCCGCGAGCACCCGCGAAAAATCGACGACTTTTATTCCTTCCAGGGGCAGAGCCGGCATTCCAGGACCTCCGATTGACGCATTGGCCGTCAGCTATTGACTTATTTACCGTCTAGCCGGAAATAAATTCGAATGGCTGTCTTGTCAAATCCGCGGTTCGCATGTTGTGACAAGGAAAAGGGGGAGGCCGCAATGAAAAAAATGTCGAATACCCGTCAGCTCCCGGCCCGGGGCGACAGCCGCCATCTGCAGGCCTGGCGCGACGGCGCGGGAAGATGATCCGATACCTGCCTTACGGCACTCGACTACTGGTCATCTTTGCGGTCGCCGCGGCGGGTGCTTGGGGTGCGGTTGCCGCCGGGATGCCCTTGCCCTGGATGCTCGGGCCGCTTTTTGCGGCGGCGGCGGTTGCAATGGCGAAACCGAAGGTTTTCGGCGCGATCCCGGTGATGCCGACCCCGCTGCGCAATGTCTTCATTCCCATCATCGGCCTCATGATCGGTTCGCAGGTCACGCCCCAGACGATCATGCATATGGGAAAGTGGTGGCCGTCGCTGCTTCTTGTTATTCCGTTCGCGCTCGTGACGCAGATGATCAGCTATGTACTGCTGAAACGGCTGGGCGGCTAGATCGCGCGACAGCCTTCTTCGCCTCCTCGCCGGGCGGCGTCGTGGAGGCGGTGATCATCAGCGAGCGGTTCAACGGCGATCCGACTCTCACGGTGGTGCAGCATCTGGCGCGGATTTCGCTTGCGGTCACCATCATTCCTCTGCTGCTGACCGTCTATGTCGGCCATCCCGTCGGCAGCGCCAGCGGGGCAAGCGCGCCGGCGGCGGTGAACCCGATCGGGGTGCTGGATACCCTGCTGATGGCGGCCGCCGCCTTCGTGGGCGCCTATGTTGCCCGCAAGATCCGCCTGCCGGCAGCCAACATGATCGGTCCGATGATCGCGAGCGCCGCGCTGCATTCGACCGGGCTCACATTCGCGCTGATCCCGACATCGCTCATCCAGGTCACCCAGCTCATCATCGGCGCCAGTCTTGGCGGACGGTTCGCCGCGGTCGACATGCGCACGCTCTACAGGTCGGTATTGCTGTCGCTACCGTTGATCGTCGTTTCCCTGTCGGTGGCCGTGGCGGCGGGTCTTACGGTTTCGATGCTCGGATACAATTCCGTGATCGTCGGTTTCATTTCCTTCGCGCCGGGCGGCGTGACGGAAATGGGCCTGATCGCGGTTTCAATCGACGCCGACCCGGTCTACGTCGCCTGCCACCATATCGTCCGCATATTCACGGCCGTCCTGTTCCTGCCCCTGATCTACCGCTTCGTGATTGTCCCCACGCGCGAACGCAAAGGGTTTGGGACATCGGAAGATGCCGGCGGGTGACTGAATTTTCCGAGATACCAAGCCGTAATGGCGTGCCCGCAAGGCCGGGGATTTTCATGTAGAAAGCTTGCCGGCGTTTTCGGAGGCTCACGCCGCTTCCAAGGGCCGGATGTGCGAAACGTCGACGACCTTGCTTGCTTCAGCGAGATCGTAGGCGCGTTGCATGTTGAGCCAGAACTCAGGTGTATTGCCGAAGAAGGCGGACAGGCGCAGCGCCGTATCGGCGGTCAGGGAAGTTTCGCCCTTCACGAGCCGCTCGATGCGTGTGCGTGGAACGCCGAGGCGCTTTGCCAGCGCGCCAGCGCTCATGTTCAACGGTTTCAGAAACTCCTCGTCGAGGATTTCGCCGGGGTGTATCGCGAAAGCAAGCAGGGTCACGGCTATCTCCTTCAATGGTAGTCGACGAATTCAACGTCTTCCGCGTTGCCGTCCACCCAGCGAAAGCAGAGGCGGAACTGGTCATTTACGCGGATCGAATATTGCCCGGCCCGATCAGCCTTCAGTGGTTCAAGACGATTGGCCGGCGGAACCCGCAGATCGTCAAGTGTCTCGGCATTTTCGAGCATGAACAGCTTGCGCCGCGCGACCTTGAGCAGATCAGCAGGAAACCCCTTCGGGCTTTTCCCCTTTGCGACCTGCTCCGTCACCTTGTCCCTGAACGATCGGATCATCGCTGGCTATGTATCATACCGTGATACAATTTTCAAGCAGGAAGAGCGCTCACCGGCAGACGCGAAAAGGCGCAACGCATAGGTGATTTCCGACTAAGTTGTTGAATTTTTTGGTAGCGGAGGAGGGATTTGAACCCCCGACACAAGGATTATGATTCCTCTGCTCTAACCTACTGAGCTACTCCGCCAACCTGCGCACCGTCGGGCGGTGACAAGGGGTCCGGCGCTTTGCGCGGGACGGGGCGTTATTAGGGCCTGCGGCAGGGGGTGTCAAGCGTCAAGGGCGGGATTTCCAATCGGTTTGCAGACGACATTTTCGCGCCCGGCGCGCCACGTCGATCCGGCGCGGCGATGCCGGCATATTCTTTGCTCGAAATCTCCGGCGAAAAGGCCTATATGGGCCGGGCGAAGGAGCTCATATGGCGATTGAAAACAAAAGCGAGGACTGGCAGGGGCGCTATTCGCCCAGTCTTGAAAGCGTGGAATCGCTTGCGATCGAGGCCTATGCCAGATTGCCCGAGGCGTTTCGGGCGCTGACCGGCGACCTCGTGATCGAGATTGCCGATTTTCCGAGCGACGAAATCTTCGAGGACATGGCGCTGGAAACGCCGTTCGATCTGCTCGGCCTGTTCGAGGGGCGTGGCGTTTCGGAACGTTTCACAATGGAAACCGGCGAGATGGTCAACAGGATCACGCTCTACCGCCGGCCGATCCTCGATTACTGGGCTGAAAACGAGGAAACGCTTGGCGACATCGTCAGCCATGTTCTGATCCACGAGATCGGCCATCATTTCGGCCTGTCGGATGACGACATGGAGCGGATCGAGGCAAGCGTCGACGACGACGCGGACGACGCCCGGCGCTGACGCGCCGGACGGTTTTTGATCTTTAGTCCGGGCGGATGAAATCGCCGGTCTTGTTGTCCATCACCCACAATTCGCCCGATGAAATGTCGAACCAGGCGCCGTAGAGCTTCAGCTTGCCCTGTTTCTCGGCCTCCTTCACATTGGGGAAGGAGCGCAGGTTGGAAAGCGAGTTGCGGATCGATATCCGCTCCAGCGCGGTCTGGCGCTCGCTTTCCGTCATGATCGAATTGGAATTGATCTGGGCGGCGGCGGGCTTCAGCAGGTTGGTCCACTTGCCAATGAAATCGCCTGGCGACAGCGGATCGGCGTTGGGCGAAAGTGCCGCATGGATTCCGCCGCAGCGGCCATGGCCGAGCACCACGATATTCTTGACTTTCAGGCCCTCGACCGCGAATTCAAGGGCGGCGGACGTGCCGTGATACTGGCCGTCCGGCTCATAGGGCGGCACCATGTTGGCGACATTGCGAACCACGAACAGCTCGCCCGGGCTGGCATCGAAGATCATTTCCGGCGCGGCGCGGGAATCGCAGCAGGCGATGAACAGCGTCTGCGGCTTCTGACCTTCCTCGGCAAGCTGGCGATAGCGGGCGCGCTCCTCGACATAGCGTCCGGACATGAAGTTCTTGTAGCCGTCGAGAAGGGGTTTCGGGAAAGAGTCCGTCATTCTGCCGTCCTTATTTTCGGGCGCCGTGCCAGCGCGTCAGTTTCTTTTACGTCGCCGGGCGGGATGCATCAATTGACGCTGGCCAATTTTTGCAAAGGGCGCCCTCAGGCTTTGCGCATCCTTTTCCGGCATCAACTCGTCCGCGCTTTCGCGCACCGCGCGCGTCAGCGTTTCAAATACGGAAGCAGTGGATTTTTCAAGCGCTTCGGCCGGCGGCTTTCCGGCAAGCCTTGCGGCCAGAAACAGCGCGGAGAACAGGTCGCCGAGCCCGTTTGGCGGGTTGTCGACGCGCTGATGCTCGGCAAGCAGCGCCTGCCTGCGATCGACGAACAGCGCCGCGACGCCCTGCTTCAGCATGGAATGCGCCGAGGTGACCACGACTTCCGCCGGCCCGAGTGCAAGTGCTGCATCGATTGCGGCCGTGTTGTCTTCAAGCGTGCGCCCTGAAAGCCAGGCGAGCTCGAAACGGTTGGGCGTCGCGATATCGGCGAGCGGCAGAAGCCGGTCGCGGATCGCGCGGGCGATGTCTTCGCCAACATAAAGCCCGCCCTCATCGCCGATCACGGGATCGCAGAGATAGATGAGGTCGGGATTTTCGGCGCGCAGGTTTTCCACCATTTGCGCGATTGCATCGGCCTGCGCCGCGCTGGCGAGATAGCCGCTGATGACGGCGCGAACCTCTCCGCGCCAGCGGCTTGCGCCAAGTTCTCCGAGCGCCGTCGCGAAAGCCTCGCCTTCAAATTGCAGCCTTGTGGCGCGCCCGTGGCCCGGGTGCCAGGGCAGCACGACGGTGGGCACGGACCATGTATTGTAACCAAGAGTTTCCAGTGCAAACACGATGGCGCGGTTGCCAATCTTGCCGCGCATGACGTAGCTTGAAATCGCGATAACGGCGCCGTCGGGCATGTCGAAAGTCATAATGGGCCCCATTGAAGCCTGGGCTGAATGCAACCAAAACGATAAAACGGCGAAATTGTTTTGTCATTCGCCTCAATTACGCTCTAAATCGCCTATTGGAGCAAGCTGTCAAGCGGCTGTCATGGCCGCGGCGTTAAACGGTATCCCAATGGCGCGGAAAATCGCCCAAAATAGCGGCTCGATCCGCTGACATAAAATAAGCTGGAGGAAACATGGACACCAAAGCCGACCAGAAGCGCAAGTCCCTGATGCAGCAGGCCGAGCGCCTCGCCAGGGAGGCCAACAAGGCTTACATCAACCCGGCTTTCATGTTCGACCATGCCAGTCCCGAGGATCTGGAGCGCTACACGCCCGAAGCGATTGCGGCCGCCGCATACCACGCGGCCCACGAGATCGCGGCCTATGACGGCGGCGACGCGCGGGTCACGATCGGCGCGGTCGAAGGCATCGCGCCGGAAGGTATTGCAACCGATGTGATCACGGTCACCGACCGCAACATGCCGTTCATCTATGATTCGGTGATGGCGGAGATCGCGGAATTCACTAATGATTTCATGCTGGCCGTTCACCCGATCCTGGTCGTCACGCCGGGACAGGCGCCGGTGGCGTTTTCATCCGACATCGAGCATGCCGAGGACGACCGCATCAGCCATGTCCAGGTCCATGTCCGCCAGCTCGCGCCGGAAACGCGCGCGCGGTTGAAGGCGCAGCTCGAATATATCCTGAACCATGTTCGCCTCGCGGTCGCCGGCTGGCCGGAAATGCTGGCCAAGCTCGAAACGGCGATGAACGAAATCAAAACCCGCGCCCCGGCTGCCGTCGCGGATGCCCGGGAGGAGGCGCTTGCCTTTCTCGCCTGGCTGCGCGATGGCAATTTCACCTTCCTCGGCATGCGCGAGCTTGTCTATCTCAAGGATGCGGATGGCGCGCGGGTCGAGCATGTGCCGGATGCGGCGATCGGCATCCTCTCCGATCCGGAAATGCGGGTGCTGCGGCGCGGCCCCAATCCCGTGGTCTCGACGCCGGAAATCATCGGCTTTCTGGAAAGTCCGAAACTGCTTCTGGTGACCAAGGCCAACACCACCTCCACGGTTCATCGCCGCGCGTATATGGATTATATCGGCGTCAAGCGTTTCGGCGAAAACGGCGAGGTGGTCGGCGAACTCAGGATCGTCGGCCTGTTCACCTTCACCGCCTATACCCAGTCGGCGGTGCGCATTCCGCTCTTGCGCGCCAAGATCGCGGATGTCACCCGCCGCTTCGGTTACGAACCGAAGAGCCATGCGGGCCGGATGCTGCAGAACATTCTGGAATCCTATCCGCGCGACGAACTGTTCCAGGCCCCGGTGCCGCTGCTTGCCGATTTCTGCGAGCAGATCATGGCGATTGCCGACCGGCCGCGCATCCGGGTGCTGAGCCGGATCGACAATTTCGACCGTTTCGTCTCGGTGCTCGTCTATGTACCGCGCAACCTTTATGATTCCCGCCTGCGCGAGAAGATCGGCGACTATCTGGCCAGCGTCTACAAGGGCCGGGTGTCCGCCTATTATCCCTCGTTTCCCGAGGGGCGTTCGGCGCGGGTGCATTTCATCATCGGGCGGCGCAGCATGGACAAGACGCCGGACGTGCCGCAGGCCGAACTCGAGGCCGAGGTCACAAGGCTTGCCGCCGACTGGACGGAGCGGTTCAAGGAACTGGCCGGTCCCGGCGCGCCGGAGATCGAGGCAAACGAGGCCTATCACGAGGCCTTCTCCCCGGATGAGGCCTATGCTGATCTCGGGCTGATCGGCGACGCGGCCAAGAAGGGCATGCGCATCGATTTCTACCGCGACCGACATGAGGAAGAGGCGGAGGTGCTCCGTCTCAAGATTTTCCACGGGGGCTCCCATGTGCCGCTGTCGCGGCGCGTGCCGCTTCTGGAAAATCTCGGCTTCTCCGTCGTCTCGGAGCGGACCTTCGAACTGGAATATGCCGAGAGCGGCGCTGCCAGCACCGAGGTTGTCCTCCACGACATGGAACTGCTGGTCGAAAGCGATGTCGATCTGGAGGCCGATGGCGACCGTCTGGAAGAAGCCTTCGTCGACGCCTTCCAGGGCGCGATCAGCAATGACAGCTTCAACCGGCTGGTTCTGCTGGCGCGGCTCAGCGGGCGTCAGGCCAACGTGTTGCGCGCCTATGCGCAATATCTGCGCCAGGCCGGCGTCAACTACACCGGAGACTATATCGCCCATTCGCTCTGCCAGTATCCGGTTATCGCGCGGGCCCTGTTTTCCATGTTCGAGACAGCCTTCAACCCCGCACTTTCCGATGACGCCCGCAGCGACGGCATGAAAAGCGCCCGCGGCACGATCACGGAAGGGCTGGAAGGCGTGCCGAATATCGATGACGACCGCATCCTGCGGCTGTTCGTCAAGCTGATCGACGCGACGCTCAGGACCAATTATTTCCAGACCGACGAGAACGGCGCGCCGCGGCCAAACCTCGCCTTCAAGTTCGCCTCGCAGTCGCTTGCCATCCTGCCGCAGCCGCGGCCGTTCCGCGAGGTCTATCTCTACGGCCCGCAGGTGGAAGGCGTGCATCTGCGCTTCGGCAAGGTCGCGCGCGGCGGGCTGAGATGGTCGGATCGCGGCCAGGACTACCGCACCGAGGTGCTGGGGCTGGTCAAGGCCCAGCAGGTGAAGAACGCCGTGATCGTGCCGGTCGGCGCCAAGGGCGGCTTCTACCCGAAGAACCTGCCGGTCGGCGGCAGCCGCGAGGAGGTGTTCAACGCCGGACGCGAGGCCTACAAGAGCTATATCCGCACCCTTCTGTCGATAACCGACAACATCATCGACGGCGAGGTGGTGCCGCCGAAGGACACGGTGCGCGCCGATGAGGACGATCCCTATTTCGTCGTCGCCGCCGACAAGGGGACGGCGACCTTCTCGGATACCGCCAACGCGCTGGCGCAGGAGGCGGGCTTCTGGCTCGACGACGCCTTCGCCTCCGGCGGTTCGGCGGGCTACGACCACAAGAAGATGGGCATTACCGCGCGCGGCGCCTGGGAGGCGGTGAAGCGGCATTTCCGCGAGATGAACATCGATATCCAGACCACGCCGTTCACCGTGGCGGGCGTCGGCGATATGTCGGGCGACGTGTTCGGCAACGGCATGCTGCTGTCGGAACAGATCCGGCTGGTGGCCGCCTTCGACCACCGCGATATCTTCATCGACCCCGATCCTGATCCGGCAACGGGCTTTGCCGAGCGCAAGCGGCTGTTCGACCTGCCGCGTTCGAGCTGGCAGGATTATGACCGGGAGAAGCTGTCTGCGGGCGGGATGATCATCTCCCGCAACGAGAAATCGGTCCGGTTGACGCCCGAGGCGGCCGCAGCGATCGGTCTCAAGGCGGAGGAGTATTCGCCGTTCGATGTGATGACCGCGATCCTCAAGAGCGAGGTCGATCTGCTCTGGTTCGGCGGCATCGGCACCTATATCAAGGCCGCCGGCGAGACAAATGCCGAGGTCGGCGATCGCGGCAATGACGCGATCCGCATCAATGCCAACGAGCTTCGCGTCAAGGTGATCGGCGAGGGCGCCAATCTCGGCGTCACCCAGAAGGGCCGCATCGCCTTCGGGCTGAAGGGCGGGCGCTGCAATTCCGACGCAATCGACAATTCCGCCGGCGTCAACTGCTCCGACGTCGAGGTCAACATCAAGATCGCGCTGGCCTCCGCAATGCGCGCCGGCCGGCTTTCGCGCGAGGACCGCGACCACCTGCTGGCGGAGATGACCGAGGCGGTGGCCGAAATCGTGCTCGAAAACAACTATCTCCAGACGCTGGCGATCTCGCTCAGCACCCGCGAGGGGCTGCAGAGCCTGCTGTCGCTGTCGCGGATGATGGACGTGCTGGAGCGCGAGGGGCATCTCGACCGCGCCGTGGAAATGCTGCCGGACGAGGAGGCGCTGAAGACGCGCCGCCAGGCCGATCAGGCGATGACGCGGGCCGAAACCGGCGTGCTGCTCTCCTACGGCAAGATCGTGCTGTTCGACCAGATCCTGGAAAGCGGTCTGCCGGACGATCCCTATATGGAGCCGGTGCTTTACGACTACTTCCCGGAACGCATGCGCAAGGCATTCTCCGACGATATCGCCGGCCACCGCCTGCGCCGGGAAATCATTTCCACCGGGCTTGCCAATGACGTTATCAACCGCGGCGGTCCGGAATTCGTGATCAACGCCTGCGACATGACGGCGGCGACGCCGGCCGAGGTGGTCAAGGCCGCGATCATCGCCCGTGACGGTTTCGCGATGGAGGATGTCTGGCAGGCCGTCCATGCGCTGGACGGCACGATCGATGGCGATGTCCAGAACGCGATCTATGCGCAGCTTCGCTATCTGTTCCGGATTTTGACCCATCTTCTGCTGCGCAACGGGCTGGCCGAAGGCGATATCGCCGGGTCGGTCAAGAAGCTGCGCGATGCCTTCTCGCTGTTCGAGACGGATATCGAGGGTCTGCTGCCGGAGGCGCGGGCCGAGTGGCTGGCGGACCAGGAGGCCGGCTGGCGGCAGGCCGGCGTGCCGGAGACGCTGTCGCGGCGGCTCGCGCATCATCTGGCGATGATGTTCGTGCCGGAGGCGCTGCAGATCGCGAGCCGCAGCGGCCACAGCCTGGAAAAGGCCGCCAGGGCCTATTTCGAGGTGACGCGGATGTTCTACGTCTCGCCGCTGCTCTCTGCGGCGGCCCGGATGAGCCCGACCGACTTCTACGATTCGCTGGCGCTCGCCCGTTCCATGGACCAGATTTCCGCAAGCCGGCGCGATCTCGCCGCCAACGCGCTGATCGGCCATGGCGAGGCGGAAGAACCCGTCGAGGCCTGGCGCGAGGCGCATGCCCAGCGTGTGCTGCAGGTCACCGATCAGCTTTCGCGTCTCGCGGCGTCGGGCGATCCGACCATCGCCAAGACGACCGTGGCGGCCGGCCTGCTCAGCGATCTGGCGCGCGATCTCATCTGAGCGCTTGCGAAACGCCTGTCGCCATTCTATCGGATAATGGCAGGCGTGGATAAGGGGCGACGGGGTTGACACTGGCTGAGGGCGAGGCGGACGAACGCGCGGCGGGCCGGTCGGGCATCCTTGGCTGGATGTTTTTCGACTGGGCGGCGCAGCCCTTCTTCACGGTGATCATCACCTTCATCTTCGGCCCCTATTTCGTGGCCTCGCTCGGCCCGGACAAGGTGGCGGGCCAGACGGCCTGGGCGAATGCGGCGACGGTGGCGGGCGTGGTGATCGCGCTTACCGCCCCGCTGGCCGGCGCGCTGTCGGATTCAACCGGCGGCAACAAGCGCTTCATCGGCAGCCTCGCCATCATCCAGATCGCGGCGCTGTGCATGCTCTGGCAGGCCGCGCCGGGGAGCGGCTATTTCTGGCCGGCGGTGATGATCGTGCTCGCCACGGTGGCCGCCGAGCTCTCGGTGGTCTTCAACGACGCCATGCTGCCCCGTCTGGTCGAGCGGGGCGCGATCACCCGGATTTCCAACGACGCCTGGGGGATGGGCTATCTCGGCGGCATGATCTTCCTCATCCTGTTCCTGCTGTTCCTCTCCGCCGATCCCGATACCGGCCTTACCATCCTCGGCAATCCGCCATTGTTTGGGCTGTCGGCCGCCGAAGGCGAGCCGGCGCGCCTTGCCGGGCCGCTTTCGGCGCTGTGGTATCTGGTGTTTCTGATGCCGATGATCCTGCTGACGCCCGATCATGTGAAAACCGGCGCGGCGGGGAGACGGTTGAAGGGCTGGCTTGCGGACTTTTTCGCGACCCTTGTCAGCCTCAGGAAGCGTCCGGCGCTGTTTCGCTTCTTTGTCGCGCGTATGCTCTATATGGACGGGCTCAACGGTCTGCTGATCCTGGGCGGCGCGTTTGCCGCCTCCATGTTCGACTGGTCGATCACCGAGATCGGCATCTACGGCATGATCCTCAACGTCGCCGCCATTTTCGGCTGCTTCTGCGCCGCCCGTATCGGCACGCGCTTCGGGGCAGGGCGGGTGGTGATCGTCACCCTTTCGATGCTGATCTTCGCGACCCTGGGCGTGGTGTCGACAAGCGTCGATGCCACGGCGTTCGGCCTGGTGCCGCTTGCGCCGGCTGGTACCGGGCTGTTCTCGTCGGGCGCGGAAAAGGCGTTCCTGTTTTATGGCGTGATCATCGGCCTGGCATTCGGGCCCGTGCAGGCGGGCTCGCGCGCGTTTCTGGCGCGGGCGGTGGACCGCGCTGAAGCCGGCCGCTTCTTCGGCCTGTTCTCGCTCACGGGTCGGCTGACGAGCTTCATGGCGACCGCGGGCTTCGCGGTGCTCACAAGCTGGACGGGCTCGCCGAATATCGGCATGGCGAGCCTGCTTGTGTTTCTGGTCGCGGGGCTGGCGCTGTTCGTGCCGGCGGCCGTGGCCGTGGCCGTCAGTGACGGAAAGTCCTGACGCCGGTGAACACCATCGCCACGCCATTGGCGTTGGCGGCGTCGATCACCTCCTGATCGCGGATCGAGCCGCCCGGCTGGATCACGGCGGTGGCGCCTGCGGCGACGGCTGACAGAAGGCCGTCAGCAAACGGGAAGAAGGCCTCCGAGGCAACCGCCGAACCGCGCGTCATCGGCTCGGGCCAGCCGGCGGCCTTGGCGGCTTCCTCGGCCTTGATGCCGGCAATGCGGGCACTATCGATGCGGCTCATCTGGCCGGCGCCGATGCCGGCGGTCTGGCCGTCCTTCACATAGACGATCGCGTTCGACTTGACGTGTTTGGCGATCGCGAAGGCCATCTTCATGTCCTCAAGCTCGCGGTCGGTCGGCGCGCGTTCGGTGACCACGTTGAGGGCGATCTCGTCGATCATCGCGGTATCGCGCGACTGCACCAGGAAGCCGCCGGCAACCGTCTTGAAATTCATGCCGCGGGCGCGCGGATCCGGCAGGCCGCCGGTGGTGAGCAGGCGCAGGTTCTTCTTGGCGGCGAGGATTTCGCGGGCGGCATCATCGGCGTCGGGCGCGATGATCACCTCGGTGAACAGCTTGACGATCTCCGACGCGGTCTCGGCATCGAGCGTGCTGTTGAGCGCGACGATGCCGCCGAAGGCCGACTGGCTGTCGCAGGCAAGCGCCCGCTTGTAGGCCTCGGCAAGCGTCCCGGCCCGCGCGACGCCGCAGGGGTTGGCGTGCTTGATGATGGCGCAGGCAGGCGCCATCTCCGGCGGAAACTCCGCGACCAGTTCGAAGGCCGCGTCGGTGTCGTTGATATTGTTGTAGGAAAGCTGCTTGCCCTGATGCTGGACGGCGTTCGCCACGCCCGGGCGCTTGTCGCCGGTGACGTAGAAGGCCGCCGACTGGTGCGGGTTTTCACCATAGCGCATCTCCTGGCGCAGCGTGCCGCCAAGCGTCATATGGCGCGGGTTTTCCAGCGACAGCGCCTCGGCGAACCAGCCGGAGATCGCGGCGTCATAGGCGGCGGTGCGGGCATAGGCGCGGGCGGCGAGCGTCTGGCGCAGGGCATAGGGCACGGCGCCATTGCCGGCTTCGATCGCCTCGCGCACCTCGTCGTAATCGGCCGGGTCGGTGATGACGGTTACATAGGCATGGTTCTTGGCCGCCGCGCGGATCATCGCCGGGCCGCCGATATCGATGTTTTCCACCGTCGTCGGATAGTCGCCGCCGGCGGCGCGGACTTCCTCGAACGGATAGAGGTTGATGACCGCGAGATCGATGCCGGAAATGCCGTGCTCGCGCATTGCCGCCTGATGCTCCTCGTCGTCCCGGATTGCCAGCAGGCCGCCATGGACATTCGGATGCAGCGTCTTGACGCGACCGTCCATGATCTCGGGAAAGCCGGTGACGGCTGAAACGTCGGTCACCTCAAGGCCGGCCTCGGCCAGCGCCTTGTGGGTGCCGCCGGTCGACAGCAGCCTGATCCCCTGCGCCGCAAGCGCGCTCGCGAATTCGACGATGCCGCTTTTGTCGGAAACCGAAAGCAGCGCGGTTTTCACGGTGACGAGATCGGGTGCGGGAATTTTCTTGGAGGCGACAGCCATGGCGATGTCCTTCGGGCGGTCGCTGCGGAGGGCGCAGCGCTGAAATACGGGGATACCTGCGGCGCTTTAGCATGGCGCGCGGGAATTATAAACCGCTGCCCGAAGGGCTTCTCGCTGTGTCCACTTATAAGAAGTCGCCTCAGTCCAGACGTTTGAATTGCCAGGCGATGTCGGCGTGTTCGGCGATGTCGGCGGTGATCACGATCTGGTGCGAGGCTCTGGCGCCCGTGCTTGCGGCGAAGAAGACGTCGTCTTCGATTTCAGGCGCAAAGCCCGGGGCGGAAAACAGCCAGCTTTCATTGTCCGGCGCGGTCATGAAGATCGTGTCGGCATCCTCCCGCATCGTCCAGATCGCCGGATGGAGGTGGAAGCGGATGGTGGCGACATGGCCGTCGCGGGCAAGCGGCAGGGCGTCGTGCGGGCGGCGGAACCGGTCGATGCCGGAGATCGTGCGCCCGTCCGGCGACAGCGCAAGGCTGCGTTCGCAATAGAGCCGGAACCGCGACAGATAGCCGTCATGGCGCATGACGAGGCGGTCATCGCCGCGCTCGTCCTCATCCCGTTCAACTGCGATATGGCGCAGGCCGCCAAAGGCGACGGGGCCGAGAAACGTCGAGCGGGAGAACCGGATCGAGGAGTGGTCGTCGATCGTGACGGTGGAATGGGCGGCGGTGGCGCGCGCCATGCGGGCCGCATCGCCGCGCGGGGCGGCGGGAACGCCGGCATTGACGATGAAACGGTTCCTGCCGGATGACAGTTCGAAGGCGGTCGCGCTGGCATGGGCGGTCTTCGACAGATGCGCGGAGAGCGGCTTGCCGGCATCGACGAGCAGCACGGTACCGCCAGCCTCCAGCCGCTGGAAACCGGTATGGGGCAGGGCCTTGAATCCGGCGCTGCCGATCTCGTCATAGCGCAGAAGCGCCGATAGCGCGGTCGAGGGCACCCGGCCCGAGCCGTTGAAAAGCGCAAGCTCGCCATCGCTGTGGCGGAAGAAGTTCAGCGCCGCATAGGCCCGGTCGATGCTGGCGAGCAGGCGCTTGGGCAGCGGCTGTTCGAGATTGATGTAGGTCTGCCTGAGCGGCAGCAGGCCGAGCAGAAGCCGCAGCAGCGCGTCGGGGCAGCGCGAGACATGGCCGCCATCGGGAAGGATCTGGCGGGCAAGCTCGTCATCAAGCCGCTGCCGCGCCTCGGCTTTGCGCCGGTCGGAAAGATCGAGGCTGATCGAGGCCATCGCAAGCGTCATGGCGACCTGCAGCTTTAGCTCGTCGCGCGCCATGCCGCGATACCGCCGGCGCAGCAAGCGCTCGTGGCTGATGACGGCATCGATGAAACGGCGGTAGAAGGCGGCGTCCGCGCCCTTGAGAATGACGGTGGAGTGGCAGAGCCAGGCGTTGAGCCGGATCGCCACCGTTTCCGTCGCAAAGCTCGGGCCCGTTCGCGTGCGGTGGCGGCGCAGGAAGCTCAGCACCGCGGCGCGGGCGAACTCGTTCGCGCTGCTGTCGCGCTGGGTTCTCAGATGCCTCAGCCAGCCGAAGCCGGACACGATCCGCTCGAAGTTCGGGCTCGGCATTTCGCAGGAGAACAGCGGTCGGCCTTCCGTCAGCAGGAGCTCGCCGGTAAAGGCGAAGCGGCCGGAGACGATGTCCTCGCCTTCCAGCGGATCGGCGATGCGCAGGTCTGTGGGCGCGACAAGCAATTGCGGCGTTGCGCCGCCGGGCCAGCGCGGCAATGGCAGCGACAATACGGCCGCCCTGGCGCGCCGGAGGGATTCCTCGGCGTACAGAAAGGCATATCGTGCGATTTCCGCGCCCGGAAAAACCAATTTCAGACCCTTTTTGTTTGTTTCGTTCGCCGGAAACCGGCATGACCCGACCTTACGGGGTAGCGCAAGAGCCTGAACACTTGCTTAACAGGTTGTGCTACGTCAGTTTTTGCTTACCCGTCTGTGCGCCGGAGCGCGACGGCGTAGAAGCCATCGAGGCCGGTCTTGCCGTCAAGCATGGCCGCCGGTGTGGTCCGGATCGCGCCCTGGGGATCGAAGAACGGCACAAGCGCGTCCGGTTTTCCGGCCGGGAACGCCGCGCGCTCGGCGGGTGCGCCCTCGGCCAGGAGCCGCTCGACGACGGTCTCGCCTTCCAGCGGATCGAGCGAACAGTTGGAGAAGATCACGATGCCGCCGGGGCGCACCAGATCGAGCGCGCGCCGCGCCATGGCATATTGCACCTCCGCCAGCTTTTCGATGTCGGAGAAATCCTTGGTCCAGAACACGTCCGGATGCCGGCGCGCGGTGCCGGTGGAAGAGCACGGCGCATCCAGAAGGGCGGCGTCGAAGAGCGTTTCCGGCTGGTATTCCATCATGTCGGCGGCGATGGTTTCGGCGGAAAGCTGCAGCCGGGAAAGGTTCTGTTCCAGCCGCCGGAGCCGGCTTTTGGAGCGTTCCAGCGCAGTCACCTGGCCGCCCTGCATGATCAGTTGCGCGGTCTTGCCGCCGGGGGCGGCGCAGAGGTCGATCACGCGCTGGCCCGTGAGATCGCCGAACAGCGTTGCGGGGATCGCGGCGGCTGCATCCTGCACCCACCATTCCCCCTCGGCAAAGCCATCCATGTCCGATACGGCGCCGGAGGGCGCATCGAGGCGGATCGTGCCGGTGGACAGAACCGTGCCGCCAAGCCGCGCGGCCCAGCCTTCCAGGTCGGATTTGACGGAGATATCGATCGTCGGCGGCTGAAGCTGGGCGCGGCCGATGGCGTGGGCGGTATCCGCGCCATAGACGGCGGTCAGCCGCTCCGCGAACCAGTCGGGGATCGGGCTGACGCCTTCAAGTTCGTCCAGGATTTTCGCCTTGCGGCGCGTCATGCCGCGCAGCACGGCGTTGACGAGACCGGCAAAGCGCTTGTTGCGCGGATCGGCATTGGCCTGTTCCACGGCGATATCAACGGCTGAGTGATCGGGCACGTCGAGATAGAGGATCTGCGCGGCGGCGATCGCCAGCACATGCGACAGCGCCCGCGCGCCGCCCGGCAACGGACGGTCGAGCAGCGAGGCGATCGCCTGATCGATCATCGGCTTGTGACGGAGCGTGGTCAGCACCAGCGCGCGGGTGAGCGCCCGGTCGGCGGGGCCGAGCGCGCGATAGGCGGCATTGCCGTGTTCGGTGTCGATCATGCCGTCGAGCGGCGTCTTGCGGTCGACCACGGCGGCGAGGATTTTGGAGGCGGCGGCGCGGGCTGCGTAGCCGGGCTTATCGGTCGGACGGTCCTTTTTCGGGGCCGTCCGCTTCATGTCATCATTCAAGACCAGGGACCTTTGAAGGGCGGTTCATTGCCGTTGCCGGTGTTGGGAACCGACTGCGATCTGCGGGTCGCTGTAGCAGGCCGGTAGCCCTGCGTCGAGGTCTGCCCCATGCTTGCGGCCTGATCGCGCAGTGCCGCGATCCGGTTTTCGGTGTTGGGGTGGGTCGAAAACAGATTGTCCATGTTCTGACCCGAAAGCGGGTTGATGATGAACATGTGCGCCGTCGCCGGGTTGCGCTCGGCGCGCTCATTGTGGATCGCCTGGGCGCCGTGATGGATTTTCTGTAGCGCCGAGGCAAGCGCCATCGGGTTGCCGCAGATCTCGCCGCCGCGCCTGTCGGCCGAATATTCGCGGGTGCGGCTGATCGCCATCTGCACAAGTGCTGCCGCCATCGGGGCGACGATCATCATCAGCAGAACGCCGACAATGCCGAGCGGATTGTCACGGCCGCGCCCGAAGAAGAAGGCGAAATTGGCGAGCATGGAGATTGCGCCGGCAAGGGTCGCGGTGATCGTCATGGTCAGCGTGTCGCGATGCTGGACGTGGGCGAGCTCATGAGCCATCACGCCCGCCAGTTCTTCGCGGGAGAGCATTTTTACAATGCCGGTCGAAGCGGCGACGGCCGCGTTTTGCGGGTTGCGCCCCGTGGCAAACGCATTCGGCTGCGGGCTGTCATAGAGATAGACCTTGGGCATGGGCAGACCGGCGCGGCCTGCAAGTTCGCGCACCATGCCGTAAAATTCCGGCGCCGTGCGCTCGTCGACCTCCTGGGCGCCATACATCTTCAGCACCATGCGGTCGGAATTCCAGTAGGAGAAAACGTTCATGGCGGCGGCGACGAGGAAGGCGATTACCATGCCGCTCTGGCCGCCGAGCATATAGCCGATGCCCATGAACAACGCCGTCATCGCGGCGAGCAGCATGGCGGTGCGAACGAAATTCATGTCCTGGTCTCCTGAAGCGACAATGAGGAACTCTTCAGATTGGTTGAAGCTTGCCCTATAATTGGGGCATGGTCGCGCATATATCAATATTGCGGCGACCGCGGGATTTGCGGGATTTGATTGGCGAGAGACGTGGCATGACAGACGGAAACGACGGCAACAGCAACGAAAACGATATCGCCGGCCTGCCATCGGCAGCCGATCTGGCGGCGCTGACGTCGATGCCGGAAAAGCCCGCTGACGAGCCCGACGCGCAGCACCGCGACCTGCCCGAAGCCGCCAAGCGGGCGCTTGCCGAGGCCGAGGAACGTCGCCGCGAGGCCGCACGCGCGGCCGGCAAGCCGGCAACCGAACTCGGTGGCCGCGGCGGACTGGACCCGGCCCGGTTTGGAGACTGGGAGATCAAGGGTCGTGCAATCGATTTTTAACTATGGGTAAAAATTCCTATTGATGCGGCGGAAGCAAAGGAATAAATTCCTTTGTCATGAATCACCCCTTTTCCACATGCGCCCTGTTCTGCGCCGTTTTCCTGTCGCTGCCGCCTGTCGCCGGCGCCGTCGAGATATTCGCCGGGCCGGTGAGCGCTGAGGTCGTGCGGGTCGTCGATGGCGATACGATCGCGGTCGAGGCGCGGCCCTGGCCGGGGCAGATCATCGAGACGCTTGTTCGGGTGCGCGGGGTGGATACGCCGGAGCTCCGCTCGTCCTGCGGGGCCGAGAAGGAAGCGGCCAATATCGCGAAGGACTATGTGATCTCGCTGCTGCACGAGGGCGACCGGGTGGAGTTGCGCGAGATCGCGGGCGACAAGTATTTCGGCCGCGTGGTCGCAGATGTCGGCGTGCCGGAAAAGGGCGATCTCAGCACATTGCTGCTGACCGGCGGCTACGCCATTCCCTATGACGGCGGACGCAAGACGCCGTTTGTGTGCCCGTCTTCCTGACGCTCACGCCGAGTCGGCGTGGACGAGGATGTTGAGCAGCAGGCCATCGGGATCGCGCACGAAGAAACGACGCACGCCCCAGGGTTCATCGGCGGGACCATAGGCGAGGGCAAGTCCCATCGCCTCCACCCGGGCGAGGGTCTCGTCAAGATCATCGACCTCGATGGAAAGATCGGGCACCGGCGTGCCGGAACCGCCTTCGCTCGCGAAGGCGATCTGGACCAGCGCGCGTTCGTCGGATGCCAGGGTGACGATCCAGCCGTGATCCATCACCGCCTTCAGCCCCAGCAATTCCTCATAGAAGCGGCGGCGCTCCGTTATCGACTGTGTGGCGATGTTGGCAACGATCCGCTTGACGGTCATGACGCCTCCCTGGCCTTTTTCAATTGCGCGCGGGGCCGGCGATGCGTCCGGGTCAGATCGAGGCCCCTGATTCATCGAAAAAGTGTAATTTTTCCGACCGGAATTTCAACCCGACTTGCTTGCCGCGCATGCCGGCCTCGATTTCCGCCACGCGCACGATCAGGCGGCCGGCGGTGCCGCAATCAACATAGAGGAAGGTGTCGGAGCCGAGATATTCGTCGATCTCGACTTTGCCGGTGACCTGCCCCTCTCCGGGAGCGACGACGTCGATATGTTCGGGACGGATGCCGAGCGATGTCGGCGCATCGCCTGTGCCATCCGGCAGCGCGCCGCCGCCATGGCCCTCGATGGCGTATTTCCCGTCCCCGCCGGTACACGGCAGGATGTTCATCTTCGGCGAGCCGATGAATTGCGCAACGAACAGGTTGTCGGGTTTTTCGTAGAGTTCGCGCGGCGTCCCGATCTGCATGATCCTTCCGTCCTTCAGCACCACGATCCTGTCGGCAAGCGTCATCGCCTCGACCTGATCATGGGTCACGTAGATCATTGTCGTGCCGAGCGTTTCGTGGAGGCGGGCGATCTCGAAGCGCATCTCGACCCTGAGCGCGGCATCAAGGTTTGAAAGCGGCTCGTCGAACAGAAAACCCTTCGGCTCGCGCACGATCGCGCGGCCAATCGCGACGCGCTGGCGCTGGCCGCCGGACAGCGCCTTGGGGCGGCGGTCGAGATAGTCGTCGAGTTTGAGGATTTCGGCGGCGCGGCCGACCTTTTCCTCGATTTCCGATTTCGGGCTGCCGGCTGTCTTCAACGAGAACCCCATGTTTTCGCGCACATTCATGTGCGGGTAGAGTGCGTAGGACTGGAACACCATGGAAAGCCCGCGCTCCGACGGCAGCCGGTCGGTGACGTCGTCGCCGTCGAGCAGGATACGTCCGCGGCTGGTCTCCTCGAGGCCGGAAATCATCCGGAGCAACGTCGATTTTCCGCAGCCGGAGGGGCCGACGAAGATCACGAACTCGCCATCGGCAATCTCGAGGTCGATGCCCTTGATGACCTGCAGGTCGCCGAACCATTTTTCCACGTTTTCGAGCTTGATCGCGCCCATATCAGTCTCCTTCCGCCTGCAGCATGTCGTCGCCCATGGCCCAGGCGAGATGAATGGCCGCCGTCCAGGTAAACAGCTTTCCGCCCAGACCCTCACCGGAAAGCGGGTCGAAATATTCGTAGAAGCCGGATTTTTCCACCGCCTTGCGGGTGTCGGCCCGAAGCCGTTCGGCAAGCGCCATCTCGCTCTTTTCGGCAAGGCCGAGGCCGATCATGTAGTTAACGACCGACCAGATCGGCCCGCGCCAGTAGCGTCGGCTTTCGAACTGGTCGTCGCGCGGGTCCCAGCTTGGGAAACCATAGGTGCAATTGTCGAGAATGGCGGCGATTTCGGCGATCGAGCGCCCCTGCTGGTCGGGTGTACCGGCATCGGCGTAGAGCGCCATGGCCGACGCATTGGTAAAGGCGGTCGAGAGCCCGCCGGAGCGCAGGTCCTTCGCAACGAAGCCGCCGACCGCATCGCTCCAGAAGCTTTCGCAGCCTTCCTTGGAGCGCTTCAGCCACGCCTCGCATTCATCGCGGATGCCGGGCTCGCCGAATTCGCCGGCAAGTTCGGCAAGGTCGCGGTCGCCGCGCATCAGCGCGAACTGGACGCAGGGATCGACCATGAAGAACGGGCCGTTGCGGGCGATTTCCAGATGATCCCATCGGCATTCATGGCCGAATTTCACGATGGCGAGATAGCGGTTATATTGCTCCGCCGTCGGGCGTTCGGACGGGTCGACATGGGTGATGTCGCGGCGCGGCAGGTCGCCGAGATCCTCGGGCACGGCCACCTGCGCCATGCCGATATCCCAGTCCGGGCAGTTGTCGCGGCCGGATTCCCACGGATGGATGATGCCGACCACGCCGGTCTCATCCGGGTCTCGATAGGTGTGGAACCAGCGATGCCACCGGACGAGCTTTTCGAACAGCGCCTCGGCCCGCGCGCGATCCATCGCGCCGCCGGTCTTCATCATCGTCAGCATCGCGCTTGCGGCGACCGGCGGCTGGGAATGGCCGGAGGAGGGGGGCACGGTGTTGGATTTCCACATTTCCGGGCCGGGAAAATAGTCCGGATCGGTCTTGTGGAAGATGATATGCGGCACCATGCCATCGGCCCACTGGCCGGAAAACAGCGTTTCGATTTCTGCCCATGCACGGTCGCGGTCGAAGGTGGCGAAGCCGAGCGCCGCGAATACGGAATCCCATTCCCACTGATAGGGGTAGAGCCGCGCGGTCGGCACGGTGTAGCCGCCGCGATCGTTCATGCGCAGGATGTCGATGGCCTGTTGTTTCAGCGAGCTATGCATGCTCATCCTTTCACGCTGCCGGCCGTCAGCCCCGCCACCAGGAAGCGTTCGAACCAGAGGAACACGACCAGCACCGGCACGGTGGCGATCACCGCGCCCGCCATCAGATGTTGGCGCGGCACCTCGGACGAATTGAGCGAGACGACGCCGCGCGAGAGCGTGAACATGTTGATGTCGTCGAGGAACATGAAGGCGAACAGGAACTCGTTCCAGGCGATCATGAAGACGTAGAGCGCGACCGAGGCGAGCGCGGGGAGCGCAAGGGGAAGCGTGATCTTCAGGATCACGCCCGGCCGCTTCAGCCCGTCCATAAGCCCGGCCTCCTCCAGTTCGGAAGGCAGGCCGCGGAAATAGCCCTGTAGCATGTAGAGCGCGACGGGAATGGTGGTGGCCGGGTAGACGATCATCAGCCCGAACAGCGAGTTTCTGAGCCCGATCTGGGAGAAGGCGGAATAGAGCGGGATCACCAGCACGATCGCCGGCACCATGTAGATCAGCAGGATCGAGCGTGACAGGAAGTTCTGGCCGGGGAACCTGAGCCGCGCCACGGCATAGGCGCCGGGCACGGCGAAAACAAGCGTGATCACGACGGTGGCGACCGAGACGATCGCCGAATTCATCAGGAACGTGCCGAAGTGATAGGTGGTGAACAGCTCGATATAGGAGCTGAACAGGCCGGAAAGCCCCTGTGACAGATCGATCGAGAGATCGAGCGGGTTGGAGACCAGCGATTGCTGGCTCTTGAAGCTCGTCATCACCATCACATAGAAGGGCAGCGCCACGACGATGGTGAACAGCGTCAGCCCGAGACCCTTCATGAACCGCAGGAACACGACTTCCAGATGATAGCGGCCGATATTGCCGGCGGGCTGATCATGAAGCGCCGCCACTATCGACCAGCATAAGGCGGCGATGAAGGCGACAAGCGCGATCAACTGATAGAGCGTGGAGTAGAGCAGCGACAGGCCGAAGGGCTCGCCGAAGGTCACGATCATCAGCACCGCGAAGATGGCGATGGCCACGATCGCCTTAAGCCGTGTGCCGCGCGCCTTCGGCCGGTCGCGGGTTTTCACCGGCGATAGTATGTATATCGCTGCGGCCACCGCGCCGGCGAGCGAGGCCACCCACACCTGCGGCGCGCTCGCCTCGCCGGCAAACAGCGTGTAGATCAGCCCGATGACGACCATCCAGACCGCGCCCCAGAAAGCGCCGAGAAGGATGGCCGCGATGAAACCGGTTCCGATACGCATCAGCCCTCATCCTGCGGTGAGAATTTGAAGAACAGCAACGCGAACGCCAGAAGCACGACGAACACCACGACTGCGACCGCAGCGCCCGCGCCGAGATTGGAGACGGCAAAGGCCTGCTCATAGACATCGACCGTCAGCGTGCGGGTGCCGGCCGCGCCCCCGGTCAGAAGGAAGATGTCGTCGAACTTGTTGAAGGTCCAGATGAAGCGCAGCAGGAACAGCACCGCCAGAATGCCGACGAGCTGCGGCAGAGAGATGTACCAGAACTGCTGCAGCGGCGTCGCGCCGTCGATCTCGGCCGCCTCGTAGACATCGGTGGAAAGCGCCTGCATCCGCGCCAGAATGAACAGGAAGGACAGCGGGAAATAGCGCCATGCTTCAAAGGCGATCACCGTCGTCAGCGCCACCGGGAAATTGAAGGTGAGGCCGAACACGGAGATCGGGATATCGCGCTGGCCGAAGAAATCCACCGGCGCGCCGATCATGCCGGAGCGCACCAGGAGCGCGTTGAGCGTGCCCGAATAGGGATCGAGCAGGATCACCCAGGTGAAGGCGACAGCGATGACGGGGGCGACATAGGGAAACAGGAACAGGCCGCGCAGCGCCGTGCGCCCGCGAAAGCTCTGGTTCAGAAGCTGTGCGGCGAACAGGCCCAGCACCAGCGCGCTCGCCGTGCCGAACACGGTGTAATAGAAGGTGACCCGCAGCACCTTCCAGAAATCCTGCGAGGAGAAGATGCGGGCGAAATTGTCGAGCGTGAACTCGAAATTGGTCAGGATGTTTTCCGCGCTGCCGAAGGGCGCGGGATCGCTGTCACGCGGGCTGACGGGCGTTTGAAGATAGGCCGTGTCGGCGATCACCTGAAGGCGGATATTATCGCGGAATTTCGGCGGCAGATCGCCGAGCGTGCAGCTCACCTGCCGGTCCTCGACCACGCAGCGCTCATCAACGCCGGTCACCGTCAGGCCATCGGGCACGATGTCCACGAAGCCCGCCTCGTAGATCGAGGCATCCTGCGAGGTGTTGCGCAACCGGTATTCGAGCTCCACCGCATCGCCGGCGTTTTCGATATCGCCGCGAATGCGCTCGTTGATGTTGAGCTGCGGCGGGCGCAGGTCGGAGAGCTGGACCGGCTTGAACGAGATCCAGAAATTGGCGATCAGCGGCATCAGCACGACCGCGAGCACGATGAGGAAGGTCGGCGCGAGCATGGAATAGGCAAAACGCATCTCGCGCCTTGCCATGCGGCCTATGGTCTTGGGCGGCCCCTTCGGCGTCGTTTCGGTTGTGTCTGTCATGCGATCGTTTCCGGCCTGGAGACTGTTCGCGCCCCCGGCGGGGACGCGCTGCAGGAGCGGCCGGGCGGTTCAGAAGTCCCGCCCGGCGGTTTTCCCGAAAGGGCAATCAGTTGATTGCGCCGAGCTCCGTGTTGAGCCTTTCGACGGCCTGCTGTCCGTCGATCTCGCCGTCGATATACTGGCGCACGACCTGATTGATGATCTGGCTGTTGATCATCTTGGAGGCGAGCGCGAGCTGGCCCTCCTTCACGCCCCAGCGGTTGGCGGTTTCAAGACCGGTCACGATCTTGTCCACCGTCGCTTCCGGGTAGAGATCGGCAAGCGGGGCCTTGCGGTCGACGCCGACCGGCAGCGTCGCCCATTCCTCGACGAATTCCGTGGGCGCGTCCGCCGTGCCGCGACGGACCGGGAACTTGCCTTCCGGGGCCATCGACAGCGTGTTCATGTAGCCCTCATCCATTGAGAACTTGATGAAGTCGGCGGCGACATCGATATTGGCGTCCGCGGTCACCCCGAGATAGCGGATATCGGCCCAGGCCGCGCCATCCGGATTGGAGGGGCCGGAGAAGGTGGTGACGACGTCGGTCTTCTGCGCCAGTTCGGTGGAGGTCGGATCGTCATTGATGGTCGGCGGCGCGCTGTCGCGCAGGCCGGCGAGCTCATCGAGGATGAAAGGCGACCAGATGATCATCGCCGCCTTGCCATCGAAATAGAGCGAGCGCGACTGGTCCCAGTAGAGCTCGCCGGCGGGCGACGCATCGGCCAGCGTCTTGTAGAATTCCAGAACCTCGATCGTCTTCGCTTCATCCAGCGGCTTGAAGCCGTTTTCATCGACCGGGGTCACGCCATTGGCGAGGAAGACATGTTCCAGAACCTGGCTCATGAAGTTCTCGTCGATCTTGGTCGCTGCGACAAAGCCGTACATCTCCGGCGGATTGTGCAGCGCCTCGATCGCGGTCGCGATATTCTCGTAGGAATCCGGCGCGGCAAGGCCGTTCTCGTCGAACAGGTCCTTGCGGTAGATAATCATTTGCGTCCAGCCGTCGACCGGGACGGCGGCGGTCATCCCCTCGAACTGCGCCATTTCGATCGCGCCGGGCGCGAAGGTGTCGATGCCCAGATCATTGACGATCTCGTCGTTGATCTCGACGTCCAGAATGCCGGCTTCGGCCCAGGGCAGGACATATTGCACGGTGTGGTAGATCACATCGGGAAGGTCGCCGGCGGCAAAGGCGGCGGTGGCGCGGGTGCCGAGATCGGTCTCGGTCACCGGAATGACCTGAACCTCGTTTCCGGTCGCTTCCTTGAACTGATCGGCGATTTCCTGCTGCTTGGCGAGGCGCTCCGGCTGTTCCTCGGTGGTCCAGAAGCGGATTGTATCCGCCTGCGCCATTGTCGCGGTGCTGGCGGAAAGCGCGAGCGCGGCGGTCAGTTTGCTCAAAGTCGACATGTCAGTCCTCCCTCATTTTCAACCGGCGGCGTGCCGGGACCGAACTCCTGCGGGGCAAAAAGGCGATTGACCGGGGCGGCCCCTGTCCCGGTGTCGTTTGCAAAATCCATCATACGCGGCCCGGATCGCCGGGTCGGCGTTTCGTTTTGAAAAGAAACTATCAGACTTCACCGAAGGTGAAGCACCCTCCCTAACGCGTTGGGCGCGTCTTTTGTTGCACAAAAAATACGCCTGACCGCTTCTTAGGCAAAAATGTAGCGCCGAAAACGAGTTGGGGTCAAGGCGCAGCGGCGTTTCGGCTCTTTGCCACTTTGGTCTGATGGGGCCTAGGGCCGGTGCCCCGCGCGAGGAACAAAGCCACGGGCCGCACGTTGGCTCACTGTCTATTTACGCAAAACAGGATTGGGGAACGTTCAATGGTGCAGGGCGCGAGATGGCTGAAACCGCTGGCCCGCACGGGCTATTTTGCCCGGGGCGTAGTCTACACGATCATCGGCTTCTTTGCCATTCTGGCGGCGATCGGCTCCAGCGAGAACAAGGATACCAAGGGCGCGCTGGAGACGCTGCTCGGCCAGCCCTTCGGGGCGGTGCTGATCGCGGTGTTGATCATCGGCTTGGTGAGCTACGCGGTGTGGCGGTTGTTCCAGTCGGTCATGGATCCTGATGAGCATGGCACCAAACCGACAGGGCTTGCCGTTCGCGCCGGACTTCTGGCCAGCGCCTTCACCTATACCGTGCTCGCATTCTACGCGTTATCGCTGATCGCGTTTTCGGGCTCCGGCGGCGAGGGCGGGGGACAGTCGCCGGCGCAATATATTGCCGGCTTCATCGGCTCGCGGCCCGTCTCGCTTGGCCTTGCGGCGATCTTCGCCGGCGTTGCGATCGCCCATTGGGTGAAGGCGTTCAAGCGCAAATACGCCGATCATCTGAAGGCGTCGGAAGAGGTGATGGCTTATGTCCATCCGATTTCGATCGCCGGTTTAATGGCGCGCGGTGCGGTGTTCGCGATCCTTTCGGTCATGCTGGTCTTCCGCGGTCTCACGGCCGACGATTCCTCCGGCACGCCCGGCATCAAGGAGGCGATGGAGTTCATTCAGGGGCTTCCCTTCGGCGCCATCCTGCTCGCCGCCATGGGCGCCGGCGTCATCATGTTCGCCGCCTATTCCTTCGCCGAGGCGATCTGGCGGGAGATCAATATCGAGGATGCGTGAGGCGAGGGGGCTCTGCCCTCAATCGAAAGGGTCGATGAACGGAGCAGAGGGGCACGGGCGTACCGTTTCCCCGAGGCTCTATTCGCTTTCAAACTCGGTCGGCGCGTTCTCGCTCAGGAGGTCGCCCCGGCCGCGAGACTGGCGCTCCCGTTCCATGCGGCGCTGCAGGCTGGGGTCGATGTTGGTGTTTTGCGGAACAGCCGTTTCTTCTCGGACCTTTCTGGGAGCGGATTCGACCGGCCTTTCCTCCGTGCCGGAGAAACCGCTGAGCGCCGATTTGAGGTCGTCATCGTCGAAACGCAGGCGATAGATCGGCTCCGGCAGCGAGAAGCCGTTGGATTCAAGCGCCCGCTTCACCAGCCGCATCGCCTCGGATCGCGCCTTGGCCCAGTTTGTGCTGGACTGGTCGATCCAGCCGACGAAATAGAGCACCACATTGGAATCGCCGAGTTCCTCGATCCAGGCATCAGCCTCCGGGTCATCGAGGATGAAGTCCTGCGCTGCGATAGTTTCAAGCCCGATCTTCAGGGCCATATCGAGATCGCTGTCGGCGCTGACGCCGAGTTCGAAGGTGAAGCGGCGCTGCGGATTGACGGTGTAATTGGTGATCGCGCTCTTGAACACTGTGGCGTTCGGGATGCGGATGTGGTTGCCGTCAACTTCCATCAGGATGGTGGCGCGCGAGGTCAGGCTGATCACGAAGCCCTCGAAGGCGTCTATTTTCACAAGGTCCTTGGGCCGGAATGGCTGGCGGATCGAGAGCAGGATACTGGCGATATAGTTTTCGACGGTGTCGCGCACCGCGAAGCCCACGGCGAGGCCGACGATGCCGGCGGCGCCCAAGAGCGTGCCCAGCAGGGCGGTTGCGCCAAGAATATCGAGCGCCAGAACGCCGCCGATCACGTAGAATACGATCCGGACGACCTGGCGCAGAAGATCGGCGATGAAGGCATTGGGCGCGATCCGCGACCACGGCCAGCTTCGCGAGGCGAGATAGAGGCCGAAAACGATGACGACGACGCAAACGATGAAGGCCACCAGCAGCAGGGGCAGGTAGCTCAGCGCCTGCGCGGTCCGGTCTTCCAGCCTGTCATAGACCGGCTCCAGCCGTTCGCCGAGCGAGGTTTCGACCATGATCCGGCCATTGACGGCGACGACGCCGTCAAGGCTGCTGGCAAGCTCCCTAGCGCGACTTGCAAGCTGAGCCTCCTGCACCTCACCGCCAAGCGTGACAACGCCATAGTGCACTGACACCTCGACCGCCGACAGCCCTTCGATCTGGCTGAAAATGCCCTCAAGGCGGTTCCGGATCGCGGTGTCCGCAGGGGCATCGGCATCGCCCGGCACAGTCTGCGCGCTATCGCTCTGCGTGGGCTCTTCCGTCAATTGTGCGAGAGAGGGAGACGCCGGCGAGAGCAGGATAAGGGCGGTGACGGCTATGCATACAAGAACCCTGTTGCATCGCGCTGTCTGTTCGCCAGCGCCTGAACCGGCGCAAAACGACAAAATCCCGCGGGCGCGCCGCAGGAGGGTAGGAAAAAGGGCCCTCTGAGGGCCCTTTTGTGTTGCTTTGGCTTCCATGCTTACGGCTGCGTGCGGCGGAAGAACGGGCCGCGGAAGGCCGAGATCGCAATGCCTTCGTCACGGTGGTTGCCGCCGGCAACGGCCGCAAACCATGCGCCCGCCGCGCCGAGCACAGCGCCGGCGCCTGCCGCGAAGGCGGTGATCGTGGAGGCGGACTGCATCAGCTGCATCATTTCGGCGCTCACTTCCGGATCCGCTGCGGCAGGGGCCATGGCGGACGAGATCGCTGCCGAGAGCCCGGCTGCAAGACCCATCGCGACAGTGGCGAGCGCCCAGACGACGATGCCGTGAATGCCGTCGCGGAATTCACTCTCGTCTTCCGTGCCGTCGCCGAAATGCGAGCGCATCCGGCCTGCAACATAGCCGCCGGCGCTGGCGCTGGCGAAGGGGATGAGAACCAGCCACAGGCCCACCAGGAAGATACCCCATGTGAGGCCATCTTCGAGCGTCGGGTCGGCGGTTGCGATGCCGATCCCGGCGCCGAACTGCGTCAGCACCACTGTCAGCGCGCCGGCAACCACGGCGCCGGCGAATATCGCGCCCCATTCGATGTATGAGACGCCCGGCCTTGCAGCGGCGGTTGTTACGGGTTTGTGATCGATATCACTCATGGTTACGCCAGACCCAGAACGGACAGGATGAACATGACGACCACGATCAGACCGACGAGATAAATAATACCACTCATTTTTCTGCTCCGATTGAAATTGATATCCGGTAAAACGGCTTGACGCCGCGAACGTTCCGCAACCGGCCTGTTTTTTCGGTTCCGCGCTCCAATCGCAGGTCGTGGCAGTGCCCGGCAACGGCCTTTTTCGAAGGGAGAAAGTCGAAAATCTGCAAGAAGTCCGTGGACCGGGGCGGAGAGTTTCGCCACTTTGCGGCTGAGGAAAGCTCTATCGGGAGAACAATGAAATGTCGCATCGCCGCCTGCGTTCACAAGACTGGTTCGACAATCCGGACCATGCGGATATGACCGCGCTCTATCTCGAGCGGTTCATGAACTATGGCACCACGCCGGAGGAGCTGCGCTCTGGCCGGCCGATCATCGGCATCGCCCAGAGCGGCAGCGACATCAATCCCTGCAATCGCCACCATCTCGATCTCGCGCGCCGGGTCCGCGACGGCATTCGCGATGCCGGCGGCATTCCGATCGAGTTTCCCTCGCATCCGCTGTTTGAAAACTGCAAGCGCCCGACGGCGGCGCTCGATCGCAATCTCGCCTATCTCGGTCTCGTGGAGATCCTTTACGGCTACCCGCTGGACGGCGTGGTGCTGACGACCGGCTGCGACAAGACCACGCCCTCGGCGCTGATGGCCGCCGCAACCGTCAACATTCCGGCGATCGTCTATTCGGGCGGCCCGATGCTCGATGGCTGGCATGAAGGCGAACTCGTCGGCTCCGGCACGGTGATCTGGCGCTCGCGGCGCAAGCTTGCCGCCGGCGAGATCACCCGCGAGGAATTTCTGGAGGCAGCGCTCGATTCTGCCCCGTCGGTCGGCCATTGCAACACGATGGGCACGGCTTCGACGATGAATGCGCTGGCCGAGGCGCTCGGCATGTCGCTGACCGGCTCGGCGGCGATCCCGGCGGCCTATCGCGAGCGCGGTCAGGTGGGCTACCGCACTGGCCGTCGCGCGGTGGAGCTCGTCAACGAGAATATCCGCCCGCTCGATATTCTCACTCGCCGGGCTTTCCTCAACGCCATCCGCGTCAATGCCGCGATCGGCGGCTCGACCAATGCCCAGCCGCATTTGGCGGCAATCGCCCGTCACGCCGGCGTAGAGCTGAAGCCGGAGGACTGGCAGGATTATGGCTATGACATACCGCTGCTTGCCAATGTCCAGCCGGCCGGCAAGTATCTCGGCGAACGCTTCCATCGCGCCGGCGGCGTGCCCGCGATCATGTGGGAACTGCTGAAGGCCGGCAAGTTGGACGGCGATGTGCCAACCGTCACCGGTGCGGCGATGGCCGACAATCTCGACGGGCGCGAGGCTGTCGATCGCGAGGTGATCCTGCCCTACGCCAGGCCGATGCAGGAGCGCGCGGGCTTTCTGGTGATGAAGGGCAATCTCTTCGATTTCGCGATCATGAAGATGAGCGTGATATCCGATGCATTCCGTGAGCGTTATCTCATGGAACCCGGCCATGAGGGCGTGTTTGAGGGCAAGGCCGTGATCTTCGACGGCTCGGAGGATTACCACGCCCGCATCAACGATCCGGCGCTCGATATCGACGAGCGCACCATCCTTGTGATCCGCGGCGCCGGGCCGCTCGGCTGGCCGGGGTCCGCCGAGGTGGTGAACATGCAACCGCCGGACCACCTCATCAGGAAAGGCATCACCAGCCTGCCGACCATCGGCGACGGACGCCAATCCGGCACGGCCGACAGTCCTTCCATCCTCAACGCCGCGCCGGAAAGCGCTGCCGGCGGCGGCCTCGCCTTCCTGCGCGATGGCGACACGATCCGCATCGATTTCAATCAGGGGCGCTGCGACATGCTGGTCGACGACGCCGAAATCGAGAGACGCAAGACCGAGGGCCTGCCGAAAGTGCCGGACGACGCGACGCCGTGGCAGCGGCTCTACCGCCAGACGGTGACGCAGCTTTCCGACGGCGGCACGATCGCCGGCGCCGAGGAATTTCGCGATATCGCCCGCCGCCTGCCGCGCCACAATCATTGACGTTTCGCGCGGAAAACCGCCGGCGGGTTAAAAAACGGTCATGAATACGGTATCTTTAGAAATTGCGGATACAGCTATTGACAATCGCGCTGTTGCCTTTTTCCGGACGGTGCAGCGTATTGGCTCGACCGCGCGGGCGATGCGGTTGAATCAAAACCGTCAGAGTGTGTTTTCCGGGCGCGAAAATGCCCCGGACGTTCAGACCCAAAGGAGGGTCATGTGGTACGAGTAAGCGTGTTTGGCATCGGCTATACCGGCACCGTTTCAGCGGCCTGCCTCGCTGAGCAGGGTCATCAGGTGGTCGCGGTCGATATTGACGCCGCCAAGGTCGCCTCCATCAATGCCGGGCGTACGCCGATCGTTGAGGAACGTCTCGATGAGCTGGTCTCGACCAATCACGCTGCCGGCAGGCTTTCGGCGACGACGGATATCGCCGAAGCGATCCTGGACACCGACGTCTCGATCGTCTGCGTCGGCACGCCCGGCGAGGAAACGGGGGAGATCGGACTTTCCTATGTCACGGCGCTCTGCCGCTCCATCGGCGCGGCGCTGGCTGAACGGAAAGGCCATCACAGCGTCATCCTGCGCTCCACGCTGGTGCCGGGCACGATGGAAAGCGTCTGCGTGCCGGAGCTTGAGCGCGCCTCGGGGCTGAAGGCCGGAACGGATTTCGGCGTCGGTTATTTTCCGGAATTCCTGCGCGAGGGCACCGCTGTCGCGGACTATTTCGAACCGTGCCTGATCGTCTACGGCGCAATGGACGCGCCGACGATGGCGATGCTGCGCGAGCTCAATGCGAGCCTGCCGGGCGAACATCACGCCGTCGACATGAAGACCGCGGAGATGATCAAATACACCAGCAACAGCTGGCGTGCGACCAAGATCACCTTCGCCAACGAAATCGGCAATATCGCCAAGAGCGTCGGCGTCGACGGGCAGGCGGTGATGAAGATCCTGTGCTCGGACGACAAGGTGGCGATGTCGCCCTATTTTCTGCGCCCGGGGTTCTCCTTCGGCGGTTCATGCCTGCCCAAGGACCTCAGGGCGCTGCGCTTCCTCGCCAATTCCCACGATGTGGCCGCGCCGCTGCTTCAAGGCGTGCTTCAGGCCAACGAGAACCAGATCGCCCGCGCCGAGGCGCTGGTTAAGAAATTTGAGGGGCGCACCGTCGGCATGGTCGGCATCAGCTTCAAGCCGGGCACGGATGATCTGCGCGAGAGCCCGCTCGCGGCGCTCGCCAGCCGGCTTCTGGATGGCGGCTACGAGGTGAAGATCTACGATCCATCCGTCAAGGCGGCCTATGACGAAGGCATGAGCGGGGCCGGCCGCGGCAATGACAGGATCGGCGATCTGCGGGAAAGGCTCGTCGGTGATTTGAAAGACCTGATAGCGTTGTCAGACATCCTCGTGGTCGGCCATCGCTACAAGGAAGCTGTCGAGCCGCTTTCCGCGCTGATCGGCGACAAGCCTATGGTCGATCTCGCCCGCATCGCGCCGGGCGTGGTGACGGGTGATGGCTATGAGGGGATCTGCTGGTAGGAACGGGATGCTCTATCATATCCTCTACATATGCACGGCCGTGAATATCGCGCTTTTCGCAGCGCCGAACGTCGTCGGCAAGTCCGGCACGCTCGCGCTGACGATCGGGGTGCTCGGCATCTGGCGCTATTCCTGGGGGATATTGAATTTCATCCGCGCGAAATATTACATGCACTTCGCGTTTCCCCGCCGCCGCCGGCGCGCGGAGGCGCTTTATGCCGCGCAAACCTATCGGGCACACGCCTTCTTCCTGGTGACCACCTACAAGATCGATCCGGCGATCACCGCGCCGGTTTATCGCTCGATCTTCGAGGCGGCGCGCAATTCCGAGGGCGGCGCGACGATTGTCGCCTCCGTCGTCGATGCAAGCGACATCCGCCTGATCAAGGCCGTCTTCGCCGGCTCCGATGCCAGCCGTTGCGGTACGGTCTCGCTGGTGTTTGACCGGATCGCGGGCACCGGCAAGCGCGATGCGCTGGCGACATCGCTGCGCACCATCCGGCGTCTCAATCCGACGCGTCACGACATGATCTTCCTGGTCGATGGCGACACACGGGTGCCGGCGTCTCTCGTGGCCAAGTCGGCGCCTTTCTTCACCGACGAGAAGATGGGCGCGCTCACCTCCGACGAGGTCTCCGATGCCACCGGCGGCCGGCTGTTTCAGGACTGGTTCCACCTGCGCTTCGCCCAGCGCCAGCTCATGATGAGCTCGATGGGGCTCAGCGAACGCGTGCTGACCCTGACGGGGCGCATGTCGGTGTTTCGCGGCGACCTTGCGACCCAACCCGGCTTCATCAGCGGTGTGCAGCACGACTTCATCGATCACTGGCGCTTCGGGCGGGTGAATTTCCTGACCGGCGACGACAAGTCGACATGGTTCTGGCTTCTGAAGCACGGTTACAAAATGGGCTATCTGCCCGATGTGAAAACCGTGTCCGTCGAAACCCAGCCGCGCGACAGCTTTTATGATTCCGCGATCGTGCTGATGCGGCGCTGGTTCGGCAACACGCTCAGGACCAGCAACCGGGCGCTGGCGCTGCCGGCCAGCCGGATCGGCTATTTCACCTGGTGGTCGATCCTGGACCAGCGCATGTCGATGTGGACGACGCTTGCAGGTCCCTGCGGCATGCTCTTGGCGGCCTATGTCTTCAACCCCTACGTCTTCCTCGCCTATCTCGCCTGGGTCATGGCATCGCGCTATATCATGTGCACGATGATCTCGACCTTCCGGGCCGGAGGGTTTCCGGTCACTTACCCCTTCCTTCTCTATTTCGGCCAGATCGGCGGGGCGCTGGTCAAGACATATGTGCTGTTTCGCCTCGACCGGCAGAAATGGACCCGCCAGAACACAGCAACCGGAACGGCCCGGCAGAAGAAGGGCCTTCTCGGATCCGACGGATTTTCTTTGTATCTTCACGCGCTCGCAGTAGCATGGCTGATACTGGGCATGATCTGGTTCGTCGATATTTCGGGCGCTTAGGAGCTTCGCATGCTTATGGAACATCACCCGAACGCCGATACCGACCTCGAGGAATCCGCGATCGAACTGCCCGACAACGGCCATGACACCGATCACCCCTCGATCTGGATGCCGTTTTCGGTGTTCATCGATGGGCATGAATTGGAAGGCATCGGCGTTTCGCTTGTCGCTGCCTATGTCGGCGGCTGGCATGGCGGGGACATGTCCGGCCATCGCGTGATCGCCCGGTTTAGCTTCCAGTTCGAAGGCTATTCTGTCGTGCTGCCGATCGAGGTGCGCGCCGAGCTGGAATCGGCAAGCGGCGGCGTCTACAAGCTGGTCTTCCTCAATCCCACCGGCCCGCATCTGGCGCATCTGCGTTACCTGATGAACGCCTATCTGGCGGGCGATCTGGTGCAGATCAACGAATTGCTGCGCGTGCCGCCGGAAGCGCGAACGAAAAATGTGGCCGCGCCGCCGCCGCGCAGGAGTTTGCGCGAAAGGATGCGGCGGATGGCGGGCGCGGGAATGGTGGCGGCCCTGACGCTGGGCCTGATCGCGCTCACGCTCTACACCATCCATTACCACATCTTCGTCCACCGGGTGCCGGGCCTTGCCACCGTCACGCCGGCGGGGCTGCCGCTGACGGCGCCTGAGGCCGGGCAGATCGCCTATGTCGATCAGAGCGCCGGCGAGGGAGACGTGGTGTTCTCGCTGCAGTCGGCGCGCGGCGGCATGCTGAACTTCTCCAATCCCTGTGATTGCAGGATCGTGCTGACCGAAAGCGGCGCCGTCGGCGCCACCGTTCTGCCCGGAACGCCGATCGCCTATGTCAGAACCGACGATTCCGGCCCGACGATCAAGGTCACGATGCCTGACGATCTGGCGAAACTGCTGCTGTTCGGCGCGGAAGCCCATGCCTCGCTGCCGAATGGCGACGACCTGCCGCTGACCGTCAAGGACGTCAAGGCGGAGGACGGCGCTTCGGGCACGACGGCGGCGGTGACGTTCAGCGCCGCGCCCGATGCCCTCACCGCAGACGATATCGGCAAGACGGTGGCGCTGACGGTGACCAGCAAGCCCTATGCGAATTTCCTGGAGAGAATCCGGACCCGTATTTCCCGGCTCACGGCCACAAAGGAACTGAGCGAACGGGCCAAGGCCTGGCCGCTGATCGGCAACGCGCAAGCTGCGACGGAGAGGGGCCGATGAAGCCTGTCTATCCGCTCATCATGTGCGGCGGCATCGGCATGCGTCTGTGGCCGCTGTCGCGGGCGGAGACGCCGAAGCAGTTTCACCGCGTTGCCGGGCGGGGATCGCCGAGCTTCTTCCAGGCGACGGTCGAACGCCATGCCGGTGCGGGCTTTCACGATCCCTATGTCAGCGTAAACAGCCGCTACGAAACGCTAGTGCGGGCGCAGCTTCACGCGATCGGCCGCACGGGCGAACTGATGATCGAACAGAGTTCACGGCACACCGGCCCGGCTGTGCTGGCGGCCGCATTCGCCATCGAGGCCCGCGACCCCGGCGCGCTGATGGCCGTGCTGCCGTCGGACCATCTGATCGACGGGGATTTCGGCGCGGTGGTGCTTTCGATGCGCGAGGCAGCCGAGAACGGGCGCATCGTGCTTTTCGGCATCCGTCCCGCCTACGCCGAAACCGGCTACGGCTATATTGTCGATGATGGGCCGAACGATCGTTTCGAGGGCGCGCGCAATGTGTCGCATTTCATCGAAAAGCCGCCGCGCGAAACGGCCGAGACGCTGATCTCGAACGGCAACGCCTATTGGGCGTCGGGCGTCAGCCTGTTTCGCGCGGATGTGCTGATTTCGGAATATCAGCGTCTCGATCCCGAAACGACGGAGACCGTCCGGGCGGCGGTGGAGCGGGCTGCGCGGGAGCCTGGCCGCACCGTTCTCGACGACCGCTGCTTCCGCGAGGCCCATGCCGCGGCAACCGAAAGCGTCGTGTTCGAGCACAGCGACCGGGTGCTGATGGCGCCGGCTGATATATCCTGGAACGATGTCGGAAGCTGGCGCTCGCTCTACGAGATCGGCCGGAAGGACGGCGATGGCAACGTGCTGAGCGGCGATGTCGTGCCGGTGGATACCGGCAATTCCTACATCCGCGCCGAGGATGGCAAGCTGATCGCGACGATCGGCGTCGACAATCTCGCCATCATCGACACCGAGGACGTTCTGCTGGTTGCCTCGCTTGAGCGCACCCAGGACGTGCCGCAGGTGCTCTCCGCGCTCAAGGAGCACAAGGGCGAACTGACCAAGCCGAAATGGGCGCATTCGGGAACGCCGTTGAAGACCGGTCCCGGTTTTCGCCTCGCCGAACACGAGATCATACCGGGGGCGGCGCTGACGATTGCGGCAGAGGAGAGCCGCCGCCGGGTGCTGACGGTCTGCGCCGGACATCTCCACCTGGAGCAGGGCGGGAGCCGGCGAAGCGGTGAGGCCGGAGACAGCTTTGCCATTCCCGCCGGCCATGGCGGCGTGCTGCGCAATCTTGGCGATGTCACCGCGACGCTGATCGAACTGCAATATGACGCCGACGACGTGAACGACGCGCCCTTTCTGGCGTCCGGAGGCGAGGCAAGATGATCCGCGTCGGGCGCGTTTATGGATGTTGCGCGGCTTTGCTGCTGCTCGCCTTCGCGCCTGTTGCCGACGCGCATGATCATAATCGCCTGGCCGAGATCAACCGCAATGCCGACAGCCTGCTCGAGACGCTGAAGAGAGACGCGGCGGGCATCGCGCCGACGCTTGACGCGGCGCGAAAGCTGCTGGACGAGGCCGGCGTCAAGCCCGCGCGGCAGCCCTCGGAGCCGGTCACCCGATCCGCCGAAGCGGGCGAAAGCGCGGCTCTCCCCGCCGAATTCGACACGGTGCTTTTCGCGCCGCTCCTGCAGCAGGTCGCGCTGGAGACCGGCAATCTCGGTCACCGCGAACTGCTGGAGGCGGCCTCGCCTTCGGGCGGACAGGCGCTGTTGCTGAAGCGCGGGTCGTTTACGCTCGCAAGCCTTGCCGATGCCTTGGCCGGCGACAGCGACGGCAACGGGCTTGCGGCCGCAGACAATGGTTACCGCCTCACGCTGCCGCTTTTCATTTCCGAAGGTGCCGCGCTTGCTATGACGAAGGGCGACCGGCTGGAGATGGCGACGGAGAGGGGCGTCTTCATCATCAATGAGGGCCTGCTGACGATCCGCGATGCCGAGGTGAACGGAACGGATGCTGCGCCGAGGGTCGTCGATTTCCATCCCTTTATCCTGACGGTGCGCGGCGGTCGCGCGGAGATCGAAGGCAGCCGGCTTTCCGGTCTCGGCTATGACGGCCAGCCGCTGATGAGCGGCATCAGCTTCGCCTCCAGCCGCTTTGCCGGAAAACGCAGCAGCGGTCGCGTCACAGGCAATATCCTCAAGGATATCCGCTCGGTGGAAGTGACCGGCGTTGCCGATTTCCGTTTTTCCGGAAACCGGATCGATGGCGCGCGCGGCATCGGGCTCAGGCTCGAGCGGGCCGATCAGGGCGTCATCAACGACAATCTTATCGTGGCGAGCGGACAGCATGGTCTGCTGATGATCGGCGGCAAGAACACTGTGGTGAGCGGCAACGTAATGGCGGAAAACACCGGTCGCGGCATATTCGCGCGCGACGGCGTCGGCCATGCAACGATTGCGAACAACGTCCTTTTGGCAAACGGCGTTGAGGGGATTTCGGTCGCCGGCGGGGCCTGTGTCGATATTTTCTCCAACGCCGCCATTCGCAACCGAGCTGACGGCATTCGCGTGGCGCAAAGTCTCGGCGTTCGCATTTCCGGCAACCTGCTTGCCCGCAACCAGGGGGCGGGCATCGCCGTTACCGACGCGATCTCTCCCGACGACGAGACCGAGATCACCAACAATATCTTCCTCGCCAATGTTTCCGGCATTTCAGCCGAGCGCTTCTCGGGTCTGCTACTGCGGCAGAACGACTTGGCGAACCAGTTGCCGGTGATCTTCGCCGGCGCGCTGCAATATGAAACGCCGCGCTACCTCACCTTCCTGCGCGCTCTCGACAAGGCGTCCGATGCCGGTTTTCGGATATCGGCCGACGCTTCCGCGCCGCCATCGCTTTTCCGCGGCAATCGCGGCCAGTTCCGTCTTGCCGATTTCACCGGCTGCCACCCCGGGGAGGGCGAGTGATATGGCGAAGGCCCATGCGATTTTTGCCCTGTTGATGCTCTTGCCCGCCATCGCTTTCGCGGGCGACGGATCGGTCCAGACAGCGGCCTCGATCTACGACAATGCGCCGCGGCTCAAGGATATCCGGGCGCGGATCGTCGCCGATGAGCCTGTCACAATCACGGAGCTCCAGATTCTCGCCGATGTCGGCGATGGGCTGGCCGCCTACCGGCTCGCCCAGCGGCTTCTCGCGATGAACCGGCCGGAACTGAACGGCAAGGCGGCGCACTATCTTGCGATCGCGGTGAATGATGGCCGCACTTACGCCGTGCCCCCGCTGTTCGATATCCTGTCGGACCGGACGACCGATATTTCGCCGGTGCGGCTCGCCCATATCGAAAACGCGCTCAACCGCCAGGCGAAGGCCGGAGAGCCGGCATCGGTGATCGCGCTGGCGCGGCTTTATTTGCAGGGCTATCCGTTCGGCGCAAAGCCGGAGAAAGCCAAGGCGCTGTTGCGGGCCGCCGTCGACCAGCAATTTGTCGATGCAGCGCTCGCCTTGCAGATGGCGATGCTGATTGCCTCCGCTGCGCCATTGACAACGGAGGATGCAGCGGCGGTGCGCGCCTATCTGCAGGTGGCGCAGCAAAGCCCGGATATTGGAACGCGCACGGCGGCGGAAAACCTGCTGCGCGCATTTGCGGAACCGGAAGCTCTCTCGGGGGAGGATGAGCATGGATAGAGTGAAAACGATAGCGGCATTGTGTATCGCGGCCGGGCTTGGTTGCGGCATTGCCCATGCGGAAGAGGCGCAGTCGCTGTATGGCTGCACCAATCTGGCGGAGAAGGGCGAACCACAGGCGCTGGAGGGCAAGGACGGGTATTTCTTCACCGTGATGGACGATATCGCGATGAAATCAGTGGCCGATCCGGCGCTGGCGGAGAGCGTCGCGGGGTTTTCGAAGGCCCTGAAGGCGCAGGGCACCATTCTGGTGTTCGTGCCCATTCCCACGCGCAGCCAGGTGCTCGCCGACAAGGTGCCGCAATCGGCCTGGCTCTATGGCTATAAGGAAAACATAAACGCCGAAATCTATCAGGAAGCGATCAAGCGGCTGAATGATGCCGGCGTGGTCACGGTCGATCTATTGACGCCGCTGAAGGCCAAGGCCGCCGGTGACAGCCCTGTCTACCAGAAGGCCGATCCGCTGTGGACCACCGAGGGCGCGCGACTTGCCGCAGAGGCGATCGCGCAGAAGGTTACGGCCATGCCGGAGTCGCGCAAGGCCAATCTGATGACCTTCACCACCACAAAAGGCGAGGATTACACCCGCCGTTCGGACCTGCGCGAGGCGATCCAGGTTCATTGCAGCGAAAGCCTGCCGCCGGTGACCGAAACCCGCTACGAGACCGTGGGCGAGGAGGCCTTTGCCGCCGACCGGCCGTTCAATATTTTGGGGTCGGATGCGCCGGCGCCGATCGTGCTTGTCGGGTCGCGGTTTTCGGCTGATGGCCAGAGCCACTTCGACGGGTTTCTGAAACAGTTCTCAAGCATGGATGTCGATAACCGGGCGAGCGCGTCGCGCAGTCCATTCAAATCGATCACCGACTATCTCCGGTCCGGCGATTTACAGGCAAAGCCGCCGCTGTTCCTGATCTGGGAAGTGCCGCCCGGCAGCAATCTCGCAAGTTTCGGTCCCGAGCCGTGGGAGACGCTTAAGACAAGCGCTGCCAGCGATTGCGGACCGGACGGCTGCGGCGCGGCGGCGAAAGGAAACGAATGACGCGGTTCAGCATTCCCGGATTGCGATACACCGGACGCGCTCGCGCCCGGTCACTACTGTTGGCGCTTGCGCTATCGGCGGCTGCGCCGGCGGCGATGGCGCAGCAGCCCGTCATCGATTTCCGCCCGCCCGATATCGAGGCGGCTAAGGTGTGCGCCGACCGCAAGTCCAACGACGCGCTTGAGCTGCAATGGTCGAACTGGAACGGCGGCCAGTTGCCGAGCGGCGTCGAATATCGCGATCTTGACCGGGAACTGATGCGGCTTCGCAATATCGACGCGAACAAATATTTCGACACGGTGAAGGCCGCTTATGACCTGCGCCGCCAGGAAGACCCCTATTACAGCAGGGCGGCCTATCTGCTGGATGTCGTGGCGCTCTACGTCGAGGCCGAGCGGTTCGACGAATTGAAGGCGACCGGCTTCGTCACGGAACTGGAAACCATCGGGCCTTCAGCGACGCCGGGCACCATCAACTTCCTCGCCGACCTTTATCTTGAAGGCAAGGCGGTGCCGCAGGATATCGATCGCGGCATCCAGCGCAAACTTCAGGCAGCCTATAACGGCGATCCCGACGCGGTTCTCTATCTCGCCGAAAAGACCAGCAAGGGGGAGGCGGTTCCGGGCTGGGACATGGACCCGCAACTCGCCTTCACACTCGGCTTTTCCTCTCTGCTTGGCAATCTCGACAATGCGATCTGCGGTCGGGTGCGCCGCATCGCGCGAGCGTTCGAAAGCGGGGACGTGATCGCGCAGGACCATGCGCTCGCCGAGGCATGGTATCGTTTCGCCGCCGATCTCGGCGACGACCAGTCCGCCTGGCAGACGGCGCGCTATCATCTTTCCGGCGAGGGCATCGCGAAGGATAACACCACGCTTCTGCGTTACCTCCAGCAGGCCTTCGACGCCGGCATCGTTCCGGCGCAGGTCCAGATGGCGAAGCTCTACGAGGAAGGCGACCTGGTGCCGCCCGATCCCGGACGGGCGATGGCGATCTATGAGGAGCTGACTGCCGAAGGGGAGCCCGTGGGCTACGAACGCGCAATCCAGCTCCTGGCGCGCCGTGGCCTCGATACCCCGGAGGACCGACAGAAGTATCAGGACATGCTTGAGGCCCTGACGAAACTTCCCGATGCGCCGGGCTGGGCCTTTTCCAGACTCGGCGCGCTTACCCAGGAACAAAACGGCCTGTGGACGGATCAGGAAGCGAGCCGGCAATTGTTCGAGGCGGCCGCGGCGCGCGGCGATGGCGAAGGCAGGCTTCAACTCGCCCGTCTCTATCTGCGCGACGGCGACGAGCAGGATCGCCTGAAGGCCATCGGAATGCTTGAGGACCTGATCTCCACGGAAGCCAAACCGGGCGCGATCGACGCGCTGAGGAATGGGCTTCTCTGCAAGGCGCCGGATGGGCCGCAGATTGCCGCGTGGGCGCGGTGGAAATCGCTCGAAAGCGAGGACTGGTGGCGGCTGTTCGAGAACGCGACAGAAGCGCAGCTGACCGACAAGGCCGACGCCTTCGCCGATCTGCAGGCCTCCGCGATCGCTGGCAGCATGAAAGATGCCGGCGGCGTCGCAGCCATCCTGACCGAGCTTGAACCGGACCGCGTCGACGAGATCGTCGAACACTGGCGGGCCCTCATGCGCGATCATGAGGGCGGAGAGGCCAGCGTTCTGGAAGGCGCCTATACCGCGGTTGATACCGACGCCCGCCGCGAGAAGATCCGCGCCGCGCTGCAACAGCTCGCCGATGGCGGCGACATTGCCGCGATGGCGGCGCTCGCCGAAATCTACATGAATGAAGGCGATGCCGCATCGCTCACGAAAGCGACGGCGCTGGTCGAGGGCGCCGGCGGACGGATGAAGGGCTCTGCCCTCTGGCATCTCGACGATGCCTACCGGGAGGCCGGCAAGGGCCGATACCAGCCGTCCGAGACCCTGCTGAACGAGATCGCCGCCTTTGGCGATTTCGAGGCGCTTCTGTTCGCAGCCGACAGGGTGACAAGCGACGACCGGCGGGACTTCTATTACGGCCGTGCGGAAATGATCATGCCCTGCGATATCGATGCGCTCGGCGTGAAGGCCGGCTACGCGCTGGACGCGGGACGACCGGACACCGCTGACGAGGCGCTCACGGTCGCGTTGGCGCTTTCGCCTGAAGAGGGCTGGCAGCAGGTGAAGCTTGGCGATATCTACCTGACGCTCGGTTCGATTGCCGATCGCGAGGCAGCTTTCAAGCTCTACACGGAGGCCTATGAGCAGGGCTACAGGCCAGCCGCGTGGCGGCTTCTTGACTGGTATTCCGATCCGGGGAGCCGGTTCTATCAGGAAGACGACCATGTCAAGCTTCTGACCGAACTGCTCAACAGTGCTGCGCCCGACGAGCTTTACAGCATCGCCAGCCGGTTGAAGAAGGCGCCGGACAGCGTAAAGGCCAAGGTCAGCCAGGTTTTCGACTTCAAGGATGCCTATCGTCAGGCAGCAGGCACGGGCAATCCCGTCGCCATGCGCGAACTCGCCAAGCTGTTGCGCAATGACGGCTCCGTGGAAAGCGAGAAGAGCGAGGCGATCGATTGGCTGGAAAAGGCCGCCAAGGCCGGCGATGCCGAGGCAATGCTGATGCTCGCTCAGGCTTATGCCTTCGGCGTCGGCGTTGAGCAATCGGCGGAGAAGGCCAACGAATGGCTGAAGGCGGCGGCCAGCGCAGGCGACGAGACCGCCGCCAACCTGTTCTCCGGCCTGGAATCAAACTGAATACAGCCAACCGAAAGGCTTGCGATTTGCCCGAGATTTTATCGTTCCCCTCGTTTCTGCGACAGACCGGTCTTCTGCTGGCCGGCGCGTCTTTCCTGGCGCTCGCAGGGTCTACGGCCCTGGCCCAGGAGGGCGAAAAGGCGTGTCCGGACTTTCCGCGGCCCACGGTAACGCTCGATTACGGCAGCCGCTATGACGAAAGCAGCGCCGATCGTTCAGAGCTCGATGAGGAAAGCGACGCCGCAGTGGATGCGGCGCTGAAGGACGCCGATGATTTTATCCGGGAGATCGCCGTCCTTGCCAATGACGCCCAGGCCAATCCCGGCGTGGCGGCGGCCAACGCCGCCTGCGTTATCAACGGCGTTCATGCCTGGGCCGCGGCCGATGCCTTCGGTAAGCTGGAGAGCGACAACGCGAAGATGACCTATGCCGCCCGTGTCGGCGGCATTGCCAGCGCCTACCGCCAGGTGCGAGATCTGGCCGATGGCCTGACCGAAGAGAAGGCGACGATAGAGGCGTGGCTGAAGAAGAATGGCGATTTCCTGATTGCCTATTGGGACAATGATGCCCCGCCCAAGGCGAAGCTCGGCAATCTGCGGCTATGGGCCGCCTATGCGGTGACGGAAATCGCGCTGATCGTAAAAAGCCAGGATTACATCAACTGGGCCTTCGCAAGCCACCGCGCCGTGCTGGAAACGGTCGCCGAGGATGGCAGCATGCCCTATGAAATGCGCAGGGGAAAATACGCGCTGCATTATCAGCTTCATGCGCTCGCGCCGCTGTCAGCTTCCGCCGCGCTGATCTGCCACAATGATTACAGCTATACCCCGGACGAGGAAGCCGTGATTACCAAAGCTGTCGGCTTCGCGCTCGCCGGGATCGAGGACCCGTCGAAGGTTGCCGAAATCGCCGGCGTGCACCAGTCGGTGCCGCAGGGGCTTTCCGAACAGGAGCCGTTCACGATTGCATGGCTGGAGGCCTATCTGAGCCTTGTCAGCGATGGCGATCTCGACCGCAAGCTTGCACCGCTGCGCCCGCTTTCCAATTCGAAGCTCGGGGGTGATCTGACCCTGCTTTATCGCAACAACCCGGCCATGCAGCCGGGATGTTTCGGGAAGCAGAAGTGATCAGGAGCAGCGCCGAAGCTGTGCCTCGTAGATCTGGGTCATCTTCTGGGCGCGCGCTGCGCCGCTCTTGGCCACCGGCCGGTTCTTCCACACGCCGCGGGAATAACCGCTGTGGCCGGAGTGATAGGCGAGGTAGAGATTATAGGGATCGTTGAGCGCGATGCCGTTCCGGATATGGCTCTGATAGTGATACCAGGCGATGAAATAGATCGCATCGCCGAAATCCGTGCGGCTTGCGCCGCGCTGGCCGGCGCGGGCTTGATATTCCGCCCAGGTGCCGTCCAGCGCCTGCGAATAGCCGAGCGCGCTGGAGGCGCGCGGTCCGGGGATGAAGCCGAGGATTTTCTTGCGCGGCGGGCGGGCATGGGAATCGAAGGAGGATTCGACATAGATCGTCGCCATCAGCACCGACACAGGCACGCCGTAATCGCGCGAGGCCTTTTCGGCATCGCGGCGCCAGTTTTCAAAGATTCCGTTCTTCTGCGCGAAGATCGCGCAGCTGTTCCCGACATTGCTGACCGTGGTCGAGCAGGAGGCGAGCGCGGCAAGCGAAATCACCGCAAAGAGCGTGATGAGGCGACGAATAGACATGGAACCAGCATCTACCCGGCAGGATTTAAGAAAGGGTTCTTAAAAATGGTTAACGTCGAAATTGGAGGTTTTTGCCAGCTTGCGCCGCTGTCCGGAAAACGATGAACTTAGCCTTTGACAGACGGACGGCATGACGATAAGGGACCGCCTGATGCAAAAGCGCACAGGCGCTGGTGATGCCAGCCTTCAACCGCAACATGAGAGGTCGATCGTGGCGAAAGCGGAACTCGGAACCAAAAGAACATGCCCGGATACGGGCAAGAAATTCTATGACCTGAACAAGGACCCGGTGGTTTCGCCCTATTCGGGCGGTTCGTGGCCGCTTTCCTATTTCGAGGATACCGCCTCGATCGCGGTTGTCGAAAGCGAGGAAGAGGAAAACGACGTCAAGGAAGTCGATACCGAGGAGGGCGATGTCGAACTGGCCTCGATCGAAGCCTCCGACGACGACAGCCCCTCCGACAACATCCCGGGCGACGATGACGACGATGTCGACCTCGATGACGATGACGACGATACCTTCCTCGAAACCGACGATGACGAAGACGACGACGTCTCCGGCATTATCGGCGTCTCGGACGATGACGACGACAGCTGACGCGACAGCAAGCGGTCTTTGACGATACAGGCGACGCCGGGTCAACGCGACCCGGCGTTCTGTTTTTATAAGACGTGTCGGGCTTCGTTTTTAGGGCAAGTCGGGCGGCGGATCGGGCCCAAGGGATTTTTTTCAGGGCTTTGATTTTTTGGGGCTTGCATCGTGCGAAAAACCACAGTAACAAGCCGCCACCCGACGCGAAAACGTCGCTTCGCACCGCCCCGGCGGTCTCGAAGATTGGGGCTATAGCTCAGCTGGGAGAGCGCCTGCATGGCATGCAGGAGGTCAGCGGTTCGATCCCGCTTAGCTCCACCAAATTTCCTCGTTTCAGGATTTAGTCAGGCTTTTCTGCCGCCGGATGCGCGTGTTGCTTGGCGAAATCGGATTGCCCGGTCAATGCGCTCGCTGCGCAACGCTTGTCGGAACAAGCAAGCCTATCGGGCGTTTCCGTGTGCATGAAACACACAGCATATTCCGCCATATGCGCCCTCGGTCTCATCGTCATGCTTTCGGCATGTTCGCCCGGAGCAATGCCGCCGGATGATGCGGGTCAGGTTCGTCCGGCGACGGTCCCCGTCAATGCGCCGGTTTCCGGGAAGGTGCGTTCGGAAAAGATCATCGGGCTTCAGGGGCTTGGCGATCTTCGGCTCGGCGCGCCAGTGCCCGCCGGTTCCTCATTTGCCGAGCGCGGGGCTCAGACAAGCGATTCCTGCCGCACCATAACCTCTCCGGATTATCCGGGCGTCTACGCGATCGTCACCGATGGCAAGGTGATGCGCATCACGGTCGGATCGAATTCAGACGTCAGGCTCGCGGAAGGTATCGGCGTGGGCGCGAGCGAGGCGGAGGTGCGGAGCTGGTTCGGCGGCTTTCGCGAGAAACCGCACAAATACCAGGCAGCGCCGGCAAAGTATCTGACCGCGCCCAATGCCGAAAGCGGCGAGCCGGCGGTGCGTTTCGAAATAGGCAGTGACGGCGACGTCATGCTGATCCACGTCGGCATCATGCCAGTTTTGGCCTATGTCGAGGGGTGTGCCTGATGCCTCCTTGGACTTCCTGAAACGCAAAAAAAAGCCGCGGCGGGCTGCCGCGGCTCTCGTCTCCGATGATTGCTTCGAAAATCAGAAATCGCGTTCCAGACGCAGCCAGCCGAACCAGTTCTGCTGGTTCCAGTCCTCGTCGATAAAGGCATAGTTGAGGTTGGCGCGGACGTGGAAATTGTCGACCACTTGCCAGTCCGCCGTGGCGCCCGCTTCCCAGAAGGCCTTGTCGTTGCTGGCGACATTGTACTGGGTCTGCGGCGCCAGAATCAGGTTTTCCGTGACGTTGAAATAGTAGTTCGCGGCCACCGCGTATTTCATGTAGGTGCCGGCAATTGGTGAATCGTTCCAGTTGTCGGCGGTGAAGTCTGGCGCGTAGGAAATGAAGCCGCTTTCGTAAAGACCGGCGATTTCAAATGTGCCGGGGCCGATGCCGATGCCTGCCCAGGGACGGATGGCGTAGTTTTCGCTGTCGGTGTCATAGGCGACATCGAGCTTGATATAGTTCGAGTCGGAGGGCGCCCAGGCAATGCGGCCCGACAGGCCGAGCTTCGGGTCGTCGCTATTGTCCTTGGTGAGCGCATCGAGTTCGAGCGCGATCTGGAAACCGTCCGAGGGGAAGTAGCCGAGACGCATCGCATTGTAGCGGCTGACATTGTCGATATTGTCGAGTTCGCCCCACAAATCCTCGTTCCAGAAACCCTTGATGTAACCTGCCCGGAACTGAACGGCGTCGCCAATGTCGATATAGGCCTGGTCGAACTTGAAGTCGTCCCCTGACCCGTTGGAATAATAGTAGAACTCGGGTGTCATCACCGAGGTCAGCGTGCCGAGTTCGGTGTCGGTCTTGGCGGTAAACTGGAGATTGGCCTTGACGTAGGGGTACCAGTCGCTGTCATCGGCGGAGCCGGTCTGGATGCCGCCGAACTTGGTCTCGAAGCGGACATAGCCGTCGATGCTGAGGCAGGTCTCGCTGCCCGGAATGTAGAAATAGCCCTTGCCGAAAGCGTCGCAGACTTCGACATAATTGGCGGGCGCCGGCTCGATCGCCATCACGGGATCCGCGGCCCGGGCCCCGGTGGCGGAAAGCGCCAGCAGCGAAGCGGAGCCAATAAGCAATACGTTGATCTTCATGAACGGAATCTCCAACAATTGGAACGTAATGTGAATGCAGGTCGCCACGACGCACTCGTTGTTATTCGATCAACCGATTATTGGCGATTGCGTGCCCCACTATACGTTTACGAATTGTTAAGGCAACTGCCGAGCGAGGAGACTTCACACGGTTGACGCGCATTCGTCCCGGTTTCGCCTCGACTGTGTTGATTGCGCAACTTTTTGAGGCCGGTTGCTTTACAAGCGATAGCGATATCAAGCGGAAACTTTAAAAAATATATATAAAACAGTAATTTGCTTGTCATCCTGCTCCATTGCCGGATGGCTGCAATTGAGAGTGGCTGGGCCGCCCGCGGCGCAAGCAGGCATTCGCCGCGCCGCCGGACGGGCGCGGTTCAGAAGCTGGACCGTTCAAAGCGGACCGATTTGCAACCGAGAAATTCGTATCCACGACGCTTGCTCCGGGCGCTGGATTGGAGTATCAGCGCTGATGTCATTGGGGCCGTAGCTCAGCTGGGAGAGCGCTGCAATCGCACTGCAGAGGTCGGCGGTTCGATCCCGCTCGGCTCCACCAAATTTCTCCGCGATCACGAAAATTTTCCGCTCAGTTCTTGTCGTCCGGCAGGATTGGGAGCGGCATGATCTCGATGCCTTCCTCCAGAAGGTCGCGCACGTCGTCCGCATTGGCTTCGCCGATAATGCCGCGTTCCTCGCTCTCGCCGTAATGAATCTTGCGGGCTTCGTCCGGGAAGCGTTCGCCGACATCCTCGGCATTGGCGCGAATTTCGGCGACGGCCTTGCGCAGCTTGTCCATCGCCTCGCGCTGGGCCTTGTCGACCAGGGCGGCCTTGCGGCTTTCCTGCTTGCGGGCGGTGGTGACCTGCGGGGCCATCAGGCTTTTGGAAACTCTGGCGGAATTGCAGACCGGACAGGTGAGGAAACCGCTTTCGACCTGCTTGTCGAAATCGGCGCTGCCGGCAAACCAGCCATCGAAATCGTGGCCGTTGTCGCAACGGAGGGAATAGTGGATCACGGCCTTCAGACTTCCGCAACAGCCCGCGCTTCTTCCAGGGTGAAGGCGCGGATATTCTTCAGGTTCGGCACCTTGCCGCGCGCCGCCGTCACGGCGTCGGTATCGATCTCGGCAATGATTGCGGCCTCGCCCTCGTCTCCGGCCTCGGCGATGATCTTGCCCCAGGGGTCGACGATCATCGAATGGCCGAAGGTCTCGCGGCCGTCCTCGTGCGTGCCGGCCTGGGCCGCCGAAATCATGTAGGCGCCGTTTTCGATCGCCCGGGCGCGCTGCAGCACATGCCAGTGGGCAAGGCCGGTCTGCTTCGTGAAGGCGGCGGGCGCCGTCAGAACCTCGGCGCCGGCAAGCCCGTAGGCGTTGTAGAGATCGGGGAAGCGCACATCATAGCAGATGCCGAGACCGATCGCGGCAAAGGGCAGGCGGGCAAGCACGGCCTTTTCGCCGGGACGATACACCGCGCTCTCGCGCCAGCTTTCGCCATTGTCGAGATCGACATCGAACATGTGGATCTTGTCATAGCGGGCGAGAATATCGCCCTTGGGAGAAAACAGCAGCGCGCGGTTGGCGATCATGCCGCCATCAAGCGCGATCGCGGTCGACCCGATGTGGAGGTGAATGCCGTGTTCGCGGGCAAGTTCGGCCGCGGTCTTGACGATGACATCGTCCGCCTCCGGCTTCAGCACGTCCATCAGTCCCTTGCGGTTCTTCTGCACCGCGCCGGTCATCTCGGGCGTCTGGATATAGATCGCGCCATGGCCGGCGGCCTCGCGCACGAGGCGGGCAAGCGTTTCGGCGTTCTTTTCAGGATCGGTGCCCGAGCGCATCTGCAGGGCGGCGGCCTTGAAGCGGGTCATCGTGTTTTCCTATGCGGCAAGCAGCGGATCGAGCTGGCCCGCCGCGTCCAGAGCGTAAAGATCGTCGCAGCCGCCGATATGGCGATCGCCGATGAATATTTGCGGGAAGGTGGATCGGCCGCCTGCGCGGTCGATCATCTTGGCGCGGACATCCGGCGTCTCGGTGGCGTTGTATTCGGTGTAGGCAACGCCCTTCTTGTCCAGCAGCGACTTGGCGCGGGCACAGAAACCACAGAAATCGCGCGTATAGATGTCGATATTGGCCATGTTCGCTCGTGCCTCCTTGTTTCAGCGTGTCCGGTATAACCGGCTGGCCTTCATATAGTTTCATCAAGCACGCGTGCAAAGGTCAAAATGCTGACATCGGCCGCGCCCTTGCGCTTCAGGAGCCGCGCCGCCGCCGAAACCGTGGCCCCGGTTGTGTAGACGTCATCGACAAGCAGGATGCGCCGGCCAAACACCAGGTCCTCGCTGTGCGGGGAAAGCACGAAGGCGCCGCGCACATTGTCCTCGCGGGCCGTGCGCGTGAGGCCCACCTGCTGGATGGTGCGCTTCTTGCGCCGGATCAGCCCCGGCAGGAAAGGCTTGCGGGAAAGGCGGGCGAGATGGCGGGCAAGCTCTGCCGACTGGTTGAAGCGGCGCGCCATCATCCGTGTTGGATGCAGCGGCACGGCGGTGATGCCGTCGCATTCCTTCACCATGCCGTCTTCGGCGCGCAGCATCCAGTTCGCCATCATCACCGCCAGATGGGTGTTGTCGCGATATTTCAGCGCGTGGACAAGATTGCGCACCGTGCCGGAATAAAACGCCGCCGAGCGCAGCCGGTCGAAATCCGGCGGATGGGCGAGCGCCTCTGCGCTCAGGATGCCTTCGCCGAGATCATGGGAAAACGGGGTGCCGAGCACCGCGCAGAAGGGCCGCTCGATAAAGCGAATATCGCTCCAGCAGGTCATGCACAGGGCCCGGTGCGAGCCGGTATTGCGCCCGCAGGCGGCGCAGACCGGGAGATAGATCAGATTGCCGAGCTGATTGAGCGCGCCGAGCGCGATCGCCTCGGAGCGGGCGGCGAGGTTTTTCAGAAGCGAGGGTTCGGGCGCGTCCATGTGCTTGACACTAGCGCGTTTCCGGGTGCATTTCGAGGCCGATTTGCGGGAAAGGACATTCAGCCATGGAACAGGTTTTCGATACCGCCCGCGTGGCGAGAAACCGGCTGCGCGCTTTCCGGAAAGGCCAGAAGGGTGCGGATTTCCTGCTCAATATCGTGGCCGAGGAACTGGCGGACCGGCTGGCCGTGGTCGAGCGTCGTTTCGACAAGGCGGTTGAACTGCATGGCGTCACCGGCGTCGTCGCCAATGCCGCGCAGGCGACGGGCAAGGTCGGCGAGATCGCGCGGATCGAGACCGATGCGGATTTTTTCGGCGAGGGGGAGGCGTTTTCGCTTGCGCCGCTCGAGCTGCCGGGGCTGGACGACCAGTCGCTGAACCTCGTGCTCTCGCCGCTTGCGGCCCATCTCATCAACGACCTGCCTGGCTATTTCATCCAGATCCGTCGGGCACTGAAGCCGGATGGCCTGTTCCTGGCGGCCATTCCCGGCAGCGGCACGCTTGCCGAACTGCGCGACTGTCTGCTGGCGGCGGAGGTCGAGGTTTATGGTGGCGCGAGCCCGCGGGTGATCCCGTTTGCCGATGTCCGCGATATCGGCGGCCTGCTCCAGCGCGCCGGCTTCACGCTGCCGGTGGTCGACCAGGAAACCTATACGGTGCGCTACGACACACTGTTTACGCTGATGGCCGATCTCAGGGCGATGGGGATGACCAACCCGCTTCTCGGCCGTTCCAACAAACCGGTCAGCCGAAGGTTCTTCCTGCGCGCAGCTGAAATCTACGCCGAACGCTACGCCGACCCCGACGGCCGCATCCGGGCCAGTTTCTCGGTGATCTACGTTTCCGGCTGGAGCCCGCATGAAAGCCAGCAGAAACCGCTGAAGCCGGGCTCCGCAAAAATGCGGCTTGCCGACGCGCTGAACACTGAAGAGATCAAGCTCAAGCGGTGAAGCGCTATAGCAGGTCCTGCAGGATCGGGATCAGCGGTTCGTCGGCGGGGGGCATGGGATAGTCGCGCAGGTCCTTCGCGCGAACCCATTTGATGGCCTGTCCTTCCTGGCCTTTGGGAATGCCCTGGTAGCGGCGGCAGACGAAGAGCGGCATCAGCAGGTGGAAATCGTCATAGGTGTGGCTGGCGAAGGTCAGCGGCGCGAGGCAGGCCACCTTGGTGGTGATGCCGAGTTCCTCTTCCATTTCGCGGATCAGGCACGCCTCGGGCGTCTCGCCCTGTTCGACCTTGCCGCCGGGAAATTCCCACAGCCCGGCAAGCGCCTTGCCCTCCGGCCGCTGCGCCAGCAATATCCGCCCGTCGGCGTCGATCAGCGCGCAGGCGGCGACCAGTAGCAGTCTTTTCGATCCATCCGTCATTGTTGTTCCCGCCAGTACCTGTAGCGATAGGCCTCGGTAAATCCGAGGCTCTGATAAAGAGCGATTCCAGCCGTATTTTGCGCGGTCACCTGAAGCCAGGCCATGCGCGCGCCGCGCCCCTTGGCCCAGCGCAGCATCGCGGCGGCGAGCTTGCGGCCGTGGCCCTGTCTGCGGGCGTCTTCGGCAACCGCGAAGGCCTCGATGCCGGCCATGTCGAAATCATGCACCGCAAGACCGACCGCATAGGGCTTGTCGTCTTCGCGGATGAACAGGCCGTGGGCGGGCTTGATGGCGGTTACAACCTCGGCAAGCCCAGCCTTTGTCAGCCCCTCAACCGGGTTGATCGCGAGCGAGGCATCGACGAAGCGCCCGACATCCTGGCTCGGCAGTAGCTCCACGGCGTCGGCGGTCTGAAATTCATTCAGATCGAGGGTCATCACCACGCTCTCGTCGAAAGCCTCCGCGCCTTCGGCGACGAGATAGGCGCCGATCTCGGGGGGCGTCAGCGGGGTTTCGCGGATCAGGAGCGGGCGGCCGAAAGCGGCATAATGGCGCTTTGCCTTTTCCAGCCGGATTTCCATGTCGGCGATATCCGACCGGTCGAGCACGGCGAGGCTGTTGAGCCGCTTGGAGGGGTGCCCGGCCGTAATCCGAAGCTGCCACGCGCCGTCATAGAGCACGTTCTTCGCCGGCCAGGCGCGCAGGCCCATGGCTTCCAGTCTGCGGACAAGCGGAAGATCAACGTTCAAGACGATTCCGATTCAGTGACGATCCATTTCGGTGGATGTAGTCGCGGGGAGGTGGGCTGTAAACACACCGGCCCCTCGTGAAGCGGTCTGTGTTGCCCTGGGGCAACGCAGGCCTCAGCTGCGATAATCGCCGTTGATCGCGACATATTCCTTGGTCAGGTCGCAGGTATAGACGGTCGCCTGGCCCTCCCCGATGCCGAGATCGGCGCGGATCGTGATCTCGTCCTGCCGCATCACGGAGGAGGCGTGTTCTTCCGAATAGTCCGGATCGCGTTCGCCCTCAAAGGCGACTCGGATATCGCCGAACCAGATCGCAAGCCGGTCGCGGTCGGCCTTTTCGCCGGCCTTGCCGACGGCCATGACCACGCGGCCCCAATTGGCGTCCTCGCCGGCAACGGCGGTCTTGACTAGCGGCGAATTGGCGATCGAGCGGGCGATCTCGAAGGCGGCGCGGTCGCTCTCGGCGCCGGTGACGTTGACGGTCACCATCTTGCGCGCGCCCTCGCCGTCGCGCACGATCTGGAGCGCGAGGTCCTTCATCAGCGCGTGAAGCGCGGCGCGGAAATCATCGAGGCGGGGATCGGTTGCGTCGGTGACGGGGTCCTGCCCCGGGGCCTTGCCGGTGGCGAATACCAGAACGGTGTCGGAGGTCGAGGTGTCGCTGTCGATCGTTATTGCGTTGAAGCTGTTCCCGACGCCCTCGGAAAGCAGAGCCTGAAGGGCAGGGGCGGAAATCGCCGCGTCGGTGGCGATGAAGGAGAGCATGGTCGCCATGTCGGGCGCGATCATGCCGGCGCCCTTGGCCATGCCGTTCAGCGTCACCGCGACGCCGTCGATCGTCGCGCCGCGGGTGGCGACCTTGGGATAGGTGTCCGTGGTCATGATCGCCTTTGCGGCATCCTGCCAGAAATCCGGCTTTGCCTGTCCGGCCATGTCGGCCAGAACGCCGGCGAATTTGGAGGCGTCGAGCGGCTCGCCGATCACGCCGGTGGAGGCGAGGTAGACGTCGCCCGTGTCGCAGCCGGCCGCCTCGGCGGCGGTCTTGGCGGTCAGCGTGGTCGCCTCCTTGCCTTTCTTGCCGGTAAAGGCGTTGGCATTGCCGGAATTGACCACCAGCACCTTCGCCGTGCCGTTTGAAAGATTGGACCGGCAGAAATCGACAGGGGCGGAGGGGCAGCGCGAGCGGGTGAACACGCCTGCAACGGCGGCGGGCTCATCGAAGATCATCATCATCACATCGGTGCGGCCCTTGTACTTGATCCCGGCGCTGGCGGTCGCCAGGCGCACGCCGTCGATGACGGGCATGGGGGTAAGGGATTTGGGCGCGAGCGGAGATACGGCAGACGACATGATGACCCTCTTCTTTGGCCGCGAATGTTTGTCGCGGCCGGATAAGAAACCGGCCCGCAATGGCGGGCCGGAAACTGGTTATTGCTGCTGCATTTTATTGACGGCGTCGTAGCTTTCTTGCAAGTCCTTATCTTCGATAACGACGGTATCGCCCTTTTTCAGCGCGTTGACGGCTTCATTGTATTTCTCGCCGGCCACGAGCTGCTGAAGCTGCGGCTTGATCTGCTCGAAGGGAACCGGCGCCTTCTCGCGCTTGTCCTCGACTTCGATCACGTGATAGCCGAAATCGGTTTTGACCGGAGTCTCGGTATACTGGCCGGGCTCCAGCGCGAAGGCCGCTTCCTCGAACGGCGGCACCATCTGGCCCTTGGCGAAGTAGCCAAGATCGCCGCCATCGGGACCGCTCGGGCCGGTGGAGTGCTCCTTGGCGAGTTCGGCGAAATCGGCGCCGTTGTCGAGTTCCTTGATGATTTCCTTGGCCTCATCCTCGCTCTCCACGAGGATATGGCGGGCATGGATTTCTTCCTGCTTCGGCGCCTTGGCGATTTCCTCGTCATAGCGCGCCTTCAGCATCTCGTCAGTGATCTGGGCATTGATCACCTGGTCGAAATAGGCGTTGTAGAGTTCCTGCTGCTGCAACTGCTCCATGCGGGTCTTGAACGCTTCGCTCTGGTCGAGACCTTCCTCCTTGGCGGCATCCGCGATCAGCTTCATGTCCACAAGGCTCGAAAGCGCGATGGCGCGCATCTGCTCTTCCGGCATCTGGCCGAACTGGCCCTTGAACTGATCGACGGTGCTCTGAAGCTCTTCCTCGGTGATCGGGGTTCCGTCGACGGTCGCGACCACGGTCTGGCCGGCATCGGTGTCCTGCGCGAACACCGGCGCTGCAAAGCTGACGGTCGTTGCGAGCAGCACTGCGGCTGCCAGGGTTCTTTTCTGCATAAGTTCACCTTTTCTATTGTTGAACGTGATCGTTGCGGCCCGTCGATATGCGCCGGTGATTGAGCGGGAATGTGGTCGCCGCTTCTCTGTCCGTCAACGCAAAACGCTGCTTTCCGTTGCAACCTTTCCACTTTTTAATCTGAAGAGAAGCTGAACGCCGGCCGGTTTTCCTCCGGTTTGGGGCCATCGCCGCGCGGCGTTCGACGTTGACATGGCGTGCCCCCCCTCTTATCTGTCTGCCAAGCCAGCGTCCTTCGACGTCCGGGCGTGCATCTATGCGAACAGGGCGCCATGTAGAGTTTAAATATGACAACTTTCGGAAAGAGCTATTGAAATGGTCTCACTCGGTGGCGTAGCCCGCAAATTGTTCGGTTCGGCCAACGAGCGCCGCGTCCGTGCCTACAGACCCCGCGTCGTCGCGATCAATGCGATGGAAGAGCAGATTTCGGCGCTTTCGGATGAGGCGCTGAAAGCCAAGACCGACGAATTCAAGAAACAGCTCGAAGACGGCAAGACGCTCGACGATATCCTCGTTGAGGCTTTCGCGGTGGTGCGCGAGGCCTCCAAGCGGGTTCTCGGTCTCAGGCCCTTCGATGTTCAGCTTATCGGCGGCATGATCCTCCATGAAAATTCGATCGCCGAAATGAAGACCGGCGAGGGCAAGACCCTGGTCGCGACCCTTCCGGTCTATCTCAACGCGCTTGCCGGCAAGGGCGTTCACGTCGTCACCGTCAACGATTATCTCGCCCGGCGCGACAGCGAGCACATGGGCAAGCTCTACGGCTTTCTCGGCATGACCACCGGCGTGATCCATCATGGGCTCGACGACCGCCAGCGCAAAGAGGCCTATGCCGCCGACATCACCTACGCCACCAATAACGAACTCGGCTTCGATTATCTGCGCGACAATATGAAGATGCAGCGCGCCGAGATGGTGCAGCGCGGCCACAATTACGCGATCGTCGACGAAGTGGACTCGATCCTGGTCGACGAGGCGCGCACGCCGCTGATCATCTCCGGCCCGCTCGACGACCGCTCTGACCTTTACGTGTCGATCGACAAGATCATCCCGATGCTGGAAGAGGGCGATTACGAGCTCGATGAAAAGCAGCGCTCGGCCAACTTCTCCGAAGACGGGATGGAAAAGCTCGAAAAGCTTCTGACCGAAAACGGCATGATGAAGGGCGCCTCGCTCTATGACGTCGAAAACGTCGCCGTGGTCCATCATCTGAACAACGCGCTGAAGGCCCACAAGCTGTTTTCGCGTGACAAGGATTATATCGTCCGTGACGGCGAGGTCGTGATCATCGACGAATTCACCGGCCGCATGATGCCGGGCCGGCGCTATTCCGACGGCCAGCACCAGGCGCTGGAGGCCAAGGAAAACGTCAAGATCCAGCCGGAAAACCAGACGCTCGCCTCGATCACCTTCCAGAACTACTTCCGCATGTATGACAAGCTGGCCGGCATGACCGGCACGGCGGCGACGGAAGCCGAGGAATTTGCCAATATCTACGGCCTCGACGTTGTCGAAGTGCCGACCAATGTGCCGATCGCGCGTCTCGACGAGGACGACGAGGTCTACCTGACGGTCCAGGAAAAATACATGGCGATCGTCGAGGAGATCAAGGAAGCCAAGGCCAAGGGCCAGCCGGTTCTGGTGGGCACGACCTCTATTGAAAAGTCCGAGCTTCTGGCCGCCGCCCTGAAAAAGGACGGCATCACAGATTTCAGCGTGCTCAATGCGCGCTATCACGAGCAGGAAGCCTTCATCATCTCGCAGGCCGGCGTGCCGGGCGCGCTGACGATCGCCACCAACATGGCCGGTCGCGGCACCGACATCCAGCTCGGCGGCAATCTGGAAATGCGCATCGAGGCCGAGCTTGGCGATACCGAGCCGGGCACCGATATCGTGACCAATGAGCAGGGCGAGCGGGTGGAAGTCGCCCGCAAGTTCACGCCGCCCGGTCCCGAACGCGACGCGAAGGAAAAGGCGATCCGCGAGGACGTTGCCCGGTTGAAGGCCGAGGCGCTGGCCGCCGGCGGTCTTTACGTGATCGCCACCGAGCGTCACGAAAGCCGCCGCATCGACAACCAGCTCCGCGGCCGTTCCGGCCGTCAGGGCGACCCCGGGCGCTCGAAATTCTACCTGTCGCTTCAGGACGACCTGATGCGCATCTTCGGTTCCGATCGCATGGAGAGCATGCTCACCAAGCTCGGGCTGAAGGAAGGCGAGGCGATCGTCCATCCGTGGATCAACAAGGCGCTTGAGCGCGCGCAGAAGAAGGTCGAGGCTCGCAACTTCGACATCCGCAAGAACCTGCTGAAATATGACGACGTGCTGAACGACCAGCGCAAGGTGGTCTTCGACCAGCGCAAGGAACTGATGGATTCGGAAGACATTTCCGAGATCGTCAGGGAAATGCGCGAGGAAGTGATCGAAAACGCAGTCAAGCGCCGCATTCCCGAGCGCGCCTATGCCGAACAGTGGGACGTCGCCGGCCTCAAGGAAGACTGCCTGCGCATCCTCAACCTCGACCTGCCGATCGAGAAATGGGCCGAGGAAGACGGCATTGCCGAACCGGAAATCGAGGAGCGAATCAACGAGGCGGCAAAGCAGATCGAGGAAAACCGCGCAAAACAGGCCGAGCAGTTCGGTCCCGACGTGGCGAAATATGTCGAGCGGCAGGTGACGATGCAGGCGCTGGATCACCTCTGGCGCGAGCATATCGTCAACCTCGATCATCTGCGTTCCGTCATCGGCTTCCGCGGCTATGCCCAGCGCGACCCGCTTCAGGAATACAAGGCCGAGGCATTCGAGTTGTTCCAGGCGCTGCTCGGCAATATGCGCGAGGTCGCGATCTCGCAGCTTTCGCGCGTCCAGCTCGTGCGCGAGGCCCCGCCGCCGCAGCGCGAAATCAATCCCGCCGAGGTGCGCGCCAGCCATATCGATCCCGCAACCGGCGAAGACGAGATGGCCGGCGAACAGGTCGCCTCCGGCGATGCCGCTGCCATGCCGGAAGAATGGAAGCACACCGGCCGCAACGAGCCATGCCCGTGCGGCTCCGGCAAGAAGTTCAAGCACTGCCACGGGCAGTTGATTGCCTGATTTCCGATCCGCATCTGAGGGTTGCAAGGCAGCCGGTGCGCCGGCTGCCGAATCCGCGCTTGCCAGTATCTGGCGGTTGCGCTACACATCCAGCATGACGATCACGATGAACAACATTGCAAACTGGTGGTGGGCTCGCTAACGGCGGCCGCGATCACGCATGTTCAGTTGATCTGACGAAGCCGCCCTCCAACGAGGCGGCTTTTTTGTTGGGTGCCGTCTTTGCAAGGGTTGAGAATGACCAGCATGCGGCGAGGCCGCATCACCGAGGTGGAGCAAGGAATATGAGCCTTCATGAGCGGCCCGATGGCGGCGAGAGCTATCTGACCAGAGGCGGCGTCGAGATTACGCGTACACGGCGCTTCGTGCCCTATGACGACGCGATCTCGAGCTATATCGAACGGCTGGATTCGTGCCGCGGCGCGGTGCTCTCCTCCAACTACGAGTATCCGGGCCGCTATACCCGCTGGGATACCGCCGTGATCGATCCGCCGATGGCGATCTCGTGCAATGGCCGCAATGTCTGGCTCGAGGCCTTCAACGGTCGCGGCGAGGCGCTGCTCGAACTGATCCTGCCCGCGCTGGAGGCCCTCGACGCCGTCACGATCCTAGCCCGCGAGGCCCGCCGCATCGATCTCAAGGTCGCCGAGCCCGACCGGCAGTTCACCGAGGAAGAGCGCTCCAAGGCCCCTACCGTCTTCACCGTGCTTCGGGCGATCACCGACCTGTTCTTCTCCGAGGAGGATGCCAGCCTCGGCCTTTACGGCGCGTTCGGCTATGACCTCGCCTTCCAGTTCGACGCGGTCCCGTTGAAGCTCGAACGTCCGCTCGACCAGCGCGATATGGTGCTCTACCTCCCCGACGAGGTGCTGATGGTCGACAACCATGCCGCCAAGGCCTGGATCGACCGCTATGATTTCGAAAAGGACGGCATTGCGACCGAGGGACGGGACGGCGCGATCGAGTCCGAGCCGTTCCGTCCCTCCAACAGCGTGCCCCCGAAGGGCGATCACCACAAGGGCGAATATGCCGAACTCGTCACCCGCGCCAAGGAAAGCTTCGTGCGCGGCGACCTGTTCGAGGTCGTGCCGGGCCAGCAGTTCATGGAACGCTGCGCCAGCAAACCCTCGGCGATTTCCAAGCGGCTGAAGGCGACCAATCCCTCGCCTTATTCCTTCTTCATCAATCTCGGAAACCAGGAATATCTGATTGGTGCTTCCCCGGAGATGTTCGTGCGGGTCACCGGCCGCCGGGTCGAGACCTGCCCGATCTCCGGCACCATCAAGCGCGGCGAGGACCCGATTGCCGACAGCCAGCAGATCCTGAAACTGCTCAATTCGCAGAAGGACGAGTCGGAACTCACCATGTGCTCCGATGTCGACCGCAACGACAAGAGCCGCGTCTGCGAGCCAGGCTCCGTCAAGGTCATCGGCCGGCGGCAGATCGAGATGTATTCGCGCCTGATCCACACCGTCGACCATATCGAGGGCCGGCTTCGCGCCGGCATGGATGCGTTCGACGCCTTCCTCAGCCACGCCTGGGCGGTCACCGTCACCGGCGCGCCGAAGCTCTGGGCGATGCGCTTCATCGAGAACAACGAGAAGAGCCCGCGCGCCTGGTATGGCGGCGCGATCGGCATGGTCGGCTTCAACGGCGACATGAACACCGGGCTGACGCTGCGCACCATCCGGGTCAAGCAGGGCGTGGCAGAAGTTCGCGCCGGGGCAACCCTGCTTTATGATTCCGATCCCCATGAAGAAGAAGCGGAGACCGAATTGAAGGCTTCAGCCATGTTGGCCGCGATCCGCGAGGCGGATGCGGAAACCCGTGCACCAGCCGTGCGCGCCGTCGAAAAGGTCGGCAAGGGCCTGAAAATCCTGCTGGTCGATCACGAGGACAGCTTCGTGCACACGCTCGCCAATTATTTCCGCCAGACCGGCGCGGAGGTCGCGACCGTGCGGTCCCCCGTGGCCGACGAGACGTTCGACCGCGTGGCACCTGATCTGGTCGTGCTGTCGCCCGGCCCCGGCATGCCGAAGGATTTCGATTGCAAGGCGACAATCAAAAAGGCGCGCGAACGCGGCCTGCCGATCTTCGGCGTGTGCCTGGGCCTGCAGGCGCTGGCGGAAGCCTATGGCGGCACGCTCCGGCAGTTGGCGGTGCCGATGCACGGCAAGCCCTCGCGCATCCGCATTCTCGAGCACGGCCGGCTCTTCGATGGCCTGCCCAATGAAATCACCGTCGGTCGCTATCATTCGATCTTTGCCGATGCGGTGGCGCTGCCGACCGATTTCACGATTTCGGCGGAGACCGATGACGGCATCGTCATGGGCATCGAGCATGTCAGCGAGCCGGTCGCCGCCGTCCAGTTCCATCCCGAATCGATCATGACGCTCGGCGGTGATGCCGGCATGCGCATCATCGAGAATGTCGTCGGCAAGCTCGTCGGCCATGCCGATGTTTCAGGCAGGAAAGCTGTCGGCTGAGACTTGCGGACGGGGACGTGATTGAGTAGCAATGCGATGCGGGCCTTCTCCGGCCCGCTTTGCATTTGACCCCGGTGGTCTCGAAAAAGTCTGCAATTTCACATCGTCATCAAGGAAGCCTCCCGGTTTCCTGAACGGTCCTACGCTATGGGAGCGCGCAATGAGCACAGGCCATGCCCATGGATCAAGCATGCCCCGCAAGCTTGCCATCGCCACGATCCCGCTCTCGCTCCTGGTGCTCGCGATCAAGCTCGGGGCCTGGTATCTGACGGGGTCGGTCGCGCTTCTTTCCGATGCGATGGAATCGATCGTCAACGTCGTCGCCTCGGTCGCGGCCCTTGTCGCCATCATCTACGCCTCCAAGCCCGCCGATCACGATCATCAGTTCGGCCACCACAAGGCGGAATATATCTCGGCCGTCATCGAGGGCGTCGCGATCGTCGTGGCGGCGCTCCTGATCTTCAAGGAAGCGGCGGGCGAATTGCTTGATCCGACAATGCCGACCGATATCTATATCGGTCTCGGCGTCAATGTGGTTGCAAGCCTGATCAACGGCGTGTGGGCCTATGTGCTGATCCGCGCCGGGCGGGCGGCGCGCTCGCCGGCGCTGATCGCCGATGGCAAGCATATCCGCACCGACGTGGTGACCTCGATCGGCGTGGTCATCGGGCTCGGGCTGGCGCTCGCCACCGGCTATCCGATCTTCGATCCGCTGCTCGCGCTCGCGGTCGGCGCGCACATTCTCTATGCGGGCTGGGGGCTGATCAAGGAGTCGCTCGGCGGGCTGATGGATACGGCGCTCACCCAGGAAGAATCCGACATGATTCGCCAGGCGATCATGGACAATGCCGCCGGCTCCTCCGGCGTTCACGATCTGCGCACCCGCAGGGCGGGTTCGGCGGCCTTCATCGATTTCCACCTGGTGGTCAGCGAGGACATGCCGGTGGGCGAGGCCCATGATATCTGCGACCGGTTGGAGGCGGCGATCAAGAGGGCGATCCCCGGCGCCTCGCTCGCCATTCATGTGGAGCCGGAAGGCGTAAAGCCGCACGGGGTGAGGGTGCGGCTTTCATGATGCTCGGTTCGATGCGGAGGCGGCCTTTCGGCGACCGCCCCGCACGCAGAGACTATTTTAGCGAGCGCGGCTCGGTCTTCACCTCGTTGCCAGACTGACGTTCAAGCATCCAGCCCGGATATTCGCGGGGCAGGGCGGAGACGGCGTTGAGGCGCTCCATTTCCTCGGCGGTGAATTCCACCGCGGTCGAGGCGATGTTGTCCTCAAGCTGCTCCCTGCGCTTGGCACCGACGATGACGCTGGTGACGGCAGGCTGGTAGAGCAACCATGCAAGCGCGATCTGGGCGACAGAAACACCCTTGGCGTTTGCGATCTCGCGCATTACGTCGATTGTCGCGAAGCCGCGTTCCTTGTCTACGGGCGGAAAGTCGAAGGCGACGCGGCGGCCTTCGCCATCCGTCTGGTTGTCGCGGTCATATTTGCCCGACAGGAAACCGCCGGCGAGCGGCGACCAGACCATCAGCCCGACGCCTTCCGATTTCAGCATGGGCACGATCTCGCGCTCGAGGTCGCGACCGGCAATTGTGTAATAGGCCTGCAGTGACTGGAACGAGGCCAGCCCCTTGCGTTCGGAAATGCCGAGCGCCTTGGCGATCTGCCAGGCCGCCCAGTTTGAAACGCCGATATAGCGAACATGGCCGTGGCGGACGAGCGTGTCGAGCGCCTCCAGCGTTTCCTCGATCGGCGTGGTGTTGTCGAAACCGTGGAGCTGGTAGAGGTCGATATGGTCGGTCTGCAGCCGGGCGAGGCTTTTCTTGACCTGCTCCATGATGTGATAGCGCGACGAGCCCCGGCTGTTCGGCCCTTCGCCCATGCCGCCGAACACCTTGGTGGCGATGACGATCTCGTCCCGGGGAATTTTGAGGTTCTTCAGCGCCTGGCCGGTAATTTCCTCCGACAGGCCTTCGGAATAGACATTGGCGGTATCGAGAAAATTGATGCCGGCGTCGAGGGCGGCGGAGACGAGTTCCTCGGAGGCCTTCTGGTCGAGTTGGCCGATGGCCGTCCACATGCCTTTGCCGCCGAAGGTCATGGTGCCGAGGCAGAGTTCGGAGACCTTCAGGCCGGAGTTTCCAAGTCGATTGTAACGCAAGGGAGTGTCCTTTCGCGTATGCAGAGTGCCGCGAATGCGAGCGGGAGGCACGTCATGCGGCAGAATGTTTCAATGATGATTGGATTTTGACAATGATAGCGTGGCCGTTGCCGATCACACCTTTTATCTGGTGTCGCGGACTTGATTTTTCAAGTGCCGGCACCGAATCCGGGCTTCATCGCGGCCTTTGAAGGCGCGGTCATTGTATTGCCGGTTCATTGGCATTAAGTCGGGAGATAACAATCCTGATTCCCGGAGTTGCAGATGAACGACGAAGAAGACGACAAGAAGACCGAACTGCCCTTGGGCAAGGAGGCGGAAGCCAATCTGTTCAAGTCGCGCTCGATCTTCATCTACGGGCCGATTACCCAGGAACTGGCGCAGCGGGTCTGCTCGCAGCTTGTCGCGATGGCGGCGGTTTCCGACGAGGATATCCGCGTCTTCGTGAATTCGCCGGGCGGGCATGTGGAATCGGGCGATTCGATCCACGACCTGATCAAGTTCATCAAGCCACGGGTGGTCATGATCGGTTCGGGCTGGGTCGCCTCAGCCGGCGCGCTGATTTATGCCGCCGCGCCGAAGGAAGATCGCATCTGCCTGCCGAACACCCGCTTCCTGCTGCACCAGCCCTCCGGCGGCACCCGCGGCCCGGCTTCCGATATCGAAATCCAGGCCCGCGAGATCATCAAGATGAACGAGCGGCTGATCAAGATCTTCTCGAAGGCCACCGGCCAGCCCGAGGAAAAGATCGCCAAGGATATCGACCGCGACTACTGGCTCTCGGCCGAGGAAGCGATCGAATACGGCCTGGTCTCGCGCATCGTGACGAGCCAGAGTGACATCTGAGCGTTTTTGCCAGTGATGACAAAAGAGCGGGTCCGTATTTGACCGCAATGCGGACCCGCTCTTTTTTGGCTGACGCCGCTTTTCCTATTCGGCCGGCGTCTCCGGCTTCTGTTCCGCCCACGTCAACAGTGCGTCGAGCGCCGGACAAAGCGCCTGCCCCCAATCGGTGAGGCGATATTCCACCCTCGGGGGCACTTCCGGGTACACGACCCGGCGCACGATGCCGTCGTTTTCCAGCGCGCGAAGCTGCTGGATCAGCATTTTCTGCGAGACGTCGGGGATCGCCCGTTCCAGCTCCGAAAACCGCATCACCCTGCCGCCGAACAGGTGGAAGAGGATCACAAGTTTCCATCGCCCCTCCAGAAAGCGCAGCGCCGTCTCCACGCCTGCGGCGGCGGTCTGGCTCGTGTACTTACTTTTGGGTTCGTACCCTACTTTTTTGTCCGTACTTGTCATTTATTCAGATTAGCCCACATCTTGCCGGCTCGCAACGAAACCAAGGAGACCATCATGCACGATTTACCCAAGGCGATCGCAACCTATCTGGCTACCGATCCCGGCGATACCGACACCGTCGCCCACTGCTTCACGGAAGATGCCACTGTGCGTGACGAAGGCAAGACCCATTCGGGACGGGCCGCGATCGGCGCATGGCGGGCGAAGACCGCGACGGAATATCAATATACCAGCACGCCGATTGCCGCCAGAAGCGAAGACGGCAGGCTCATCGTCACGGCTCATGTCAAAGGCAATTTCCCGGGCAGCCCCGTCGATCTGGACTATGCCTTCACCCTCAGGAATGACCTCATTCATACGCTGGAGATCAGTTGATGGGCATGTTCGAAGAAAAGCGCGCGCTCGTCACCGGCGGAACGCGCGGACTTGGGGCGGCGGTGGTCGCTCATCTGGCCGCGCGCGGCGCTGATGTGGTGACGACGGCCCGGTCGAAGCCGAAGGATGCGCCAGAAGGCGTCGCCTTTATCGCGGCCGATATCGCGACCGCCGAGGGGTGTGCGAGGGTGGCCGCCGAGACGATACGCCTTCTCGGCGGCATCGATATCATCGTGCATGTCGCCGGCGGTTCATCGGCGCCGGGCGGCGGTTTCGTCGCGTTGACCGATGACATCTGGAGAAACGAGATCGACCTGAACCTGATGCCCGCGGTTCGGCTCGATCGGCAGCTTGCGCCGCAACTCAGCCAGGGCGGCGTCATCGTGCACGTCACTTCGATCCAGCGACAGCTGCCGCTGCCGGAATCGACCACGGCCTATGCCAGCGCCAAGGCCGCGCTTTCGACTTACAGCAAGAGCCTGTCGAAGGAGCTGGCGCCCAAGGGTGTCCGGGTGGTGCGGGTATCGCCGGGCTGGATCGAGACCGAGGCCTCGGTGGCCCTTGCCGAACGCATTGCCGAGAGTTCCGAGACGGACTACGAGGGCGCGAAGGCGATCATCATGAGCGCGCTGGGCGGCATTCCCCTTGGCCGTCCGGCCCAGCCCGAGGAGGTCGCCAATGTCATCGGCTTTCTTGCCTCTCCCGCTGCCTCGGCGATAACAGGCGTCGAATACGTCGTCGACGGCGGTACGGTGCCAACAGTCTGAATCACGGTCGTCCGGCGCATTTTTTTGAACCTCCCGCATATTTCGCGCGTTTAGTAAAACCTAAACAAGCCGTTAATCCTGAGTTCAGGTGACAGGTTTTATGGTTGTCACATAGCGTACGAGGCCAATCCGGGCTTCGGCCTTAAAGAAAGAACGGGAGATGCAGATGTTGAATCGGGCAAAGAAAATGGTAGCCACCGCGCTCGCCTCGATTGTCGTGGCGACAAGCGCCATCCCTGCACAGTCCATGCCGATTTCCGTAAACCCGGCCGGCGCGGATGCGAGAATCGAACGCGTCGATGGTCGGAACTGGAACGGCGACCGGGGTGGCCGCAATTGGGATCGCCGTCATGGCTATGATCGCCGTCCCGGTTATGACCGTCGTCATCACGCCTATAATGGCAGGGGCGGCTATTACAATCGCGATCGCTACTACCGCTATCCGCCGGGCTACCGCCCGCCGCGCCCGGGTCCGAACTATCGCTGGGACAATAACGACAATGCTTGGGTTCCGCTCGCGGTTCTGGGTGCCGGGGCACTGATCATCGGCGGCGCGCTTGCGGCCGGCAACAACAACCGCCCGCAGCAGACCAACGGGCTGAACCCCAAGCATTATTCCTGGTGCGAGAACCGTTATCGTTCCTATCGCAGCTACGATAACACCTTCCAGCCCTATAACGGCCCGCGCCAGCAGTGCCTGTCGCCTTACTACTGAGTGCACGCTATGGCGTGACATCGAACCCCGGCGGTTTTCCGCCGGGGTTTTATTTTGCCCGGCTGAGAAGTGCCACGGCCTCCACGTGATGGGACCAGAGGAACTGGTCGATCGGGATCACCCGCTCAATCCGGTAGCCGCCATCAACGAGAAGCCGGAGATCTCGGGCAAGGGTGGCGGGGTTGCAGGAAACAGCGGCGATCTTCGCGAGTTTCGTGCGGGCGAGCTCCTCGGCCTGCTCGCGGGCGCCGGCGCGCGGCGGGTCGAACACCGCGCCGTCGAAGTCGGCAAGTTCGCGCGCAAGCAGCGGGCGGCGGAAGAGGTCGCGCCGTTCGCTTGTCACCGGCTTCAGCCCCTGGCGGTTGCGCACCGCGATATCGAGCGCGGCGAGCGCCTTCGCGTCGAACTCGACGGCGTGAACCTTCGATCTCGCGGCCAGCCTCAAGGCAAATGTGCCGAACCCGCTGAAGAGATCGGCGACATATTTGGCGCTCTTCAGATGCTTCACCACCAGCGCCGCCATAGCCTCTTCGGCCTCGCGGGTTGCCTGGGCGAAGCCGGAGGGCGGCGGGTTGACCGTCGTTCCGGCGATATCGAGGGCAGGGCGCACCGGCTCGACGATGATTTCGTCCTCATATGTCAGGCGGGCGATGCCCTTGACCGCCATCACCGCGCGGGTCGCGGCCTGCCGGCGCTTTTCTGACGGCGGCTTGAGGCCCGAGAAACTGATGTCGAGGCCCGTCTCGGTCTCCAGCACGGCAATCCGGAACGGGTCGCTTCCGCTCGCCAGAATGCCGGCCAGAAGCCTGAGAGCCGGCAGCCGCGCAAACAGCGCCGGCGAAAGCACCGGACATTCCTCGATCTCTACGATGTGATGGCTTTCGGGACTGGAAAAGCCGAGCACGATGCCGGCTTCGGTCTTGCGCGCGGAAAAGGTCGCCCGGCGGCGCTGGCCGGGAGCCGCAACAACGAGCGGCTCGACCGGACAGTCGAGACCGTGGGCGGAAAGCGCGTCGATCACGACCTGACGCTTGAACTCCTGATAGGGCACCGGGGCCAGATGCTGGAGCGAACAGCCCCCGCAGGTGCCGTTCTTGCCGTCCGGCCCGAAATGCCTGCAGGCGGGTTCCACGCGTTCGGCCGACGGTTCCAGAAGCGCGAGCATGACGCCTGCCGATTTTTGTCGGGCAATCGTGATGCGCTCTCCCGGCAGGGCGAAGGGCACGAAGACCGGCCCCTCGGGCGTCTGCGCAATGCCATCGCCCTTGGCGCCCAGCTTTTCAATGGTCACGGTTTCGGCGGCCATGGGATTTTATTCCTCTTCTTTGCCGGGTTTGCGCCCGGCGAGCAGAAATTCGCGGTTACCGTCGCCGCCCTCGATCGGCGAGGGCGCGATGCCTAGACTGTGCCAGCCCATCTCTTCGGTGAGCCACTTCTCCAGATCGGCGGTGATCACGGGGCCGAGCGCCGGGTCCTTCAGCAGGCCCTTCTTGCCGATATTCTCCTTGCCCGCCTCGAATTGGGGCTTCACCAGCAGCACGCAGACCGCGCCCGGTTCGGCGAGATCCAGAGCGGGCGGCAGAGCGAGCCTCAGCGAGATGAACGAGACATCGGAGACGACCCACTGCACCGGTCCGTAGGTGATATCGTCGCGGCTGAGGTTTCGGGCATTCAGCCCCTCAATATTGGTGACGCGCGGATCGTCGGCGATCCGGTCCGCCATCTGGCCGTGGCCGACATCGATGGCGGTGACGTGACGCGCGCCGCGTTCCAGCAGCACCTGGGTAAAGCCGCCGGTCGAGGCACCGATATCGAGCGCATGCGCGCCCTCCGGCGACAAGGCGAAGTGATCGAGTGCCGCCGAAAGCTTCAGCGCTGCACGGGAGACATAGTGTTCCGCCGGATCGTCAATCGCGATCACGGCGTCCGGGCTGACTGTTGCGCCCGGCTTTGCCGCCTTTTTGCCGTTGACCATCACCGCCCCGCGCGCAATCGCGTCGCGGGCCCGCGAACGGGTCTCGAAACGGTTAAGCGCGACCAGCAACTGGTCAAGGCGCATGGGGTCTGAAGGAGCGGTCATGGCCGCTCCATGGACGCTTTTGGCTTTCGGCGCAAGGTAATCTATTGAATCGACGCATCGTGCTTTCCGAAAATCGTAACTGATTTTCGGGCCGATGCGGTCAGCCGACCGTGCCGGTGGAAACGCCATGACGGCCGAGCGCGCGGAACACGGTTTCCACGATCCCGTCGCGATCAAGGCCGGCCTTGGCATACATGTCCTCGGGCTTGGCCTGTTCCATCCAGATATCCGGCAGCACCATCTGGCGCACGCGAAGCCCATGGTCGAGCAGGCCCTCATTGGCGAGGAACTGAACCACATGAGCGCCGAACCCGCCGACCGCGCCTTCCTCGATCGTCACCAGTACCTCGTGATGGGCGGCAAGCTGGCGGATCAGGTCGTGGTCGAGCGGCTTGGCGAAACGGGCATCGGCAACAGTCGTCGAAAGGCCGGCGGCGTTGAGCACGGTCGCCGCCTCGCGACATTCTCCCAATCTGGTGCCGAAGGACAGCAGCGCCACCTTGGAGCCCTCGGAAATGATCCGACCCTTGCCGATTTCGAGGATTTCGCCGCGCTCCGGCAATATCACGCCGGTGCCTTCGCCGCGCGGATAGCGGAACGAGATCGGACCCTCATCGTAGGCGGCGGCGGTGCGCACCATATGCATCAGCTCGGCCTCGTCGCCCGCCGCCATCACCACGAAGCCGGGCAGGGTGGCGAGATAGGTGGTGTCGAAGGAGCCCGCATGGGTCGGCCCGTCGGCACCGATGAAACCGGCGCGGTCGATGGGAAAACGCACCGGCAGTCCCTGGATCGCGACATCGTGGACCACCTGGTCGTAGCCGCGCTGGAGGAAGGTGGAATAAAGCGCGCAGAACGGCTTGATGCCTTCGCTCGCAAGCCCTGCGGCAAACGTTACGGCATGCTGCTCGGCGATGCCGACATCGAAAATCCGGCTCGGATAGATCTCCTCGAACTTGTCGAGACCGGTGCCGGACGGCATGGCGGCGGTAATCGCCACCACATCCTCGTCGTTGCGGGCTTCCTCGATCAGCGCCTTGGCGAAGACGGAGGTGTAGCTCGGCGCATTCGGCTTGGCTTTCGCCTGGTGGCCGGTGACGACATCGAAACGGCTGACAGCGTGCAACTTGTCGGACGCTGCTTCCGCCGGCGCATAGCCCTTGCCCTTCTGGGTCACGACATGGATCAGCACAGGGCCGCGGGCATTGTCGCGGGCGTTGCGCAGCACCGGCAGGAGATGGTCGAAGGAATGGCCGTCGATCGGGCCGATATGGTAGAAGCCGAGCTCCTCGAACATGGTGCCGCCCGTGACATAGCCGCGCGCATGGCCGACGGCGCGGGAGATCGCGCTTTCGATCGATTTGCCGAGATAGGAGGTGAGCCGCTTGCCGAAATCGCGGACCTCGAGATAGGTCTTGCCGGAGGCAAGCCGCGCCAGATAGGCGCTCATCGCCCCTGTCGGGCGCGCAATCGACATGTCGTTGTCGTTGAGGATCACGATCTGGCGCGCGCCAAGCGCGCCGGCATTGTTCAGCGCCTCATAGGCCATGCCGGCCGACATCGCGCCGTCGCCGATCACGGAGATCACATTGCGGGGATGGTCCTGCAGCTTGGAGGCGACCGCCATGCCGAGACCGGCGGAGATTGAGGTGGAGGAGTGGCCGGCACCGAAGGGGTCGTATTCGCTTTCGGCGCGGCGGGTGAAGCCGGAAATGCCGTTTTCCTGGCGCAGCGTCCCCATTCGCTCGCGCCGACCGGTCAGGATCTTGTGGGGGTAGCACTGATGGCCGACATCGAAAATCAACCGGTCGTCCGGCGTATTGAACACCTTGTGGATCGCGATCGTCAGCTCGACCACGCCGAGGCCAGCGCCCAGATGCCCGCCGGTGCGCGACACCGAGGATATCATCTCCGCGCGCACTTCTTCGGCAAGCTGCGGCAGATCGCGGTCGTGGACTTCGCGAAGGTCCTCGGGCAGCCTGATCCGGTCGAGAATGGAGGTTTTTGACGGTAGCGTCACTGTGGAGCCTCTTATACCAAGGACCGATGATTAGAACCCATATGACCGGCGCGATTTTGAAAGCCGGCTAGGCGAAAGCCGCAGTCGTAGCCATAGCTACGGCGAGGATTTTCAACGACGCCGGCTTTCAAAAGCGCCCGGCCCCGAAGGGGTGCGGCTGGAATGGCCCCCGAGGGCGTCAAAATCCTCGCGCGATGCTCTGGCATCGCTCTGCGGTATTTTCCTACTCGGATGGCCATTCCAGCGCGCATCATATGGGTCCTAATCATCGGTCCTTGGTATTCCGCCCTGAAAGACGTTGTTCCTGCCTGAAGCACCTGCGGCGCAAGCCGGAAATGCTCCCTGTCCTTGTTTTCGCGCGCCAGTGACCGGAAAACCGGCAACGGCTTTAGCGCGTCCTAAATCGTTTCTAGCGAATTTCAGCGTTCGGGCAAAGGAACAAATTCCTTCTCGTCTCCCGGCACTAGTCCGAACCGGCCCTGCCGCCAGTCTTCCTTCGCCTGTTCTATCCGTTCCTTCGAGGAAGACACGAAATTCCACCAGATATGGCGCGGTTTTTCCAACGCCTCACCACCAAAAAGCATGAGACGGCATCCGTGTTCCCCCGCGCCCTCGATTGTGATCGGGTCATTGGGGGCAAGCACCAGCAATTGCTCGGCATCGAAGGTATCGCCGGCTACGCCCAACTGGCCTTCCAGAATGTAGATCGCGCGTTCCTCATGCTCGGCGGGAAAGGAGAGCCGGGCGCCGGGGCGCAGCGCGATATCGGCCAGAAGCGTATCGGTATGGGTCTTCACATCGGCCTTCATGCCACAAAAATGGCCGAGCACGAGGCGTCCGCTGACGCCGGCCTCCGAAATGGTCGGCAGCGCGTTCTTCTCGGTATGGCCGAATGTCGGGTCGATTTCCTCGTCGCGTTCCGGCAGGGCAAGCCAGGTCTGGACGCCGGACAGGGCGTGCGGGCGCAGGCGCAGATCGTCGGGCGTGCGCTCGGAATGGACGATACCGCGCCCCGCCGTCATCAGGTTGACGTCGCCGGGGCGGATGACGGTGTGGTTGCCGAGCGTGTCGCGATGGCCGATCTCGCCGGAGGTGAGATAGGTGACGGTGGAGAGCCCGATATGGGGATGCGGCTTGACGTCGAGCGCCTCGCCATGGCCGCCGAACCGGGCCGGGCCCATGCGATCGAAGAAGATGAAAGGGCCAACGAGGCGGCGCTTGATCGTCGGCAGCGCGCGGCGCACCTCGAAGCCGCCGATATCGCTGGTGCGCGGGATGATCAACTGGGTGACGGCATTGCAGCTTGCGGCATCGCCGAATTCGGGGTCCTTGCCGGGAAAAAACGACATGTCCGATACTCCGGGCGCCGGTTTGCGCCGATTGCTATTGTGGGTCCAGCGGTTCCGCTCCCGCCGGCCGGCCATCGCGATCGAGGCGGATTTTCTCGACCCTGGCTTCCGCCGCGCTCAGCAGCTTTTCGCAGTGCTTCTTCAAGGCCTCGCCGCGTTCGTAGATCTTGATCGATTCTTCCAGCGCGACATCGCCGCGCTCCAGCCGCGCCACGATCGATTCGAGTTCCTCGACCGCGCGCTCGAAGCTGAGGCCGGTCACGTCGGTCGGTTTCGTTGCTTCCGTCATGGTCTGGCCCCTCGAGTTTTCGCGCGCATTTCGTTTCGGCAAGGTAATGCGCCCCGGCGCGATTGCAAGTCAAGCCGCGCGCTTGCTAACCATCAGATAACCATATCATGGCGTTTGACTTGGAAAGGTTCTATAGAGTGCTGAGCTTTTCCGCATTGCAGCGCGGCTGCGCCCTTGCGAAGAGCCGGTGAAAACGTGCGTAACGGCGTTGCTTAGCGCCGGGAAGGTGTGGCTGATGGATGAACTTCATCCTGAAAGAACGGAACTTCGCGTTCCCTATCGCGATATCGACATGCATGGGCGCATGCACACCGCCGCCTATATCGAGCATGCAGAAGAAGCCCTTGCGCGGTTCTGGCAGTATCGCCCGGAGGTGGAAAACGAACCCGCCTATGTCGTGCGCAAGGTCGGCTGCACGTTTTATCGCGGGCTGAAGAACGGCGAGACGGCGGATCTGGTGGTGCGCGCGGCCAAGATCGGCGGCAAGTCGATCGGCTTCAACGTCGCGGTGCAGGCCGGCAATCACATCGCCGCCGAGGTCGAACTGCTGTGGACAGCCGTCAATCGCGTGAACGGAGAACCCGCGCCCCTTCCGGAAGCGACGCGGGACTGGCTGTTCTCGTTTCTGGACTGAAGCGTAAACGGCTGATGCCGGCCCCGCGATCAGGCCTCGCTCGAGAGGCTTTTCGGCAGCAGCGGATAGCCGAGCATGACCGCGCGCGCGGCGAGCGCCGCCAACACCGCCTTTATGATATCGCCCGGGATGAAACCCATCGAACCCGCGACTGCGGGGGAGATGCCCATGCCGATGCCATAGGCGAGCCAGGCGATGCCGAAGAAATAGACGACCACGATGCCGCCCGCGAAGGCCGCGATGAAGAAGCCGAAGGTCTGTCGCAGCGCATTCTCGGTCTCCGCCGCATATTCGGCAAGCGCGCCAGAGACATAGGCCGCCGGCAGCCAGCCGATCAGGAAGCCGGCCGTCGGCGCCGCGAAACTGCCAAGACCGCCGCGCCCGCCGGCAAGTACGGGAAGCCCGATCGCGACCAGCACGAACACCACCAGCACGGCGGCCGCGCCGCGCCTGCGGCCAAGGATCAGACCGGCAAGCATGACGCCGAGCGTCTGCGCGGTGATCGGCACGGGAATGAAGGCAAGCGGTATGGCCGGCAGCAGGCCGAGCGCCACGATGATGGCCGCAAACAGCGACACGAGAACCAGATCACGCGAGTTCATTTGCTATTCCTTCTGTCTTCACCGCGAATGCCGCGGGCATCGATGGCATCGGCGATACTGTCGGCGTTGCGCAGGGTCAAGATGATCAACGGCACGATTGCGCCCGTCGGACGAAACCTTATGCCCCGGGCGCGATGGGCATCGCGGATCGCGCCGTAGAAGGAGAGAATATCCGGCACGAAGCGGATGACAAGGCCGACCGCAAGCCCGATATCGGCGGCGCGGACAAGCCCGATCTTCTCCAGCGGCCGGGCGGCGCGCGTAATGGTGTCGATAAAGGCCGGAACGGGCGTGGTGGCGGTAATGGCGGCCGCCGCCAGCATCAGTGCGGAAAGTCGGAGTACGGAGACCAACGCCTGCTCCCAGGGATTGAAGATCAGGCTGAAGCCGCCGACGAGCAGGATCGCAAACGCCATCGGCACCAGCCGGACCAGCGCCGGGTGCAGGCGGATCGGCAGGGTGAAATAGACGAATGTGGCGGCGGAGGCGAAACCGGCGAGCCCCCACAGGTTTGTCGTGAGAAAGACGGCCAGCGAAAAGCCGACCAGCCCCCCAAGCTTCACGCCCGGCGACATGCGGTGGAGAATGCTGTCGGCTTCGACATAGAGCGATTGCATCAGCGGTTCATCGCCTCATATTGCGCGATCACATCATGCGGCTGGCCGTCACCGACAAGCCTTCCCTCGTGAAACAGCAGCACGCGCTCGAAATTCTCCAGTATGGCAAGGTCGTGGGAGATGATGATGACATCCTCGTCAAGCGCCGCGATCGTCTCGGCGACTCGGCGGCGGTTCTGGAGATCGAGCTGGTTGGTCGGCTCGTCGAGGATCACCAGCGAGGGCCGGGTGGCGAGCACGGCGGCAAGGGCCGCAAGCTGAAGCTCGCCGCCGGAAAGCTCATGGGCGCGGCGTCTGGCGAGGCGAGCGATGCCGAGCCGGGCAAGCGCTTCCTGCGCGCGCTCGGGCACCTCCGCCTTGGCAACGCCGCGCGCCTTCAGCCCCAGTTCGATATCGTCCTGAAGGATCGGCAGGATGATCTGGTTCTGCGGCGACTGGAACACGAACCCCGCATCCGCCATCACCGCCTGTGTATCGGTCACGGTATCGCGGCCGTTGACCGCGACAGCGCCGGTCGTGGGCTTGGTCAGGCCGTTGATCAGCCGCGCGAAGGTGGTCTTGCCGGAGCCGTTGAGGCCGATAATCCCGATACGATGCTCGTTCAGCGTCAATGTCAGCGGATGAAGCGCCATACGGCCCTCAAAACGCACGCCGGCTTCGGTGAATTCGATCTTCAAGACTACGCCCCTGGTAAAGACCGCATTCTTATAACTAGCGAATTCTTTTTCCGATAGGGCCTCAGAGGCTGGGCTGGACGGCAGAGCTTACATGATCTTTATTGGTGGCGCGTTGAGCATGCAGGGCGCCGGATTGTGCCGGCGCCACTGGGTCTGCGGGTATTCTCACGGCAACGTGAAGCGATCGGTTGGCGATGATGTAGTGCCTGGATTGCCCGCGGTATCGATCAAAGAAGCAAATGCGAACGCCTGATGGCCTGCAGTGCAACCGAATGTCGCCTGCCACGTGCCATCGCTATTGACCGGAACAGCGGGGTGGGTAAGATTATTACCGGTGCTCATGTCAAAAATTTGAATTACAACGGAATCGCCGTTCGGAAGACCGCTGAGATCTTCCGTCCCGTTGACTTGCGCTCCATGCTGTTTGAAAAAGGTGACCGGTTCAACACTTACAATTTTCGGCTGTGCCGGCACAAAATCACTTGGCATCGTTATTTCTCCTTAAAGTTTTGACGTCCTGAGTTGTACTATCTGCAACCTATGGTAGCAATATTGCTTGTCATTTTTTGATTCTCCGGGCGCGATTATGCCGATCTCAGTTGTTGGCCTTCAGTGGCTGTCTAGGAACATTTGTTCCTATTTTGTCCGAATCGCTCTACCGTTGCCTGATGGTAGAAACGATTTCCAACGCCGAAGCCCGGCGCATCTTCCTCGCCCGACAGGGCCTGTCCGCGCCGCCCGGCAGGGCGATGGACAAGGCCGGGCTTCTCGACCTTATCGAGGCGATCGGTTTCGTGCAGGTGGATTCGATCCGCACGGTCGAGCGCGCCCATGACCTGATCCTGTTTTCGCGTAACCAGACGTTCCGCCGCGAGCATCTCACGGCTTTGCTGGAGCGGGACAGGGCGCTGTTCGAGCACTGGACCCACGATGCCTCCATCATTCCGATGCGGTTCTACCCTTACTGGAAGCACCGCTTCCGCCGCGAAGAGGAGCGCCTGCAGGAACGCTGGCGCAAATGGCACGGGGAGGATTTTGCCGCCGCGTTCGAGCACACTTATGATCAGGTGCGGGCGAACGGCCCGATCTTCGCGCGCGAACTGAAGCAGGACGATCACGTGTCCGGCGGCTGGTGGAACTGGCATCCTGCGAAGACCGCTCTGGAATATCACTGGCGCACCGGCCATTTCGCGATCTGCCACAGGCATAACTTCCAGAAGGCCTATGATCTGGCCGAACGGGTGATCCCGGATCACTATCGTCTCGCCGAGATCGATCACGCGGAATTTGTCGACTGGGCCTGCAGCGCCGCGCTTTCCCGCCTCGGCTTTGCGACATCGGGCGAGCTTGCCGCGTTTTTCGCTGTCATTTCCCCGCAGGAAGCGAAGGCCTGGGTGGATGCCAATGCGGACCGGCTTGTCGAGGTGCAGGTCGAAACCGTCGACGGCGGCAGGCCGCGCGCGGCGGTGGCGCTTGCCGACGAACTGCCGACCATTTTCGATGTGCCGGAACCGCCCTCGCGTGTGCGCGTCTTGAGCCCGTTCGATCCGTTGCTGCGCGACCGGGCGCGGGCGGAGCGGTTGTTCGGCTTTTCCTATCGCATCGAGGTCTTCGTGCCGGAGCCGAAGCGGCAATATGGCTATTACGTGTTTCCGCTGATCGAGGGCGACCGCATGATCGGACGGATCGACATGAAGGCTGACCGCAAGCGGAGCTCGCTCGATGTCCGTAGGCTGTGGCTGGAGCCGGGCGTGCGGGCCTCGGCGGGCCGCTTCGAAAAACTCGACGCCGAGCTTTCGCGCCTCGCCCGCTTCACCGGCGTCGATAAGGTCGAATACCTGCCGGGCTGGCGGGGCGACGCCGGCTGATGACGGCAAAAGAAGGTGGCGACCGGCTGGGTTGCCGTCGCCGTGTGCCAGCAGTTTATAAGTACAATTAAAAGTGGTCTTTTTGCTTTCTTTTTTTCGGTTACTTCGGTTTTCAGAATCGGCAGGAAATGGTGCGGTTTATATTTGATGTAGATAAATATTTATTTTAGCATAGGTCTTCATCGTTCCGGATAATCGGGCGATTTTCGGGTGGAGGGATCTTTATGAAGAAGCTTCTGGAAATAATGTTAGCAGCGGCGATCTTCGCGCTGCCGGCCGCGGCGTTCGCGGAATCCAATGTCGCCGTCGCCTATAGCAGTTCCACCCAGGATGTCGGCTTCGCGGAGGCGGACTCCGAGTCCGCGGCCAGCGACAAGGCGATGTCGGAATGCGGCAAGGGCGGCGCCGGCGATTGCACGATCGCCTTTTCTGGCGCGGATATGTGCGTGTCGCTTGCGCGCGCGACGAGCAAGGAAGCGATGGGCATCGGCGCTGGCTCCAGCCGGCAGGCCTCGCAGGATGAAGCCATGGCCAAATGCGCCGAGGGGGGCGCTGAGGGCTGCAACATTCACGACACCTATTGCGCGCCTTTGAACCTCGAATAGGTCTGACTGGCAAATTTTGGCTTTTCCTGAGGGCGGGTGTGATGATGCCGGGCGGACGTTTCTGTTTCGGGCTCAGCGGTCGAATTTCGCGCATGGGTCTCGTGCTTGGCGGGCTTTCCGCCATACCTTCCGCCGCGTTTGCGGAGTATTGGCCGGACTACGTGGCGGGGAAGTCGAGCTATACGATCGAGGCGGCTTCCGGCAGCTCGGATTCGGTGCTGAAATTCGCGCTCGGGCTCACCACCAAGCCGGGCACGTCTGACGCGCACGCCAGCCAGCCGATCGAGTTTCTGATGGATACCGGTTCCACCGGCATCGCAGTCGATTACAAGCTTCTCGCTGACAACGAGAACCTGGTGGTCACCGACCAGCGCGGTTGGGTCTACTACAATTCGACAGGGCTTCTGGCGGTGGGCTATATCGTCGAGGCCGAGGTCGAATTTCTGGATGCCGTGGGCGCTAAGGTCACCGCCACCGTTCCCATCCTGGCGGTGGATGACAAGCAGTGCCTGGGCAGCGGCGCGAATTCGGCCGCTTGCGAAACGGCCAGGAATACGCCGATCACTATGATGGGCGTCGGCTTCGGCCGCAACACGCTCGGCGAAGACAGCGCCGCGATGCCGGTGTCGTCGCTGGTCAACGACCAGTCGCAATACACCTATCTGGCTGGCCTGCTCAACAATGCGGCCCAGACCTCGCAGGATCTCAACCCGCTGCTGCATATCGACAATGCCGGGGTGGCGTTTCAGCCTGGCTACATCATCAACTGGAACACCGCTGCTTCGGGCGGCGTGGGCGGACCCGGCGCGCAGGTGACGGTGACGGTGGGTTTGACGCCGCAAAACACCAGCGGCTTCGCCTATGGACAGCTCGCATCGGTCAACGATGCTGCGGGCCAGCCGGCCTGGACCATGGCCGCCATGGGGGTCCAACTCACCAATGGCGGCGCGGTCGCCGGGCCGCAGACCGGGATCTTCCTTGCCGATACCGGCGTTACGGATTCCTTCGTCAATGCCGCCACCAATGATCCAACCGCATTCTACACCAAGACGGTCACCGGCGATGTCGTCAAGGATCAGACCTCGGTCTATGTCCAGCTTCTCGATGCCGGCGACAATATCACGCTGGCCTATCTCTATGATTCCGCCTGCGCGGGGTCGCCGCCGCCGTCCGGCTGCAATCAGGCGACGCCCAACCCGCTCAAATGGGTCAGCCCCCATGATGGTAATGCCTTTCTCAACACCGGCCTGAATTTCTATCGTCAGTTCGCCTACATGTTCGACCCCACCAACGGGTATCTGGGGCTGAAGCCGAACAATCTCGATGCCAATTCGGGCATTGTGTTCACCCCGGTCATCTCCGCGATCGGGCAGATCAATTTCAGCGCCGACATCACGACCGACATCCCGGTCTATCTGCGCGCAACCAACGCCAACAATCCGACGGCCAACGCGACCCCATCGATCGCGGCGGCATCCGGCGTGACCGCGACCTTCAACAACGCCTTTTCGGGGCCGGGCGATCTGGTTCTGAACGGCGCCGGCAGCGTGGTGCTGAACGGCGCCAACACCTATAGCGGTGAGACCACGGTCCAATCCGGCACGTTTACGATCACACGGTCTTCGATGAGCCCGGTGACGGTGCTGGCGTCCGGCGCGTTTGCGCTTTCGGGTGCGCTTGCGGGCAATGTCGTCAACAGCGGCACAACGACCGTAACCGCGACAGGCGCAATCACCGGCGATGTCTCGACCACCGGCAGTTTCGTCCATAATGGCACGGTGAGCGGAACGGTGACGGCGAGCGGTCGGCTGTCGGGCACCGGCAGCATCGGCCGCCTCTCCATCGGCGAAAACGGCACGCTCGCCACGGGCAACTCGATCGGCACGATGACGGTTCTCGGCGACTATGATTTCGGGCCGGGCGCGACCCGCGAGGTCGAGATCGGCGCCGATGGCGCGATCGACCTGCTCCTGGTCGGCGGAACGGCCTATCTCAACGGCGGCACGGTGGAGGCGATCGGAGAGGAGGGGTTCACGCCCCAGCTCGGCGCCGGCTATGTCTTCCTTCATGCTGACGGCGGGATTGTCGGCATGCATGACACGCTGGAGGGCGGGCTGTTTGCCGACAGCGATTACCCGTTCCTGACCACCGGCCTTGCCTATGGTCCGAATGACGCGGCGCTTATCGTGGAAGGCAGCGGCATCACCTATGCCGAGGCGGGGCTGACGCCAAACGAGGTGGCGGTCGGCGCGGCGCTGGACAGCTTCGTGCCGGCAAGCGCGCTCGATCTGCCTCTCACCCAACTGACCGCCAGCCAGTATCAGGCGGCTGCCGGGCAACTCTCCGGCGAAATTTACGCCTCGGCAATGACCACGCTGCAAAACGACGCCAACATGGTGCGTTCCACGCTGCAGACCCGTCTTGTCGCATCGGGCGAAGGCGTGGCCCGCTCCGCGGCAGGCGCGGTGAATGCCGCGCCGGTGCCAGGCCTCGACGCCAGCGCCTGGATTTCGGGCTACGGCAACTGGACCACCACGGACGCCACGGCCAATACGGCCGAACTCAAGAGCAGCGTCGGCGGCATGCTGGCGGGGCTGGATATCCCGGCCAATGACTGGGGACGGGTGGGGCTTGCCGCGGGCTACGGTTCCGACAGCTTCAAGGCGACGAGCCAGTCCGCCTCGGGCACCGCCGACAGCATCACGATTGCGGCCTATGGCGGCGGCGAATTCGGCGCCTTCAGCGCCAGTCTGGGCGCAAGCTGGTCCTGGCACGATGTCAGCATCGATCGGGCGATCAGCTTTCCCGGCTATTACGCCAGCGAAAGCGCGGATTATAGCGCGACCACCGGCCAGGTCTTCGGCGAGGCGGCGGTTGATCTGGCGACCGCCCCGTTTTCTATCGAGGCTTTCGGCGGCCTTGCCTATGTCGCGACGTCGACCGGTTCGTTCTCGGAAGGCGGTAGCCTGACGGCGCTTGAGGGCGGGGACGAGAGCCAGGCCAACACGCTCTCGATGGTCGGCTTCCGCTTTGCCCAGACCTTCCCGATGGGCGAGGGGGCGCTCAGCGCCAATGCGATGATTGGCTGGCAGCATGCCTTCGGGGATATCGATCCGAGCGCTTCGCTCGCTTTTGCCCAGAGCGGCGCGGGTTTCACCGTGCTCGGCGCGCCGATTGCCGAGGATGCCGCCGTTCTGGCGTTCGGCCTCGATTTCGCGTTTACCGAACGCGCATCGCTGACGCTTGGATATAACGGTCGGATCGGCAGCGGCGTCTCGGAAAACGCCGCTTTCGCCGCCCTGTCGGTGTCATTCTGAGACGGTCGTCCGACAAGCTCTAGCGATAAGAGGAATGCCTTCCTTTGCCTTGATCAGGCCGGAGAGAGGCTGGAAAGTCGGGCGTAATAAGCCTCGAGCCGTTCGCCAAGCGGCACCTGGTAGCGGGGCTGCCAGCTCAGCACGTAATAGGCGGCGGCGTCCGGGAGGGTGAAGCGTTCGCCCATCAGGAAATTCTGGTCGCCCAGTTCCCTGTCAAGCTGCGAAAGCCCCCTCTCAACGGCCTGCCGGCCCATCGCCTTTACCTCTACCTGCGCCTCGGCGGAGCTGGCGAAAGCCGTTGGCCGCTGCACCAGCGCCGTGCCGCGCATGTGGATCGACGAGACGATGAAATCGAGCAGTTCGAGCGCCCTTGCCTCGCCATCGGCATCTGCCGGCAGCAGTTCGGCCTCGGGATATTTGCGGGCGAGCCAGAAGGCGATCGCGGGAAACTCCGTCAGCAGCCTGCCGTCGTCGCGCAGGAGCGCCGGAACCTTGCCCTTCGGGTTGATCGCGAGATAGTCGGGCTGGCGCTGATCGCCCCTTTTCACGTCGAGCTCGTGAATTTCGTAAGGCTCGCCGATGATATCGAGCAGCAGCTTGATACCGACGGAACAGGCGCCTGGCGCGTGGAACAGCTTCATGAATGTCTCCCGAAAAGCTCAGTGATCGTGATGATCATGGCTGCAATATTCGTGATGTACCGGCGGTTTGCCAAGGCTTTCGCGCATATCCTTCATCTGCTCGAAGAAGGGAATGGGCACGCGGGTGGGCCGGACCGGCGCATTGTCGAAATCGTCATAGAGCGTTCGCAGCGTCACGACAACGCGCTCTGCGTCGTTCCAGTCGCGATATTCGCCGAGATCGATCTTGTAGGCCGCATCGAGATAGTCCACGCCCTGTTCGTAGAACGGCCGGGCCTTCTCGGTGATGTCGAGCAGGTAGTCGCGCATCTTGCGCACGTCTTCCTTGGTGGACAGCGGGCCGTGGCCGGCGACGATGATCTCGACATCCATGTCCAGCACCATGTTGCAGACATTGATCCAGCGGGCGATAGGCCCGTACCAGGCGATCGGCGTGCCGGCGGAAAACAGGATGTCGCCGGTGTAGAGCACCTTGTCCTCCGGCACGTAGATCAGCGCGTCGCCGAGCGAATGGGAGGGGCCGACCTCGATCAGTTCCACCGTCTTGTTGCCGACCTTGATGGTCATGCGGTCCTTGAAGGTCTCGGTCGGCGGTGTCAGCTCGATGCCGGAGAAATCGAACGGGCGGAAGCATTCCGCCATGAATTCACCGGCGCGGCCGAATTGCGCCGGATCGTTTTGCACCGCGAGCAGAACCTTGGGGTCGAAGCGGTTGAAATCGGCGACCGTGCCCTCGGTGCCGATGATGCGCGCGCCCTTGACCAACTGGTTGCCGAAGGTGTGGTCGCCGTCGGCATGGGTATTGACCAGGACGCCTATCTTTTCCGACGCCGGCACGGCGTTGCGCATCTCGGCCAGCATGTCGCCGGTGCATTTCAGGTCGAACAGCGTGTCGACGAGCAGGGTGGCCTCGCCATCGGCGATAAGGCCTGCATTGGACCAGCCCCATGAACCGTCCGGCACCAGATAGCCCCAGCAGCCATTGCCGAGATCGTGCAGTCCCTTGGTGTATTTCCATTTGGTCATAGGTCTTCTCCTATAGTAATGCAGTGGCGATGGCGGGGAAGGCGAATACGAGCGCGAGCACGAACAGCATCATCAGCGCGAACGGGGCCGCGCCGCGGAAGATCTGCCCGAGCGTGATGTCGCTTTCCGGACCGAGCGTTGATTTGATGACGTAGACGGCGATGCCGAAGGGCGGCGTCAGGAGCCCGATCTCGACGGCGAGGATCGCGATCACGCCGAGCCAGATCAGGTCAACGCCGAGGCCGTTCAGGATCGGAACCGCAATCGGCAGCACCAGAAGCATGATCGAGGAACTGTCGAGAATGGTGCCGAGCAGCACCATCACGACGACCGTGGCCACCACCACGCCCTCGGTCGAAAAGCCGGCTTCCAGCACCGTGCGGCCCAGCCAACCGGGCATGCCGGTGAAGGCGAGCATGCGCGAATAAAGGCTCGCGCCGATGATCAGGAAACAGATCGAGGCGGTGGTGTGGCCGGTCTGGACCAGCACCTGCCAGAAATCGCGCCAGGACAGGCGGCGCTTGACGAGAGCGATCACCAGTGCGCCCGCAGCGCCTGCGCCACCGGCTTCCGTCGGCGTGAACAGGCCGCCATAGATGCCGCCGAGGACCAGCGCCACAAGGGCCGCGATCGGCAAAAGCTTTGCGGCGATCTCGCCCCAGCCCATATGCGGGGCGTCGAATTCCTGCGCCGTCTGACCGCCGACGAAGCCGGGCCTCAGATGCGCCATGGCGACGATGCCGATGCTGTAGGTCACCGCCAGGAGCAGGCCGGGCAGCACGCCGGCGATGAACAGGGAGCCGACGGACTGCTCCGTCAGAATACCGTAGAGAATGAACAGCAGCGATGGCGGGATCAGCATTCCGAGCACCGAGGAGCCGGCCACCACGCCGACCGAAAATTCCGGCGTGTAGCCCCTGGCGCGCATCTCCGGCACCGCGACCTTGGTGAAGACGGCGGCGGATGCGATCGATATGCCGGTAATCGCCGCGAACACGGCGTTTGCCGCGACGGTCGCGACCCCGAGCCCGCCGCGAATGCGCCGGAACGCCTGCTGCGCGACATCGAACGTGTCGCGCCCCATGCCGGAGATCGAGACCACCAGCCCCATCAGCACGAACAGCGGCACCACGCCGAACAACTGGTCGGTGATCGAATCCTTGAAGGCGACGACCAGCATGTTGGCGGCGAGATCGAAATTGTCCTTCAGCACCCAGACGCCGACGAAGCTGACGAGGATCAGGGCGATCGCGACATGCAGCCCGGCATAGATCAGAACCAGCATGAGTGCGACCGAGCCGAGCGCGATTTCCACGCCGCTCATACGTCTTCTCCCTTGAGCGCCGCGAGCGAGTTCGCCAGGAATTGCAGGATGGTCGCCGCCATGCCGATGCTCATCAGCCCGTAAAGCGGCCATGTCGGGATCTGGAAGAAACCGGGATTGCCCATGAAATGCCGCTCCGGTCTGTCCCAGGCGCTGAGGAATGACGGCAGGAAGTGCCAGAGCGCGATCGCCAGAATGGCAGCGCCTGCGAGATTGTAGAGCGCCAGCAGAAACCCTTTCAGCCGCGGGCTGTGGCGCTCGGCGACGATCAGCAGCAGATCGGACCGGGTCAGCGAGCCGCTACGCAGCGTGTGGGCGAGCTGCAGGAACACGATGCCGACGATGGAAAAGGCCACCATTTCGGCAACGCCGGCGATCGGCGCGTTGAAGACGCCGCGCATGATGATGTCGGCGCAGATCAGCAGCATAAGGCCGAGGATCCATGCCGAGCCAAGGGCATTGAGCCCGGCGACAACGGGGCCAAGCAGCAGGCCCGACCGGCCGCGTGCATTTGCCATGATACTCTCCAGATTGGTCTTCGGACGGCCCGGCAATGAAGGCCGGGCCGCGCGGGATTATTCGGCGAGGTAGTCGCGCGGGAAGGTGAAGCCGTCTTCGGCAAGCGTATCGCGGTAGATTTCGAGCATCTCGTCCACCGGCTCGCCGCGGGCGAGTGCCGCATCGCGCCATGCGGTCAGCGGGTTGTCCATCCCGTCGATCCAGGCCTGGCGTTCGGCCGGCTCCATCTCGATCTCCTCGCCGCCGCCCTCGATCATGGTCTTTTCGTTCGCCGCGTATTTCGCCGCCTGCTCCTCGAAGAAGGCTTTCGAATAGGCTTCAGCACCCTTGCGGAAGGCGTCCTTGGTGTCGTCGGAGAACTCGTCCCAGAGCCGTTCGGCAACGCCGAGGCCGCCGATATACATCGCGCCGAAATCGGTGCGGTTCCAGTAGGGCGCGACCTCGTAGATGCGGGCCGGCACATTGGCGGTCATCCAGCCGATATTGCCGTCGTAAACGCCGGTCGAGATGTCGTTGTAAAAGGTGACGTAGCTGCCCTGCACGCCGACCGCGCCGGTGGAATTCAGCCAGGCGAGGTTCGGCCCGGCGCCGCCGATGCGCATGCCGTCCATGTCCGCGCGGGTCTTGATCGGGCGCTTGGCGGCGATGTTGTAGCCGTCGATCGCCACGCCGCCGCCAATATAGACAACGCCGGTTTCATCCGTGAGCTGATCGATCAGGCCCTCGGTGCCGTAAAGCGCGTCCTCGACCGCCGATGTGACCATCTCCGGATCGATCGGGCCGAAGGGCATGGCGTAGGTGATATTGAGGATGCCCATGCCCGCGGGATCAAACACGCCGGAGGCCATCGCGACATCGGCGATGCCGGTTTCGAGCGCTTCCGCCTCGGAGCCGAGCTTCATCAGCGTGCCGCCATAGGCCTCGGTCCATTCAATTTGCACATCACCCTTTTCGGCAAGCGCGGCATTGACCGTGGGAATGAAGGTCTCGTGCATGTGCTTGACCCAGAGAAACACCTCCGGATGGCCGGATGCGATAGTGAGACGCAGCGTCTCCTGCGCCATCGCCGGCGAGAGCGCGGCAAGCGCGACGCCGCTTGTAAGCGCAAGTGTGGTGATAATTCGGTTCATGAAATCCTCCCTGATTGCCACCGTTGCCGGTGCCTCCAAAAAAAAGGATAATGGCACTTGAACAACTGTTCAAGCTTTTTTATTGTTTGTTCAATTCAAGTCGGGAAAGCATAGTGGAAGAGCCAAAAACGCAAGAAAAACAAGGCGCGACGTCGAAGGAGAAGATTCTTTCGGCCGGCGAGGCCGTGTTCGGCAAATACGGATATGACGCGACCACGGTGCGCAAGATCGCCGCCCGAGCGGACGTGCCGGTGGCGCTGATCAACTATCATTTCGGCTCCAAGGAAGGGCTTTACCGCGCCATCTTCGAGACCCGCTCGCCGGCGATCCGCGGTCAGCGCGTGGTCGGGCTTCAGCTCGCCCGCTCGGAGCCGGACTGGGACAGGCGTGTGGAGCTTGTGGTCAAGGCGCTGATCGTGCCGATGTTCGGCCTGCGCGACGACGCCAATGACGGCGCCTTCGGACGCATTCTGGCGCGCGAACTGTCCGATCCGAGTTCGGAGGGGCGCGGTATCTTCCGCGAAACCTTCGATCCGGTGGCGGAAATGATGCTCGACGCGCTCGCGGAATGCTTTCCGGACTGGACCCGGGCGGAGGTGAACTGGGCCTACCAGACCATGCTCGGCGCGATGATGATCGTGATGATGGACAATGGCCGCATTGCGCGGCTTTCGGGAGGGGCGGCTGATTCAGCAGATACCACGTCAGCGGCCACCCATATCGTGGCGATGCTGACTGCCGGCCTGAAGCACCGCGACCGGAGCCAGACCGCAAACAGTTAGAAGTTGTTTCTTGGGAGGAAATTCAATGAAACTGGTAACTTATGATCGCGGTGACGGCGTTGGCCGTCCCGGCGTGCTTCTCGGCGATGGCGAACGCATCCTCGATCTTGCCGCTGCCACCGATGGAGCCATTGCCTCGGTCCAGGGGCTGATCGAGGGCGGTGACGCGGCGCTTGAGCGCGCCCGAGACGCCGAAGCATCGGCATCGAACGGCCATATCGTTAACCGGAGCGCCGTTCGGCTGATGGCGCCGATCGAGCCGCCGATCCAGATGCGCGACTGCCTGTGCTTCGAAACCCATCTGAAACAGGCCTTCCAGCAGGCCCGCAAGCTGCGCGCCAGGCAGTTCGACAATCCGGAAGAGGCGGAGGCGGAAATGGCCCGCAAGGGCATCCTCTCGGTCCCGGAAACCTTTTACGAACAGCCGATCTATTACAAGGCCAACCGTTTCTCCGTCGTCGGCCACGAAACCGATGTGATCTGGCCGCGCTATTCCAAATTCATGGATTTCGAGCTGGAGTTCGGGATTTATATCGGCAAGACCGCCAAGGACGTGAAGGCGGCCGATGCCCGTCCCTATATCTTCGGCTACACGATCTTCAACGATTTCACCGCCCGCGATGCCCAGACCGCCGAAATGGGCGGCCAGCTTGGCCCCGCCAAGGGCAAGGATTTCGACACCGCCAACCCGATGGGCCCGTGCCTGGTGACGGCCGACGAATTCGGCAATCCCAATGACAAGACCATGATCTGCCGCGTCAATGGCGAGGAATGGGGCCGCGGAAATACCGGCACGATGTTCTGGAGCTTCGAGCAGGTGATCGAGCACGTCTCGGCCTCCGAAACACTGCGCCCCGGCGAGTTCCTCGGCTCGGGCACCGTCGGAAACGGCTGCGGGCTGGAGCATATGCGCTTCCTGTCGCCGGGCGATGTCGTCGAGCTGGAGGTCGAGGGAATCGGCATCCTGCGCAACCGGCTGGTCAAGGTCGACTGACATGGCGCGCATCATCGGTTGGGGCCATACGCCCTTCGGAAGGCTTGCCGAAACGTTGCCGGAACTGGTGGTCGCCGCCGGGCGGGAGGCGCTGGATCATTCCGGCGTTCCCGCCGCCGAGATCGGCGGCATCTGGCTAGGGCACTTCAATTCCGGCATGGTCGGCGACGCTTTCGCCTCTTCGCTGGCGCTCGATATCGATCCTGACCTGCGTTTCACGCCCGCGACCCGGCTTGAAAACGCCTGCGCCTCCGGGTCGGCGGCGCTCTGGGGCGCGCTCGATGCCGTCGAGGCGGGCAGGGTGGATGCGGCGCTGGTGATCGGCGTGGAGAAGATGACCCATCTGACCACGCCTGAGGTGACGGCCGGGCTTGCCGGCGCGTCCGACCAGAGGGAGGGGGCCGGCGTTTCTTTCCCCGAAATCTTCGCCCGTTTCGCGCGGGCCTATGCCGCCGCCTATGGCGACAGGACCGATGCGCTTGCCCGCATCGCGGTCAAGAACCACGCCAATGCCATGGCGAACCCGTTGGCGCAGATGCACAAGCCGCTCGATTTCGACTTCTGCCGGGAGGTTTCCAACCGCAATCCGATGATCGCCGATCCGCTGAAGGTCACCGATTGCTCGCTGATTTCCGATGGCGCGGCCGCACTCGTGATCACCCGCGACGAGGCGGCGCGGGGTGCCGCAAGGGCGGTCGCCATCCGGTCGCGCTCCCAGGTCAGCGATTTCCTGCCGATGTCGCGCCGCTCGGCGACGGAACTGACGGGTGCTGCCCGCGCGATCCGTCAGGCGCTGGAGATGGCCGGACTCGGCATTGGCGATATTGATGTCGCGGAAGTGCATGACTGCTTCACCATCGCCGAACTGATGGTCTATGAGGCGATGGGGCTGGCCGCACCCGGCGAGGGCCATCGGGCGATCGAGGAAGGCTGGGTCGCGCGGGACGGCATCCTCCCCGTCAATCTCTCCGGCGGGCTGAAGGCCAAGGGCCATCCTGTCGGGGCCACCGGGGTTTCGATGCATGTCATGGCCGCAAGGCAGGTTCTGGGCGAGGCGGGCGAGATGCAGCGTGCCGGCGCCGAGCGCGCGCTGGTCTTCAACATGGGCGGTTCCGGCGTCGCCAATTACGCCTCGGTGCTGGAGGCGGCATGAATATCGCGCACTGGCTTGATCGCGCGGCGAAGCGCTGGCCGGAAGCGCCCGCCTTGCTCGTGGGCAACGAAATTGTGGCGGATTATGCCGCGTTTGACGCGCGCGCTGGCGGTTTCGCGCGCTTTCTTGCCGAGGAGGCGGGCGTTGCGCCGGGTGATCGGGTGGTGCTGTTCATGAAGAACTGTCCCGACTATCTGGTCGCCCTCTTTGGCATCTGGAAGGCGGGGGCGGCCGCAGTGCCGGTCAACGCCAAGCTCCACCCGAAGGAGGCGAACTGGATCATCGAAAATTCCGGCGCGCGGCTGGCGCTGGTCTCCGAAAGCCTGGCGGAGGGCATCGAAGCCCCGTCAATGCTGACTGCGCCGGGCGAGATATTTGCCCGCGCGTCGCAGATGCTGGTTCTGCCGACCCAAGAACGTGGGCCCGGCGAACTGGCATGGCTGTTCTATACGTCCGGCACCACCGGCCGGCCGAAGGGCGTGATCATAACCCACGCCATGCTCGCCGACATGTCGCTCAGCTATCTCGCCGATGTCGATGATGTGACCCGCAGGGACGCAGCGCTCTATGCAGCGCCGATGAGCCATGGCGCGGGGCTCTACGCCTTGGTTCATGTGCTGCGCGGCGCGGGCCATATCTGCCCGCCCTCCGGCGGCTATGATGAAGATGAGTTTCTGGCAATCGCCGCCGCCCATGGCTCCGTCAGCGCGTTTCTGGCGCCGACCATGGTGCACCGGCTCACGCAAGCCGCCAAAGACTCTGGCAGCAGGGGCAAAGGGCTGCGTACTGTCGTTTATGGCGGCGGGCCGATGTACCGCGCCGATATCGAAGCGGCGCTCGATCACTTCGGCCCCAAATTCGTTCAGATTTATGGCCAGGGCGAATGCCCGATGGGTATCACGGCGCTTTCGCGCGCCGAGATCGCCGTCCGGGACCATCCCGACTGGCCGATGCGGATCGCGTCGGTCGGACGGGCGCAATCAGCGGTTACGGTGAATATCCTGCGCGACGACGGCACACCCGCCGCGCCGGGCGAGATCGGCGAGATCGTGGTGCAGGGCGCGCTCGTCATGCCCGGCTACTGGAACGCGCCGGAGGCAAGCGCGGAAGCCCTTGTCGGTGGCTGGCTCAGAACCGGGGATCGCGGCGCGATGTCGGCCGATGGCTACATCACCATGCACGATCGCTCGAAGGACGTGATCATCTCCGGCGGCACCAACATCTATCCGCGCGAGGTGGAGGAGGCGTTGCTGACCCACCCCGCGGTGGACGAGGTCGCGGTGATCGGCCGTCCCTCGGCGGAATGGGGCGAGGACGTCGTGGCCTTCGTGGTGACCGCGCCCGGCGCGGCATTGAGCGCGGCGGAGCTTGACGCGCATTGCCTCGCCTCGATCGCCCGCTTCAAGCGCCCCAAGGCCTATCGCTTCGTGGACGCGCTGCCGAAGAATGCCTATGGCAAGGTTCTGAAAACCGAGCTGCGGCTGCGCGAACAGGGCTGACATTCAGGGTGCTTTGGTCTCCGCCCGGCGCAAACCCGATCAGCCTTTCCTGGCCGCATCAATCGCCGCGACGTCGATCTTGCGCATCTGCATCATGGCCTCAAAAGCCCGTTTGGCCTCATCGCCGCCTGCAGCCAGCGCCTCCATCAGCGTGCGAGGCGTGATCTGCCAGGACAGGCCCCATTTGTCCTTGCACCAGCCGCAGGCGCTTTCTTCGCCGCCATTGCCCACGATCGCGTTCCAATAGCGATCGGTCTCCGCCTGATCCTCCGTCGATATCTGAAACGAGAAGGCCTCGGTGTGGCTGAAGGCCGGTCCACCATTGAGGCCGAGGCAGGGAATGCCGCAGACGGTGAATTCGACCGTGAGCACGTCGCCCTTCTTGCCCGAAGGAAAATCGCCCGGCGCGCGATTGACCCGCGTCACCGCGCTGTCGGGAAACACCTCCGCATAAAAGCGCGCGGCTGCCTCGGCGTCCTTGTCGTACCAGATGCAGATCGTGTTCTTGTGCAATGTTCTTCCTCCCGTGATTGAAATAGGTTGATATCATCCTATTGTGAGATTGCCGAAATGCAAGCCCCATGGCAATACTGTTGAGATGGAAATGCGGTGGAGCAGGGGACAGCGACATGAGAGCCGTTATTTTTCGCATTCTTTTCATTCTGACGATTGTTTTCCAGGCCGGCGCGGCATGGTCGAACTGGCTGGATTACCGCGAGGAACACGCGATCGTGCCTTATGACGAGGTGAAGGGCTGGCGGGTTTATGCCATCGATCATTCCATGTCGGGCTTTCTGGGCTGCGGCGCGGTGAAGGCGGAGCCAGCCGGGCCGCTGGTCGTCGAAAACTATCAGGACAAATGGCAACTCGTCGTGCCGACCGGGCGCAGCGATGCGGACCGTTATGATGGCGCGCTGATCTCCTTCGATGATCGCGCTATCGACTCGCAGTTCGGCTTCGAGGGTGGACACGCGGTGTCGCACCTGACCCGCGACGAGATCGGCTTTCTGATGCAGGCGTCGTCGCTGAAGGTCGCGGTCAACGATGAGAAGCCGCTCCGCTTCAACCTTTCCGGCTCGACCGCGGCGGTTCTGAAGATCCGGGAATGCCTCGAACGTCGGGGCGCGCCGCCCTCAGCCGGCGCGATGCCGCTCGCTGCCGCCGATGCCACGACCTACGTGCCTTCGGTCGAAGCCTGTCTCGGCGGCATCCGTACGGACGCGACCGGCGCGACGCGCAAGATCCGGTTCACCGCCGACCGCTCGCTCGATTTCCCCTTCGATCTCTACTGGATCGATTTCGACGGCAAGCGGCAACCCTACGCCCGCCTCGCCCCCGGCCAGTCGATCGAGATGGAATCCTATGTCGGCCACCAATGGGTCGCGGAATTGGACAAGGATGCTTGCGCCTATGCCGAGATCACGCCCGGCCTGAAAACCGTGATCTTCAGATACGAAGATTTCTGAGGCATTTCCGCGGAACCCGGTCTCTTTCACCTGACGCTTTTGGCCGCGCATTTCCGACGCATGAAAATAGTCTGGACACGACTAGACCACTGGTCTAATCGTGTCCAGACTAAAGACGGCTCTCGTGAATTCCCAGGAATCATGGAGTTCAGACCCGCACGTTGCCGGATGCGCAACGCCTGCCGTGACGGCGCCGTCGCCCGCTGTAGCGCCATCGTAAAAGGACAAATCGAATGTCATCCTCCCGCTTCGTCATCACCGCGCTTTTGGTTGCCTCCGCCTTGAATCTGGCGCTTATGGTGCCCGGAGGCTTTGTTGAAACGCGCGATTTCAGCGCCTATCCCGCCATCGTGCTTGGCGCGTTCAATATTTTCCTGACAGTGCTTGGCCTGGGAAGCTTCGTGCTTGCCTATATCGTCTCCAAAACCGGCAGAGGCTTTGGCTGGGCCGGACTCGCCGGTCTCGCCTTCACTGCCGTCTATGTGCTCGATCTGGGCCGGATTTTCCCCGTGACGCCCAATCCCATGTCAACGCTTCTGTCGACACTGGAGTGGATCGGCACGGGGCTGGGGGCTGCGCTGACGATCTCATCGATCGCGCTTCGCGGGGCAGGAAACGCCACAAGCTCTCCCAGGACAGGGCTTCCCATGCCAGTCATTCTGGGCCTTATACTCGTTGCGCTGATTATCGTGGCATTCGCAACCAAGTCTGCCATGGGCGTTTAGAATACCGCGCAATCGATCGGCATCGCCCCGTCGCTCTGGACAGGCGATGCCCGGCGCGTCGGGGGCGGAATTCCGGACCTAAATTAAGGCGGGGACGGGCTATTTGAAACGAAGAGAAAATGGCGCGCCCGACAGGATTCGAACCTGTGACCTTTGGAATCGGAATCCAACACTCTATCCAGCTGAGCTACGGGCGCTTCGGGCAGGCGGTGGCCGCCTGCGCGGATTGTTTAACCCAGCTTGCGGGCGGCATCAATCGCAAAAATCGCGCGATGCCAAAAACGATGCCGATCGAGGCGGTGCGGGAGAGGGAGGCCCGGGGGACGCGCCTGTTAGACCAAAGGATAAGGCGCCGCCGCTTCGGTCTCGTTTTCGCGCAGCCGGGTGGGCTGGAAATTCAACGGCTTAGATAATGTGCCGACTGCAAATATAGCAGAATTGGTATATCAGCTTCGTTGATCTCAATTTGACACTGGCATCGTTCTGATAACACCCTTCCCTCGCGATCTGCGTTTTGCAACCGCACGGGTTGCGAAGGGGAGGACCTGAGCGCCGGCACACCGGCCGAGGCGCGGAGCGAACAGATATTCGCGAATTGGGAGAGAGATATGAAATTGTTAGTTTCCGCATTTGCCGTTGCGGCAGTGACGGTTGCGTCGTTTGCCGTGCCGAGCTTTGCGCAGGACAAGGGCACGATCGGGATCGCGATGCCGACCAAATCCTCGGCGCGCTGGATTTCGGATGGGCAGTCCATGGTCGAGCAGTTCCAGGCGGCGGGCTACGACACCGACCTGCAATATGCAGAGGACAATATTCCCAACCAGCTGTCACAGATCGAAAACATGATCACCAAGGGCGTTGACGCGCTGGTGATCGCCTCGATCGACGGCACCACGCTTTCCAACGCGCTGGCAAATGCCGCCGCCTCGGGCATTCCGGTGGTCGCCTATGACCGGCTGATCCGCGAGAGCCCGGATGTCGACTATTACGCCACCTTCGACAATTTCCAGGTCGGCGTGCTTCAGGCCGAAAGCCTTGTCGATGGCCTAAAACAGCGCTTCCCCGACACCAAGCCCTGGAATGTCGAGCTGTTCGGCGGTTCGCCGGACGACAACAACGCCTATTTCTTCTATGACGGCGCGATGTCGGTGCTGCAGCCGCTGATCGACTCCGGCGATATCGTGATCCCGTCGGGCCAGATGGGCATGAACCAGGTCGGCACGCTGCGCTGGGACGGCGCGGAAGCCCAGGCCCGCATGGATAACCTTCTGTCCGCCAACTACACCGACAAGCAGGTCCATGGCGTGTTGTCGCCCTATGACGGGTTGTCGATCGGCATCCTGTCCTCGCTGAAGGGCGTGGGCTATGGCACCGGCGACCAGCAGATGCCGATCGTGACCGGCCAGGATGCCGAAATTCCCTCGGTCAAGTCGATCATCGCCGATGAGCAGTATTCGACGGTGTTCAAGGACACCCGTGAGCTTGCCCGCGTGACCGTCGGCATGGTGGATGCCCTTCTTCAGGGCGGCGAGCCGGAAATCAATGACACCGAGACGTATGACAATGGCGTCAAGGTGGTCCCGTCCTATCTGCTGTCGCCGGTCTCGATCGACGCCTCCAACTGGGAGGAAATCCTGGTCGACCAGAGCGGCTACTACACCCTTGACCAGCTCAAGTAATCACCACAAGGGCGGGCGTTGCGGCGCCTGCCCTTTCCGGTGCGAAGGCTTTTTCTTCGTTCCGTTTTGACTTACGTGCCTCAAATGTCGCCGGCTACTGCCGGCCTGGGGCGAAATTCCTCCGCAAGGGCGGAGGCGCATTCATGAGATGGGCCATATCGGCCCTCAACGGGAGAGAGACATGAGAAAGATTATCTCCATTTTCGCAGCCGCCTCCGTCGCGGCAATTTCTGTCGCCGCGCCGGCGCTTGCCGCCGACAAGGGCTATGTCGGCATCGCCATGCCGACCAAGGGCCTTGACCGCTGGAACAAGGACGGCGCGTCCATGGTCGAGCAGTTCGAGGCCGCCGGCTACAAGACCGACCTGCAATATGCCGAAAACGAAATTCCCCAGCAGTTGTCGCAGATCGAAAACATGATCACCAAGGGCGTCACCGTTCTGGTGATCGCGGCGATCGACGGCGGCTCGCTCACCGGCCCGCTCGCCAATGCGGCCGCCGCCGATATTCCGGTGATCGCCTATGACAGGCTGATCCTCAACACGCCCGATGTCGATTATTACGCGACCTTCGACAACTACAAGGTCGGCGTCCTGCAGGGCAACAGCCTGGTTGAGGGCCTGAAAGAGCGCTTCCCCGACACAAAACCCTGGAATGTCGAGCTTTTCGGCGGGTCGCCGGATGATAACAACGCCTATTTCTTCTATAACGGCGCGATGTCCGTGCTCCAGCCGCTGATCGATTCCGGCGATATCGTGATCCCGTCGGGTCAGATGGGCATGGACAAGATCGGCACGCTGAACTGGTCGAACGCCGCCGCCCAGGCGCGCATGGATAACCTGCTTTCGGCCTATTACACCGACAAGCCGCTGCACGGCGTCTACGCTTCCAATGACGACCTCGCCATGGGGTCGATCTCGTCGCTGAAGGGCATCGGCTATGGCTCCGGCGACATGAAGATGCCGATCATCACCGGCCAGGATTCCAACCTGCCCAACGTCAAGGCGATCATCGACGGCGACCAGTATTCCTCGATCTTCAAGGATACCCGCAAGCTTGCCGGCGTTACTGTCGGCATGGTGGAAGCGATCGGCGAGGGCAAGGAGCCGGAAGTCAACGACACCAGCACCTACAATAACGGCGAGAAGGACGTGCCGTCCTACCTGCTGGAGCCCGTGATCGTGACCCAGGACAACTGGAAGCAGATCCTGGTCGACGACAGCGGCTACTACACCATGCAGCAGATCGAGAATTGATCGTCTGAGGTGAGGTCAACGGGCCCGTCGCCGGCATTTCCGGCGGCGGGCTGACGCGCGCGAGCCCCAAGGGCTTGTCGGTAACGCGTCGAAGGAATGGGTGGCGCTTGACGCGCGATCCGGTGCCAAACGGTGACAGGTGTCATGACAACATTGCTCGAAATGCGAAAGATCACCAAGACCTTTCCCGGGGTGAAGGCGTTGAGCGACGTCGACCTGAAGGTCGAAGAAGGCGAGATCCACGCGCTGGTTGGGGAGAACGGCGCAGGCAAATCAACCCTGATGAAGGTTCTCTCCGGGGTCTATCCCCACGGCTCCTATGAGGGCGAAATCTATTATGCCGGCGAACTGGCGACCTTTTCCGGCATTGCCGACAGCGAAAAGAAGGGCGTCATCATTATCCATCAGGAGCTGGCGCTGGTGCCGCAATTGTCGATCGCGGAGAATATCTTCCTTGGCAACGAGGTTTCGCGGGCCGGCGTGATCGACTGGCCGGAAACCTTCGACCGCACCGAAAAACTGCTCCGCAAGGTGGGGCTGAAGGACCCGCCGGCGACGCTGGTGGAAAAGATCGGCGTCGGCAAGCAGCAGCTTGTCGAGATCGCCAAGGCGCTGTCCAAGGATGTCCGCCTTCTCATTCTCGACGAACCGACGGCTGCGCTTTCGGAATCCGATAGCGCTAAGCTTCTCAAACTGCTTCTGGACCTGAAAAAGCAGGGCATCACCTCGATCCTGATCTCGCACAAGCTGAACGAGGTCGAACAGATCGCCGACAACATCACGGTGCTGCGCGATGGTTCGTCGGTCGCCGATATCGACTGCTCCACGGAGGAAGTCAGCGAGGCCAGGATCATCCAGGCCATGGTCGGCCGGACCATGGAAAACCGCTATCCCGACCGCGAACGCAAGTTCGGCGAGGAGTTGATGGCGGTGAAGGACTGGACCGTCTGGCATCCCGAGCAGGCCGACCGCAAGGTGATCAAGAATGTCGCCTTCAACGTGCGTGCCGGCGAGATCGTCGGCATTGCCGGCGTGATGGGGGCAGGGCGCACCGAGCTTGCCATGAGCATTTTCGGCCACAGCTACGGCCGCAATATCTCCGGCGAGGTCTGGCTCGGCGGCGAGAAAGTGGACGTCTCCACCGTTCCGAAGGCCATCCATGCCGGCCTTGCCTATGTGACGGAGGACCGCAAGGGGCTGGGGCTGATCCTGGACGAGCCCATCACCCGCAATGTGACGCTCGCCCATCTTGGCGGGGTTTCCAAATATGGCGTGCTGAACACCGCCGAGGAAACCAAAACCTCCGAGCATTATCGCAAGGCCATGAACATTCGCACGCCGACAGTGGCCCAGCGCGTCGTCAACCTTTCCGGCGGCAACCAGCAGAAGGTGGTGCTGTCGAAATGGCTGTTCACCCAGCCCGACGTGCTGATCCTGGACGAGCCGACGCGCGGCATCGATGTCGGCGCCAAATACGAGATCTACACGCTGATGAACGAGCTTGCGGCCGAAGGCCGCGGCGTCGTGATGATCTCATCGGAAATGCCGGAGCTGCTGGGCATGTGCGACCGCATTTACATCATGAACGAGGGGGCATTGGTGGGCGAACTGAGCGCCGCAGAGGCGAGCCAGGAACGCATCATGTCCTTCATTGTCAGGAAATGAGAAAGCGATGAATATACCCGAGGAAACCGCCGCGGACGAGCACAAGCCCTCGATCCGATCCTATCTGACTCTCCGGATGCGCGATTACGGCATCCTGCTCGCTTTGATCGTCATCATCGCGTTTTTCCAGATCGTCACCGACGGCGTGCTGATGCGACCGGTCAACATCACCAACCTGTTCCTGCAGAACTCCTATGTGATCATCATGGCGCTCGGCATGCTTATGATCATCGTGGCCGGGCATATCGATCTCTCGGTCGGCTCGATCGTGGGCTTCATCGGCGCGCTGGCCGCGGTGATGATCGTCCACTGGCAGGTGCCGGTCGTGGTCGCCTTCTTTGCCTGCATCTTCGCCGGCATGCTGATCGGGGCGTGGCAGGGATACTGGGTCGCCTATTGGCGCATTCCGTCCTTCATCGTCACGCTCGCCGGTATGCTGATCTTCCGCGGGCTGTCGCTCTGGATCCTCAACGGCCAATCGGTTGGCCCGTTCCCGGGCTCATTCCAGCTGCTGTCGACCGGCTTCGTGCCCGATCTCTTCGGCGTCGGCCGGCCTAATATGACGGCACTTGTGGCCGGCATCATCGCTGCTGCCGCGATCGTCTATCTCGCCTGGCGGTCGCGGGTGCGCAACGTTGCCTACGGTATCGAGGATGAGCCGCTGTCCTTCTTCCTGGGCCGCAACATCATCGTTGCCGGCGTGCTGGTGTTCGTGGCCTGGAAGCTCGCCTCGTTCCGCGGCCTGCCGAACGTGCTGATATCGATGGCGATCCTGACGGTGATCTACACCTTCATCACCGAAAGCACGACCTTCGGGCGCAGGGTCTATGCCATCGGCGGCAACGAGAAGGCGGCGGCCCTTTCAGGCATCAATACCAAGCGGCTGAACTTCATCGTGTTCGTGAACATGGGCATGCTGGCAGCACTTGCCGGTCTCGTGTTCGCCGCCCGCCTCAACATCGCCACGCCCAAGGCCGGCAACGGTTTCGAGCTTGATGTGATCGCGGCGGTGTTCATCGGCGGCGCGTCGATGTCCGGCGGGGTCGGCAAGATCGTCGGCGCTGTGGTCGGCGCATTCATCATGGGCATCATGAACAACGGCATGTCGATCATGGGCATCGGCATCGATTACCAGCAGGTGATCAAGGGCCTGGTGCTGCTCGCCGCCGTCGTCTTCGACGTCTACAACAAGAACAAGGCCTGAATTTCCGGAAGAAAGGCAGGGCGACACAGCCCTGCCGCTTTGCGCGCCATGCGTGCCCCCGACACGAAAAACCCCGGCACATCGGGGGATGATGTGCCGGGGCACGGGGCGCACCCGCTTTTTCCAGACTGCCGGACAAGCCGGCACCTTGGCGCGTCTGGATAGGGCATTAACGCGTCATCTCGCAAAATGGACCAAAAGAAAAGTAAAAAATTTAACAATTGGGTCCAGCGCCCCAATATTCGGGTTCTTACGACCATGCCGAGCGGCAGCGCCCGACAGGCGCAACCTCCTTTGAAATAGGGCGCTGGCGCCTGGCGTCTACCTGAAAGACGAATGCGGATTTGCGTTTCCGCCGTCCGGCAAGGTCAAAAGCCTCGCGCGGCTGGATCATCGGGCGGTTGGTCTGAACCGCCCGTTGCTCTCCGGGAAATGGATGGCGTAATGGCAGGGACCGATGATTTCAGGCCCGTGCGTCGACCGCGGCTTTTTCCGGGATCGACGGCTGGGCGCCGGGCTTGAGGCAGGCGAGCGCGCCTGCGACAGCGGCGCGGTGCGCGGCTTCCGCGAATGGCAGCCCCTGATCGAGCCCGCTTGCGAAATAGCCGCAGAAGGTATCGCCGGCGCCGACGGTATCGACCGGGTCGATCTTCAGCGCGTCGATGCGGTGGAAGTTGCCCTCATGCATGGCGATGACGCCCTCTGCCCCGAGCGTGATCACGATGGTCTGGCCGGTTTCGTCATGGCGGGTTTTCAGCATCGCGATCCGCCCCTCGCTGCCGAGTTCCTCGGCCCCGACGAGCCGCTCGAACTCGGTCTCATTGGCAATCACGATATCGGCGAGCGCGCCGAGTTCAGCCGCTTCCGGCGTCAGCGGCGCGGTGTTGAGGATCGTGCGGATGCCCTTTTCGCGGGCGCTCTTAAGCGCGGCACGGATGGCACTCGCCGGGATTTCGAGCTGCAGCACAAGCGTGTCCTCCGGCGACATTTCTGCCACGACCGCCTCGGCGTCCGCTTCGGTGACCTTGCCGTTGGCGGCGGCGTTGATGACGATGACATTTTCTCCGTCGCCGCCGACAAGGATCATCGCCGTGCCGGTGGGGCCATCGGTTGTCTTCACCGCCGAAAGGTCGACGCCGGCGTCCGAAAGGAGGGCGGTGGCGGCGGAGGCGAACTCGTCATTGCCGACGGCACCCGCCATGGCGACTTTGGAGCCGGCACGGCGCGCGGCAAGCGCCTGGTTTGCGCCCTTTCCGCCCTGGGCGGTGGCAAAGGAGGTGCCGGCCACGGTTTCGCCCGGCTTCGGCAGGCGCGGTGTGGTGGCGATGAGGTCCATATTGATGGAACCGAAGACCGTGATCATGGCATTACTCCCGTCAGCTTCGCTTGGTCGGTGCGAAGCCTCCGCCGGAGGGCGAGGCCGTCCGTCGCGCCTCGCCAGTCCGGCACACTCAAACATCGCATCCAGTCGGCCGATCGCGAAACCGGCCGCCGGTGCTCTCTCTTGCGCTTTTATTGCGCGCAAGCCGCGATGGCAATCAGTCCTCGTCGACGACGCGCAGTTTCATGCGGCCGAGCCCCTGCTGTTCCTCATCAGGCGTGGAAGACGGCTCGGCCTCCTTTCGGCCGGTCTCGAATTCCAGCGTCGCGATCCGTTCGCCGCGCCGGGCGATCTTGCCCGTGGATATCCGGATCGTCTCGACATCCTGACGGGCCTGGTTGAAATGGCTTTCCAGTTTTGCCACGCGCTCGTTGAGGCGGGTGAGGTCCGCCAGCAGATGGGCCACCTCGCCCTGTATCAGATGCGCCTGTTCGCGCATGCGCTGGTCCTTCATCACCGCCTGCACGACCTGGATCGACAACAGCAGCAGCGTCGGAGAGACGATCACCACGCGCATGGCGTGGGCGCGCTGGACGACCGCTTCGTAGTGCTCGTGTATATCGGCGAAAATCGATTCGGAGGGAACGAAGAGGAAGGCCGTGTCCTGGGTTTCGCCGGGCAACACATACTTGCCGGCGATATCGCGGAGATGGGTGTCGAGATCGCGGCGGAAGCGCTGGCTGGCGGCGCGCGCCGCCTCGTCGCTGTCCGCCGCGCGCATGGCGTTCCATGATTCCAGCGGAAACTTGGCGTCGATGATCAGGGGCGGCGCGCCGTTCGGCATGTCCACCACGCAATCGGGCCGGGTCCCGTTCGACAGCGTCGCCTGGAACCGGAAGCTGCCGGCGGGCAGGGCATCAGCGATAATCGCCTCCATCCGCCCCTGGCCGAAAGCGCCGCGGGTCTGCTTGTTCGACAGAATCGCTTGCAGGCCCACCACATCCTTGGCCAGCGACTGGATATTGTTCTGCGCCGCATCGATGACGGCGAGCCGCTCCTGCAGGCGGCGAAGGTTCTCGTGGGTGGTCTGGTGCTGCTGGTGCAGCGTGGTGCCGATCCGCTGCGAAAGCCCGTCGAGCCGAGAGCCGAGCGCGGCATTCAGCTCCGACTGGCGGCTGCCGAACAGCTCCGCCATCGTCGCCATGCGGCCCTGCATCTCACTTTGCGCCTGCACCAGTTGCTGCAGCTCGCGTTCGAGGCCCTTGTCCTGCCGCGCACCGCCGCGCCGGGCCAGGAGAATGACGAGGGCGGCAATCAGAATGCACAACGCGCCGGCCATGGCGAGCGTCGCCGTGTCCATTGCCGCCAGTCGGGCCATCGCTGCATCCATAACGTCACCTCTCTTATCGCGAGCCTAGCGCAGATTTTTCTTGAAATAAAGATCAAAACGTGAACAAAATGGTTGACGGGTGACAAAGAGGACGGGAGGTTTGGGGTAGACCGTATGAAAATATTTCCCCCGGCGCGAACATGCGCTATGGGGTGGGCATGACCACGATGCCATTGATTATTTTGCCGGACCCTCTGCTGCGCACGGTCTCGAAGCCGGTCGAGCGCATAGACGACGACCTGAAGAAATTTGCCGACGATATGCTGGAGACCATGTATGAGGCTCCGGGCATAGGCCTTGCCGCGATCCAGGTTGGCGTGCCCCGGCGCATGCTGGTTCTGGATGTCGCCAACAAGGACGAGGGCGAAAAACAGCCCATGGTGGTGATCAACCCCACCGTGCTGCACACTTCCGACGAGCGCTCGGTCTATGAGGAGGGCTGCCTGTCGATACCGGAGTTTTATGCCGAGGTGGAACGTCCGGCGAACGTGCGGGTGCGTTATACCGACCTCGCCGGCAAGGAACAGGAAATCGAGGCCGACGGCCTGCTCGCCACCTGCCTGCAGCATGAGATCGACCATCTCGACGGCGCGCTGTTCATCGATTATCTGTCGCGTTTGAAGCGCGATCGGGTGATCAAGAAGTTCACCAAGGCGGCCAAGCACAAGCTTTAGGATATGCCGAATCGATGCGGCATGCCTGCAGAGCGCCTCGATACGGCATGGTGAGAGCGGGCCCGTGCTTCCGTTGATTGGCGAACCCCTGATTGGCGAACCCTTGAAGGCCGGCTTGCGACAACGAACCACGTCGTTTCGGTCCGCCGGGAGGCCACTACGGTTCGATGTATTTCCGGGTGCGGCAGATTTGTCTTTGGCAGCACGGCGGCTGCGTTCTATCTGTCCGGTTGCCGCGGTTTCGCGGTTGCCGCATTGCGTAGGCCGGAAGGAGTGATCATGACCCTCAGAATCATTTTTATGGGCACGCCCGAGTTCTCCGTTCCCACCCTGAGGGCGTTGAAGGAGGCGGGCCACGAGATTGCCTGTGTCTATACCCAGCCGCCGCGGGCGGCCGGCCGGCGCGGGCTGACAGAGGTGAAGTCGCCGGTGCATCAGGCGGCCGAGCTGCTCGGCTTGCCGGTGCGCACGCCGGAAAATTTCCGCGCTGACGAGGAGCGTGCCGCCTTCGGCACGCTCGATGCCGATGTCGCGGTGGTGGTCGCCTATGGCCTGTTGCTGCCGGAGGCGATTCTGAACGGCACGCGGCTTGGCGCTTATAACGGCCATGCCTCGCTTCTGCCCCGCTGGCGGGGCGCAGCGCCCATCCAGCGCGCGATCATGGCCGGCGACAGCGAGACAGGCATGATGGTCATGAAGATGGAAAAGGGGCTCGATACCGGGCCTGTGGCGCTGACGAAACGGGTCGCGATCGGTCCGGACATGACGGCGGGCGGGCTGCACGACCGGCTGATGCATGATGGCGCGCGGCTGATGGCAGAAGCGATGGTAAAGCTCGAGGCGGGCGATCTGCCGCTTTCGCCGCAGGCCGAAGACGGCGTGACCTATGCGAAGAAGATCGACAAGGGCGAAACCCGGATCGATTTCAGCCGTCCGGCCGCCGAGGTGCATAATCATATCCGGGGGCTCGCGCCGTTTCCGGGCGCCTGGATGGAGGTGCCGGCGGGCAAGCGGCTGGAGCGGGTCAAGGTGCATGAAAGCGCGCTCGGGGCGGGCGAGGGCGCGCCCGGCACGGTGCTTGCGGGGCCAGACCTCACGATCGCCTGCGGAAACGGCGCGGTGCGGCTCCTCCGGCTGCAGAAGGCCGGCGGCAAACCGCTTTCGGCCGAGGATTTCCTGCGCGGCACGCCGCTTGCGCCGGCAACGGTGCTCGCCTGATGCCGCGTTACCGCCTGAAGGTCGAATATGACGGCGCGGCCTTTGTCGGCTGGCAGCGCCAGGCCGAGGGGCGCTCGGTGCAGAGCGCGCTGGAGGAGGCGATCGCCGGGTTTTCCGGCGAGACCGTTTCCATTCGCGGGGCGGGACGCACGGATTCGGGCGTTCATGCCCGCGGTCAGGTGGTGCATCTCGATCTCGCCAAGCCCTGGAGCCCGTTCACGCTGCTGAATGCGGTCAACGCCCATCTTCGGCTTGCCGGCGATGGCATTTCGGTGGTCGATGTGGTCGAGGCCGAGCCGGATTTCGATGCCCGGTTTTCGGCGCTCAGGCGGCATTATCTCTATCGCATCATCAACCGGCGCGCCCATCCGGCGCTGGAATGGAAGCGCGGCTGGTGGGTGCCGAAGCCGCTGGACCACGCGGCGATGCATGCGGCGGCCCAGATGCTCGTCGGCAGGCATGATTTCACGACCTTCCGCTCGGTGCAGTGCCAGGCGAAATCGCCGGTGCGCACGCTCGACCGGCTCGATGTCACGCGCGACGGCGATATCATCGAGATCCGCGCCAGCGCCCAGAGCTTTCTGCATAACCAGATCCGCTCCTTTGCAGGCACGCTGAAACTTGCCGGCGAGGGCAAGATGTCGGCGGAAGACGTGCGCCAGGCGCTGAAGGCGCGCGACCGCAAGGCCTGCGGTCCGGTGGCCCCGCCGGAAGGGCTTTATTTCATGCAGGTGGACTACCCGGGCGATTGAGCGACATCCGGACGGGGCTTGCGTCATTCGGTCTTCCGATATATCTATATTTCCAGCTTTATGGATATGTTTGAGGTTCCGATGTCCGTCACCATCTACCACAATCCCGCCTGCGGAACGTCGCGCAACGTTCTGGCGATGATCCGGCAATCCGGCGAGGAGCCGGAGGTCATCGAATATCTGAAGACCCCGCCGACGCGCGAAAAGCTTCAGGAATTGATCGCGGCGATGGCAATTCCGGTGCGTGCTCTGCTGCGCCGCAAGGGTACGCCCTATGACGAACTCGGGCTTGACGATCCGGCTCTTTCCGACGACGAGCTGCTCGACGCCATGATGGCGCATCCGATCCTGATAAATCGCCCGATCGTGGTGACCGAGAAGGGCGCGAAACTGTGCCGTCCGTCGGAGACCGTGCTTGAAATCCTTCCGAACCCGGAAATCGGCGGCTTTACCAAGGAAGACGGCGAGGTGGTCTCGCCGCAGGGCAAAAAGTGAACCTGCCTGACGCGGGATCACTGCCCGCGCTGGATGAAACGGCCTTCCGCCCTGTCGACCCCGAACGCCTGTTTTCCGGCAACCGGATCGCGCATCCGCCAAGGGTGCTGATGCTGTACGGTTCGCTGCGCGAACGCTCCTATTCCCGGCTTTTGACCGAGGAGGCGGCGCGTTTGCTTGCGGCATTCGGCGCGGAGGTGCGGATTTTCGATCCGCATGGCCTTCCGCTGGTCGGCAGCACCGATGAAAACCATCCGAAGGTGCAGGAGTTGCGGTCCGCTTCGATCTGGTCCGAGGCGCATGTCTGGTGCTCGCCCGAACGGCACGGCGCGATGAGCTCGGTCATGAAGACCCAGATCGACTGGCTGCCGCTTTCTGCGGGCGGCGTGCGGCCGACTCAGGGGCGGACCCTGGCGCTGATGCAGGTGTGCGGCGGATCCCAGAGCTTCAATACCGTCAATCAGATGCGCATTCTCGGCCGGTGGATGCGGATGTTCACAATTCCCAACCAATCCTCCGTCGCCAAGGCCTACAACGAATTCGACGAGAGCGGTCGGATGCAGCCGTCACCGTATTATCGGCGCGTCGTCGATGTCATGGAGGAACTGGTGAAGTTCACCCTTCTGCTGCGCGGGCAGAGCGGATACCTGACGGAGCGCTATTCCGAGCGGATCGAGGCGGCCGAGAAACACGCGCGCCAGGCCGGCGCCTGACGCCGGAATGCGCGGCGTCACTGCGTTGAAACGGTCTGGCCGGTGACGCAAGTAAGCTCGCTGAGCGGCGGCTGGGCGACCTGCATCTGATAGGCGGCGCGCTCTTCCTTGGTCTGGCAATAGGGTATCGTGACGTCGGAAAACCCCTTGTCTGCAAGGCAGCGGTTGATCAGGCGCTGGCGCAGTTTTTCATTGGTGTCGTAGCTATAGCTTTCCACCGGCGTGGTGTAGCCGCCCACTTCGCCGCATATGGTTGTGTCGCCATTGGTGTCGCAGCTCACAACGCCTGGATAGCTGTAGCCTCCGGTCACTTCGGTCACCATGTTCTGCGGCACATCCTTCAGCGCGGCGATGAAGCACTGGTCATAGGCTTCCTGCCGCTCGGCGCGGGTGGAGCCTTCCTTGTACAAAATCGAAACCGGCCCCGTCTGGCAGGCGACGAGCCCCAGCAGAACGGTGAGCGCCAGCGCTTTTCTGGTCATGACATATCCCCCGATGCATACAATCTTTGCGTGAGCGGCAGCCCCTGTCAAGTAAGGTCCCTTTCACCCGCCCACGATATAGCGCGTGCCGATATCGGTGACCAGCAGCGCGGTAATCGCCGAGGCGATGATCGCCGCCGCCGTCGGCAGCACTTTTTCATCCATCAGCATGTAAACGATCCGGATTTCGAACAGAAAGGCGCCGAGCAGCACGGTCTGGAACACGATCAGCACGATGGTCGCCAGCGGCTGCAGCCCGGTGGCGATCAGGAAGATCGCGAGTGCTGCGAAGATGTTCACCGGCAGGCTCAGCCAGTTGGTGGCGACGATGATCTTGAGGAAGGCGCGCGGCAGGCCGGAGACCATGCAGACGACGCCGAGCACGACCAGCGGCGCCATCCAGCTCAACCCCTGGATCAGCGTGGTGCGCAAAAGGGTGACGAGCGTGAGGTCGATCGGAGGCTGCACAAGGCGGGTAAGGCTCACCAGCTCGCTCGCCACCATCAGCGGAAGGCAATAGGCAAGCGCCCAGAACGAGCGCGCCACGCCTCGCTCGGTGAAATCCAGATAGCGCGCATGGGCCGGGTCGGCCTTGAACAGCAGCCAAAGTCCGCGCAGGTAGAAAAGGACCTCAGCAAGCAGCGGCAAGCGTGAACCACCTCTCTATGAAATGCCGGTAGATCTCGGTCAGCTTTTCGAGGTCGGCGACCGCCACGCGCTCATCCACCTTGTGCATGGTCTGGCCGACAAGGCCGAACTCGACAACCGGGCAGTAATCCTTGATGAAGCGGGCATCGGACGTGCCGCCGGTGGTGGAAAGCTGCGGCGTTTTGCCGGTGACCGCCCCGATCGCATCGGACAGGCTGCCGGCAAGCTGTTCGTCACGCGTGAGAAACACGGGGCTGACCCGGCCGAGCCATTCGACCGAAAACCGGGTGGTGCCCTTTCCGCCGGCGGTGACGGCGCGGCTGATCCGGTCGAGGAGCTCGGCCTTCAACGTTTCCTCGCTCCAGAGATCGTTGAAACGGATGTTGAAGGTCGCCGTTGCCTTTTCCGGTATAACATTGGTCGCCGGGTTGCCGGTATCGACCGAGGTCACTTCCAGATTGGTCGGCGGAAACAAATCCGTGCCGTTGTCGAGCGGCGTGCCCATCAGCGCATCGAGCGCGCCGGCCATGGTCCTGAGCGGATTGTCGGCAAGGTGCGGATAGGCGACATGGCCCTGAACGCCGGTCAGGGTCAGCCGGCCCGTCAGCGAACCGCGCCGACCGACCTTGATCATGTCGCCGAGCGCGTCCGGATTGGTCGGCTCGCCCACAAGCGCCGCGTCCCAGTGCTCGCCGCGCGCGGCCGCCCATTGCAGTAGTTTGTCCGTGCCGTTGATGCCCGGGCCTTCCTCATCGCCGGTGATCAGCAGCGAGACGGAGCCTGCCGGCTTGCCATTCTCGCCGATGAAGCGGGCGAGTGCGGCAACGAAGCAGGCGATACCGCCCTTCATATCGACGGCGCCGCGACCGTAAAGCAGGCCGTCCGCGATCTCGGCGGCAAAGGGCGGATGGGTCCAGGAGGTCTCGTCGCCGGGCGGAACCACATCGGTATGGCCGGCAAACATCAGATGCGGGCCGTCCGCGCCGAGCCGGGCATAGAGATTTTCGACATCCGGCGTGCCGTCCCCGCGCGCCGTCATCCGCGTGACGGAAAAGCCGAGGGGCGCGAGCATCGCTTCAAGCGCCGTCAGCGCGCCGCCTTCTTCCGGGGTCACGGAGGGGCAGCGGATCAGGGCTTGCAGGTTTTCGACGGGGTCGGTGGCGCTCATCATTTCTATCTGGATATTCCTGATGCGATTGCCAGTGGTCAGTCGCGCAGAAGCTCGTTGATGCCGGTCTTGGAGCGGGTCTTTTCATCGACGCGCTTGACGATCACCGCGCAGTAGAGGCCGGGGCCGGGCGCGCCGTTGCCCATCGGCTTTGCTGCCGGCAGCGTGCCGGCGACGACGACCGAATAGGGCGGGATTTCGCCATAGCTGATCTCGCCCGTGGCGCGGTCGACGATCTTGGTCGACTGGCCGATATAGACGCCCATGCCGAGCACCGAGCCCTCGCGCACGATGCAGCCCTCGACCACTTCGGACCGCGCGCCGATGAAGCAATTGTCCTCGATGATGGTGGGGCCCGCCTGCATCGGCTCCAGCACGCCGCCAATGCCGACGCCGCCGGACAGATGCACATTCTTGCCGATCTGGGCGCAGGAGCCGACCGTGGCCCAGGTGTCGACCATCGTGCCTTCATCGACACGGGCGCCGAGATTGACGAAGGAGGGCATCAGCACCACGCCGGGCGCGATATAGGCCGAGCGGCGCACGACCGCATTGGGCACGGCGCGGAAGCCTGCGGCGCGGAACTGGTTGTCGCCCCAGCCCTCGAACTTGGAGGGCACCTTGTCCCACCAAGTGGCATTGTCGGGGCCGCCCTTGACCACTTCCATGTCGTTCAGGCGGAACGACAGCAGCACCGCTTTCTTCAGCCACTGATTGACCTTCCAGGCGCCGTGCTCCTGCTTTTCGGCCACGCGAGCCTCGCCGCTGTCGAGCAGGTTCAGCGCCTCTTCGACGGCATCGCGCACCTCGCCCTTGGTCGAAACCGAAATTTCGCCGCGGTTTTCGAAGGCGTTGTCGATGGTTTTCTCGAGGGATGTGAGATCGGTCATGCTGGTATCCTGTGCCGGTCGCGCCGATGGGCGCAAAGATAAGCCTTGGTCTGAACGATCTAAGCGAGGCCAGCCACGGCGTCAATCTTTGCCGCCCGTTCTTCCCGGACAAGCCGCCGTCATGCCAAACGAAAATGCCCCCGCAGGGGCGGGGGCACTTCGATGGAGGTCTGTAAGCTGCCGATCAGCGCATCGGGCGGCGATCCGGAAGGTCCTCGATCGTGATCACCATGTCGCCATTGCGGTCCATGCGGGAAAACATCTTGGCGGCGAGCTGAGCGAATTCTTCCTGGCTCACCTGGCCGCTGCGGTCGGTGTCGGCGCGCACGAAGAAGATGCGCTCTACATTGCCGGGACGTCCGCCCCACTTCTTGCCGTCCCGGTTCTTGCCGTCGTGGTCCCGGTCGCCCATGCGGTGCTGCGGGCCTTCGCCGTTCATGGCCATGCGCCGCGGGGCATCCTCGTTCATGCCTTTCTGGCCGGCTTCATTGTTTGCCATCTTGCGGGCGGGCTTGCCATCGGGGCCGGGCATGCCGCCCGGTCCACCATTCTGCGCCGCCATTTTGCCGCCTGGGCCGGGCATGCCGTCCGGACCACCATTCTGCGCTGCCATCTTGCCGCCGGGGCCGGGCTTGCCAGGCGCTGCGTCCGTCGCGGCCATCTTGCCTTGCGGGCGCGGATTGGCGTCGCGGAAGGCCTGCCGCTCGGCCTTGCGGAAATCGGAAAATTCGCCGGGCGTGATCACGCCGTCGCCATTGACGTCGATTTCCTCGAACCGGCCGTCCTGGAAGGCCACGACCTCGTCCTCGGTGATCTTGCCGTCCTTGTTGGCGTCGGAGGTTTTCAGCAGATAGATGAAGCCGCGCTCGGGAGCGGGGCCGCGCATGTCGCGGGCAAGGCTCGGGGTTGCGGCAGCGCCGAGCGCCAGCGTCGCGGCAAGGGCGGAGACGGTGAGTTGCTTGCGATTCATGACTTCTTCCTCGTGTTGGGGGCTACGAGGAAAGAGTAGGTGAGCGCCTGCTGAAAGACGACTTAATTTACGGAAAGGTAGCCTGAATAATCGGTAATTAATACTCTGTTCATCGTAGTAGTCCTGTCACGAAACCTGCCAGGTCTTCCGTCACGTAATCGATGTGGCCGGTCTCGTCGCCAAGCTGCTCGAAAGCCTCCGCGAACCCATATTCCAGATTGGGCGGCACGATCAGCACGGTGCGCATGCCGAGCGCCTTCGGCTCCCGCAGGTTGCGGGGCAGATCCTCGAACATCGCCGCATGACTGGTGTCGACGCCGGAGCGGTCGAGGAACTTGCGATAGGCTATCGCATCCGGCTTCGGAACAAAGCCGGCGGCGACGATATCGAAGATGTCGTCGAAATGATCGCGGATGCCGAGTGCGGCGGCGGTCTTTTCGGCGTGCGGCACGGAGCCGTTGGTGAAGATGAACTTGCGGCCCGGCAGCGCCTTGATCGCCTCGCCCAGCACAGGATTGGGCTCGATCACCGTGTAGTCGATCTCGTGCGCCTTTTCGAGAAAGTCGTTCGGGTCGATCTGGTGGTTGATCATCAGCCCCTGCAGCGTGGTGCCGTGGTCGCGGTAATACTGCTTCTGCAAGACACGCGCCTCGTCATGCGGCAGCGAAAGCAGCCGGGCGACATAGTCCGTCATGTTGCGGTCGACCTGCGAGAACAGGTTGACGTGATGCGGGTAGAGCGTGTTGTCGAGATCGAAAACCCAGTCGCGGACGGTTTCGAAATCGGATTTGTTCGGATGCGTCATCGGTGTTGTCATGCCTGCCTTATGGCAGAGTGCGGGCGGGAAGGGAACGGGCTTTGCGTTTCGACCCAACTGGCGCCGGGGCAAAGGGCGTGGTAGACAGGGTCTATGTCGACATGCATTCGCCAGAGCCCGATCATCCTGCAGGACCGCAAGCGCCTGCCGGTGCGGTTCTTTGCGGATTTCTGCACGACGGTGAACGGACGACTTTGAAGCGGTAAACGGCGGCTTGCGCCGTCAGAGATACCCCTTTCATCCTCTTCAAGGTCAAATCCCATGGAACTCTGGATCGGCATCACCTTTGCGGCCGCATTCCTGCAAAATCTGCGTTCATCCCTTCAGAAATATCTGAAAGGGCGCATGGCCACGCTTGGCGCCACCTTCACCCGTTTCGGTTTCGGCGTGCCATTTGCCGCGCTCTATTTCGCGATTCTCGCCTATGGCCTCGACCGGCCCGTGCCCTCGGTCACCGGCGATTTCCTGTTCTGGTCGGTCATCGGCGCGGCGGGTCAGATCGCGGCGACATTCCTGCTCGTCCACCTGTTTTCCTTCCGCAATTTCGCGGTCGGCACGGCCTATTCGCGCACCGAGCCGGCGCAGGCCGCCATCCTCGCCTTCCTGTTCTTCGGCGCGACGATCTCGCCGGTCGCGGTGATCGCCATCCTGATTTCGATTGCCGGCGTCATGCTGATATCGTTGTCGCGCAGCGCCGTCAGCTTGTCTGCGCTGGTGGCGGGGCTGATGACCCGAACGGCACTGATCGGCATTGCGTCCGGCACGCTGTTCGGGCTTTCGGCGGTGTCCTACCGCGCGGCCTCGCTGGCGCTGGCGCCCACTCTGCCACAGCCCGACAGCATCATGCAGGCGGCCTTCACACTGCTGGTGGTGATCGTGATCCAGGCAGCGGCGATGATCGCCTACATGCTCGCCTTCGACCGGGCGGAATTGGCCAAAGTGGTGCGGGCATGGCGTCCCGCCCTTGTAGTCGGCTTCGTCGGCGCGACGGCATCCTTCGGCTGGTTCATCGCCATGACCCTGCAGCAGGCCTCTATTGTCAAGGCGGTGGCGCAGGTCGAGATGCTATTCACCATCGCCACCTCGGTGCTGTTCTTCAGGGAAAAGATCACCCGCGTGGAATTACTGGGTTGCGGACTGGTGGTCTGCGGGGTGCTCGTGCTGCTGTTTGCGTGAGGCATGCCCTCACGGCCACACGACGAGCGCTGCTTGAGCGCTCTGCCGGAGCCAACAGCGCTTCGGAAATGCGCACACAAAAAAGAGGCCGGGACGAACCCGGCCTCTGCATTCCGATAGGCGCAGGGTCGCTTACAGCAGCTTGCCCATGGCGACGGCGACGTCGCCCATGCGGTTGGAGAAGCCCCATTCATTGTCGTACCACGACAGGATGCGCACGAGCTTGCCTTCCAGAACCTTGGTCTGCTGGGCCGAGAAGATCGAGGAGGCCGGGTCGTGGTTGAAGTCGCGCGAAACCAGCGGCTCTTCGCTGTATTCCAGAACGCCCTTCAGCTTGCCTTCGGCGGCTTCCTTGATGGCGGCATTGACTTCTTCCTCGGTCACGTCGCGGCTCGGCACGAACTTCAGGTCGACGACCGAAACGTTCGGGGTCGGAACGCGGATCGAGGAACCGTCGAGCTTGCCCTTCAGTTCCGGCACGACGAGGCCGATCGCCTTGGCAGCGCCGGTCGAGGTCGGGATCATGGAAAGGGCGGCCGCGCGGGCGCGATAGAGATCCTTGTGCATCGTGTCCAGCGTCGGCTGGTCGCCGGTGTAGGAGTGGATTGTGGTCATGTAGCCACGCTCGATGCCGAACTTCCCATGCAGCACATAGGCGACGGGCGCCAGGCAGTTGGTGGTGCAGGAGCCGTTGGAGACGATGATGTCGTCCTTGGTCAGGCTGTCGTGGTTGACGCCGTAGACGATGGTCTTGTCGGCGCCGGCCGACGGTGCGGAGACCAGAACGCGCTTCACGCCGCTTGCCAGCAGCATTTCGGCCTTTTCCTTGGCGGTGAAGATGCCGGTGCATTCGAGCGCGATGTCGACGTCGCTCCAGGGGAGATCCTTCGGATCGCGAATGGCGGTGACGCGCATCGGGCCGAGACCGGCGTCGATCGTGTCGCCATCCACCTTGACCTTATGCGGGAAGCGGCCATGTACGGAGTCGTATTTCAGCAGGTGAGCATTGGTTTCGACCGGGCCGAGATCGTTGATGGCGACAACCTCGATGTCCTTGCGGCCGGATTCGATGATGGCGCGCAGAACATTGCGGCCGATGCGGCCAAAGCCATTGATGGCAACTTTTACAGTCATGTAAGAAACTCCCTATTCGCGAATAGTTTCACAAAGTCCCAAGGCCGCACATCTCTGAAAGCTTCCGGGAGGGGAGCGGAGAAAACGGTCTTGCGAGGCCTCGGCCCCGATATAAGCGGTTGTGGCCGGAATTTCAGCAAACATCTTCGGTTTGCGGCAATTTCCGGCGCACCGCCCGGCTTTGGGGCCGGGCGGCTTGCGTTTCGTCAAATCAGGCGCGCTTCTTTTCCACGGCCTTGACCACGGCATCGGCGGTGATGCCGAAATGTTCGAACAGGGCTTCGCCCTTGCCCGACGCGCCGTAGCCGGTCATGCCGATGAAGATGCCGTCGGTGCCGATGAACGCGTCCCAGCCCATGCGGATACCGGCCTCGACGCCGACCTTGATCGGCGAGTTGCCGATGATCGCCTTCTGGTAGTCTTCCGGCTGCTCGAAGAACAGTTCCATGCACGGCACGGAAACGACGCGGGTGGCAATGCCCTTGTCGCTCAGCTTCTTCCGCGCCTCGACGGCGAGCCCGACTTCGGAGCCGGCGGCGAAGATCGTGACCTCGGCGTCATTGGCCGGGATCAGATCGTAGGCGCCGGTCGCGCACAGGTTCTTCTCGGAGTAATGCGTGCGTACCGCCGGCAGGTTCTGGCGGGTGAGCGCGATGCCGGAGGGGGCGTGCTTGCTTTCCAGCGCAAGCTGCCAGCATTCGGCGGTTTCCGTGGCATCGGCCGGGCGGAACATCAGAAGGTTCGGCACGGCGCGCAGCGACGCCATCTGCTCGACCGGCTCGTGGGTCGGGCCGTCTTCGCCGACGCCGATCGAATCATGCGTCCACACGTGGATGACGCGGATACCCATCAGCGCCGCCAGACGCACCGAGGTGCGGCAATAGTCGGAGAAGATCAGGAAGCCACCGGAATAGGGGATCAGCCCGCCATGGAGCGCGATGCCGTTCATGGCAGCCGCCATGGCGTGCTCGCGGATGCCCCAGTGGATGAAGCGGCCGGAGAAATCGTCCGGCCGGATCGGCGCGGTCTGGCTGGTGTTGGTGTTGTTGGAACCGGTCAGGTCGGCCGAGCCGCCGATGGTTTCCGGCACAACGCCGTTGATGACTTCAAGCGCGTTCTGCGAGGATTTGCGCGAGGCGAGCGTCGGCTTTTCCTCTGCAAGTTCCTTCTTGTACTTCTGGATCGCGCGATCGAAGGAGCCGGGCAGGTCTCCGGCGAAGCGGCGGTTGAACTCGGCCTTCACGTCCGCCTTGGCGGCGTCGAGCTTCTTTTCCCACTCGACGCGCGACTTGGTCGAGCGCAGGCCGGCAACGCGCCATGCATCGAGGATTTCTTCCGGTATTTCGAAAGCGGGGTATTCCCAGCCAAGCGCCTTGCGGGTGGCCGCGATTTCCTCGTCGCCAAGCGGCGAGCCGTGAACCTTGTTGGTGCCGGCTTTCTTGGGCGAGCCGTAGCCGATCGTAGTCTTGCAGGCGATCAGGGTCGGCTTGTCGGACTTGTGGGCTTCCTCGATCGCGGCCGCGATCTCATCGGGATTGTGACCGTCGATATCGATCGTATGCCAGTTGCAGGCCTTGAAGCGGGCGATCTGGTCCGTCGAATCGGCAAGCGAAACCGCGCCGTCGATGGTGATCGAGTTGTTGTCCCAGAACAGCACGAACTTGTTGAGCTTCAGGTGACCGGCGAGCGAGATCGCCTCCTGGCTGATGCCTTCCATAAGGCAGCCATCGCCGCACAGCGCATAGGTGTAATGGTCCATCAACTCGTCGCCGAATTCATTGGCGAGCTTGCGTTCGGCGATCGCCATGCCGAGCGCATTGGCAATGCCCTGGCCGAGCGGACCGGTGGTGGTCTCGATGCCGGAGGCGTGGCCGTATTCGGGATGGCCGGCGGTCTTGGAACCAAGCTGGCGGAAATTCTTGATATCCTCGATCGTCATGTCCTCGTAGCCGAGGAGATAGAGCAGCGAGTAGAGCAGCATCGAACCATGACCGGCCGAGAGCACGAAGCGGTCGCGGTTGGGCCAGTTCGGGTTCTTGGGATCGAAACGCATGAAGCGGGTGAACAGCACCGTGGCGACATCGGCCGCGCCCATCGGCAGGCCGGGATGGCCGGAATTGGCCTTCTGCACGGCGTCCATGGAGAGGAAGCGGATCGCGTTGGCCATCCGGTTATGTTTATCAAGAGAAGTCATGTTCTTCTTCGCTTTTCTTGAGTCTGTGGGAATGACATCGGTCTTCGGGAGTGACACTGGTCGACGGATTACCGGCGAAATCGCCGGACGGCAATGCTGCCGCGAAAACTATTATGTTGATCCGGACGACAAGGCAGCCGTCCTCAGGCGCCCCCTTGCCCGGAAACGTCGGGACCCTACACCATTTCATACGGGCCTGCCACCGCTTAAATCGGCAAGTTTGCGGGCGTCGCGGATTATGGCCGGAGCTTGCGGCGCGGCGCGGGGCGGGATATTTGCGAATGTCGGAGGCGGCGAACCATGTTTCCTATTGACAACTATCAGGCTGCGTTGACCTCGGCTGTTAACTCTCCCTAAGATCATGATGAAAATTAGAGCATCTTGGCGATTCGCTTTCGACGCCGCGACGGTTTGCCGAAGATGCCGGGTCAAATTCCATCACGGGGTGGGGTTGTAAGAATGGTCGCAAACACTGACCGGTTGGACGCCGCGCTGGCCGCGCTGGAAAAGGCATTCTCGACGCTCGAGAATGCGATCGACGCCCGCGCCGAAAACCTCCAGAACCGCGAGGAGCTCGAAAACGAGGTCCGGATCGTGCACGAGGACCGGGCGGGTCTCGCGCGCGAACTTGACCAGGCGCAGTTCCGGGCAAACCGGCTCGAGGAAGTCAACCGCGAGGTTTCCGGTCGGCTGGTGGCGGCGATGGAGACCATACGCTCCGTTCTCGCCCACGAGAAATAAGAGGCGAGGCAGATGGCGCAAGTCACGGTCAATATCGACGGCAAGGCCTACCGCATGGCCTGCGAGGAAGGCCAGGAGGAGCACCTGCTGGACCTCGCCGCCCGCTTTGATTCCTACATCTCCAATCTGCGCGGCAGTTTCGGCGAGATCGGCGATCTGCGCCTGACCGTGATGGCCGGCATCATGATCATGGACGAACTCCACGACCTGCAGACGGCGGTGGACGCCAATGCCGCCGAGCTTGCGGAATTGCGCCGCGCCGCCGGCTCCGCCGACGAGACCCGGGCCGCCGAGGCCGATGCGCTTGCCGACAGGCTGGAAAACCTCGCCGAGCGGATCACGACGCTGTCGCGCAAGGTTTCCGGCGTCACCAAGTAGGCCTGCGATGAATGCCGCTCGGGCCTGCGAAGCGGTGGTGAACAGCACCGCTCTGGTTGTCGAATATCACGGCTTCCGCCGGATCATCGAGGTCCATGCCGTCGGTCGCGGCGCGAACGGGCAGGGGCTAATGCGGGTGTTCCAGGTGGCGGGCGGCTCAAAGTCGGGAACGCTCGGCTGGAAGTTGTTTCATACTGAAGAAGCGACGCTGGTCGGCATTGCGCCCGACCCCTCCTGCGCTCCGCGGGCCGGCTTCAACCCGGCCGATCCGGCAATGACGGAGGTTTTCTGCCGGGCTTGAGATGGCGACGCAGCGCGGAAAATATTCCTTCCGACTGATCGGCAAAGTTTTGCCAGCCCACCCGAAAATATCGCTATGCCTCCCCCTTCCAGCGGGCCATCGGACGCTCTATATAGGGATTACGGTCTGCGCTTCTCGACAGGAATCAACACGAATCCCCGGGGCCTTACTCGATCCTAAGGGAGCTGTCCCTGACCCGGCCCGTGGGCTGGGTTATATGGCGCCCACCTACTTCTGTAGGCGCCCAGGATCCAACCGATTCCATCGGTCGCCGTGGACCGCACTTCTCACCGGGGAAGAACCCTCTTGGCCCTTCCGACAAAACCCGAACTGCGCAATGAAAGCCTGAAACGGCGCGACGCGCTGTCCGTTGACGAGCGGCAGGAAAAGAGCCTGGCGATCGCCACGCATGGCGCCGAGGCGCTGTCCGGGCTTGCCGCCGGCAAATGCGTTGCCGCCTACCACCCGATCCGTTCCGAGGTCGATGTCGCGCTGCTTGCCCATATGCTGGAGGATGCCGGTGCGCGGCTTGCGCTGCCGGCGGTGATCGACCGCGAGACCATCGTCTTCCGCGCCCACAGCGCTGCCGGAACGCTGGTGCCCGGCGGCTTCGGCACGATGGCGCCGGGGGAGGAGGCGGAGATTGTCGACCCGGATATTCTGCTGATGCCGCTTTCCGTGTTCGACCGGCAGGGCAACCGCATCGGCTATGGCGCGGGTCATTACGATCGCGCGATCGAGCGGCTTGCCGCCAAGGGCCGCAAGCCGCTGCTGATCGCCGTCGCCTTCGATTTGCAGGAAGCGCCGGCGGTGCCCGCCGAAGCCCATGACATGCCGCTCGACGGCGTGATCACCGAGACGGGGCTCGCCTGGTTCGGCGATCCGCCGGACGGTCTCTGAGCCGCTGCGCGCGCTTTCGCGGCACAAAATCATTGCCATGACCGCCTCAACGGCTCTAAACCGGCCGCAAAACCAATGCGCGGCGCGCGCGGCAGGATGGATTTTCATGCGTTTGCTTTTTCTGGGGGATATGGTCGGCAAGACGGGGCGCACGGCGGTGTGGGAACGGCTGCCCGGCCTGATCAGCGATCTGAAGCTCGATTTCGTGATCGTCAACGGCGAGAACGCCGCTGGCGGTTTCGGCATCACGGAGACGATTTTCCAGAATACGATCGATGCCGGCGCGGATGTGGTGACCACCGGCAATCATGTCTGGGACCAGAAGGACGCGATCATCTTCGCCGACCGGCACGAGCAGTTTCTGCGCCCCGCCAACTATCCGGCCGGCACGCCCGGCCGTGGCTCTTCGCTCTATTATGCCAGGAACGGCGCGCGCGTTCTGGTCGCCAACATCATGGGTCGCGTGTTCATGCATCCCGAACTGGACGACCCCTTCAAGGCCGCCGAGACCATTCTGGAGGCCTGCCCGCTGAAGAGCGAGGCCGATGCGATCGTGTTCGATTTCCATGCCGAGGCGACCAGCGAGAAACAGGCCTTCGGCCATTTCGTCGATGGCCGCGCCAGCCTCGTCGTCGGCACCCACACCCATGTGCCGACCGCCGACTGCCAGATCCTCAACGGCGGAACGGGCTTTATGTCGGATGCCGGCATGTGCGGCGATTACGATTCCTCGCTCGGCATGGACAAGGAAGAGCCGCTCAACCGCTTCATCTCCAAAATGAACAAATCCCGCTTCGAGGCCGCCACCGGCCCGGCCACCATCTGTGGCCTCGGCATAGAGATTTCGGATCGCACGGGGCTGGCGGAGAAGATCGCGCCGCTCAGGCTCGGGCCGCGGCTTGAGGAAACGGTGCCGGCGTTCTGGGCTTAGCGGGTTCTCAGCCGCCCAGAAGGAACCGTCCGCCCATCCAAAGGCCCATCAGGATCATCATCAGGTTCTCGGTCAGCGAGATGAAGCCGAGCGGAACGGAAGAATTGCCGCCGACACAGGCGCATTTCAGCTCGCGCTTGTCGATATAGACGGCCTTGAACACGCTGATTGCGCCCACCGTCCCGATGAACAGCGCCACCGGCGCGGAGAGCCAGGGCAGCAGGCCGGCTGTCATCAGGATGCCCGCAAGAGCCTCGCCATAGGGATAGACCTTGCCATAGGGCACCCACCGTCTGGCGAGCAGGTCATAGTTCAGGAACATGATCGAGAACTGCTCCACATCCTGCAGCTTCTGGATCGCGAGGATCGTCATCGAGAGAGAGATGAACCAGATCACGCTCTGCCATGTCAGCACGGTGCCATATTGGTGAAAGGCCAAGCCAAGCGCGAGCAGGGCCGCGACCGAAAAGATCGCGATCACCGGGCGATAGCTGGTATCGGATTGCTCTTCCTCCGGCGGATCAACGCCGAGAAACACCCTTAGATCGTCATAGCCGCCGATCCGCTCACCATCGATAAAGGTCTGCGGCGTTGTCTCAACATCATGTTCGCGCTGAAAGGCGTCGGTCTCCTCGCGCGTCTTCAAATGGTGATCTTCGACCTGATAGCCGTGCCGCTCCAGCATGTCCTTGGATTTCAGGCCATAGGGGCAGATGTGATCGGGCATCACCATCCGGTAAAGTCTGGCGGTTTTTCCGTTTTCGGCCATTCCTTCCCTCCAATCCTGCAGGCGTTGTGGCCGTGCCCGCTAAAGAGATCGGGAAACGGCTCTTTCAGGTCCAACGAAACGCCGTTGGTTATGTTCCCCTGTCTTTCCTGGGGGGAAACGAAAGCCGATTTCCAGAAATCCCGACTGGGACTATCATGTGAGCCGGCGCCGCGATGGGCGGCGGAGAGAGGGAGGGCCGGATGGCCGCTGCGATCACCTTTGCGCTTTCGAACTTCACATTGACCTGCTTCGTCTTCGGCCTGATCGCCGCAGCGATCGCGCTTGCCGCTCAGCGACCGCCGCGTCCGCAAGGCGCCGTGGTCGAGGCCTTGCTCGCGTGGTTCCTGTTCTTCTCGATTGGCGTCTCGCTGTTCTACAATTTCATCATGCATGTCTTTTTCGGCAAGATGACGGCTTCTTTCATCGGCTGGGCGGACAGCCCGTTCCAGGCGGAAGTCGGCTATGCCAGCCTCGGCTTTGCCCTTGTCGGGTTCATGGCCTTTGCCGGCAACCGCGGCATGAGGATCGCCGCGATCGTCGGCCCCACCTGCTTCCTCTGGGGGGCCGCGGTCGGCCACGTGATCGATATGGTCCGCACCCACAATTTCGCACCCGGCAATGCCGGCGTCGTGTTCTGGACGGACATCCTGCTGCCGGTTTTCGGGCTGGCACTACTGGCGTTGAGCCGGGAGGGGGCGCATCGGTCCGCGTGAACACGCCGGTCTGAACGGATCGCGGCCGCGTCGCGAAGACCCGGCCGCCTATTGTATCAGCCCTTCTCTGCGATGGCGTGGGGCACGATGCCCGGAGGCTGCCAGTCGCCGTCGAGGACGGCCTGTTTCGGCCAGTAGATTCGCATCGCGACATAGAAGGGCCCGTCGGGCGCGGGCAGCCAGTTGGCCTTTTTCGCCGGGTCCGTCGGCGCGTCTTTCTGGATGTAGAGGGTCAGCGAGCCATCGGCATTTTTCGTCAGCTCCGGCAGCATCGGGGCGTTGATGAGGTAGCGGTCGATCGGGTTGGGCGCGAGATGCTGGGTCTTGCCATCATACATCGTGACCGACCAGAAGGCGTTGGCGGGCGGCAGTTCGCCGGACTTGAAGGTGATCGTGTAATCCGATTTCGAGCCGTCAAGTTTGTTGTGGTCGATGTCGATATTGGTGATCGGATAGACCGCCTCGGCGGTGTCATTTGCGAGCAGTCCAGCCACGGCCACGGCCGCGCGCAGACCCCAATTGCCGTCATAGCCATCGCGGTTGCCCTGAATGCCCGTGCTCACGCTCCAGCCGTTTTCGATCTTGCCCATGGATTTGATCGCGTTCGCGACGTCGGCGTGGGCAGCCTTCACGCCCTGTTCGATCGCCGCAAGCTCGGCCTCGCCGGCATCTGCCGGGGGGAAGGGCTTGCCGACCTCAAGGCCGATGCTCGCAAATTTTTCGCGCAGCGGTTTCTCGACCGCCGCCGGGCCAGTTGCCGGCGCGAACTGAAGCAGGAAGGCGAGATAGCCGAGGGGATTTTCCTTCGCCAACTGGTCGTCGATCTTCGGCCAGTCGATGGCAGGGGCCGGCGCAGGCGCCGGCTCGCCGAGGAAGGCGGAAAGCGGCTCGACCGTGTAGCCGGCCTGGATCTTGCGGACATTGTCGATATCGGCCGGGTTGAAGAGCTGCGTGCGATAGAGCGCGGTCGCGAACTCGGTCTCGGACTGGAACATCTTGGCGATGCCCTTCGGCGCATCGCCCTTCCAGTCGGGCCCGGCCACGGCGTAGCAGGCGGCGTCGTTGCCGGTGGTTCGCGAGCCGATATAGCCGAAATTGAAGGTGTAGAGCGAGGTCAGCATCACCGAGTAGTAGCGGTCCTTGTCGATTGCGGGCACGCACAGCACCAGCGGCTCGGCGCGCAGGTCCATCCAGAGCTCCGAATAGGGCGTGTCGCTGTTGGGCGTGACGATCGAGGTATCGGCCGGCGTGAACACGTTGGACTCATTGTGCAGCGTGTTGAACGGCGCCTTGAACTGCGAATTGTCCGTGTCGATCGCCTGATCGTACATCAGCTTGTAGAGGTCCACCATCGGCAGGCCGTACACGGTCGCCTCCTCGGCGATCCTGGCGGTATCGGAAGGTTCGGCGGCAATGCCGCTGACCGGGGCAAGAAGAAGGCCTGCGATTGCAAAGCCTGTGATGAAGGGCTTGTACATCTGTATCTCCTGTTGCGCACAATGCCGTCGCAAGCTGCGCGTGCCGGCAGCGGTTTCAATCCTGGCCTCTATACAACCTGAAATATGAATACAGCATGGCCGAACACTTGTGATGCGGGAAAAGCAGGGCGCGACATTTTTGCGCGGGCTTCAGGCTTTGGTAACCAAACTCGCGGAGAATCCGGTTCGTCACCAGTTTTCGAGTATGTGTAAAAAGCGAGTATCACATGGTTCCGGTTTCCGCCCTTCAGGCAAAGGCGGCGCGTCCCGCGCCGTGGCTCGACACCATCATCAAGGGCGATTGCGTTGCAGCGCTTGAAAACCTGCCGGATCACTCGGTCGACGCGATCTTCGCCGATCCGCCGTACAATCTCCAGCTTGGCGGCGTGCTGCACCGTCCCGACCAGTCGAAGGTCGATGCGGTCGATGATGCCTGGGACCAGTTCGCTTCGTTCGAGGTCTATGACGCCTTCACCCGCGCCTGGCTGCTTGCCTGCAAGCGGGTGCTGAAGCCCACCGGCACGATCTGGGTGATCGGCTCCTATCACAATATCTTCCGCGTCGGCGCCAAGATGCAGGATCTCGGCTTCTGGATCCTGAACGACATCGTCTGGCGCAAGACCAATCCGATGCCGAATTTCAAGGGTCGCCGGTTCCAGAACGCCCATGAGACCATGATCTGGGCCAGCCCCAATGCGGAAACCAAGGGCTACACCTTCAATTACGATGCGATGAAGGCGGCCAATGACGATGTGCAGATGCGCTCCGACTGGCTGTTCCCGATCTGCTCGGGCGGCGAGCGGCTGAAGGATGAGGAGGGCCGCAAGGTCCACCCGACCCAGAAGCCGGAGGCGTTGCTGTCACGCATCATCCTGTCCTCCACAAAACCCGGCGATGTCGTGCTCGATCCGTTCTTCGGCTCCGGCACCACCGGCGCGGTCGCCAAGAGGCTCGGGCGCCATTTCGTCGGCGTCGAGCGCGAGCAGGAGTATATCGACGCGGCGCAGGCGCGCATCGACGCGATCGATCCGCTTTCGGCGGACATGCTGAAGCCGCTGCCGAGCAAGAAGTCGCTGCCGCGCGTCGCCTTCGTTTCCTTGATCGAGAGCGGCCTGCTTTCGCCGGGCGACCGCCTGACCTCGCCCAAGGGCGACCATGTGGCGCTGGTGCGCGCCGATGGAACGCTGGTCAGCGGCCAGACCGCCGGCTCGATCCACCGGCTCGGCGCTCAGGTGCAGGGCGCGGAAGCCTGCAATGGCTGGACCTTCTGGCACTATGAGGAAGCCGGAAAGCGCCATCCGATCGACCGGCTGCGCGGCGAAATCCGCGCGGCGACGGCGGCAATCTGAGCGGCCTTGAAGCACAACCTATATTAGCAAAGATGCAGCTAAATATAGATTTTGTTTAGGATTTTTGTTTAAAGGTTGTTAGGCAAACCCTGCAGCAGGCGTCATGACCTCCAGCCAAGACGCAGTATACGGGCCCGGTCCCTGCCGGGCCCGAATTGTTTCACACGGTGATGCCGTATTTGGCGAGGTCGCGTTCAAGCTGGGCCGCGTCGATGAAGCGGATGCCGTGCCAGCCGGCGGTCTTCGCCCCCTCGATGTTTTCCGCCTTGTCATCGATGAACAGCGTTGCTTCCGGCGTCAGGCCGAAGGTCTCGGCGTGGCGCTCGAAGATGTCGCGGTCGGGCTTTACCATGCCGATCTCGCCGGAAACCGTGATGCCCCTGCCTTCCTCCAGAAACGGATAGCGTGCGCGGCAGATGCTGAACGTATCGGGCGCGAAATTGGTCAGCAGGGTGACGTCGTGCTCGGAGGCGGCGAGCTTGCGGAACAGCGCGACGGAATCATCATAGCAATAGGGGATCATCTCCGGCCAGTGGGCGCGGAAGGCACGGATATTGTCGGCCTCTTCCGGATGGCGGGCAATCGCCTCGGCCTCTGCTTCAGCCCACGGGCGACCGCGATCCTGCTCGTGGTTCCAGGCGCCGGTGCAGACTTCTGCAAAGAACCGGTTGCGCTTTTCCTCGTCCGGGATGATGCGCTTGAACGGGATCAGCGGGTCGTAATGCACCAGAACCTGGCCGATGTCGTAGACGATATGGCGGATTTCAGCGGTCATGGGGTCTCCGTTTGAATGCATCGGGAATGGCCTTGGAAATGGCCTTCTTCATTACACTGGGAAGCGCTTTTTCGCCAAGCCCGGTTTCCCAGCGTCCGCCCGCAACGGGCCGTTCCGGGGTTACCGCGTGCCAGACGGAAAGCCGCAGTTCGAAATGGGTGAAGACGTGGGTGATCTCGCCGGCATGGCTCCAGTCGGCGCTAAAGGGGGCGGCGTCGCTGCCGGTTGCGCCATCTTGGCGGGCCGTCCAGCCGGTGGTCGGCGGTTCCGCCATGCCGCCGAGAAGACCCGTGCCGGGCCGGGTGCGCAGCAGCACGCGACCATCCGGCGTTTCGGCCACGAAGGCAGCGCCCCGACGCACCGGGCGGGCGGCTTTCGGCATTTTCAGCGGAAACCGTTCGGGGTCGTCATTGGCAAGCGCCAGACAGTGCCCGCGGAACGGACAGAGCGCGCAGGCCGGGCGCTTCGGCGTGCAGATCGTGGCGCCGAGATCCATCATCGCCTGGGCGAAGTCGCCGGGACGTTCCGGCGGCGTCAGCCTCGCGGTCCATGACCGGATTTCGGGCTTGGCGGCGGGCAGGGGCGTTTCAATTGCAAAAAGCCGCGTAACGACACGCTCGACATTGCCATCGACCACCGTTTCAGGACGGTCGAAGGCGATCGCGGCGATTGCCGCGGCGGTGTAGTCGCCGATGCCGGGCAGCGCTTTCAGTCCCTCAAGCGTGTCGGGAAACACGCCGCCATGATCCCGCGCCACCGTTTCGGCGCATTTCTTCAGGTTGCGGGCGCGGGCGTAATAGCCGAGCCCCGCCCAGGCGGCCATGACCTCGTCGGTCTCGGCAGCGGCGAGGTCCTCGACCTTCGGCCAGCGGGCGAGGAACTTTTGGTAATAGGCCTTTACCGCCTGCACCGTGGTCTGCTGCAGCATGATTTCGGAGAGCCAGACATGATAGGGATCCGCTCGTTCGCCCTTCAGCCGGTCACCGGGGCCGGTCCGCCAGGGCAGGTCGCGGTGGTGGCGGTCGTACCAGGTGAGCAGGTCGTGAGAAAAGTGATCCATGAAATTCCGGTGCTGCGCTTTGCCTCCTGATCGCGTACAGTGCCGGGCGCGAACGGGCAATATCTGCCGCCAGTTTTCATATTTATTGTTGAAAGAGCATGATGCGTTCCACCCGTCCCAGAAGCGCCAGCCAGATTGCCGATGTCGCCAACGGCCTTATCGATCCGATTCTCGCAAAGCGGGCCGGTATCTCCACAGCGCTTCTTAATGCCTGGCCGGAGATTGCCGGCGAAACCTATGCCGAATTCTCCCGACCCGAGAAAATTGCATGGCCGAAACGGTCGGGCGCGGAGGAGGATGGCGGTTTCAAACCGGGAACGCTGACGATTGCCTGCGAGGGCGCGCGGGTTCTGTTTCTCACCCACGCCCAGGACGAGCTGATCCACCGGGTCAACGGCTTCTTCGGCTATGTGGCGATCGAGCGGGTGAGGGTGGTTCAAAAGCCGGTGCAGCCGCTCGGCGGAAACCGTCGTCCCAAGCCCACGCTCTCGCCATCGGAAAAGCGTGATCTCGAAGCGCGGCTCGCCGGCATCGAATCCGAGGCACTCAGGAAAGCGATCATGCGATTGGGCGCCGGCGTCATGAGCGAGAAGCGCAAGGGGCGCCGCTAATTCAGCCATCGTTCAGCATGCTCAGGTCACATTTGTTTGAAGCCTTGGCGCGGCGGGCGGCTTGTACATTCGGGCCGCGGTCGCTAGTGAGAGTTACGGGAAACAGACGAGGTAGAGACTATGCCTGAATTCGAGATCACAAAGCGGAACCTGCTGCGCGGCGCGGCTGTCGGCGCGGCAATCGGCTCCATGGGCTTCTCATCCGCCATGGCGCAGGACCTGCCGAAGAGCCAGGGCAGCGTCGATATGGATAAGGCGCTGGAGCCCGGCAGCCTTCCCGATATCGCCCTCGGCGAGCCGGATGCACCGGTCAAGATCATCGAATATATGTCCATGACCTGCCCGCATTGCGCGACCTACCAGGAAGAGACCTTCCCGGCGATCAAGGAAAACTTCATCGACACCGGCAAGGTCTATTACATCTTCCGCGAGTTTCCCTTCGATCCGCGCGCCATGGCGGCCTTCATGCTGGCCCGCTGCACGCCGAACGACAAGTATGTGCCGTTCATCGACATGATGTTCCAGCAGCAGCGCACCTGGGCGACCGCAGAAGACGGCAGCGCCGCCATGCTGCAAATGGCGAAACTTGCCGGTTTTACACAGGAAAGCTTTCAGGCTTGCTTGACGGACCAGAAGCTGCTTGATGACATTAATGCAGTCAGAACGCGCGGTGCGGATGAATTCGGGGTCAACGCCACGCCGACCTTCCTGATCAACGGAAAGAAATATGCGGGGGATATGTCGGTTGACACCATGTCGGCCCTCATCAACAGCATGCTTTGACCGTACGTTCGAAGAGTTTCGGGCGCGCGCCTGCGATGGCGCGCGCTTTTTTGTGTTTGGGGGAATGTATCTGGCTTTGCGGCTTGCTCCCAATACTCTCTCCCGCTTGCGGGAGAGATGCCCCGAAAGGGGCAGTGAGGGTGAAGCAGCGTATCCAATCGTGAGGGCGACCGAGAGGAAAGACTCCCCCCTCACTGTCGCTTTCGCGACATCTCTCCCCTCCGGGGCGAGAAGATTTGGGGGCTATGCGGCGACCACAGGCACGGTTGGCGGCGGCGCGCTGGTCGCTCCTCGGGGTGGCACCCCATGAAGTTCACCCGCCTGCGCCTTATCGGCTTCAAATCCTTTGTCGAGACCAGCGATTTCATCATCGCGCCGGGGCTGACCGGCGTCGTCGGGCCGAATGGCTGCGGCAAGTCGAACCTTGTCGAGGCGCTGCGTTGGGTGATGGGAGAAAATTCCTACAAGAACATGCGCGCCTCGGGCATGGACGATGTGATCTTCTCCGGCTCCGGCAATCGCCCGGCGCGCAACGCCGCCGAAGTCGGCCTTCACATCGACAATTCCGACCGCACCGCGCCCGCCGCTTTCAACGACAGCGACGAAATCCAGGTCACGCGCCGGATCATGCGCGAGCAGGGCTCGCAATATCGCATCAACGGCAAGGAGGCGCGCGCCAAGGATGTGCAACTGCTGTTCGCCGACGCCTCGACCGGGGCGCGGTCTCCGGCCATGGTCGGGCAGGGGCGGATCGGCGAGCTGATCCAGGCAAAGCCGCAGGCGCGCCGCCAGCTTCTGGAAGAGGCAGCCGGGATTTCCGGGCTCTATTCCCGCCGCCATGAGGCGGAACTGCGCCTGCGCGCGGCCGAAACCAATCTGGAACGGTTGGAGGATGTCACCGGGCAGTTGACCAGCCAGATCGAAAGCCTGAAGCGCCAGACCCGGCAGGCCACCCGGTTCAAGATGCTGTCGGCCGATATCCGCGCCCATGACGCGATTCTGCTCCATCTGCGCTGGGTCGATGCCAAGACGGCGGAGGCCGAGGCGACCAGCGCGCTCAACCAGTTGACCGCGAGTGTTGCCGAGCGCGCCAACCAGCAGATGGAAGCCGCCAAGGCGCAGGCGATCGCGGGGTTGAAGACGCCCGAACTGCGCGACGAGGAAGTCAAGGCCGCGGCTCTGCTGCAACGCCTGCAGATCGCCCGCCGCCAGCTTGAGGACGATGCCTCGCGCCTGACGCAGCGCCGCGACGAACTCTCCCGCCGCCTGCTCCAGCTTGGCGAGGACATTCGCCGCGAGGAGGCGATGATTGCCGATAACAGCGCCATCCTCGCCCGGCTTGACGAGGAAGAGGCGGAGCTTAACGAACTTCTCGGCTTTTCCGGCGAGGAACTTGCCGAGGCGCGCGAGAAGATGGACGAGGCCGCGGCACGGCTTGGCGAAAGCGAGGCGGTGTTCACCGCACTGACCGCCGAGCGCGCCGAGGCGGCGGCCAATCGCAGCCAGCTTGAGCGCACCATCGCGGACCTCACCGACCGCCGTCAGCGGATCGAGCGCCAGATCGGCGACGCACAATCCGAGTTTTCCGCAATCAGCGAACGCATTGCCGGCCTGCCGGACCCGGCGGAAAAACAGGCGGCGCTGGAAGAAGCGACGGTCGCTGAGGAAGAGGCGCTTGCCGCCGCCGAGGAAGCCGACGAGCGGCTTGCCGAGGCGCGTCGCAACGAGGCGCTGACCCGCCAGCCTGTGGAGGCCGCGCGCGCAAGGCTTTCGGAGATCGAGACGGAGGCGCGCACGATCGACAGGATGCTGGCCGCAAGTGCGGCCGCCGGCGATTTCACCCCGCTTGCCGAAATCCTGAGCATCGAGCAGGGGTACGAGACCGCGCTCGGCGCGGTGCTGGGCGACGATCTCGACGCGCCGCTGGAGGCCGATGCCCCGGCCCACTGGCACGGCAATGGCGATGGCGATGGTGACGCCGCGCTTCCCGAGGGCTGCCGTGCGCTGAACACGCTCGTCGATGCGCCCGCCGCCGTGCTGCGCCGGCTGCGGCAGGTGGGGCTTGTCGCGGACGATGCCGCTCTCACCCTGATGGTAAAGCTCGCGCCAGGACAGGAACTGGTTACCGAGGCGGGCGCGGTCTATCGCTGGGACGGCTTCATCAAAGGGGCGGACGCCCCAAGTGCCGCGGCCCTCCGGCTTTCCCAGAAGAACCGGCTTGCAGCGCTGGAAGAGGAGCGCCGGGAGGCCGAGGTGGCGCTGGAGGATGCCCAGGCGGCGCAGGCCGAGGCCGGCGAGACCGTTCGCGCAAACGAACAGGCTGTGGCCGCAGCGCGCGAGGCGGTGCGCATGGCGGGCCGCGCCGTGGTCGATGCCCGGGCAGCACTTGCCGAGGCCGAGCGCGCGTCCGGCGAACTGGTGCGCCGCCGCGATGTCGCCGCCGAGACGCTGAGCCAGTTGCAGGCGCAGGGCGAGGATATCGTGCTCAGCTTCGAGAATGCTTCTGCGGCACTCGCCGAAGCGCCGGATTACTCCGCGCTCGAAAGCCGCTTGACAGCGCAGGGCGCGGAGGTGGCGCGCCATCGCGGCGAACTGGCCGAAGCCCGCGCCCGCCATGACGGTCTGTTGCGCGAAAACGATTCCCGCCAACGCCGCCTGACCGCTATCGGGCAGGAGCGGGCAAGCTGGCAGAACCGCGCCAGAAGCGCGCAATCGCAGATCGAAATCCTGAAGGCGCGCGAGGAGGAAGCCCGCGCGGAGCTGGAAACCCTTGAGGAAGCGCCGGAGGAATTCGAAGAAAAACGCCGGCAACTGACCCGCGAACTGGAGCAGGCCGAAGAGGCCCGCAAGGCCGCCGCCGACCGGTTGGCCGAGGCCGAAACCGCCCAGCGCGAGGCCGACAGGGTTGCCGCCCAGGCGCTTTCAAATCTGGCTGAGGCGCGCGAGCAGCGCGGCCGCGCCGAGGAGCGGCTGGTCTCCGCCCGCGAGCGCCGCGAGGGCGCGGAAAAGCGTATTTCCGAGGTGCTGGAAGTTGCCCCCCACGAAGCCTTCCGCCTGACCGGCCTTGCTCCCGATGCCGAGCTTCCCGAGCCGGCGGCGGTCGAGCGCGCGCTGGAGCGGCTGAAGATCGAGCGCGAGCGGCTGGGCGCGGTCAACCTGCGCGCCGAGGAGGAGCAGAGCGAGCTTTCGGCCCAACTCGACGTTCTGGTCAACGAGCGCGACGATATCATCGAGGCGATCCGCAAGCTGCGCGGCGCGATCCAGAGCCTTAACCGCGAAGGGCGCGAACGGCTCCTGGCCGCCTTCGACGCTGTCAACGATCAGTTCCAGCGGCTGTTCGTGCATCTCTTCGGCGGCGGCATGGCGGAACTGCAACTGATCGAATCCGACGATCCGCTGGAGGCGGGGCTTGAAATCCTCGCCCGCCCGCCCGGCAAGAAGCCGCAGACCATGACGCTGCTTTCCGGCGGCGAGCAGGCGCTGACGGCAATGGCGCTGATCTTCGCCGTGTTCCTCACCAACCCCGCGCCGATCTGCGTGCTGGACGAGGTCGACGCGCCGCTCGACGACCATAATGTCGAGCGCTACTGCAACCTGCTGGACGAGATGGCGGCAACCACCGAAACCCGCTTCATCGTTATCACCCACAATCCGATCACCATGGCGCGCATGGAGCGGCTGTTCGGCGTCACCATGGCCGAACAGGGCGTCTCGCAACTGGTTTCGGTCGACCTGCAGACCGCCGAAAAACTGGTCGAGGAGGTCTGAGAGCCGTCTCGCCCTCAGCTATCGACCAAAGAATGGCGTTCGCGCTGCTTTTTTCGCAAGTCCCCAATTCTCATTTCGCCCGCGATGCTCTAACGTCTCGCAGCAGAAGAGGAATTCGCGCTTTCCGGGAAATGGTGGAGATGATCCGGAAGGCGCATGAAGGCGGATGCATGGCGAATTGGGTTTACGGCTTCGGCGCGGGAGATGAGCACGAGATTGACCGCGACCGGCTCGGCGGCAAGGGCGCGGGGCTCGCCGAAATGGCGCGCATGGGCCTGCCGGTGCCGCCCGGCCTCACCATCATCACCGATGTCTGCCGCTATTTCTACGATAACGGCCGCAGCTTTCCCGACGGCCTGAAGGACGAGGTTGCCGCAGGGCTCGCCGCCGTCGAGGAAGCGACCGGCCGCCGCTTCGGCTCTGGCGACCGCCCGCTTCTGCTTTCGGTCCGCTCCGGTTCGCGCGTTTCCATGCCGGGGATGATGGACACGATCCTCAATCTCGGCCTCAATGACGACACCGTGCTCTCGCTTGCCCGCGACACCGGCGATGCCCGGTTTGCGTGGGACAGCTATCGCCGGTTCATCCAGATGTACAGCGATGTCGCGCTCGGGCTCGATCAGGAAGTGTTCGAGGAGCTTCTTGAGGAGCGGTTGTCCGAGCTTGGCCACCAGGCAGAGACCCAGCTGACTGCCGGCCAGCTCGAGGATATTGTCACAAGCTACAAGGAACTGCTGAGCGAAGAGCTCGACTGCGACTTCCCGCAGGACCCGTTCGAGCAGCTCTGGGGCGCGATCGCGGCGGTTTTCGCAAGCTGGACCAGCGCGCGCGCCATCGCCTACCGCACGCTTCACAATATTCCGACCGAATGGGGGACGGCGGTCAATATTCAGGCGATGGTGTTCGGCAATCTCGGCAATGGTTCGGCCACCGGCGTCGCCTTCACCCGCAACCCCTCTACCGGCGAGAACGCGCTCTACGGCGAGTTTCTTGTCAATGCCCAGGGCGAGGACGTCGTCGCCGGCATCCGCACGCCGCAAAGCGTCACGGAAGCCGGGCGCATCGCCTCGGGCAGCGAAAAGCCCTCGCTTGAAAAGCTGATGCCGGAAGCATTCGGCGAGCTCGTGACGATTTCCGCGCGGCTCGAGCGCCAATATGGCGACATGCAGGACATGGAATTCACCATCGAGCGCGGCAAGCTGTGGATGCTGCAGACCCGCAGCGGCAAGCGCGCGGCGGGCGCGGCCGTCAGGATCGCTATGGATATGGCCGATGAGGGACTGATCAGCCGCGCCGAGGCGATCATGCGCATCGATCCAGCCACGCTCGATCAGATGCTGCATCCGACGATCCGGCCGGAATATCGCGGCACCCAGATCGGTTCCGGCCTGCCGGCCTCGCCCGGGGCCGTGACCGGCGAGATCGTGTTCACCGCCGAAGAAGCGATTGCCGCCAAGGCGGAAAAGCGCAGCGTCATTCTGGTGCGCACCGAAACCAGCCCGGAGGATATTCAGGGCATGACGGCGGCGGTCGGCGTGCTGACCACGCGCGGCGGCATGACCAGCCACGCGGCGGTTGTCGCCCGCGGCATGGGTGTTCCCTGCGTCACCGGCGCCGGAAACATGCGGGTCGACCGTTTCGACAATATCCTCCACGGCACTGGCGGCGTCATGCTCCATGCCGGCGACAAGGTGACGATCGACGGCGCCACCGGCCGGGTGATGAAGGGGGCTGCGCCCACGCAGAAGCCCGCGCTATCGGAGGACTTCCAGCGGCTGATGGTCTGGGCCGACGATGTGCGGCGGATGAAGGTGCGCACCAATGCCGACACGCCGGCCGATGCCCGCGCCGCCCGGGACTTCGGCGCCGAGGGGATCGGCCTTTGCCGCACCGAGCACATGTTCTTCGAGGGCGGCCGCATCCACATGATGCGGCGGATGATCCTGGCTGAAACGGAAGAGGGCAGGCGCGCCGCGCTCGACCAGCTCCTGCCGATGCAGCGGGACGATTTCGAGGCGCTGTTTTCGATCATGCACGGCCTGCCGGTCACGATCCGCCTGCTCGATCCGCCGCTGCATGAGTTTTTGCCGAAAACCGAAAGCGAGGTCGATGACGTTGCGGCGGCGCTTGGGATGGACAAGCAGGCGCTCCGGCATCGGCTCGATGCGCTCTACGAATTCAATCCGATGCTCGGTCATCGCGGCTGTCGGCTGGCGATTTCCTATCCGGAGATCACCGAAATGCAGGCGCGGGCGATCTTCGAGGCTGCCGTTGCCGCAGCCCGCGCCACCGGCGAGGCCGTGGTGCCGGAGATCATGGTGCCGCTGGTGTCGCTGCGCGCCGAGCTCGATTATGTGAAGGAACGCATCGATGCGGTTGCCCGCGAGGTGATGACTGAAGCCGGCATGGAGATCGAGTATCTCGTCGGCACCATGATCGAGCTGCCGCGCGCGGCCCTTCGCGCCCACAAGATCGCCGAAACCTCGGCCTTTTTCTCGCTCGGCACCAACGACCTGACCCAGACGACGTTCGGGATGTCGCGTGACGACGCGCCGGGCTTCATCGGCACCTATCAGAAGAAGGGCATTATCGAGCGCGACCCCTTCGTCTCGCTGGATTTCGACGGCGTCGGCGAGTTGATGCGCATGGCCGCAGAGCGCGGCCGCCAGACCCGAGGCGATCTGCAGATCGGCATATGCGGCGAGCATGGCGGCGACCCCGTTTCGATCCGCTTTTGCGAGGGGCTGGCGCTCGATTATGTGTCCTGCTCGCCCTTCCGCGTGCCGACCGCCCGGCTTGCCGCCGCCCAGGCGACGATCGGCCAGTCTCAGCTGGAAAGCCGGTAGCGGTTGTCGAGCATCGGCGCGCCATCCGTTTCCACCCGGCCGCGCTCGACAAGATCTTCCAGATGCGCCAGCACCGAAAGCGCTGCCGCGCCATGGAGTTTTGGGTCCGTGGTGCGGTAGATCACCTTGACGATCTCGGCGATGGTCTCGTCTCCGGTCGCGATCCGTTCGAGGATCGCCTTTTCGCGCATGCGTCGGTGCGAGCGGGTGGCCCGCAACACGCCCTTGGCATCGCGGATCGTGTCGCCGTGGCCGGAGAGGTAAACGGTTTCCGGGCGCTCCAGCAGTTTCTCGATCGAAGCCATGTAATCGCCCATCGAGCCATCGGGCGGGGCCACGATCGTGGTCGACCAGTCCATCACGTGATCGCCGCAGAACAGATAGGGCGTGCCCTGAAGCGCGAAGGCGAGATGATTGGCGGTGTGGCCCGGCGTGTGCACGGCCTGAAGCGCGAAGCCATTATCGGCAACGATCGCGTCGCCATCGCCGAGAACGATATCCGGCTGAAACGCGCTATCGGCGCTTTCGGCAAAGGGATTGACCTCGCCGGCAAAAAGCGGGCGGGCGGTCTCATGCGGACCGAAGCCGGCGATCGGCGCCCCGGTCTCAGCTTTCAGCCTGCGGGCCATCGGCGAATGATCCATATGGGTGTGGGTGACGGCGATGAAGCGCACCCTGCGCCCGCCGATCGCTTCAAGCCAGTGCGCCAGATGTCCGTCGATATCGGGACCGGGATCGATGATGCCCACCTCGTCGCGGCCGACGAGATAGCCGTTCGTGCCATAGAAAGTGAACGGCGAGGGATTGTTCGCCGTCAACCGCGCAATGCCTTCCGCCAGCGGCACGGCGCGTCCATAGGCCGGATCGAATTCGGGTATGCCCATTCGCATTTCCTTCAACTTCTGCCCTGCCTGTCTGACACCATGCGCGCAAAATGCAAGGCCAGAGCACCGGCCCGAAGATCGGAATGAAACTCCGGAACACACGATGCATGGGGTCGCCCAACATCAGAGCGCTCCAAGCGTGCGAACCAAGGCACGGTGCTCAATGCCGTCCGTGTCTGTCGCCGGCCGGAGCGCCCTCTGCGAACCCATTCGGATGCACAAAGGGGCTCAAACTTTTTGAATCCACGCATGGGGCGAAAAAATGGAATCCGGTTTTCGATCAGCAGATGGATCAAAACAATGAGCTGGATCATCGGGCGCTGCAGGCTAACCGCCTGATGATCCAGAATCTCTTCAGGCGGACAGATTTAGACGTTGAGACCCGGCGCGAGCTTTGCTAAGAGGCTGTGCGCACCGCAGGCCCCGGCCCGCGGGCCCTTGCTGGGGTGTAGCCAAGCGGTAAGGCACCGGTTTTTGGTATCGGCATGCGCTGGTTCGAATCCAGCCACCCCAGCCAATTTGATATTCAAATGGGGAGGGTATGATTCCGTTCGATCATCGCTTTCCGCTCAAAAAGATCGTGTCCCGCAGCGTCGTGTAGCTGGATCGGTAGGTCACCACTGGCAGGCGCGGCGTAGCGGCGGCAGTATGTCAGCGAGATTGCCCATTTCGAACAGCAGAGCGCGGTTTTCGTTACCGATGCCGAGCGACAACTGGATGCGCGGGGCAGTGCGCCACCGGGTAATGTCGGCGATGCTGGTGAGGCCGCGGGCGTTCATAAGCACGGCGCCATCGGCGACGGCCTGCCAGGTCTCGGTTTCCGGCCGACCGCTCGCCGTTCTGATCTCGATTGTGTGGGGACCCAGCGAAAGGGGTTGCGGGAGGATCAGGCGCGCGGTGGTGATATTGGCCTCGCATGAGAGCATCAGGATGGCGCGGTCGGCGGGTCCCGTCGCGTCGGCGGGCGGCGTTTCGGGCATGGTCAGGTAGACGTTTGCCGTGCCGGGCTGAAGCAGATCGCCGGGGTTTTGCGCCGCGTAGATGGCCGCGCTCTTTTCCGGCAGCGCGCCGTTTTCGGCCGGCGGTGGCGGGGCCGCTGGTGCTGCGGCGGCTTCGGCCATCAGTTCCGGCAGTGTTAAAAGATCGTTGGAGCCGACCCGTGAATAGCGGAATTGCCAGCCCTCATCGCCTGCCATGCGCGCCTGTTCCATGGCATGCGCCAGCGCGGCGATGGGCGGTTTTTCGTGAAAAGAGCTTGCAGGCGCAGTGGTTGGCGACCAGCCGCCGGACAGCACCGATATCGGCGTGCCCAGCAACTTGTCGAAACAATCGAGCCGGTTCAGCCGGTCGACGGTTTGCAGGCAGGCATCGAGCCCCGCCTTTGGCACCGCCACGGTGTCGGCCGCGGCCGCCGGGTGAGCGGTCAGCAGAACGCCGCTTATCAGGGAGAGCAGAACCGGCTTCTTCATGTCGAACCTCGTGTGTGTGGCGGTCATCGCTCAGACCTCCTCCCTCTGCGTTTCGGTTATGCTTTCGTCACCGGCGCAAATGCCGTAGCGCGCCAGCTTTCGTGACAGTGTCCGGCGCGGAACATCGAGAGCCAGCGCCATGTCCGCCTGATTGCCGTGGAAGCGGCGAAAGCAACGCGCAAGGATATCGGCCTCGGCCTTGCCGACCATTTCCTTGAGCCCGCCTTGATCGGCATCTGCGTCATCGGGGGCGTTCGCTGCCGCAGGGGCGGCGCCGGCAAGCATCGAAGCATGCGCCTCGCGCAACTGCGCCAGAGAAATCTCGGCCTCGTCGCGGGCCAGCAGCACGCAGCGCAGCAGAAAATTCTGCAATTCGCGCACATTGCCGGGGAAGGTGTGGGTCTGCAGTTCGGCCATCGCCTCGGCGGTGAACGTCTTCGCCGGCTCGTCCTCACGGGCTGCGATTTCGGCGAGAAAATACTGGGCGAGGTAGGCGATATCGCCCTCGCGCTCGCGCAATGGAGGGAGCTTGATCGCGAGCTGGGCGATGCGGTGGTAAAGATCGGCGCGGAAGGTTCCCTGACCGACGGCGGCCTTGAGGTCGCAATGGGTGGCGGTGATCAGCCGGAAGTCGACATCCTGCTCGGCGTCGGCGCCGAGCGGGCGCAGCTTCCGCTCTTGAAGCACCCGCAACAGCTTGGCCTGAAGGGCAGGGGGCAGATCGCCCATTTCATCGAGAAACAACGTGCCGCCATCGGCCTTCTTGATCAGGCCTTCGCGCGGGGAATCGGCACCGGTGAAAGCGCCTTTTTCGTAGCCGAACAGCTCGCTTTCCATCAGGTTTTCGGGAATGGCGGCGCAGTTTTCGGCGATGAAGGCCTTGTCCTTGCGCGGCGAAAGGCGGTGCAGCGCGCGGGCGGCGAGTTCCTTGCCGGTCCCGGTTTCCCCCTCCAGCAGCACGGCGTAGTCGCGGCCGGCATAGCGCGCGATCTGGCTGCGCAGATTGGCCATTTGCGGTGACTGCCCGACCAGCCGTTCGGCAAGCGCGTCATCGAGCCGCTTCCAGCCGTCCTCGGCGCGCTTGCCGGTCTGGTCGTTGGCCCGGTTTGCAAAGGCATCAATCAGCGGGCGCAGTGCAATGAAGGCCTGAAACAGCCAGGATAACTCTGCCGCCTTTTGCGATAAACCGGTATCGGGAAGAGCGCGCACGTTGAAAAAGGCGATTCCCGCGCCGGGGCGGAAGCCGGTTTTTGCGTCCGCGTTGACGCCGGCATCGAGACGGAAGGCCAGCAGGCGGCCATGGGTTTCGAACAGGCTTTTGCGCAAGGCCTCGTCATCGCCGAACGTTGCCTTGCCATGGCAATAGGCATTCTGGCGCTGCATGGCGAGGATGGCGGCCGGCGGCCTTCTGTCCAGCCCGAGAGCAAGCTGCGGCAACCGGCCGGCCGGCATCGTGCTGTCGCTGGCAAGCGGCATTAGCGCGCGTCCGGTCGCGTCGACGGCATAAACCGCCATGCCAACGGCCGGCTGGATATCAAGCGCCGCCTTGATGAACTGGCTGCGCAACTGGCCATCGGTGCGCGCCGTCATCATGCGCAGGCTCGCCTCCATGATATCGCCAGCCACAGCCTCCATCGTCAGCCACCATCCGCCAGTTGGGGAGATCGCTCGCGCGCCTCTTCCCGCGCAATCGTTTCGAACGAGAAGCCGTGCTCCTCGTCGTAGTCGACGATGATGGCCCCGAGCGCGATGCCCTGTTGGCCGGCCTCCAGAATTTCGAGCGAAATGGTCGGCAGCAATTGCCGCTGGATGATCTGGTCGACGAAGCGCGCGCCATTGGTCGAGAAGCCGCACATGGAGCGGATGCGCGCGGCGGCTTTGTCGGTGACCGTCAGGGCAATACGCTGGCTGTCGGCAAGGAGTTCCTTCAGACCGGCGAGCTTCATGTCCACGATCTCGGCCATGATCGCTTCGGAAAGCGGCAGGTAGACAATCGGCTGCATGCGGGCGAGCAACGCCGGCTTGAAATGCTGGGCGAAGACCGGTTGCAGCGAGCGCGCCATGGTCTCGGCCGATGGCGTCTTGCCGTCCTCGGCGATTGTCACCCAGTTTTCGATCTGGTCCGAGCCGAGATTGCTGGTGAGGAAGAACACGACATTCTTGCAGTCGATGGCGCGGCCTTCGCCATCGGCAAGTTCGCCTTTGTCGAAGGCCTGATAAAAAAGGTTGAGGACGTTGGCGTCGGCCTTTTCGACCTCGTCGAGGAGTACGACCGAATAGGGCTTCTTGCGGATGGCTTCCGTCAGAATACCGCCCTCGCCATAGCCGACATAGCCGGGCGGCGAGCCGATGAGGCGCGAGATGGTGTGGCGTTCCTGATATTCCGACATGTTGATCGTGGTCAGGAACTGCTCGCCGCCGAAAAGCTGGCGGGCGATTTCAAGCGCCGTTTCGGTTTTGCCGACGCCGGATGGGCCGGCGAGGAAGAACACGCCCAGCGGCTGGCCCTTGCGGTGAAGGTCGAGGCGGGAGGCTCTGAGCCGCTCCTCGATTGCCTTCAGCGCATGGTCCTGACCACGGATCGTCTGCCCCATGGTTTCGGCCAGCGACAGCAGTTTCTGATAATCGTCGGCCACCATGGCGGTGACCGGAATGCCGGTCCAGTCGCCGATGACGGCGGCGATTTCGGCAGCGCCCACATCGACGGGCACCAGGCGGTCGGCAAGAGCGATGCGACTGAAGCGTTCGGCAGCATCGGCAAGAACCGGCTGATGTGTGTCGGGCTGCGGGGCTGCGGCGTCGCCTGAAGTGGTTCCAAGGAGGCTGCGTCTTTGCTCCAGCAGCGCGCCCGCGATTTCGCTCTGTTCGGAGAATTCCTTCTCCATCCTGCCGATTTCGTCATCCAGCATGCCGAGACGGATTTCGACAATGGTGAGGCGCTCGCTCTGCTCCGGGTCGAGCGTTCCGAGCGCCTTGTCGCGCTGCAGCCCATCACGCTCGCGTAACAGGGCGGCCCGCTCCTCGCCATGCCGTTGCAGCACCGCCGGAATTGCCGAACGCGCGGCTGAAACCCGCGCACAGGCCGTATCGATCACATCGAGCGCCTTGTCGGGCAGTTGCCGGCCGGTGATATAGCGGGCGGAAAGGCGGGCGGCGGCCTCCAGCGCGGCCTCGGTGATATAGACGCCGTGGGCTTTCTCATAAGCTGCCTTCAGCCCGCGCAGAATGATGACCGCCTCGTCCACGGTCGGTTCATCGAGCTTGATCAACTGGAACCGGCGGGTGAGGGCAGGGTCCTTTTCAAAATACTGCTTGTATTCGCTCCACGTGGTGGCCGCGATCGTTTTCAGTTCACCGCGCGCCAGCGCAGGCTTCAGCAGGTTGGCGGCATCCGAGCCGCCCTTGTCGCCGCCGGCACCGATCAGCGTATGCGCCTCGTCGATAAACAGCACGATCGGCGTGGGGCTGGCCTTCACCTCGTCGATCACGGATTTCAGCCGCTTTTCGAACTCGCCCTTCATCGAGGCGCCCGCCTGCAGCGATCCGATATCGAGACCCCAGACCTCAACGCCCTTGAGCGGTTCGGGCACGTTGCCCTCGGCGATCTTCAGCGCGAAACCTTCGGCCAGCGCCGTCTTGCCGACACCGGCCTCGCCGACGCAGATCGGGTTGTTCTTGCGGCGCCGGCACAGGATTTCGATGATCTGGCGGATTTCGGCGTCGCGGCAGAACACCGGGTCGATGCCGCCATTGCGCGCCAGTTCGGTGAAATTGGTGCCAAAACGGGAAAGCGCGCTGTCGGATGTATCGGGTTCCGCTGCGCTGGCCTGCCCGCCGGAACCTGCGGCTCCTTGCGTTTCGACCGAACCGGCCGTCAGCGTTTCGAAGCGCTTGAGAATGTCCTCGGCGGAGAGCGTCTCCAGCATATTGTAATAGGAGAAATCGAGATAGCGGCTCGGATCGGACAGCATGGCGATCAGCACGGCGCCGGAACGGATCGTAGGTTCCTTCAATTGCACCGACGCGACGATCCATGCGTCCTGCAGCAGATCGAGGAGGAGCGGCGAGAAGGTTGGCGTGCGATCGGCCTCGCTCTGGCGCAGCCGCGCGAAAGTGCCTTCAACAGCCTCTTTCAATTGATCGGGCGAAAGGCCGTTTTCCTGCAGTATGACGCGGATATCGTTGCCGGGCTGGCCGAGAAGGCAGAACAGAAAATGTTCTATCGTGACTTCACGGTGATACCGCGCCACGCAAAGCGAGCCGGCCTCCTCGATTGCAAGCCGCGAGCCCCGGTTGAGCCTTTCGATGATTGCCCGGATATCCAGACGCGCCATGTCGGTTCCCCGTCGTTAAAGAATGTTCTGCAATTGCTGGATAACCTGATCCGTGTAGCGACCCAGGCTGATGTAGAAGGCGGCGAAGGTGCCGATGCACAAAATCGCAAACAGGATCCATATCAGCGACACCGGCGTCTGGCGGCGGATGATATGGGCCTTGCTGATGACCTTGTCGCGAAACGAGGTCAGCACTTCCGGCGGATCGCCGCGCTCCTTGCGGATGGCGTCGTGGACTTCGCGGATTACGGTCTCGAGCTGGCTGCGGCCGTTGTGCATGACCCGGTATTTGCCTTCAAAACCGAGGCAGAGCAGCAGGTACAGAAACTCGATGAGTTCGATATAGCGTTCCGGGTCGCGCATCAGCCGCGCCAGCACGATGAAGAATTTCTCGCCGCCCCAGGTCTCTGAATGATATTGGGCAAGCAGGCTGCGCTCCGACCAGTCGGAATCCTGGCCCCAGGGCGAACACATGACGGCTTCGTCAACAGCGGTGCAAAGGCAGTAGCGATGGGCAAGGATCGTCGCCCGGTCGTAGCCCTCGCGGTGGAGCTCCAATTCGATGGATTCGATTTCGGCGCTGATATCGTGATGAAGATGATCGACGCTGTCGAAGTTGCGGACATCGGGAATACGCGCCAGAAGCGCCAGCAAAGGCTGGCTGGCATCGACAATCTTGTTGAGGCTGTTGCCGCGGAGCGGGAACGAAAGACGGGACGGCGTGTAGGTTCTTGCCGAAACCGTCTTCATTTCCGGAGTCTCGGTGGCCTCGATCAGCCGAGCTTCATCGACATCCGTGCCGGACCCGAATACGCCCGTTTGGCCCTCGGTCAAATCGCTCATGTCATTGCCCTCTCATTGCGGATGGCCCAGAACTGCATTTCGAGATCGGGAAAATTGCCGGTCACGTGGAAGGCGAAGCCGCTGGCATTCTCCAGGTATTGCCAACCCGGAGAATTTTCATCGAGCTGGAAATAGGTGAACCCCGCGTGATAGGGCAGCTGGCGCGGCGGCGCAGGCAGGCGTTGCAGCACCACGCCCGGCAGTTGCACGTGGATCAGTTCGCGGATCTTCTCGATCGACGACACCTTGGTCTGCGCCGGGAACTCCAGCGACAGTTTTTCCAGTTGAACGCTCGCCTTCACGGCAATCACGAAAATCGCGGTCTTCAGCAGCGAGCGATCGTGCAGGGGCGTGGTGTAAACCCCGTATTTCTGCTTGTTGAGCGGCAGGGCGACTGCATTGGCCTCGAAGATCGCCGTCAGGGATTGCCGCAATGAGGTGATCACCGGTTCGAAGCAGATTGCCGGCTCCTCGTGGTGGTACGGGGGCCACATTTCAGGCATTCGCTTTTCATGGGTGAAGGTCGCAAGCTCGCCCGCCGCTCTCGCCAGGACCATATAGAGGTCGCGCAGGTGCACGCCCTGAACCGTGGCGAGATGCCTAAACTCCGGCCACAGCCTGTTGATGGTCTGCAGCATGAGAAAGTCCGAGACATCCGAGACGCCGCGTTGGCCGGGCGTGCCCAGCCGCTCGGCAATCTGTCGGGCGCGCTGCTGCAACAGGCCGACGAAATCCTCAAGCGTTTTCTTCAGTTGCGGCGTGGCTTCGAGCGCCGATGCCGTCGGCAGGAAGCGATCGTCGAGCACCAGGCTGCCGTCAGAGCGCTTCTCGCGGATGCGGGCGACCGGCAGGCAGGTATAGGAGGAGCGATCCTCCTCCTCGAGCATCAGCCGCAGGCGGTATTGCGCCACATTGATATCGAAGGGCTCGGTTTCGGCGGAGGCATTGTCGCGCACCTCCTGCAGCACCGCGCTCATGCGCACGTTGGATTGCGGCTGATCGGAATCCTCGATTTCCGGAACGCCGTTGAGCCTGAGCGGCAGCGCGAGATAAACGCGCTGGTCGACGATATTGCGACCGCTGACATCAAGTGCTGCCGGCGGCTTGGTCTCACCGGGAATGTCGAGCACGGAACCATCCGGGAAAACCCCGCGCGCACTGTCGATCACGACCTTGCCATGCAGCAGGTTCTCGGGACTGATCTCGACCTTCGACAGGCCGGTCTGATAGGCGTCGACGCCTTCGACCCGCGTTCTGATCAGATATTCGATATAGCGCTGTTGCTGCTGGAAATGATGGGGTTTCAGAAAAAGCCCGTCGCGCCAGACAACATGATTTCTCAATGACATTTTTTGCTTCGATCCATTCTGCCTAAAGCCTAGCGGTGCAGGTTCGTGATGATTTGCGTTGGCGTGATCGCGGTGAAGAGCTGATAGGTTTCTCCCTTGGCATTCACCTGAACGGTCGTGCGCCAGTTGATGTCCTGGTAGTTCACATAGCCGGCGACGATGCCGATGAAGGTCGTGTCCTTTTTCAGTTCGATGTTTTCGATGGGCTTGGACTGATCCGGCGTGACCTGGACCTGCTTCATGTCGACATAGGTTGATTGCAGCGTGCCTTTCGGATCGTTGGTCAGCGACTCGAAATCCGACTGCATGAACTGACCGTCGTCGGAGAGCTGGAAAACCCACACATCGATCGGCAGGGACTGGCCGTCATCGCCGCGATTGGCGCCCTTTTCTTCGAAGATCATCATGTTGAGCGTGCTCGGCTGCTCCGTCGCCTTACCGACCGGAATGTCGGGATTGGCGATAACCTTGATGATTTTGCCCGTCGCCTGCGGGATGCCGCAGGACGACAATCCGGCCACGACAAACAGCAACGCAACAAACGCAATACGCCGACGCCCACGCCCACACCCACACCCACACCCACACCCACACATATGCCTACCGCTCCTCTCCCAAGCCGGCGAGCGCCTTGCTGCGCATCTCGCGGTCATAGACCTGTCGGAAGATTTCCCAGAACATGCGGGTGAGACCGCGCTGGCGGTCGGACTTCATTTCTTCGTAGTAGTGGCGGTACATCTGCCAGTGCCAGGCATCCTGGTCGCCAACGCGCGGCGCATGGCCCTTGTAACGGGCGAAGCGGCGCGACAGCTGGTCCGGCGCCAGTGCGGCCAGTACCGCGCCCAAGGCCGCATCAATCGCCACCCGGCTTGCCTGTTCGTGGGCGCTGATCTGTTCGAGGCTTTCCTCGACGGCGGCGGTGGCGTTCAGATGGACCGGGCTTTGAACGAGAAACAGGTCGCGCATCGCCTCCTCGGTGCTCATGTCGAGACGAAGCGGATTGTCTTCGACGGGATGCAGATGCGTATCGCTGAGATTGTTGCGGTCCTCGCCCTGAAGGCTGTGAATGGCCATCAGGCCGGAAACGGCCGTCTTCAGCGCGGCGCCCGCCTCGCGCGCGAGCCGGTTCGCTTCCGGAACCGGCATATCGGCCACCGGCAGCCCCATGGCCTGCATCAACGGGCGGAGCACGACGTGGTCGACCTGCTCGTCCTCTTCCAGCTGTCCCGTTCTGGCGGCGGCAGGCCATTCCTCCCGCTCGCGTATCTCCTGAAGGCCGTTCTCGACGGAGCGGTTTGCCAGCTCGTCGAGATAGTCTTCCAACTCCTCGCCTTCCTTCCTGACGCCAGGGCTTGCGAAATTCGCATGTTCTGCCATCGGATCATCGACGCCGAGCGCCTTCTTGCTCGACTTCGGCTGGAGGCTCAGGTCGTCGATCAGATCTTTCTTGTCTGGCATGGCTCTCATTCCTCGTTGGCTGTCGAACAGAACGACCGGGTCGTTGGACAAATCCATCTCCCTGCTTGCGGTTCGGTCGAGATGCGTCACCGGATCGATCCCCTCGTCGAGATCGGTTTCGTCGCGTTCGAAAAAGTCGCTTCCGCCGTCGTCAGCGTCCGAGGCATCGGCAAGCAGTGCGGCGGCATTGATCTGCTCATCGGGATTTTCGCCCTTGAGCGTGCCGGGGATGATCGTTTCCACGGCGGAAAAACGCTCTTCCCAGCCCTGAAAGCTCTCACCCTTGCCTCTGCGTCCCGCCGTTTCGGCCGAGAGATAGACGGAGACATCGAAGTCGCCGATCTTCCATCGGTCGCCGTCGGAGATCGAAAACGCGGTGCCTGTCGGGAGCGGCCGCGAAGAACCGTTGATCACCATCCCTTCATCATTCAGGGGCGTGGCGCAGAAGTGGCCGTCCTGAAGGTATATGCGGACATGATGCGGACTGACGGTGCCGGCGCGATCTGCAAGGCGCCAGCCGGCATCCTCTGCCGAGCCGATGGTTCCGCCATGCTCGGTAAAGACGGCGGTGGCGACGATGCCGCTTTCCAGATTGATGGTGTTGTTGACGGCGAGGATTAGGCGCATTGTCAAAGCCTCCCCGTCACGCGGACATCGCGGCGGCTGGCCTCGCCGACGCCCAGAAAGGAGGACCAGCCGAGATGCGAGCGATAGCCATCGGCCTCTGCCGGTGAGATGTCTTCGTTTGCGTGCAGGCAGAGCGGCCTGGCCTCACCGGCTGCAAGGCCGAGCTTGATGTCATAGGCATGCTGGTCACGCAGCATGAACTCGATGAGCTGTTTCAGCGCCTCATGGCTGCTGCCGCGCGGCAGGAATTCCTGGAAACGGTGGAAACCGAGATTTTTCAGGTAAACGTTGAATTTCGAGGCGATGTCGGGAACGCGGTCGCCGATGACGGCGCTTTCGCCCAGGACCGCGTTCAACTGGCCAAGAGAGAATTGCTGCTCGGCGGGAATGTCGACCTTGCGCCGGATCCATTCCTCGACCTCGACGTCCGGATGGAAGAAGGCATGAGCCACGACGGAAGACACGACCTGTGGCGATCTGTTGCGCGAGGCGAGCAGGCCGGTAAAGGTCAGGAGCCTGGCCCAGTTGATCGGCGACAACTCGCGCGCTTCCCGGTCGGCAAGGCCGAACAGGCAGAACATCGCCTGGGAAAAATCGTCTATCGCGCCCGGCTTGTAGCGCACATAATAGCGGTATTTGCGCATCGTGCGATGCATCAGCCCGACAAGCCGGTTGTGGAAGAAATCGAAGAAGCCCTTGAGCAGGGAGCCCTCGGCATCATAGCGGGCAACCGTTTCCTGATAGTAGGAGGGCAGGGGGGAGCCTGCGCCATGGAGGCCGAGAAACGTCACTTCCATGCGGAACCGGCCGCGCCGTCTACCCGGGGGCGTTTCTTTCTTGTCATCGGTGCTGCGATCATCGACCGGCGGCGTGTCCTCCAGAACGATATCGTTGATATCGGAAACCGGAAAGCCGAGGCGGTTGTCGACGCTGAAGACGATCTTCTCGTCTGTCGGAAGCAGGTGGGTTCCCACCTCCGTCCCGTCGTCGAAAGCGCGTTGCGTCTGCTCGACCGCCTGGAAGAAAGACCAGGCGCGCGCATCGCGGACCAGAAGGTCCGTCAGATGATCGGCTGCCGGCCTGTCTTCGCTGGCCATTGGTAAACCTCGTTGTTTTCCTCGCCCTCCACGATGAGCTCGTGGAAGGAGTTGATGCTGGCATAAAGGGTGAAGAATTCCGCAAGCACGCTGGCGAACAGGTACATGTCGCCCTCGCTCTGAAAGCACGACTCCCGGATAGTCATGCGCGTCAGAAGTCCGCGGATGGGCTGGCCGCGAAACAGCTTGTCGAAAGGCTTGGTGTCGATCGCGCGGATGCCATCCATGCGCTGGCGGCTGGTGCGCTCGGCGCGGCGATCGGCATAGGCCTGAAAATCGTAGATCGCGATCACCGCGCCAAGTGCATCCTTGTCGAGAAGCGACACGTAATTCAGCGCAAGATTGGAGATCATCGTCCAATAGAGCGAGCCATCGAGCGGCGGGTAGATTGGAGCAGTCGGCTGACGCAGATTGCGAAAGTCGACAAAGGCGGGCGTATCCTCGGTCATCACGCAGATATCGCCGCCGCCGAGTTCGCGCGCATGGCGGGCGTTGAAGCAGCTCAGCTCCGCTGAAACCACCTCGAAATCCGGCACGGCGCTGGAATTGTCGTGCCGGACGAAGGAAATGAGGTGATCGGCGCCGGCCTGTTTCAACGACTCCCGCATTCTGAGCCGGTAGTAGATCTGCGTCAGGTTCTGCTGGCGTTCGACCTCGTGATGAAAGGATTCGAAGGCCGGATATTCACGCAGATGCTGACCGGTTGCTGGTTCGCCCTCGGAACGCCAGCTCACCACCCGGTCGATCGAAAAGATTGCCTTGGCGCCGTCGCCATTGGAGGATGGTCGCAGGGGATAGTGAAGCCGGCGATGATCGACCTTCATCGGCTCGCCATCATGACGGAACAGGTTGACGGCCGGCGTGCAATAGAGTTGCACGGTGTCCGGGCGCACCTTTACATCTGGAGGAAGGGGACGCTCGAACTGAACCGAAAGGCGAAATGTCATGCCGCTTTCATTGCCGAGGTTTTCGCCGAAGCGGAGAAGATCGAAGCACTGGAATTTCTCCGGAAATACGAAGTACTCCTGCAGCAGGCGATAGCCTTCGTAGGCTGTATTGCCTGACGGCAGTATCGCCTCGTTCGCCGCGAAACCGCCGGGCTGGACGTTCCGCAGTGGAAAGGACACGGTTCGACCGCCGCCTTCTCCGCCCGTGACCGTGATGTCGATGGATTTCAGGTAACGCCCGAACCACAGGTAAAGCATCTGCGCGGTGTGATCGCCGCTGGCAAACCAAAGCCGCAGATCGCGGAGATCGATCATGCCGAGCGGCAGACCGGACAGCGTTTCGAAATCGATATGCAGCGTGGTCGACTGTCGCGATCGCTCAAGATATTGCTCGGCGATTTCGAGCGGATAGACATGGGTTTCGGACGTTGTTCGGAACGGGCAGACCGTACCGGATACCGGCCGCGACAGGATGATCGTGCCGTGCGGCACGACTTGCCGTTCGGTGATAGACTTTTCCTGCGGCGTAAGCTTCATCAGCGCCGTGGAGGGAAACGGCCGGAGGAAATTCGGCAGCAGCAGATTGACGACGGAATGGGTGAGTTCCGGCAGTTCGTCATCCAGCTTCTCCCGGAGCCGCGACGTCAGAAACGCAAACCCCTCAAGCAGACGCTCGACATCGGGGTCCGTCGACTGTTCGGAAAGATACCGAGCGAGTTTGGGATTGTTTTCAGCAAAGAACCGACCGCTTTCCTTCAGATAGGTCAGTTCGTCCTGAAAATAGCGTGAGCGCGCCGAGTTTGCCAATTCTGGCTCCTGCAACTACTTACATTACTGTTTCGGCATGCCATCAGGACGCGCTGGCGAACTGCTTCTCTCTCTTCGAGCAGGTCCGTCCGCCATGGCGATCTTCAGGCATTGTCCTCCCGCAAGAGCGCGGCCTCCCGGACGCGTTCTAGATAATTTGCGTGGCGTGTCCGTCTCGCATCAGCAAATCGATCTCGACCAGTTCCTGCCGCGATTTCGCCGGCACCAGCGCCTGGATTCTGAATTTCAGATCCAACGGCCGATCCGGATCGTGCATGCACTCGACGGCCTTGACCTCGACACGCGGTTCAAAGGTGTTGATGCAATCGCGGATCGACGCTGCGATATGCCGGGTCAGGTCATTGGATTCGATCGACGACTCGTTGAAATCGGCAAGACCGAGGCCGGGGGCGGACTGGGACGCGCCGCTGCGCGCATTGAGCAGGCGGATAAGGTGGCGTTTGATCGAACGCACGGTTGCCGAGGCGGCATCGTCCGTACGTTCGATCGCCATATTCTCCTCATCCAGCACAAGGCGCTCGAACAGGCTGCCAGCCGACCGGCGATCGATGCTGTCCCGGATATCGTGTTCGCGGTCCCCTCGCATGGCCGATCTAGTCGTCCTTGTCGAGCTTGCCCACCAGGGACAGTTCGAAATTGGCGCCCATATATTTGAAGTGCGGACGGACCTTCAGCGTGACCTGATACCAGCCGGGATCGCCCTCGACATCGGAAACCTCGACGCTTGCCGCGCGCAGCGGACGACGCGAACGCACATCCGAAGGCGGGTTCTCCTGATCGGCGACATATTGCTTGAGCCAGACATTGAGCTCGCGCTCAAGGTCTTCCTTCTCCTTCCAGCTGCCGATCTGCTCGCGCTGCAGCACCTTGATGTAATGCGCCAACCGGTTGATGATCATCATGTAGGGCAGTTGCGTGCCGAGCTTGTAGTTGGTCTCGGCGGCCTTGCCTTCCTTGGTGTTCTGGAAAATTTTCGGCTTCTGAACGGAATTGGCCGAGAAGAAGGCGGCGTTATCCGACCCCTTGCGCATGGTCAGCGCGATGAAGCCTTCCTCGGCGAGTTCATATTCGCGCCGGTCGGTAATCAGAATCTCGGTCGGGATCTTTTCCTCAAGCTGCCCGAAGGCCTCGTAGACATGGACAGGCAGATCATAGACCGCGCCGCCCGACTGCGGGCCGATGATGTTCGGGCACCAGCGGTATTTTGCAAAGCTTTCGGTCAGCCGCGTGGCGAGCACGAAGGAGGTGTTACCCCACAGATAATGCTCGTGGTCGTCGGTCACGCTTTCCGAATAGACGAAGCTCTTGACCGGATTTTCCTCCGCATCATAGGGCTGACGCAGCAGGAAACGCGGGCAGGTCAGGCCGACATAGCGGGAATCCTCGCTCTGGCGGAAGCCCATCCACTTGCGGAAGCGCGGACCTTCATAGATCGAGAACAGGTCCTTCTGCGCCGGCAGATCGACGAATTCATCAACGTCGAACATCTCCGGAGAGGCGGCCGCTATGAACGGCGCATGCGCCATGGCGCCAACTGAGGCAACGAACTGCAACAGCTTGACGTCGCGTGCGCCGGGGCCGAAATCGTAATTGGCGATCATCGCGCCGACGGGCTCGCCGCCGAACTGGCCGTAGCCGGAGGAGTAGATGTGCTTGTAGAGACCGGACTGCACCACTTCCGGCGCGGTCTCGAAATCCTCCAGCAGCTTCTCCTTGGAAACCGGCAGCAGGTCGATCTTGATGTTTTCACGGAAATCCGTCTGGTCGATCAGAAGCTTCAGCCCGCGCCAGGCCGACTCCATTTCCTGAAATCCCTTGTCGTGAATGATTTCGTCAACCTGCCGCGAAACTTTCTCGTCAAGCTGGGCAATCATCTGGTCGACGAGAACGCGATTGATACGCTCGCCGGGTTTGCGGCTTGAGAGCATGTCGGCGATGAACGCTTCCATGCCCTTGCGCGCGATGGAATAGGTTTCCGTATCATCCGGACGGATCCGGGTTTCTTCCATGATCTGGTCCAGAAGCGAGAAGCTTTGTGTTTCGCCGGACTTTTCCTTGAGAGCAGCACCTGATTGGGCCATGTTTTTCAACTCCGAACTACGCGCCGATGATTTCGGCAGGTCAAACTGCATTCCGGTATTCCTTCAGGAAAACGGGGACGTCTTCAGCCTTTGCCGCCTGTGGTATCGTCGCCCTTGACCGAGATATCGCCATCGGGCTTGCCGGCCAGATCGGGCTTCGGCGCTGCGGCCAGTTTCTCCGCCTCGCGGGCTTCGATCGACTGCAGCTCCTCCATGAGCTTCTTGCGGGCATCCTCATCTTCCAGGATCTGTTCAAGACGCTGACGGAAGGCCGGCATGTTGCCGAGCGGCCCCTTCAGCGCGACAAGCGCCTCGCGCAGCTCGATAAGCTTTTGCAACTCCGGTACCTGCCGCACCACGGCATCGGGCGAGAAATCCGCAAGGCTCTTGAACTCAAGCGTGGTGCGAAGGCGCGCGTCCTCGTCGCCGGAGAGCGTGTCCTTCACCTCCATATCGCGCTTCAGTCCGGCCTCCTTCATCACCGAGGCGAAGCTGTTCTTGTCCACCGAGAGCATTTCGCGCTCTTCCAGCGGCAGGCCGTCATCATGACCCAGATAGTCGCCGAGCATGACGAGACGGAGAGGCAGTTCCACCTCTTCCTGCTGGTCACCCGTTGCAGGGACGTAACGGATATTGATGCGCTCCTTGGGAGCGACTGAACTGTCTTTTCCAGCCATTTTGTCTTGCCTCCTGTGTTCACTCAGGCCCGTCGGAAACGCGCTCGACTACGACCTTTACGGGTATTCAGACGAAATTCGCCCAAATTAAGGTAACCTCTAAAAGTGGTATTAATTACTATCTATAGTATCTTTGGTTGACAAGTCGGGATTTGAAAAATATCGAATACAAAGATGTAATGCGTGATAAATCCTAAATTATATTATGCTAATATATAAAATTACTTAATTTATATTGAGGGTTAAGATGGCGCGTACGCAGGAGTGCAACCTTGAAGCGAATCTTTAGGCTGGTAAAATTTCTCTCAGGCGGTTCTTTTCGGGTGCTGAAAAGCCTAGTAAAATCATATGGCATGGCCAGCCTGGTCATCGCCTTCGCGCTTTGCGCTATTATCTGGTTCGTCGGACCACGGCTGAAGGTCTACGGTTTCCAGCCTTTCGGGCCAGTCACGTTCCGATTGATCGCAATTATCGCGATTATATTTTTCTGGGGTGTCAGCAATCTTCTCTTCGGCGCCGTGAGCAGACGCAGGCAGGAACGTGCCTCGGAAGAAGAGGTGACGAAGGCGCCGAGGGATCCGGTGAAGGATCGCGTCGATGCGTTCGACCGCAGTTTCCGCAACGCTATGTCCGCCATTGCGAAGCACTGGATCGGCTCCGATGGCAAGCGCGGGAAACGCTCGGTCTATTCACTGCCCTGGTATATGATGCTCGGCTTTCCCTCTGCCGGGAAGACGTCGTTTATCGTCGAGTCCGATCTCAAGTTTCCTCTGGCGCATCTCTTCTCGCAGGAAGACGCCAAGTCTGTGACCAAAACCGAGGATGTCGATTACTGGGTTACGGATGACGCCGTCGTCTTCGATGTCGCCGGCCAGCTACTGACCCATCAGCGCAACCGTGAGGACGACAATGTCCTCGATGTTTCCCGGCTTCTCTGGGACAAATTCCTGGGCTTGCTGAACGAGTACAGGCCCCGCAGGCCGATCAACGGCGCAATCGTCTGCATCGATCTCGTTGATCTCATTCAATCCTCGCCCGAAGTGCGTGAAAACAAGGCCGCCCTTCTGCACGCCCGTCTGGTGGAGATGTCGGAAGCGCTCAGCACGCGCTATACCGTGCACGTCATTTTGACAAAGCTCGATCTCCTCGACGGCTTTCACGAATTCGTATCGGGCCTCACCAAGGCGCAACGTGCCGAACCTTTCGGCTTTACCTTCTCGGTCTATTCGGAAAAATCCGGCGACAGCTGGGTGGAGGAATTCGAGGCGGCCTATGACGGTTTTCTCGAGCGTCTCAACAATCTGATGCTGGACCGTATCGCCGATCAGCACTCTTCCGAAGCGCGGCGCAAACTCTATACCTTCACGCGCCAGCTTTCCGGCCTGAAAATGCTGATCCGGGAATTCCTTGGAACCAGCCTCCATCAGGACAAGTTCTCGACGGCGCCGCTGGTGCGCGGCGTTTTCATGGCCTCCTGCCGTCAGGAAGCCGTTCCGTTCAATGCCGTCCTGACGGCGGCCTCGCAGAAATACGAGATCCGTCCGCCCGTACTTGCCGTCCATGGCGATCACTCAAAGCACTATTTCTCGGCCAATGTGCTGAAGTCCGTGATCTTCGAGGAAGCAGGCCTTGCCGGCGACAATATCCGCCTCGAGCGCTCCAAGCGGGTGCGGTTCATTCTCTCGGGTGCTGCTGCCTCGGTTCTGTTCATCGGTTTCGTCGGCTTCTACTGGCAGGCCTATGAAAGCAACCGCGCCAAGATGGACGAGGTTGTCAGCATCGCCAAGGCCTACAAGGCGGACGGCGAAACGCGGGCCGTAAACGCGGCAGACGCCGGCCAGTCTTTCCTCAAGCCGCTGAATGCGTTGCGTTCGGCCGGGACGATTTTCGGCAATTATGACCGCTGGGGCGTCGTGCCGTCCTTTCTGACGCTGTCGCAAGGGCGAAGGATCGGGCCGGTCATCGACAAGACCTATATCGACGTGTTGCAAGACGGCTTCCTTCCCGATCTTGCAGGCTACGTCGAGGCGGAGGTGGTGAAGCTCGGCAAGGCGGAAGACACACGCGACGGCGATGAGCGCCTTGAGGATCTGCGTATCTATCTGATGCTCGGCGACACCTCGAAACGCAACAATGCGCTGGTGGAAGAATGGTATGGCGAGGTCTGGCAGACGCTCTATACCGGCGACGACCAGACGCAGCAGGACCTTTCCTCGCATCTGAAATTCGCCATTGAGGATGCCGACCTCGAAGTCCCGCTCAACCAGAGCGAAGTGGCCTCGGCGCAGGCGGATCTGCGCGCCGTGCCGCGCGATCTGCGGCTCTACCGCAATATCGAGCAGCTCGCCAAAAGCCAGCTCGTGTCGGCCGTCAACTTCAGAAACGAGATCGGGCCGGCCTACAACATCATTTTCAAGCAGCCGGCCGATGCCAACGGCAAGCCGGAACCGGTGGAAATCCCGCCCTTCTTCACCAAGACCGGCTTTACCGACTTTTTCGTCAAGCAGAACGAGGCGCTTTCCGTCGTTGCCATCGAAGATGCCTGGGTGGCCGGCGAGCGCGATACGGTAAGCTATTCCCAGGAGGATCTGGAAGCGTTCCGCAAGCAGGTCGCCGAGCGCTATGCGACCAATTATATCGATACCTGGACGAACGCCCTGAACCGCCTCGATATCGTCGATTTCGGCAGCCTCGACAAGGGCGTGGACGTGCTTGAGGAAATCACCGGGCCGGACGATCCCTTCGCCCGGCTTATCGCGCTGGTGAAGGCGCAGACGCAGATCTATGAGGAGAAAACCGTCGCCCAGACGCCGGATCAGGCAGCCGATGCCAAACAGCCCTACGACCTTTACCGGGAGCAGGGCATGCGCATCAACCGCGCCTTTGCCCGGCTCGATGCGCTGGATGATCCGCGCGACAACAAGGGCAGCTACCTTGAAGACCTCGAGGCTTCGCTGTCGAAGCTCTACGAATACCTCAAGGAGGTTCGCCAGGCCGGCGACCGCTCGGGCGAAATGGCGCTTGCCAAGGCCAAGGCGCGGGTGAAGCTGGAGGGCGACGACCCGATCTATGTGGTCGAGCGCCAGGGCGTCGACCTGCCGGAACCGATGAGCCGGTTCTTCGCAACCATTTCCGACCAGAGCTGGGCGGTGGTGCTGGACAAGGCCAAGGAAGAGCTTCAGCGCGCCTGGAACGACGATGTCTACGGCGAATACAATCTTTCGCTGGCGACCCGCTATCCCTTCACCATGGACGCTCAGGAGGATGTGCCGCTCAAGGAATTCACCGACTTCTTCGGCCCGAACGGCAAGATCGAGAATTTCTACAACGACAACCTGACTCTCTTCATCGACGAGGCGACCGGCAAGCCGAAGGTGATTGACGGGCAAAGCCTTGTCATCAACCCGGAATTCCTGTTGCAGCTGAAGAAGGCGCTGGCCCTGCAGGATACCTATTTCAGCAATGACGGCGCGCTTGGCGTGAACTACACCGTGGAGCCGAAAGGCCTGTCCGGACGCTTCGGCCGCTCGGTCATGAATGTCGAAGGCCAGCTCGTGCCCTATTCGCACGGACCGCGCTTTCCGGTGCGCATCATCTGGCCGAACGAACTTTCGAAAAAGGCCGAAAGCGTGCTGACGCTGTTTCCAAGCGGCGGCGGCAAGCCGCGCACCATGTCCTTCAGCGGGCCGTGGTCGGGCTACAGGCTTCTGAACTCCGGCAAGATCGTCAATTATGATGCCAATGGCATGGTGGTCGAGTTCGACGTCGGCGGCGGTACCGCGAGCTACACGATCACCCAGCAGGGGCAGAAGAACCCGGCCCGGCAGGATCCGCTCGCGGATCTCGTTTTGCCCGCTCGTCTGTGACCGCGGGCAGGAGAGACCGATGGCGAACGAGTGCTTTCTGGAGGCGATCAGCGCCACGCTTGCGGATCCCTATGATGGCGACATCGAGGACCTGCCGGCCTATGATGTGATCGGCGACGCACTGATCCGCCGCGGCACGCCCAGTCAGGCCTCTGTCGACTGGCAGGGCGTCGAAGAGGCGGCCGCACGGCTTCTCGCCCGCAATGCCAAGGATATCCGGCTGGTCGAGGCCATCTGTCTGGCCAGGTTTTCAAGCCGCGATCGCGAGAACCTGCTTGCCTGTCTTGAGGGGCTGAACGCCTTTCTGAGGCTGGAAGAATCGCAGCGGCGGCCTGCGAAGAAGGCACAGTTTCAATCGGTTCTGACCCGGCTGATGGGCTTCCTGCTGCGCGATGAGCCGCCCGGGCCGGCCGGCGTGCTGGCCGAGGAACTGACCGTGAGCTTACGGCTGCTTGGCGAGAACGAGGCGGTGCAGGAGGCAGGACAGTCACGGGCGATTTCGAGCTTTCTCGACCGGCTGGCCAGTGATGCCGATGGGGTGACCGCGGATCGCGGCGAGGGCGCCAAAGCCCAGGCTCAACCCGCTTCACGGACGAACAGCAAGACGGCGGAGGCGAGGCAGACTGAGCCTCCTTCTTCAACGGCGGTCGATTTCCGGCTTCTGCGCCGCCAGGCTGGAGAGCTTGCCGATCTTCTGTTCGATCTCGATCCGTCAGCACCCGTCTCCTATCTTCTGCGCCGGCACGTGACCTGGCTCGACGTGACCGCGCCGCCACCGATCAAGGAGGGGCGGAACACCATCGTTCCGCCGGTCTCCATCGAAAGCGTCGAGCGTTATGAGACCGCATTGCGCGAAAATCCGGATGACCCGGCGCTTGCCAAACGGCTGGAGCGAACGCTTCAATCTCTGCCCTTCTGGATCGGCGGGCATGTTATCGCCGCGCGACTGGCGCAAAAATGCGGGCGCTCCGCCGCAACTGCGTCCATCGCCGCGGAAACGCGTCATTTTCTGGCGCGCCTGCCGGTGCTGACGGACCTTAACTTCCTTGACGGCCAGCCACTTGTCGCGATCGAGGACCTGACGACCCTCGGTCAGCTTGCCGGGCATGCAGCAATGACCCGGCTGCAGGGCGGGGACGAGCCTTCCCAGGAAAACCTCGGCGTGGAGATGCCGACGCTTGAGAGCATGGCGGCGGATCCCGCTAAGGCCAGCGAATGGGATAAAAATTATCGGCAGGCCCCATCACCGCGCATGCGCGCCTTTCTGGAGCTTGCAACGCTGGAGATGCTGGCAGCCTCCGGTTTTGCCGCGATCACCGCCGATCAGGCCATCCGCCTCGAACGGGCGGCAGAAGGCATCGGCGTCAGGGAATGGGACCCGGAGCTTTTCCGAAGGCTGGAGAAGTTCAGAAAATGAAGAGCGATAAGGTTTTGAATCAAAACAGAAATTTTGGTACTCAACGGTACTGGCCAAAAATGGCCGAGCCTGGCCATTTTTGGCCGAGACGGATTCGCGCTTCTGGATCAAAGGGTTATGCCGGATTTTGGCATTATGTCCGTACTTTTCCCGGCCATTTTTGGCCGAAGCGTCTTGGGTTCACTTACATAAATACTCGCTCATATGGGCATGTTGTTACTCATTGCGATAAAAATATCCTTTTAATATCAGTATACTTTCGTTTTTTTATTCAGAGTTACCGCCTCTGGCACGGTTTATGCAAGATAAGGCTTGCCCGCCGCGGTTTGCCGCTGACGGGCCTGAACCCGCCAACGGCATGGTGCCGCGGCATTTGAGAACACGGAAAAGAAGACGTCTGCCGAATCTTGCATGTTTGGCGACAGGCGCAATGGCAGGAAGACCGGTTTTCCGTCCGTCCATTGCGCAAGGCAAAAGTCCGGCAGACGTCTCTAGAACAGGCAGGAGTAACCCATGCCCACACCCGCTTATATCACGATCGAGGGCGCAACGCAGGGCCCGATCACCCAAGGCGCCTTTACCGAGGATTCGGTCGGCAATGTCTGGCAGGAAGGCCATGAGGACGAGGTCATGGTCCAGGCCATCGACCACACCGTCGTCATTCCCCGCGACCCGCAGTCGGGCCAGCCGGCCGGCCAGCGCGTGCACACGCCGTTCAAGTTCACCTGCACGCTGAACAAGGCCGTGCCGCTGCTCTATAACGCGCTGTGCACCGGCGAGATGCTGACCAAATGCGATGTCAAATGGTACCGCACCAACACCGCCGGCAAGCAGGAGCACTTCTTCACCACCACGCTGGAAGACGCGCTGGTGACCGACATGGACTGCACCCTGCCGCATTGCCAGGACCCGAAGAATGCTGACTTTACCCAGCTGGTGAAGGTGGAGCTTTCCTACCGCAAGATCACCTGGGAACACACGGCCTCGGGCACATCCGGCTCCGACGACTGGCGCGCGCCGGCCGCCTGATCGGGCAGGCGACAAGCATCTCCGGGGTAAAATGGCTCCGGAGGTGCGTCTGAAGCCACAATCATAGGTAATTATCTCTGTGGATATGCGCCTTATTGAGGTGACGGCATCCGCGAGACAGGAGGCAAACATGTTGCGTTACGCCGTCGGGAAAACCCGAAAAGCCCGCGATTTTCTGCTGGGGCTCTGGCAGCACGGGCGTCTGCGCCGCACCGGAGGTAGCCGCAGTGAGACCGCCGAAAGCGCCCGGGAAGCAGCCGTCCCCTCAGGCGCATCGCTCGATGTTTCCGGCGAACGCGGCGTGGTCGGTGTCGCGATCGGCGGGCGTGGCGCCGTGTCGCATCGCGTGCACGCCGCTTCTTCCGCGGATGAACTCGACCCCGGCATCAGCTTCCTCGACCGCTTTGCCGACCATTCGCTGCTTGCCGAAAACGAACGCCGCGCGGCCCGCAAGGCTACCGCTGCAACGGCATTGCCCGAGGTGGTCGCAGCAAGAACGGCGGAGGCGAGGCCACGGGCCCCGGCGCCGCGCACAGATCAGCGGCCCCGGGCCGACAGGATAGGCAACAGGAGGTCTTCATGAACGCGATCATGGACATACCGGCTCTCTATCAGAACCAGGACATCGCCTTCACCTTCGAAGCCCCGGCGCTGAAAGATGCTCAATTCCTGGTGCATGGTTTTGAAGCGCGGGAAAAGCTGTTCGGCCTGACGCAAGTGGATATCGAGCTGGTCTCCGAGGACCCGGATATCGACCTCAATGCCCTGCTCGACACGCCGGCGACGCTCACCATCCACCACAAATATGCCGGTATCCGGCACCTCTCCGGCGTGATCGCCGAGATCGCGCGGGCCGATGAGGGCTTTCACCGCACCTTCTACACCGTCACGCTTTTGCCGATGCTGCACCGGCTCGACCATGGTTCGGACTGCCGCATCTTCCAGCAGAAGACCGTGCCCGACATCATCCGCGAAATCCTGAAGGAAAACGGCGTCGAGGATGTGCAGTGGCACATGGCGGGCGAGCATGTGGCGCGCGAATATTGCGTCCAGTATCGCGAGACGCATCTGGCCTTTGCCGAGCGGATCGCGGCCGAGGAAGGCATCTGGTACTACTTTACCTATGGCGAGAACGGCCAGCACACGCTTCACTTCATCGACATGCCGCAGATCGTCGGCAAGCTGCCCGACCTGCCGGAGCTGGAATACAACGCCAATCCCGGCGGCGCGGTGAAGGGCGTGTTCTGCAACCGCTTCGCCTTTCACGAGCGGCTACGCTCCACCGTCTATACCCAGCGCGACTACACCTTCAAGAACCCGCCCTATACTCAGGAGCACAAGGCCGAGCGGCAGGAGGATAACGGCGCCAAGCGCGACTATGCGCTTTACGACTATCCGGGCCGCTACAAGCGCGATGTGGCCGGCAAACCGTTCACGAAATATCGGATGGAGGCAACCCGCACCGACGCCACCACGGCCGATGGCCAGACCAACGCCATCCATCTGATGCCGGGCTTCCGCATGGCGCTGACGGACCATCCGAACAAGGCCTGCAATATCGATTGGCATCTGCTTTCCGTCAGCCACAGCGGCGAACAGCCGCAGGCCTTGAAGGAAGAGGCTGGCTCCGGCGCCACGACCTATTCGGCAAGCTTTTCCGCCATGCCCGCGCGTCTGCCCTATCGCCCGCCGACGACGAAAAAGCCGATGGTCGATGGCCCGCAGATCGCCCGCGTGACCGGGCCGGAGGGCGAGGAAATCTATTGCGACGAATTCGCAAGGATCAAGGTCTGGTTCCCGTGGGATCATCGCGGCGAACAGAACGACAAATCCTCCTGCTGGATCCGCGTCGCCAACAACTGGGCTGGCGCCACCTGGGGCCACATGGCCATCCCGAGGATCGGCCAGGAAGTCATCGTCGACTTCCTCGAAGGCGACCCCGACCAGCCGATCGTCACGGGACGGACCTACAACGCGATGAACAAACCGCCTTACAAGCTGCCCGAAAACAAGACCCGCATGACCATCAAGAGCCAGACTCACAAGGGAAATGGCTATAACGAACTGCGCTTCGAGGACGAGAAGGACCACGAGGAAGTCTTTGTCCATTCACAGAAGGACCGCAACGAAAAGACCAACAACAACCATTCCGAACGCATCAACAACAACTGGGTCCAGTCCGTCGGCCACAACAAGGGCATCGAGGTCGAGAACAATCATACCGAGGTGATCGGCGGCGATATGGCGCTTTATGTCGGGCCGACGCAAAAGGGGATGTTCACGCCGACTGGAGCCGACAGGATGGTCGACGGCATTCCCGGAACGCCCTATGGCCTTGGCGAAAAGGGAACCGGGACCGGCGAAGGGTCGATGCAGCTCAGCATCGAGAAGAACCGCAATGAGAGCATCGGCAATAATGACTCTCAGTTGGTCCAGAACACAAAGAACGTCAATGTCCTTAAGAGCTACTATCTCGATGTCGGCGAGGAACTGATGATCACCGCTGGCAAGCGGATTCTCCTGAAGAGCGGCGACAGCGTGATCGTGCTCAATTCCGATGGCTCGATCCATATCAACGGCAAACACCTGAGCCACAACGTCGATCAGCTGATCAAGCTCCTGTCCGATGTCGTAAAGGTCAACTAGGTGAAGCCATGACCCGCCGCCGGATTCTCATCAAATTTGCCGTTCTCGCCTGTGTCATCCTCGCAGGGCTTTGGGGCTATGGAAGGATTTTGGATATGAATGCGGAACCGACCTACACCACCGACCGGCTGTTCAAGCCGTATGGCGAGGATGTCTACCATCTAGCGCAGAGGATCGAGCGCGGCGAGCATATCAGCGCGCGCGACGTTGAGGCGCTATCGGGCGGCGCCAACAAGCGTTATGGCGACGAGATCACATTCCTGTTCCTAGCTCTCAAAGCGCACAATCTGCAAGCTATTGACACGCTGCTGGCGGCTGGCGCCGACCCCTATATGGTCGATCATCCCCCGAGCGGCTCGGAGCGTAATTTCGTCTACTATCTCACACTTCCGGGGCCAAGCACGGGGCCGGTACAGGGCTTCGATTTCGAAAACCGGATGATCGAAAGCTATCTCAAACATGGCGGCAAGGCCAATGTTCAGCTTCTCGGCGACGGAGGAGAATGGCTGATAGAGCAGGTTGCGCTCAACGAAAATTACCAGGGTGTCAAAATTCTGCTCGAAGCCGGGGCCGATCCTTGGGCGGAGGATAATAGTGGAGATACGGCAATGGTGAAAGTTGCCCGCAAATATAACAAAAACGCCGTAAGGTTTTTGAACTATTTGATAGAGCAGGGAACTTTCAAGGACGTTGAGTTGCCGAGACTACAAGCTTTCATGCGGTCACTCGCTGGCTATGAACAAAGAGGCGATGCGATCAGCCTCGCAAATCAACAAATCGCCCTTCGCGTCTTGAAGCGCAATCCAGACTATCCTCCCGACCAGAACACACAGGATCTCTTCGCCGGCCCCATCCCGTGGCAAGAGGTGCAAGATGCCGACTGACAAGGACTTCGTGGTGAAGATCCCGCCGATGCGGGATACAGACAATATTACCCCGCCGAAGATCGATATTCCGCCCATCCCCCCGGACACGCCCAACACGACCGCTGTTCATGGTCGCGCGTCCTGGAAGCCGTGCTGGCGGCAAGCCTGCTATTTGTCCAAATTCATCTACAAGGACCCGCCACCTTCCAGTGGGTTCTATACAGTATTCGAGAAGGAGATGGCGAAGGTCGATAAGCACTGGGAACCTTGGGACAACCTGAACTACCAGCAAAAGAGTGGCCTCGTGGCGCGTCTTTACAAGGTCAAGGGCTATGATCCGGGCAAGAAAACCGATGTCTGCCCGCCAACGCTGGTGTTTCGCGGCACGGACGCGGATGACCTGCGCGGCCTGTCCTGCGGCATCACCTTGCACCTTGCTGGCCTGTTCACGCGCTTCATCCTGCTGAATGACGAGAAACCGAATTTCCATATTTCAAAGGGGCTTGGCGTGCGTCATCAATTGATCGCATCAGGTTCTACACCCATCGTGCTGATAAAGGATACCGATACGATCTATCCGAAAGTCACATCATGGGGATTCAAGCTCCCGATCAAGGTCGAATTGACGCTGGAATATTTCGCGAAGGAGAATGGCGATTGGTACAATAATATCAATCAAGGTTTAGGGCGTCCGAGCGCGCAATACACTGAGGCAATGGACTTTGGGGGGAAAGTTGTCGAGACGAAAATTAAAACAACAACAGACCAACGCCTTGAAGTGGCTGGTCATTCGCTTGGCGGAGGGCTTGCTGCCGCAACCTGTGCCGTTTTGGAGCGTAACTACCCTAGTATCGATATTCACGGCACAACCTTCAACGCAGCCGGGGTTCACCCCAACACCATCGCTCCGGCCACTGGCGCCAGCGTCAATGCCTTTTACGTCGGGGGCGAAATCCTAACGACCTTGCAAAGCAAGGCCAGCACGATCCCCTTTATCGGGACGGTGTTCAACTGGGCAAAGGCGGAAATAAACGAGACCGGTCTGCCGTCCGCGCTTGGCAACCCCATTCCCATGCCGCCTTATGAGCTGACGGAAGACATCCCCGATGCCAAGCCGCTGCCCGTTCTCTGGCCGCTTTCGCAGGAAACACTGGTTCTGCCGCGCCCCAACGACTTCGCGACGATCACTACCCTCAACAATCTGTTGGCGTCTTCCGCCGCCCCCGTTCCAGCCATGCGCAAGCTGATCGATTATCTCGACAGCAACTATCGCGCTAAAGCCAAAAAGGAAATGGAAAAGAGCGGGAAGTCCGGCACGCTTGAGACGTATGAGGAGGAAGGCGACCTCTGGATGGGAAGCGCACAAGATGAACTCTCGGCTCTTCAGAAAATCGCAGGAGAGTCGTTTGCCTATCACGGCATGGATTATGTAATCGCCGCCTACGAACATCGTCTTCTCGAGAAGGGTTCGTCGCCATGATCCCACTCGCCCCTTACAAGAGTCGTGCCTCGATCCGGCGATTTTACGCGGTGGTTTTCGTGACCTTTGCTGTGGTTGTCATCCCGCTTTCGTGGTGGGGCATGGAAAGGTATGCACATTATTTAGCGCAGCAGGGCATGATCGATAGCTCTCCAGATACGCCGCTTTCCAACAGGCTGATCCTGCCCTATGGCGAGGAGCCTTATCGTCTGGCGCAGAAGATCGAGCGCGGCGAAGCGATTTCAGAGGCGGACGTGAAGGCGCTGCCCGAGGGCGTCGACCAACGCTATGGCGATGAGATCACCATGCTGTTTCTGGCGCTCGGCGCCCATAATCTCCAGGCGATCGACACGTTGCTGGCCGCAGATGCCGATCCCTATCTGATCGACCGGCCGTCGACAGGCTCTGCCAGAAATTTTGTTTATTATCTGACAATGCCCGGCCCGAGTTCCGGGCCCGTGCAGGGCTTCGATTTCGAAAACCGCATGATCGAGAGCTATCTCAAGCATGTAGGCAAGGCGAATGTGCAGCTTCCGGGCGATCAAGGGAACTGGCTTGTCGAACAAGTCGGACTGATCGGCAATTATGAGGGTGTGAAGATCTTGCTGAAAGCCGGTGCGGACCCTTGGGCGGAAAATGCTGCCAAGGATACGTTGATGAGTACGCTAGCAATATCATCGGCAGATACAGGCGCGATTGATTTTATCAATTGGCTCATTCAGCAAGGTTATCTCAACAGCCCAATGATGGGAAAGCTGCAGAAATTCATGAGATATCTTGCTGCTTATACCCAGCGTGGTGACAAGATTAGCGAGGAAATACAGCAAACCGCTCTTCGAGTTCTGAAACGCAATCCCGACTACCCTCCCGACCAGAACACGCAAGACATCTTTGGCGGACCGATCCCGTGGAAGGAGGTGGAGAATGCCGACTGACAAGGATTTCGTCGTCAAGATTCCTCCGATGCGGGACACAGACAATATCACCCCGCCGAAGATCAACATCCCGCCCATCCCTCCGGATACGCCCAACACCACGGTGATCCACGGACATGCCAATCCGAAGACCTGTCGCCGGCAGGCGGCCTATCTGTGCAAGCTGATCTACAAGGACCCGACGCCAACGGGTGGTTTTTCAACGCTTTATCCGGACAAGATCGCCCAGAGGCATTGGAGTTTCACCGATGACCACGCCTGACAAGAAGCAAGCTTCGATCCGGCGGTTTTACGTCATCGTTTTCGTGGCCTTTGCCGTTATCGTCACGCCACTCGTCTGGTGGGGCTATGGCAAATACGAAACCTATCGAACGGAGCAGGACATGATCGAGAGTTCTCCGGATACGCCGCTTTCCAACAGGTTGATCCTGCCCTATGGCGAGGAGCCTTATCGTCTGGCGCAAAAGATCGAGCGGGGTGATGTGATTTCCGAGGCCGAGGTGAAGGCGCTGCCGGACGGCGTCGACCAGCGCTATGGCGACGAGATCACCCTGCTGTTTCTGGCGCTCGGCGCCCATAACCTTCAGGCGATCGACACACTTCTGGCCGCGGGTGCCGATCCCTATCTGATTGACCGGCCGTCGACAGGCTCCGCCAGAAATTTTGTTTATTATCTGACAATGCCCGGCCCGAGTTCCGGGCCCGTGCAGGGCTTCGATTTCGAAAACCGCATGATCGAGAGCTATCTCAAGCATGGAGGCAAGGCGAATGTGCAGCTTCCGGGCGATCAAGGGAACTGGCTTGTCGAACAAGTCGGACTGATCGGCAATTATGACGGCGTCAAAATCCTGCTGAAGGCTGGGGCGGATCCTTGGGCTGAAGACAAATCAGGTGAAACGGCTATAAGTACCATCGGGGATATGTCGGGCACAAACGAGTCATTCAAACTTATGAATTGGCTACTCGATCAAGGTTATTTCAGCAATGTTTCAATGCTGAAGTTGCAGAACTTCATGAATGCCATCGCAGGATATACTCAAAGAAAAGATAAGGTTAGCAGGGAGTATCGCGATATCGCGCTGCGCGTACTTAAGAGGTTTCCCAACTATCCTCCGGATCAGAACACGCAAGACATATTCGGCGGACCAATCCCCTGGAAGGAGGTTGAGAATGCCAAATGACCAGCAGCATGTGGTCAAGATTCCGCCTTTGCGGGACACCGACAATATCATCCCGCCTAAGATCGATATTCCGCCCATCCCCCCGGATACGGCCAACACCACCGTGATCCGCGGGCACGGCAACCCGAAGACCTGTCGGCGGCAGGCGGCCTATCTGTGCAAGCTGATCTACAAGGACCCGCCGCCGACTGGTGGTTTCTCGACGCTCTATCCCGACAAGATCGCCGAGGCGGAAAAAAACTGGGAAGAATGGGATCACCTGAACGAACAGGCCATTACCGGGCTTGTCGCCAAGCTCTACAAGGTGAAAAGTTACGACCCGAACAGCAAGACCGATGTCTGCCCGCCGACGCTGGTGTTTCGGGGGACCGATTTCGATGAAATGCGCGATTTCGCCTTTTGCATCCTCCTCAAGATCATGCATGGCGCGGGCGAGACCCCGGTGATCGATCTTCAGGAAGTGCTTGAAAAGCAGTATCCCGGCGGCGAGATCATGTTTGCCATGGACAAGCGGCTGAAGGGCAAGAGCCGAAAGGAACTGATCGCCGACAACTTCATTCCCATCACGCTTTTGAACAGTTCTGGCGCGTTCCGGCTGTTGGGCGTTCCGTATCAGGCCAGCCTGCAACTGATCTTTCTCGGCGGGCCGAATGGCGACTGGGCCAATAATGTTGAGCAGGGGCTGGGGAAGCCGAGCAAACAATATGAGAACGCAAAAAACTTCGGGATCAAAGTTACTCGCGAGAAAATCAAACCCGGAAAGGACCGTCGGTTAAATATCGCTGGCCATTCGCTCGGCGGTGGGCTGGCAAGTGCCGCAGCGACAACAGTGGAGCACCGCTTTCACACCGACATCACCACCCTCTGCCACACCTTCAATCCCGCCGGCGTCAATACCGAAACGGTCAAGCCCGCCTCGCTCGGAGAGGCGACGATCAATGCATTCGGTGTGCGCGATGAAATCCTGACGACGATCGAGACCCGCGCCGGGCAATTGCCGTTTCTCGGCGCCATTCTGCGATGGGCCAAGGCGGAGGCGAATATCGACGGATTTCCCGCGCCGGCGGGCAATTTCGTCCCGAGGAAAGGCATCAGTCCCGGCCCCTCCGGCGATCCGCCGCAAACGCGGCCTGTCGTCTTGCCGACCGGCGGTATCGGCCAGCAAATCATCCCCACCTGGCAGCCGCCCGCACGCGGCGCGGAACTGCCCGTCGTCTGGCCGATCACTGCGCAGACCGTCTTTCCAGCCGCAACGGCCAATAACTTTCGTCTGACCCTTGCGCTGGACGGGATTCTCAACAGCTCGACCTCGTCCGTGCAGGCGCTCAACCTTCTCTCCGCCCGTATTCCCGGCTGGGTGGAGGACGCGGTGAATGCCAATTCGAAGATCAGGGTGCCGCCGCCCGGTCCGAACACATCCTATCAGCCCTGGGTTTATGACAAGTTCACCTTCGGAGACTTGCTTGGAAAGATGGCACAGGACCGAACAAGGACCGTTGCCAAAGCCTACAGAGGCTTCCTCGATGCACAGGTCGTTCTTCCGGTGGTGGCACCCGCGCTCGTCACCTTCGCCCTGGAATTTTCCTGCTTGCAGACTCTCTTCGAAGTGTCATCGGCCTATCACGGTATGGACTATGTGATCGCGACCTTCGAGCAATATCTGGATACAGAGTAATGATCCCCGAAATCTCGCTTCCTTTCCCATGCCTGTTCTTCCGCCACTGGTATTTGGATGGCAGTGAAATGGGGGTGCTGGTGGTGCGGGCGGTGTTCGAAATCCACGAGGGCAGACGCGCGTTGTTGCCGAAGGCGCAGCCGGGGATGGCGCTCTCGGATGTGTTTTTGGGGGAGGCGAATGTCTCGTCGCTGAAAGCCGAAAGCGAGATCGCGCCGTTCAAGCCGAAAACTGACCTGACCTTTTCCGCCATTGCCCGCTCGCCGGAGGAAAAGCAGCTTGCGAGCTGGCCGGTGCGGGTCGATATCACCCGGCCTGCGGAGGATGGCGCAGCGCCGGAGATTATCGGCAGCCACGGTTTTCATGTCTTCGGCGAAAGGCTGATGGAGCCGGAGACGGCAAAGGGCGGAAAGCGCTGGCGGCTTTCGGATGCGACGCCGGCTACCGAGGTGCCGCTCGTCTACGAGCGCGCCTATGGCGGCACGGCGAGGATCGATGAGGAGGTCGAGGACGCCCATGTGTTCAACCCGGTCGGGCGCGGCCTGGTCAGCGACTATCTGCTGGAGACTGGCGAGGCATTGCCCGCGCCGCAGATCGGCCTTGCGGGCGAGTTTGCCGCCTGGGCTCCGGGTGCGGAGATGACGGTCTGCGGTCTCGGCCCGCTGACGAAATCCTGGCAACCGCGGCTTGCGCTCGCCGGCACGTTTGACGATGCCTGGCTGAGGGAGCGCCATCCGCGCATGCCTGAGGATTACAATTACGGCTTCTGGAATGCCGCGCCGCAGGCCCTGCAGTTCAAGCCGTTCCTCACCGGCATGGAACAGATCACCGTCCACGGCATGCGTCATGACCCTGCGCCCTACCGATTTTCTTTGCCGGAAGGCGGGCTGAAGGCTGTAGTGCGTTATGACAACGCGGATGATCGCAGGTTTGTCATGCGGCTTGATACCGTCCATTGCGACATCGCCGATCCGGACCCGAGCAAACATCAAATGACGCTGGTCTGGCGGATGGCGATCGAGAACCCCGACGATGTGACGGCGATCGAGGTTCTGCCGCATGCCTTGAGAAAGGAGACATCATGAGCCGCAGTGCCGCCCGCAATACAGGAAAGGCCAACAGTATCGTCTGTCTTTCGCCCTGCGTCTGCCTGACGCCGCGCGGCCCGAAAATGGTGCCGGTGCCCTATATGATTGTCTCTAAGCTCGAATGGAGCACGAAGACGATCTCCAACACCGGCTTCGGCGGCGATCAGGCCTTCACCATGGAAAGCCGCACGGAGAAAGTGACCGGCAACGAGCCGGGCACCGGCGGCGGGGTTTCGTCCGGCGTCAACGTCGGCTGGTGCCGGCCGCAATCCAACAAGTCGAGCTTCCTCGTCGAAGGCCATCAGGTGCTGCAGGACAATTGCGTCTACGAGATGAACTGCGCCGGCCCCGACGGGCCGTCGAACACGCTCGGCAAGCTGAATTATGACGATGCGTGAGCGCGCTGTCGCACTCGATCCTGCTGTCCGTTAAAGGTTCGTTGGACGGTTCACGTTGATCTTGTGCGCAAAGATTGTGACTTCACGGAAAGCCGGACATTGTCCGTAATTAACAGGGCTAACTCATAGACGCGGACAAAACGGGGAACCGGTCACAATGCCAATCCCGGCGGCGCGGTGAAGGGCGTGTTCTGCAACCGCTTCGCCTTGCATGAGCGGCTGCGCTCCACCGTCTATACCCAGCGCGACTACACCTTGTTATCGCATCAGCCAGGCAATGCGGTCGCTATTCTCTTGACACCTTCCGGGTGATTCAGCGTCCGAACCGGGTCCGCGCTGCTCGCAACCTGCCCGCCGCATGGCGGCGCTTCTTACCCCGAAAAGTCGCGACTATCTGCGGCTCGCCTCGATAAGCGTTTGCGCGCCCGACGTGAGCAACAGCGCGCCGTCGGGGCCGAAGTCGAAGCTTTCGCTTGAATCCAGCGCCTCAAGGACGGCCTGTTCCTGCTTCATCAGGGCGTCGTCGCAGGCCATCCGCGTTGTCGCCAGCGGGCCGATTGCGATGCCACCCTCGCCATTGACCGAGAACGCGCCGGTGAAGCGGTTGCAGCCGGTGGTTCCGAAGATCTGGCCTTCCTCGCTGATCGAGAAGGCGGGACGATCGGCAGCCTCATCGAGCGCGCTGCCCTTAAGACTGTCGACGGACCATTCGGGGCCGATGAGGAGATCGAGCGTGTCGCCGCCGCAGCCCTTCAGCGTTCCGGTTGCCGTTTCCAGTTCGACGCTTTGCGGAAACAATCGGCCGCTCATGTCGTCCTGGCACATTTCGGCGCGCACGCTGAAGGCGAGGGCGTATTGGTCGAAATCGTAGCGATGGGCCCCGTCGACCACCTGAGGTTCCGGCAGGCGGAGGTCGAGCCGGTCATCGCCGTAATTCATGTCCAGCATAAACCGGTCGCCTGCGATGACGGCGCGCCAGCCGGGTTCATTGCCCTGCGCCGACCATGAATTTTCCGCCTCGGCCGGCATCATGAAGCAATCCGGCAAGTCCTCGCCATCGAGCGTCACCAGCGCATCGTCGCCCTTGCTCCAGAAGACGTTTCGGCCGTCCTCGGACTGGTACTTCGCGCCATCCGCGGAGATCGCGGGGGCAAGGTGGTAAATCCTCTCATCGGTCTCGACCACCGCTTCCTCGCCCTGAAAGCCGAGCTGAAGGCGGATATCGCCGCACATAAAGGTGCTGCCGAAGGCCGCGGGCGTGAACGCCGTCAGCATAACGCCTCCGATATCGGCATCATTGTTTCCCGCCGCGATCATCACCGGTTCGCTCACAAACCGGTTGGCGCCATCGATCCGGATGGCGGCGGAGAGATCGGCCGTAACGCCGGCGGGGATGGCGAGCGTGAACGGCCATGGCACCTGCCGGCCGTTCGACTCATCGCTGTGCATCGCCAGGGGGGCGTTTTGGAAACCGCGCGCTTCCACCACGAGTTCGGCATCATCCGGCAGCGCCAGGCGTTCGCGCATCATGGCCTCGCCGGTGATCTCACGCATGTCCTGCGCATGGGCGGTCGTTGCCGCAAGGAGGCTTGCCAGAAGTGTCAGAGCTGAACGGGACATGGTGTTTCCTTCGTCGTCTTTACGGGTGGACGGTATAGCGCGCCGGAGACGCTCCCCGTTTCGTACCAGAGCAGGCGGAAGACCGGCGGGGGCCGCTGGGCGACCAGGCACGCGCGCCGTTGCGGTTGCACGGCCCGGCTAATCTAACACGATATTTGTAGGTGGCCGCAACCGGGCGAACAACATGTCAGAGCGCAGCCCTCTGGCAGGAGGTTGCGATCACGGGATCGTTGCCCATTTTTTGAAATCCCGTTCCAGACGATGAAGCGCCATGGACAATTCCGCAGACGAACTCGAGCAACCCGGAAGCCGGAAAGCGCGGATCCGCTTCGTCGCCCTTGCGGCGCTGACGGGAATTCTGACGGGATCCGTCGGGTCCGTGTTTCACCTGCTGATCGACCGGCTGCAGACATGGCCCCGCGTCCTTGTCGCCCACGTCGATGGCAACACACCCGCTTGACCAGGACGGATACTTGTCTCTGCCGGAAGGCAAACACCGGCCGTTTTAGCAATGCCTATGAAGAACGGTGGTCAGCTTCACGCAGCTCTCGGCGATATCACACGATACCGCCGTCGGCGCGGATGGTTCTGCCGGTTACCCAGCGCGCGTCCTCGGATACCAGCATGGCGATCACGCGGGCGATGTCCTCGGGTTGGCCGACGCGGCCGAGCGGGGTCTGGGCGGCGACCGCGTCGCCCCGTTCGGCAATCGCCTTGCGTGTCATGTCGGTCTCGGTCAGGCCGGGGGCGACCGAGTTGACGCGGATGCCGCGCCCGCCCAGTTCCTTGGCGAAACCCTCGGTCAGCGCGATCACCGCCGCCTTCGAGGCCGCATAGAGCGCGACGCCCGGCTGAACATTCTGCGCGAAGCGCGAGGAGAGCGTGACGATCGAACCGCCGTCAGTCATCCTGGCGGCGGCGGCGCGGATCGCCTGCAAGGTCCCGCCGACATTGACGTCCATCACCGCCGTCACGTCCTCGCCGCTGATGCCCTCGAGCTTCGACCAGTGATTGACCCCGGCGGCCGTCACCAGAATGTCGAGCCTGCCGAAATTGTCGATCGCCGCACTGACGGCCGCACCCGCGGTCTCGCTCTTGCGGACATCGCCGCCCGATATCACGGCCCGCCCGCCGGCGCGCGTGATTACATCGGCCACGGCCTCGGCTTCCTCGCGCGCATTGCCGTAGCCGATGACCACCGAAGCGCCCCGTCGGGCGAGAAGCTTCGCCGTTTCGGCACCTATGCCGCGCGAGCCGCCGGTGACCCATGCGACCTTTCCGTCAAGCGTTTCCATCGTCATTGCCTCCTACCTGTTGGCGGTAATTGCGCTGTCGGGCACACGCGACAGCGGATCGGTGATGCCTTGTCCGCGATCGACCGGCCGCGCCGCGGCTTCGAGCAGGCGGTTGGCGAATGCATCAAGATAGGCGGCGCGTTGGGCGGCATCGACACGGGGCGCGCCGTAGGCGACGAAGGGCCGCTCGAGCGTATAGCCCATATATTCGAGCACCAGATGCTGGATCTGCCAGAGCACCTGGTCATCCAGCTCCCCATAGGCCGCGCCGCGCCCGAAACGCTGCGGCAGGCCGCCGGTGGTCATTGACACCATGGCCCGGCGCCCGCGAAAGACACCCTTCTCGTAGCGCAGCCCGTCCGCATAGGCGAAACCATAGGCCAGAACGCGCTCGATCCAGCCTTTTACGACCGCCGGCACGCCGCCCCACCAGAGCGGAAACTGGAACACCAGCAGGTCGGTGTCCATTACCCGCGCCTGTTCGCGGGCGATCTCGTCGCAAAAACCTCCGGTGCGCACCGCATGGGCCTGTTCACGCTGATAGTGGAAGCGCGTCGCATCCGCCGCGCCGGTAAAATCGTGCCGCCCGGCGCGGGGATCGAAATCCTGCGCGACGAGATCGGAGATCGTCACTTCGTGGCCCGCGTCGCGAAGAGCCGCGGCGCCATGGGCGGCAAGCGCCGCGTTGAACGAGGTTGGTTCTGGATGGGCGAGTATAATCAGGACCTTCATGAGATCAAAACGCCACCCGGTCGGCGCCCTTCAGGTCCAGGATTTCCCGTGCCTCATCCGGCGTCGCAACCTCCATTCCAAGCGACTCCACCATCTGCCGGGCGAGGGCGACCTGCTCGGCGTTGGACTTGGCCAGCCGGCCCGGACCGATCCACAGCGAATCCTCAAGCCCCACCCGCAGGTTGCCGCCCATCAGCACCGACTGCATGGCGATCGGCATCTGGTTCCGGCCCGCTCCAAGCACGGACCACTGATAGGCATCTCCGAAAAGGCGATCGGCGGTTCTCTTCATGTGGATAACGTCTTCCGGATGTCCGCCGATGCCGCCGAGAATGCCGAAAACGCTCTGGATGAACACCGGCGGCTTGATCAGCCCGCGCTCGACGAAATGGGCGCAGGTATAGAGGTGCCCGATGTCGTAGCATTCCACCTCGAAGCGGGTTCCGTGCTCGGCGCAGGTGGTCAGGATGTTCTCGATGTCGCCGAGCGTGTTGCGGAAGATGCGGTCGCGCGAGCCTTCGAGATAGTCGCGTTCCCAATCGTGCTGGAACTCGGTGAAGCGCTCCAGCATCGGATAAAGGCCGAAATTCATCGAGCCCATGTTCAGGGAGGCGATCTCCGGCTTGAATTGGGCGACCGGACGAAGACGTTCCTCGACCGACATTGTGGGCGCCCCGCCCGTCGTGATGTTGATGACGCAATCGGTGCGTTGCTTTATCACCTGCAGAAACTCGGAATAGCGTTCCGGCGACTGGTCGGGCGCGCCGGTTTTCGGGTCGCGCGCATGGAGATGAACGACGGATGCCCCCGCTTCCGCCGCGCCGATCGCGGCATCGGCGATTTCCTGCGGCGTCACCGGAAGATGCGGCGACATCGAGGGCGTGTGGATCGACCCGGTGACCGCGCAGGTCACGATTACTTTGCGGCGCTTTGCCATGGTGGCTTAACTTCCTTCTCGTGGACTGGCTTCTAATGGACTGGGATGAGCGCGTTCGGCAGCGCGAGCGTCAGGGCCGGGATGAAGGCGACCAGCATCAGCACGACCAGGCAGATCGCGATGAGCGGCAGCGCCTCGCGGATGATCCGCGGCAATGGTTCTCCCGAAACCCCCGCAACGATGAACAATTGGATCCCGACCGGTGGGGTGGCCATGCCGATGACGACGTTGAGGACAACCATCGCGCCGAACTGAACCGGCTCCATGCCGACCAGACCGCTCATTTTCAAAAGGATGGGCATCGTCAGGATCAGGATAGAAATCGGTTCGAGGAACATGCCGAGCAGCAGCAGGAACAGGTTCAACAGAAGCAGGATCGCGATCTTGTTGTCGGTGATCGCAAGAATGGATTCGGTGATCCGTGTCGGCACCTGTTCCAGCGTGAAGACGAAGGCGACGATCGAGGCCATCGACGTGATGAACAGGATCGAGGCGGAGATGATCGCCGTCGACACCAGCGCGTTCCATATCCGCGACGGCGTGAGATCGCGATAGGCCAGGCCGACCACCAGCGCATAAGCGACCGCAACGGCGGCCGCTTCCGTCGGGGTGAAGATGCCGGCCTTGATGCCGACGATGATGATCAGCGGCAGGAACAGCGCGGGCAGGGCGCGAAAGACGGCGGCGCCGCGTTCGGCCATCGGCACGCGCTCGGAAACCGGGAAATCGTCCCGCGCGGCGCGCCACGTCGCATAGGCCAGAAAGCCGCAGATCAGCAACACGCCCGGCACCACGCCGGCCATGAAAAGCTGTCCGATCGATGTTCCCGACAAGACGCCGTAGATGATCATGGTGATCGAGGGCGGGATGATCGGCCCGACGATCGAGCACACCCCGACCAGCGCCGCGGCATAGGCCGCCGGGATGCCCTGCTTTTTCATCGTTGGGATGAGGATCGACCCGAGTGCGGCCGCCTCGGCGTTGGCGCTGCCGGAAATGCCGGCGAAGAAACCTGCCGAAAGCACCGTGACATTCGACATTCCGCCCCGGCGGTGGCCCACGCAAACCTTGGCAAACGTCACGATGCGATCGGTAATGCCGCCGACGTTCATCAAGGCGCCGGCCAGCAGGAATAGCGGGATGGTCAGCAACACGAACTGATCGACCCCGGCCATCATCCGCTGCGGCAGCGACAGCATCATAGCGCCATTGCCGGAAAACCATAAAAAGGCCATGCCGCCAATCCCGAGCGCCAGCGCGATCGGAACGCCCGTTACCAGAAGCAGGGCGAATATTCCAAAAAATCCGGTCATTTAAAGCTGTTCCCCCATGTCGACTGCGGGCGGCGGGTCGTCTATGCCCCGGCGATGGCGAAGGGTCGACACCACAAGATCGGCGACGACGTGCAAGGCGAGAAGCGCCGCTCCGATCGGCACGCAGATATAGACCCATTTCACCGAAACCCCGGCGTTTGCGCCGGTGAGCGATGACCAGATGAAGTCGAGCGCCGGAATCTTCTGACGCTCGAAGCGCGAGGCGTAATCGAAACCCTTCACGACGATCACGGCGAGAAATATCAGCACCGGGATGGCCGTCGCACATTTGAGGACAAGCCTGGCCCGCGAACTCAGCATGTAAGGCAAGAGGTCCAGCATCACGAACTCGCCGCGCTGATAGGCGACGCCGAGCAGGAGAAAGGTCTGCCACAACAGGAGATAGCGACAGGCCTCCTCTGCCCAGATGATGGAGCCGGAGAAAAGGTAGCGCGCAGCCACCTGAACGATCATGATAACAAGGATAATGGCCATGCTGACGCCCGCGACGCCCTCAATGGTACGGGTATATATCCCGAACCATCGGAACCAGCGCGGGAGGTCCGAAGGACCGGCGGTTGACTGCGCTTGCATTTTTCCTCCCCTTCCTGCAACAGCCTAGGACGGCTGCTGCGCGACGCTCACGAAGTCGGCGATCAGAGGCGATTTCGTGCTCCATTGCTCGACGATCGGAGCAACCTTGGCCTTCATCTGATCGAGCCCCTCCAACTGGAGGATTTCCACGCCCTTGGCCTCCAGCTCCGCGCGGCCATCCATGTCCTGCTTGGCGGTATATTCCAGCGTCGGTATCACCGATTCCCGCCCGGCAGTGCGCACCGCCTCCTGCAGTTCGGGCGACAGGCTTTCGAAGAAGGCGGCGTTCACGCAGGTGACATTGTGCCAGGGGTAGTGCCCGGTCAGCGTGAAATGCTTGGCCACTTCCCAGAGGTTTTCGCCCAGCATCGACGACACATTGATTTCGCAGGCGTCGATGGTTCCGGTCTCAAGCGCGCCGTAGACTTCGCCGTAAGGCAGACCAACGGGATTGACGCCGACGGTCTCCCAGATGACCTTGTGCAATTCGAGCGGAACGATGCGGGTTTTCAGCCCGGTGAAATCGGCAAGCGTTCTGACCGGTTTGCTCACGGTCGCGAAGTGGCGCTGACCGATGTCGGTGGTCTGGAGACCGAGTATGCCGCCCACCATGAGGCTCTCGTTGATTGCCTCGCCCTCAGGGCTGAGCGCCATGCGCGCGAAGTGGTCGTAATCCCTGATCAGGAACGGCAACTGGTAGGCGTCCAGCGCCACCTGGCCGGTGACGATAGAGATCGTCGAACCGCTGCCGCCGCAGAATTCCAGCGTGCCGGCAACGCAGCTTTCAACGCCCTGCCGGTCGTCGCCCAACTGCCGGTTGGGAAAGATCTGCAGGTCGAAGGCGCCGGGGACAAGGGCTTCAAGTGATTTCTTGAATTCAAGCGCGGCAATGTGGCCGGGGTGAATTTCATTGGCGGCATGGCCCATGCGCACCTTCATCGGCTGCGCCCGCGCCAGGCTCGGGGCAGCCAGCGTCGCCGCAACGGCGGCGCCGGTCTTCATCAGTCTACGTCGTGTAATCATATCTTCCTCCCAGTGGTTGATTGCCTGCGCCTCCCACAGGCGTCAGGTCAGGTTCAACAGTTTCGCGGCGTTGTGTCCGATCAGTGTGCGGATGTCGTCGTGCGAGAACTGCAGGTCCAGCAACATCCGGACGATGGTGCGGTACCCCTCGATGGGGCGCGGCGAACCGCGCAGGCCAAGATCGGAAGAAAGCACGGTGTGATCCACGCCGGCCACCTCGATGTAGTGGGCCAACTCCTCCGGCCCGAAAATCTTGCCCGATCCTTCGCTCCACATCGCAATCGAGTGCTCCATGTAGGCGCCGAGCTCCACCATGGCCCGCATGTCGTCATCGCTGGCGCCGACGATATAGGTCGGGTGGTTGACCAGCATCTTGGTGACGCCGCGCTTGCGCGCCTCCTCGAAGATCATGATCAGCTCGCTGGCAGGCAGATGCCCGCCGGAAAGGATGATGTCGCCCTCCGCGATCAGGTCCAGCACCTGCTTGACGGAATCGAGCAGTTGCCCCGAGCCGTCCAGCGCCGAAAGCCCTTCGGGCGGCAGCATCCGTTTTGCCGTTTTGGGAAAGGTCTTGCCCTGTCCTTCCTGCTGGTCGAGGTGGTTTTGCGCCGACAGCGTCGGCAGCCAGACGATCTTCGCGCCGATATTGATGGCGTGGTTGACCGCATGCGGGTTGATGCCGCCGCTGGCATTGTTGAGCGCGATGCCGGAATAGAGCTTCACATCGGTCGGGACCAGCTTCTCCAGCATCGCGCAGTGCGAGACGCCGAGATAAAAATGGTCCTTGAAGAGCAGGGCGCGGAAGCCGGCTTCGGCGGCATCCAGCAGCGCCTCGTGATGGTCGAGGATGCGCGGCATCGCCGCAGGTCCCGAGTGGCAGTGCAGGTCAATGGCGCCTTTGAGCAGTTCGGCGATTTCGGCGTCGCGGTTGTCTTGAATTTCGTCTTGCATGGTATTCCTCCCTACACGTCCTCAGGCATCGGATAGTCTTCAGCGTTCAGCACCCAGCCCGGCTTTTCGGAAAAGTCCGTGCGGGGCGGGCAGAAGATGTCCACGAGCTGGTTGCGCCCGGCCTCCATTGCGCGGGTGGTGTGAATGACCGGGGGCGGGATCACGTAGGCCGAGGGCGACTGGACGTGATCGGCCCGGTCTTCGCGCCAGTCGTCCATGTCGATGGTCCAGGTCCAGCGCAGATAGTGGATGAAGGACCCCGATATCGCCAGCGAACACTGTTCGAAGTCGTCGTGATGGTGGGGCGACAGGTTGTGCGGATCGCGCGGCCCATCATTCGGCTCTAGATAGTTCACCATGAAGGTGGTGCAGCGGAAAATCCGGCCGAAACGGCCTTCCTGCTTCGGCACGTCGAGCGAATAGTGCCGCACCTTCCAGCCCGCCGGCGGCTCCGGCCAGGGCTTGAATTCCGGAATATGGGTGCGCTTGCGCGCATAAGCGTCGCGATTGGTGCACAGCGGAACGAGATCCCTGGAATTGATCGAGAACAGCCGGCAGAGTTTTCCGCCTTCGGGCAGTTCCACCCGGCTGTCGCCGTGCGGCACGAAGGCAATCGAGAAGCCCGGAACATCGACCGTCTCGCCGTTCCAGGTGATCTTCGCGCCGGCTTCGGGCAGCAGAACCACATATTCGTCCGGCTGGTTCCTGCGTTCGAAAACGGCACCCGCTTGGGCTTCGCTCCAGGACAGCACGAAATTGTGCCCGCGCGTGTACCAGCTCTTGCTGCCCGGGCCCGTCTCGGCGGGGTCTTCCTGGTAGAAGAGACCCAGCTGAGGTTCGGCGACCAAGCCTTTGGGCGCCGGCCCGGCTCCCGATTTCAGCGCCAGTGCGGAGCGCGGATCATTCTTGTCGTACATTGTGTCTCTCTCCCGAAAATCAGTTCAGAGCGCCGGCAAAACGGGCCAGCGTTTCCTTGGCGCCCTGGCGCAGGAAGCCCTGGTCGGATGCCATGATGAAACCGGTCGCGCCCCGGTCCGAAAGCGCTCTGGCGTCGTCGGGAGCGCCGGACATCACGAAAACCTTGCGCCCCGCGCGCGATGCCGCGGACGTGATCGCCTCCACCGCCCCGACCACGTCGGCGGCGGCCTGGCTCTCGGCCTCGAAGGCAACTGTCAGGTCGCCGCGGCCGATGAAGAATGCATCGACGCCTTCCACGCTGGCGATTTCGTCAAGCCGGCCGATGGCCGAGCGATCCTCGATCATCGCGATCACTGCAACGCCGCTATCCTGGGCGGCGATATGATCGCCCATCGCGACCGAGCCATAGCGTCCGGCGCGCGTGGTATTGGAAAAGCCCCGCGCCCCGCCGCGGTAACGCGCGGCGGCGACGACCGCCTTCGCCCGCTCGGCGCTGTCGACATGCGGCACGAGAACGCCGTCGGCGCCGCTGTCGAGGACCCGCAGAATGTCCTCGATCCGCGACACGCGCACGACGCCGGCGATTCCGGCGTGGCGGCAGGCCATCAGAATGCGATCCGTTGTTTCCGGATTGAAGGGCGCATGCTCCTCGTCGATGACGACGAAGTCGTAGCCCTCCTGCGCGAGTATTTCGGCGGCGTGCGTCGTCGGCGTCTTCAGGAAGGTGCCGAACAGCTTGCCTCCGCCCAGTACGCGATTGCGAAATCCCCTGGCCAAATCCTGAGCCACCTCCACCTCCCATTTTCCTCTTGCGTATCGCTGACCGCAACATTATATTGCTTACCGAAACACGGTTACTGCGGCCTATCCCGATTGTCAAGCGGGTGAATTTCAGGCGCCTAAAAGGAAAAAGTCAGAAAGATGCCCAAGATCAGCGGTGAAGGAAGCGATGGCATTCAGGGTGTCGTGCTCACTCTGCGAACACTGGAGGCCGTTGCTCGCGCGAAGGGGCCGATTGGCGTTACCGAACTTGCCGAAAAGCTCGGCACCACGAAAACGCGTGCTCACCGCCATCTTCGCACCCTCCTTCAGGAGGGCTATGTGTGCCAGCACGAGGAAACCGGACGATATCGTGCGGGCGGGCGGCTGATATCGCTCGGCCGCCATCTGACCGAAGCGTCCAATCTGGTCGACCTGGCGCAAAATGACCTGCGACAATTACGCGAAACCCTGGGCCAATCCTGTGTTGTATCCCAGTTCGAACACAGCGGAGCGCGGATCGTGATGGCGCTTTCTGGCCGTTCGCCGATCGAAATCGGCGTGAAGCCGGGCTCGCTTCTCCAGTTCCACAACTCCGCCCAGGGCCGGGTCATGCTGGCCTATGCCGACCCCGAGTTCCGGGAGGCGGTACTGGCCCGTCCTATGACTGCGCCAACCGCGGAGACGATCACCACGGTCGCAGGCGTCAACGCCGAACTCGAAAAGATCCGCAAGCACGGTTGGGCGACGGCGGCAAACCAGACCGCGATCGGGTTGAATACCCTGGCGGCCCCGCTGTTCGACGCCACGGGCGGCGTTGTGGGCGCCGTCGGCATCGTGGATCTCGTCCAGTTCCTTCCGCCTCAGCCCGACCAGACAAAAATCGACGCCGTCATGCGCGCCGCGCGCCAGATTTCCAGGAGACTCGGCTATGAGGGTGGTGAGGAAGAAGACGGCGCGTCGGCCGATTCCGTACCGTCCGGGCTCTGAAGCTTCACTGCGGTTTTCATCGCCGTAATAGCGCGAAGCGCTGTGCGCGAAAGCTCATCTTTCGGGTCAGTATAGGTCTGCCCCGATGGTTCCCGGCGCGGCAAGGACACGATTCCATCAGGCGCTTCCTTCCATTGCGGCGCATCTGCGATCAGGTCCGCGGGCGGCTTGGCGGAACCTGCTTCAAATGGTTATGCTTCCCGGGTCGGGCGGACGGGATGAGCCCGGCGCGCTGAAACGGGTAGCGGACATGGATGCATATGGACATTTGCGGATATTGGTCAGCCTCATCCTCGGGCTGGCGATCACGCGCGTGCTGTCCGGTCTTTCCCGCCGCCTGCAGGAGCCGATCAAGACGGACGGCATGCATGTCCAGATCGTCTGGTCGCTGGTGCTGCTTCTCGGCGCCGTGCACTTCTGGTGGTGGGAGTTCGCGCTTCGCCTGATCACCCAATGGAACTTCTGGATCTACATATTCGTCCTGTCATACGCCTCGCTGTTTTTCCTGATGTCGACCCTGCTTTATCCCGACCACATTCAGGGGCAAGTCGATCGGGAAGATTTCTTCTTCCGGCGGCGGTCCGCCTTCTTTGCCCTGTTCGCGATCTCCTTCGCTTTCGATCTGGTCGACACGCTCATCAAGGGACGAGAGCACCTGACGTCCCTCGGCGTCTGGTATGGCTTCCGCCTCGTTGCCGGAACCGTGATCGCCCTGATCGCGATGAGAACCCAAGAGAGCCGGAAACTGATGTGGCTGGGATTGGTCTGGCTTGCAGGCAATATCGTCTGGATTACCATGCTCTACGGCGTTTTGAGCTGACTCCCGTGATGCGGAACAGCGGTTGCGTGTCAACTTGGCAAGTTTCCGCCAGTTTCCCCGGTTTGTCGGCGGATTCTTGCCGAAGGGAAATCGGGCGAATGGTCTAAATTATTGTATTTGATATGATTTCTTATGTGGGACTGGCGCCGGTAAGATCATTTGCAGCGCTGAAATCGGGAGACGGCGCTCACAAATTTGGAGGAGAAAAATGTCTTACCATTTCCACAGATATGCCTTCGCCGCTGCAACTGCGCTTGCGGTCTCAGTTGCCTCGACTTCGGCAAAGGCGGATGAATTCATCAATATCCTGACCGGTGGCACATCGGGCGTTTATTATCCGCTTGGCGTGAGCCTTTCGAAGATCTACGCAGAGAATATCCCCGGGGTCCGCACGCAGGTGCAATCGACCAAGGCGTCGGTCGAAAACCTAAACCTGCTGCAGCGGGGCAAGGGCGAACTGGCCTTCGCGCTCGGCGATTCCGTCCAGCTTGCCTGGGAAGGCGACGCGGAAGCCGGCTTCAAGGAAAAGCTCGACAAGCTGCGCGGCGTCGCGGCCATATACCCGAATTATATCCAGATCGTTGCCGCCAAGGAGAGCGGCATCACCGATTTCGAGGGTCTGAAAGGCAAGGCGCTCTCGGTCGGGGCGCCCAAATCCGGAACGGAACTGAACGCGCGCAAGATTTTCGAAGCCGCGGGCATGAGCTATGATGACCTCGGCAAGACGGAATACCTGCCCTATGCCGAATCCGTGGAGCTGATCAAGAACCGCCAGCTGGATGCCACGCTGCAGTCGGCTGGACTGGGCGTTGCGTCCATCAAGGATCTTTCGACCTCGGTCGACATCACTGTCGTGGCTGTCCCCGAGGATGTCACGGCGAAGCTCGGACCGCCCTATATCGCCGGCACCATTCCGGCCGGGACCTATCAAGGGCAGGATACTGATGTTGCAACGGTCGCGGTCGTCAACTTCCTCGTCACGAGCGAGGACGTGTCTGAAGAGACGGTCTATCAGATGACCAAGCAGATGTTCGAACACCTTGACGAACTGCAGTCGGCGCACGCGGCCGCAAAGATGATCAAGCTGGAAAACGCGACCCAAGGCATGCCTGTGCCGCTTCATCCGGGCGCCGAGCGTTACTACAAGGAAAAAGGCTTGCTGTGAACCTCCCCTGGAGAGCAAGCCGGGGCCGACTTTCGCAGCCGGCCCCATCCGCACTGAATCGCCCTGGGAGGACGCGATGCTGCATGATTCCTTGAAACATGACATGCCGGAGGAGGCCGGCGACCTCGGATTGCACGATCCGTTGGCCGAATCCTTTCCCCGGTCTCTTGAAGGCCGGTTGCTGTTCTGGATAGCCATCGCATTTTCGGCCTTCCAGATCGCGACCGCGGCCCATTTTATCGACTTTGCCAGCCAGATCGTAAGGGCGGTTCATGTTGGCTTCCTGATGCTGCTGACCTTTCCCTTGATCGCGCTGGCGCGCCGCAAGTCCGGCGCATGGAAAGCGGCCGCCTGGGCACTGGCGCTGGCGGGTGTCGCGGTTGCCCTCTACCAGTATGTGGAATATCTGCCGCTGACCCTTCGCGCCGGCGATCCGCTGCCGCGCGACATCGTTTTCGGCGTCATTGCGCTCACCACCGTGTTCGTGGCGGCCTGGGTGGTGATGGGTCCGGCGCTGCCGGTCATCGCGGGCCTGTTTCTGGCCTACTGTTTTTTCGGCCAGTATTTGCCGTCGCCGCTCAACCATCGCGGCTATGATTTTTCGCAGGTCATTGACCACATGGCCTATGGAACGGAGGGGATCTACGGCATTCCCATCTATGTTTCCTCGACCTATATCTTCCTTTTCATCCTCTTTGGCGCGTTCCTTGAGAAAGCGGGGATGATCAAGCTGTTCACCGACGTCTCGCTCGGCCTGGTGGGCCATCGCACGGGCGGGCCTGCGAAGGTCTCCGTCATTTCCTCCGGCCTGATGGGAACGATATCCGGCTCCGGCGTCGCCAACGTGGTCACGACCGGTCAGTTCACCATCCCGCTGATGAAGAAGTTCGGCTATCGTCCGGCCTTCGCCGGCGGGGTCGAGGCAACGGCATCGATGGGCGGGCAGATCATGCCGCCGGTCATGGGGGCGGTCGCCTTCATCATGGCCGAGACGCTCGGCGTCGAATATCACGAGGTCGTCAAGGCCGCGATCATTCCGGCCATTCTCTACTTCGCATCCGCCTTCTGGATGGTGCATCTGGAGGCCGGAAAACACGGCCTGGTCGGCATGGGAAAAACCGAACTGCCATCCGCCGTCAAGGCCCTGAAGGATGGCTGGTTTCTCGTTCTGCCCCTGGTCGTTCTCGTCTACTTCCTGTTTTCGGGTTATACGCCGCTCTATGCCGGAACCATCGGCCTCGCACTTACCGTGATGCTCATCCTTGGCGGCTCGATTGCGCTCGGGCTTCCGCAAGGCGTTATCCGGCTTATCTTCTGGGTCGGTCTCGGCCTGGTCGCCGCCGCCTTCCTCGCCTACGGAAACCGGGTGATGCTTGTTGCAGTCGCCGGGCTGATTGCCTGGAACGTGCTGTCGAAGGGCGGCCGCGAATCCCTCGTCATCTGTCGCGATGCGCTGGCGGACGGGGCTAAGACGGCGCTTCCCGTCGGCGTTGCATGCGCGGTTGTCGGTATCATTATCGGCACCATGACCCTGACCGGTGCCGCCAACACATTCGGGCAGTTCATCGTGTCCGTCGGGGAAAGCAACCTGTTCCTGTCGCTCGTACTCACCATGATCACCTGCATCGTGCTGGGCATGGGAATACCGACCATACCGAACTATATCATCACCTCGTCGATCGCTGGGCCGGCCTTGCTGGAACTGGGCGTGCCGCTGATCGTCAGCCATATGTTCGTGTTCTATTTCGGCATTCTCGCGGACCTCACCCCGCCGGTGGCGCTGGCCTGTTTCGCGGCGTCGCCGATCGCGAAGGAAAACGGTCTCAAAATCTCGTTGGAAGCCGTCAAGGTCGCTGCCGCCGGCTTTGTGATCCCGTTCATGGCAGTCTATACGCCCGCCCTGATGCTACAGGACGGTGGGCCGCTGGCGACGACGATCGGTTATGCGCCGGCGGTCGCCTACATCGTCTTCAAGACCGCGCTCGCGATCGGCCTTTGGGGAACCGCCGTCATCGGATATGCGGGAGCGCGCCTGAACCCGTTCATGAGGCTCATGGCCGCGGCTGCGGCGGGAAGCCTGATCGTTTCCTTGCCGATAACCGACGAGATCGGCTTTGCGCTGGCGGTCGTCTTTGCGTTCCTGGTCTATCGCAAGATCAGACGCAGCAGCGTTTCGCAGGCGGCGGGCACGTGAGCCTGTGCATTCTCGCTGGCGGCAAGGTGACCGTCATCGCCGCAACCGCGTTCTCGCTTTCCTGGGTTCACTCGGTCGAAAAGATCGAGTGGCAAGAGGACTGGGCGATCGTTGACGCCGAGCTCGTGCTGACTGAGGCGAGGGTGAAGGGATCGGGCGCGGGGATGGACCCCGGCGCCGGCGCCCGCCTTGTCGATGGATGGTGGACGTGGCATCCCGAAACGCCGCCAGTCGGCACGCTTCATCTTGCCGCCTCCGGCGCCACCGTTTCGGGTTGGAAAATCTGCTACGGGCGGCAAAACGATTGCATCTTGCTTGGCGAAGCGGAGGGCGACACGATTGCTCTTGCCGAGTGCGGGCCTGAAGACGGATAAATAGCCTGGAGCAATGCTTGGCCCGGTACTGTCGATGAAACGCTACAAGATTTCCCTGGTTTCGATCGCCGTCGTGTTCGTGTCGGCCGTCGTCGTGTGGTTTCTTGTCGAGGACAGGGTGAGAAAAACCATCCTGGTCCGGCTGGAGCAATCCGCCTTTCTCGCAGCCAGAAGCGTGGAAGCCGAGATCGACCGCTTCAGATACCTGCCGACGATTGCAGGCGAAGACGAGCGGGTGAGGGCGCTCCTGCGCGCGCCGCAGGACCCGGAGCGTATTGCGGCGGCCAACGCCTATCTTTCGACCGCGGTCGCCGCTTCCGGCGCGACCTATCTTTACCTGCTCGACAGCGAAGGTCTGACATTGGCCTCCAGCAACTGGGATCAACCCGATAGTCTGGTCGGCAGGAATTACGGTTTCAGGCCGTATTTCAAGGACGCGATGAAAGAAGGCGATGGCAGCTATTACGGGATCGGCGTTACAACCGGAAAGCCCGGCTATTTCATGTCCCGGCGGATTGGCGCAGGACCGGGCGAACAATCCGGGGTCGTGGTCGTCAAGATCGATCTTCTGCCGCTTGAGGCAAGCTGGAAATCGGCGGCACAGAATCTCTCGCTCGCGGATCGCTACGGCATCGTGTTTCTCACCGGCAACAGCGACTGGAAATACCGGCCGATTGCCGCTCTGACGCAGGCCGCGCTCGACACGCTGATCGCCTCGCGCACCTATGAAGGCGTCGATCTGGGAAGCCGCCGGCCGATCGCCGCCGGCGATAATGCCAGTGATCTCCTCGCAAGCGGCGAAGACCTGTTCGAGAGGATCGACGACAATCTTCTCTCCGCTTCGGTAAGGCTGCCGAGGGAAGACTGGACGCTTTTCGCCAGCACCGATCTGGCGCCCGCCAGAGACAGCGCGACCGTCTGGAGCCTGATCACGGTTCTCGTCGGCATGCTTCTCACCGGCGCGCTTCACTTTCTTCTGCAGCGCCGCCAGCTCGTGGCGCTGCGGCTCCAGCAGAGTGAGATGCTCGAACGCAAGGTCGAGGAGAGGACCCGCGATCTGGCGCGTGAGATCGAGGTGCGCAAGGCGGCGGAACACGATCTCAAGGTCGCCCAGGACGGGCTTGTCCATGCGGAAAAGATGGCGGCGCTCGGCCGCATGTCCGCGGCCATCGTGCATGAGGTCAGTCAGCCGCTCGCGGCGCTGGAGACGACGCTGGCGAGCACCAGCCTGCTGGCGCGATCGGTTGAGGAAAAGGGCGTTGCCAGCAGGATCGAGTCGGCGCGCAATCTCGTCCGGCGGATGCAGAAGACCGTGAAGCATCTCAAGACGTTTTCGAGAAAGGACAGGGCGGAAATCGAAGTCTTCGATTGTGTCGAAAGCCTCAAGGCTGCCGTCGAAATCGCCGGACCGCGGGCGCAAAGGATCGGCGTGAAGCCGAAGATCGAGGCCCCCGATGCAGTATATGTCTCCGGATCGTCCATCCGGCTGGAACAGGTCTTCGTCAACCTGCTGCTGAATGCGATCGACGCTCTTGAGGAAAGCCCGTCACCGCGGATCACGGTCACCGTGAACGCATCCGATGCTTATGTGGATATTGCGGTCGCCGACAATGGCCATGGCATCAGCCCGGAGGATTTCGACCAGGCCATGGAGCCGTTTTTTACCACCAAGGCGGGTAGCGAGGGGCTGGGCCTCGGCCTCTCGATCTCCGCCGCCATCGTCGAGGATCACGGCGGCGCGCTGCGCCTTTCGCCCGATCCACAAGGGGGAACCAGGGCGACTGTCCGGCTGCCGCTGCATGTCGAGAAAGTGAGGGCCGCGGAATGAATAAGGACCATGTCTTCCTTGTCGATGACGACCGTGACCTGCTTGCGTCGGCTTCCGACTGGATCGAGATGAACGGGTTTCAGGTCACCGGCTTCAGCAACGCCGTCGACGCATTGAGACAGCTCGACAACGTCGTTCCCGATGTTCTCGTCTCGGATATCCGGATGCCCGGCGTCGATGGCATGACATTGCTGTCGACTGTGAGGAAGAGCCATCCGGGCTTGCCGGTCATCCTGCTGACGGGGCACGGCGAGACCCAGCTTGCAGTGCAGGCGATGAAGGCCGGCGCGGAAGACTTTCTGGAGAAGCCCTATGACGCCGACCATCTCATCGCAGTGCTCAACAGGGCCATCAAACGCAATACGATGAGCGCCGAGATCAGGCGTCTTCAAAAAGTGGTTCTCAGCTCGCCGGAGGGCGTGGGTGAGATCATCGGCAACCATCCATCGATCGTCCGGTTGAGAGAGAGAATAGCGACGGTCGCTTCGCTGGACGTCAATGTCCTCATCGTCGGCGAGACGGGAACCGGCAAGGAACTTGTCGCCCGGACCCTTCACGCGCAAAGCGACCGTGCGGCGCGGCCGTTCGTGCCGATCAATTGCGCGGCCATACCCGACGCGGCCTTCGAAACCGAGCTGTTCGGCTTCGCCAGGGGCGCGTTTCAGGGCGCGGATAAGGATCGTTCTGGAAAATTCGAATATGCGTCCGGCGGCACTGTGCTGCTGGACGAGGTCGATGCGCTTGCCCCGCCGCTCCAGGCGAAATTGCTGCGCGTCCTGCAGGAGAGAATGGTGGAGCGGTTGGGCGAAAACCGGTCCCGCCCGATCGATGTCCGGATCGTGGCGACGTCCAAAACCGATCTGCAGAGTGCGATCGCGAACAATGAATTCCGCGCGGATCTGTTCTATCGGCTCTCCGGCGTGACCATCTCGGTCCCGCCGCTCAGGGAGCGCGCCAGCGACATTCTTCTGCTTTACGCCCATTTCGCGCGCCTGGCCGCCCGCCGCTATGGCTCAAAGCCCAATGAGATCGAGCCCGAGCACGGCTTTCGCCTCCTCGCGGAAGCGTGGCCGGGCAATGTCCGCGAACTCAAGAACAGGGCCGAAGCACAGGCGCTCGGGATCGACTGGGCTCTCGAAGCCGCATCGCGCGGTGATGCGCAAACAACGCCGACTGCCGGCCTGAATGACGAAATCAGGCAATATGAAAAGTCCCTGATCCAACGTGCACTGACGACCTCCGGCAACAATGTCGCGGAAGCCGCACGGATTTTGCAGATCCCGAGACGAACCCTGAGCGAAAAGATTTCCAAGTTCGGTTTGTGATGATCTGCGGCCTCCCCAAGGGGTGGAGCGCCGCAGCAAAGGCAGATTGTCGGGCGTGTCGCTATACAGGCCGCCAGAAAAAGCCGGCAGGCTCGATCTCGACCAGCGGTGATCAGGATATCGCTCCGGCCGTTCGCGCCAGGCACGATATTAGAACGGCCATCGCGCCGCTACGGCAACGTCACCGCATTCCGGTCCGCGACCCGCTGAAAGGGCAGCGGCGGCGGGTAATTTTTATTCTATTATTTGGACTAAATGAAACAAAACAATTATTCTGCGGTCCGACATCATTCGACACGTAGTCGGGACAATGCGCTACGGCGGCGCGGGAGGCTTGCATATGAGATCTATTGGTATTGGGCTGATCGGAACCGGCTATATGGGAAAATGCCATGCCCTGGCGTGGAACGCCGTCGGCCCGACCTTCGGCGATTGCCCGCCTGTCCGGCTCGTGCATCTGGCCGAGGTCGATCGGGACCTCGCGCGCGATAAGGCGCGGGCCTTCGGCTTCGAGAAGGCGACAGGCGAGTGGCGCGATCTTGTCGCGGACCCCGACGTCGATGTGATCTCGATCGCCGCGCCGAATGCCTTTCATCCGGATATGGCGATCGCGGCGCTGGAAGCCGACAAGCACGTCTGGTGCGAAAAGCCGATGGCGCCCAAGTTCGAGGATGCGCTGAAGATGCGAGACGCCGCACGGGCCGCGGGCCGCGCCGCCGTGCTCGGCTACAACTACATCCAGAACCCGGTGATCCGCCAGATCGCGCGCTTTCTGGAGCAGGGGGCGATCGGCGCGGTCAATCACATCCGCATCGAGATGGACGAGGACTTCATGGCCGATCCGGACCAGTTCTTCTACTGGAAGAGCGAGGCGAGTTCCGGCTATGGCGCGCTTGACGATTTCGCCGTGCATCCGCTGTCGCTGATCCGAATGCTGTTCGGCCGGTTGGCACGCGTCACCACGGACATGGCCAGGCCCTATGCCGAACGTCCGCTGAAGACCGGCGGCAGCCGCGCGGTGGAAACCTATGATATCGCCAGCGTGCTGTTTCGCATGGAAAGCGGCGCTTCCGGCGTGCTGATGGCCAACCGCGCCGCCTGGGGCCGCAAGGGCCGGATCGCGATCCAGATTTTCGGCTCGGCCGGATCGATCATCTATGATCAGGAGCGCATGAACGAGGTGGAGCTCTACCGCGCCGGCGGGCCGGCCGAGGAGGCCGGCTATGCTCGGATTCTCGCAGGCCCTGCTCACCCGCCCTATGGCCAGTTCATTCCCGCGCCCGGCCACGGCCTCGGCTTCAACGACCTCAAGGTGATCGAATGCCGCCACCTGATCGCCGCGATGGCCGAAGAACCCGCCCATGTGATCGACTTCGAGAAAGGCGTCGAAATCGAACGCGCGGTCCACGCCATGGCCGAAGCGCATGAAAAGCGCGGCTGGGTCGACATCGGCTATGATTGAGGGCAATACGCGACTATCGCCGTCAGGCTCCAGCGAGAGCTGCCAGAAGAAGACGGAAAAGACTGGTTCTCCTTCCTAACCGGCTTTGAAAACAGAGCCGTTGTCCACGCGTTGGGCGGGCTTTCGGGGACGACCTTGACGAGGTCTTGGCTTCGCTCGCTCAACTTTTCCAAGGAGCGTGTGCTCGGAATCAGGCGACCGTGCCGCCCAGAGCGAGGGTCAGCGAATTGTCTATATGCTGCTGCAAGGCGCTTTTAGCCGCTTCCACACGCCCTTCGCGCATCGGGATGAGGAAGGCGAGGTGCTCGCGTCTGACGCGTTCGGCGTTGAACGGCGTAACGCGCAACCGGTATTGCACGGCCATCCGGATCTTGATCGCCGTGACCCGATAAACGTTGAGAAATAGCCCGTTATGCATGCTCCCGATCAGCGCGTTGTGCATAGACCAGTCCAGTTTCTGTAGCGCATCCGCGTGTTCCTGCTCCTGGCCGGGTGCGGCGTCCTCTGCCCGTTCAAACTCTCTGATCCAGAATTCGAGCGTCTCCTTCGGAATGTTCCGCATCGCCGCCTCGACGGCGGCCAGTTCCAGCACCTTGCGCAGCTCATAGGCCTCACGCACGAATTGGATATCCATGCTCGGCACCATGAGGCCGCGCTTCGGCAGCGGAATCAGCAAACCTTCAGTCTGGAACCGGGCGATCGCCTCACGGATCGAGCCAAGCGTGGTCCCGGTGAGTTTTACCAGTTCGCGCTGGGAAACGAGTTGTCCAGGCTTCAGTTCGCCGGAATTGAGCAGCGCCTCGATCCGCTCATAGGCCTTTTCGCGCATCATCTGTTCGGGCGGCTCGGAGCTCGGTTCGGGGGAGACCGAATTCGGGGGCGTTTTAGCGGGCATGTCGTCTCTTTTGATGATCAAGCGGATTGCGAGAGGCTGGGGCAAATCGAATCCGATCTTAACATGTCAGGTGCATGTCAACAATTGCGATGCTGCCCGCAATGCGATGCTGAATTGAACAGGAGAGGGAGTAGACGGGCGCAGCGCATAGCTGGCATGCGTCTGAGTGTTGACTAACATGTCAGTTGCATGTAGAGATCTCCGAACATTTTTGAATGTCGTGTTTTCCGACACTGGCGCCGGCCAGCAGCATCAAAAATGGCACGGCTCCATCTTGAGGGCCGGAACCAACGATTGAGCGGGCGGCTTCAGCAATGTCTGATCGTCGTCGGGCGGTTTGGAGAGAGGCTCCGGCCTGCCGTCAGTCGCTATAAACAAGTCTTAGGGAGGCTTCTATGAACAAGATTTTGGCTGCTGCCGCCGGCGGCATTTTGATCGCCACATCCCACGTTTCGCTCGCGCATGCGGCGGATTACAACATGGTCCTGTCGATGCAGGTCACCGATCCCGACAGCCCGATCTATCAGGCCTTCGAATATATGGAATCGGAGATCAACAAGCGGAGCGACGGCCGCATTTCCGCGAAACTCTACGGCGGCGGCGCGCTCGGCGGCGACCGTGAAGTGGCCGAGAGCATCGCGCTCGGCGATGTCCAGCTCACCACGATGAGCACATCACCGCTGGTTCCCTTCGTAGAACAGCTGGCTGTCTTCGATATCCCGTACATTTTCCCGGCCGACCCCAATCTGCAGAAGCAGGTCCTGCTAGATAGCGAGTTTTCCAAGAGCCTTGAAGGCTACATGGAGCCCAGCGGTTTCCGCCTCGCCGGCTTCTTCAACATCGGCTTCCGCCAGTTGACCACTTCCGATGTTCCCGTTCACTCGGTCGAGGATATCGAGAAGGCCAAGCTCCGCATCCGTGTTCAGGAAAACCCCTATCACATCGAGATGTGGAACCTTCTTGGCGCCGCGCCGACCCCGATTGCCTACACCGAACTTTACGGCGCGCTGCAGCAGGGCGTTGTTGATGGTCAGGAAAACCCCTACCTCAACATCCTCTCCGGCAAGTTCTATGAAGTTCAGGACTACCTGACCGAGACCAACCATATTCTGCTCGCAAACCTCATTCTGATGGACAATGCCTGGTACCAGAGCCTGCCCGAAGACCTGCAGGAGGTCGTGGACGGTGTTCTCGACGATGCCATCGAAACGCAGTGGGATGCGCAGAATGCAGCGCTTGCTGATCAGCGCGCCGAACTGGCCGAGCATATGGAAATCATCCCGCTGACGCCGGAGGCGCTGGCCGAATTCCAGGAACGCACCGCGCCGATGATCGACCAGATTCGCGCCGATGTCGGCGACGATATCGTTGATGGTCTGCTGAACGCGATCGATCAGGCGAATACCGCCAACTGATCTGTCCTGACGGATGCGGGGCGCGTGCGTGGCGCGCGTCCCGTTTTCGACATTGCAGGATATGCATCTGAAATACCGCGCATCTGGGCGAAGGGCCGCATCTCGCGTGATTGCAGGCGTGCCACCGTGGAGACACTCATGATCAAGGAAATGTTCGACCTCAGTGGCAAGACCGCGTTTGTCAGCGGCTCCAGCCGAGGGATCGGATTTGCGATTGCCGAGGCTTTTGCCGATGCCGGCGCAACGGTCGTCATCAATTCCAGAAAGCCGGAAAGTCTGGCGGAAGCGCAGGCGAAGCTTGCGGACAAGGGCTACGCCGTCCACGCCGTTCCCTTTGATGTCACGGACAGCGAGGTAGTGGCGGCCGGCATAGAGAAGATCGAAACCGAGATCGGCGCCATCGATATCGCGGTCAACAATGCAGGCATCCAGCGCCGGTCGCCGTTTACCGAAATCACGGACGAACTCTGGCGCGACGTGATCGAAACCAATCTCAACGCGGTTTTCTTCGTCGGTCGCGAGGTTTCGGCGCGCATGGCGGAACGCAAGCGCGGCAAGATCATCAACATCTGCTCGCTTGCCAGCGAAGTCGGCCGGCCGAGTATTGTTCCCTACACCACCACCAAGGGCGCCGTGCGCATGCTGACCAAGGGCATGTGCTGCGAGCTCGCAGGCCACAACATTCAGGTCAACGGTATCGGCCCCGGCTATTTCCGCACCGAGCTCAACACCGATCTCTTCGAGAACAAGGAATTCAACGACTGGGTCTGCGCGCGCACGCCCGCCGGTCGTTGGGGAGAGCTGGACGAGTTGAAGGGCGTTGCCGTGTTCCTGGCCTCCGAAGCCGCGAGCTTCATGAACGGCCAGGTGCTCTATGTCGACGGCGGCCTGCTGAGCGGCATGTAGATGCCGCCGACCGTCGCGCCGGGCCCAGCGCCCGCAGCCGCAAATTCCAACCAGAATGCCTGGACGCATCATGACTGAACACAAGAAAATACTGGTCAATACCGAGCAGTTCAAAAACGGCGATGCCCTGTTTGATCCGCTGAAGGAGGCGGGCTTTACGGTCGAGGTCAATGAGACCTTCCGTCTTCCGAGTGAGGGCGAACTTATCGAAAAGCTGCAGGATGGCGTTGTCGCCACCATTGCCGGCGGCGAGCCCTATACGGCGCGTGTGCTGCAATCGGCGCCGTCGCTGCGCATCATCGCGCGCTGGGGCGTGGGGTATGATAAGGTCGATGTGGACGCGGCAAGCGCTGCCGGCGTTCCGGTTGCCATGGCCTTTGGCGCCAATCACGAAAGCGTGGCCGAATACGCCCATGCCATGGCGCTGACGCTGGCCTGCCGCATCGTTCCGCGCGATCAGATGGTGAAGTCCGGCCAGTGGTTCTTCGATGGTTTCCACCCCGGCCTCTGGGGGCGCACCGCCGGTATCATCGGCCTTGGCCGGATTGGCGGCGCCATGGCGCGGCGTTGCGTGGCAAGCCAGATGGACACGCTCGTCTACGATCCCTTCGCCAGCGACGAACAGATCGAAGGCCTCGGCGCCAAGCGGGTTGAAAATCTGGAAGAGCTGTTTTCGAGGGCAGACCTGATCTCAGTCCACGCACCCTCGACGCCCGAGACCCGCCATCTTGTCAATGCCGCGCGGCTGGCGCTCGTCAAGCCAACGGCCATTCTGGTGAACACCTCGCGCGGTCCGCTGATCGACGAAGCAGCGCTTGTTGCAGCGCTGAAGGAAGACCGCATTGGCGGCGTCGGCCTCGACGTGTTCGAAACCGAGCCCCTTCCGGCCTCTTCACCGCTGCGCGAATTCTCCAACGTGCTCCTGTCGCCGCACGTCTCGGGCATGGACAAGATGGCCGAAAGGCTGGTCACCGAGCGCTGCGTCTCAAACATTCTCGACTATCTGTCCGGCCACCACCAGAGGATCCGTCCTTATGTGGTCAACCCCGGCGTACTCAAAGGCGAAAGCAATGACTAAGCGTATCGAAGGCATCATTCCGGTGATGATTACGCCGTTCAAGGACGACGGCACGATTGATTATTCGGGACTTTCGCGGCTGATCGAATGGTATATCGCCAATGGCTGCGATGCGCTTTTCGCCGTCTGCCAGTCGAGCGAAATGCTCTTTCTCAGCCTCGAAGAACGGGTTGCGCTCGCAAAATTCGTCGTCGAAACCGTGGGCGGCCGTCTTCCTGTCGTCGCTTCCGGCCATGTCAGCGACAAGCTGGAAGATCAGGCGCGCGAACTCAGTGCCGTCGCCGAAACCGGCGTCGACGGGCTGGTGCTCGTCACCAACCGTCTTGACGCAGGCCAGAAGGGCGGGACCGCCTTTATTGACGATCTTGGCTGGCTGATGGAGAAACTGCCGGAGGACCTGCCGCTTGGTCTTTACGAATGCCCGGCACCATACCGGCGGCTTTTGAGCGACGACGAACTGATGTTCTGCGCGCGCTCGGATCGTTTCGGCATCCTGAAAGATGTCTCCTGCGACCTCGAAACGGTGCGCCGGCGCGTGGCGTTGACAGCAGACACCTCGCTTGCCATCGTCAATGCCAATGCAGCGATTGCGCATCAGGCGATGCTCTCGGGCTCGAACGGTTTTACCGGGGTGTTCACGAATTTCCATCCAGACCTCTATAAATGGCTATTGACCAAGGGGCCGCAACACAGCGAACTCGCTGACGAACTGGCTGTTTTCCTTGCGCTCGCCGCCATGGCAGAGCCGATGGGCTATCCCAAGCTTGCCAAGCTCTATCACCAGCGCCTGGGGACGTTCGGAGGCATCGCCAGCCGGGCTGTTGACTTCGACATCGCCGAAAAATACTGGGCGCTGGAAGCGCTTCTGGGGCACATCGAAACCGGCACGGCGCAATTCCGCGAAAAGGTGGCAAAAGCCGGATGAACTTGCCGATGGCGCGGCTGTCACGACCGCGCCCGGCTTCCTCGTGAAGAGATTGGGAGGTGAGCATGAAAGCCCTGCGTTTCCTGGAACGCTATTTTGAGCGCATCCTTTTGACGGGCGCGTTGCTCGTCATGTCCGTGGTCCTGTTTGCGCAGGTGATCATGCGGTACTTCCTGCGTTCGCCGTTCACATGGTCGGAGGAACTGGCGCGCTATGTGCTGGTCTGGTCGGCGATTGTCGGGGTCAGCCTCGCCGTGCGGGAAAGACGGCATATCAGCGTCGATTTCCTGCCGTTGCTGTTCGGTGAAAAAAGCTATCGGGTGTTTGCGGTCATTGCCCATATCGGCATGCTCGTCTTCAGCTCCATCATGATTTCGGCCAGCATTCCGTTGATCGAGCGTCTTGCCATGCTGGGCCAGACGTCGCCGGCGCTCGGCATTCCGATGTGGGTTGTCTATGCCGCCATTCCGGTGGGTTTCAGCCTCACCTTGGTCAGAACGATCCAGGCGCTGATCGTCGATTTCGTCGCCAAGCAGATCCCGCTAAACGAGCATGGAGACATCTGATGTATCCGGCGCTGTCCATCATTTCGTTTTTTGTTCTGCTGCTGCTCACCGTGCCGGTTGCCATTGCGCTCGGCTATGGCGCTATCATCCCGGGGTGGTTCGGCGCGCCGGTCAACACCGGACAGACCGTTCGAACGATCGTCACCGCAATCGATTCCTTCCCGTTTCTGGCTGTCCCGCTGTTCATGATGGCGGGCGACCTGATGACCAAGGGCGGCCTTGCGCGCCGGCTGTTCAGCTTTGCCGATGCCTTGATCGGCGGGCTGAACGGCGGTCTGGCGATCGCGACCGTGATGGCCTGTATGCTGTTCGGCGCGATTTCGGGTTCCTCGCCCGCAACGGTCGCCGCCATCGGTGCCATGGCAATCCCGCTCCTGACCAAGCAGGGCTACGATCTCAGATTCGCCACTGTGCTGGTGACGACGGCCGGCACGCTCGGCGTGATCGTGCCGCCCAGCATTCCGATGATCATCTACGGCATGTCGGCGAATGTCTCCGTCAGCGCTCTGTTCATCGGCGGCGTGTTCCCGGCGCTGCTGATCGGCGGCCTTTTGATGTGCTATGCCTTCTGGTATGGCACGCGCCACAAGGACAGGATCGAAACCGATGCGGGCCGGGTGTCGAAGTTCAGGGCCTTTATCGACAGCTTCTGGGCGCTGCTGGCCCCTGTCATCGTGCTCGGCGGCATCTATTCCGGTGTCTTCACGCCCACTGAAGCGGCCGCGATCGCGGTTGCCTACAGCGCCTTCGTTTCGATCGTCGTGTTCCGCGAGCTGACGCCACTGGGCGTGGTTCGAACCGTCGCCGGAACCGCATTGACCATCGCGCCAATCCTCATTCTGGCCGGAACCGGCGCGGCGATCGGACGAACGCTCAACCTGCTCGGCGTGCCGACCATGCTCGGCAATCTGATTGGCGGAAACGTTTCGAACGAGCTGGTTCTGCTGCTGTTGATCAATGTGATGCTGCTGGTGGTCGGCATGGTCATGGAGACGCTTGCCGCGATCATCGTCCTCACGCCGATCTTGTTGCCGCTGATCTCTCAGTACAACGTTGACCCGATCCACTTCGGTCTGATCATGACCGTCAACCTGGCGATCGGCTTCATCACCCCGCCCGTGGGCTCCAATCTCTATATCGCCAGCGGCCTGACCGGCCTAAGCGTGGTCAAGATCGTGCAGGGTTTGATGGTGCCCCTCTGCCTGCTTCTGGTCGGTCTTCTCATCATCACCTTCTGGCCACAGCTCACGCTCTGGCTGCCCTCGGTGGTCGGCAATTAGAGTATCCGTCTTGATCAAGCTGCATTTTTGACCATTTTCGAACATCGCGGATGAGCGCGTTTGACCCGCTCATCCGCTGCCGCGATCACGAGGCCTTGCCCTTGCAGCAAAGCGCGATGGCTGCCTCCAAGGATGATTGGCCGTAAACAGCCTTATAAGCTCTTCGGGCAGAGACTTCTCGGGACATGTCCTCCTCCTTGAAGAGGCATGTCTAAAACACATAGCAGAACTGTCGTAGCGCCTTGTTGCCACCAAGCAAAATAACCTTTAATTGGTATTTTAAATGCCAATTAAAGGTTATGGCGGATCATGCGACTGACGAGCTTTACGGATTACGGGCTGCGCGCCCTCATGCGGATGGCAAGCGATCCCGAACGGGTGTTCTCGACGGCGGAGATCGCCGAGGAGTTCAGGGTCTCCCGCAATCACCTGAACAAGATCATGCAGCGGCTTGCCCATCACGGCATCGTCGATACCCGCAGAGGAGCGGGCGGCGGGGCGATCCTCGCGCGCGCCTCATCCGAGATTGGACTTGGCGAGATCATTCGGCTTCTCGAAGAGGGTCAGTCTCTCGTTGAGTGTTTTTCGCCGGACGGCGATTGCAGCGTCACGCCGGTCTGTCGCCTCAAACATACACTTGCTGCTGCTGAAGCAGCCTTTCTGGCCGAGTGTGATCGCAAGACGCTCGCCGACATTGCCCTGCCGGCAGAAAAGCCGGCAATTGCCTGACCAAAGGAGGCACTCCATGTTTTCCCCCAACCAAAAAAACAACCGATTCCTTGCCGGGCTTCTCGGCATGGGCGCCGCCCTGGTTCCGGTTTCGGCCTCCGCCCATGTGAAGTGGTTCGCGCCCTATATCGTCGACGCGGCGCCAGCGCCGCTCACGCGCACACTGAGCGATCCCTATTTCTGGACCGGAATCGTCCTGGTCCTGGTCTTTTTCATCGCCGCGCGGCTGATCGAGCGCAGCGCCGCCGGTACCGCGACACTGGATGTCATGGACCGGGTGACCGATCCGCTGTGGCGGCACCTTGACGCCTTTATGCGCATCGTCGTTGCCGGGTTCTTCGTGGCGATTTTTGCCGTCGGCGGTATTTATCTGACGCCAGATCTGCAGACGCCCGCCGAATGGGTCAGTTGGCTGCAGCTTCTGATCGCCGCCGGCATCGTGTCGCGCAAGACCATGCCGCTTTCGGCGGCGGGCATCATCTTCCTTTGGGTTCTGGCGCTGCGCGATTACGAGTTCTTCCATCTGCTCGACTATCTGGCGCTTGGCGTTGCTGTCGCGGGCTATCTGGTGCTTGAAAGCTCCAACCGCCCGGACTGGCGCAAGCATCGCTTCGAACTGCTGCGCTGGGGCGTCGCCATCGCGCTGATGTGGTCGAGCCTCGAAAAATTCGCCTATCCGGAATGGTTCTATCCGCTGGTGGTCGAAAAGCCCTTCCTGACCTTTGGCATTCCGCGCGACATGTTCATCCCGATGGCGGGTGTTGCCGAATTCACCATGGGCTTCGGCCTGCTGGCGACGCCGCTCATCCGCAGGCTTTCGGCCATCGCGCTTTTCGTGATCTTCAATGCCGCCGTTTACCCCTTCGGGCGGATCGACCTGATCGGCCACGCGCTGATCATGGCCATCATCGTCGCCATCGCAGTCGACCATACTCGGGAGCTGCATTTCTGGGGCTGGATCCGGCGCTCGCTTGTCGGCGTTCCGCTCGGCCTTGCGTCGGCGCTGGTGATTTTTGCAACCGCCTATTGGGGCCTTCATGCCGCCTTCTTCGGCCCGGATGCGCAGACGATGGCCGAGCTGCGCACCGAACAGACCGAAATGGCGACCCACACCTTCTCGCTTGAGTATCCGCACGGTCCGATCGCCTCTCCGGATATGAACGGTGACAATAGCGGGCAGGGAACGGAAGCCCCGGACGCCGGCGCGCTGACGGTGACCGAAGCCTATGAGCAGTCGATGATGGGCATGCATGAAGAGATGATGGAAGGTCTCCGCCATGACGATCCGGACGTTGCCTTTGTGCTCGGCATGATCCCGCACCACCAGGGCGCCATCGACATGGCCCGCATCCAGCTCGCTGCCGGATCGGATCGCGTCAATATGGCACTGGCGCAGCATATCATCGCCGAGCAGCAGAAGGAGATCGACGCCATGCGCGCCTGGCTGCGTCAGCGTGGTATCGAAAGCGAGTGATCGCAAGGCCACACTTTGGTCATTGAAGGGGCGGGCGATCCTCCGCCCCTGCATCCGCGAGGCGGCAAGACGGATTGAAAGCCGCCTTGCCGCCTCGCCTTATGGCGGAGAGGGCAGGGGGCCGGCGCGAAGCCCTTTGAACGCGACAGAATGGAAGCCGGCATCGCCATGAAGCGCTGGCGGCGTCATTTCGGATCTCGGTGATCTTCCGACCTATGGCAGCGTTCTGGCGACGGGGCAGGCATCCTTTCTGCGCAATCGCAAGAATAGCGTTCTCGATACCCATCCCGAAGTCAAGGAACTGTTTGACAAGCGCTGGCTTCATCTGTTCGCCCTGCAAGACAGAGAGATTGCATAGCGATATCACGCGAAGGGCGGTTGGAAAGAGGAGCGACCGGCCGAACCGACGTCCCAATAAACTGCCGATGAATAGTCCCTAGGCCGTGTCCGTTTCCGGATACTCGACCGGCTCTTTTTGCAGCGCGGGCGGGTGGGTTTCGGTGTTCATGGTCATGATGCTGGCGGCAAGGCCGATTTTTCTGAATTCCGTGGGGCTGACGCGGAAATAGCGGCGGAACACCTTCGCGTAATAATTCGGGTCGGCAAAGCCGGACATGCCGGCTACCTCTTTGATCGTATGGTCGCCGCTTGCCAGCAGCCGTGTCGATTGTTTCAGGCGGCGCAGGAGCACGTATTCTGCGGGCGGCATGCCTTCCGACTGGGCAAAGAGCCGCGAGAAATGCGCGCGGCTGAAGCCGGATATTTCGGCCAGCCTGTCCACAGGCAACGGCTTTTCCAGATTGGCATCGATATAATGGGTCACCCGCTGCATCGCCCGGCTTTCCACCGGGGGCATGGTGTGAACGCCGAAAACGTCGTCATACAGCAGCATTGTCACCTCATAGGCGACGGCAGAGGCCCGGGCCGGGGTGTCGGTTTCCGAAGAGATCAGTCGACCGAGACAATCGGCGAGCTGATTGACCGTCTCCTCCTTCAGTTTCAGTACGGGACCGGTGGTTGCCAAAACCGCCCTTTGGATGCGCATCGCCTCCTCGCCATTGAGCGAGATCCAGAAGAACTCCCACATGCCGCCCTCTTCCAGCCAGTAACGGTGATTGTGCGGGATGAGGGTGAGCATGGTTTCACCCGGCCGGATTCGGTAGGTCTGGTTTTCAAAACGCAGGTTTCCCGCACCGGCGATCGTGTGCTGGATCACCGAGTATGGGCTTTGCCCGCGGCGCCTTCCATCCCACTGATAGTCCGGCTTGGTGCGGATCTCGTAGCCGGCGCTGACCGGCATGGCATGCAGATCCTGATGGCCCCGCGGCAGCGAAATCAGACGTCCGATGGGCGCTTTCTCTCGCAATTCCTGCAGCACAAAATTACCCATGAAAGCACAAATCCCTCTCTGTGATGTTCCGCAGAGTGCTGCATAATGCCGGCCGGGAGTTTGAAAAACAAGCATAGCAGGCAGAGTATATCCGTCAGGCCAACCTTTTCGGTAAGGCCTTTCCGGAAGTGGCGAACCTGTGTGTTGCGTTTGATTTTACCCTGTGTGTAGTTCCTGTTTCAGGGAGGCGGCTATGAGCGCTTTCAAAATAGCCATTATCGGCGCCGGCAGCGTCGGTTTCACCAAGACGCTGTTCAAGGATATCCTGTGCGTTCCGGAGTTCGCGGACATCGAGGTCGCGCTGACGGATATCAGCGAGAAGAACCTGACGATGGTGAAAACCATCCTCGAGAAGATCGTTGAGGCCAACGGCCTGCCGACCACCATCACCGCGACCACGGACCGCCGAAAGGCGATCGAGGGCGCGCGCTATGTGATTTCCTGCGTTCGCGTCGGTGGGCTTGAGGCTTACGCCGACGATATCCGCATTCCGCTGAAATACGGCGTCGACCAGTGCGTCGGGGACACGATCTGCGCCGGCGGCATTCTCTACGGCCAGCGCAATATTCCGGTCATTCTGGATTTCTGCAAGGACATCCGCGAGGTGGCCGAGCCCAGCGCCCGCTTCCTCAACTATGCCAATCCGATGGCGATGAACACCTGGGCTGCCAATGAATACGGCAAGGTCGATACGATCGGCCTTTGCCATGGCGTCCAGCACGGCGCGGAACAGATCGCGGAAGTGCTCAGCGTTAAACAGGACGAACTCGATTATATCTGCTCCGGCATCAACCATCAGACCTGGTTCACCGATCTGCGCGTCAACGGCCGCAGAATCGAAAAGGACGAACTGATCGCCGCCTTCGAGGCGCATCCGGTGATCTCGAAACAGGAAAAGGTCCGCATCGACGTGCTGAAGCGTTTCGGCGTCTACTCGACCGAAAGCAACGGCCACCTGTCCGAATACCTGCCCTGGTATCGCAAGCGCCCGGAGGAAATTACCCGCTGGATCGACATGTCCGACTGGATTCATGGCGAAACCGGCGGCTATTTGCGCTACACGGCGGAAAATCGCAACTGGTTCGAGACCGAATATGACGGCTTCCTTGAAGATGCGGCAAAGCCGATCGACCCGAAGAAGCGCTCGAGCGAACATGCCAGCTATATTCTCGAAGGGCTCGAGACCGGCCGGGTCTATCGCGGCCATTTCAACCGCAAGAACAACGGCGTGATCACCAATCTGCCGGATGACTGCATCATTGAATCGCCCGGCTTTGTTGACCGTTTCGGTCTCAACATGGTCGCCGGCATCACGCTGCCGGAAGCCTGTGCTGCTACCTGCATGGCCTCGATCAACGTGCAGCGCATGTCGGTTCATGCGGCCGTCACCGGCGATCTCGATCTTCTGAAACTGGCCGTCCTGCACGATCCGCTGGTCGGCGCCGTCTGCACGCCGGAGGAGGTCTGGCAGATGGTGGACGAGATGGTTGTCGCCCAGGCCGCATGGCTGCCGCAATATGCGCATGCCATCGACGGCGCCAAAGAGCGGCTTTCTAGGGCCACGGTCAAAACCCGCGAATGGGATGGGGCGGCTCGCCGGCATATTCGCTCGGTCGATGAAATGCGCGCGGAAAAGGAAGCCGAGCGAGCGGCGGCCAACGCCTGACGTTTTAATCTCGACCGGTCCGGCGGCATGCCGGTCCGGTCTTTCCTGTTCCGGCGGCCTTGTGGGTAGGAGCCTTGCCGGCGGAACAACCGGCGAACGGCCATGCGCCTTCGCATTCAGTGTCAAAACGGGAGGACGACACGATGACACCGCACCTTTCTGCCCGACATCTGGCCAGTGTCCTGGCCGCCGGGATTTCAAGCCTCGCCCTTGTTTCCGGAGCACTCGCTTCGGAAATGACGGTCGTGCCGCCGCAGCCGGATTTCCCGGCCCAGGCCAAGATCACCTATGTGCCGCGCAACGCGATCGAGGAATTCAGATCGCTGCCATCCTATTCCGAACCGGAATGGGTGACGGAGCAATTTGTCGACACCGGCGCGCTGCCGCCCGTCGAGGAACGGCTGCCGAAGGAGCCACTGGTCTTCAAGACCGGCAACATGCCGGACGGCATGGGCGTTTACGGCGGCACGCTGCGCCATGTGATCGGGGGCCGGCCGGAAGGCTGGAACTATCAGGCCGGCCAGGCGCAGGGATGGGGCGGCATCGACATCGGCATGTATGAGTGCCTGACCCGCACCGCGCCGCTCTATCAGGTTGAGGCGAGTGACATGGAGCCCTTGCCCAACCTTGCCAAGAGCTGGGAGTGGTCGGAGGACGGGCACACGCTGACCATGCACCTGATCGAGGGTGCGAAATGGTCGGATGGCGAGCCCTTTACCTCCGAAGACGTTATGTTCATGTGGGAAGACAATATCGTCGACCCGAATGTGTCTCCGCTCAATGGCGCAACGCGCGAAACCTTCGGCTCCGACACGACACTGAAGGCCGTGGACGACTACACGGTCGAATGGACCTTTGCCGAAGCCTTCCCGCGCCAGTATCTGTTCAACATGGCCTATGGCGATTTCTGCCCCGGCCCGGCGCATATACTGAAGACCAAACACCCGAAATATGCCGATACGACCTATGACGAGTATCGCAACGGCTTTCCGCCGGAAATGATGAACTGGCCGGTCATGGGCGCCTGGGCGCCGGTCGAATACCGGCCCGACGATATCATCGTTCTGCGCCGCAATCCCTATTACTGGAAAGTCGATGAGGACGGCCACCAGCTGCCCTACATCGATGAGCTGCAGTACAAGCTGTCGACTTGGGCCGACCGCGACATCCAGACGATTGCGGGTTCCGCCGATCTTTCCAACCTCGAACAGCCGGAAAACTTCGTCGTGGCACTGCGCCGCGCCGCCGAGGAGGATGCACCGGCAAGACTGGCATTCGGCCCGCGCCTGATCGGCTACAACATGCGCATGAACCTCTCCGGCAATGGCTGGGGCGATCCTGACGAACGCGCCCAGGCCGTGCGTGAGCTCAACCGCAATCCGGACTTCCGCAAGGCCGTGACCATGGCGCTCGACCGTCAGGCGATTGGGGATTCGCTGGTGCGCGGCCCGTTCACCGCCATCTACCCCGGCGGCCTGAATTCCGGCACCAGCTTCTATGACCGGGAATCGACCTATTACTATCCTTATGACCCGGAAGGCGCGAAGGCACTGCTTGCCTCCGTCGGCCTTGAGGACACGGACGGCAACGGTTTCGTCAACTGGCCTGCCGACACGCTGAATGGTGCGGATGTGGACATCGTGCTGCTGGTCGGATCGAACTACACGACAGACCTAAACCTTTCGGAAGCCGTGATCGGCCAGCTCCAGCAGGTCGGCCTCAGGGTCATTCAAAACGCAGTCGAAAACAATCAGTATGACTCGATGCGCTATGCCGGTGACTTTGACTGGCACATCCTGCGCAATCCGCCCTCTCTTGCATCTGTGGTTCAGGGCACGACGCAGCTGGCCCCGGTCGGCCCCCGTACCAGCTGGCATCACCGCGCCGGCCCGGACGGAACCGTCGACCTTATGCCTTATGAGAAAGAGATGGTTGATATCGTCAACCAGTTCATCGCAACCGACGATGACAATGAGCGCGCCGAGCTGATGAAACAGTATCAGACCGTCGCAACGCAGAACGTCGACATGGTTGGACTGACGGAATATCCGGGCGCGCTGATCGTGAACAAGCGTCTCGACAATGTCGCCGCCGGTGCGCCGATCTTCATGTTCAACTGGGCGGAAGACGCGATTATCCGCGAGCGCATGTTCGTTCCGGCGGACGAGCAGCAGGACTATCAGCTGTTTCCGCAAACGCTTCCCGGCAAGCTGGGCGGCGACGGCCCGGTCGAAGGCTGACACCCGAAAGCGTCGCGGCGGCTCTTGCGAAAGCGCCGCCGCCAACCTCGCGGACCGGCGACCCTGTTCTCCTCCAGTTGCCGGTCCGCACAGCCAAGGGACGCAAGGATAAAATGGCACGATTTCTGTTCAACCGGATCATGTCGGGGCTGATGCTGCTGTTCGTGCTCAGCATCGTGACCTTCGCCATCATCCAGGCCCCGCCGGGCGATTACAGCGATTATATCCGCTCGCAGGCGATCAATCAGGGCGGAGCCTCATTCGAGCAGGCAGATGCGCAGGCTCAGGCCTATCGGAAAGCCCATGGTCTCGACGATTCCATGCCGGTCCAGTATCTGAACTGGGTAAAGGGCATCGTCTTTCACGGAGATTTCGGCCAAAGCCTCTACTACAACAAGCCGGTTTCCGACGTCGTCGCCGAGCGGCTGCCGCGCACGCTGGCGCTGGCGCTGACCTGCCACATCCTCGCCTCCATTCTCGGCATCGGCTTCGGCATCGTGGCGGCGACACGCCAATATAGCTGGATCGATACGGCGCTCTCGGGCGTCGCCTTTCTCGGCATGACGGTGCCGCGTTTTTTGATGGCGCTGATCATCGTCTACGTCCTCGTCTTCCATTTCGACGTCAACGAAGTGGGCAGTTTCTTCTCGCCGCAATATGGCGGGGCGCCCTGGTCCTGGGGCAAGTTCGTCAATCTGGTGCAGCACATCTGGCCGGTCGTCGCGATCGCCACTTTTGGCGGGCTCGCCTACAATATGCGGGTCATGCGCGGCAACCTGCTCGACACGCTGAACATGCAATATGTCGAGACGGCGCACGCCAAGGGGCTTTCGGAGCGCAAGGTGATCATGCGCCATGCCGTGCCCAATGCGCTGCATCCCCTCGTCATGTATCAGGGCGTTGTCCTGCCCTACATGCTGACCGGCGAAATCGAGGTCGCCATCATCTTCGCGCTACCGACCGTCGGCCCGGCCATCGTCGGTTCGATGCAGGTGGGCGACGTCTATGTCACGGCGACCTTCATGCTGCTGCTTTCGGCCATGCTGCTGATCGGCAATATCATCGCCGACCTTCTGCTTGTGGCCCTTGATCCGCGCGTCAGACAGACCGGGAGGGCCGCGGCATGACCGACAACATCCTGCAAACCGTCGACACGGTCAAAGAACCGGAAGCCGACAAGAACGAAACCTATCTGGCACTGGTGTGGCGCAGGCTGAAGCGGTCGTTTTCCGGCATGATGGGCCTGATCCTGGTCGTCTTCCTGCTGTTCGTCGCCGTGTTCGCCGATTTCCTGTCGCCCGCCGATCCGCGCGTCACCGGCGATTCCTATCAGCCGCCGCAGATGGTCACTGTGTTTGGCAAGGACGGCGAATTCGTGTTTCCGCCGCGCGTCTATCCGCTTGGCGATACCGGCGAACTCGACCCGGTCACCTTCCAGCCGCTTGTCGGCAAGGATTACGACAATCCGCAGATCATCGGTCTGTTCGTGAAGGGCGCGCCCTACAGGCTGTTCGGCTTTATTCCGGCCAACCGCCATTTCATCGGCGCGACCGATGGCTCCGTGATCCATTTTCTCGGCACCGATAAGCTGGGTCGCGACGTGCTGTCGCGCATTCTCTACGGCTCTCGGATTTCGCTTCTGATCGCCCTCACCGTGGTCACCGTCGTCACCATTGTCGGAACATCCGTCGGCATGACGTCCGGTTATTTCGGCGGGCCGGTGGATTCGTGGATCCAGCGCTTCGTCGAGCTGGTGCTCGCCTTTCCGCAACTGCCCTTCTATCTGGCGCTGGCCTCGCTCATTCCCGTCACCGCCCCGACCAAGGTGTTTCTCGGCTTCGTCATCGCGGTGATGTCCGCGCTTGGCTGGGCGCAGATGTCGCGCGAGGTGCGCGGCAAGACGATGGGGCTGGTGCGCATGGATTATGTGCGCGCGGCGATTGCCGTCGGCGCCACCGACAAGCGCATCATCTTCCGCCATATCCTGCCCAATGTGATGAGCCATGTGATCGTCGCGGTCACGCTTGCCATCCCCACGGTCGTGCTGCTCGAAGCCTTTCTCGGCTTCCTCGGCTTTGCGGTCAAACCGCCGATGATTTCCTGGGGGCTGATGCTGCGCGACACCTCCAATTACGCGGTGATCGGCGCCTATCCCTGGCTGCTGTCGCCTGTCGCCTTCGTGCTTCTGACCGTCTTCGCCTTCAACGCGTTCGGCGACGGTCTGCGCGATGCCATCGACCCCTATTGAGAAGGAGACGCTTTCAATGACTGACGACCTCAGACATGACACGGCGCCTTCCACGCGGCGCGACCATGGCGAACAGCAGGGCGCGCCGATCATCGACGCCCGCAATGTCGCTGTCGATATCGCGGTCGAGGATGGCACGGTGAATGCCGTGCGCGATGTCTCGTTCCAGCTCTATCGGGGCGAGACCATCGCCATCGTCGGCGAGAGCGGCTCCGGCAAGTCCGTCACCGCCAGAACGGTGATGGGCCTGCTGCCAAAGCGCGCGCGTGTCGGCAACGGTGCCACGATAAAATACAATGGAGAGGACGTGCTCAAGTTCTCCGAACGCCGGCGTCGGGATATGCGCGGATCGCGGATTTCGATGATCTTTCAGGAGCCCATGAGTTCGCTGAACCCGATCTACACGATCGGCTCCCAGATCGTCGAAGCCATCCAGACCCACCGCCGCGTGAGCAAGAAAAAGGCGGAAGAGGAAACCATCGAGCTCCTGCGGCAGGTGCAAATCCCGGAACCGGAGGCGCGCTTAAAACAATACCCGCACCAGCTTTCCGGCGGGCAGCGCCAGCGCGTGATGATCGCCATGGCGCTTGCCAACAAGCCGGACGTGCTGATCGCCGACGAACCGACTACGGCGCTCGATGTCACGGTTCAGGCGCAGATCCTCGGGCTGATCCGGGAATTGCAGCTCGAACTCGGCATGGCCGTCATCCTGATCACCCACGACCTGACCGTGGTCCAGCATTTCTCGGATTATGTCTATGTGATGAGCGAAGGCGTGGTGCGAGAGCACAACACGACCAGGGCGCTCTTCACCGACCCGCGGCACCCCTATACGAAAAAGCTTCTCGGCTCCGAGCCCTCGGGCGAGGCCAATCCGCTGCCGGAAGGCTCGCAGACCATTCTGGAGGGCCGGGACGTTCGGGTTGCCTTCACGCTGAAAACCGGCACCTTCTTCAAGTCCAGCTACAGCCAGCTTCTCGCGGTCAATGATCTGTCGATCACGCTCAAGAAGCACGAAACGCTGGGGCTTGTGGGGGAAAGCGGATCGGGAAAAACCACGTTCGGCCAGGCATTGATGCGTCTGATCCATTCCGATGGCGGCACGGTGCTCTTCGACGATAAACACATCGAGGGGCTTTCCCGCGAACAGATGCGGCCCTTGCGCTCGCGCATGCAGGTGGTGTTTCAGGATCCGTTTTCCTCGCTCAACCCGCGCATGACGATCGGCCAGATCATCGAGGAGGGGCTGATCGTCAACAATATCGGCTCGTCCGGCAAGGACCGCAACGAGCGGGTGCGCGATGCGCTTGTCGATGCCGGCCTGCCGGGCTCCATCACCCACCGGTTTCCGCATGAGTTTTCCGGCGGCCAGCGCCAGCGCATCGCCATTGCCCGTGCGGTGGCGCTTGAGCCGGAGTTCATCCTGCTCGATGAGCCGACCTCGGCGCTCGACCTCTCCGTGCAGGCGCAGATCATCGAACTCCTTCGCAAGCTCCAGAGCGAGCGGGGCCTCAGCTACCTCTTCATCTCGCATGACCTGAAGGTCGTGCGGGCGCTCTGCCACCGTGTCTGCGTCATGCAGCACGGCAAAATCGTTGAACAGGGTCCGGTGCGCGATGTGCTGGAGAACCCGCAGACAGACTACACGAAGCGACTGGTCAAGGCCGCCTTCGAAGTTGCCGCCTGAATTTGAGGAATTACACCATGGCAAGACAACCCAAGATCACCTTCATCGGCGCCGGCTCCACGGTTTTCATGAAAAACATCATCGGCGACGCCTTGCAGCGTCCCGCCCTGAAGGATGCGTCCATCGCCCTGATGGACCTCAATCCGGAGCGGCTTGCCGAAAGCGAGATCGTTGCCGGCAAGCTCGCCCGCACGCTTGGCTCGAAATCGGTGATTACCACGCATACCAACCAGCGCGCGGCGCTGGAGGGCGCCGATTTCGTCGTCGTCGCCTTCCAGATCGGCGGCTATGAACCGGCCACCGTGACCGATTTCGAGGTGCCGAAGAAATACGGGCTGCGCCAGACGATCGCCGACACGCTCGGCGTCGGCGGCATCATGCGGGGCCTCAGAACCGTGCCGCATCTCTGGTCGATCTGCGAGGACATGATGCAGGTCTGCCCCGAGGCCATTCTGCTGCAATATGTGAACCCGATGGCGATCAACACATGGGCGATTGCGGAAAAGTATCCGAAGATCAAGCAAGTCGGGCTTTGCCATTCGGTGCAGGGCACGGCCGGCGAACTCGCCCGCGATCTGGACATTCCCTACGAGGAAATCCGCTATCGCTCGGCCGGCATCAACCACATGGCCTTCTTCCTGAAATTCGAACATCGCCAGAAAGACGGCAGCTACCGCGACCTCTACCCCGATCTGGTGCGCGGTTACCGCGAGGGCCGGTTCCCGAAACCGTCAAGCTGGAACCCGCGCTGCCCCAACAAGGTGCGCTATGAAATGCTCACGCGGCTCGGCTATTTCGTCACCGAAAGCTCGGAGCATTTTGCCGAATACACACCCTATTTCATCAAGGAAGGCCGCGAGGACCTGATCGAGAAATTCGGCATTCCGCTGGACGAATACCCCGTCCGCTGCGTCGAGCAGATCGCCAAATGGAAGGATCAGGCGGCAGAATACAGGAAGGCCGATGAGATCAAGGTCGAGCAGAGCAAGGAATATGCCTCCTCGATCATGAACTCCGTATGGACCGGCGAGCCGTCCGTCATCTACGGCAATGTCCGCAACAATGGCTGCATCACCTCGCTGCCGGAAAACTGCGCGGCGGAAGTGCCGTGTCTCGTGGACGCATCCGGTATTCAGCCGACCCATATCGGAGATCTCCCGCCGCAGCTGACGGCGCTGATCCGCACCAATATCAATGTGCAGGAACTGACGGTGGCAGCCCTGGTGAACGAAAACCGCGAACATCTCTATCACGCCGCGATGATGGACCCGCACACAGCCGCCGAGCTCGACCTCGACCAGATCTGGTCACTGGTCGATGACCTGCTGATCGCCCATCACGACTGGATCCCGGAATGGGCACGGATCGTCCGACCGGCGAAATCGGCCTGAGCGGCACGGCTATCGTGGCCCGGAGCCAATAGGGGGCGCCTCCTGCATCACAAGGGGCGCCCCTGATTCGGCTATGATCGCGCAGCGATCGTTCAAAGGCATTTCTCCACGTTTCTGTTCAGTCATTCGACGGCTCTCGTGAAAGCGGCGCATGCGCTGCTGGAGCGGCGGCGCGTCACGCTCGAAAGGGCTTGCAAAGTCCACGCGTCCTGTAATATGACCTATACGTCATATAGTTTACCTATATGTAATTTCGGCGTGGGAAGCTATTGGCGCCGATAGGATAGATTTCTATCCGTACTGGGAAAACGGAGGATGTGCGGCCATGAAAGTGCTTGTACCCGTCAAGCGGGTGATCGATTACAATGTGAAGGTGCGGGTGAAGCCGGACGGGTCCGGTCCCGATCTCGCCAACGTCAAGATGTCGATGAACCCCTTCGATGAGATCGCTTTGGAAGAGGCGATCCGGTTGAAGGAGAAGGGCGTGGCGCAAGAGGTGGTCGCCGTGTCCATCGGCGTTCGCCAGGCGCAGGAAACGCTGCGCACCGCGCTCGCCATGGGCGCCGACCGGGCGATCCTGATCGTGGCCGCCGAGAGTGCTGCGACCGATATCGAGCCGCTCGCCGTCGCCAAGCTGCTGCAGGGCGTCATCGAGGCCGAGAAGGCCGATCTGGTGATCGCCGGCAAGCAGGCGATCGACAATGACATGAACGCGACCGGGCAGATGCTGGCGGCGCTGCTCGGTTGGCCGCAGGCGACCTTCGCCTCCAAGGTGGATATTGCCGATGGCCGTGCGGAGGTCACGCGCGAGGTCGATGGCGGGCTGCAGACGATTTCGGTTGCGCTGCCGGCGATCATCACCACCGACCTGCGCCTCAACGAGCCGCGCTATGCTTCGCTGCCCAACATCATGAAGGCCAAGAAGAAGCCGCTGGAGGAGAAAACCGCCGCGGATTACGGCGTCGACATCGCTCCGCGACTCGAAATCGTGCGCACACGTGAGCCGGAAGGGCGCAAGGGCGGCATTAAGGTCGATTCCGTCGATGCGCTGATCGAAAAGCTGAAAAACGAAGCGGGGGTTCTGTGATGTCTGTTCTGCTGCTTGCCGAAACCAGCGGCGATACTCTGGTTCGCGATGCGACCGCGCGCGCGGTCAGGGCCGTCTCCGACCTCGGGGATGTGACCCTGCTTGTTGCCGGCGCGGGTCTTTCCGCCGCCGCTGATGAGGCCGCGCGCATCGACGGCGTTTCGAAGGTGCTTGTCGCCGACGCCGATACGCTCTCCCACCGGCTGGCGGAAGCGACCGCCGAACTGATCGTTACGCTTGCGGGCGATTACGACGTCATCGCCGCGCCGGCGACCAGCGACGGCAAGAACATCCTGCCGCGCGTCGCCGCCCGGCTCGATGTCATGATCATTTCCGATGTCGTCGCCGTTCTCGACGCCGAGACCTTCGACCGGCCGATCTATGCCGGCAATGCGATCCAGACGGTGAAGTCGCGCGATCCGGTGCGGCTCGTGACCATCCGCACGTCCGGTTTCGAGGCGGCGGGCGAGGGCAGTGCGGCACCCGTCGAGACGGTGAGCGCGCCGGATGCGGCGGTTGCGTCCGAGTGGGTTGCCGACAAGGTGGCCGAAAGCGACCGGCCGGAGCTGACCTCGGCCCGCATCGTGGTTTCCGGCGGACGTGGCGTCGGTTCGTCCGAACAGTTCGCGGTCATCGAAAAGCTGGCCGACAAGCTCGGTGCGGCCGTCGGCGCCTCGCGCGCCGCCGTCGATTCCGGCTATGCCCCGAACGACTGGCAGGTCGGCCAGACCGGCAAGGTGGTGGCGCCGGATCTCTACATCGCCTGCGGCATTTCCGGCGCGATCCAGCATCTGGCCGGCATGAAAGATTCCAAGGTGATTGTCGCGATCAACAAGGACGAGGAAGCGCCGATCTTCCAGATCGCGGATTACGGCCTTGTCGCCGATCTCTTCAGTGCGGTTCCGGAACTGACCGAGAAGCTCTGAGACTTTCAATGCAAGGCCGGCCGGAACGATGGTTCCGGCCGGGTTTCAGAGTCGAGCGCAAGCAGCGCGATATTCGGCATCGAACCGGTCGACGAGCGCTTCCACCGTCAAAATGTCGTCAATCGCGCCAATCCCCTGGCCGGCGGACCAGACCGCCTTCCAGGCCTTCGCCTCGGAGGCGAGGTTCATGGCTTTATGCGGCGGCAGATTGTCCGGGTCGAGCCCGGCGGCCATGATGCTGGGTCTCAAGAAATTGGCCGGAACGCCCGAGATCGCTGGCGTGTAGACGATATCGGCAGCGCGCCCTTCAACGATCATCTGCTTGTGAGCGCCGGGGGCGATCGCTTCGCTTGTCGCCAGAAAGCGGGTGCCGATATAGGCGAAGTCGGCCCCGAGCGCGCGCGCTGCCGCAATATGCGCGCCGGTCGAGATCGCGCCGGAAAGCGCCAGCGGGCCGGAGAAGAACGAGCGGATTTCCGATACCAGCGCGAACGGGCTCAGCGTGCCGGCATGGCCGCCGGCCCCGGCCGCGACCGCGATAATGCCGTCGACGCCGGCCTCCACCGCCTTTTCCGCGTGCCTCCGATTCGTGACGTCATGGAAGACCAGCCCGCCATAGGAATGGACGGCGTCCACCACCGCCTTGACCGCGCCGAGCGAGGTGATCACCAGCGGCACCTTGTGTTCGACGACGATCTTCAGGTCGGCTTCAAGGCGGGTATTGCTCTTGTGAACGATCAGATTTACGCCGAAGGGGGCAGGATTGTCATAAGCGGCGAGGTCTGCCTCGATCGCGCGCAGCCAGTCGGCGAACCCGTCGCTGGTGCGCTGGTTGAGGGCGGGAAAGGTGCCGCAGATGCCGGCGCGGCAGCAGGCGGTCACGAGATCTGGTCCCGAGGCCAGAAACATCGGGGCAGCGATCACCGGAAGGCGCAGGCGCGCCGAAAGCGATGTCGGGTTCAGCATTGGTTCCTCCTCCTCGGAAAGGTCATCCGAGCCGTGCGTTTTGCGCTTTTGCGTCCTCGCCGCTGCGCGCCCTTGCCCGTTCCTCCGGCGACATCAGCAGCGCGCAGGCTTCCGGAAGCGGCGGGCTTTCCGGGAGCGGGCCGAGCGGGGAGAGCATTTCGGTCGCGGGCAGCTTTCGGCCATCCTTGAGCATCACCGCGCGCACTGTCGCCGTCACCGCGACTTCATCCTTGTGCCGGCCGCTGAGCGGGATGATCTTGTGCTCCATGAACAGCGAGTTCTCCGTCCAGCCGGCAACCCTGGTTTCGAGCCGGAAGCGCTGAAACACGCCAAGCGAACGCCGGTAACGCGCGTTCACCCCGGTCAGAACGGGCTGCCATTTCTCGCGCAAGACCTGTGCGCCGAGCCCGGATCGTGCCAGCAGATCGAACCGGCCGATATCCATGAAGGCCAGATATCTGCCATTGTTGACGTGCATATTGATGTCGAGGTCCTGGGGCCAGACCCTCAGGGTAATCGAGGAGATATCTTCAGGCGGGTGGATCGTCGGTGCGAATTTCGCCTTGATCATGGCCCTGATCAGTCGTCCCCAGACATACATGTTGTTCCCCAAACCCTTCTGGAACCATGGAAATACGCCGTTTTCCAGATCTCTGCCGGACCCGTCAATATCGGCCTTGAATAATATGACGTATACGTTTATAGGGTATCGTAATGGTCATGTCGAAGGAAAATTGCGCGGACAGAAGCCTTGAGGAGGGTGTCCGCGCAAGAAGGAGGAGGCGTGCAAGAGGATTTCGATACTGCAGTCCCGAGCGAGGGAGCAAAGCCGCCCAACCGCGCTGAGACCGGCGCGGCCGACGACGCCTTGAACCTGAGCGCTGGCACGCTGACGGCTTTCCTGGCAGAATCGGTCGCGCGCTTCGCCGATAAAACGGCCGTCGAGTTCTTTGACCGAACCTGGACATATGGCGAGATCGATGCCTTGTCCGACCGGTTTGCAGCCGGGCTTGCCTCCATTGGCGTTCGCAAGGGCACGCGCGTCGGGCTCTGCCTTCCCAATTCCCCCTATTCGGTCATTGGTTTCTTCGCCGTGCTGAAGGCGGGCGGCATCGTCGTCAACTTCAATCCTCTCTATACCAGCCGCGAGATTCGCGATCAGATTCGTGATTCCGGAACCGAGTTCATGATCACGCTCGATCTGGAGGCGGTTTACAAGAATCTCGGGCCCATCGTCGGCGAGACGGATCTGAAACGGGTGATCGTCTGCCCGATGGCAAAGGTTCTGCCGCCGCTGAAGGGGTTGCTGTTTCGCCTGTTCAAGCGCTCCGACCTGGCGCGTATTCCCGAGGATAAGAAACACTTGCGCTTCGATGCGCTGATCCGGGATGCTGAAAACGCGCCCGTTCCGGCAATCGAAACCGTCCCGTCCGATATCGCCGTCCTGCAATATACCGGCGGCACGACCGGGGTGCCGAAAGGCGCGATGTTGTCGCATGGCGCGCTGGTCGCCAATGCGCGCCAGCTGGTTCACCAGGGCGACCAGTGCGGTCTGCTGGTGGAGGGCGAAGAGATGGTGATGTGCGTGCTGCCCTTCTTCCACGTCTTCGCCATGACCGTCTGCATGCTCTATGCGGTTGAGATCGGCGCTTCGATGCTTCTGGTGCCCCGTTTCAACCGCGATGAACTGATCCCGCTGATGGAGCGGCGCAAACCGACGCTGTTCCCGGCCGTTCCCACCATCTATGGCGCGATCAATGCCGTTGCGCTGACGCGCAAGGTGAATCTCAGTTCGCTCAAACTGTGCATCTCGGGCGGCGCGCCGCTGCCGAATGAAGTGCGCATCGATTTCGAAAAGCTGACCGGCTGCCGGCTCGCGGAAGGTTATGGCCTGACGGAGTGCTCGCCGGTCGTCTCCGTCAATCCGCTGGACGGCAGTTCGGGCCGTCCTGGGTCTGCCGGTCTTCCCATGGCCGGGACGACGCTGGAAATCCGGGATTCCGAAAATCCGGCCGTACTGCTGCCGAAAGGCGTCAAGGGCGAGCTGTGGGTGCGCGGTCCACAGGTCATGTCGGGCTACTGGAACCGTCCGGACGAGACTGCCCATGTGCTGCGCGACGGGGCGCTTCGAACCGGCGATGTCGGCTATCTCGACGAGGACGGCTATCTCTATCTCGTCGACCGGCTGAAGGACCTGATCATCTGCTCGGGCTACAACGTCTATCCCCGCGTCATCGAGGAGGCGTTGTACGAGCATGATGCGGTGGCCGAAGCGATCGTCATCGGCGTGTATGACGCGTATCGTGGCGAGCGGCCGAAGGCTTTCGTTTCGTTGCGCAAGGATGCGCAGGTCACGGTCGAGGAACTGCATGAATTCCTGGTTCCACGCCTCTCCAAGATCGAGTTGCCGCGCGACATCGAAATCCGCGACTCGCTGCCGCGAACCATGATCGGCAAGCTTTCGAAAAAGGAATTGATCGAGGAAGAACGTCGTGCCTCTCATGACGGCGAAAAGTCCAAGGCCGGGGAGGCAGACAGTCATGTTGACGCGTAGGTCAGGGGGCCGCTATGGTGAATCGTTCAGGAAAGAGAAAGTTTTACGTGGCGGATCAGTTTTTTACCGTGACCCAGTTGGCCGAAGAGCTCGGGCTCACGCCGCGGGCCTTGCGGTTCTACGAGACCAAGGGATTGATAACGCCGGGGCGAGCCGGCAAGACGCGCATATACACGCAGCGCGACCGGGCACGCCTGATCCTGATTCTGCGCGGCAAGCGGCTCGGCTTCTCGCTGGAGGAGATCAAGGAGTTTCTGGACCTTTACAAGGCCGACCATACCCAGCAGGAGCAGCTGACGGCGCTTCTGCGGGCGGTGCACGAGCGTATCCAGCTTCTGGAAGAGCAGAAGGTTGCGATCGATCTAACCCTTTCGGAGCTGAAAACCGTCGTGCGCGAGACCGAAGAACAGCTGGCGCAAAAGGCGGGCAAGCTCGCCAGTTGATCCGCGTCAGCTGCGCCGGGGCATCGGGCGATCATATGGCCGCCGGTTTTTCCGCCCCTTTCAAACGGATGCCAGCGTTCCTGTTTTCTGAAATCACTGCCACAGTTTCACGGTCGGTTGCCCGCTCATGGGGAACCGGCGGACACCGCATTGTGCCTGACGGCCGAAAGGCGCGGGCTTTTGCGGATCGATTTTCAAATCAAAACATCACCTTTCTTGGGAGTATGCCATGACCAACGTCGTCATCGCGGGCTATCAGCGCTCGCCGTTTTCTCTTGCCACAAAGGGCGAACTGGCCCGTGTCCGTCCGGACGATCTGGCTGCCCAGGTGGTGCGCGGGCTGGTCGAGAAAACCGGCGTCAAGGTGGAGGATATCGAGGACCTGATCCTCGGTTGCGCCTTTCCGGAAGCCGAGCAGGGCTTCAACCTCGGCCGTCTCGTCGTGCTGATGGCGGATCTGCCGCAGACGATCGGCGGCGTCACGGTCAATCGCTTCTGCGGCTCCTCGATGCAGTCGATCCACATGGCCGCCGGCCAGATCCAGCTCGGCGCCGGCGAAGTGTTCATCTGCGCGGGCGTTGAAAGCATGAGCCGGGTGCCGATGACCGGCTTCAACCCGCTGCCGAACCCGGCGCTCTATGCCAAGATGCCCGGCGCCTATATCGGCATGGGCGACACGGCGGAAAACGTCGCGACCAAATGGCAGATTTCGCGTGAGCAACAGGAAGCCTTCGCCGTGAAGAGCCACGAGAAGGCCACCGCTGCCCGCAGCGAAGGGCGGCTGAAGGACGAGATCGTGCCGATCAGCGTGAAGGGCGGAACGGTTTCTGAAGACGGCTGCATCCGTCCCGAAACCACGGCCGAGGCGCTGGCGGGCCTGAAACCGGCCTTCTCGACAGACGGCACGGTCACCGCCGGCACCTCCTCGCCGCTGACGGACGGCGCATCGGCCGTGCTGGTGTGCTCGGAGGACTATGCGATGAAGAACGGCCTGACGCCGCTCGCCCGCCTGACTTCCGTCGGCATCAGCGGCTGCGCGCCGGAAATCATGGGCATCGGCCCGGTCGGCGCCAGCCGCAAGGCGCTGGAGCGCGCGGGCCTCGATGCCGGCGCGATGGATGTGATCGAACTCAACGAAGCCTTCGCCAGCCAGTCCCTGGCCTGCATCCGCGATCTCGGCCTTGCCGAAGACCGGATCAATATCGATGGCGGCGCGATCGCGCTTGGCCATCCGCTTGGCGCCACCGGCGCGCGCATCGTCGGCAAGGCGGCATCGCTGCTGCAGCGTGAGGGCGGCAAATATGCGCTCGCCACCCAGTGCATCGGCGGCGGTCAGGGCATCGCAACCATACTGGAGCGCATCTGATGTCTGATACGGAATTCAAGATCAACACGGTCGCCGTCATCGGCTCCGGCGTGATGGGATCGGGCATTGCCGCCCAAGTCGCCAATGCCGGTCACAAGGTGCTGCTGCTCGACATCGTTCCGGAGAGCGCGGCCAACCGCAATGTGATCGCGGAAACCGCGCTCGCCAGGATGAAGAAGGCCGATCCCGCGCCGTTCATGTCGAAACGGGCCGCGAAACTGGTGGAAACCGGCAATATCGAGGACGATCTCGAAAAGCTGGCTGGCGTCGACTGGATCATCGAGGTCGTGGTCGAGAAGCTCGACGTCAAGCAGGCGCTCTATCGCCGGATCGACGCGGTGCGCAAGCCGGGCACGGCGATTTCCTCGAACACCTCGACCATTCCGCTCGCCCGCCTAGTCGAGGGCATGCCGGAGGCGTTCGTCCGTGATTTCATGATCACCCACTTCTTCAATCCGCCGCGCTACATGCGGCTGATGGAACTGGTGACGGGGCCTGATACGAATGCGGCGCTCGCCGCGGCCGTCACCGATTTCGCCGACCGCAAGCTCGGCAAGAGCGTTGTCGTCTGCAACGATCGTCCCGGCTTCGTCGCCAACCGCCTCGGCGTCACCTGGATCCAGCTTGGCGTGCTGAAGGCCATGGAAGAGGGGCTGACGGTGGAAGAGGCCGACGCCGTGATGGGCAAGCCCTTCGGCATACCCAAGACCGGCATTTTCGGCCTGATCGATCTGGTCGGCCTCGACCTGATGCCGCATATCGGCGCAAGCCTGAAGAGCGCGTTGCCGGACGGCGACATGTTCCACGCGACCAACCGCGACCTTCCGCTGGTCAACCAGATGATCGCCGACGGCTATACCGGCCGCAAGGGCAAGGGCGGCTTCTACCGACTGAACCGCGAGGGCGGCCGGAAGATCAAGGAGGCGATCGATCTCGGCAGCGGCCGCTACAGCACGTCCGCAAAGGTCGAGAGCCCCGAACTGAAGGCGGCGCGCAAGCCGCGCCAGGTGATGGAGATCGACGGCCCGATCGGCCGCTATGCCTTCGGCGTTATGGCCAATACGCTCTCCTATGCCGCAAGCCTTGTCGGCGACGCCGCCGATGATATCGCCGCGATCGACGAGGTCATGCGGCTTGGCTACAACTGGCGCTGGGGACCGTTCGAACTGATCGACATGATCGGCGCGCCGTGGCTGGTTGCGCGGATGCGTGAGGAAAATATTCCTGTCCCGGACCTCCTTGAAAAGGTCGGTGAGCGCACCTTCTACCGCATCGAGGACGGAAAGCGTCAGGCTCTCCAGCCGGATGGCAGCTACCGCGATATCGAGCGTCCCGAGGGCGTGTTGATGCTCGAGGATATCAAGCGCGTCAGCAAGCCGCTTCTGAAGAACGGTTCGGCCTCGGCCTGGGATATCGGCGACGGCGTTGTCTGCTTCGAGTTCACCTCGAAGGCCAATGCCATGGACGACCAGATCATGACGCTGCTCGACAAGACCATCGGGCTTGTGAAGAAAAACTACAAGGCGCTGGTGATCTATAATGAGGGCACCAATTTCTCGGTCGGCGCCAATCTGGGCCTCGCGCTGTTTGCCGCCAATATCGCCGCCTGGGGCGAGATCGAGAAACTGGTCAGCAACGGTCAGGCCACCTATCGCAAGATGAAATACGCGCCGTTCCCCGTGGTTGCCGCACCCTCCGGCATGGCGCTTGGCGGCGGCTGCGAGATCGTGCTGCATTCCGATGCGGTGCAGGCGCATGCCGAAACCTATATCGGCCTCGTGGAATGCGGCGTTGGCCTGGTGCCGGCCTGGGGCGGATGCCGGGAAATGCTGACCCGTTGGCAGAACAATCCGGCAGCCCCGAAGGGCCCGATGCCGGCAACGGCCAAGGTTTTTGAAATGCTGTCGACCGCGACGGTTGCCAAGTCGGCCGAGGAGGCGCGGGAACTCCTTTTCCTCGGCAAGGATGACGGCGTGACCATGAACCGCTACCGGCTTCTGGCCGATGCCAAGGCGCGGGCGCTTGCCATGGTCGATGGCTATCAACCGCCGGAACCGCAGGAGATCGTGCTGCCCGGCCCATCTGGCAAGATCGCTCTGGAAATGGCCGCCGAGGGCTTTGCCCGGCGCGGGATCGCCACCCCGCACGACCTGACGGTGGCGCGCGAGCTCGCTACCGTCTTGACCGGCGGAGACACCGACATCATTGACCCGGTGGATGAGGACACAATTCTCGAACTGGAACACGAAAGCTTCATGCGTCTCGTGAAGACCAAAAAGACGCTCGACCGGTTCGAGAGCGTCATCGAAACCGGCAAACCCTTGAGAAACTAGGAAAGAGGACGAAAACCATGCAAGTCTATAATGCGCCCATCCGGGACATGCGTTTCGTTCTGCAGGAACTGATCGGCATCGGCGATTACCCCGAGATTCCCGGTCTCGAGGAGGTCACGCCGGACCTGGCCGAAGCCATTCTCGAGGAATCCGGTAAGTTCTGCACCGAAGTGCTGCTGCCGCTGAACGCGACCGGCGACGAGGAAGGCTGCGTTCTGGAAAACGGCGTCGTACGCACGCCGAAAGGCTTCAAGGAAGCCTACAAGGCGTTTGCCGAAAGCGGCTGGACGGCGATGGCCTCTGCTCCGGAATGGGGCGGACAGGGCCTGCCGGAATCCATCAACAAGCTGGTGGAGGAAATGAGCTGCGCGGCCAACCTCTCCTTCGGCCTCTATCCGGGCCTCACCCACGGGGCCTATCAGGCGATCGTCGACCATGCCAGCGAGGAGCTGAAGCAGACCTATCTGCCGAAAATGGTCGAGGGTACATGGTCGGGCACGATGTGCCTGACGGAGGCCCATTGCGGTACCGATCTCGGCCTGCTGAGGACCCGCGCGGAGCCGCAGGATGACGGTTCCTACAAGATCACCGGTTCGAAGATATTCATCTCCGCCGGCGAGCATGATCTTACCGAAAACATTATCCATCTGGTGCTGGCGCGCCTTCCCGATGCCCCGAAGGGCGTCAAGGGCATCAGCCTGTTTCTGGTGCCGAAATTCCTGCCCAATGCCGATGGCACGCCGGGCCAGCGCAATGGCGTGACCTGCTCGGGCATCGAGCACAAGATGGGCATCAAGGCGTCCGCCACCTGCCAGATGTCGTTCGACGAGGCTACCGGCTGGCTGGTCGGCGAGCCGCACAAGGGCATGCGCGCCATGTTCACGATGATGAACAGCGAGCGGCTGTCGGTCGGCATCCAGGGGCTGGGTGCTGCGGAAGCGGCCTATCAGGGCGCCGTCGCCTATGCCAAGGAGCGGCTGCAGGGCCGTTCGCTTGCCGGCGCCAAGCACCCGGACAAGCCCGCCGACCCGATCATCGTCCACCCCGACGTTCGCCGCATGCTGATGACCATGCGCGCCAATGTCGAAGGTTGCCGCGCGCTTGGCGGCTGGGTGGCGCGCAATCTCGACATGATGAAGCACCACCCCGATCCGGAAACGCGCAAGGAAGCGGAAGACTTCACCGCGCTGATGACCCCGATCGTCAAGGCGCTGTTCACCGATCTCGGCTTTGAAACCGCCTCGATCGGCATGCAGGTCTATGGCGGCCACGGCTTCATCCGCGATCACGGCATGGAGCAATATGTCCGCGACAGCCGCATCTCGATGATCTACGAGGGCACCAACGGCGTGCAGGCGCTCGATCTCGTCGGCCGCAAGATGCCGGCGCATATGGGCCGCTATCTGCGCGCGTTCTTCCATCCCGCGCTCGCGGAGATCGATGCCGCGATCGATGACGACCGGCTTTCCGATCTGGTTCAGCCGCTCTCGAAGGCCTTTGGCGGGCTGCAGCTCTGCACCGCCGAGATCGCCCAGAAGAGCCTGAGGGACCCGGAAGAGGCCGGTGCGGCCGCGACCGAATATCTGCGTCTCTTTGGCCTCGTCGCGCTCGGCGTGATGTGGTTGCGGACGGCCAAGGTCGCCCATGCCGCGCTCGACGGCGAATGCGACGATCCCGAGTTCTACAAGGCCAAGCTCGTCACCGCGAACTTCTACATGACCCGCATCCTGCCGCAGGCGGCCGGCCTCGTCGCCGCGATCCGCTCCGGCAAGTCCGCGATGATGGCGCTCGACGAGATGGCGTTTTGATGCGGCGGAGCGTCGAACAGGAAAGGAACGACAATGGCTGAGATCGGCGCGCTTATCGCGGCAATGGAAGCAAAGTCCGGTGCGCTCGAGGAGCTGGGCTACCGGGTCCGCTTCGACATGAAGGATGCCGGGTCGATCTTGCTCGATGCCACGGATGGCGATGTCGAGATCGAAGAGGATGAGAGCGGCGAGGCCGAGGCTGATACCGTGCTCATCCTCACCTCCGACAATCTCGAAAAGCTGATCAAGGGGAAGCTGAACCCGATGCTGGCCTTTTCGACCGGACGTCTGAAGGTGCGCGGCTCCCAGGGCGTGGCGCTGAAACTCGCGGGCCTTCTGGAGGAGGCCTCCTAAGGCAGCCTGAAACACGAAAGGCAGCGCCTGTTCAGGGCGTTTGCCTCCAGGCTGCTGACAAAGCTCGCCCCGCTCTCCTTCGTCACCCTCGGGCTTGTCCCGAGGGTCTAAGCACGTCTCAAAACGACAGGCGTCTCAGACGAATTCAAAACAGTCTATTACGGTCCGCCAACGCCGCTCGTGGGGAGCGGTGGTTAGATCCTCGGCACAGGGCCGAGGATGACGCCCGTAAAATAGGATAAGGTTTGGCAACAAACAGAAGGCAGCGCCTGTTCAGGGCGCTGCCTCGATCTTGCGCGACCGGCCTTGCCTTTCGGCGGCCGGTCGTCTGTTTTTGTCCTGCTACTTCGTCCGGCGCCAGGTCTGGCTCTTGCAGATCACGCCGCCCATGATGCAGCCGGAGAGCTTCAGCGTGTTGGGGTCTGTCAGCGCCATCTTGCCGGTATAGGTCTTGCCGTTCTCGAAATTGTAGAGCTTGCCTTTCCACGCATTGTCGCCATCCGCCGAGAGGCCTGAGAGCATCTCAGTCCCGACGAGCGGGCGGTTGCGCTTTGCGGCATCGGGGTTCTTGACGTCGTTCGACGGGGTTTTCTGCCAGACAATTGTGCCGCAGTAATTGCCGCCGCAAGGCGCGATCTGGACCTGTGTCTTGCCGCTTTCCGTCAGCCATTTGCCGTCCGGCGAGGCGGCGGCGGCCATTGAGGCCGTCATCAGGCTTGCTGCGAGTGCAGCGCCGAGAACTTTTCTGATCATGAAACTCCTCCCGTTTCGTGTGTCCGGACCGTCGGCCGGTGCGGCGCATTCCTCCTCAGGATCCGTCACAGGCCGTGCCGCCCCCGGTTTCAGCCGGGAGCGGCGCTATCTCTTTGTTTTTACGCAATTCCGGACGGGGAACCGGTGTCCACTTCACCTGGAATTGCTGTAAGCCTCAGAAGCGATAGCGCAGGCTGGCCGATACGATATTGACGTTCGCATCGACGTCGCCGAAGAAGGCGAGACCCGCGTAATGCGGATTGTTGGCGTCGAGCTGGATGTCGGTGTCGCCGGTTGTGAAGATGTGCTCATAGGCGAAGTCGAGCGACAGCTTGTCATTCCAGCTATAGGTGCCGCCGATCGAGGCGTGAACGCGATCGCTGTCGGGCAGGCGCAGGTCGCGGTTGGTGGTCGAGATCGGCGACCATTCATAGCCGACGCCGCCGCGCACCGTGAACCGCTCGTTCATGGCATATTCGAGACCGACGGAGAGATAGTAGCCGTCATCATATTCGAACGGCAGATCGGTAAGCTGCATGCCATTGGTGAAGCCGGACGTGCCGTAGACCGGGAAATTGTCGAAGACGCTCCAGTGGGTCCATTCGAAGCCGGCATTCAGGGTCAGCTGATCGGTAAGCGCCTGGCTGAGGCCGACCGTGATCTGATCGGGCAGGGTGAGGTCGGACTTCACCGGATAGGAGCCCGGCGGAAGCGGTCCCATCATGGCGCCGAGATCGAGATGGCCTTCGAGGTTCTGCTTGATCTGCGAGCGATAGCCGACGCCGATCACCGTGCCGTCCATCGGGGTCAGCGTGAAGCCGAGCGTGAAGCCGACGCCCCAGGAATCGCCTTCAAGTTCGGCCGAGGGCGCACCCGGGAACGGGCTCATCGCCTGCGTCAGCCGGGTCTTGAAATACATCGCCTCGATGCCGCCGCCGATCGCCAGCCAGTCATTGACCTGCCAGGCAATGGTCGGGTTGATGTCGTAGCTGAGAACTTCCGAGGTGCGGGCGTAAATCTGGCCGGAATAGTTGAACGGATTCTTCGTCTCAAGACCGAAGGGCGTGTTGAGGCCCAGGCCTATCCAGACATCGTCACTGACCTGATAGCTCACATAGCCGGCCGGCAGCGCCGCATCGAGCGCCATATCGCCGGTCGAACCGGTGCCGCCCAGAAGAAGAAGTGCCGGTGCGGTGCCGCTTGTCGGGGTGATGTCGGAATAGGGGAAGATGCCCGAAAGGTCGACTTCGACCTGAAATCCGTCAAAGGCGGCCATCGTCGCCGGGTTCCAGTACATCGAGCCCAACGCGGCCTGTCCGGCGGCTGCGCCTGCAAAGGCCTGTCCCTGACCGACCGCACTTTGTTCACGCAACGCGAACGAGCCGGCGGATGCCGTTCCCGCGCACAATACCGTTGCTGCGCCAAGCATTAGAAGATGTATTCGGCTGGATTTGTTCATCGCTTGCTCCTCCTCACGCTAAACCGGAACGCTCTTCGCTCCTCGTCCCAATTGGAAAGATATATGACGTTAAGGTAATGCAATATCCTAATAAGGAAGGGAGGGTATGAATTTCCCAGCCTGTGGCCGAATGGTCACACATTTTGCGCGCCAGATAGCATACGCACTCATGCTGGCGCGCCTGCTCCGGCAACATTACGACTGTCGATTTTGTGGACTCAAACCAGCGTCACATTCTCGCGGTGGCTGAAGCGCCGGCGTATTTTCGCGCGCAGCAACCTCAAAGGCTGGGGCATCGTGAACAGTCCGCCACGTCCCGACCCGTGGAATTGATTCTGAATAATGATCAATGAGAGTTTTCGGCGGACGTCCGCTCGGAAAAAATCCCGCCGAGAAAAGCGTCATAGGCATCGCGGATACCGTCCTCAAGGCTGATCTTCGGCGTCCAGCCCATGGCGCTCAGCTTGTCCGCGCTCATCAGCTTGCGCGGCGTGCCGTCGGGCTTGGAAAGGTCATGGACAATCTCGCCCTCAAAGCCGACCACCTTGCAGACCAGCTTCGTCAGGTCGAGGATCGAGATATCCGTGCCGGAGCCGACATTGACGTGCTCTTCCCCGGAATAATTCTTCAGCAGGAAGACCAGCGCGTCGGCGCAGTCATCGGCATGGAGGAATTCGCGCAACGGCGTGCCGGTGCCCCAGACCACGATCTCCTTGGCGCCCGACGCCTTGGCCTCATGCGCCTTGCGGATCAGCGCCGGCATGACGTGGCTCGAATTCAGGTCGTAATTATCGCCCGGGCCATAGAGATTGGTCGGCATCGCCGAGATATAGTCGCGGCCATGCTGCCGGCGATAGGCCTGGGCGAGCTTGATGCCGGCGATCTTGGCGATCGCATACCATTCATTGGTCGGCTCCAGCGGGCCGGTGAGCAGCGCGTCCTCGCGGATCGGCTGTTCGGCGAATTTCGGATAGATGCAGGATGATCCGAGGAACAGGAAGCGGTTGACGCTGTTCCGGTGCGCGGCCTCGAAAATGTTCGCCTCGATCATCAGGTTGTCATAGAGAAAATCGGCCGGATAGGTGTCGTTGGCGAGAATGCCGCCCACCTTGGCGGCGGCCATCACCACGGCATCGGGCTTCGCGTCGGCCATGAACGCCTCGACCTCGACCTGCCGTTTCAGGTCGACGGTGTCGCGCCCGGCGGTGATCACCTCGCAGTTTTCGCGCGCCAGCCTGCGCACGATGGCGGAGCCGACCATGCCGCGATGGCCGGCGACCCAGATTTTCTTTCCCGCGATATCGAAGGACATGAAACCCTCTCTGGTTTTCCAATGAGGACGGCTCAGCCTTCGAGGCTGACCGGCAGGTCAAGGCCATGCGCCTTCAAAAGCGCATAGCGGCGCGCGGCCTTGTGATCCTCGACCACCATCTCCCGACACATGTCGCGGGCGGTGATTTCGGGCACCCAGCCGAGCTTTTCCTTCGCCTTGGTCGGATCACCGAGCAGCGTATCAACCTCGGCGGGGCGGAAGTAGCGCGGATCGATCCTGACGATTACATCGCCCGGCTTCACATTGGGCGCAAGGTCGCCGATCACCGATTCCACCGTGCCGACCTCGTCAACGCCGGATCCGGAAAAGGCGATGGTGATGCCAAGATCGGAGGCCGCCCAGGTGATGAATTCGCGCACCGAATACTGCTTGCCGGTGGCGATCACGAAGTCCTCGGCGCTGTCCTGCTGCAGCATCATCCACTGCATGCGGACATAATCCTTCGCATGACCCCAGTCGCGCAGCGAGCTGATATTGCCCATATAGAGGCATGGCTCCAGCCCCAGCGCGATGTTGGCGAGGCCGCGGGTGATCTTGCGGGTCACGAAGGTTTCGCCGCGGCGCGGGCTCTCATGGTTGAACAGGATGCCGTTGCAGGCATAGATGCCATAGGCCTCGCGATAGTTGACCGTGATCCAGTAGGCATAGAGCTTGGCGGCCGCATAGGGCGAGCGCGGGTGAAACGGCGTGGTCTCGCGCTGCGGCGTTTCCTGCACGAGGCCGTAAAGCTCCGACGTGGAAGCCTGGTAAAACCGCGTCTTGTTCTCCAGCCCGAGAAAGCGGATCGCCTCCAGGAGCCGCAACGTGCCGATCGCGTCGACATCGGCGGTATATTCCGGCGCCTCGAAGGACACCGCGACGTGGGATTGCGCGCCGAGATTATAGACCTCGTCCGGCTCGATATCGCGGATGATGCGGGTCAGGTTGGAGGTGTCCGACAGATCGCCGTAATGCAGCCTGAGCTGCGGGTTCGAAACATGCGGATCCTCATAGAGATGATCAATGCGCTGGGTGTTGAACGACGAGGCGCGGCGCTTGACGCCATGCACTTCATAGCCCTTCTCCAGGAGCAATTCCGTAAGGTAGGAACCGTCCTGACCGGTAATCCCGGTTATCAAAGCCTTCTTTGTCAATTCGTCTCTCTTTAACCGATTTTGACAACCATGTTAGCCGCGATCGTTTCGCAACGCGAGACTCTGGTAAACCCAAGTGCCGTAGTTGTCATCAGGGTCGAATCTGGTCAGACGACGTGCAGCAACATACACTATGCTGCTGTCATTGCACTGGATGTTGGCCTACGCCAGATCGCTTGGATACTGGGACCGTAAGCCGTGCTGCGTTTTTCAAGAACGCCGACGCTATTGTTGCGGTGTGATCTTGCTATCTTCGACCCAACCCGAAAATGCGGAAGCGGCGGGTGCGGGCGGGCGCAGTGGAAGGGCCTGCGGGGTGAAACTGCTGCTCTTCCGGCGGTGCGCCTTCCGGCGGAAAGTCAAGGCTGTCTTTTAGAGTGTTCACCTCATCGACCGTGAGGTTGGGGAAGGGCAGGTCGCCGGACTGTCGCCATCCCGAAACCTGCTCTTCCGCCTCGGCGCCCTTTTCGCTGTCGATACCGTGATCACGCGCCATGTAAAGGGTCTGTGCCGGATAGGCGAAATCTGTACCCGCCTTGGCAACAAGTTCCATCATCCTGAGAATGATATCTTCCTGAATGGCCAGGAATTCGGAATAATCGACCGTGTTGACATAGGCGAATATCTCGTACTCGACGCGGTTTTCGGAAATGCCGAGCAACCGTACGCGGGCGGGCTCCTTGAGCACGCGGGGGTGGGCAATCAGAAGCCGCCTGATTTCGGTTAGCACATAACGCAGCTGATCAAGGCCGGTCTCGGGGCGCAGCGCAAAGGTCCGGCGCATCAGAATGCTGTCACGGCGTGTGAAATTCTCGATATCGGAACTCATGAAGTCCGAATTGGGAATGGTAATCAGCGTGCGCTCCAGCGTGCGCACGACAGTGGCGCGCAGGCCGACATGCTCGATCGTTCCTATCCGGCCGTCGAACCGGCCGAGATCGTTGACATCAACCGGCCGGTCAATGAACAGGATAAAGGCGGAGATCACGTTTTCAAGCGTCGAGCGCGCGGCGAACGCGATTGCAATGCCACTGATGCCCAGGCCAGCAACAGCGGCGCCATAAGGAATTCTGAGCGCTTCCGCGAACAGCAGTACGCTCCCGCATACGATCAGGACCTTGACCACGCCGACGAGCAAGGTGGCGAGAAATTCGCCGCGCGGGGTGATCAGGCCGGCATTGGAGACGATGTTGCGGAACCGGTCGACAAGCCAGAACGACAGCGGCACCGAGCCGACAATGATCGTCAGAACGGCCAGCGATTTGATGGTGCCGCCAAACTCGGAAGGCAAGCCAAGCACCGCGAAGCCGATATAGTTGATGACGCCGAAGACCAGAAGCCTTATGCCCCATATCGCCAGATATGCGCTGTTGGAAATCTGGCTGTTGCGCCGGAAAAGCCTCTGCGGCAGCAGCAGGATTATGCCAGTCAGGACACTGGCAAGCACCGCGATGATGATAAGCGCCAGCAGGCTCAGCCATTGCCAGGCTTCAAGCGGACCGATTGGCTGAAGCCATTCTGGGGTCAGTCCCGATATCCAGGCGCGGATGCGGAAATAGAGCGCCTCGGAATGGGCGTCATATGGCAGGATGCGCGTTGCCTGCGGCAGGTCTTCCGTCGCAGCATAGAGCGAGCGTATGGTGCGTATCGTCTCGGGCGTGAACTTCCACCTGACTCCGTCGTCGGTCTCGGTCGGGGCCAGAACGATGTCGCCGGCCGGGTGCACGAAATAGATGAACGGCTCTCGTGAACTCGGGTCGTTCGGAATTTCCTGGAATACGACTTCGCCTATCCGCGCGATGACCTCGTTCAGATATTCCGCGACCAGCACCGACTGGCGATCGCGCACCACCGGCGGCATCTCGGAAAGATCCAGGGCGGCAATCGCGGTGTCCTGCATGGCAGGGCCGGCGCGCATGGCGTCGATGAAGCTTTCCATCGCCGCGCGCGGCGTGGAGCCGTCGAAATGGCCGCCGGTATGCACGGCCGACGGCGTCTGCGCCGATATTTCGGCCAGCAGGCTCTTCACCTCGGCAGCCGGCGGGGCGATCATGAACCAGTCCTGATTTGCACGGCGGAACCGCAGCGTAAGCGTCCGCCCGTCATAGCGCGTCAGCGTGATCTCCGCTTCGCTGCCCTCCGGCGCCTCGCTTTCAAAAATATGCGGATCGACGGTGAACTGGTCGAGAAGCAGCGCAAGCGGCGCCAGTTCCCGTCCATGGTTTTCCCGCCCGCCTTCCGGAAAGATCAGAAGCGAAAGAAGATCGTCCTGATATTCGAGCCGCCCGCTTTGCAGCGCTTCCGCCGCAATCAGGAAGGTCCGCAGCGTTTCCGCGGGCGATGACTGGAAAGCCCTGAGCGCCGTGTCGTGGCCCGGGAGGATGCGCGATCCCGTCCACCACTGCTTGTTGCCCAAACGGCCGATAAAGCTTTTTCCGTCTTCGGAGAGAACGAACTCAAACGAGCCGCTGGCCTTCGGCGTGTTCCATGTTCCCGTCAGCCGGTTGCCTTCGACTTCGCCTTCCAGCCGCCCTCTGTAGGCAGGGTAGCGACCGGTCACATGGTTTTCGGTTTGCTGCATGTAGACACGCGCGCCGCCGTCGAACCAGCGCGAATCCCACGCGCCCGTCCAGTCCGGCGCGGCCGCCAGCGTCGCCGTCGAAAAGCCGTTCAGCAGAAAAAGGCCGATGCCCAGCAGCAACAAGCGCATAGTCAAAAGCGGCGATCGCGTCATTTCGCGCATGGAACTGCTTTCTGCAACAGCGATCTGGCCTCCTTTTGCTTCCCAAATCACGACCGGTTCCAAAGACCGGGTGCCGGGGGAACGATTAAGGGGGAACAGGCCTGCGAGGTCAAGGGCGGGCCTGACGAACTTGGTCGTTCGCGTCAGGCAAGCGGGTGCCTGCGGTGCCAGTGCGTTGCCTTCTGGAACGCCATGCCGGCGCGCGCCAGCGCGGCTTCGCCGAACAGCGGTCCGATCAACTGGATATTGATCGGCATGCCGTCGGAATGAACGCCGCCGGGCATGGAGAGCACGGGATGGCCCGACATGGTGAAGGGGCATGTGAAGCGGTGAATGCCGGAGATCATGTCGTCCGAGAGGTTTTCCATCGCTTCATTGGCTGGCGGCGAGAAGGCCATGGCTGGCGAGAGAATAAGGTCCAGACCGGCGAACACCGCTTCGAAATCGCCGCGAAAAGCGTTCGCACGGTTGATGACCACCTGATAATCGGTGCCTTTCAGCGCCCTGCCGCGCGCGACCAGCGCTGTAAGCGCCGGGCCAAGCGCGCCCGGCTGCTCATCGATGACGGGGCCATTGACCAGCGCGTTCTGGACCGCGCAGACATCGAACCAGTCCCAGATGATCTGCCCGGAATCCGGCAGTGTGATGGCGATTGGTTCGGCGCCCAGGTCCCGCAGCGTGTCGGCTGCGGCCAGCATGGCCGAGACGTGTTCCGGGTCCGTACCGGTGTAGGAGAATGCCATGTCGATGCCGATCCGCATCCCCTTCAAAGAAGCGTCGGCCTCCGCAATATAGTTTTCGACGGGCCGGTGCGACGATGTCGGATCGGCGCTGTCCCGGCCGGCGATGATGGAAAGCACGGCGGCCGCGTCGGTGGCGCTGCGGGCGATTGGTCCGGCATGGTCGAGCGAAGCGGCAAGTTGATAGATGCCCGCGCGGCTGACGCGGCCCCAGCTCGGTTTGAAGCCGGTGACGCCGTTCATGGCCGAGGGAATGCGGATCGAACCGCCTGTCTCGGTCGCCAGCCCGGCGAAGAACAGGCCGGCCGCAACGCCGACGGCGCTGCCGCTTGACGATGCGCCGCACCAGCGATCGGCATTCCAGGGGTTGACCGGCGTTTTAAAGGGCGCGCGATGTTCGGCATAGGCGCCCTCCGTCAGAGAGGTCTTGCCGAGGATGACCGCGCCGGCGTCGAGCAGCCTTTGGGTGACCGTCGCATTGGCAACGGCGATCGCCTCGCGGCGTGACGGCATGCCGGCGGTCGTGGGCGTGCCCGCGAGATCATAGAGGTCTTTCAGCGCGACCGGGACGCCGTGCAGCACGCTGCGTCGCATGCCCGCGGCGATGTCGCGGTCGGCCGATTCAGCCTGGGCAAGCGCGCGCTCGGCCAGCAGGGTGATGAAGGCATTGAGGGAGGCGAGGTCTTGGCAGCGCTCAAGCTGATGCCGCGTCACCTCGACGGCGGAAACCTGCCGGTTGGCGATCATCTCGCCGATTTCGACAAGGCCTTGATAGTGCAGAGCCGTCATCGCTTTGTCCTGATCGCCTTACCATCTGACGTTGTTGGCGTCAGCTTTTACCGCCGGCCGGCGTCTGCTCGAGGAGGGCGAAGGCGGCATGGACGAACAGGCGGGTGCCCATCGCCAGCGCATCCTCGTCGATGGTGAACGCGGCGTCATGATGCGGGGCGGTGATCCCCTTTGCGGCATTGCCGGCGCCCAGCAGAACGAAACAGGCCGGTGCCTCGTGGGCAAAGGCGGAAAAGTCCTCGCCGGGCATGATCGGCGGCAATTCCCCGACGCCATCAGAGCCGAACAGGTCAGTGGCCACGGCAGACATGATCGCCGCGGTTTCCGGGTCGTTGATCACAGCGTCATAGATGCGGGTATACTTGTAGTCGCAACTCGCCCCGTGGGCGGCGCAAAGACCTTGCGCAACCTCGCCGATGCGGCGTTCGATCAGGTCGCGTACATCCGGATCGAACGTGTTCGTACCGCCACTGATTGTGGCGGTCGCCGGAATGACGCCGACCGAACGGCCCGAATAGAATTCGGTGACGCCGACCACGGCGGCATGGAGGGGATCGACCTCGCGTGCGGCCAGATGCTGCAGGTTGGTGACGATCTGAGCGCCGATGGCGATCGGATCGATCGCCGTGTGGGGCGTGCCGATATGGCCACCCTTGCCCTTCACCTCGATCGAGAAAATATCGCAGGCCGCCATAACCGCGCGGGCGTTGATCTGCACCACGCCGGTCTCATAGGGCGACCACAGGTGCAGGCCGATGACGCGGTCGACGCCTTCCATCGCGCCATTGGCGACCATGCCCACAGCGCCGCCCGGCGGCTTTTCCTCGCCGTTTTCGAACAGAAAACGGATCTCTCCGGCAATCCGGTCCTTGAGGCCGGCCAGCACCGCCGCCGTGCCGAGAAGGATAGCCGTGTGTCCGTCATGACCACAGGCATGCATGACGCCGGAATTTTTTGAGGCAAAGGGAAGGCCCGTTGCCTCGCTGATAGGCAATGCGTCGAAATCGGCGCGAATGGCGATCACCGGTCCGGGCCGCGCGCCCTTCAGCCGGCCGACGACGCTGGTGCCAGACGGGCGCGTTATCTCGATGCCGCCAAAGCTCTCCAGGGTGCTGGCGATAAACGCGCCGGTCTGGTGCTCCTCGAAGGACAGTTCGGGATTGGCATGCAGATGGCGTCGCCATTCGATCACCTTGGCCTTCAGGTCATCACAAAGCGCGTCGAGCTGGTCTTTCATCTCTATCTCCCTGATTCCCGTGGCCGGCTTCAGCCGAAATCCGGTGCTTCCAGCCGCATGCAGACCGCGCGCGGTTCGGTATAGGCATGCACGACTTCGCTGCCGAATTCGCGGCCGAGCCCGGAAAGCTTGGTGCCGCCAAAGGGCATGGCGGTATCGAGGATGTTGTGGGTGTTGATCCACACCGTTCCGGAATCGATCTGGCCGGCGAGCAAATGCGCCTTGTTGATGTCGCGCGTCCAGATGCTGGCGCCGAGCCCATATTCCGTGTCGTTGGCCAGCGCCTTGATCTGGCGCGGGTCCTCGATCGGCATTGCCAGTACTACGGGTCCGAATATTTCCTCGCGAGTGATGCGCATGTCGGCGCGCGCCCCCGTCAGCACGGTGGGCTGGTAGAAATACCCCTTGCCGTCCGCGGAGGCGGCCCCGCAGAGCGGTTCTGCGCCTTCTTCCACGCCGCTGGCCACCAGCGAGGACACCCGATCCATCTGCCGCGATGAAATCAGCGGCCCCAGCTGGTTGGACGGATCGAAGCCGCTGCCAAGACGCAGTTCTTTCGCGATCTGGGCGACGCCCCTGGTTACCTCGTCAAAGATCGAGGCTTCAACGAAAAGCCGGGATCCTGCGGTGCAGACCTGCCCGGAGTTGGGGAAGATCGCATTCGCGGCGCCGGGGATCGCCTTGTCGAGATCGGCGTCCGCGAGCACGATCGCCGGAGACTTGCCGCCGAGTTCAAGCGTCACGCGTTTCATCTGGCTGGCCGAGGATTGCAGAATGCGCTGGCCGGTCGCGGTCGAACCGGTAAAGGCTATCTTGCGCACCAGCGGATGGTCCACGATGGCCTGGCCGGCATTGTGGCCGTAGCCGGTGACGATATTGATCGCGCCCTCGGGAATGCCGGCTTCGAGAATGAGTTCCCCGAGCCGCAGCGTTGTCAGAGAAGCTTCCTCCGAAGGTTTCAGCACGATGGTGCAGCCGAACGCGATGGCCGGCGCAATCTTCTGGATCGCCTGGCCGAGCGGGAAGTTCCAGGGCGTGATCCCACCGACCACGCCGACCGGCCGGCGCTCGGTGTAGGCGCGATAGGTACCGCCGTCATCGAAGAAAGGCGAAAGCTGGATATATTCGCCGGCGATCTTGGATGCCCAGCCGCCGTAATAGCGCAGGGCATCGACGGTGAATTTCAGGTCGACGTTTTTCGAAACGAAATAGGGCTTGCCATTGTCGAGCGTCTCGAGACGGGCGAGTTCCTCGGCATCGCGTTCGACAAGAAGCGCGAGCTTTTCCAGCAGCCGGCCACGGTCGAGCGGGCGCATCTTCTGCCAGAGCGCGCTTTCGAAGGTTCGGTGGGCGGCCTGTACGGCGAGGTCGACATCGGCTGCTGTCGCCGCCGCTATGTCGGCGATCTTGTCTTCCGTGGCCGGATCATAGACCGCGATCGTCTTCCCGTCGGCGGCGTCGCGCCACTTGCCGTCAATCAGCATCTTGCCTTCAGGAATGCGGATAGACGACCCGCCAGGCCTTTCGATCATCTCAAGCATGTGTTTACTCCCGGTGCGGCCGGACAGTGCATTCCGGCCGGATATTTCAGGTTCCCAAGAAGCGGCTCTGCGGCCTATACCGGTCGCGAACCGTTCCATCTCATTGCTCTAGGGCATTTTCGCAGACATCGGATGCTTGCGTCCGTCAGCGAAAAGCCATGGCGGCGTTGCCGCTCGTCTTGTTCTGTTTGTTGATAAAGTCATCACCGGATGCGGCTGTGGGTCCAATAGTATTGAAGCGGCGGACCAATCGCAAAATGCTATTGCGTGACCTTCATGACTATTGTCTTTGCTCTTGAATGGGCTGTTTCAGCCCTTCAGCAATGTCAGGAAACGGCGTAGCGCCGGCACTGACTGGTTGGCGCGATAGATCAGCGCGAGATTGAGGCCGACGTCCAGACCTTTTACCGCCAGAAACTCGATGCCCTGGGGCTTGCGCCATCTCTGGCATTCGTTGACCAGAGCGTTGCCGAGTCCTGTCGTGACCAGCGCCAGCATCTCCGCCTCGTTTTCGGCTTCGTGGACCACATCAACGGTGACGCCGGCCTGGAACAGACCGCGATGTATTTCATCGTAATAGGCCGGGCTCTCGCGCCGGTGAAACAGGATCATCGGCTGGCCGGTCAGTTCCGACACGTCGATGGATTTCCGCTGGGCAAACGCCGAGTTAGAGGACACCGCGAGCATTACGGCGTGGCGCGTTATCGGCAGGATCGTCAGCAGCGGATCACTGGGCGGGTTGTAGATAAAGCCGGCGTCAATCCGGCCGTCATAAATGCCCTCGATCTGACCGAGACTTGTCATCTGGCTCAGCACCAGGCGGACATCCGGATTGGCGCGGCGGAACTCCATGATCGTCTCGGGGATGACGCCGCTCCACGCCGCGACTTCAATAAAGCCGAGCTTGAGCATGCCGGCCTCGCCGCGCGCAACCGCCTGGGTTTCGCTGACCGCGTGGTTGAGGTTGACAAGAATCTGGCTGCAATGTTCGCGGAAAGTGTGCCCGGCAGCCGACAATTTTACCCCGCGCGGCAGGCGATCGAAAAGAGTCACGCCCAGTTCGGCCTCAAGCAGCTGAATCTGCCGGCTCAGCGCCGGCTGGGCAATGTGAATCCGCTCCGAAGCACGCCCGAAATGCTCGTCTTCGGCAACGGCGATAAAATATCGAATTTGTCTCAGATCCATGGTGATTGATAGCAATTCGTTATGTGTCGTGGCAAGCGATAATATTGGACCCGAAAGGTCGGCTGCCACTATCCGTTAGGGAAAACATGTCCTTGGCGGCACCCGTTGATTGCCGCGACAACGGCAAAAGGGACCATCCATGCATTCCCCCTTCTCCGCTTTCCTGGCCCAGTCGAATGTGCGACCGGACGCCACCATGCTGCTCGCTCCGGCAAGCGCTAGCCTGTCCTACGCCCCTCAGGGGTTTCGCATCACCTATGGTGAAATGCGGGACACGGTCGAGGTGGTCCGCAAACGGTTCGGCGATGCCGGATATGGCGTTGGTCACCGGGTGGGGTTGCTTTTGGAGAACCGGCCGGAATTCTTCAGCCACTGGCTGGGGCTTAACGCGCTCGGCGTTTCGATCGTGCCCATCAATCCGGATCTCAGGCCCGGCGAATTGGACTATCAACTCGATATGGCGGACGTGGATCTGATCGTCACCCATTCGAAAGAGGCTCCGACGCTTTCCGCTCTCGACCGTAGCCGCATCCGGGTGGTCGAGGTTGGAGACGCCGTGCCTGCGGCGGTAGCGCCGGCGCTGCGCCAGAGCGGCCTTGCCGGTGATGAGTGCGCGCTGCTGTTCACCTCGGGCAGTACCGGCAAGCCGAAGGGCTGCATCCTGTCCAACACCTATTTCATGATTCTCGCCAACTGGTATGTCACGCAGGGCGGTATCGCCGCTGTCGTTCCCGGCGAGGAGGTAGCGCTGACGCCGCTGCCGATGTTCCACATGAATGCGCTGGGCTGTACCGCGCTCGGCATGATCGTGTCCGGCGGCACCATCGTGCCGCTCGACCGCTTCCATGCCAGCCGCTGGTGGCAGTCGGTCAGCGATTCAGGGGCGACCATCATCCATTGCCTTGGCGTTATTCCGGCGATCCTTCTGCGCCTGCCCGAAAGTCCCTACGATCGCAACCATCGGGTCAAATATTCGCTCGGTCCCGGCGTTGATGCCAAGCACAAGATCGAGTTCGAGGAGCGCTATCGCATCCCGATCGTCGAAGCCTGGGCGATGACGGAAACCGGCGGACGGGCGACCACGACGACGGCGTGTGACGATTATACACCGGGTCAGCGCTGTATCGGCCGGCCGCGCGAGGGCATGGCGTACCGTATCGTTGACGATGCGGGTAATGATGTCGAGCGGGGAAAGCCGGGCGAACTGCTCGTGCGCGCCGAAGGCGACGATCCGCGCCAGGGTTTTTTCAGTGGCTATCTCAAGGACGAGCGGGCGACGGAGGAGGCCTGGGCGGGTGGCTGGTTCCATACCGGCGACGTGGTCTATGAGGATGAGGGCGGACTTCTTTATTTCTTCGACCGCAAGAAAAGCATCGTTCGCCGCAGCGGCGAGAACATCGCGGTTCTGGAAGTGGAGGCGGCCCTGGCTGGCAATGACGCAATCGAGACGGTGGTGGTGACGCCGGTAGCCGATGACCTGCGCGGGGAGGAGGTCTTTGCCTTCTTCGTCCGGGCCGGAGACGGTGCGAGCGGCGACGATGCCAGCCTGGCGGAGAATGTCATACGGTCAGGCGCCGAGCGGCTCGCCTATCACAAGCTGCCGGGCTATGCGGCCTTTATAGATGCTCCGCCGTTGAGCTCGACCCAGAAATTGCAGCGCGGCGAGGTCAAGGCCATGGCCGCGGAGTTCATCCGAACCGGAAAGGCGCTCGACTTCCGGGAACTCAAGGCCGGCATGCGACGTAAGACGGAGCATGGCTGAAGGGTTTCGGCGCAAAGCCGGACTAATCCTGACAGTTAACTGTTATCAAGGCTTCAATCCCCGATCGATCATTTCGGCCCCCCGGTTAATCGCAAACCGTTATGAAAAGCCGGCACCTATTTTATTGGATGCCTGCGCGAAATTCCGTTCTTCTGGTTCCAAGCAAAGCGCTGGCCGAATGCCGCGCATTTGCCCGGTGCGGCCGGAAAATGAGGAATATCGGCGGTCGCGAACGACATCAAAAAACGAAAAGGGGAATTCAATGACCATGAAATGTCTGAAAACACTTCTCGGGACGACAGCGATCCTGGCGGCAGGCGCGTTTGGCGCCCATGCCGAAACGCTTGTCGGTTACATTTCGCCGATCGCCGCTCAGCCCGGCCAGCAGATGATCAACCAGGCGATCGAGGCCGCCGCCGCGGAAAACGGCTGGACCTATCGCGTGCTTGATGCAAACCTGTCCGCCGACCGCCAGGTCTCTCATGTCGACACGCTGCTGACGATGGGCGCGAAAGCCATCGGCTCCTGGTCGCTCGACGCCAATGCCGTCGCGGGCGCCTATTCCCGCGCCAATGCGGCGAACGTTCCCGTCATCGGCCTGAACTCGGTCGGCCAGGGCGTGACCAACACCGTCTGGTGGGAAACCAATCTCTGCGAGCCGGGCGGGGCCTACGATCAGCAGGCGGCTTGGATTGCCGAGCGCAAACCGGGCGCCAAGGTCATCGTGTTTGGCGGCCCGCCCGTCGAATCGATCATCAACAACAAGAACTGCTTCACCGCCGCCGCCAAGGCTGCCGGCCTGGAGGTGATCGACCAGGTCGACAACACCAAGGATTCGACGGCCAATGCTGCGACGCTTGCCGCCGACGAACTGTTGAGGTTTCCCGATGTTCAGGTGTTCTGGGCCTATAATGATTCAAGCGCGCTCGGTATCGCCGCTTCGGTCTTCGCCAATGGCAAGTCGATATATAACGGCGAGAATGAAGACGGCATCATGGTCTTCGGCATCAATGGCGATCAGGATGCGATCACCGCGGTCAAGGAAGGCCGTCTGACCGGCACCTGGGATCCGGATTCCTATGCCACCGGGCTTGCCGTTGCGACCGCGATGAAGCGCGCCATGGCCGATCCCTCGGCCGAGCAGGAGGATATCGTCGTCGCGGCCAAGCTGTTCACCTTCGAAAACATCGATAGCTGGAAGGACGGCACGGAGCGTGGCTACACGGTGGACGACTTCCCGCTGGCGAAGTAGCCGCTTCCGGAAGAAGTGGTGACCTGTTTGCGTCCGGAAATACTCCGGACCGAAACTGAAAAACTGAAGTGAGCGGGGCCCGGAAGCATACTTCCGGGCTCTTTTTCGCGGAAAAGGCGAGGGGCGCTGCGGAAGATGTTGGCGGAGACAAAGACGCCGGCTCGTGGCCGACGCGGAGAGAATCCGAAATGTCCTGTCGGTTTCATCTTTTCGCGGAAGAGAAGTGTCCCGCCTGAATGCGAAAGTGCACTCAGGCGGGAGGACGCGCGCTTTGGGGGGAACACCGCGCGCGAGGGAGGATCATTCCACGGCGGATTGACGCCGGCGTTTCAGAAGCTGGCGCAAGCCTCCGAGCCAGACCGCCAGGATCAGGATGCCACCGCTGACCATGCCTTGCCAGAACGAGGAGACGCCGCTCAGCGTCAGCCCGTTCTGGATAACGCCGAGGAACAGCACGCCGATCATCGTTCCGAACACCCCGCCTTCGCCACCGGTAAAGGCGGTGCCGCCGATCAGGACGGCCGCAAGCACCGTCATCAGCAGCGTCGGATCGACATCTGCCGAAGCCGAAGTCAGCCGTCCGACCTGCACGATGCTCCCGAGGGCGGCCATCAGACCGGCGATGATGAACACCGCGAGCACGACGCGCCGGACGTTGATGCCGTTGAGCCGGGCCGCCTCCTGATTTGAGCCGATCGCATAGAGCGCGCGGCCGAAGGCGGTATAACGCAGGATCCCGCCGGCGATCAGCAGCAGGGCGAGATCGAAGACCAGGATGATCGGAAACGGGCCGATGCTGCCATTGACGAATGTGTTGAGCGGCTTGAAGCCGGCGGTCGCGAACACGCTGACGCTGGTGCCGTCATTGATGATCAGCGAAAAGCTCTGAAACATTGATAGCGTGCCGAGCGTCACCACGAAAAACGATATCTTCAGATACGAGATCGCAAAGCCGTTGATCGCTCCCAGCAGCGCCCCGAAGGCGAGCGCGGCGACGATCGCGATCGGCGCGGAGACGCCGGTCAACAGGATCAGTCCGAAGATCATTGCCGAAGCCGCCGCCGCACTCGCCACCGATAGATCGACGCCGCCGGAAATCACCACATAGGTCGCCCCCAGCGCCAGCACGAACACCACGCTGTTGGACTTGACGATGTTCATCAGGTTCGGCCAGGTGAGAAAGACCGGCTGGGTGAGGCTCAAAAACAGGCCGACGATCACAAGGCTGATCAATGCGCCGGCGTAACGGTTCTGGAAGATGCGGGCAAGAATGGAGGGCGCCGGCGTATAGCGCGCGGCCGCCTGCGGCTTTTCTAGAGGGGTGGCGGTCATTGACGTGCTCCGGATAGATGGTTTGTTTGATCGGGTTTCCTGGCGCCGGCCACGGCGACATGGGCGATGGCCTGCTCGGTTGCTTCGCTGCGGTCGAACTCGGCTTGTAGATCGCCCTCGAAGAAGACGGCGATACGGTCGCAGATGCCAAGCAGTTCCGGCAGTTCCGAGGAGATGACGATAACGGCGGCGCCGGCTTCGGCCGCATCCTGCAACATGCGGTAGATTTCGCTTTTGGCGCCGACATCGATGCCCCGCGTCGGCTCGCTCAGCACCAGCACATCCGGCGCGCGAACGAAGGTGCGACCGAGGATGACCTTTTGCTGGTTGCCGCCCGAAAGGGTGACGATCGATGTCGCATGCGATGAGGTCGCAACCCGATATTTGTCGATGGCGGCGGTCACATCGCCGCGCTCGCGTTTTGTGTTGAGAATGCCGCCGGAACACAGCCGGTCCATCCAGGCGATCGAGAAGTTCTCGAGCACGCTGCGCACCAGCAGCAGGGCCGAGGCCTTGCGATCATCCGGCACATAGCCGATGCCGGCCGCAATGGCCTTGCGTGGATCGCCGAGCGCCACGGGCTTGCCGCCGACCCTGACCGTGCCCGCGCCCTCGATCGCACCGCCAAGCACCATGCCGAATTCCGACTTTCCGGAGCCGACAAGACCGGCAATGCCGACAATTTCACCGCGTTTCACATCGAGCGTTGTCGGCTTCAGCAGACCCTGCGGCGTGTGGAGGTCGCGGATTTCGATCACGGTTTCGCCGGCGGGGATTTCGCGTTTGCCGTAGAAATCGGTGATCTCGCGTCCGACCATAAGCCGCACCAGATCTGTTTCCTGCGTCTCTGCCAGTGGCACGGTGGCGACCAGTTGGCCGTCGCGCAGCACCGTGGCGATGGAGGCGACGGCATAGATCTCCGGCATGCGATGGGTGATCATCAAAATCGCCATGCCCGCATCGCGCTCCTGGCGAACCAGGGCGAGCAGACGTTCGGTCGCCGCCTCGGACAGGGAACTGGTCGCTTCGTCAAGGATCAGCAGCCGGGCATTGGACGACAGCGCCCGGGCGATCTCGATCTCCTGGCGCAATTCGACGCTGAGATCGGAGACGATGGCCCGCGGCGAGACATGGACGTCGAGCCGGTCGAGCGCCTCGGTGGCCGCCTGTTCCAGCCGCGGCCAGTCGATCAGGCCGAAACGCGTGCGCGGCAGACGACCGAGAAAGATATTCTCCGCCACCGTCAATGTCGGCGCCAGCGTCAGCTCCTGGCTGATCATCACGAAGCCCATTTGCAGCGCATGGGCTGGGCTTTCGATGTGACAGGCCGCACCGTCAACGAAAATCCTGCCGTCGTCGGGCTGGATCAGGCCGGCGATCAGCTTGGAGAGCGTTGATTTGCCCGAACCGTTCTCTCCGGTCAGCGCGTGCACCTCGCGGGCCCGCACGGTGAGGCTGACATCGCTGAGCGCCTTAACGCCCGGAAAGCTTTTGGATACGCCCTCCAGACGGACGATGACATCGTCCTCCGCCGCTCGCTCTTTCTGTCCGCCGAACGCGATTGTCTCACTCATGCTGCCCGCCTCCGGATAAGGTCCGCCGCCTTTTCGGCGATCATGATGGTCGGTGCGTTGGTATTGCCGGAAATCAGTGTCGGCATGATCGAGGCATCGACCACGCGCAGCCGCTCCACGCCGTGCACCTTCAGTTCCGGATCGACCACCGCCATCGCATCGGTGCCCATCTTGCAGGTGCCGACTTGATGCGAGACGCAGCCGCCGTTCTCGACTAGATAGGCCTCGATCTCGGCATCGCTCGCCGTCTTAGCGCCCGGCAGATGTTCCGCGATCACGAAATCGGCAAGCGGTTTGCTTGCAGCCATGCGCCGGGCGAGTTTCAGCCCCTCGACCGCGATGCGGCGATCGCGTTCGTCGGAGAAATAGTTCGGCGAAAGTTTCGGCTGGTCGAACGGGTCGGGCGAGCGCAGTGTGATTTCACCGCGGCTTGCCGGGCGAACGGGGCAGAGGAAATTGGCAAAGCCTGAAAACTTGAACAGCCCGTCCTCGTAATAGCCGCCGGAAAAGGTCTGGAACAAGAATTGCAAATCCGGCGAGGCCGATTCCGGCAGCACGCGGGTAAACAGGCCGGCCTGTCCCGCAGGCACCGATAGCGGGCCCTTGCGCGTCAGCAGCCATTGAAGCCCGACGCGCAGCTTGCGAAACCGGCTCATCATCACATCGTTCATGGTGATAGGCTGGTTGCATTTCCAGGTGATCTGTCCGCCGTAATGGTCCTGCAGGTTCTTGCCGACGCCGGGCAGGTGATGAACGCTGGCGATGCCGTGCCCGGAAAGCGCTTCCGCGTCGCCGAGGCCCGACAGCATCATCAATTGCGGTGACTTGACCGAACCGGCGGCGAGAATGACCTCTCGGCGCGCATTTACCGTCACCGGGACGCCATTCCGGCGAAAGCGCACGCCCGCGGCAACACGGCCGTTGAACAGAATGCGTTCCGCCTCGGCATGGGTGATGACGGTCAGGTTGGACCGGGTCATCGCCGGCTTGAGATAGGCCGTCGCCGCCGAAGCGCGCTGCCCGTTTTTGACCGTTGCCTGGAAATAGCCGGCGCCTTCCTGTTCGGCGCCGTTGAAATCGTCATTGCGCGGAATGCCTTGCGCGCCAGCGGAGCTAATGAAGGCGTCGCATAGCGGGTTGCGCTCGGTGAGGTTGGTCACAGCCAATGGACCGCCCCGGCCGTGATACTCGTCGGGCCCGTTTTCCTGGTCCTCGGCCTTGCGGAAATAGGGCAGCACGTCGTCATAGGACCAGCCCGGATTGCCGAGCTGGCGCCAATGATCGTAGTCCTCCGCCTGGCCGCGTATGTAAATCAGGCCGTTGATCGACGACGACCCGCCGAGAACGCGGCCGCGCGGCCAGTAGATTTCGCGACCGTTCAGCGCCGGATTGGGGGCGGTCTTGAACTTCCAGTTGACATTGGGGTCGGTGATGGTCTTGCCGTAGCCGACGGGAATGTGAATCCAGAAACTGGAATCCTTGCCACCGGCCTCCAGCAGCAGCACTGTCGCGTTGGGGTCTTCGCTCAGCCTTGCTGCGAGCACGCAGCCAGCCGAGCCGGCGCCCACGATGATATAATCGAAACTCTGCCCGTCGAGCACGGATATTCTCCCGGTAGTCCGGCGCTCTTGCGCCGGTGCCACGTTTCAATCCCCGAGCGCTGTTCCCGCTTTTCCGGCTTTTGTTTTCGACCGGGGACCTTGTATGTGTCAGTTTGCGCAGGCCGGTGTTCAGGCGGCCTGACCGCGGATCATGTCCGCGGCTTTTTCAGCGATCATGATCGTTGGCGCATTGGTGTTACCGGAGACCAGCGTCGGCATGATCGAGGCATCGACTACGCGCAATCCGGAAAGACCGTGAACCTTGAGCTCATTGTCGACCACGGCCAGCGGATCCTGGCCCATCTTGCAGGTGCCCACCTGGTGGGCGATCGAAAGGCCGGTCTCGCGGGCATAGGCGAGGATCTCGTCGTCGGAGCGCACCTGGTCGCCGGGGGCATATTCGGCGATGATCTGGGCGGCGATCGCGCCTTTTTCCGCAACCTTGCGCGACAGCTTGATGGCTTCGACGAGAACCCGGCGATCGGTCTCGGAGGACAGGTAGTTCGGCTGCATCAGCGGCATGTCGGCCGGGTTGGCGGAGCGCAGCCTGAGCGTTCCCCGGCTCTCGGGCCGGACAGGACAGACGGCATTGGCAAAGCCCGAAAACGGGTGCAGACCGTCATCATATTCGTCATGGCTGAAGGTCTGGAACAGGAACTGGATGTCGGGCGTGGCGAGCCGCGGATCGGATTTCGCGAAGGCGCCGACCTGTGCGGCGGAAATCGTCAGCGGCCCGCTGCGCGTCAGGATATACTGAAGCCCGGCCCGCAACTGTTTCATCCGGCTCATCATGATATCGTTGACGGTTACGGCAAGGCGGCTCTTGTAGGTGACCAGCGCACCGTAATGATCCTGCAAATTCTCGCCGACGCCCGGCAGGTCGTGGACGGTTTCGATGCCGTGCCGCGCCAGCTCGGCTGCGGGGCCGACGCCGGAAAGCAGCAGAAGCTTCGGCGAGTTGATCGATCCGGCGCTGACGATGACCTCGCGACGCGCCTTGATCAGCGAGCGTTTGCCAGCGCGCTCGAAAAACACCCCGATGGCGCGCTTGCCGTCAAACACGATGCGCTGGGTTTCCGCGCGGGTGATGACGCGAAGATTGGGCCGCTTCATCGCCGGCTTGAGATAGGCCACGGCCGCCGAGCAGCGGCGGGCTCTGCGCGTCGTGGTCTGGTAGTAGCCGACGCCCTCCTGGACAGCGCCGTTGAAATCGTCATTTCGCGGTATGCCGGCCTCGACGGCACTGGCGATGAAGGCCTCGCACAGCGGATTGCGTTCCTTTAGATTGGTAACCGCCAGCGGGCCGCCGACGCCGTGAAATTCGCTCTCGCCGTTTTCCTGATCCTCGGCCTTGCGGAAATACGGCAGCACATCGTCATAGGACCAGCCGGCATTGCCGAGCTGGCGCCAGTGGTCATAATCCTCCGCCTGGCCGCGGATATAGAGCAGGCCATTGATGGAGGAGGAGCCGCCAAGCACCTTGCCGCGGGGCCAGTACATCGGCCGGTTGGCGATCTCGGGGCCCTTTTCGGTTTCGTAGCGCCAGTTGAGGCGCGCGTCGACGATGGTCTTGCCGTAGCCGATCGGGATATGAATCCAGGGATTGGTGTCCTTGCCGCCGGCCTCCAGCACGGTCACCTGTCTATGGCCATCCTCGCTCAGGCGTGCGGCCAGCGTGCAGCCTGCCGACCCGGCGCCAACGATCACAATATCGGTTTCAATGGATTCCGGGTGGTTTTGCATGGGGTATCAAGTTGCCCGATCTCTGCCATGGCAAGTGCGGTCATGGTCCGCCCAGGCCGTTTCTGTCGTTATCCCGGTGAGGTTTGTCGGCAAGCTGCCCTCCCACACGCTACCTACAAGAGAACTACAGAGACCGATAGAATTCCAATAAAAACATTGGGGTCGATTCATGCCGGAATGATATTGGTGTCTATGTAAAGACTGCGTTTCTGTCTGCCGTGGCGGACAGACGAAACGTCACAGGCCGATAGACCTTTCCACCAACGCTGAGGCCGTGCAGGGGGGCTAAGGGGCATCGCTGCTATGAGAAGGTTTTTCGAAAGTGCGTTCGGCGCAGACGTATTTGCGCGATAGCTTGGTTGATCGCCTAGGCCAAGCTTTCGCGAGATCGGGCGGAATGCCGTGATAAAAGGGTTTCGGGTTTCAGCCGTCCTGGCATTGTCGCCGAACGAGATGCCAACGGGACAATCTTCGCCAACTTTCAGTCAGGCTGCACGCGCCGGTCAATCCGGCGGGGTATAACCGTCGGGGAACTGCATCAGGCGGTCGCAGGCGCCGCGATTGCCGTAAAGGGTCTGGTACTGGTCGGCCTGCTGGCGGGCGCGCAGGCGCGCGGCTTCGATGTCGGCTTCGGTGGCGCCCGCCTGCAGCGCCTTGGCGAAGGTCGCGTCAGCGGCGTCGTTGAGGCGGCGGGTGGCGCGCAGGCCGCCATAGGACTGGCAGTCCGCGGCGCCGAGTTCGGCGCGGGCAGCCTGATCGAGCATGATCTCGTCCGGCGTTTCCGGCGCGGCCGTCTGGCAGCCGGCGAGCGCAAGCATCGCGGCGAGCGGAAAGGCAATACGGAATGGGACGGTCATCTGGCACCTCCTGAAATCGCCCGCCGGCGGGCAGGGCATTGCCGCGAATATCCGATACTCGCGGCGCGAGCGCAAGCGTCCCCGTAAAATGATTGTTCTATCCGCGCGATGCCGCCTTGAGGGCTGAAGCGCAATCCTCGCGACCGGCACCGCTTGCAAGAAGAAGCTGCAGCAGCAGTCGCGCCTTCAGACCGCCGAGCCTGCCGGCACCGATGAGGCCTTTCGAAAGCAGGTCGATCTCGCCGCCCTTGTAGCCGTATGTGTTGCTGAAAACCGGCCCGTTTCCGGTCCGGCTGGCAAGCACCACGGGCATGGTCGCGGCCAGCGCGCCGAGCGGCTCCGACAATCGTTCCGGCACGTGGCCCGCGCCCATCGCCTCAATGACGGCGCCCTTGTAGCCAAGGCCCGGCAATGCCTCCACCAGCCTGGTATCTTCGCCAAGCCCAGGTTTCAGCAGCGCGACCGGCGGGACGGGCGCCAAGGGAGGCGCGATGGCCGGCAGCGGTCGCGGCGAGGGCGGCGCGAAGAAGAAGGCGCGTCCCTCCATGATTTCGCCGGCGGGGCCGAGCGCGCCCGAAGTAAAGGCCGAGCAAAGCCCGGTATGGGCTTTTGTCACGGCGCGGGCGCTGTGAATGCAGTCATTCATCACCACCAGCGCGCCGCGCGAACGGGCTTCGTCGGAGGATGCGGCGATGACCGAGGCGAGGATATTGGCAGGACCATCGGCGCCGGCCGCTTCCGGCCCGCGCATCGCGCCGGTGACGATGATGGGGGCGGCCTCTCCCCACATGCAGTCGAGCGCGAACGCGCTCTCCTCGATCGAGTCCGTTCCCTGCACCACGACCACGCCGGAAGCGCCGCCTTCCACCGCACGCCTGGCAGTCCGCGCCACCTCGCCGAGTTGCTCGAGCGTGAGCGATGCGCTTGGTAACTTGAACGGTGAGAGCGGCTCCACATTTGCGATCTCGGCCAGACCGGGCACGGCGTCGATCAGCGCCTGCGCACTCAGCTTCGGCGTGATGCCGCCGCCGGCGTCGGCGGTCATGGTGATCGTGCCGCCGAGGACGATCAGCGTAACCTCGGCCTTGGTGTTCTGAGCTGTTTCGCTCATCGGTGTACCTTTCTTTTTGTGTCGTCGCCGCGTCCCGGCTGCATCAGATCCGCTGCATGGCCTCAATGAACTGCTTCGCCTTTTGCGCAATCGCTGCCACGTCCGCGCCGGGCTTATAGAGCGCGCCGCCGATGCCGAAACCGGATGCGCCGGCCTCGACATAGGCTTTCATATTGTCCGGCGTCACGCCGCCGACGGCGAAGACCGGGATGTCCTTCGGCAGGACGGCTTTCCAGGCCTTGATGGCAATCGGCGGTATGGCCTCGGCGGGAAAGGCCTTGATGCCGGTGGCGCCGGCCGCAATGGCGGCGAACGCTTCCGTCGGCGTGGCGACGCCCGGCAGGCTGATCAGGTCCCGCGCGGCGGTCGCTTCGATCACGGCCGGGTTGGCGTTGGGCGAGATGATGACGCGCGCGCCGGTGGCGGCCACATCGGCAACCTCAGCCGGCGTGAGCACCGTGCCCGCGCCGATCAGCGCGCGGTCGCCGAAACGAGCCTGAAGCCTCTCAATGCTCTTGAGCGGTTCGGGCGAGTTGAGCGGCACCTCGATGATGCGCCAGCCGGCTTCGATCAGCGCCTCGCCGATCGGCTCCGCTTCCTCCGGCCGGATGCCGCGCAGGATCGCGATAAGATTGCAGGCTTCAAGCGCTTCGTTGAAATTCATCATGTTCGTTCCTGTTCCGTGGAAGGCAGTTTGCCGGTGATGCGCTGGACGCCAAGCGTTGCGGCATCCTCCGGGCCGGGTTTGATCGCAAGATCGAAAAGCGGCGCGACGCGCCCGTAGCGCTCTGTCAGCGCCGAATTGCCGATGATACCGATCGCTTCGCCGGGACGCAGCCAGCCGGCGGCGCGCGCCTGCCGGAATTCCGAGGCGATCAGCAGGCCCGAGACATAATCCCCGACCTCTTCGGGCTGAAGCGTGCCGGCCAGAATGCCGCTGCGGGCGCTGAAGACTGCCGAAAGCAGGGCTTCGGCGGCGGGCTCGTCGCTTGCGGCAAATTCCGCCGCGCGATCGAAAGCCGACCAGATCGGCTCACTGCCGGGCACGGGCTCGGCGGCCCGGGCGATGAAGGAATGCCGGGTGAGAAGGGCATAGATTTCGCCGGTGGCATAGGTCTGGAAGGCGGCGAGGCGGCTGTTTTCGATGCGCGCCCATTTGCTGTGGGTGCCAGGGAGCACCAGCGTGCGGTCTTCCGCAAGTCCGTAGCCGACGATCTGCGTTTCCTCGCCGCGCATGACGTCGGGAAACGGCTTTGCCGCAGGGTCGCGCAGGCCCGGCAGGAAGGTCACGGTTGCGCCGTTTTGCAGCGTGATGCGTTTCGCGCCCGCTGCGAGTTCCGCAATTCCCGCCGGCGCATCCACATACGGCACCTCGACCCAGCCGCTGCGGCTGGTGATCATGCCGCAGGCGGTGACCGGGAAGGGGCCGTGCTCGTCAAACCACGCGCCGATCGCCGCCATCAGCGCCGCCTCGAACGCGCCGCCTTCCGCAAACTGGATGCCGCCATTGCGGCTTTCGCGTCTGTCCAGCACGCGGCCATCGGCCGCAACAAGGGTGGCGCGGAGCGAACTGGTGCCCCAGTCAACAATGGCGGAGACGGTTTGGGTCATGTGTCAGGTCTCGTTTCGGTAGCAGGCGATTTCGTGGTTCACGGTCATATCAGCTTTCTTTTGCGCGCCCGTGCTCAAGCCAAAAGTCTGGCGTTTATGTATGATCTTTTGTGTGATTTCTAATCGACCTGTTGGGTTTTGGCGGCGATCCGCGTTCTGCGCAGTGCATCGGTCATCTCGCTTCTCGCGACGCCGATGAGCTGCTCCATGGCGTGGCGCGCGGCATCCGGGCGGCGCATCCTGATGGCCTCAAGCACATCCTGATGGGCGAGGATTGCCTGCTCATGCGACTGGCTGGCGCGGTTCGTCAGGCGGAAGCTCGCCAGCAGAGCGGCGCGGATGGCGCTGGCGAACTGACGATAGACCCAGTTGCCGCTGGCATTGATGATCGCGGTGTGGAATTCGAGGTCGGCGCGGCTCCATTCCTCGTTGTCGCGTGAGTTGGCCTCGACCATATCCTCGAAGGCCTTGGCGATCTGGTAGAGCTGGCGCGCATTGGCGTTGGCTGCAGCCTGGGCGGCGGCGGCCGGCTCCAGCAGTTGCCGGGCGTCGATCAGCGAGGAATAAAAGGCATCGTCGGCCCCGACGGACAGCATGATGTCGAGCACCGTGGGGTCGAGATAGTTCCAGTTTTCGCGCGGCAGCACGATGGTCCCGGCGCGGGTGCGCGACCGCACCATGCCGAGCGCGGAGAGATATTGCATCGCCTCGCGCAGGCTGGTGCGGCTGACTCCGAATCTCTCAGTCAGTTCTGCTTCATTGGGCAGTGTGGCGCTCTCGGGAAACGTGCCGTTGACGATCAGCTCGACGAGCGAATGGAGGAGGGCTTCCCTTACGCTGCGCTTGCCCCGCTGGGCAATAGGAGCGCCGTGTTCCGTCAATATCTGAGTCATTGCTTCACTTTTCACTGTATCCCCTCGCGCATGGCGCTTTTCGCACCGGGCGCTTCGTTGCCGGTAATATGATCGATATAGCTTCCTCATTCAAATTGAAAAATAAATCATATTTATAATTGACATTGGTCCGACGTATTATAAATATCGTGCCGCCGGGATGGCGTGACCTCCGGCAGGGAAAACGTCCACAGGGAGGAGCACAATGAAGCTCATCATCAAGGCGGCCTTGTTGGCCGCCGCCGCATTGTCGAGTGCGACAGCCGCATCCGCGCAGGAAGACCTCAAGGTCGGCGCAATCTACATGGATGCGCAGGGCTTTTATGCCGGTGTCCGCAAGGGCATCCAGGACGGCGCTGAAGAGGCCGGCCGCAACCTCGTCATCGTCGAAACCAACGCCCAGGGCGATGTCAGCAAGGAATCCTCCTTCATCGACTCGCTGATCTCGGCCGACGTCCAGGCGATCATCGTGTCGCCGGTGTCCGCCGACGGCTCCTACCGCGCGATCCGCCGCGCCCATGATGCCGGCATTCCGGTTGTCTGCTACAATACCTGCCTCAACGAAGAGGACATGAAGGAATACATCTCCGCCTATGCCGTCGGAGACCCCTATGATTTCGGCCACAAGCTCGGCGATGCCGCCGCCGACTACTTCATCGCGGAAGGCAATGACACGCCGAAGATCGCGGTCTTGAACTGCGAATTCGTCGAAGTCTGCGTCACCCGCAGAGAGGGCTTCGAGGAAGCGTTGATGGCCAAGGTGCCGAACGCCGAGATTGTCGCCAATCAGGAAGGCGCGATCCTCGACAAGGCCGTTTCGGTTGCCAGCACCATGCTGACCTCCAACCCTGAAATCGACGCCTTCTTCGGCGAAGCCGGCGGCGCGACGCTGGGTGCCGCCCGCGCCGTGCGTTCGCAGGGCAGGGAAGGCGAGGTTGTCGTCTTCGGCGGCGACATGACCACCGAAATTGCCCAGGAGCTTGCGGACTTCACGGTCATCAAGGGCGTCGTCGATATCTCCGGCCAGGGCCTTGGCAAGCTGGCGCTGGCGCAGGCGATCAAGTCGATCGATGGCACGCCGCCGGAAGGCATCGAAGTCCCCTATGAAATCGATCTCTACAAGTCGTCGGAAGATGGCAAGGGATGGCTCGAGGCTCACGCCGACGGTATTCCGTGATCGGCAGTTGGCGCTGCTGCGCTGCCGAGGCAGCGCGCTGAAGGCAAACACCGATGCCGCCGCAACCCGGCGGCATCGCTATCAACGGGAAGAGCAATGACGTCTGCATCTCAGATCAAAAGGCCGGAAGCACCAGCGCTCGTCTCCATGACGGGGTGCACCCGGCGTTACCCCGGCGTGCTGGCGCTCGACAATGCCGATTTCGAGGTCGCTCCTGGCGAGGTGCGTGCGCTTCTCGGCAAGAACGGCGCGGGCAAATCGACCCTCATCCGCATGCTGACCGGCGCCGAAGTGCCCGACAGCGGAACCGTCCTCATCGACGGCGATGAGCTGACCCATGTGGGCTCCGCCCGCGCGCAGCAGGCGTTTTCGCATGGCGTCCGGGTGGTCTATCAGGAGCTCAGCCTCGTTCCGGGCATGTCGCTGGCCGAGAACCTGTTTCTCGGACGGTGGCCGCGCAAGGGCGGCGTCATCAGCCATCGCGCCATGATCGCCGAGGCGACCGAGGCCATGCACCGTCTCGGTCTCGACCTTTCGCCCGATACGCTCGTCTCAACGCTCAGCCCCGCCGAACGCCAGCTTCTGGAGATCGCACGGGCGCTGCTCGGCAATCCCAAGCTGGTGATCCTCGACGAGCCGACAAGCTCGCTGGCGGCAGCCGAAGCCGAAAAGGTGATGGCGGCGGTAACGCGCGTCGCCGCTGAAGGCATCTCGGTCATCTATGTCAGCCATCGCATGAACGAGATCCGCCAGATCGCCCATTCAGCAACGATCATGCGCGATGGGCGGATCATCGACACCGTCGATGTGCAGAATGCCGACACGCGCGAGATCGTCCGCCTGATGCTGGGTTCGGAAGGCGCTGAAGCCGCCGTGCTGGAAGATGCCAGCCAGCCCGAGACCGTGCTCGAGGTCAAGGATCTGGCCGTGGCGCCCAAGCTCTCCTCCGTATCGTTTTCGTTGAAGAAGGGCGAGGTTCTGGGAATTGCCGGCCTGCTCGGCTCCGGCCGTACCGAACTGCTTCAGGCGATCATGGGCGTGCGCCGCGGCGAGGCGGGCGAGATTTACGCAAACGGCAAGCCGGTGACATCGCTCGGCTACAAACAGATGATCAAGCTCGGCTTCGGCTATACGCCGGAGAGCCGCAAGGAAGAAGGCATCGTTCCCCTGCTCGGCGTCGACGAGAATACGCTTTCGACGCGCTTTGAGGGCGTGACCGTCAACGGCGTGCTTTCGGCCCGGCGGATGGCCGAGGCGACGCGCAGGATCATCGATCGGCTGCACATCAAGACCGCGCGCACCGACACGCCGATCGGCACGCTTTCGGGCGGCAACCAGCAGAAGGTCGTGATCGGCCGCTGGGTCTATGCCGGCAGCCGCATCCTTCTGCTCGACGAGCCCACGCGCGGCGTCGATATCGAGGCCAAGGCCCAGATCTATTCAATCATTCGCGAACTCGCCGCCGAAGGCCGCAGCATCGTTTTCGTCTCCAGCGAGATCGAGGAACTGCCGCTGGTGTGCGACCGGGTGCTCGTTCTCAGAGACGGCGCGCTCCGGGAAGAGTTCCGTTCCCCCAACATCGATCAGGACACCTTGATGGCGGCCTGCATTTCAGGACACTGACGGAGACGATGATGTCGCAGAATAACGCTGCCGATACGGCCGCCCCGAAGAAGAAAAGCGGTTTCGGCGTTTCGAAGCATATCAACGAGCTCAGCCTGTTCCTGGCGATTGCCTTGCTCTACGTGATATTCGGCACCACCGCCTACGGCTTTCTGTCGTTCAACAATCAGGTGAATATCCTTCGTGATGCGGCGACGATCGGTATCGCGGCCTGGGCGATGACATTCATCATCATTTCCGGCGAAATCGACGTCAGCGTCGGCCCGATGGTCGCGTTCATTTCCGTGGCGCTCGCCTATCTGCTGCAATGGGGCTTCCCCACGCCGATCGCCTTCCTGCTGGCGGTGGCGCTCGGCGCCGGGCTCGGCGGCATTTCCGGCGTCCTGCGCGCCTATTTCGACGTGCCGTCCTTCGTGGCGACGCTCGGCATGTGGAGCGCGTTGCGCGGGCTGGCGCTGTTCTTCACCGATGCCTTGCCGGTTTCGATCGGCCGCAACGACGTGCTGGACGCGCTCGACCGTTCGGTGCTCGGCATTCCGCCGGCTGCGATCATCATGCTCGTGCTCTTCGCGGTGTTCGCCTTCGTCAGCCGCAAGACGGCGTTCGGTCGGTCGGTGTTTGCGATCGGCGGCAATGCCCATGCGGCCTATCTCAGCGGCATCAATGTTGCGCGCATCCGGGTCGCGATCTTCGCGATTGGCGGCGCCATGGCTGCGATCTCGGGCATCCTTCTGGTCTCGCGTCTCGGCTCGGGCAATGCGACGGCGGCAAGCGGGCTGGAATTCGATGTGATCGCGGCCGTGGTCGTCGGCGGCACGGCGCTTTCCGGTGGTCGCGGCTCCATGCTGGGCACGCTGCTCGGCGTGCTGGTGATAACGCTGATCGGCAACGGGCTCGTCCTACTGGGCATCAACCCGTTCTTCCAGCAGGTTGTCCGGGGCCTCATCATCGTCATCGCCGTGCTCGCCAACATGCAGGCGATCAAGCGCAGCCTGGCCCGCAACAAGGGGTAAGGGGCATGGCGGTCGTTGATATCAGGTCCGGCGACTTTTCGCTTCGAGCATCGACCGCTGGCGGGTTGATCCTCGGCTTCTGGCGGGATGGTGCGAATGGCCCCCTGCCGCTCCTGCGCGAAGCGCCGGATGGGGCGGACGCGCTGTCGTCCTCCTGCTATCCGCTGGTGCCCTTCGGCAACCGGGTGCGGGATAACCGCTTTACATTCAATGGCCGGCACTACGCCCTGACCGCGAATACCGAGTGGGATCCGCATTACCTCCATGGCGAGGGCTGGCTCTCGCAATGGTCGCTCGAAGAACACGAGGCCGACCGGATGGCGATGCGTTTGAGGCATGCAGGCGGCGGTACGCCCTATGTCTACGAGGCCTGGCAGAGTTTTTCGCTCGACGACGGTGAATTGCAGATGACGCTGAGCGTCGAGAACCAGGGAAACGAGGCGATGCCTTTCGGTCTCGGATGGCATCCCTATTTCCCGATGACGCCGGAGACCACGCTTGAGGCGCCGGCCCGGAAATTCTGGACCGAGGTTGAGGGCTGGCTGCCCGGCGAGGCCACGGATATTCCCGCCGACCTTGATTTCAGCAAACCGTCGCCCCTGCCGCACCGCTGGGTCAATAACGGCTTCGAGGACTGGTCCGGCGAAGCGGTGATCACCTGGCCGGAACGCGCGACGCGGCTTTCGTTGCGGGCGGAGCCGCTGTTCAGGCACGCTTTCCTGTTTGTCTCGGATACCGCCTTCGATCCGGATTTCGAGCGGGACTATTTCTGTTTCGAGCCGATGTCGCATCTGGCGGACGGTCACAACATTCCCGATCTCGGCGGGCTTCGCATTCTTCAGCCCGGCGAGAAACTCTCGGGCAGCATCTGGCTTGGAGCGCAGGACCTATGAGCACGGTAAGCGGCGGTCGGTACGACTTCATCATCGTTGGCGGCGGCAGTTCGGCCTGCGTGGTCGCGGCCGGCCTCGTGAAGAGCGGCGCGAGCGTGCTCGTGCTGGAACGCGGTCCGGCGAAAGCCAATCCGATCATGCATTTTCCCGCCGGCTATATGAAGTTTCTGGCGAAGGATACCTATCTTTCGATGCACAGCACCGCGCCGCAGCCCCAGCTTGACGGGCGCGGGCCGATTGTCCCGCAGGGCAAGGTGCTGGGCGGCGGCAGCACGGTCAACGCCATGGTCTACATGCGCGGCCAGGCGGCCGACTTCGATCTGTGGAACGAACTGGTGGCGGACGGCGAAGGCGATGATGCCTGGAGCTATCGCGATCTTCTGCCCTATTTCAAGGCGCAGGAGGACAATGACCATCTCGCTGGCAAGTATCATGGCGTGGGCGGTCCGCTGAAGGTCTCCCATCTCGGCCACACCAGCCCGATGACCCGCACCTATGTCAAAACCCTGCAGGGCATGGGCATTCCCTATAACCCGGATTTCAACGGCGAAAGCCAGTTCGGCGTCGGCTTCATGCAGCACACCATCGATTGGCGGACGCGCCGGCGTTGCAGCGCCGTGGACGCGTTTCTGGCCCCCGTCATGGACGACCCGCTGCTGACGATCGTGACCGGGGCAACCGTGACCGCCATCCGCATGGAAGGGGACCGCGCCGTCGGCGTCGATTACGTGGAGCGCGGCGACCGGAAATCCGCCTTTGCGGACAGCGAAGTGATCCTGGCGGCCGGCGCATACCAGACGCCCAAGCTTCTGATGCTGTCCGGGATCGGACCGGAGGACGAGCTTGCCCACCATGGCATCGGGGTCAAGGTCGCTTTGCCCGGCGTCGGGCGCAATCTGCAGGATCACTATGAATGCCCGGTGGTCGCCACCACCAAGGGGTCGTTCGGCTATTACGGGCAGGATCGCGGCTGGCCGATGATCAAGGCAGGCCTGCAATATCTTTTGTTCAAGTCCGGCCCGGCCTCCACCACGGGCGTCGAAACCTGCGCCTTCCACGATCCGGAAGGCAAGAGCGACCGCCCGACGATCCAGATGTTCTGTGTGCCGACCGTCTATCTCGACCGCGATGTCATGGGCACGGAACCGGGCGATGGCGTGACCATCAATTCGCTGCTCCTGCGTCCGAAATCGCGCGGCTCGGTGACGCTTTCCTCCAGCGACCCGTTCGCCGATCCGGTGGTCGACACGCAGATTTTCAGCCATCCGGATGACCTGAGGGTCACGATGGCCGGTTTCCGCTACGCCCGCACCGTGCTCGCCGCCTCGCCGATGCGCGAACTGATCGACAGGGAAATCTTCCCCGGCGCCGAAGTGACCAGCGACGAGGCGATCGCGGCGCATTGCAAACGCACCGTCAAAACCGGCTATCACCCGGTCGGCACCTGCAGGATGGGGCATGACGGCGATCCGGAAGCCGTGCTCGATAGCCGCCTCAGGGTAAGGGGCGTGCGGGGGCTTCGGGTCATCGACGCCTCGCTGATGCCGACCATCGTCAGCGGCAACACCAATGCCGCCGTTCTTGCCGCCGCCGCCAAGGCGACCGACCTCATACTTCCCTGATCGGAACAAGTCATGAAGATCACCAAGCTCACCACCTATCTGGCCCCGCCGCGCTGGCTGTTCCTGAAGATCGAGACCGATGAGGGCATTGTCGGCTGGGGCGAACCGGTTGTGGAAGGGCGCGCGCTCACCGTTCAGGCGGCGGTCAACGAGATGGCGGATTATCTCGTCGGCAAGGACCCTTTCCTGATCGAGGATCACTGGACCGTGCTTTATCGCGGCGGGTTCTACCGCGGCGGCGCGATCCACATGTCGGCGCTGGCCGGCATCGACCAGGCGCTGTGGGATATCAAGGGCAAGGCGCTCGGTCAGCCGGTCCATGCGCTCCTCGGCGGCCAGTTGAGGGACCGCATCAAGGTCTACTCCTGGATCGGCGGCGACCGTCCCTCCGATGTGGCGGCCAATGCAAAAGACGTGGTCGCGCGCGGCTTCAAGGCGATCAAGCTCAATGGCTGCGAGGAAATGCAGATCGTCGATACCAATGAGAAGGTGGAAAAGGCGGTCGAGACCATCGCGATCATCCGTGAGGCCGTCGGCCCGCATATCGGCATCGGCGTCGATTTTCACGGCCGGGTCCACAAGCCGATGGCCAAGGTGCTGGCAAAGGAGCTCGAACCCTACAAACTGATGTTCATCGAGGAGCCGGTGCTTTCGGAAAACAGGGAAGCCCTGAGGGAGATCGCCAACCATTCCTCCACGCCGATCGCGCTTGGCGAGCGGCTCTTTTCGCGCTGGGACTTCAAGCCGGTTTTCGAGGGCGGCTATGTCGATATCATCCAGCCGGATCTGTCCCATGCCGGCGGGATTACCGAATGCCGCAAGATCGCGGCCATGGCGGAGGCCTATGATGTGGCGCTTGCGCCGCATTGTCCGCTCGGGCCGATCGCGCTTGCCGCCTGCCTTCAGGTAGATGCCGTCTCCTACAATGCCTTCATTCAGGAACAGAGCCTGGGAATCCACTATAACGAGGCCAATGACATTCTCGATTATATCTCGAACAAGGACGTGTTCGAATATGCCGACGGCTTTGTCGGCATACCGCAGGGGCCGGGGCTCGGCATCGAGATCGACGAGGCCTATGTGATTGAGCGCGCCAGGGAAGGCCACAACTGGCGCAATCCGATCTGGCGTCATCCGGACGGCAGTTTCGCCGAGTGGTGAGGAGATTAAGATGACGGGACGGCTGTCAGGCAAGCGCATATTCGTCACCGGCGCGGCCCAGGGCATCGGCCTTGCGATCGCCTGGGCCTTCGTGAAGGAAGGCGCGGCGCTGTTCATGGTCGACCGGGACGGCGCGCTTCTGGAGCGCGAGGCGAGGGCGCTTCACGGGTCTGATGCGGCCATTGGCTGGGCTGCCGCCGATATAACGGATGCCGGGGCGATCGCCGTCGCCATGGAACAGGCGGCTGATGAAATCGGACCCGTCAATGCGCTCGTCAACAACGCCGGCGTCAATGTCTTTTCCGCACCGCTCGAGACGACCGACGAGGACTGGAACCGGTGTTTCGACATCAACCTCAAGGGCGCGTGGAACTGCTGCAAGGCGGCGCTTCCGGGCATGATCGAGGCCGGCGGCGGCGTGATCCTCAACATCGCGTCGACCCACGCCTTCACCATCATCCCGCATACCTTCCCTTATCCGCTGGCAAAACATGCGCTGCTCGGAATGACCAAGTCGCTGGGCCTGGAATATGCCGGCAACAACGTCCGCGTGAACGCACTCGCGCCGGGTTATGTAGCGACGCAGAAGGTCATCGACTACTGGAACAGTTTCCCCGATCCCGAGGCCGCGAAGGCCGAGACGCTGAAGCTCCATCCCGGCGGACGGATCGCCACGCCAGAGGAAATCGCGATGGCGGCCGTGTTCATGATCTCCGACGAATGCCCGTTCATGAACGCGACCTGCCTGACCGTGGATGGCGGTCTCAGCGTCCAGCAGCATCCCGCCTGAGCCAGACCGTTCAGCAGAGGCTTTAGCAGGGGATGCTTATGACGGCGCGCAGGCCGCCGAGGGGGCTGTCGCCGAGGGTGACATTGCCGCCGTGCGAGCGGGCGATGTCGCGGGCGATGGCGAGGCCGAGGCCAGTGCCGGAGGAATCGAGGTTGCGGGCGTTGTCGAGCCTCAGGAACGGCTTGAACACTTCCTCGCGCATCTCCGGCGCAATGCCCGGCCCGTCATCATCGAAGGTCACTGTCAGCCATTTCTCGCCGTGCTCGGCTGTGATTTCCAGACTGTCGGCGTGGCGCTTGGCATTGGAGGCGAGGTTGGCGATCAGGCGGGCGAAGGCATTGGGCCTGACCGTCACCTCGTCCGGACCGATCACCACGTAGTGCAGCGATTTTCCGGAAAGCTCGAAATCCTCCTGCTGGCGGCGGAACAGCGCCGAAAGGCTGGCCGTGCCGGTGGTTTCCTCGGCATCGCCGCGGGCGAAGTCGATATAGCCCTGCAGCATCTTCTGCATTTCCTCGATATCCTCGTTGAGGGCCTCCACCTCCGGGCTCTCGCCGATCAGGGCAAGCTGCAGCTTGAAGCGGGTGAGGATGGTGCGCAGATCGTGGCTGACGCCGTTCAGCATGGTGGTGCGCTGTTCGATCTGGCGCTCGATGCGCTCGCGCATCAGGATGAAGGCGAGGCCCGCGCGCCGGATTTCGATCGCCCCGCGCGGCGTGTAGGGCACCTCGGAGCGATGGCCCTTGCCGAAATCCTCCGCGGCCTGGGTCAGCTTCAGGATCGGCCGGATCTGGCCACGCAGGAACAAGGTCGCGATCCCGATCAGCACCAGCGAGGTGCCGACCATCCACAGAATGAAGATATGGGTGTTCGAGGCATAGGTCATCGAACGGCGCGCGAAGATGCGCAATATGCCGTCATCGAGCTTGATGCGGATTTCGACGAAGCGGGAATCGCCAAGCGTGTCGATCCAGAACGGTCGGCCGATCTTGGCCGAGATCAGCTCCGCCAGCACCTGGTCGAGCAGGCCGAAAAACGGCTTTGGCAGCGGCGGCGGGAGCTTCGCGCCCGGCTCGAAGGCGACCCTCAGACCCATGTCGCGCGACGCAATCGAGACGATCTCGCTTTCATATTCGTCGCCGGTCGCGTCGATCAGGTCGATGATCGCGGCAATGTCGCCGGTGACCGCATCGGCAAGGCGGCGGGTCACCATCTGCCAGTGGCGCTCCATGAACACCGTGGCGACCACCGCCTGCAGCAGCAGCATGGGGATGATGATGATCAGCAGCGAGCGGGCGAACAGGCCGCGCGGAAGCCGGTGATGGGTCCAGCGGGCGATAACCTTGTAGGCGCCGGCGATATGGCGCAGCCCCGGCAGCCGCTCGAGTTCGCGCGTGCGTCGCTTGAGGGCGTGCGCCGCTCTTTCACAGGCCGTTTGAACGCTTGCGGGCCAGAGTTTCAATGTCGGGTCCTAATCCCGGCTCAGGCGGTAGCCGATACCGCGCACGGTCTGAAGATAGAGCGGGTTCGCCGGGTCGTTCTCGATCTTGCGGCGCAGCCGGTTGATCTGCACGTCGATGGTGCGCTCGTTGATCTCGCTGGCGCTGCTGACAAGATCGTAGCGCGCGACGGTCTCGCCGGCCTTTTCGGCGAGCATCGTCATGATGTCCTGCTCGCGGTCGGTGAGCCGGATTGGCGTTGTCCCCTTCTTCAGCTCGCGCCGCGCAAGCGAGAAGGAATAGGGACCGAACACCACCTGTTCGATCGCCGGCGTCTTCGGCGCGTCGGCGCGGCGCAGGATATTGCTGATCCTAAGAAGCAGTTCGCGCGGTTCGAACGGCTTGACAAGATAGTCGTCGGCGCCGGCCTCCAGACCGGCGATGCGGGCATCCGCCTCCGCCTTCGCCGTCAGAAGCAGCACCGGAACCGGGCGAATTTCCCTGAGGTGCCGGGTCAGTGACACGCCATCCTCGCCCGGCATCATCACGTCGAGCACGAGAAGATCGAAGTCGAGCCCTTCCAGCTTGCGCCGCGCCTCGGCGGCATCGGCGGCCGTGGAAACCCGATAGCCGTTTTCGCCCAGATAGCGCTTGAGCAGCGTACGGATACGGGTGTCGTCATCGACAATCAGAAGGTGGGCCGCGTCATCGTCGACCGCTCTGGCTTCAATCATACTTTATCCCCTTTCCGCACCAGGGCTTCTGCGCCGGCCCGGGGATCATGATCGCACATTCGTGTCAGAAATTCGCCAACCGCCCGGCGTTCGTCCTCGCCCATCGCCGCAAACGCCCCGTCGATGCGCCGCAATTGCGGCGAAAGCAGTTCCGCGCGCAGCCGCTCGCCTTCCGGCGTCAGAAACAGCCGGCGCTGACGCCGGTCTTCCGGACCCGCCGTCTGGCGGATATAGCCGCTGTCGATCAGCTGTTTCAGCACGCGTGCAAGGCTCTGCTTGGTGATGCGCAGGATGTCGAGCAGGTCGGCAACGCTCATCCCCGGCCGGCTGCCCACGAAATGGATAACCCGGTGATGGGCGCGGCCGAAGCCGATCTCGCCGAGGATCGCGTCCGGATCGGCGGTGAAGTCGCGATAGGCGAAAAACAGAAGTTCGACCACCGCCAGGTCCGAAACCTCGCTCTCGGGCGCCTGTTCGGGCATGATCGCCTGATGTTTCACTCCCAAAGCCTGCTTCCTTTCGCCCGCCGGGCTTTTGTAATCAAATCCAGTCTGACATAGATATCGTATCAGGTTTAAAACGGACGCGGGCGAAATGGAAGTCGTAGAGGCTCTCCGTCCGCAAGGGAGATATCAGTTCATGGCGCAGCTTCAGGCCGGGATCATACCCGTCACTCCTCTCCAGCAGAACTGCACCGTGCTGTTCGATCCCGCGTTGGGCGAGGGCGTCGTGGTTGATCCCGGCGGGGATGCCGATGTCATCATCCAGACCGTTGAGGAGAATGGCATAACGCTGAAGGCGATCTGGCTCACCCACGGTCATCTCGATCACGCCGGCGGTGCGATGGAGCTGAAGGAGCGCCTGGGGCTGGAAATCATCGGTCCGCATGAGGACGACCGGTTCATTCTGGAAAACATCGAGGCAAGCGCCGAGCGCTTCGGCATGACGGGCATGGTGCGCAACTGCTTCCCCGATCGTTTCCTGAGCGAAGGCGAAACGGTGGGTTTCGGCGAGCATGTGTTCGAGGTCTATCACACGCCCGGCCATGCGCCTGGCCATGTGATCTTCTTCAACCGCGCCCAGAATTTCGCTCATGTCGGCGACGTGCTGTTTCACGGCTCGGTCGGGCGCAGTGATCTGCCGGGCGGCGATCACGATACGCTGCTCGCCTCGATCCGCGACAAGCTGTTTCCGCTGGGCGACGATGTCGGTTTCATCTGCGGCCATGGGCCGGGCGGCCGCATCGGCGAAGAGCGCCGCAACAACCCGTTTCTGAAGGGGCTCTGAGCGGCCTCAATCCCGCGAAAACGGGATGGTCTTCTGCTCCGCGCGGCCAAGCGCCTTCAGCAGGGCGATCCGCGTCTTGCGCCGGCGGCGGTTCAGCTTGTTTGCAAGGCCGGCCAGCGCGCGCCTGACCGGGCCCTTGCCCTCATGCGTCAGGGGAGGGCTTGCATGGCGATCGTAGATCACCGAGGCGATGCCAAGTTGTTTGGTTCCGGGCCCTTCCAGATACTGGTCCTGCACGCAGATGGCCGGGTCGATTTGATAGGCACCGAGCCCGCCGAAGATCCTGTAATGGGCGCCGAAGATAACATCGTCCACCGGCAGCGGCAGCGGATCGCTGGCCGCGCACAGGCGCTCCATCGCCCGCCGGCTGACAATATAGCCCGCTGCGCCGTAGTGGCTGCTCAACAGCCTCTTCAGCCGGTGCGGTGTGTCCATCAGCGCGTCGCCGCTGCGCGAAACATCGGTTGGCATCGCAAGCGTTTCGAGCTTGATCAGGTCCGCGCCGTCCGGCAGCCATTCGGAGGCCGCTGAAAGGAGCTTGCCCGCATCCGGGGCGAGGTGGATATCGTCCTCGAAGATCGCCGCGTATTCGAGACCACGCGAGAGCGCCAGTTCCCAGACCTTCTTGTGGCTCAGATAGCAGGCGACTTCGCTCGGGGTCAGGTTGCGGGCATATTTGCTGACCGGGGGCACGAGGATGTTTCTGACGAAATCCTCGGAGAGCGTGGCGGCGTCGACCGCATCGATCCGCTCGAAGGCAAGGCCCTGGGCGTTGAAAACCGCGCGCATGTGCGACAGTCGGTCATGGCTTCTGGCGAGATTGATGAGGAAGATGTCCAAGTCGGTGCGAGCCTCCTTTTTGGGCGGCGTTCTCTCCGGTGGCAGCGTCCTGCCCGTTGGACGCGGGGGCTACCCCGCGATTAGAATCTGCTCGGCGCCGTCAGTGACGCCGGTTGCGAAGACGGCGCGGCCGTTTTCCATGCGCACCTCGCCGGCGGCAAGCCGCCTGAGTGCGGCGGGATAGAGCCTGTGCTCGACGGTCAGTATCCGCTTTGCCAGCGCATCGGCATCATCGCCCGGCATCACCGGAACCACCGCCTGGCCGATGATCGGCCCCTCGTCCATGCCCTCGGTCACGAAATGCACGGAGCAGCCGGCGACGCGCATGCCGGCGTCGAGCGCGCGCTGATGGGTGTCGAGGCCGGGAAACAGCGGTAGCAGCGAGGGGTGGATGTTGATGATCCGGGCCTCATAAGCGCGGATGAAATCGCCCGAGAGCAGCCGCATGAACCCGGCAAGGCAGATGAAATCGGGCGCGAGGCCGGCGAGCAAGCTTAACATCGCGGCCTCGTGGGCTTGCTTGCTGTCGTAGTCCTTGCGCGGCAGAGCGTGGGTCGCGATGCCCCGTGCCTTTGCCTTTTGAAGCCCGCTGGCATCCGGCTTGTCGGATATGACGGCGATGATTTCGGCCGGAAAATCGGGAGCGGCGCAGGCGTCCGCCAGCTTTTCCATGTTGGAGCCGCTGCCGGAGATGAAGACCACGACCCGCTTTCTTCCGCTCATAGCGCGATCATGCCCTTGTAGACCGTTCCTTCCATGTCGTCCTTGCGAGCGACGATGCGGCCAAGCCGGAAGGCGTTTTCGCCTTGTTCCGCAAGCGATGCGAGCACGGCTTCGAGCTGATCTTCGCGGCAGACGCCGATCATGCCGACGCCGCAATTGAAGGTGCGCATCATTTCGGCAGGGGCAACGCCGCCCGCGCGCGCGATCCAGGAGAATACGGCAGGCACGGTAATCGCCTCGAGATCGATCTCGGCGGAAAGCGTTTCCGGCAGGACGCGCGGAATGTTTTCCGGAAAGCCGCCGCCGGTGATGTGGGCGAGCGCCTTGATCGCGCCGGTTGCGCGGATCGCGGCCAGAAGCGGCTTCACATAGATGCGGGTCGGCTCCAGCAGCGCCTCGCCGAGGCTCTTGCCCGGCGCGAAGGGGGCAGGGGCCTGCCAGCCGAGGCCGTTCATCTCGGCCACGCGGCGCACGAGAGAAAACCCGTTGGAGTGAACTCCGGACGAGCTGAGGCCGAAGATCACGTCGCCTTCTTCGAGGCTTTCGGAAGGCAGCAGCGCGCCACGCTCGGCCGCCCCCACGGCGAAGCCTGCGAGGTCGTAGTCGCCCTTGGCATACATGCCCGGCATTTCGGCGGTCTCGCCGCCGATCAGCGCGCAGCCGGCCTGCCGGCAACCCTCGGCAATGCCTTCGACGATCACCGCGCCCTCATCGGGGTCGAGCGCGCCGGTGGCGAAATAATCGAGGAAGAACAGCGGCTCCGCGCCCTGGACCACGAGATCGTTGACGCACATGGCGACCAGATCGATGCCGACCGTGTCATGCTTGCCGGCCTCGATCGCGATCTTCAGCTTGGTGCCGACGCCGTCATTGGCGGCGACCAGAACCGGATCGGTAAAGCCCGCCGCCTTCAGGTCGAAAAGTCCGCCGAAACCGCCGATTTCGCCGTCCGCGCCGGGCCGCCGGGTCGATTTCACCGCAGGCTTGATTTTCTGGACCAGAAGATTGCCGGCATCGATATCGACGCCTGCGTCGGAATAGGTCAGGCCGTTTCTACGCGTCTCGCTCATGGGGCGGTCCCTCATGCAATAGTCAAAGCCGGGCATTGCATGGAGTCTTGCGCGATGCAAGTCTGTAGCGGGTCCGCCGCGCCGATATCGACAACTAAGGCATGTCGCGGTGGATATCGGGGAGGGGCGCAGGGCGAGCGCCTTGTCGCTTGACGCTGGCGGCGGTTTGCTGAACAAACGCTATGGGCCTTCATCGCTTTTGCGGGCCCTGATGCCAAATTGTTTGAGCGCGAAGCGGAGCGGGAGTTTTTCATGGCGGGTCGGATCAGTGCCGCGGGATTGCGCAGGCAGGTCTATTTCTGGCTGCTGTTTGCCGCCTTTGTCGCGCTTTTTCTCTATGTTTTCCGCAGCATATTGCTGCCTTTCGTCGCCGGCATGGCGCTGGCCTATTTCCTTGACCCGATTGCCGATCGGCTGGAGAAACTTGGCTTCAACAGGCTGTGGGCGACCACCACGATCATGCTGTCCTTCCTGGTGATCGTCATCGCCGTGCTGTTGCTGTTCATTCCGCTTCTGGTGTCGCAGGCCTATGATGTCGCCCAGCAGGTGCCGAAATACATGCACCAGCTTGAGCAGTATCTGGAGACGACCGAGTTTTCCCGCCTGATCGAATGGGGTAACGACCAGTTGGCGTCGCTCAGCGAAAATATCGGCAAGATGCTGTCGGGCGGCGCCTCGATCGCCGGTCAGGTGTTCGGCAGCATCTGGAACTCATCGATGGCGGTGGTCAACCTCGTGTCCTTCTTCGTGCTGGCCCCGGTGATCGCCTTCTATCTCCTGCTCGACTGGGACCGGATGGTGCAGAAGATCGACCAGTGGGTGCCGCGCGGCCAGGTGGACGATGTCCGCTATCTCGCCCATGAGATCAACGCGGTGATTTCCGGTTTCGTGCGCGGGCAGGGGTCGCTCTGCATCATCCTCGCGGTCTACTACGCCATCACGCTCAGCCTCGCGGGGCTCAATTTCGGCGCCCTGATCGGGATTTTCGCCGGTCTTGTCAGCTTCATTCCCTATCTTGGCTCGACCTCCGGCCTGATACTGTCCATGGGCGTGGCGCTGTTCCAGTTCTGGCCGGATTTCTGGATGATCGCGCTGATCTTCGGGATCTATCTGTTCGGCCAGTTTCTGGAAGGCAATGTGCTGCAGCCCAAGCTGGTCGGCTCCAGCGTCAGGCTGCATCCGGTCTGGCTGATGTTTGCCCTGTTCGCCTTCGGCGTGCTGTTCGGCTTCGTCGGCCTTTTGGTCGCGGTGCCGGTGTCGGCGGCCGTCGGCGTGCTGGTGCGCTTCGCGATCGACCGCTATCTCACCAGCGATCTCTACTGGGATGGCATCGAGCACCATGCCGAAGAGCCTTCGCCGGTCGTTGAAGAGGGGAAGTGAGCCTGACCGTGTTGCGTGAAAAAGCGATGCAGTTGCCGCTGGAGCTCGGTCACGACCCCGCGGCCGACCGCGATCACCTGTTGATCTCGCGGTCGATCATGCCGGCGATCGACCTGATCGACCGCTGGCCGCACTGGCACACGCCGGTTACCGTGCTCGTTGGCCCGCCGGGCTCGGGCAAGACCCATCTTGCGACGATCTGGAAGGGGCTCAGCCAGGCCCGCCCGGTGACGGCGGAATTGAGGGAAGGGCGGCCGGTTGGCGCCCGCCACGGCGCATTCCTGTTCGAGGATGCGGACCGCGAGGCCTTTGACGAGACCGGCCTGTTTCACCTGATCAACACCGTGCGCCAGCATGGCGGCAGCCTGTTGATCACCGCCCGTTCGCTGCCGCAGCTCTGGTCGATCACGCTGCCCGATCTGAAATCCCGGCTTGCCGCCGCCACCACGGTGGAGATCGGCGCGCCGGACGATGTGCTTTTGCAGCAGGTCATCTTCAAGCTGTTCGCCGACCGCCAGCTTGAGGTCGACGACCGTCTCGTCGCCTACATCGTCACCCGCATGGAGCGCTCGCTCGATGCCGCAAGCCAGATCGTGGATGCTATCGACAAGCTCGCGCTGTCACGCAACCGCCGCATCACGCGTGCGCTCGCCGCCGAGGTTCTGGCCGCGCGCGAAGCGTTCTGATTTCGTTTATTCGCCCTGATCAAAGAGCCGGAACTGGGTGAGATCGGCATCCTTCGGGGGCGTGAGGCCCAGATGTTTCCAGGCGGTCGCCGTCATCACCCGCCCGCGAGGAGTGCGTTGGATCAGACCCTGCTGGATCATGTAGGGCTCGATGATATCCTCGATCGCGTCGCGCGGCTCGGAAAGCCCCGCCGCGATGGTCTCGATCCCGACCGGTCCCCCGCCGAAATGCTGGCAGATCATGTTGAGATAGCGCCGGTCGAGCTGGTCGAGGCCCATATGGTCGACCTCAAGGCGCGTCAGCGCCTCGTCGGCGATCGCGCGGCTCACCTCGGTCGCGTCCGCCACTTCGGCGAAATCGCGCACCCGGCGCAGCAGCCGGCCGGCGATGCGCGGCGTTCCGCGCGCGCGCCTGGCGATCTCGCGCGCGCCGTCATCGCTCATGCCGAGCCCCATCAGCCGCGCGCCGCGGCGGATGATCAGCTCCAGCTCCTCGACGGTGTAGAAATTGAGCCGGACGGGAATGCCGAAACGGTCGCGCAGCGGCGTCGTCAACAGCCCGAGACGGGTGGTAGCGGCCACGAGCGTGAATTTCGAAAGGTCGATCTTCACCGAGCGCGCCGCCGGGCCCTCGCCGATGATCAGGTCGAGCTGGAAGTCCTCCATCGCCGGATAGAGGATTTCCTCGACCGCCGGGTTAAGCCGGTGGATTTCGTCGATGAATAGCACGTCGCGCTCTTCGAGATTGGTCAGCAGAGCCGCCAGATCACCGGCCTTGGCGATCACCGGGCCGGAGGTGGAGCGAAAGTTGACGCCGAGCTCCTTGGCCATGATCTGGGCAAGCGTGGTCTTGCCGAGCCCCGGCGGGCCGACGAACAGCACATGGTCCAGCGCCTCGCTCCGCCTTTTGGCGGCCTCGATGAACACCTTCAGATTGGCGCGCGCTTCCGCCTGGCCGGTGAAATCATCCAGCGTCTGCGGCCTCAGCGCCGCATCGAGGTCTTCCCCGCGCTTGTCCGGCGAAATCAGGCGGTCGGCTTCACTCATGTCAACAATTCCATTCCCGGTATGGCGGCGGCTACGGCGCGGTCGAGCGTCAGCGTGGCATGGCAGCCGGATTTTGCGTTTCGAAGCGCGATCAGGATATTGGGAAACTCGGCAGACGTGCGGTTCATCAGATCCAGCGCCTCTTCAACCTGCCATTCATCCTCGACCTCGATATCGCGCGCTTCCAGAAGATCTGCGATTGCGGCTGCAAGTTCGGCGCGTCCCACCCGCAGCCGCTTCCTCAGGAACCAGGAAAACTCCATCAGCGTGATCGCGTTGATATAGCCCGGTCCCCGCACCGGCAAGCTTTCCATCAGCCGGTCCACCCGCCGGCACTGTTCGGCGTCGTCCTGCAGCACCAGCCGAAGCAGAATATTGGTATCGAGGCCGATCATGATCGCTCGGCAACATGTTCGGCAACCGCCTCGCCAACGGCGTCCTTCATGTCCTCCAGCGACATAGGCTCCCTGTCGGCATCGTGGAAGCGACCCTTGAGGTCGCTCGCCTTCCTGTTCTTTGCCCGCACGATGATTTCGCCGTCACGGATAATGTAGCGGATACGGTCGCCCGGTTTCAGATTCAACATCTGGCGCACTTCAACGGGAATCGTGGTTTGTCCCTTGGAAGTCAGGGTGCCGTAGTAGACGCTCATTTCGGATCTCCTTACTGGAAGGAATTTGTAAGGAATATGCTATCATGAAAGAATTACTGCGACAATTCCTTCAGTCCGAGCCTTATCAGCGTCGCGCTCGGGGCCTCCTCTCCAACCTGTTTCAACGCGGCGGAGATGGCGCCTGCGGCCTGATCGCGGGAATAGCCGAGATTGGTGAGCGCGGAAATTGCATCGGAAACGGCGGCGGGCGCGGCGCCTTCCCCAACCTCCTTGCGGAAGGAAATCGCTTCGCTGTCGCCGAGTGAAAGCCCGGCCGGGACCTTGTTCTTGAGTTCGGTGACAATGCGGGTCGCGACCTTCGGCCCGACGCCCGGCGCGCGCGATACCGCGGTCTTGTCGCCAAGGGCGATCGCATTGGCGACCTCGCCTGCCGACAGCGTGGAAAGGATCGCCAGCGCCACGCGAGCGCCGACGCCCTGCACGCTCTGCAGCAGGTTGAACCAGCCGCGCTCTTCCGCGCTCATGAAGCCGTAGAGGCGCAATTGGTCCTCGCGCACGAAGGTCTCGATGAACAGCACCACCGCCTCGCCGGGCGACCCGATGCGCGACAGCGTGCGCGCCGAACAGTAGGCGACGTAGCAGACGCCATGAACGTCAACCACGACATGATCGTCGCCGATCTCGTCAACCACGCCCTTGAGCTTGCCGATCATGCAGTTCTTTCCTTTTGACGTGCCGCCTTCACGCGTATGCCTCTTGTTCTCGCAGCGTGTGCTGCTTGCCGTTCACTCGCCGCATAGCCCCCAAACCTTCTCGCCCCGGAGGGGAGAGATGTCGCGAAAGCGACAGTGAGGGGGGAGTCTATCCCCTCGGGCGCCCTCACGAGACGAGATGCCGCACCACCCTCACTGTCCCTGTCGCGGCATCTCTCCCGCCAGCGGGAGAGAGGAATGGGAGCAAGCGTCACTTTTCACAACCAATCATTCATTCAGTGCCTGCCGAATCTATCGACAGACCGGCAGGTATTACCCCGCCGCCATCGCCGCCTTCATCATCTTGTTGCCGCCGCGATTGTGGCTGTGGCAGATGGCGATCGCGAGCGCATCCGCCGCGTCGCTGCCCTTGAACTGCACGCGCGGCATCAGGACTTTCAGCATCATGTGGATCTGCTGCTTGTCGCCATGGCCGACGCCGATGACCGCCTTCTTCACGGCGTTGGGCGCGTATTCGGCGACCGGCAGTCCGGCAAGCGAGGGCACCAGCAGTGCGATGCCGCGCGCCTGACCGAGTTTCAGCGTCGCCACGGCATCCTTGTTGACGAAGGTCTGCTCCACCGCTGCCTCGTCCGGGCGGAAGCCGTGCACCACTTCCGACAACCCGTCGTGAAGCTGGCGCAGACGTGAAGGCAGGTCCAGATCGCCATCGGATGTCACCGTGCCGGAATCGATGAACTTCAGCGAATTCCCCAATGTCTCGATAACGCCCCAGCCGGTGCGCCTCAGTCCGGGATCAATGCCTATGATGCGAATCGTCTTTTCCATGTTTTCACCCTATCGTTCTTGCCCCAAGGCTTCCAGATAAAAGTGAACAAAACAAAAACATGCGGAGGGCCGAGCCGGGCCATCCGCATGTTTTTCGTCGGCTGAAGCGGGTGGCGTCAGGCCGCGATCGCGTCAAGCCGCTTCAGGTGCTCGTCGCCGAGCGTCAGTTCGGCGGCGGCGATATTATCACGCAGATGCGCGCGCGACGACGTGCCGGGAATGACGAGGATGTTCGGGCTGCGCTGCAGCAGCCAGGCGAGCGAAACCTTCTGGATGGAGGCATCGAGTTCGTTTGCGACCTGATCCAGAATGTCGGCCTGATAGGGCAGGAAGCCGCCGAGCGGGAAATATGGCACATAGGCGATCCCCTGTGCGGCGAGGCTGTCGATCATCGCATCGTCGGCGCGGTGGATGAGGTTGTAATGGTTCTGCACGCAGACGATCGGGGCGATGTCCTGGGCAATCCTGATCTGGCTTTCCGTGACGGTCGAGATGCCGATATGCTGGATAAGGCCTTCCTCCTGCATCTTTCGCATCGCCTCCATCGGCGCGGCGATTTCGCTATCCTGGCTGAAACCGGTAGCGCTGCCCATGCGCAGGTTGACGATCGCGATCCGATCCAGCTTCAACCGCTCGAGATTGTCCTCGACCGATTTGCGCAGGAAATCCGGCTCGTGGTTCATGTTCCAGCCGCCCTCGTCATCGCGCCAGCCGCCGATCTTGGTGACGAGCGTGAGGTTGTCGGGGTAGGGATGAAGCGTTTCGGCGATCAGCCGGTTGGTCACGTAGGGACCGTAGAAGTCAGATGTGTCGATATGGTCGATGCCGAGCGCAAGCGCCTCGCGCAGCACCGCGCGGCATTCGTCGGGGTCCTTCGGTTCACCGAAAACATGGGGACCAGCGAGCTGCATGGCGCCGAAGCCCATGCGGTTGACGGAAATGTCCGTTCCGGGAAAGGTGAAACGGCCGGCGGCCGAGGCTGGAGAGGTCATTGAAGTGCTCCTTGTGCTTTCATGGAGCGGATATAGGCGTCAGGCGTTCGCTTGATAATCCGCACAATTGCGAATACCGTGATCGGCATGCCGAACAATAGACCCTTGCCCTCTTTCGATGATCTGTTGACCTTCCTGGTGATCGCCCGCACCGGCGGATTTCGCGCCGCAGCCAGGCGGCTCGGCAATTCGCCCTCCACGGTCAGCGAGACGATCACGCGGCTGGAGGCCGAGCTCGGCGTACCGCTGATTATCCGCACCACGCGCAGCGTTCACCTGACCGAAGCTGGCCGGGCGCTGGCCGAGCGGCTGGAGCCGGTGGTTGCCGAAACCCGTTCAGCCATCGCCGATGCCACCAGCAGCGAGGGTGCGGTGCGCGGGCGACTCAAGATCCAGGTGCCGGGCGCCGTGATGGAGGATATCCTTCCGCCGATCCTCGACGGTTTCGCGAGGGCCCATCCGGAGGTGAGGGTGGAAATCCTCGTCGATGACCGTTTCACCGACATGATCGCCACCGGCTGCGACGCGGGCATTCGCTATGGCGAGCATCTGGCGCAGGACATGATCGCGACGCCGATCGGTCCGGCGCGGCAGCGCTTCGCACTCGCGGCTGCACCTGAATACCTCGCGCGTCATGGCACTCCAATTCATCCACGTGATGTGCTGGATCATGACTGCATCCGGTTGCGGTTTGCGTCAGGTGCGCTGACGGAGTGGGAGTTCGAGAAGGATGGAGAAATCCTGCGGCTCGACCCGGCGGCCCGACTCATCATCGCCACCGCCGGCTGGCGCGCCGCCGTCAAGCTGGCGATTGCCGGCCACGGGCTTATCGGAAGCTTTCGCAACTGGCTGGAGCCGCATTTCGAAACCGGCGAACTGGTGCCCGTCCTGGAGGACTGGTGCCCTGATTTCGAAGGTCCTTTCCTCTATTATTCCAGCCGTCTGACCCCGCGCCCGCTGCGCGCCTTCATTGATTTCGCGGCGGCCCATAGGCGAATGGCCGGCGAGACAGGGTAGCGAGCGGTTTCTTCGGCGATTGCGACAGGCAGACTTTGCAAATCAGCCGGCCAGTTCCTAATTATGTGTCAAAGACACAGATTTCGGAACAGGATTTCCATGACCAAATTTTCCATTCTCGACCTTTGTCCGGTTGTCGAAGGCGGCACCATTTCCGAGGCGCTGGATGCCACGCGGCAGATGGCAAGAAAGGCCGAGGAGGCGGGCTATACCCGCTTCTGGCTTGCCGAACATCACGGCATGACGGGCATTGCCAGTGCCGCGACCTCGCTGGTGATCTCGGAGGCCGCGCGGGCGACCAGCACCATCCGCGTCGGCTCCGGCGGCATCATGCTGCCCAATCATTCGCCGCTGGTGATCGCCGAGCAATTCGGCACGCTGGAAGCGCTCTATCCGGGACGCATCGATCTCGGCCTCGGCCGTGCGCCGGGTACGGACATGAACACGGCGCGGGCGCTGCGCCGCAATCTCGATGCCGGGGCCCAGACCTTCCCGAACGACATCGTCGAATTGCAGCAGCTCATGGATGATCCGGTCGAGGGCCAGCGGCTGCTTGCCAATCCCGGCGCCGGCGCGAAAGTGCCGCTCTATATTCTCGGCTCATCCACCTACAGCGCCCATCTGGCCGCCATGCTCGGCCTGCCCTACGCCTTCGCCTCGCATTTCGCGCCCGACATGCTGTTTGAGGCTCTTCATATCTATCGCACCAATTTCAAACCCTCGGCGCAGCTCGACAAGCCTTATGTGATCGTGGGCGTCATGGGGGCGATGGCGGATACCGATCAAGAGGCGGACTATCTATTCACCTCCGCGCTGCAGAGCTTTGTGGCGCTGCGCCGCAATGCCCGCGGCAAGACGCCCCGCCCGGTCGACAGCATGGACGGGCTCTGGACCGAGATGGAGAAAATGTCGATCGAGCACACCTTCCAGTTCGCCGTCGTCGGCGGGCCGGAGAAGGCGAGGGCCAAGATGGAGCGCTTCGTCGCCGACACCAAGGCCGACGAGGTGATCATCTCGGTGCCGGTGCATTCGGTGGAAGCGCGGCTGAAGGCCGTCGGCATGTTCGGCGCTTTGCGCAACGAACTGAAGGAAGCCGCCTGATCCCGCGCTATTTCGGGAACACGAAGCTGACCACGGCCCGGAGTCCCCAACCTTCCGGGCCGTTGTCGGGCGCGGTCGCCCAATAGCGGGCGCCAAGCGTCAGGCTGATCGGCTGTTTGCCCGCCATCACCAGCTTGCCGACCGTGAAGTCGATCGGTACGGTCCAGTCCTCGCCCACCCAGTCATACTGAGCCTCGCTGGTGAGCGAGAAGGTCCAGGCCGACTTCGTATTGTAGGAGATGAAGGGCTGGGTCATCGTGGTTGAGATGCGGCTCCTGTCATCCGCGCCGGCATAGGACCAGACGTGGTTGGTGAGAAGGCCCGTCGTCCATGGCCCGTGCTCAAAGGCGATGACGCCGGTCGGCCCTGCGCCCCATTTCTCAGTTCCGAGTAAATCATCGGTCGCCGTGGGCAGAAGGAAAACCGGTCCCGCGCCCCAGATCAGCCCGTCCACGCCGCTGTCGACGGGCGAGACGAACAGCGACAGCAACGTATCGCCAAGGCCGAACTGGTCGCCGGAAAGGCCGGCGATATCGCTCTGCTGCTCGATCGGCACGATGGTGCGGGTGATCAGATTCCAGTCCTCGTTGAGACTGAAGGGGATGATCGGCTGAACATTGAGCTGCAACTGGTCGCCCTTGTCGGGGCCATAGCCGCGATCGTAGTTGAACTGAAACGGCAGCACCGTCAGCGGCGCGACCGGATTCGAAAGCTGCTTGGCCAGCTTCGCCTGACTGTCGGCATCATCTGCCATGGCCGTGGATGCGGACAGAAGAATGAAAAGAACGCAGCCATATCTTTTGACAGGACAAGGCATTTTTCCGCACCATGACAACCTGAACTGAGATCGAGGCAATCAGAAGATGCGGATTTTTTCAATACGCACAATCATAGGCATGTGAAAGTAATACGGTCCGTTTCCGCTTGCGGGGACAAACGGGCAGACCGACACCCTAATCCGTCTGGTAGACGATCACAGCCTTGGAAAAGTCCCTGCGGCGCAGGTCGGTGCGGCGGATCATTACATAATAGGCGCCGTTCAGGTCGATCGTGTCGCTGTCATAGCCGAGGATCGATACCAGCGGTATCCAGTTCGTGATCGATCCCGCTATTGGGCGCGTTGCCTGGATGAACTGGTCGTTGCGCGGCAATTCCCGACCCGCATCATCCGCGCCGAGATCGATTGCAGGGTTGTACTGGATGATTTCGGGCCAGCCGAAAAGCTGGCTTCCCGACTCGCCATACATGGTTTGGGCGATGAGCCATTGCTCGTGCGGCGGAACATCGGGCCACGGCCAGCGCGTCATCATCTCATAGCTGCCGTGCCCCGGCAGCGTGTAGGAAAAAACGGGAGTGAGGCGCGCGGCGGAGAGTTGTTGTTCTTGCAACCGTTGCTCTTCGGTTTGCGGTGTGTCTCCGTCCGGCATATAGCCCCAGAGCGACAGGCCGAGATCCGGCGTCGGATGGCGCTCCAGAGCCGCAGCTTCGTCTTCGAGATAGATGAGACGGAAGGCCTTCTCGTCCTGCTGTTCGCCGAACCAGGGCAGGAACACGAAATCGAAAAATAACAGCAACCTGCCGCTTTGGGGGATATCGGGATCCATCGGTCCGGCTTTTGCGGCCTCGGCCAGATCGATCTGCATCAGGAAGGCAAGCGGTGCGGTCCGGCTCGCCAGTGCCTGTTTCCGGGCGATCTCGTCATCGAGATCATAGTCCGGGTGCTCCAGCGCCAGCTTCTTCAGCACTTTCACGTCGGTCACACCGGCCGAGGATTTGCCGCGCATCGGCCAGTCGAACCCCGGCGGCACGTCAGGCGCACCGCCGATCTTGGTCTTTCCGATGGCAATGGCGCTGTCGGGCATGGCCTTGGACACATACATCGTCGCCGGGCGCGCAAGCTTCAGGAGCTTGCGGCAGTCAAACCAGCCGACGCCGTGTTCCGCAAGCGAATCCTTCAGTGCGGCAAGGGTGGGGTAGAATGGTCGCGACAACGCCTGCGCTCGCGCGCCAGCCGCGGCCGCCATCGCCGTCAAGCCAGTCGCCAGAAACGATCTGCGCGTCAGCCGCGCCATTGTCACCTCACAGTCGCGGAGCGAAAATCAGGCCGAAAGCTTGGCCATGACCTCGTCATCTACCTCGAAGTTCGAGTAGACGTTCTGGACGTCGTCGTCGTCTTCGAGATTATCGATGAGCTTCATCAGCGAGGTGGCGCGCTCCTCATCGACGGGGATAGTGTTCTGCGGCTTCCAGATCGCCTTGACGCTTTCGGCCTCGCCGAGCGCCTTTTCAAGCGCGGAGGAGACCTCGTTGATATCTTCGAACGCGCAGTAGATGGTGTGGCCGTCCTCGTCGGAGACGACGTCTTCCGCGCCGGCCTCGATCGCGGCTTCCATGATCGCATCGGCATCGCCGGCTTCGGGCTTGTAGACGATCTCGCCGACATGGTCGAAGGAGAAGGCGACCGAGCCGGTTTCGCCGAGCGCGCCGCCGGCCTTGGTGAAGATCGAACGGACGTTGGAGGCGGTGCGGTTGCGGTTGTCGGACAGCGCCTCAACGATCACCGCGACGCCGCCCGGACCATAGCCCTCGTAGCGGACTTCATCGTAGTTCTCGGCATCGCCGCCGGCGGCCTTCTTGACGGCGCGCTCGATATTGTCCTTCGGCATCGACTGCGCCTTGGCGTTCTGGATCGCGAGCCGCAGGCGCGGGTTCATGTCCGGGTCCGGCGTGCCCATCTTGGCGGCGACGGTGATTTCGCGCGCAAGCTTGGAGAACATTTTCGAACGGACCGCATCCTGCCGGCCCTTGCGGTGCATGATGTTTTTAAACTGTGAATGGCCAGCCATGGCTCCGCCCTGTCTTTGTTTGTCTGAATGCGCGCCCTTATACGGGCGGCGGGCCGCGCATTCAAGCCTAGAGCGCCGTGCATCCATTCGGATGCACTAAGGACGCTCTAACCTATTGAATCTACGCATCGTGCTACCAAACGCCCTGCAGGAGCATGATCTGCGGCGGGCGCGGCAGAGAGGCGAGGGACAGCGTGATGGTGCGGCTGTCGGAATAGACGACCTCATAGTTCTCGGCGAACATGGCGGCGAAATCGCGCACCCTGGGGCCGGTGCGGTGCATCGGCAGCACCAGCGAGGAATGCAGGCGTTCAATCACGTTTTTCATGCTTTCCGCCCCCAGCGTCAGCCCGCCGTCAACAGGCACCATGACCACGTCCAGCCGGCCAATTTCTGCGATATGGCTGTCGGCAAGCTCGTGGTGGAGGTGGCCAAGGTGCCCGATGCAGAGGTCCGCCACCTCGAAGATGAAGACCGAATTGCCATCCTCCTCGAATGCGCCCCAGGCGCGGATATCGGTGGTGACGTTGCGGATATAGACGTCGCCGACGACCAGATCGTGGTCGATCGGCTCGCCGGGCGTGTCGCCCCAGCCATGCAGCACCATGCCGATGCCGGGATCGGGCGTCAGGGTGAAATGGCTTTCATGCGCCTTGTTCATGGTGGCGACATCCGGCGGGCCGCCGGGCAGCAGAAAACCGGAATAATCGGTGGCAATCCGCACCCCGCCGGGGCTTTCGATCAGGAAGGTCGAATGGCCGATGAAGCTGATCGAGACTTCCGGGGCCTCATAGGCGACTGGCGCGAAGCTTGCGAACTTCACATGGGGCAGGCGTTCGGCGATCGCCTGACACTGGCTGACGGGCGGGCGCGCCTCCTGGGCGAAGCCCGAAGCGGCGAGCGCCATAAACGCCGGGATAAGCATCGCGCATGAGCGAAGCATTGCCATTCCCCCGATTGTCCTGATCGGGCCAGTGTGCGGGAGAACCGCCGAAAGGTCCATGTGAGGCGGCGTTCCGGCACATCACACATTCGTGATTGCCGGCATTGTCGGCGCCTAAAAATGTCTCCGCCGCTCACTTGCTTTCGGCGCGACATTTCCCCATCTCGATGGCCGACCTGGGTTACTGCGGAGAGCGTGCGGACAATGCGTGAAAAGGTAAAGGCTTTGATGAGTTCCCGTTCCTGGGAGACCTTCATCCTTTCGGTTATCGTCATCAATGCCATCACCCTGGGTTTCGAGACGTCCAATACCGTCATGCAGAGCTTTGCCGGCCCGCTGCTGCGCTTCTTCGATGCTCTGGTGCTGACCATTTTCGTGATCGAGATCACGCTGCGACTTTATGCCCACCGGCTGCGCTTCTTTCGCGATCCGTGGAGCCTGTTCGATTTCACGATCGTCGCGATCAGCCTCGTGCCGGCCAGCGGCCCGCTTCAGGTGCTGCGCGCCTTGCGGATACTGCGTGCGTTGCGTCTCTTGTCGATGATCCCGTCGCTCCGGCGCGTGATCGGCGGGCTGGTGGCGGCGCTTCCCGGCATGGGGTCGATCATCGTGCTGATGGCGCTGGTGTTCTACATCTTCGCCGTGATCGCGACCAAGCTCTACGGCGAGGCCTTTCCCGAATGGTTCGGCTCGCTCGGCGCGTCGATCTATTCGCTGTTCCAGATCATGACGCTGGAAAGCTGGTCGATGGGCATCGTCCGCCCGGTCATGGATGTCTATCCAAATGCCTGGCTGTTCTTCGTGCCCTTCATCCTCTCAACCGCCTTCACCGTGCTGAATCTGTTCATCGGTATCATCGTCTCGGCCATGCAGAAGGAGCATGAGCAGGAACTGCTGGAGGAAAGCCGGCAGGCGCGGGAGCCGGAAATGCTGCAGATACTCTCCGAGCTGAAGGCGCTGAGGCAGGAGGTGGCCGCGCTGAGGAACGAGCGGTCCACGCCGTAAGCGCGGGCCGGTCTCGGTCGGACGACCAAAAGCCTATCACATGGTGGCGATGGTCAGCTTCTTGCCGGTCAGCTTGGCAAGCTGATCCAGTCTTCCTTCCACGCGTTCGCCGATAAAATCGGCGTATTGCTCGGGCACCACGAGTTCCAGATCGAAATCCGTGCTCTTTGCCGGCAGGAAGTCGAGCGCGCCAACGATGCCCGGCATGGAGGCGGAGAACAGGTAGGCGACGCGCAGGAGGCCGCCGAGCAGCTTGGCGCGTTCCAGCAGTTCGGGCGTTGAGATCGTGCCGAGATCGTCGGTGTGGTTGTCGTCGCGCAGGCCTTCATAGCGGTAGTAATTGGTGAGCGCGATGAAGGCGCGGCCGGGATGGGTGATGCCGGTCAGCGCCGAATGGGCGATCACGTTCAGCGATTGGGAGCCCCGGAAATCGGGATGGGCGCGCCAGCTGATATCGGCGAGCAGGCAGGCTGCCTGGCGGTAGCGCGCCTCTTCCGGCGTTTCCTCGATGCCGAAACGGCGCAGCATCAGCCCGGTCCAGGCGGCGATTTCGGCGGCGTGCTTGGGCGAGCGGGCGCGCAGCAGGGCAAGCTGGCGCGCGGCGACCAGCAGCGGGTCCTGGTCCTGTTCCTCCGCGCTCAGGAGCGAATAGAGCAGGCCCTCGCGCACGCCTTGCGCCGAAAAGCTGATCGATTTCGGCTGCATCACGCTCAGCACTTCGCGCATGGCGATCGCGCCGAACGGCAGCAGCATGCGGCGGTTCTTGGAAACGGCCTGCCAGGCCGGGTCCTTCTGCTCCTCGTCGGCGCCGATCCTGTCGAGGAAGGCCATCATCTCGTCGAAGCCGATCTCGTAACCCTGCATCATCGTCAGCGGATAATTGTTGATCTCCATATGGAGCCTGGCGATGTTGCGCCATGTGCCGCCAACGGCATAGAAGGTGCGGCCGCGTCCCTTTTCCAGAAAGGTGACCTTCTTGACCTGCTTTTTGGCGAAGTTGCGCGCCTTGGCAAGTGAGCCTTCCGAAAGCTCCGAAAGGCGGATGCCGCCGAGCGGCAGCGTGATGCCGTCGCCATAGGTCTTGTCCTTGATGTCGATGAGTTCGAGCGAGCCGCCGCCAAGGTCGCCGGCAATCCCGTCCGGCTCGTGAAAGCCGCTGATGATGCCATAGGCGGAATAAAGCGCTTCCTCGCGCCCCGTGAGGACCCGGACATCGATGCCGAGGATCTTCTCCGCCGCCTCGATGAAGGCCGGGCCGTTGCTGGCCTCGCGCGCCGCAGCCGTCGCCAGCACATGCATGGTGACCGAACGGGCCTGGGTGGCAAGCGCCTTGAAGCGCTTGAGAGCCCTTAGAGCCCGTTCCACGCCTTCCTCGTTCATCTTGCCGCTGGCCGCGATGCCGCGGCCGAGGCCGCACAGGACCTTTTCGTTGAAAAGCACGGTCGGCGCGCGCGACAGGCCTTCATAGATGACGATGCGAACCGAGTTCGATCCGATATCGACCACGGAGACAGGGGAGATTCCGCGAAGGCGCCCCTGCGCTTCAGATTCGACCATAAATACCCGGCTTATTTGGTGCGGCCCGAAAGCAGGCCGGCGATGAGCTTCGGCGCACTAGATTTCAGGGCTTCTCCGCGGCCGGACAGGCTCGGATTGGTCATGAAATACTCCTGCGCGTTGAACGGTTCCTCGCCCTCGCGCGGTTCCGTCCGCCGCGAGGTTCCGTCGGGGAGTATCTCGTAGCTCTGCTGATTGTCAATGATATTGCCCAGCATGATCTGGGACAGAACCTGTTCATGCACGGTGGGGTTGGTGACTGGCACAATCGTTTCAACCCGGCGGTCGAGGTTGCGCGGCATCAGGTCTGCGGAACCCAGATAGACATGGGCGTTTTCCGAGGGCAGGCCGTGGCCGTTGCCGAAGCAGTAGATGCGGGAATGTTCCAGGAAGCGGCCGACGATCGACTTGACGCGGATGTTCTCGGAAAGCCCCGGCACCTGCGGGCGCAGGCAGCAGATGCCGCGCACCACAAGCTCGATCTGCACGCCTTCGCCGCTGGCGCGGTAGAGCGCATCGATGATCTTGGGGTCGACCAGCGAGTTCATCTTCATCCAGATCGCGCCGGGAAGGCCGCTCCGGACGTGCTCGATCTCTTCCTCGATATGCTGGAGAATGCGCGGCCGCATGGTCTTCGGCGAGACCGCGATCTGCATGTTTTCTTCCAACTCGCCATAGCCGGTGATGAAGTTGAAGATTTCGGCGACGTCGTTGGCGATCTCGGGATTGCAGGTGAAATAGGACAGGTCGGTGTAGATCTTGGCCGTGATCGGGTGGTAGTTGCCGGTGCCGATATGGCAATAGGTCCTGAGGTTCTGCTCCTCGCGGCGCACCACCATGGAGAGTTTCGCGTGGGTCTTCAGCTCGATGAAGCCGAACACCACCTGCACGCCGGCGCGCTCCAGATCGCGCGCCCAGCGGATATTGGCCTCCTCGTCGAAGCGGGCCTTCAGCTCCACCAGCGCCGTTACCGACTTGCCGGCCTCGGCGGCATCGATCAGCGCGCGCACGATCGGGCTGTCATTGGAGGTACGATAAAGCGTCTGCTTGATGGCGAGCACGTTGGGGTCTCGGGCGGCCTGGATCAGGAACTGGACCACGACATCGAATGATTCGTATGGGTGGTGAACCACGAAATCCTTCTCGCGGATCGCTGCGAAACTGTCGCCGATATGCTCGCGCACGCGCTCGGGAAAGCGGGGGTTGAACGGCTTGAACAGAAGGTCCGGCCGCGGCGCCTTGGTGATTTCCGAAAGCGTGTTGAGCGCCAGCAGGCCGGGCAGCACGGCAACGCGGTCTTCCGGCACGCCGAGTTCGTGGATTACGAACTGGCGCAGCGATGCCGGCATTTCGCTGTCGGTCTCGATGCGGATCACCGAGCCGCGACGGCGGCGTTTCAGCGCGCTTTCGAAATAGCGCACGAGGTCTTCCGCCTCTTCCTCAAGCTCGATATCGCTGTCGCGGATGATCCGGAACGTGCCGTAGCCCTGCACCTCGTAGCCCGGATAGAGCCGGTGGATGAACAGGCCGATCACGTCTTCCATGGTGATATAGCGGATCGCGCCGTCGAGATCGGGGAGGCGCACGAAGCGGTTCATCGAGGGCGGCAGGCGCAGCATCGCGTTCATCGCCTCGCGGCCGTGGCGGCTGACGAGCTGAAGCCCCATGGTGAAGCCGAGATTGGGAATGAACGGGAAGGGATGCGCCGGATCGATCGAAAGCGGCGTCAGAACCGGGAAAATGCCCTGCTCGAACTCATTGGTGAGCCACTGCCGGTCCTCCTCGGACAGCACGCTTGGGCGCACGATCATCACGCCTTCATTTGCCATGTACTGCTGAAGCACGGCAAGGGCGGCCTGCTGCTCCATCTGCAGATTGTCGATTTCGCGCAGGATGTCGGACAACTGCTCGGCCGGCGTCTTGCCGTCGGCGGACAGCATGGTCACGCCCTGGCGCACCTGACCTTCGAGGCCTGCCACGCGGACCATGAAGAACTCGTCGAGATTGGCGGCCGAAATCGACAGGAACCGCACCCGTTCCAGCAGCGGATGGGCCGGGTTCAGGGTTTCTTCGAGCACCCGGCGATTGAACTGCAGCCAGGAGAATTCGCGATTGATGAACCGCGCCGGGCTCTTTGAGAGATCCTCGGCAGCGCCCAATTCGACGATTTCCGAAACGCTCGAAGACAGGTCGTTCATGATGTGCGTTCTTCCTCTTGCTGGCCGGATATCGGCATGCGGTCGTTGATCATTTGCCGCTTAGCCCAGTTTGGCAACGATACTATGACATATAGCAGGTTTGTGGCGATTGCTCCGCATTTCAAGCGGGAAATCGCGTTCAGCGTCTCAACCCGCAGCGGTGCCAAGGGAAGCGGGTTTCCGCCTCTCCTCCGCTTGCGCGGCGAGGGTCAGCGCCCGAAACCGCCCGGGCGGCATTCCGTAGGTCTTGGCGAAATGCCGGGTCATGTGGCTCTGGTCGGCAAAGCCGGAAGCGGCGGCGGCCTCGGCCAGCGGCGCGCCCGCAATGATCATCGCCCTTGCCCGCGACAGGCGGCGCTGGACGAGGTAGCGATGCGGGCTGGTGCCGTAGAGCGCGCGGAACTGGCGGGCGAGCGTGAACCGGTCGAGGCCAGCGATCGCCTCCAGCCGCTGCGAACCGATCGCTTCCTCCGCGCATTCGCTCAGGAAGTCGCGGCAAAGCGCGAGCGCCCGGCGGTCGATGGATTTCGCCGCGCGGCCCCGGCTATCGCCGAGGCGCAGCAGATGGTGGGCGATCTCGGCGATCAGGCCGTCGCGCTTCAATTCGCCCATTTCGCTGTCGAGTTCGTCGAGCGCCTCGATAAGGCTTGCCCTCAGCGACGCATCCTCGGCCACGGGATCGCGGACAAAGGGCAGGGCGGCGGCAAGCCCGTCCACGGCGGCCATGATCTTTTCCGGCGGCAGGTAGATCATCCGGTAGGTGAGCCCGTCCTCGCCGCCGGCGCCGCCGTCATGCAACTCGTCGGGGTGCAGGATGATCAGACGCCCGGGCGTCGAATAGCGCGCCGCGCCGCGATAGGAAAAGGTCTGGACGCCCGCCATCGTCAGCCCCAGCGCATATGTGTCGTGGCGGTGCGGCGAAAAGCCGTTGCCGGAAAACCGCGCCTCCAGCCGCTCGATGCCGTCTTCGGCGGGGGCGGCGATAATGGCGTCCCGCCTGCACGAACGTTCAAGATCGCCGCCCTTCGCCTTCGCTAGGGTGGCGTCTGACCGTTCAAATCCTTTTCCGGAGTTCGCATTCATGTTCGACACCAAATTCGTCATCGTCGTGCGCGAGGATCTCGCCCAATGGCAGAAGCTCAACGTCACCGCCTTTCTCGCGACCGGCGTCGCCGGGGCAGAAGAGGGGCTCTTGGGAGAAGACTACAGGGACGGCGCGGGCAATGTCTATCACCCGCTCTGCGCCCAGCCGATCATCGTGCTCGGGGCCGATGGCGACACGCTGAAGAAGGTGCAGAGCCGTGCGCTGGAACGCGGCGTGCCGGCGGCGCTTTATATCGAGGAGATGTTTTCGACGGGCCATGACGCCGCCAACCGCGCCGTCTTTGCCGAATTTTCGCCGGAGGATGCCAAGGTGGTCGGCATCGCCTTCCGGGCGGAAAAGAAGATCGCCGACAAGATCACGAAAGGCGCGAAGATGCACCCGTGAGGAGATGCCCGGACGTTTCCGGCCGGGCGCTGAGACTTACTTCGCGTTCAGGAAATCCGAGACTTCGAGGATCACGAATTCATTGTCGTCGGCGGCATTCAGGCTGCGGCCGGCCGAGAACGGCAGGTTGTTGTCGTTGCCGACGATGATGTGGCTGTCGTCGATAATATCGACATCCTCGATCGTCACGAACGGCATGGTGTAGACGCCGTCCTTGCCGCCCTGACGGGCGACGCCATCGGGATCGGCAATCGCCATCAGATCGATATAGCCGATCTTGCGGGCAGCGCCGTTGGCGTTGTCGTCGGTCATCTCGATCTTGTAGATGCGCTTCAGCATGGCCGGCTTTTCAAAGCAGCCGGCGGCCGCGTCGGAGGCGCAGGCCATCGACGGATCGCCTTCGCCGCCATCACGCTCGATGACGAGGCCGGTGGTGGCGTCGATCATGTTGAAATCGCCGATATTGGTGCCGCCATCGGCGAACGGATAGAGCCAGTATCGGCCGGTCCATTCCTTGGCGGCGGTGTCGAATTCCAGAACGCGCAGCGCCGGCTGGGCATCGGCCATCTCAGGTTTGCCCTCCACGACGATCGGTTTTTCGAGCATGGCGTAAAGATGCGCGCCGTCCGGCGAGATTGCCATGCCCTCGAAGCCGCCCGAGCGCGGCAGATTGTAGGCGGGCATTTCACCGCCCGGATTCGGCAGCGACAGCGCGACGTTGTCGGGCGACATCACCGGCTTGCCGTCGGCGAGCGTCTCATAGACCGCCTGCAACTCGCCCGCCTTGTTGAACTTCAGGAGATAGGGGCCGAGCTCGTCGCCGATCCAGAAGCCGTCCTCGACCGGCTGGATCGATTCGATGTCGAAATCCGCGCCGGTGAGATAGCGGCTGTCGGAGCCTTCGAGCACGATCGGGAAGGGCACGACCATGTTGGGGTCGGAGAGGAAGATGGTTTCCTTGCGGTCGACCGTGCCGGCATCCCAGTTGAAGCCGATGTGGTGGATCATCAGCGCGGCGTCGGAGGAGTTGGCCTTGGAACCGAAACCATTGTCGGAAAGCGACCAAAACGTGCCGTCGCCCATGGCTTTGATGCCGGAAAAGCCCTGCACCGGCTGGCCGTCGAAGGGCGTTGCGAGCCCGGTTTCGCGCTTGGCGGACATGCCCGGCACGCTGCCGATTTCGGTAACGCGCGGCTGGCCAGGCTTCAGGAACGTCGCCGATGTCTGGATATAGGCGGGCGCGTCAGCCGGCGCGGCGATGATCGTGTTTGCCGGCAGGATGGCGTGAGCGGTGAGCGTTGCCGTGAACTGGGTGTCGTCGGCAAGGGCCGTGCCGGCCATAAGCGTGGCGGCAGCGGCAAGAAAGAGGGTCTTCATGAAATATCCCCGTGTGTTGGAAAACACGGGGAGCGTTAGCGCCTGCTTATGTCGGAGATTTCACGGAGCGATGAAGCTTTCGTGTCAGACGTCGATCATCTCGACCTTCTTGTCGACGAAGCGCAGCGCGACGTCGCCGTTCAGGAGCTTGAGCGCCGGCTCGCCGTAAAGCTTGCGCCGCCAGCCCTTCATGGCTTCCACATCGGCGTTCTCGCCTTCGGCTGCGATCTTGTCGAGATCGTCGGAGGACGCGATCACGCGGGCGGCGACCTGGTTCTGCTCGGCAACGATCTTCAGCAGCACCTTCAAAAGCTCCGCCGCGGCGGCCGCCCCTTCGGGCATGTGCGGCTGGCGGGGCAGGCGCGGCAGCTCGGCCTTCGGAATGGCGAGCGCCGTCTTGACCGCTTCCAGCAGGCCCGCCGCCGGCTGCGAGCGTTCCCAGCCCTTGGGGATCATCCGAAGCTTTGCCAGCGCCTCCGGCTCGGTCGGGTGCTGCTGGGCGATTTCATAGATCGTGTCGTCCTTCAGCACCCGGCGGCGGGGCTGGTTGCGCTCGCGCGCCTCGTTCTCGCGCCATTCGGCGACCTTCTGCATCACCGCGAAATCGAGCGGCTTCTTGATGCGGAGCTTCAGCCGCGTCCAGGCCTGTTCCGGCGGCAGGTCGTAGGTCTGCGGGTTTTCGAGGATCGCCATCTCCTCTTCCACCCAGTCGGTGCGGCCCTCGCGCTCAAGCTCCTCTTTCAGCTTGAGATAGACATCGCGCAGATGGGTGACGTCGGCGAGCGCATAGGAAAGCTGCTTGTCGTTCAGCGGACGGGCGCGCCAGTCTGTAAAGCGCGACGACTTGTCGATATGCGCGCCGGTGATGCGGGAGACCAGTTGGTCATAGGAAATGCTGTCGCCGAAGCCGCAGACCATGGCGGCCACCTGCGTGTCGAACAGCGGCGCGGGCAGCATGTTGCCGAGATGATAGACAATCTCGAGATCCTGCCGCGCCGCGTGGAAAACCTTCACCACCGAAGTGTCTGCCATCAGCGCGAAGAACGGCTTGAGATCGATGCCCTTCGCCAGCGGGTCCACCAGCACTTCCAGATCGGGGCTCGCCATCTGGATCAGGCAAAGCTCCGGCCAGAAGGTGCTTTCGCGGATGAACTCGGTGTCGATCGTGACGAAGTCGGATTTGGCGAGCGTGGCGCAAGCCTCGGCAAGGGCGGCAGTGGTTTCGATCATCTTCAAATATCGTCTCGTTTTTCGCCACCTTTCCTTCGCCTTTGCGGCGGCGATGTCAAGGGAAGGGGCGGCGGGAGCGCGAAAACGCCACCCGTCGAGAGACCTCTCACCAGGCCGATTTCCGCCCTCCCGCGGGGCTTTTCCTTGACAAAATGGCCCCGTCATGCGCTTTTCCGCGCGAATTCATGATACGGGGCCGTTCCGCGCGCCCGAAAACCCGTTACGGAAAAGATTATGCACCGCTACCGCAGCCATACCTGTGCCGCCCTCAACAAGTCCGACGTTGGCCAGACCGCCCGCCTTTCCGGCTGGGTGCACCGCGTGCGCGACCATGGCGGCGTGCTCTTCATCGACCTGCGCGACCATTACGGCATGACCCAGGTGGTCGCCGATCCGGATTCGCCCGCCTTCGCCACCGCCGAGAAAGTGCGCGGCGAGTGGGTGATTCGCGTTGACGGCAAGGTGCGCGCCCGTACCGAGGACACCGTCAACAAGAACATGGCGACCGGCGAGATCGAGCTTTATGCTGAGGAAATCGAAGTCCTGTCGGCGGCCAAGGAACTGCCGGTTCCGGTGTTCGGCGAGCCGGACTATCCGGAAGACGTCCGCCTGAAATACCGCTTTCTGGACCTGCGCCGCGAGACGCTGCACGCCAACATCGTCAAGCGCACCAAGATCGTCGCTTCGATGCGGTCCGCGATGGCCGATGCCGGCTTCGGCGAATATTCGACGCCGATCCTGACGGCCTCTTCGCCCGAAGGCGCGCGCGACTTCCTGGTGCCGAGCCGCATCCATCAGGGCAAGTTCTACGCGCTCCCGCAGGCCCCGCAGCAGTACAAGCAGCTTCTGATGGTCGCGGGTTTCGACCGCTATTTCCAGATCGCGCCGTGCTTCCGCGACGAAGACCCGCGTGCCGACCGCCTTCCGGGCGAATTCTACCAGCTCGACGTCGAGATGAGCTTCGTCACCCAGGAAGACGTCTGGGACACGATGGAGCCGGTGATGACCGGCGTCTTCGAAAAATTCGCCGAGGGCAAGCCGGTCACCAAGAAATGGCCGCGCATTCCCTATGACGAGGCGATCCGCAAATATGGCTCCGACAAGCCGGACCTCAGGAACCCGATCGTGATGGAAGCGGTCACCGAACACTTTGCCGGCTCCGGCTTCAAGGTGTTCGCCGGGATGATCGAGAAGAACCCGAAGGTCGAGGTCTGGGCCATTCCCGCCAAGACCGGCGGCTCCCGCGCCTTCTGCGACCGGATGAATTCCTGGGCGCAGGGCCAAGGCCAGCCGGGGCTGGGCTATATCTTCTGGCGCAAGGAAGGCGAAGACCTGACGGGCGCCGGGCCGCTCGCCAAGAATATCGGTCCGGAGCGCACCGAGGCGATCCGCGCGCAACTCGGTCTGGATGAGGGTGATGCCTGCTTCTTCGTTGCCGGCGAGCCGGCGAAGTTCCACCGGTTCGCGGGCGATGCGCGCATCCGCGTCGGCGACGAATTGGGCCTGACCGACAAGGACCGGTTCGAACTCTGCTGGATTGTCGACTTCCCGTTCTACGAATGGCTGGAAGACGAAAAGAAGGTCGATTTCTCGCACAACCCGTTCTCGATGCCGCGGGGCGGCCTTGAGGCGCTTGAGAACGACGATCCGCTGACGATCAAGGCCTATCAGTATGACGCCGTCTGTAACGGCTACGAGATCGCCTCCGGCTCGATCCGTAACCAGCTGCCGGAAGTCATGGTCAAGGCGTTCGAGATCACCGGCAAGAGCGCTGCCGATGTGGAAGAGCAGTTCGGCGGTCTCTACCGCGCCTTCCAGTACGGCGCGCCCCCGCATGGCGGCTGCGCCTTCGGCATCGACCGTATCGTGATGCTGCTCGCCGGCGCGAAGACCGTGCGCGAGGTCGCGCTGTTCCCGATGAACCAGCAGGCCCAGGATCTGCTGATGGGCGGGCCCTCCGAGGCCGAGCCGGCGCAGCTTCGCGAACTCGGCCTGCGGCTGATACCGCAGAAGAAGGACTGAGAGTCCAGTCATTGCGTTTTGAGAAGCCCCGGTGAGCGATCGCCGGGGTTTTCCGTTTTGGGCGAAAGGTCTCCTGCCCGTATTGACGGGGCGGAGCGGGCCCTGTCTTTCCGCGCCCGCCGGATGAGCTTGTTATACTTTATGCTAATGCCCACCCGTGCAAAGCATAAAATGGCAAATAAATATTGAAGTGAAAAAGAATGGAATATAAATTCTTTTTCGAGCGGCACGGGGAGCGGGCCGCGTTTGGGAGAAAGCCGGCAGGCCGTGAGGAGATGGCCCCGGTTTTGAACGGGAGGAATCCATGAAGAAGCAATTACTGGCCCTTGCGGCCACGGCACTCGCGTTTGGCGCCATGTTGCCCGCCGCGGCCCAGGCCGAAGGCGAGCGTTTCGTGCTGATCTCGCACGCGCCGGACAGCGATAGCTGGTGGAACACCATCAAGAACGCCATCAATGTGGCGGGCGACCAGATGGATGTCGAAGTCGAATACCGCAACCCGGCCACCGGCGACCTTGCCGATATGGCGCGCATCGTCCAGCAGGCGACCGCCTCGAACCCCGACGGCATCATCGTCACCATCGCCGATTATGACGTGCTGTCCGGCCCGGTATCGGACGCCGTCGCCAAGGGCATTCCGGTCATCACCATCAACTCCGGCACCGAGGAGCAGTCCAAGCAGCTCGGCGCGATGATGCATGTCGGCCAGCCGGAATACACCGCTGGCAAGCTTGCGGGCGAGCGCGCCAAGAAGGAATCGGGCGCTTCGAGCTTCCTTTGCGTCAACCACTACATCACAAACCCGGCTTCGGTTGAGCGTTGCCAGGGCTTTGCCGATGGTCTCGGCGTCGAGCTCGGCGAGCAGATGATCGACAGCGGCATGGACCCGTCGGAAGTCAAGTCGAAGGTTTCAGCCTATCTCAGCTCTCACCCTGACACAGGCGCCATCCTGACGCTTGGCCCCAACTCCGCCGAGCCGACGCTGGCGGCGCTGGAGGAAAGCGGCCAGTCGGGCGAGATCTATTTCGGCACGTTCGACCTTTCGACTGCGATCGCTGACGCCATCAAGGCCGGCACGATCAACTTCGCGATCGACCAGCAGCCCTATCTGCAGGGCTATCTGCCGGTGGTCCTTCTGACGAACTACGCGCGTTACGGCGTCATGCCGTCCAACTCGATCAATTCGGGTCCCGGTTTCACCACCAAGGACAATATCGAACTGGTTGAGAAATACGCCGGTCAGTACCGCTAAATGACAGGCGCCGCGAGCCCATTGCGGGCGCGCGGCGTTTTCCTGCCAAACGCCAAGAGGATTGCGCGCCGCTGTGCTGCCGCCTCTTTGCCTGCCAGAAGGAATGATCGAGCCCATGTCCGAAACACGCAAGCCGATCGAGGAAATGGTCGCCGAGGAGCGCATGCGCGCGGTGCCACGCTGGCGCAAGGCGCTGGTGCGCCCGGAACTCGGCAGCATCTGCGGCACCATTCTTGTGTTCGTGCTGTTCATCTTCATTGCCGGCGACAGCGGCATGTTTTCCGCCGAGGGCTTCATCAACTGGGGCACCGTCTCGGCGCAGTTCGCCATCATTGCCGTCGGCGCCTGCCTGCTCATGATCGCCGGCGAGTTTGATCTTTCCATCGGCTCGATGATCGGCTTTTCCGGCATTATCATTGCGCTTCTGACGGTGCAGCTTGGCGTTCCGGCCTGGCTCGCCATTCTCGCGGCCTTCGCCCTGGCGCTCGCGATCGGCGCGCTCAACGGCTATCTGGTGATCCGAACCGGGCTACCCTCCTTCATCGTCACGCTCGCCTTCCTGTTCATCCTGCGGGGGCTGACGATCTATATCGCGATCGCCACCACATCGAAGACCATCATCGGTGGGGTGCGCGAGGCTGCCGAGGGCGACTGGCTGGCTTCACTCTTCGGCGGAACGGTGCTGAAGGGACTGTTCTCCTGGCTTGCTGAGCATGACATGATCGGCACGTTCGTGGCAGGCCCCCGCGCCGGCCAACCGGTGGTCGAGGGCATTCCGATGCTGATGGTCTGGGCGCTGGTGCTGATCATCATCGGCCATTTCATTCTTGTGCGCACCAAGTTCGGCAACTGGATCTTTGCCGCCGGCGGCGATGCCCAGGCGGCGCGCTATGTCGGCGTGCCGGTGAACCGGGTAAAGATCCTGATGTTCATGCTGACGGCGTTCTGCGCCACCGTTTTCGCCACCTGCCAGGTGATGGAGTTCGGCTCGGCTGCGGCCGACCGAGGCCTTCTGAAGGAGTTCGAGGCGATCATTTCGGTGGTCATCGGCGGCGCGTTGCTCACCGGCGGCTATGGCTCCGTCATTGGTGCTGCGCTCGGCGCGCTGATCTTCGGCGTGGTTCAGCAGGGCCTGTTCTTCGCCGGCGTCGAAAGCTCGCTTTTCAGGGTGTTCCTCGGCGTCATCCTGCTTCTGGCGGTGATCCTCAACACCTATATCCGCCGCCGCATCACGGGAGAACGCTGATATGAGCGAACCGCTGATCGAACTTGTCGATATCGAGAAACATTTCGGCCCCGTCATCGCGCTTTCCGGGGTGTCGCTTTCGGTTTTCGCCGGAGAATGCCATTGCCTTCTCGGCGATAACGGCGCCGGCAAATCGACCTTCATCAAGACCATGTCGGGCGTTCACAAGCCAAGTGCGGGGCGCATTCTTGTCGATGGCAAGGAGCGCAGCTTCAACGATCCGCGCGATGCGATGGCGGCGGGCATCGCGACCGTCTACCAGGATCTCGCGATGATCCCGCTGATGTCGGTCACCCGCAATTTCTGGATGGGCCGCGAGCCGGAGAAGCGCTTCGGCCCGGTCAAGGTCTTCGATCACAAGAAGGCCGGCGCGATCACGGTCGAGGAAATGGCGAAGATGGGCATCCACCTGCGCTCCGCCGATCAGGCCGTCGGCACGCTGTCGGGCGGCGAGCGGCAGACGGTAGCGATTGCCCGCGCGGTCTATTTCGGCGCGCGGGTGCTGATCCTCGACGAGCCGACTTCGGCGCTCGGCGTGCGCCAGACCGCCAATGTGCTCTCCACCATCGACCGGGTCCGCAAGGCCGGCGTCGGGGTGATCTTCATCACCCACAATGTCCGCCACGCGCTCGCCGTCGGCGACCGCTTCACCGTCATCAACCACGGCCACACGCTCGGCACCGCCAAACGCGGCGAGATCGGCGCGGAGGAGCTGCAGGACATGATGGCCGGCGGCCGCGAGATGGTTGAACTGGAAAGCTCGCTCGGAGGCACTGTGTGACGTAACGGCGACGCACCAATCGTGCCCGGTTCGCGGCCGCATAGCCCCCCAATCTTCTCGCCCCGGCGGGGAGAGATGTCGCGAAAGCGACAGTGAGGGGGGAGTCTATCGCCGCGAACGCCCTCACGAGACGAAAAGCCGCGCCACCCTCACTGCCCCTTTCGGGGCATCTCTCCCGCCAGCGGGAGAGAGTATTTGGGGGCTATGCGGTAAGGCCATGCGCGATAGCCTTGCCCGCAATGTCCAAACCTGACGCCGTCAGATGCGCTCGCCGGTCTCGGCATCGAACAGGTGGATCTTGTCGAGATCCGGTCTGATGACGAGGCGGTCGTGGGAACCGACGGTCAGCCACTCGCGCTGGGCCACCATGATTTCGTCCTCGCCGATGCGGCAGATGATCTGGGTTTCGGCGCCGGTCGGCTCGACCACAACCACCTCGACATCGATCCCGCTTTGGTCGAGCAGGATGTGCTCCGGACGGATGCCGTAGATCACCTTCCGGCCGCGTTCGACCGTGCAATCTGCTGGCAGGGGCAGCCGTCCGCCGCCATTGCCGACAAATTCAAGCGGACCGTCCGCGCTGATGCGGCCCTCGATAAGGTTCATGCCCGGCGAGCCGATGAAGCCCGCCACGAACACGTTCTTCGGGGTCGCGTAAAGTTCGAGCGGCGTACCGTACTGTTCCACATAGCCATCGCGCATCACCACGATCCGGTCGGCCATGGTCATGGCCTCGATCTGGTCGTGGGTGACGTAGACGATGGTGGTCTTGAGCCGCTGGTGGAGCTGCTTGATCTCCGAGCGCATCTGGACGCGCAGCTTGGCGTCGAGATTGGAGAGCGGCTCGTCGAACAGGAACACCTGCGGCTGGCGTACGATCGCGCGGCCCATGGCAACGCGCTGGCGCTGGCCGCCGGAGAGATTGCGGGGATAGCGGTCGAGCAGCTTCTCCAGACCGAGGATCTGGGCGGCCTCGCCGACCCGGCGCTTGATCTCGTCCTTCGGTGCTTTCGCCAATCGCAGCGAAAAGCCCATATTTGCCTCCACCGTCATGTGCGGGTAGAGCGCGTAGGACTGGAAAACCATGGCGATATCGCGCAGCTTCGGCGCGACGTCGTTGACGACCTTGCCGCCGATCGCGACCTCGCCGCCGCTGATTTCCTCAAGTCCCGCGATCATGCGCAGGAGCGTCGATTTTCCGCAGCCGGACGGGCCGACCAGAATGACGAACTCGCCCTCCTTGATGTCGATATCCACGCCATGCAGGACTTCGACATGTCCGTAGCTCTTGCGGACCTTTCTTACGTCTACTGAAGCCATATCGGTTTCTCACTTGCCAGTTTGCGGCGCGTAGCACCTATCATGTTCATGCGGCCTGCCTCGTCTTTGTGCCGGTGGCTTGAGCGTAGGGCATAAGGGCCGCGTCGATCGCGGCAAGGCACAGATCGCGCGCGCGCGGCGCGACCTTGCCGGTCACCACGTCCGGATAGATCCGGGCCATATGCTGGCTGATCAGCGTTTCGGGGATGTCGCCGGCAAGGCGCGCAAACAGCGCATCGATTGCCGTGGCGGCTTCTTTTTCCGGCCAGTAATAGCGGATCCGGTCGCTGTAGCTGAAATGGCGCTGCAGCCGCTGTTCCGCATCCGAGCCCGTGTAGTGGGAGCGCCAGTGGCCGGGTTTTTCCAGCATCAGGCTTTCCATGGCGGTAAACAGCGGCCCGTGGCCATCCGTGCCATCAAGCGTGGCGGCAATCGCGTCGAGGCCGTAAAGCGCCTCGCGGAGCGCAAAGGTCAGGCCGGGACCGACCTTGAGGATCGCGAAGCCGTCATCGACGAGTTGCGTCAGCGCCTCCACCGGCTGGTAGTCGGTGGAATGGGCCTCGTAGATCAGGCCGGGCAGGTCACTGAGCGCGCCGACCAGCGCGCGGGCCCGCTCGGGCTTGTAGATCGCCACATTGGCATTGCCGAACTCGACGCCCGGCTGCACGACGATGCCCACCACGCGGTCCAGCGCTTCGGCAATGCCGGCGCCGGCGAAAGCATCGCGGTGAACGGCATAGGTGTTCTTCACGGCCTCGGCATCGGTCGGCTCGATGTCGTCAAGGGCGTGGGTCGCCCCGCCCGGCGGCGGCACCTCTGTGCCGATGATATAGACCCGCGGCCGGTGGCCGGCGTCTTTGGCTGCCTGTTCGGCGACCTTCGCCAACCTCGCGGCGCGTTTCGCCGTCAGCTCGTCGGCAAGGGCTGTCGGTTCTCCGGCGCAACCCATCGAGGTGTCGAGGTGGAGCTTCTCGAAGCCCGCCGCGGCGTAGGCTGCGATCATGGTTTCGGCCCGCGCCATCGCGTCGTCTGCGGCGAGGTTCTTCCACGGGTTGGGACCAAGATGATCCCCGCCGAAAATGATGCGCTCGACCGGAAAGCCGATCCCACCGGCGATCTTTTCGACAAAGGCGCGGAAATCCGCCGGCGTCATGCCGGTATATCCGCCGTCCTGATTGACCTGGTTGCAGGTGGCCTCGATCAGCGCCACCGCGCCATCCGCAGCAGCGCGCCTGAGTGCTGCCTCGATCACCAGCGCATGGGCGGAACAGACCGAGGTGATGCCGCGCGGCAGGCTGCCGCCGCGCGCGCCGAAAAGACGGGTGAGCGCGGCGTGGCGGTTTTGTTCGACAGGCTCGGTCATGCGAGCTTCACCACCTTGGTCAGATGGCGCGGGGAGACGGTGTCGAGACCTTTCATCTGCGCCACCCGCTCACCGAGGATCTGCAGCGCCGGCAGCACGGCAAGCCCCGCAAGCGAAAGGCCGGTGTCGAGATCGAGCGAGAGATCGCCCGGACCGCCGAGGCCGATCACCACCGCGCCCTTGTCCTGAAGCTCCTTGACCACCTTGGCCTCCTCGGCCTTCTGGTCGGAATAGAGCATGACGACGGCGGTATCCTCACTGACGAGGCTGATCGGGCCGTGACGGTATTCCAGCGGGTGGAAGGCCTGGGTCACGGTCTGGCTCATCTCCATCAGCTTCAGCGCGCCTTCAAGCGCGATGCCGTAGAGCGGGCCGCCGCCGAGGAAGACGAAATGCGAGCGGTTCTCGATCAGCTGCGGAAGGGCTGCGTCGAGATCGTCCATCAGCTTGCGGGCGGTGTCGATGATGCCGGTGGTCATGTCCTGGCCGATCATGCGCTGACCGAGCAGCAGCATGAGGCTGGCGGACACCGACATCACGATGCCTTCGTCGGGATGGGATGGCGAAACCACCAGCGTATCGCAGTTCTTCGCAAGCGGGCTTTCCGGCTCGACGGTAATGGCGGTCACATGGGCGCCGGCGGCGCGGCTTGCCTTGGCGGCCGCCACCGTTTCGGTGCTTTCGCCGCTGCGCGACAGCGCGATGACATGGGTGTTCTGCCAGTCGGGGAAGAATGCCTCCGGACGGCTCAGCCATTCGGCGCCCGGAACCGCGATCGCTGCGCGGCCGGCGAGATTGAAATAGGCCGCGAGCGACAATGCGAGGTTATAGGATGTGCCGCAGCCGACGATGACGGTCAGCGCTGCGTCATGCGAACCGGGTTTCCAAGTGATCGCCTTTTCCCAATAGGGGAATTGCTCGAAAATCACTTTTTCAGTCGTGTTCATGTTGTCTCCGGTTTATTTGACCGAACCTGCCAGCAGACCGCTGACGAGATATCGGTTCAGGAAAATGACGACGAGGGCAGGGATGATGATGGCAACGGAACCGCTTGCCGTGATCAGGCCGTAGTCGACGAAGTTTTTTGTTACGAATTCGGGGATCAGCACCGTCAGCGGCTTGGTTTGCGCCGGCGAGAAGATCAACGGAATGAGGTACTGGCCCCATGCGCCGAGGAAGGTGAGGATGGCGGTTGCCGTCAGCCCCGGTCCCGCCAGCGGCAGCACGATGTTGAAGAAGATGTAGAGCCGACCCGCGCCATCGAGCTGGGCTGCTTCCTCGAGCGCGATGGGAAGAGATTCGAACACGCTTCGAAGCAGCCAGAGCGACAGCGGCAGATAGGCCGACACATAGATCAGCGCGATGCCGGTATAAGTGTCGATCATGTGCAGGCTGATCAGGATCCGGTAAAGCGGGATCAGTACCGCATAGGCCGGGATCGCAAGCGTGGCCACCACCAGGATGAACAGGGTCTTGCGGCCGGGAAATTCGAGCCGGGTGAAGGCATAGGCGCCGAGCGCGGAGATCGCCACGCACAGCACCGTCGCCAGCGCCGAGGTCACGATCGAGTTGAACAGCGCCGCGCGGAACTGCGCCCAGACCTCGACCCCGCCGATGCGATCGATGCCGATGCCGAAAATGCGGGCGAAGTGATCGAAGGTGATGTTTTGCGGGAAGAAATGGATCGGGCGGGCCGAGAAATCCTCGGTCGGCGTCAGCGCGCTGGCGAAGGTCCAGTAGACCGGTCCCAGCGACCAGATCAGCAGCACGGCCAGGCCGACCCAGATCATCATCCGATAGGCAAGAGACTGTTTCATCAATCATACCGAGTGTTGCGATAGACGCGGAGGACATAGACCAGCGACACCAGAAGGGAGACGAAGGTGATCGTCAGCGAAAGCGCCATGCCGTAGGAGAAGCGCAGGTTCTGGAAGGTCTCGAGATAGATCTGCACCAGCACGGGCCGTGTTTCGAGACTTGCGCCGGCGAGAACCCATGCCTCGTCGAAAAGGTTGAAGGCCTGCACCGTGGCGTTGGTCATCGAGACCGCGATCGCGCTACGCACCAGAGGAAGCGTCACCAGCGTCAGCATCTGCAGATTGGTCGCGCCATCGATGCGGGCGGCCTGATAGAGATGGTCGGGAATGCTCTGCATGGCGGCGAGAACGATGACGATGGTGAGCGGCATCATGCGCCAGACATGGACCACGGTGACCGCCATGATCGCGCTGGTGCGGTCGTTGAACCAGATGTGGTTTTCGAAGGGCAGCCCAAGGGAGGTGAGGATACCGTTCAAAAGGCCGGCGCCCGGCTGGTAGATCCAGAGCCAGATCACCGCGTTGACCACGCCGGGCAGCGCCCAGGGCAGGATGACGGCGGCGAGGATCCACTGGCGCCCGACCTTGACCTGATTGATCAGGGCGGCGGCCAGCACGCCGAAAACGGTCTCGGCGAGAACGGCGAGGATCACGTAGGAAAACGTGTTCATCCAGCTCATACCGAGCTGTTTGTCGGAGAGCATGCGGGTGTAGTTGGCAAGGCCGACGAACGGCGTGCCCGGCTGCATCGGATTGACGCGATGCAGGCTGTCCCAACTCGTGACCAGCATTGGATAGAAGACCAGCGACGCCATGGTGATCAGGATCGGCGCGGCCAGAAGCAGGCCGAGCATGGTATCGGCATTGAAGCCGATACCGCGCTTGCCTCGCATTGTGGAGGCGGCAGATGTCATTGGGCCATGGCCTGCTCGGCTGCATCGGCAATGTTCTGCATTGCTTCCTCAACCGTGATCTGGCCCTTGGCGGCGCTGTTGATCGAGGTGTTCACGGCGCTCGAAAACTCCGGATACCACTGCGGCGTGCCCTGCTGGAACAGCGGCTCGACCGTGGTTGACTGTTCGACAAGCACGTCGCCCGAATGCATCACGCCGGTCTCGTTGACGGCCGAGAGCACCGAGGTGCGGGTCGGCAGGAAGCCGTTTGCGTAGTTTTCTTCCTGGAAGTCCTTGGAGGTGAACCACTTGATGAACTCGACCGCCGCTTCCTTGTTCTGCGAACTTGCGGGAATGCCGAGCGCTTCAGGCAGGCCGAAGCTGCGTGTCTCGCCGCTTGCCGTCGGCACCAGAATGGCCTCGACCTCGCCGGCGACCTTGGACTGATCCGGATCGTTCATCTGGCCGAGGCGGCCAGGCTCGCCCGAGATCATCACGCTGGTCTGGCCCTGCGAGAACATGCTGTCATTGATCTGGCTGTCGGTAAGGCTGACCGACGCGGGATCGATGAGACCTTCTTCCAGAAGCATCAGTTCGAATTCCAGCGCCTTGTAACCGGCTGAATCCGGTGCGGTGAACAGCGGCTTGAAATCGGCGTCGAACAGCTCGCCGCCAAAGGCCTTGGTCAAAAGATACCAGCTCGTGGATGCGCCTTCGGTCGCCGAAAGCGGCAGGCCGATCGGATATTCGACGATGCCGGCTTCCTTGATCTTCTTGGCGTCGGCGACAAGTTCGTCCAGCGTCTTCGGCGCTTCGGTGATGCCGGCTTCCTCGAACTGGGCCTTGTTGATCAGCATGACGCGGAAGTCGTTGGTGTAGGGAATGCCGAGGACTTCGCCATCAACGGTGAAGATCTTGGAAACGCCGATATCCTCAATCGTTTCGGCGTCAATCACGTCGTTCAGCGGTGTGTACCAGTCGGCGGCTGCGAACTGGCCGGTCCAGGACCAGTCGAACTCGGTCACATCGGCGGGCGCGGTGCCGGCAACGAGGCCGGTAACGAGCTTGAGGCGGATATCGTCCCACGAGAGCGTCTGCAGGTCGACGTGGATGCCGGTGTCTTCCTCGAAGTCGGCGGCGATATTGGCGCCCTGCGGGGAGGGCAGAAGCACCGTGATGGATTCGCCGGCAAGCGGCTTGGCGTCATCGGCCATCGCCGGGATGGCGAGCAGCATGGCTGTCGAGGTTGCGAGTGATAAAAGCAGTCTGTTCATGTTCCCGTCCTGTCTGGTTTTTGGAGAGTTCAATCCGTCCCGTTTCGGGCGGAGGCGATTTGCCCGACAAAGCCATCTTCGAGCGGCCAGCCGAGACATTGGGCGGCCGCCAGCAGCGCGCCGCCAATGGGTGAAAGTCGGGGTGGAACCGGCGCGCGGCCGATCCGGCGCGTCAGCGCGGCAAGCAGAACCGGGCTTGCGAACGTGCCGCCGGCATAGCTCCAGTCGGCATCGCTCGCGCAGTGCGGGGCGATGGCCGTGAAATGCCGCGCAAGATCGTCGGCGGCCTGTTCCATCAGCGCGTTTGCGCCTTCATCGCCGGTTCGGGCGACGCGGTCGACCACTTCTGCAAGGGCAGCGATACCGGCGCGCGGACGTTCAAGACCGGTCACCCAGCCGCCGAGCGCGTTCATCGGGTCGGCCCTGTCGAGGGAAAGGGCCTCGAAGACCGCGTCGGTCAGCGCGGTCGGTTGCGCTCGTCCGTCGATCGCCTGGCTGACGAGGCTGAGGGCGGTGCGGCCGATGGCGTAAGCGCTGCCCTCGTCGCCGATCATATCGCCCCAGCCGCCGACGCGGGCGGAGCGGCCATCTGCATCGCGCGCCCAGGCCATGGAGCCGGTGCCGGAAAGGATGAGGATGCCCGGACGGCCAGACAGCGCGCCGAAATGGGCGGCTTCCACGTCGTTCAGCACATGTCGTTTCGCCGCCGGGAAGGCCTCGGCAATCGCCTGTTCCTGAAGGGCGGAGAGTCGGGCCACCTCGCCATAGGCCGGCAGCGCTGCCGCCACCGCCTGGATTTCGGCGGTCTCGGTAAAGGGACGCAGCACCATATCGAGGACTTCGCGCCAGCCGGGGTTGTCCATCGGATTGACGCCGCCGCCGCGGGCCGTCTTCACGATCCGCCCCGTCCTGTCGGCAAGGGCGACGAGCACCTTCGTGCCGCCGCCGTCAATGCCGAGGATCAGGCCGTCGGTCATCCGTTCGCTCCTGCCTCGACGATCGTGTTCTCGATCCCGTTGTCGCCGAAATGATCGCGCCACTTCTGCGAAATGGCGGAATCGGTGATGACGTGAGCTTCGGTGAGGGGGGCGACCTTGTAGGTCGCCATCGTGTCGAACTTGGTGGCGTCGGCCAGCACGAAGCAGCGCGCCGAGCGGGTCAGCATGCGCCGGTTGAGATGGGCCTCGCCATTGTCGATGCTGTAGATCGCGCCATCGGAGCCGATCGCGCTCGCGCCCAGGAAAAGCTGATCGAACCAGATCAGGTCCAGCATCGCTTCCGCCTGCGGGCCGACCAGCGAGGCATTTTCGCTGCGCAACTGGCCGCCGAGCAGCGTGACTTCGAGATTTGGAATGTTCAGAAATTCCTGCGCGACGATCAGGCCGTTGGTGAAAATGCGCAGCGGGATCGGGCTGATGCGGATCAGCCGGGCAAGCTGCAGAACCGTGGTGCCGGCATCAAGGAAGATTGCGGAGCGCGGCTGAAGCGTCTCATAGGCCGCCGTGGCAATCGCCCGCTTGGCGGCGAGATTGCGCTTCTCGCGGGCCTGGAACGCCATTTCCACCGAGGAGCCCTCGGCGATGCGCGCGCCGCCATGGACCCGCACGATCGAGCCTTCCTGTTCGAGGATTTGCAGATCGCGCCTTACGGTGGCGAGCGATGCGCCGATCGCATCCGCCAGATCCTGGATCGCGGAAAACCCGTTCACATAAAGATGGCTGCGTATCGCTTCGAGACGATCGACCTTGACGCCCTGTGGCTGTGACATCCGCATTCCCCGTGTTATTTTCGATCACAATGATGATCGAAACGATCATTGTCAATCAGTTTTGTGATTTATTATGATCGAAAAAGCCGGCGACATTGCTGTCGCCGGCTCAGACTGCTGGCAAAGCCCCAAGCTTTGACCATCGTCTGTCATCGGCCCTTCATTCTTGCGTCATGCTCGGACTTGATCCGAGCATCCAGGCGGTTAAGCTACTGAAATTGCTAAACTCTATAACCAGCCCTTGCCGGGCGGCCTGGATCCTCGGGTCAAGCCCGAGGATGACCCGGAATATGGGAGACGCTTCTCAAAAAGCTGAGCCGGCGACATTGCTGTCGCCGGCTGCGGGAACCGAATGGAATGGTCGTGAATAGCGATATCGCGGCATCGCCTCCCACTCTGTCGTCATCCCGGCTCAAGGCGGGCATAACGGAGGTGAGGAAGGCGCAGCCAGTGTGCACGAGTCTAGCTATAGGCCGGCAGCAGGTCCCCATGTCGCTCTATCAGCCCGTCGACCAGTTTCCAGATTTCATCCGGGGAAAGCTCGGCCGATGTGTGCGGGTCGAGCAGGGCGGCCTGGTAGATGCGGTCGCGGTCTTTGGTCAGCGCGGCCTCTACCGTCAGTTCCTGCACCGAAATGCTGAGTTTCATCACCGCCGCGAGCTGGGTCGGGACCCGGCCGATCTGCATCGGCTGAATGCCGTTATGGTCCACATGGCAGGGCACTTCGACGATGCATTCATCCGGGAGATTGGAGATCAGGCCGTTATTGGGCACGTTGCCGTAGATCAGCGCCGGCTTGCCGGTGACGGCGGCGTGGATGATGCCGGCGGCATATTCATTGCTGCGGCACACCTCGATCGGCTTGTCGCCCTCAAGCTCCTTGCGCAGCGCGTGCCATTCGGCGATCTGCTCCTTGCAGCGGCGGATATATTCGTCGAGCGGAATGTTGAACTGGTCGATAAGGTCGTTCCGGCCATCCTTGATATACCAGGAGGTATATTCCGAAAAATGCTCGCTGGATTCGGTGACGAAATGGCCAAGCCGTTTCAGCGCGTCGAAGCGCACGCGGTCGTCGTCCGGCACCTTGCCGTCCGCGAGAAGCTGGCGCAGGCGCGGATAGAGATCCTCGCGGGAGCCGTCGGCGTGGAGCTTTTCATATTTCAGGAAGAAGGCGATGTGGTTGATGCCGGCCGAGAGGTAATTGATGTTCGCGACATCCTCGCCGAGATAGGAGGCGAGCTGGCCGGCGGTGTGCTGCACGCTGTGGCAGAGGCCGACGGTGCGGATTTCCGGCGCGATCTCCTTGATCGCCCAGCAATTGATCGCCATCGGGTTCACGTATTGCATCAGAAGCGCGTTCGGGCAGACATCCTCCATGTCGCGGCAGATCGCCTCCAGCACGGGGATGGTGCGCAGCCCGCGGAAGATGCCGCCGATGCCGAGCGTATCAGCGATCGTCTGGCGCAGGCCGAACTGTTTCGGCACGTCGAAATCGGTGACGGTGGCGGGTTCGTAGCCGCCGACCTGCATCATCAGGATCACGAAATCGGAGCCCTTCAGAGCCTGCCGTCGGTCAAGCGTCGCCTCGACGCGGATATCGGCAAGGCCGAGCGCCGCGCAGATGCGGCGGGTGACGATTTCGGAGGTCTTCAGCCGCTCGGAATCGATGTCGAACAGGCTGATGGCGATTTCGCCGGGGAGATCGGAGGACAGTACATCGCCGAGAATGTTCTGGGCGAAAACGGTGCTTCCCGCGCCGACAAGGCAGATTTTGGTCATGGTGGGTTCCTTTCTTTTCGGCGAAGCTATATCTCCAAAACAAGATTTTCCTCCGGCGATTGTATGGATTAGTCCGGGATTGGAGTGGCGAGCGATGACCTCGGATAATAATGAGGTGGACGACCTGACGCTGGCGCGCGGCGATTTCATGATCGAGCGCCATATCGCGACCGCCATGCCGGCGGCCCACTGGCACGATCACGTCGAGCTCAACCTGCTGCTTGAAGGTGAGATGACCTACCTCTTCAACGGGCGGCGAGAGGAGGTAGAGGCGGGCCGGCTGGTGCTGTTCTGGGCCGCGATCCCGCACCAGACAATTGCGGTCACCGACAACGCGGCCCTGATCGTCATCTACCTGCCGCTTGCCGATTTTCTTTCGCTGCCGGTTGATCGCGACGCGCGGCGCTTCACCATGCAGGGCGGCTTCCTGTCAGATCCGACGTCAACGCGCCATGATGGCTTCGTCGCCACGCGCTGGGTGGAGGAGTGGAACAAGGGCGGGCCGCAACGCAGGAGCCTGCTGCGGGAGGAAATCGCGCTGAGGGTGCGCCGCTTCATCCTCGATTGCGTCGAAACCGGCCGGCTTTCAGGCGGGGAGGCGGGGACGGCAGCGGTCGCTGCCGCCGTCCGCCATGTCGAGGCGCTGACCGATCTGGTCAACAGTCATTACGGCGAGCCCGTTTCGATGCCGGATCTCGCCGCCCGCGCCGGCATCCATCCGAGCACCGCCAACAAGGCCTTCCGCGACGTGCTCGGCCTTTCGGTGAACGAATATCTCACCCGCTACCGGGTGGCGCGCGCCATGCAGAGGCTGGTCGACACCGAGGACCCGATCCTCACGATCGCCTATGATTGCGGTTTCGGGTCGAGCAGCCGGTTTTACGAATTGTTCAAGGCGCGCACCGGCCAGACCCCGCTTGCCTTCCGCAGGGCGCTGTCGCGTAAGGATGAGGTGGGCGTTGAAAAGCCCCGGCAGACGTTCCGCCGGGGCTTTTCTTTTTACTGATTGGCCTTGATCTCAAGATTGAGAAGCTGGGGGATCGCCTTGGGCGCGGCGGCGCCCGCCATCACCACGGCCAGCACCGGCATCTGCATCTGCGGCTTGATGCTGACGGAGAAGTTCTGCGGGTTGGCCAGATAGCTGTCGACCGCGGACGAGACGGAGGCGGCAAGGTCCGGCATTTCCAGCCCGGCGAGGCCGGCCGTCATCTGCCCCTTCCACTCGGAAATCAGCGCATCGGTCGAGAGGTTCTTCTCTTTGGCGATCGTTTCGATCAGACGGTTGGTGATGCTGTCATCGGTGAACTTGATCGACAGGCCGCTGACGCCGATGGTCTGGCCGAGCTGCATCAATTCGGCTTGGTAGGGATTTTCCTGTTCCGATGAGGTACCGTCCGCAGGGGCCTCCTCCATCTCCTCGCTTTGGGCGATCTCTGAAATCTTCTGCAGCGTTTCCAGCGTTTCCAGCGTGACGCCGGTCAGTCCCATGCCGAAGTCGAGCGTGCCGACATTTTCCGTGGCGAGGCTGTAGGTGGCGACATTGAGATCGCCCGTTTCCAGATCCCAGTTCCCGCTGATCGTGAATGTGGACGTGGTCTGCAGGAGATCGAGTTCCTCCAGCGTCGCGCGGGCGTCGGCCTTCAGGTCGTCGACTTGCGAAAGGTCGAGCGAAATCCCGGTGACGTCCGCGAGATAATCGGCCTTGGTCCGCGCATCGTTGAAATTCTGCTTGGCGGAAGCATCATCGATCGTCAGCAGCTTGTCGCCGTCGACGGTGACGCTGATGTTCTTGACCTCCGTGCTTTCGCCATAGCCCCAGCCGGAAAGAACCGCGAGATCGGCGCTGGCGGGAACATGGATACTGGTCTCGGTGTACGAGGCGATGGCGATTTCCGCGTCTTCCATCATGAAGGCCATGTCGGACGCCATCGACTTGCCAATTAGGTAGCTGCCGTCGGCATTTTCCTGAACGTCCTGAAGGTTGAGCGTGATCGGCGTCTTCTGCTTGAACTCTTCCATCTCCTCGCCCGCGCCGGCCACGGGGGCGAATTCCATGCCGGAGATCGTCACGCTGCCATCCGAACCTTCCTCGACGCTGTCATAGGTGAAGGTGATGTTCGACTGTTTTTCGGTGACGGCTTTCAGCTTGGCCATCAGATCATCGGTATCGAGAGCAAACGCGGGAGCGCCCGATGCGGCCAGAAAACTGCCTGCGAGAAGAAGCTGCGTGAGACGTGATGTGGGCATGAAGTGCTCCCTGAAAATTAGATGTTGCGTTGCGGTTTATTGGCCATATAAGGCCGAATTGCAATTTTGCTATGAATGCCCGGTGAATGCGGCGCGTTTTCCCTTGTTTTCAGGGGATTGCGGGCAGCCGCGCCTTGCGGGCAAGGGTTGTATCCTCTAACAGAAACCCATGGGAAAAGAAATTACGCCGCCTGAAAATGGCGATGGACACACTGACGCGGTCGACCTGCGCAAGGCCCTTGAGGAACGCTACCTCGCCTATGCCCTTTCGACGATCATGCACCGGGCGCTGCCGGATGTGCGCGACGGGCTGAAGCCCGTGCACCGCCGCATCATCCACGGCATGAGCGAGATCGGCGTGCGCCCGAACGCCGCCTACAAGAAATGCGCCCGCATCGTCGGCGATGTCATGGGTAAGTTCCACCCCCATGGCGACGGCTCGATCTATGACGCGCTGGTGCGCCTGTCGCAGGATTTCGCCCAGCGTTATCCGATGGTCGACGGACAGGGCAATTTCGGCAATATCGACGGCGATAGCGCGGCCGCCATGCGCTACACCGAGGCGCGCATGACCGATGTCGCGGCGCTGATGCTGGAAGGCATAGGCGAGGATGCCGTCGATTTCCGGCCGACCTATAACGAGGAGGACGAGGAGCCGGTGGTGATGCCCGGCGCCTTCCCGAACCTGCTCGCCAACGGCTCCACCGGCATCGCCGTCGGCATGGCGACCTCGATTCCGCCGCACAATGCCCATGAGCTGTGCGAGGCGGCGATCTACCTGATCAAGCATCCCGATGCCACCGTCGAGGACATCATGACGCTGCCGGATGCCGACGGGCCGAAGGCGAACATGATCCAGGGCCCGGATTTTCCGACCGGCGGGATCATCGTCGAGGATTTCGCCTCGATGGTCGAAACCTACAAGACCGGCCGTGGCGGCTTCCGGCTGCGCTCGCGCTGGGAGAAGGAAGATCTCGGCCGCGGCAACTATCAGATCGTTGTCACCGAAATTCCCTATGGCGTGCAGAAATCGCGGCTGATCGAGAAGATCGCCGAACTCCTGATCGCCCGCCGCCTGCCGCTGCTGGAGGATATCCAGGACGAATCGGCCGAGGACATCCGCGTCGTTCTGGTGCCGAAATCGCGCGCAGTCGACCCGGCGCTGCTGATGGAATCGCTGTTCAAGCTCACCGATCTCGAACAGCGCTTCTCGATGAACATGAATGTCCTGTCGCAGGGCAAGGTGCCGAAGGTGATGGGCCTTGTCGATGTGCTGAAGGAATGGCTCGGCCACCGCCGCGAAGTGCTGCAGCGCCGCTCCCGCCATCGCCTTGCCGCGATCGACCGCCGGCTTGAAATCCTCGGCGGCCTGCTGGTCGCCTACCTCAACCTCGACGAGGTGATCAAGATCATCCGCGAGGAGGACGAGCCCAAGGCGGTGATGATCGCCCGGTTCGAGATCACCGACGTCCAGGCCGAGGCGATCCTCAACATGCGGCTGCGCGCTCTGCGCAAGCTGGAGGAAATCGAAATCCGCAAGGAATTCGATGCGCTGACGGCGGAAAAGGCCGATATCGAGGCGCTGCTCGCCTCCGAGGAAAAGCAGTGGCAGACGGTCGCCTGGGAGATTGGCGAGGTGAAGAAAACCTTTGCCAAGGCCACCGAACTCGGCCGCCGCCGCTCGACCTTCGACATCGCGCCAGATACCGACGTCGAGGCGATCCAGCAGGCGATGATCGAGAAGGAGCCGATCACCGTCGTCATCTCCGAAAAGGGCTGGATCCGGGCGCTGAAGGGCCATGTCGACACCTCCGGCGTCTCGTTCAAGGAGGGCGATGGCCTGAAGCTCGCCTTCCCGGCACAGACCACGGACAAGCTTTTGATCGTCACCACCGGCGGGCGGGCCTTCACGCTCGGCGCCGACAAGCTGCCCGGCGGGCGCGGCCATGGCGAGCCGCTCAGGATCATGGTCGATATTGACGCCGATCAGGACGTCGTCACCGCCTTCGTGCATGAGGCGGGTCGCAAGCAACTGATCGCGTCCACCGCCGGCAACGGCTTCATCATCGAGGAAGACCAGATGGTCGCCAACACCCGCAAGGGCAAGCAGGTGATGAATGTTTCGGCGAAGGACGAGGTCAAGCTTTTGACGCCGGCGGCGGGCGACCATATCGCCGTCATCGGCGAAAACCGAAAGCTGATCGTGTTCCCGATGTCGCAGGTCGCCGAGATGGCCCGCGGCAAGGGCGTGCGCCTGCAGCGCTACAAGGATGGCGGCCTCTCGGATGCGAAATGCTTCGCGATCGCCGACGGACTTAGCTGGACCGACAGCGCCGGCCGCACCCATATGCGCACCGCCGATGAACTGCTTGAATGGCGCGGCGACCGCGCCATGGCCGGCCGCATCGCGCCCAAGGGGTTCCCGCGGAACGGCAAGTTCAAGGGGTAGGGGCCCTCACACCTTCGCCGTCAGCAGTTTCACGCCGGCGAAGACGAAGAAGCCGCCAAGCGCGGCTTCCACCACGCGGCGGAAGCGGGTGAGGCCGGCGTGCACCATGGCGCTGGAGAGCAGCAGGGCATAGGCGCCGTGGGCGGTGAAGGACAGCATGAACGAGCCCGCGACGAACAGCACGACGATATGGGCGGGGGCATCGCCAACGCCGCCGACGCCGGCGATCGCCAGCCAGAACATGATCGCCTTCGGGTTGGAGACCTGCAGCAAATAGCCGCCGGCGACCTGCCGCCGGAACGATCGCAGCCCCGGCATGAGCGGCGAAAGCGGCGGCGGTTTGAGCATCTTGCCGAAGGATTTGAACGCCAGGAAGAACAGATAACCCGCGCCCACGAAGCGCACGATCTCCATCGCATGGGCAATCTCTGCGAAAATGATCGAGAGCCCGAGCACGGTGGCGATCGAAAGCGTCATGCTGCCGCAGGCAACCCCCAGCGCGGTTGCCACAGCAGACCCGCGCCCCTGACCCATCGCCACGCCCAGGATCAGCATCACGCTCGGCCCGGGGGAAAACACGCCCACCAGCAGGATGGACCATGCGAGCATGAGTTGCGGGAGGTAGTAGGTGAGCATGGTAGTGCCTTTATTTCCGTTCAGGCGAATCGTTCGATGTAAGGTAAGCTCAGATCTACACTGCGTCACGATCGAGTGCATCGCGCCGAGGAGTTATTCAGTCGTCATTACTATCTTCGAGTGGTTCTAGCTCGTCCCCGATATCGGAGTCCTCTTCAGACGGACCATCGTCGTTTCCATTGCCGTTGTTTTGTGGTTCTCTTCCTTTCTCTTGGTCAAAGTGTGTTGCGATCAAATCTCTAAGCTTTTGGTAGCTCGTTGGAGGGGGAATGGTCTCGCTTTCGTTGTTTTCTGGTAGTACGATTTCATCCGTTCCAACTACTTCACAGTAGGCTTGAAGATATTCAGAAATACTTTCATTGCTAACGTTGCCAGAAAGTTGAAGTATTTCTCGCTCTTTCGTTCTAAATTTTTTTGTAGTCAAATGATTCATTGTGTCTATATAGATCATAGGGTAGGGTATTCCCTTGTTTACTCCTTTTAGTTCAGTTGGGAGGTCTATTCGTATTTGATAAGATAGTCCTGAGCCTTCAGGTATGCTAGTAAATAGTCTTGCCAGCTGTACGCTCAGCGTAAAACGTTCGCGCGTCGCGGTGCTGGCGACACGAAACCCGGTGTCTATGGCTTTTCCTAGGAAATCGTAATCAAATGGTCGGGTGTCGGCTGCATTTTCGAGGGCTTCTGATGCTGAAAAAAACTCTTCATCACTTTCTGTTTTTTTCAGCTGAACAGCCCGGTTCGGTTCCGGAAATGCGGCGAGCCAAGCAGAGCCTTTGACGTTAAGATCAATTCCTTCGTCAACCAGGTGCTTGCGATAATCATGCAGTGTATCGATGAAAGCGCTAACCGCAGTTACTACAGCCTTTTTGTTTTTCACGCGAGAACAGAAAACAAGTTCGTCTCCGACCGCTTTCCATATCACTGGACACTCATGGTCGCCGTCGAGTTCATTAGCTTGCTTCTGGTAATTTCCGCGGTAGCGGCTAGGGAAATCGCCATAAAACTGCTGAAAAACCGTCACCCACTTAGGTGTGATACCCTCTTCTCGATCCTCGCCAGCCGTTGAATTTTTGAACGCTGTGGAGCCGCTCAAATCGACAGACAGGAATAACCGAACGCGATACTCAGCAGGGTCGTACCGCTTCGGAGAAGACTCAGATTCCAAGAGCTTTGGCCCTTACTTTCACAGCCGCTTGTGTGACGCCAAACGTGTCGCTCGCGACCCCTAAGGCGTATGCTTCTCTAAATTCTTGTTCCGGCATCAAGAATGCTGACGCAAACCAGTTTGCTTCCCATTCGCATCTGACGAGGTCAGAATCGCTTTCATCAACGCTTCGGGTTGCCTTCATGCCTTGTCCAGGAAAGGTCCTCCGGACTTTAGGCCAATGGACTAATTTATGGCCAAGCTCGTGGGCCAGAGTAAAGTTATCTCTTAATGAACTAGTATGCGAGGACAGGCGGATCAGGAATTTACCATCCGGCTCGACCACTACCGCGTCGGTCTGGTCTTCATCAAACGCACTTATATATTCGATCTCGCCGCCATTTCTGCGAATCAAATCGGGTAGGTCAAACCCGTTCGATATTTTAGCAATTTTTCGCTGCTTTTCAGCGAATGCAAACATGTTGGCTTTGCTGACCCGAGAAGGTATGGGGGGGTGGTAGGTCACAAGTTTATTCTCAATATCCATACTGGCACTCATCGCTCTCTCTCCCTCTTCGAGTGACGATGCAGGGGATGTTCCTAATTCGTTCCTTTATTCTATATATAGGAAGAGATTCGGTAAAGTTGAGATTAATGGGTTTCAGTTTAAAGAATAATCGATTTCAATGGTGTCTGAACTGCCCCGCACGTATCAAATCCGTTCGAATTGGCCCGGCAAGCCATCGACCGCAAATCGCTTGATCTCAAACGCATCGGCTTTGCCGTCATCGCCAGGGAAAAATGATCGGCGAACCTGCGCCGATCATGGCCGGGCTCTTTACGCTATACCGGATTTCACGATGCAGCGTTGGCGTCCCGCTTTCTCAACTCGTCGCGAATTTCGAGCAGCACCTGAAGTTCGCTCGGGCCGGGCGGCGGATCGGCCACGGCGGCCTGCTCCTCGGCGGCCTTCCTGTGGGCCTCGGCGGCCGCGCGCATGCGGTTGATCGCCTTGACCAGCATGAACACGACGAAGGCGATGATCATGAAGTTGATGACCGCTGTGATGAAGGCGCCATAGGCGAAGATCGCAGCTCCTTCCTCGCGCGCGGCCGCAAGGCTCGCGCCGTCCGGCACGCTGCCGCTCAGAACCACATACATGTCCGAGAAATCGATGCCGCCGATAATCAGGCCGATGACCGGATCGATCAGGTCGGAGACCACCGAACGGACGATCGCGGTAAAGGCGGCCCCCACGATAATGCCGACCGCCATATCGACGACATTGCCTCTTGCGATGAAATCACGGAACTCTTTCAGCATGCGTTCTGACCCCTGTTCGGCGATGCGCTGGCGCATCGCATTGATAATCGTCAGGGAATTTAGCGCAGGGACACGCCGGCTTCTACATGGGGCGGGCGAAAAATACGGAACGGCGTGACGGGCTAGGCTTCGAAATCGCCCGGGTCGGCGCGTTCCCAGCCTTGGCCGGTCAGATGTTCCTGCGGCTGGAAGCGTTTCTTGTAGTCCATCTTCCGCGAGCCCTTCACCCAATAGCCGAGATAGACGTAAGGCAGGCCCATCGCCTGGGCGCGTTCCACATGGTCAATGATCATGAAGCTGCCGAGCGAGCGCTTCACATAGGCGGGGTTGAAGAAGGAATAGACCATGGACAGCCCGTCGACCATGAAATCGGAGAGCGCGACCGCCACCAGTTCGCCCTCTTCCTCCAGAAGCCCGGTCGCCACGCGATACTCGATCAGGCGGGTCTCCACATGGGTTTCCTCGACCATCACCTTGTAATCGTCGAGGCTCATATCGGCCATGCCGCCGCGCTGGTGGCGGCTGTCGAGATAGGTGCGGAACAGGTCGAACTGCTCGGCGGTGGCATAGGCCGGGCGTTCGACGCCGACGAGATCGGCGTTCCTGGCCTGGGTCTTGCGCAGCGAGCGGCCGGGAACGAATTCACTGGCGACGATGCGCACGGAAACGCAGGCGCGACAATGTTCGCAGGCCGGGCGATAGGCGATGTTCTGCGAGCGGCGGAACCCGCCCTGGGTCAGAAGGTCGTTCATCTCGCCGGCGCGCGGGCCGACGAGATGGGTAAACACCTTTCGCTCGCGCTCCGCCTCGAGATACGGGCATTGCGCCGGCGCTGTCAGATAGAACTGTGGCGACTGAGTGGTTTGCGTATTCATGCCCGGCGCACCATGCAACGAAACTTAATCACAGGATGGCGCAATTCGCGGGAACGTCAACCTTCTGATTTGCGGGATGAGCGTTTCCCGCAGTTCAATAGCGCGCTTCCTCGCGCACCACGACGGCGCCGATCAGGAAATCATGCAGCAGGCGCTTGCGGTCGGTGAACAGGCCAACCAGCAGGATCAGCGGCGTCAGCAGCGAGTTGAAAAGCCAGAACAGCGCCAGATGCACCAGCGCGGTCAGAAAATCGATCCTGAGGCCGTCGGTGCGCAGCATCCGAAGGCCCATCGCCCGCATGCCGGGCGAGGCCTGGGCCGCACCGCCGAGGCTGAAGCCGAAATAAAGTCCCGCCACGATGAAATAGAGCACCGGATAGAGAAAGAATGCGAGGCCGAGCGTGGCGATACCGACGAAAAACAGCAGCACCGCGGCCGGCACCCAGAGGATGGCGATCACGATATAATCGAAGATGAACGCCAGAACGCGCCGCGACAGCACGCCGGAATAGGCGTCGCTGGCCGGCGGGGCCGAATAGGTCATGTTGCGTTCGAGGCTCATCGATGTCTCCGTTGCCGTTAAGTGGTTTAGGCGGATGTGGGGATTTTCCGGTGGAATGCAACAAACCGGGCCAGCCGCGGCCGATATTTTGTCTGTGCCTTGGCGTCTTTCTAATTGCCCCTTCAGTCTATCGCGTCTTGAAGAAATTCGTTTATATCTGCCCGGTTCTTTAAAAGAAATTTGGGACCGCTGTGGAACTCAAAGAATTTCTGATGGGCATCGTATGAGTTCCAATTGTTTTTTCTGCTGCGATATTCGGCGATCCAGGAGATGAGGCTTGAAAAGCTGTCTTCGCTTTCTCCGCCCTGTATACCCCTGTCCTTAACATTTTTGATGCATGCCGCTTCAGGCAGATCGAGCCAAATCAAGGTTGTCACGCGACGAAAGACGATATTTATGAGTTGGCCGTAAACACCCTCCATGACCCATTCATCCTCCAGAGACGCCGCGTGGACATCGGCATCCCGCAAGGCCCTGTCTCTTGCGACGCCATACCGGTTCGGCTCCCAATGGAGGTCATCAAAGTGAACGGCTTTCAACGAGAAGGCGTCGGCCAGCCTAACCGCCAGCCAAGTCTTGCCCGACCCTCCGTTGCCCATGATCAGTGTACGCTCAAAAGGAAAATCCGACGTTCTTGCTGCCACCTCGACTCGTCCTTTGACATCCGTGATCCGTATATGGTCGGCTGAGCGCCACCTTGGTAGTGATCAACCCTTCGCCAGCTTTTCCGCGACCTCGATCGCGAAATAGGTCAAAATCCCGTCGCAGCCGGCGCGCTTGAACGACAGCAGCGTTTCCATCATCACACGGTCGCCGTCGATCGCGCCGCGCTCGGCGGCCATCTTGATCATCGCGTATTCGCCGGAGACCTGATAGGCGAACACCGGCAGGCCGAAGGCTTCCTTGATGCGCCAGCAGATGTCGAGATAGGGCAGGCCTGGCTTGACCATCAGCATGTCGGCGCTTTCCTCGACATCGAGCGCTGCATCGCGTAGCGCCTCGGTGCCGTTGGCGGTGTCGATGTAATAGCTCGCCTTGTCGCCCTTCAAGAGACCCTTGGTCGAGATCGCCTCGCGATAGGGGCCGTAAAAGCCGGAGGAGAATTTGGTGGCATAGGACATGATTCCTACGTCTTGAAATCCCGCCATGTCGAGGCGTTCCCGGATCGCGCCGATGCGGCCGTCCATCATTTCCGAAGGGGCGATGATATCGGCGCCGGCCTCGGCCTGGGCGACGGCGGCCTCGCAGATATGGTCGACGGTCGCGTCGTTGACGATTTCCTCGCCGGTGAGAATCCCGTCATGGCCATGGCTGGTGAACGGGTCCAGCGCCACGTCAGTGATCACCCCGAGCGAGGGCGCGGCCTTCTTCAGCGCCCGGGTGGCGCGGTTGATGAGGTTGTCGGGGTTGAGGATTTCCGAGCCCGACATGTCGCGCTTTTCGAGCTCGATATTGGGGAAGGTGGCGATCGCGGGAATGCCGAGATCGGCAGCCCTCTTCGCCGCTTCCGCCAGCCGGTCGACGCTCATGCGGGAAACCCCCGGCATGGCCGGGATTGGTTCCTCGATATTGTCGCCCGGAATGACGAAGACCGGCCAGATCAGGTCGTCGACCGTGAGCTTGTTTTCGCGCACCAGCCGGCGGGTCCAGTCAGCCTTGCGGATGCGGCGCATGCGGCGGTGACCGGTGATCCTGTCCACGAGATGGGTCTTGTCGTTCGGCTCGTTCATTGTCTTCTCCGGCGCTTTCCTGTTCAGGTCCGGCTTGTAGCATGTCGCACCGCCCGGACAAACACGCCATTTTGTCGCTTAACGGCGTTGCGTCAGGGTTTGTAACTTCGATTTTTGAAGCGTATAAGGCGGCGATGAATTCCGAGCAGAACCGTCCGCCACAACCCAGTTTTTCGCAGATGGCCTTCATGGTCTTCAAGCGCTGCGTGGCCGCGTTCTTGATGGCGATCGCGCTCTACAACTGGGCGGAGCTGATCGGCCTTGCCGGCACGGGCCGGTTCGATCTCGTCAGTTCCAACGAACGCATCGTCGAGGTCGTGCTCGCGGTGGCCTATCCCGCCGCCGCGGCGGGGCTCTGGTTCGGCGTCGGCTGGGGGCTGGTGCTGTGGGCCATCGGAGCGGCCGTCGAAATGTTCCTGGTCGGGACCGCCGCCGCACTCATCGGCATTCACGTTTTGTTGTTTGGCCTCTACGCCGCTTTCTGGATTTACCTTGCCTTCATTCGTCGGCGCTAGAATCTGCCGAAAAATGCCGTCGGGAACGATTTGAAACCCGACAACAATTGGCCATATTGATGTGCAAGGCACATCCATAGAGGCGTCCTCGACGCCCGCGGGACAGAAGAGAACTGGATTCTATGACAAAAGACCTGAACAAGACCGTCAGGACCGTGTCGCGACGCGGTTTCATCGCCGCCGCTGCGGGCGCTGTGGCGCTGCCAAAGCTTGCCGCCGCGCAATCGGCCGTCGACGCTTTGATCAACACGCCCGGTCGCGGCAAATGGGACGAGCAGTTTGACGCCGTCACCTCGCGCGCGCAGGCCGCCGTCAGCTCCAACCAGCCGATCCTCAGCCCGAACGCGCCGATGAACATCATGCAGGCGATGGCGGAGTATCAGCGGATCAACGCCAATGGCGGCTGGCCGGAAGTCCATCCCAATGTGCCGCTCCAGTTCGGCGTCTATGATCCGTCGGTGCGCCAGCTGCGCCAGCGCCTGATCGTCTCCGGCGACCTGCCGCAGGAAGCGGGCATTTCCGATTCCTACGATTCCTATGTGCAGGGCGCGGTGAAGCGGTTCCAGGCCCGTCACGGCCTCGCCGAAACCGGCTATATCGACGAGTACACGCTGAAGGCGCTCAACGTCAGCGCAGCCGTACGTCTCGCCCAGCTCGAAACCAATCTGGCGCGCGTCGAGGATCTCGGTTCCGATCTCGGCCAGCGCTACGTTCTGGTCAACATTCCGGCGGCCTATTGCGAAGCGGTGGAAAACAATGTCGTGGCGCTGCGCAATGTCGCCATTGTCGGCCGTCCGTCGCGACCGACGCCGCTTCTAAACTCGAAGATCTTCGAGATCATCTTCAATCCGCCCTGGACCGTGCCGCGCTCGATCATCCAGAAGGATATCATGCCGCTGATGCGCGAGGACCCGAACTATCTGGTCGACAACAAGATCCGGCTTTATGACAACAAGGGCCAGGAAGTCGATCCGCTGACGGTGGACTGGAACGCCGAGAAGGCCCCCAACCTGACCTTCCGTCAGGATCCGGGCCCCAACAGCGCCATGGCCTCGACCAAGATCAACTTCCACAACAAGCATGCCGTCTACATGCATGACACGCCCAGCCAGTCGCTGTTCAACGACATACTGCGCTTCGAATCATCGGGCTGCGTGCGTATCGAAAACGTTCGCGATCTCGATGTCTGGCTGTTGAAGAACACACCCGGCTGGAACCGTCAGAAGATCGAGGAAACGATCCATGCCGGCATTTCCACGCCGGTGAACCTTGCCGATCCGGTGCCGAACCATTTCGTCTACATCACCGCATGGTCGACCAAGGACGGGATCGTGCAGTTCCGCGACGACATCTACAATCTCGATGGCGCGCCGGAACTGGCGCTGCAGACCACGACCGGCATCGAATAGGCCTTTCCTTCGTATTGAGCATTGAAAATGCCGCCGCTGAGCAATGCTTGGCGGCGGCATTCGTCTATTGCACGTTTTGAAGGCCGGCGTTAGAACGCAAGCGCCTTTACGGAATGCTTCCGCGATAAACCCTGAGGAGCCCGCGATGACCAGTCAGACCGCGTTTACCGAGAACTTTTTCAACCGTTCGCTTGCCGACACCGATCCCGATATCTTTGATGCGATCGGCAAGGAACTCGGTCGTCAGCGTCACGAGATCGAACTGATCGCGTCCGAGAACATTGTTTCGCGTGCCGTGCTCGAGGCTCAGGGCTCGATCATGACCAACAAATATGCCGAGGGTTATCCGGGCAAGCGCTATTATGGCGGCTGCCAGTTCGTCGATATCGCCGAGGAACTGGCGATCGAGCGCGCCAAGAAGCTTTTTGGCGTCGAATTCGCCAATGTTCAGCCGAATTCCGGTTCGCAGATGAACCAGGCCGTGTTCCTGGCGCTGTTGCAGCCGGGCGATACCTTTATGGGTCTCGATCTCAATTCGGGCGGTCACCTGACCCACGGCTCGCCGGTCAACATGTCGGGCAAGTGGTTCAACGTCGTCTCCTACGGCGTTTCCAAGGACGACAACCGCATCGACATGGACGAGGTCGCTGCCAAGGCCGAGGAGCATCGTCCGAAGCTGATCATCGCAGGCGGCACCGCTTATTCGCGCATCTGGGACTGGAAGCGTTTCCGCGAGATCGCCGATTCGATCGGCGCCTATCTCATGGTCGACATGGCCCATATCGCCGGTCTCGTCGCCGGCGGCGTGCATCCGTCTCCGTGTCCGCATGCCCATGTGGTTACCACCACCACCCACAAGTCTCTCCGCGGCCCGCGCGGCGGCGTGGTGCTGACCAATGACGCCGATATCGCCAAGAAGGTCAATTCGGCCGTGTTCCCCGGCCTGCAGGGCGGGCCGCTGATGCACATCATCGCCGCCAAGGCCGTTGCCTTCGGCGAGGCGCTGCAGCCGGAATTCAAGCAGTATGCCGAACAGGTGGTGAAGAACGCCCGCGCGTTGGCCGCCTCGCTGATGGAAGGCGGGCTCGATGTCGTCTCCGGCGGCACCGACAACCATTCCATGCTGGTGGACCTGCGCAAGAAGAACGCCACCGGCAAACGCGCGGAAGCCGCACTTGGCCGCGCCTACATCACCTGCAACAAGAACGGCATCCCCTTCGATCCGGAAAAGCCGTTCGTGACCTCCGGCGTCCGTCTCGGCACGCCGGCCGGCACCACGCGCGGCTTCACCGAGAAGGAATTCGCCGAGATCGGTTCGTTGATCGTCGAGGTTCTCGACGGGCTGAAGCAGGTCAATTCGGACGAGGGCAATGCCGCCGTTGAAGCCGCGGTGCGCGACAAGGTGGTCGACCTCACCGCGCGCTTCCCGATGTATGGCTATATGGGCTGATGCGCTGCCCGTTCTGCAATTCGCCTGATACCCAGGTCAAGGATTCGCGCCCGGCGGAGGACAACACGTCCATCCGCCGCAGGCGCGTCTGTCCGGATTGCGGCGGGCGCTTCACCACGTTCGAGCGCGTGCAGTTGCGCGAGCTCGTCGTGGTCAAGAAGAACGGCCGCAAGGTGCCGTTCGACCGCGACAAGCTGGTGCGCTCCTTCGAGATCGCGCTGCGCAAGCGCCCGGTCGAGCGCGAACGCATCGAGCGGGCCGTCTCCGGCATCGTCCGGCGTCTGGAAAGCTCGGGCGAGCCGGAAGTGCAGTCGGAGGAAATCGGCCTTCTGGTGCTGGAAGCGCTGAAAAACCTCGATGACGTCGCCTTCGTGCGCTTCGCCTCGGTCTACCGCGATTTCTCCACCACGGAGGATTTCGAGGAGATCATCACCGAGTTTTCGGCCAAGATTGCCCGCGAAACCGGCGTCCAGCACGACTGAAATTTGCCAAAACACTTGCAAGCCGCCTGCGCCCATGGTTTAGCGGCACAACGAGCGCTGTCGCGCAAAATTACTGACCGCATCCTGACAGGATTGCGAGGAGCATCATGACCACGGAAAAGACCGCCAACCAGCGGGGCGCAGCACGCCTCGCCGCCGTTCAGGCCCTCTATCAGATGGATATCGGCGGAACCGCGCTTGCCGATGTGCTGGCCGAGTATGAGGTCTACCGTCTCGGCAAGGAAGTCGACGGCGATACCTATCTGAAGGCCGACCCGGCCTGGTTCCGCGCGATCGTCACCGGCGTCGTCAAGGATCAGAAGACCCTCGACCCGATGATCGCCGGCGCGATCTCCGAGGGCTGGACGCTGTCGCGCCTCGATTCGACGCTGCGCGCCATCCTGCGCGCCGGCGTTTTCGAAATCGTCACCAAGCCCGACGTGCCGACCGCCGTCATCGTCACCGAATATGTCGAGATCGCCACCGCCTTTTTCGAAGGCGAAGAGGGCAAGCTCGTCCACGCGGTGCTGGACCGCATAGCCCGTCGCGAACGCGGTCAGCCCAACGCCAACTGATCCTGACAGACTGCGTATCATCTCCGCAAACGGCGCCGCATAGCCCCCGATCTTCTCGCCCCGGAGGGGAGAGATGTCGCGAAAGCGACAGTGAGGGGGGAGACCATCCCCACGAACGCCCTCACGATTTGAAACGCTGAACCACCCTCACTGCCCCTTTCGGGGCATCTCTCCCGCCAGCGGGAGAGAGTATTGGGAGCAAGGTTCGGGTCCCGTAGTCAATCGTCGACGCCGGTTAGCGGGGCGTCGCTGTTACTCACCGATCGCGATCCCCTCTCGCCTCGGATCGGCTCCGCCATAGAGCATGCCGTTTTCGATGGCGATCGCCTGCAGGCCGGACGTCTGCGGACCGATCTTCACCTCATATCCCATAGCTTCCAATGGCCCAGCCATCGCCTCCGCATCGGTTCCGGCCTCGATGTCGTAAGTGCCGAAACGGTTGAGGAGATGCGGCATGGCGGTGGCTTCCTGCACATTCATGCCCCAGTCGAGATAGGCGATGATGGCCTGGGCCACATAGCCGATGATCGAGCTGCCGCCCGGCGAGCCGATGACCAGCGCCGGCTTGCCGTCCTTCATCACGATGGTCGGTGCCATCGATGAGCGCGGCCGCTTGCCGGGTTCCACGCGGTTGGCGATCGGATAGCCGGCATCGTCATGGGTGGCGAAGGAGAAGTCGGTGAGCTCGTTGTTCAGCAGAAAGCCGGACTTGGTCATCAGCCGGCTGCCGAAGCCGTTTTCGATGGTGGATGTCATGGAAAGCGCATTGCCGTCGCCGTCGACAATGACGATCTGGGTGGTGGAGGGGAGTTCGATGGCTGTCCCGTCGCCATAACGGATCATGGCGTGATCCCAGGCGGGAAGGCCCGGCTCCACCGTCTCCAGAGCCTTGTCGCCGTCGAGCAGCTTTGAGCGCATTCTCAGATAATCCGGCGCGACCAGCCCTTTCAGCGGCATCGGCACAAAATCAGTGTCGGCCATGTAGCGGCCGCGATCGGCGAAGGCGAGGCGCGAGGCATCGCCGATCAGCCGCCAGCTTTCCGGATTGTCCGGGCCCAGCGTTGCGAGGTCCTTGTCGGCGGTGAGGCCGAGGATCTGGCCGACGGTGAGCGCGCCGGAGGAGGGCGGCCCCATGCCGCAGACGTCATAGCCGTGATAGGCAACGCAGACCGGGTCGCGTTCGATCACCCGATAGGCGGCGAGATCCTCCAGCGCCAGCACGCCCGGATTACCCTCGGCGCCCCGCACGGTGTCGACGATGTCTTCGGCGATCGCGCCAGAATAGAACGCGTCAGCGCCATTTGCCGCGAGCGCCGTCAGCGTCTCCGCATAGGCCGGGTTCTGGAGCAGGTCGCCCGCGGCAAGCGGCTCTCCACCCGGCAGGAAATAATCGGCGGTGGTGGTGAAGCGGCCGAGGCGTTCGCTGTCATCGGCGATCTGGCCGGCAAGGCGGGGCGAAACGGCAAAGCCATCTTCGGCGAGCGCGATGGCCTCGTCGAACAGGGCCTGCCATTCGAGCTTGCCCCAGCGCTCATGCGCCGCTTGCATCAGCATCGGCGTGCCGGGCGTGCCGACGGAACGGCCGCCGACCACGGCATCGTAAAACTGAAGCGGTTCGCCATTGTCGTCGAGAAACAGTTTCGGCGTTGCCATGCGCGGCGCGGTCTCGCGGCCGTCGAGCGTCGTCAGCCGGTTTTCCGCGGCGTCGTACCAGACCAGAAACGCCCCGCCGCCCATGCCGGAGGATTGCGGCTCGACAAGGCCCAGAACCGCCTGCACGGCCACCATCGCATCGGCGGCGCTGCCGCCCTCGGCGAGCACGCGCGCGCCGGCTTCCACGGCCAGCGGATTGGCGGCGGCGACCATCCATTTCTCGGCTTCGACGGGCCGGCCTTCCGCCTTGGCGGCAAGGGCCGCTTCGACCTCGGGCGAGACGGCGGAAAAGCCGACCTCCGTCGTGCCGATTTCCGGGGCAACCGAGTCGGCGGCCTGCTGGGCCGCGACCGGAACAGTCAACAGCGCCACCAAAGCGCTGCCTGCGATCAATCTCATCATTCCCCTGTCTCCTCTTTCTGCGCTTGATGCGCGCAAGCTTGAGCAGAGTGCGCCAGAAATACTCGGCCGCGTCAAGGAAGGCTGCGGCAAAGCGGGAACTTATGGGGCCGCTCGACTGTTACAGTAGTGATAGTTCTCCAGAGGTTCTCCTCAATGTCTTCCAAAATCGCGATCATCGGCTCCGGCCCCACCGGGATCTACACGCTCAAGGGGCTGATCGGCGAGCACGCGCCGCTCGAGATCACGATTTTCGAGCGCGAGGACATGCCGGGCAAGGGCATGCCCTACCAGCCGCACATCAATGACCGGGCGATGCTCTCCAACATCGCCAGCATCGAGATTCCGCCGATCTGCGAGAGCCTGACCGCGTGGCTGCGCCGCCAGGACGACGATGCGCTCCAGGCTTTCGGCATCCCCCGCGACGCCATTGCCGAACGCACCTTCTACACCCGCGTGGTGCTCGGCGAGTATCTTCAAGCGCAGTTTTTCGGGCTCGTTCAGCAGGGGTGCGAAAACGGTCACCGGATCGTAGTGAAGGCGGCGCACCGCGTTTCCGACATCGCGCTGATGCGCGACGCTATCGAACTGACGGTGGAAACGCCGGCCGGCGACTACGAAAAGGCGGTCTTCGATCATGTGGTGCTGGCAACCGGCCATGACTGGCCAGAGGCGACAGAAACCCGTCCGGGCTATTTCGTCTCGCCCTGGCCCGCGCCGGCGCTGAAGTCGATCCCGGCCTCAAAGGTCGGCATACTCGGCACTTCACTCAGCGGCATCGATGCGCTGATCACGGTCGCGACCGCCCATGGCGGTTTTCTTCTGGATGATCACGGCGATCTGCAATATCAGCCGCATGCCGATACGGAAGGCTTCCACGCGACGATGATGTCGCGAAAGGGCATTCTGCCGGAAGCGGATTTCTACTGCGAAATTCCCTATCGCCCGCTGGTCTTTTGCACCGAGGAGGCGATCGAGCGGCTGATCGCCACCCATGAACACGGGTTGCTGGACGCCATTTTCGAGCTTTTCAGGCAGGAGCTGACGCTCGCCGATCCTGATTATGCCGCACGCATCGGGCTTTCCATGCTGTCGGTCGAAACGCTGGCGCCGGCCTATTTCCACGAACGTCAGACGGCTGATCCCTTCGCCTTTGCCGCGCGCAACCTCGCGGAAGCCGAGATGAACCAGCAGCGCCGGTATACAGTCGAGTGGCGCTATGCGATTCTCCGCATGCATGAGGTGATCGCAAAGGCGATTCCGCATCTGGACGCCGCCGATCTCGAGCGCTTCCACAAGCATTTCAAGACCGTGTTCGTCGACGACTATGCCACCGTGCCGCATGATTCGATCCGCCGGTTGCTGGCGCTGCACCGCGCCGGTAAGCTTGAGGTCCGCGCCATCGGCGACGATGCCGAGATCGACAATGAGAGCGTTCAGCGCGGCGCCGTCGTGCGTTTTGCGGGGCAGGAGCTGGGCTTCGACGCCTTTATCGACGCGACCGGCCAGAGTTCGCTTTCCGCCCGCGATCTGCCGTTCCCGACGTTGGTGGGGCAGGGCGTTGTCAGCGCCGCGTCGACGCGAGGCAGTCTTATGGCGGACGAAATGGTGCGCACCGGCGGCGTCGATCTTGATGCGGCCTTCCGCCCGATCTTCACCGAAAACCTCTCGCGCAACCTCTATTGCGGTTCGATCTCCTTCCTGCTGCACAAGCTGCCCTTCGTGCAGGGCATTACCTCGGCCCGCGATATCGGCGTGGTGATCTCGGCCGCGATCCTCGAAAGCGAGGCTGAGGACGCGCTGACGGCCGCCTGAATGCGATCAGGCGGCGCGGCTTGCGATATCGCCGGTGGCGATGAAGCCAGGTTGCTCGACCGTGCAATAGATGCCGAAATTGCGCCGGTTGTGGCGCAGCAGCGAGCGCAGGATATCGGCATTTTCGGAAATCTCCGGCTGTGGCGCGATCGTCATGCCGCAGCGGCGGGTCTCCTCGAAGGCAATGATCATCGCCTCGCCGAGCTGCAGCCGCTGCGTCAGCCATTCCTTCTCCGGAAAACCGGCGAGGCCCGGCGTCTTGAGCACCACATTGGGGCGAAAGCGTCGGCTAGAAACCTCATCGCTCCCGGCAAGGGTGGCAAGGTGCTTCAAGCCATCGGTGGTGACCAGATGGAGCGGAGAAGGGAGGTAGCGGTTGGTTGCCGTGGGCCCGGCATCATTGCGCGCATAGGGGCGCACCTCAACGGCGAAACCGAAATGCTCCGCAAGCTTTTCGGCAAGCGCCGCATCGTCTACGCCCATCCATTCAGCATCGGGAAAACCGATCTCTGGCCGGTTGTCCTCGCCAAGTCTGGCGCCGAGAAATAGCGCCGGCCGCCAGCGCAATTCCTTTTCGGGGGCCGCGGGCGCGCCGGTGTCGGCATCGCAGATGCACCAGGCGCGGTCGAAGGCAATGCCGTCGCTGCCGAGCACGGCGGAGGTCAATCGCTCCCCGCCGAGCGAACTGACGGGGTAACGCCAGATTTCAATGATTTCACCGAGCGGCTCCATTCCGACCTCCTGATCAATTTCCGGAATGTGTTCGATTCCGATCGGTTCGTCCATGCCTCAAATCTTCTTTGCCCGTTTCACCGCCGCATCGATAAGCTCGATCCCGCGCGGGATATCGGACGAATCGATCGAGCCGTAGCCGAGCCTGAACAGCGGGCAGGGCTCGGGCGGGTTTTCGAAGAACACCGCGCCGGGTTCGATCAGCACGCCGTCGGCCTTCAACTCCTCGGCGAGCCTCGCGCTGTTGAGCCCGTCGGGGCCTCTCAGCCACACGCTCGCGCCGCCTGCCACCGCCGCGCTTTCGAGCGTCAGGCAGCTTTTCGCAAGCGCCTGATCCAGAACCGCGCGCCGCTTCACCATCGCGCCACGCAGCCGCACGATATGGGCGTCATAATGGCCGAGCGCCAAAAAATAGGCGGTGATGCGCTGCAGGTGGCCGGGCGGATGGCGCAGCAGCATGGTTCTCAGCGCCCGCGCCTTCGCGATCAGCGGGGCCGGGGCAACCAGATAGCCGATCCTGAGGCCGGGAAACAGCGACTTCGAGAAACTGCCGATGTAGAGAACGCGGCCCTCGGTATCGAGCGATTTCAGCGCCGGGGCGGAGGGGCCGAGATAGGACATCTCGAAATCATAATCATCCTCGACGATCACGAAATCCTGGGCGGCCGCGCGGTTCAGCAGCGCCTGGCGGCGGCCGAGCGGCATGGTCGAGCCGGTGGGGATATGATGGCTGGGCGTGATCATCACCAGCCGCGTATCCTCCGGCAGCGTTTCCGGATTCAGGCCGAGCGAATCGACGGGCAGGAAGGTGACCGGGCTTTGCGAGCGGCGCAGCGTCTCGGCGATATCGGGGTAGCCCGGTTCCTCGGTCACGGCCCGCCGGTCGGCCCGGCACAGAAGCTCCACCGCGATATAGAGCGCGTTTTGCGCGCCGAGCGTGACCAGCACCTCATCCGGCCGGGCATGGATGCCACGCCGCGGCAGGGTGTTGGAGCAGATATAGTCGATCAGCAGCGGATCGTCGTTGCCGTAGCGATCGGTGGAAAGATCGCCGAAATCGCGGCTGCCGAGGGCCCGGCGGGCGCAATCGCGCCAGGCGTAGTGATCGAAGAGCCGCGGATCGGGCTGGCCGTAGATGAAGGGATAGCGATAGCTGCGCCAATCCGCCGGCTTGCGGATCACCCGCCGTGGCGGCGGATGGTCGGCAAGCCACTGCGACCAGTCAAGGGAAGCGTCGCCCGCGGTCGCGCCGGCGATCTTCAATCCGCGATGGGGCGCGGTGGCGGCGACCGCGACGCCCGAGCGCGGCAGGGTTTCGAGATAACCCTGGCCGACAAGCTCCTGATAGACCAGCGTCACCGTCATGCGCGACAGGCCCAGCGCTTCGGCAAGTTTGCGGCTCGACGGCAGACGGGTGCCGGGCCGCGCACCGCTTTCCAGGATCGCGCGCACAAGGGCTGCCGCGAGCCGCCCCTGCAGGGTCGACGCGTCGGCGGCGCGCAGGAAAATGCTCTCGGCTGCGATCGTGTTTTTCATCTGGACCTAACGAAGCTGCAAACTGGACATATCGCGGAACCGCGCTTGCTGCAATCTTGACGGCCGTCAAGCGACCGCGATCTCAATCAAGCGGCGTACAAATCCAAAAGTAGGGGACTACAAATGACCATTCTCACCCGTTTTGTGACCGGCGCCGTGGCCGCGCTCGCGCTGAGCCTGCCGGCCGCCGCAACCGAATACCGCATTGCCGTGGGCGACGGCGCGGGCGGCACACAGGAAGCGCTCGGCCTTGCTTTCATCGAAGCGCTGGAGCAGGAGTCCGGCGGCGAGATGACCGGCAAGCTGTTCCTCAACGGACAGCTCGGCGACGAGCAGGATACCGTGACGGCGGCTGCCACCGGCACGCTCGATTTCTCGATCCTCGCGATCAACAACATCACCCCGTTCTCGCCGTCGGTCGGCACGCTGACGCTGCCTTACGTGATCCTCAGCCAGGAAGACGCCGAGCAGCTTACCCAGGGCGAGATCGGCCAGCAGATGATCGAGCAGACCATCGAGGATGCCGGCGTGCGCATCATCGGCTGGGCCTATTCCGGCTTCCGCGTTCTGACCAACTCCAAGCGGCCGGTCTCGACCGTGGAGGATCTGCAGGGCCTGGTGATCCGCGTTCCCAAGAACGAGATCATGATCGAGACTTACAAGAGCTGGGGCGTCAACCCGACGCCGATGGCCTGGGGCGAAACCTTCGCGGCCCTTCAGCAGAAGGTCGTCGACGGCCAGGACAACCCCTACATGACCGTCTATGCGATGAAGTTCGACGAGGTGCAGAAATATATCACCAACCTGCACTACATCTTCTCGATCGAGCCGCTGATCATCTCCGAAGCGCTGTTTGAAAGCCTTTCGGAAGAAGAGCAGCAGCAGGTGCTGGCGGCAGGCGAAGCCGCGACCAAGGCCTCGTCGGAATTCCTGCGGGCGGAAGAGTCCAAGATCAAGGAAGAGCTCGTCAGCCGCGGCATGGAGATCACCGATCCGGCCAATAACGAGCAGGAATTCATCGACCTCGCTACCACGGCCGTCTGGCCGAAATTCTACGACCAGATCGGCGGCAAGGAAGTGCTGGATAACGTGCTGACCTCGCTCGGCCGCGAACCGGCGAAGTAATGGGTGAGGGGCGCTGACCTCAACGGTACGCTCCGCCCGTCCTCTCTCTCATGCGTCACCCTCGGGCTTGACCCGAGGGTCCAGGCAGCCTGTTCCGTGTCGCCTGGATGCTCGGGTCAAGCCCGAGCATGACTCGAGAGGAGGAGGGTGCAGGCCGTACACCGACAGGCTCGCGCCCCTCCCGCCATCGCCGTCCACGCCAATCCTCCCGAGGTTGCCATGTCCGCATTCTGGTCATTTGTCGACAAGTTCGAAAGCCATGTGTGCCGTGTGCTGCTGGCCGTGTTCGTGACGCTTCTGTTCGTGCAGATCGTCGCCCGCCAGTTGTTCGGTTTCTCGATCACATGGATCGAGGAACTGTCGGTCATCCTGTTCGTCTGGTTCGCTTATTTCGGCGCGTCCTATGCGGCGCGGATCGCCGCCCATAACCGCGTTACCTTTCAGTTGAACGCGATGTCGCGCAAGAAGGCCCGCATTGTCGAGGCGATCGGCGATGCGTTCTGGATCGCCTTCAACATCGTGTTCATCATCGAATCGATCGATTTCATCGGCCGTCTGAAGCCGTTCGTTAAGGCCCAGACGCTGGGCTGGGAGATGCGTTACATCTATCTGGCGCTGCCGATCGCCTTCACGCTGATGACGATCCGCATCCTGCAGGTCAACTACATGAAACTGGTCATGGGCATCGACCCGGCCGATCCGGACAAGGCAAGCGTCGAGGCGGCGATGGAATTCGCCGCCGACGAGAAGCGCGCCTATGCGCGGAGGCACCCCTGATGGACGGCCTGCTGATTGAAATCCTGTTCGGCTCGTTCTTCGGTCTTCTGATCCTCGGCGCGCCGATCACCGTGGCGCTTGGCGTCGCCTCGCTCGCCGCCATGCTCTATCTCGGCGATAACCCGATCAAGATGGTGCAGATGGCGTGGTCGTCGGTGGGTTCATTCCCGCTGATGGCGCTGCCCGCCTTCATCCTGGCCGGTGCGCTGATGGAGGCTGCCGGTCTGTCGCGACGGCTGATCGCCTTTGCCGAAAGCCTTGCCGGTCCGTTTACCGGCGGGCTGGGGGCAGCAACCATCATGGCCTGCCTGTTCTTCGGCGCGATCTCGGGTTCCGGCCCTGCAACCACGGCCGCCGTCGGCATGCTGATGATCCCGGCCATGGCGCGACAGGGCTACGGCCCTGGCTATGCCGCCTCGGTGACGGCGGCGGCGGGCGGTCTCGGAATCATCATTCCGCCCTCGATCCCGATGGTGATCTTTGGCATTTCGGCCATGGGCATGCAGCCGCCTCCGGAAGCGGTGGAAGCCCATGGCGTGTTCCAGTCGGTGTCGATCTCGAAGCTGTTCATCGCCGGCGTGTTGCCGGGCGTGGTAATGGCGGGCGGTCTTTTGACCATGAACTATATCCGCTGCCGGATCCGCGGCTTCCACGGTTCCGACGAGCCGTTCTCGCTGCGTCGCGTCGCCAGTGCCGGCTATCACGGCTTCTGGGCGCTGCTTGCGCCGGTCGTGATCCTCGGCGGCATCTATTCAGGCTATTTCACGCCCACCGAGGCCGCGATCGTGGCGATCTTCTACACGCTGTTCGTGGGCGCTGTGATTTATCGCGAACTCGATGTCCGTCAGGTGATCAAGGCGCTCGACACCACGACCTGGCTTGCCGGTCGCGTGTTGCTGGTGCTGTTCGCGGCCACGATCTTCGGCCGGATACTGGTCGAAAACGACGTGCCGGGCGTGATTGCCGGAGGCATCCTGTCGCTCACCGACAATCTCTATGTGATCTGGGCCATGGTCATCGGCCTGCTGCTGATCATCGGCATGTTCATGGAAACGCTGGCGGCGATCATGATCCTGGTGCCGGTCATGCTGCCGGTGGCCTACATGATGGGCATCGACCCGGTTCATTTCGGCATCGTGATGATCTGCACGCTTTCGGTCGGCTTCCAGACCCCGCCGCTTGGCGAGAACCTGTTCATCGCATCCGGCATTTCCGGGATTTCGATCGAGCGGATCAGCCTGCGCGCAATACCGTTCGCGATCGCCTCGGTCATCGCAATCTTCATCATCGCAAGCTTCCCGGCAATCTCTCTCTGGCTGCCGAGGATGATGGGCTACTAGGGCAAGGAAAATTCCCATGACTGCACATAACAAGAAACTGTCCGCCGACGATCTGAAGGCCACGTTCGACGCCTTCAACCGCCACGATATCGACGGGGTGATGACCCATTTCGCCGATGACTGCGTGTTCTTCACCGTCGCCGGCGATCATGAATACGGCAACCGGATCGAGGGCAAGGAGGCGATCGCCAAGGCCTTCGTCGGCGTCTGGACCGCGATGCCGGACGTCCAGTGGGCCGATCACAGTCATTTCCTGTCGGAGGACGGAACCCGGGGCGTCAGCCAGTGGACCTTCCGCGCCACCAATCCCGACGGCACCCGAACCGAGGTTCAGGGCGTCGACCTGTTCCGGATCAGGGACGGCCAGATTGTCGAAAAGCAGGCGATCCGCAAGCAGCGGCCTGCAATACCCGCCAAGTGATGTGAGACGATCATGCAGGTCAATGCAAAACGCCTGGGATCGAAACCCTTCGATCCGCATTATGATCCCCTGACCGACCGCACCCTCGGCCCGGGCAGCGATTACGCGCCGACCTACTGGATCGGCACCGCCGGTGATTTGCCTGAGGATGACGGCCCCGTGACCGGCGACATGGACGTCGACGCGGTGGTGATCGGCTCCGGCTATACCGGGCTTTCGACCGCGATCCACCTTGCCAAGATGCATGGCATCAAGGCGACCGTGCTGGAGGCCAACGGCGTTGCCTATGGCTGCTCCACCCGCAATGGCGGGCAGGCGCAGATCAGCGCCGGTCGGCTGAAGCGCAGCCAGTGGATCGAGCGCTGGGATCTTCCGACGGCGCGCGCGCTGCACGACGAGATGGTCGAGGCCTTCGACCTGTTTCGCGGGCTGGTGCGCGACCACGCCATTGCCTGCGAGCCGCAGGATGGCGGTCATTACTATATCGCCCACAAGGCATCCGCCATGCCGTCGCTGGAGGCCGAGACGCGGCTTTTGAACGACAAGTTCGGCTATGGCGCGCGGATGCTCTCCCGCGAGGAACTGCATGAGACGGTCGCCCGCGACATGGAGGCCCATGGCGCGATGTGGGAGCCGGACGGCACCGGTATCCATGCCGCCAGGCTCGCCTTCGGCTATCTGCGCGTTGCCCGAGAACTGGGCGCGAAGGTGCATACCGACAGCCCGGTCCAGGCCTGGGAATACAGGGACGGCGTCCACTATCTGAAGACCCCGCGCGGCACGGTGCGCACAAAGCGCGTGGCCGTTGCCACCGCCGCCTATGCGCCGCGCGGGCTGCATCCACGAGTGAAAGACCGGCTGCTGCCGATCATGTCCAACAGCGTCGTCACAAGGGTTTTGACCGATGACGAACTGAAGTCCGTCGGGATCAAGAAACTTTCGCCGCTGACTGATACCCGCACGCTGCGCAACTACTACCGGCTGCTGCCCGACAACCGGCTGCAGATCGGCTCGCGCGCGGCGATCACCGGGCGCGATGCCTCCAATCCCGCGCATCTGAAAGGGCTTCGCGATGCCATCGCCCGCAAGTTCCCGGCGCTGGCCGATGTCGAGCTCGACTACAGCTGGTGGGGCTGGGTGGATGTTTCCCACGACATGATGCCGCGCATCACCGGCATGCCGGACCTGCCGGGCGCCTATTATTCGCTCGGCTATGGCGGCAACGGGGTGATGTATTCGGCCATGGCCGGCCGCCGCATGGCGCAGCTTGTTGCCGGCGAGCCGATTCCCAATCTGCCGATCTACGGCAATGAACTGAAACACGAGGGCTGGAAGACGCCCTTCCGCCGGCTCGGACAATGGGGCCTCTATCAACTCTATCATTACCGTGACGAGCGGAAATAAGGAAAAATACCGATGAAAATGACCACCGAGGAAGCATTCGTCAAAGTTCTGCAGATGCACGGCATCGAGCATGCCTTCGGCATTATCGGCTCTGCCATGATGCCCGTCAGCGACCTGTTTCCGAAAGCCGGCATCACCTTCTGGGACTGCGCCCATGAAACCAATGCCGGGCTGATGGCCGACGGCTTCACCCGCTCCACCGGCAAGATGTCGATGGCGATCGCCCAGAACGGCCCCGGCGTCACCGGCTTCGTGACCCCGGTCAAGACCGCCTACTGGAACCATACCCCGCTGCTGCTGGTGACCCCGCAGGCCGCCAACAAGACGATCGGGCAGGGCGGCTTTCAGGAAATGGAGCAGATGCGGCTGTTCGCCGATTGCGTCTGCTACCAGGAAGAAGTCCGCGACGCGTCGCGCATTCCCGAAGTGCTGAACCGCGTGATCATGGAAGCATGGCGCAATTCCGCGCCTGCGCAGATGAACATTCCGCGCGATATGTGGACCCAGGTGATCGATGTCGATCTGCCGCAGGTTGTCGCCTTCGAACGACCGGCGGGCGGCGAACAGGCGGTTGCCGAGGCCGCGAAGCTGCTTTCGGAAGCGAAGTTCCCGGTGATCCTTTCGGGCGCTGGCGTCGTGCTTTCCGGCGCGATCCCGGACCTGATCCAGCTTGCCGAGCGGCTCGATGCGCCGGTCTGCAGCAATTACCAGCACAATGACAGCTTCCCCGGCTCCCATCCGCTGGCCATGGGCCCGCTCGGCTATAACGGTTCCAAGGCCGGCATGGAGATCATCGCCAAGGCCGATGTCGTGCTGGCGCTCGGCACCCGCCTCAACCCGTTCTCGACGCTGCCGGGCTATGGCATCGATTACTGGCCGAAGGATGCGAAGATCATCCAGGTCGACATCAATGCCTCGCGCATCGGGCTCACCAAGAAGGTGACCGTCGGCATTCAGGGCGATGCGGGCAAGGTGGCGCGCGGCATTCTGGCCGGGCTTTCCGCCAATGCCGGAGATGCCGGGCGCGAGGATCGCAAGCATCTCGTCTCCCAGACGAAATCGCGCTGGGCGCAGGAGCTGACGAGCCTCGATCATGAAGACGACGATCCGGGCACGGAATGGAACGCGGGCGCGCGTGAGCGCGATCATGACCTGATGTCGCCGCGCCAGGCCTGGCGGGCGATCATGCAGGCTGTGCCGAAGGAGGCGATCGTTTCCTCTGACATCGGCAACAACTGCGCGATCGGCAACGCGTACCCGACCTTCGAGAAGGGCCGGAAATATCTGGCGCCCGGCCTGTTCGGCCCCTGCGGCTATGGCTTCCCGGCGATCCTCGGCGCCAAGATCGGCAACCCCGATACGCCGGTGATCGGCTTTGCGGGTGACGGCGCGTTCGGGATTTCCATGAACGAGATGACCGCCTGCGGGCGCGATCACTGGCCGGCGATCACCATGGTGATCTTCCGCAACTATCAGTGGGGCGCGGAAAAGCGCAACACGACGCTCTGGTACGACAACAACTTCGTCGGCACCGAGCTCGACCGCGACACCTCTTATGCCGCGATCGCCAAGGCCTGCGGCGCGCATGGCGTCCAGGTCCGCAGCCAGCAGGAACTGACCGAGGCGCTTGCCGCCGCCGTGGAGCGCCAGCTTGCCAACAGGGAAACCACCTTCATCGAGGTGCTGCTCAACCAGGAACTCGGCGAACCTTTCCGCCGCGACGCGATGAAGAAACCCGTCGTCGTCGCCGGCATCGATGCCGCCGACATGCGCCCGCAGAAGGGCGCTGCCTGAGCGGGGATCTGAGGCCAAGCAGAAAACAATCTCCCCCCTTGAGGGGGAGATGCCCCGACAGGGGCAGAGAGGGGTGAA
>NZ_JBAKFP010000005.1:0-586678 GCF_053484265.1 Martelella sp. FOR1707 | reverse complement strand
GGGGGGGGGGGGGGGGGGGGGGGGGGGGGGGGGGGGGGGGGGGGGGGGGGGGGGGGCCGCCCCCCCCCCCCCCCCCCCCCCCCCCCCACCGGCCTGGAGACAGTCTGCAATTTGTGCCCTGGCATTGTTTCAGGACATAGGAAAACGTTTTTCGAACATGATTGCGAGCTGCTTCGGCTTCAACCTCATCTGAAGCAGCCTGATGCCGTTTGTGATACAGTCATGGGAGACACTGCGCTTTGGATTCGCAGCGTAACAGATAAAACTGTGTTTAATTTCAAGACTTTGAAGATTGATTTGGCTGGGGAACCTGGATTCGAACCAGGACTAACGGAGTCAGAGTCCGTGGGTCTACCGTTAACCTATTCCCCAACGCGGCGCCCATGGGGCACCGTGGATGTGGTGGGCTTATAAACAGAAAGGCCGGGCTTTGCCAAGGGGGAGATGCAAAATTTTCCGTGCTTCGGGAATGTCGCTTTCGACAGCAACTTGCGACTGATGCCAATCCCGGCGCCCGTTCCGGGTCTGCCAAAGCGGGATTGCCCGAAATCGGGCGTCGCCGTTTCGTGCGTCGTGCCGGCAAAGGCCTGCAGAAGGGAGGTTGCGGCGTCGCGCAAACGCGCGTGAACCGGGCGCCATCAGGCGCGGCCGGCAGCCTCTCAGAAAAGTCATTGGCCTTGCGGCCTTACGCTGCTATGATTACGTCAACTGAAAATCATATGAGCGCCTTGCAGCGAGCCATTCAATCGGTTTGCGCGGCGTGATGGAATTGGCAAAGTGGAAGACCCCCAAAACAGCGCTGAGCTGTCCGATGGCGGGGCGCGCTTGAACAATGGCGGCAAGGGCAAACGCGCCCGCCGCCGATCCCGGAAAGGTCGCCGCAAGGCCGCCGCCGGAGTGCCCGCATCGCAGGATGCCGTCGTCGCCGACGGCAATGAACAGGCGCGTTCGCCGGAGAGCGGCGAAGCGAAGCCTGCCCGCAACGGCAAGGCTGCGCGCCATCCCTCTTCGGAGCGGAAATCCGGCGAAAACCTCGCCAACAGCCCGGATCATGACGGCGACAAGCCGGCGCGGCGCAAACGCAGGCGTCGGCGCGGTCGACGGGCGCATACCAAGGGTCCGCTCGGCGCCGATGGCTGCAAGCACATAGCGGGAAACAAACCCGCTGGCAGCGCCGAGACGGCCACACAGCCCCCGCCGCCTCCGCCCCGTCGCGAGACGCCGCAGAGCAGTGCCGGCGCGCCGCAACGCGCGCCCGGCCACGGTCTCTATGCCGCGCTCGATCTCGGCACCAACAACTGCCGGCTGCTGATCGCCCAGCCCACGCGCCACCATCAGTTTCGCGTGGTCGACGGCTTTTCGCGCATCGTGCGTCTGGGCGAGGGTCTTGCCGCCACCGGCAGCCTTTCGCCCGCCGCCATGGACCGCGCCATCGAGGCGCTTGCCATGTGCGCGGCCAAGCTCAGGGGGCGTTCCGTCCGGCGCATGCGGCTGATCGCCACCGAGGCCTGCCGCTCGGCCGATAATGGCGAGATCTTCCTCAAACGGGTGCGCCAGGAAACGGGGCTGGAACTCGAAATCGTCAACCGCGAAACCGAGGCAAAGCTCGCCGTATCGAGCTGCGCGTCGCTGATCGGGCGGGAGACGCGCTCGGCCGTACTGTTCGATATCGGCGGCGGCTCATCCGAAATCGCGGTGATCAAGCTCGACGAGAACCGGTCCTACCGGCTCGCCAATCACATCTCGCACTGGACATCGCTTCCCGTCGGCGTGGTGACGCTGTCCGAGCGCTATGGCGGCCATGACGTGACGCCGGAAATCTTCGAGGACATGGTGGCCGAAGTCACCCGCATGCTCGGCAATTTCAACTGTCCGGGCATCGGCGGCGGCAAGGACGACGAGGGCTTTCACCTGATCGGCACGTCGGGCACCGTCACGACGCTCGCCGGCGTCCACCTCGATCTGCCGCGCTATGACCGCCGCAAGGTCGACGGCATCTGGCTGACCGACGACGAGGTCACGGCCATGCAGTCCAAGCTGTTGTCATGGGATTTCGCCGGCCGCGCCGCCAATCCCTGCATCGGCCCGGACCGCGCCGACCTCGTGCTTGCCGGCTGCGCCATTCTGGAAGCGATCCGCCGGCGCTGGCCATCCTCGCGCATGCGGGTGGCCGACCGCGGCCTGCGCGAGGGATTGTTGACCGATATGATGATGCATGACGGGGTCTGGCGCAAACAGCGCCGCCGCGGCGGCTTCAACCGCCGCCAGAGCGCGGCCGCAAACAATGACTGAATGGGACCGAACGTGACCAAACCACCCGCCAAGCCGGCCAGAACGGGTCGCAAGATCGGCCAGAAGGTCAAGAAGACCAAGCTGAAGGCGTCGTCGCGCCGCTGGCTGGAGCGCCATATCAACGACCCCTATGTGCAGCGCGCCAAGACCGAGGGCTTTCGCGCCCGCGCGGCCTACAAGCTGCTGGAGATCGACGAGAAGCACCAGATCCTGAAGGGCGCGCGCCGGATCATCGACCTTGGGGCAGCGCCGGGAAGCTGGTCGCAGATCGCCGCCAAGGTCACCGGCTCCACCGATACCGACATTCGCGTCGCGGCAATCGACTTCCTTGAGATGGACGGCGTTCCGGGCGTGAAGTTCTTCCAGATGGATTTTCTCGACGAGGCCGCGCCCGCCCTTTTGCGCGAGGCGCTGGACGGACCGCCGGACGTGGTCATCTCCGACATGGCCGCGCCGACCACCGGCCATCGCCGCACCGACCATCTGCGCACAATGTATCTGTGCGAGGTCGCGGCCCATTTCGCGGTGGAAACGCTTGCCGAGGGCGGGCACTTTCTCTCCAAGACCTTCCAGGGCGGCGCCGAGCACGATCTCCTGACCATGCTCAAGCAGAACTTCCGCCAGGTGATCCACGTCAAGCCCGCGGCCTCGCGCTCCGAATCTGTTGAAATGTTCGTGCTGGCCAAATCTTTCAAGGGACGGAAAGCCTGAATGCGCGGGACTTTTTTTGGTAACTAAGGGAACTATACTCTTCTTTGAGGAGTTTCAGTTTATGGACAGACTCGCTGGCAGTCGGCCCAGTAACCGATTGCGGTGCGTTTGATGCAGGCTTTGCCTCTACTGGATTTCAAGACCCTTGAAGTCGTCAACCTCGTGGTCGCGATCATTGCTGCGGTCGTCTGGGCGACGACGGGCCTTGCCTATCGCGGTCTTCCGGCCGCGCGCTACCTGTTCGGCTCGAGCCTAGCAATTGCCTTTGGCGCCGCGCTGAAGACGGGTCTGACGCAGGACAGTGCGGCATGGATCAGCATTCTCGCCCTGGAAAGCATCGTATGCGGGCTTTGGCTGCTTTATAGCGGGGTGCGGAGCTTTTTCGGCCGGCCGATCTGCGCCCGGCAGGCGGTCGCCGCATTGCTCGTTACCCTGGCTTTGCTGATCGTGTTTCACCAACGCTGGCTGCTGCGCGAGGCGATCTTCGTTTTCGCGCAAATTCTACCGCTGTTCCTGCTGCTCCCGCTATTCGTGAAACATGGCAGCCGTAACAGTTTCGGCATCCAGCTTGCGGCGGCGGGCGCCGTCATCGGAATATTTTCCTATCTGACGATCGGCCTCGCCTGCGCGGCCAAGGGGCTCGCGCTCTACGCCATCCCGTCGCTCGAACACGTTCAGACCTATGGGCTGCTTCTCGGCATGGTGAGCGCGTCGCTTCTGGTTTTCGGGATCGCGCTGATGATCATCGAGCATCTGCTGCACGAGGCGGAGAATATGGCCAAGCACGATGAACTGACGGGCATTTCAAACCGCCGCGATTTCATGTCCCAAATCGAACGCGTTCATGCGCTGTGCGCGGCCGCCAATATCCCTTATAGCGTGCTGCTGATCGATATCGACAAGTTCAAGAACTGGAATGACAGCTATGGCCACGCCGTTGGCGACGAGGCCCTGCGCCATTTCGCCCGCACGGCCCTTGACCAGCTCAAAGACGATACCCAGGTCCTCGCCCGCACCGGCGGCGACGAGTTCTCGCTTCTCCTGCCGGGCGAAGGCGCCGCAGAGGCGGCCGAGATCGCCCAAACGCTGGTCGAAGAGGTTCGCGCCCGCGCTGTCTGCGTCAATGGAGAGGTCCTGCACCTGACCGTCAGCATCGGCGTGGCGGTGTACATGCCCGGCAGCCAGGCCGGTTACAACGATATTCTGGCCAATGCGGACGTGGCGCTCTACGGCTCCAAGAATGCCGGACGGGACCGCTATACTGTGTTCGACAAGCGGAACGTCAGGGATAATGACGCCCCCTTCCCACCGCGGTTCCGCCTGATCGACAAGTCGACGCCACCGCCGGCGGGGGTTCCCGAACGGCGCGCGCAGGGGCTGCCGCAATGAGGCTGAACGCGCCTTCGGGAGAAAGGCGCGCCGTCGCCCCTGCCCCCGGCGGCACTTACCCGTGCGGCCCGCCCTCGGCCATCACCATATCCCGCAGCCGTTCGAAGACGGCCGGGCTCTGGCGCACGCCGTCATGCTCATATTCATTGGTGACCCAGGTCCGGCAATTGCCGAGACGGTTCGCGGTTTCCAGCGACAGGCCGGCATCCACATACATGTCATCATGATAGACGGCGGCGGCCACCGGAACGTCATTGGCGAACAGCCGCGTTGCGTCGTAAAGCGGCGGAGTGTCCGTTCTTGCCGCAAGCGCCTCGACGGCGGCGGAAAACGGACGCAGCGACCGGATTTCCTCGAACATCCACGGATACATCATCTCGCCAGTGAACAAGAGCGGCCGGCGCGCCGGATCGAAACGCGGGAATTCGGCCCGTATCCGTTCGGCGGCGGAGGCGGTGGGCCGGGGACCCTGCGCATAAATGCTTTCCTGCAGCACAGCGAACAGCGGATTGCCGGCAAAGCCGGTCTCGGCCATCACGGAGAACAGGAAGCTCTCCGACAGCCGCGTTTCGTCGGGGTCCGCAAAAGCCTCATCGAGGAGGAAATGGAGCGCTTCGAAGCCGGGCGCCATGCCGAGCCCCAGCCCCAGGGTCTGCAGGCGGCGCACGCTCAACCGGTCGCCGTCCGGCAGATGAACCGCATTGTTTTCAATGAAGTCCGCGATGCGGCCGGCAAGCCGTTCATCCTCCGGATAGCGCTGGTAATAGCGGCGGTTCTTGGAAAGAACGCGCGGATAGGTGCGGCGGTAGACCTCCTCCGCCTCGGCGGCAAGTCCGGCAAGCCCGCCCGTGACATAGCAGGCGGCGAGCCCCTCCGGCGCGCGCGACAGATAGGTGAGCGTGATGAACCCGCCAAAGCTCTGGCCAAGCGTCTCCCATTTGACATCGCCCAGCAATTGTTTGCGGATGTGCTCGCAATCGGCGACGATGCTGTCGGCGCGGAAATGCATCAGATAGTCCGCCGCCGCCTCTCCGCTTTCGAAACGGGAGATGACATGGCCGTCGATCGGGCTGCTGCGGCCGGTTCCGCGCTGGTCGATCAGCACCACCCTGTGGGTTTTCAGCGCGGCCTTCAGCCATGGCGGGCCGCCGGCGACCGGGCGCGGCGACTTTCCGCCCGGCCCGCCTTGCAGAAAGGCGAGCACCGGCAGGTTCTCCCGCCGCTTGACCGGATCGACGATCTCGCGGGCGAAAACCTGCAGCACCGGCCCCTCCGGCCGGCTCCAGTCGAGCGGCACCGGCACCAGCATGTCCCGGATCATCATGCCGGGAATGATATATTGCTTCGGCATCATGGCGGCCTGTCTCCTTCTATCTCTGCCGTGGCCTAAAACGGATCAGGCAAAAGGGCAACCGTGCTTCGCGGGCACAACAAAAAAGCGGGCGCCAGGACCCGCTTTCGATTGTCTTGAATGCGCTAAGGCTTACTTGCGCTTGCCGTCGAGGCTGAAGGAGCCGGGACCGGCGAAGACGAGATAGAGGAAGATGAAGCAGAACAGGATCGCCGCATCGCCGCCGTTATTGACGGGATAGAGGCTCGAAGGCGCATGGAACATGAAATAGGCGACCGCCATCATGCCGGACAGCACGAAGGCCGAGATCCGGGTGAACAATCCGATCACGATCAGCGCGCCGCCGACGATTTCAAGAATGCCGCCAACCCAAAACAGCGAAAACATCGGGGGATGCATGTCCGAAACCGGAAAATGCAGGATCTTCTGCGTGCCATGCTCGAAGAAAAGAATGCCTGTCACGACACGCAAAATGGCCAGGAAGATCGGCGCCATCGGCTGCAACATGCGGTTTGTGCTCATAAATCAGCTCCGTGCTAATGGTTGCCCGCGCGGGCGCGGTTTCAGAAGTCGCTAACATACGCGAAAAAGCCGATCGCGGAAGACGAGGATGTGTAAACACTGCGTCGCCAACCGCACCGCCTCCCGAAATTCAAAAACGACTGAAGCGATCCGAATGGATTGCAGTTCCTTTTTTCCGCTCATATAGTCGCGCGACTTTATGGGGACCGGATTTTTCGCCGTGCAAGGAGACCAGACGATGAGCGAACCGACAGGAAAGAAGCCCGCCGGGGAAGACCTCCAGCAGCAGGCTCTTTTTTATCACCGCTATCCGCGCGCCGGTAAGCTGGAAATCCAGGCGACCAAGCCGCTCGGCAACCAGCGCGACCTCGCCCTTGCCTATTCGCCCGGCGTCGGCGCGCCCTGCATCGCCATTCACGAAAATCCCAATGACGCCGCGCAATATACCTCGCGCGCCAATCTGGTCGCCGTGATATCGAACGGCACGGCTGTTCTCGGCCTCGGCAATATCGGTCCGCTCGCCTCCAAGCCAGTGATGGAAGGCAAGGCGGTTCTGTTCAAGAAATTCGCCGGCATCGACGTCTTCGATATCGAGATCGACGCGCCATCGATCGATGGCATGGTCTCCACAATTTCGGCGCTGGAGCCGACCTTCGGCGGGATCAATCTCGAGGACATCAAGGCGCCGGAATGTTTCGAGGTCGAGCGGATCCTGCGCGAGAAGATGCAGATCCCGGTTTTCCACGACGACCAGCACGGCACCGCCATCATCGTCGCCGCCGCGATCCTGAACGGGCTGGAGCTTGCCGGCAAATCGCTGGAGAACGTCAAGATCGTCGCCTCCGGCGCAGGTGCTGCCGCGCTCGCCTGTCTCAACCTGCTGGTCTCGCTCGGCGCGAAGCGCGAGAATATCTGGGTCTTCGACATTGACGGCCTGGTCTATCCCGGCCGCGAGACCAATATGGACCAGTGGAAGGCGATCTACGCCCAGGAGAGCGACGCCCATGCGCTGGCCGATCACATCGCCGGTGCGGACGTGTTTCTCGGCCTCTCGGTCGCGGGCGCGCTGAAGCCGTCGCTGCTCAAGCAGATGGCGCCGCGCCCGATGATCATGGCGCTCGCCAACCCCGTGCCGGAAATCATGCCCGATCTCGCCCGCGCCGAGCGCGAGGATGCGATGATCTGCACCGGGCGTTCGGACTTCCCCAACCAGGTCAACAACGTCCTGTGTTTCCCCTATATCTTCCGCGGCGCGCTGGATTGCGGCGCGCGCACGATCAACGAGGAAATGAAGATGGCCGCCGTGCGCGCCATTGCCGGGCTCGCAAAGGAGGAGGTCTGGGAGGCCTCTCGCACTGCGGCCAATGGCGAACCGCTGATCTTCGGTCCGGATTACCTGATCCCCTCGCCCTTCGACCCGCGCCTGATCCTCAGGATCGCGCCCGCCGTTGCCCGCGCCGCCGAGGAGACCGGCGTCGCCGAACGGCCGATCCCCGATTATGAGGCCTATTACGAACACCTGACGCGCTTCGCCTTCCGCTCCGGCCTGGTGATGAAGCCGGTCTTCGCCGCCGCCAAGGCGGCCGAGCGCAAGCGCGTGATCTTCTCCGACGGCGAGGACGAGCGCGTGATGCGCGCCGCCCAGGTGCTGATCGAGGAAGGCATTTCCCAGCCGATACTGATCGGACGCCCGAACGTGCTCGAAACCCGCATGAAGCGCTACGGCCTGCGCATGAAGCTGCACGAGGATTTCGAGATCATCAATCCGGAAAGCGATTCGCGGTTCCGCGAATATGTCGACGAATACCTTTCCTTCGTCGCGCGCAAGGGCGTTACCCCGGAGCGCGCGCGCACCATCGTGCGCACCAACACCACGGTGATCGGTGCGCTCGCGGTCAAGCGCGGCGACGCGGATGCGCTGCTGTGCGGCGTCGAGGGCCGGTTCGAAAAGCACCTGCGCGATATCGGCAACATTATCGGCAAGCATGAGAATGTCCGCGATTTCTCGAGCCTGGGGCTCCTGATCTCCAACCGCGGCGCGACCTTCTTCGCCGATACCCATGTGACCTATTGCCCGAGCGCGGAAGAAATCGCGGAAACGACGATCCAGTCCGCCCGCGCCGTCGCCCGCTTCGGCATCACGGCGAAGGCCGCGCTCGTCTCGCACTCCAATTTCGGCTCACGCGATTCAGAAAGTGCAGCTAAGATGCGTGAAGCCCTGGCACTGGTGCGCGCCCGGATGCCCGAGCTCGAGGTCGACGGCGAAATGCACGGCGATACCGCAATTTCCGAATTGCTGCGCGAACGCGCCATGCCCAACAGCACGCTGACGGGCGAAGCCAATCTGTTGATCTTCCCCTCGCTCGATGCCGCCCATATCACCATGACGGTGGTCCAGAGCATGCTCGAAGCGCTGCATGTCGGCCCGATCCTGCTCGGCAGCGCGCTCCCGGCCCACATCATGTCGCCTTCGGTGACCTCGCGCGGCATCGTCAACATGGCGAGCCTTGCGGTGGTCGAGGCCGATGTCGCGGCCTCGGAGAAGCGACGGGCCGAATAGGCAGGTCGCAGTCAGCGATTATCCGGCGTCGGGCCAGCCGCTCGCCGCCGTTTACTCCTGATAGACTCCCGGCGGCTGTTGTCGTTGCCCGGCCGGCGGCGCGCGGGCCTGCGCATTTACCGCGCTTTGCGCCAAGGCAAGAAGTCCGACCGAAAACACTCCGCCCCATCGTCAAACCGCGGGCAGATCGCAGCCCGAACAGGGATATTCACACTTCATTTTACAACCTTAGCTTGATTTATACTTGTCGAAGGGTTTATCAAACTAAAGACAATGTTCGCCTGCAAAGAGCTTGCGCGTCAACTCATGGGAGAATGATCCGCGAACATTCTTCTCATCACATTCCTCGGGAGGCCGCCGACCTTCATCGACCGCCTTGAGGCGAAATTCGAAAAATGCCTTAGATAAAATAAGTTATGGCAGAAATAGCGATGATGATGGACGAAGCCAGAATTCTGGAATTGCGGGCGCGGGTCGCGCGTTCGGACACAACCGCAGAGCTGATCGTTGCGCTTGGCGAAATTACATCAACCTTTGGTTTCAACCACTTTACGTTGACCGACATACCCCACAGCAGAGACGCATTGCTGCAGTCCCTGATTCACTTTACCTCGCTTCCCTACCCCCTCATCGCGGCCTATGACCAGGCGGAGATACTGCAAAATTCCGCCTTTGTCCGGTCGTGGAGAGCGGCGACCTCGCCGATCGAATGGGATATCGACCAGTTCGAACTGGAGGACACGGAGGCGGCTTTCGGCCAGCGCCTCAAGACGATCCATGTCCGCATGGGGGTGGTCTTCACGGCGCCGGATTGTCAGCCGGAGCCCCTGGCCTTCCTGCTGTTCGGCGATCGCGAACCGCTCGGCGAGGCGGAAAAGGCGGCGCTCGACAGGCTGGCCGTTGCCGCCTGTCGCCGGTTCGAGCAGTTGCGGCCGGTTTCCGCCCACCATCTGAAGAGCCTGTCCTCGCGCGAGCTGGAGGTCATCAAATGGACCGCCGAGGGCAAGACATCGCACGAGATCGGCAGAATCCTCAATCTCTCCGACCATACCGTCAATGCCTATCTGGCGAACGCGATCCGCAAGATGGAATGCGTCAACAGGGCACAGCTTGTCGCCAAGGCGATCCGCCTCAAGCTGATCGAATGAGGGCGGGTCGGGGCGTTGCGGGAGGAAACGCTCTATCGGCGGCCTGTCTTCTCCTTCCAGTGCAAACGGCAGTAGGAAACATAGCGGTCATTGCCGCCGACCTCGATCTGCGGGCCTTCAAGCAGCGCGTTGCCCGCCTGATCCAGTCGCACGACCATGGTTGCCTTGCGGCCGCAGTGACAGATCGTCCGCACTTCCCTCGCTTCATCAGCGAGCACGAACAGTTCGGCCGAGGCTGGAAACAGCCGGCCCATGAAATCGGACCTGAGGCCATAGGCCATCACCGGAATCTTCAGTTCATCGACGACCCGCGCCAGTTGCCAGGCATGCTCGGCGGTGGCGAAATGGGCCTCGTCGACGAACAGGCAATCGATCTTGCGCTCTTGGTCGAGCGCGCTGGCGCATTCGAACAGGTCGGTGTCTTGACCGAACGTGACCGCATCGGCCTTGAGCCCGATCCGCGAGGAAACCACGCCCTTGCCGCCGCGATCGTCGAGTTCGGCAAGCAGGATGACGGCATGCATGCCGCGCTCTCGGTAATTATAGGCGGCCTGCAGCAGCAGGGTCGATTTGCCGGCATTCATCGTGGCATAATAGAAGTGAAGTTTCGCCATTGTGCGGTCCTTTTTCCTCTTCTTGCCGCGAACGGGGGCCTGCAAGAAGCCTGAATCGCAGAAAGCCACAGAAAAGCGTGGGCCCCCGCTTTCGCGCGGCGCATCTTGCCGCTTGTGCGCGAATATGAGAAACAACCGCCTGCCATCCCCTCCTGCCATGCCGATGCTGAGCCCATGGAAACAGTCGTCGAGATCAACGCAATCGATATCGTCTACGGCAGGCAGGCGCGCCGCGCCCTGCCTCTGATCGACGCCGGCCTTTCGCGTGATGACATTCACGCCCGCACCGGCAGCCTCGTCGGGGTCTCCAACGCCTCGCTGACGCTTGGACGCGGCGAGATCGTCGTGCTGATGGGCCTTTCGGGCTCGGGAAAATCGACCTTGCTGCGCGCCGTCAATGGTCTGGCGCCAGTCGTGCGCGGCGACGTCGAGGTGCATACCGAAGACGGTATCGTCAATCCCTATGCCGCCAGTGCAAAAGCGCTCAGGGCGCTGAGGGCGCGGTCCGTTTCCATGGTGTTCCAGCAGTTCGCGCTGCTGCCCTGGCTGAGCGTTGCCGAAAATGTCGGCCTCGGGCTTGAGCTTTCGGGCGTGCCCAAACGCGAGCGGCGCGAGCGCATCGAAGAACAGCTTGAACTGGTCAACCTCTCCGACTGGGCCGACAGCCCCATCGACGCGCTTTCAGGCGGCATGCAGCAGCGGGTCGGTCTGGCGCGCGCCTTTGCCACCGGCGCGCCGATCCTACTGATGGACGAGCCGTTTTCAGCGCTCGATCCGCTGATCCGCGCGCATCTGCAGGATGAGTTGCTGGCCTTGCAGCAGCGCCTCAGAAAATCGATCCTGTTCGTCAGTCACGATCTCGACGAAGCCATCAAGCTCGGCGATCGCATCGCGATCATGGAAGGCGGAAGGATAATCCAGACCGACACGCCGCGCGCGATCATCAAGAACCCCGCAAACGACTATGTTGCCGATTTCGTGGCCAACACAAACCCGCTCGCCGTTCTCACGGCAGGAGATATCATGAATCCGGTGTCCTCGCGCAGCCAGCTGGACACGCAGATCGCAGCGACCGTCAAGGCCGCCACGCCGGCCATGACGCTGATACGCGTGCTCGCGGAGCGGCCGGGAACGATCGGCGTTGTCCAGGGCGGACGGATTGCCGGAACGATCTCGCACCGCGAGATTGCCGCCGGCCTTTCGCCGCGCCGACCGCAACCCGCAGGGCCTTTGACATGAATGAGAAAGCCTCTCCCCTGCGCGAAACCGATGAAGCGGCAATCCGCTTGGCGAAATCGCTTCTGCGCGAAGCCGGCTTTGCCGCCCTTGCCGTCAACGAACCGGAGACCGGATTTCCGCTCGTAAGCCGGGTGCTGATCGCGACCGACACCGACGGCGCGCCCGTGATCCTGATTTCGGCGCTATCGAGCCATACCAGGGCAATCGAGCGCGACGGCAGGGTTTCGCTTTTGACGGGGGAACCGGGAAAGGGCGACCCTATGGCCCATCCGCGGATGACGACGCGGTGCCTGGCCGGGGTCATTGAACGCGGCAGCGACGACCACGCGCGGATGCGGGCGCGGTTCCTCGAACGCCACCCGAAGGCAAAGACCTATATCGATTTCCCGGATTTCAACCTCTACCGCCTGTCGCCGGTATCGGCGAACCTCAATGGTGGCTTTGGCAAGGCCTACGCCATCGAGGGCAAGGATCTGATCGAAACCGGGTGAAAGCCTGACCCCATGTCGCCTCACGTTGAGATCGGCACCTGCTTGTCATTTGTCAGTAATCAGTCGAGTTAACTCGGTGCTGAGGGCGGACGAAAATGGATTTCTCCTTTATTTTCGGCCCACCTGTTAAAAAATACCCTAAATTTCGTATTATTTTTTTTCGGGAGACTCAGTTACATACCATTTTAGGCATTGGAAAAATTATTGACACTTCTCGTCAAGCTAAGGAGTACTGATGTGAGCGCAAACAAACTGTCCGACAAGACCTCTCCGGCCGCCAGCCTGCTTTCGGCGATGGCAAATCCGAAACGACTTCAGATTCTCTGTGTGCTGATCGAAAACGAAATGCCGGTGGGTGCGCTCGCGGTCCGCGTCGGCCTCAGTCAGTCCGCCCTGTCGCAACACCTGTCGAAGCTGCGCGCGCAGAACCTCGTGGAAACGCGGCGCGAAGCGCAGACCATCTATTACAGCACCCATGCCGAACCGGTCCGTAAGCTTCTCGACACGCTCGGCGAGATTTACGATGAGGAAGTGATCGCCAGCCGCAAGGCGGGCTGATACCAAGGGTATGAGCCTCTGTCGGTCGGCGCGTCGCGGACCGGCAGGAATAGTCAGGGCAATGCCTGACGGATTGTGCCTTTTGGCAGAGGCTTTCGCTTGACGACGGCGGTACCGCTGATAACGTGCTCTCCAATAGTAATGAAGCAACAAGGGCCCGGCAACGGGTCGCTTTCTTTTGTGGAGCAGCTCATGTCCGACAGCGCCAATGTGACGCCCAACAACCTCGACGCATTCTGGATGCCATTTACCGCCAACCGGCAGTTCAAGAAGGCCCCGCGCATGTTCGTGGCCGCCAAGGACATGTATTACACGACCGCCGACGGCCGAAAGGTACTGGACGCGACCGCGGGGCTGTGGTGCGTGAATGCCGGTCACTGCCGGCCGAAGATTGTCGAGGCGATCCGCAAACAGGCTGGCGAACTTGATTACGCCCCCGCCTTCCAGCTCGCCCACCCCAAGGCATTCGAACTCGCCAACCGGCTGGTCGACATCGCGCCGGACGGCATGAACCATGTGCTCTACACCAATTCGGGCTCCGAGTCGGTCGAAACCGCGCTCAAGGTCGCGCTTGCCTACCACCGGGCGAAAGGCGATGGCTCGCGTTTCCGGCTGATCGGGCGCGAACGCGGCTATCACGGCGTCAATTTCGGCGGCATCTCGGTCGGCGGCATTGTGGCCAACCGCAAGATGTTCGGCACGCTACTGACCGGCGTCGACCATCTGCCCCACACCCACCTGCCCGAAAAGAACGCCTTCACCAAGGGCCAGCCCGAACATGGCGGCGACCTTGCTAGCGAACTCGAACGGATCGTCACGCTCCATGATCCCTCGACGGTGGCAGCCGTCATCGTCGAGCCGGTCGCCGGTTCCACCGGCGTTCTCATTCCGCCGAAGGGCTACCTCAAGAAGCTGCGCGAAATCTGCACCAAATACGGCATCCTGCTGATCTTCGACGAAGTGATCACCGGTTATGGCCGTCTCGGCACGCCCTTTGCCGCGCAGTATTATGACGTCAAGCCGGACATCATCATCACCGCCAAGGGACTGACCAACGGCGTTATTCCGATGGGCGCTGTGTTCGTGACCTCCGCGATCCACGACGCTTTCATGAGCGGCCCGGAGCACATGATCGAGTTCTTCCACGGCTATACCTATTCCGGCAATCCGATGGCCTCGGCGGCAGCCCTTGCCACGCTCGACACCTACAAGGAAGAGGGCCTGCTGACGCGGGCCGCCGAACTGGCACCCTATTGGGAAGAACAGCTCCACAGCCTGCGCGACTGCCCCTATGTCATCGACATCCGCAATACCGGGCTGATTGGCGCGATCGAACTGGAGCCAATTGCGGGAGAACCAACCAAGCGCGCGTTCACCGCCTTCCTGAAGGCCTATGAGGATGGCCTGCTGATCCGCACCACGGGCGATATCATCGCGCTGTCGCCGCCGCTGATCATTTCCAAATCCGAGATCGACGAACTGTTCGAGAAGCTGCGCAAGGTGTTGATGAACAATATCTGAGGCCGCCTCGCATGGTAGCGGGCGTGAAAGCCGGCGCATCGGGTTTTCCCGCCGCGCCGCTTTCCGCCGCCGCCTCGGATAAGGCGAGAACCGGGTTCGCCTTTTCGCCCGTCCCTTATTGCTATTGCGCTGCCGCAAACGGGAAATGCCGTCATGTCCGACGATATTCTGATCAAGAACGAACGCCTTGCCGTCGCGGTCTCGTCGCTTGGCGCCGAGACCCGATCAATCACCGGCAAGGACGGGCGCGAATGGCTCTGGGATGGCGACCCGGCCTATTGGACCGGCCGCGCCCCCATCCTGTTTCCGATCGTCGGCAAGGCGCCGGATAACAGGGTGACGATCGAGGGCATGGCTTTCCCGATGCAGCAGCACGGCTTTGCCCGCAAGAGCATGTTTTCGCTCGAAGAAAGCTCGCCCTCCTCCTGCCGCTTCCGGCTTGACCCGACGGACGAGACGCGGCTGGCCTATCCGTTCGAATTCTCGCTTGCGATCACCCATGCTTTGGCGGACGCGACGCTGACGGTGACCGCCGAGGTGGAGAACCGCGACGAGCGGCCAATGCCGTTCGGCTTCGGCTTCCATCCCGCCTTCCGCTGGCCGATGCCGGGCCTCTCCAAGGGCCATGTCCATCACATCGCGCTCGCAAACCGCGCAGCGCCAGCGATGATCCGCCTGCGCGACGGTCTCTTGGACCTGACGCCGCTTGCCTCGCCCTTCTCGGGCGGCTTGCTCGCCCTCGACCACGATTATTTCGAGGAGGATGCGATGATCTTCCCCGAAGGCGCGGGGGACCGGTTGAGCCTCAGCGCCGAGGATGGCCCGTCGCTGCATTTCCGCTTCGAAAACCTGCCGAACTTGGCGCTCTGGACCAAGCCCGGCGCGCCCTATATCTGCGTTGAGCCCTGGCACGGCATGGCCGCAGCCCACGGCAAGGGTCCGGCGATCGAAGACCGGCCCTTCACCGTCACCCTGCCCGCCGGCAAAACGGCGCGCTTCGGCTGGTCCGTGACGATAGACGGTTAGGTTGCACTTCGCACATTTTGCTTGCTAAGCGCGAATCAATCGCGCATATCTCGAAAAAAACAACTGGGTCGCTCCACATTGATCGTTCAATTGTCGGCGAGCCGCTCGGGGAATGGGGGCAGCCGTTTTTTCGGGGTCCTCAACATGAAGAAACTCGTGGCGGAATTTATCGGCACGGCCGTGCTTGTGCTGTTTGGCTGCGGCGCAGCCGTTCTGGGCGGCGACGCCATCGGGCAGACCGGTATCGCCTTCGCCTTCGGTCTTGCCATCGTCGCCATGGCCTATGGCATCGGGCCGATTTCCGGTTGCCACATCAACCCCGCCGTCAGCCTCGGCGTGTTTATCGCGGGCCGCATGCCAGCCGGTGAAATGCTGCGTTACTGGGTCGCCCAGTTCTCCGGCGCGCTGGTGGGCGCTTTCGTTCTGGCGATCATCGCCGGCTCCACGGCCAGCCTTGGCCAGAACGGCTGGGGACCTGGCTATCTCGGCGAATACGCGCTGCCGGCGGCGCTCGTCTTCGAGGTCGTGTTCACCGCGATCTTCGTGATCGTCATTCTCGGCTCGACCGCGGCCGCAGCGCCAGCCGGCTTTGCCGGGCTCGCGATCGGGCTGACGCTCGTCGCCATCCATCTTGTCGGCATTCAGGTAACGGGCGTATCGGTCAATCCGGCCCGCAGCTTCGGTCCCGCACTGCTTGTCGGCGGCCATGCGCTGGCCCAGCTCTGGCTGTTCATCGTCGCGCCGCTTGCCGGCGGATTGCTCGGAGCCTTGCTCTATCGCTTCAAGGCGCTGGAAGACTGAGCGCGACGCGGAGGCCCGGCAAACCGGGCTTCCGCCATCAGATAGCGCACGGCGAACCTATTCTAGATCCGCGCGCAAAATCCGTCGAACGCGCCGAGTTCCACCTCGGCGCCGTTCATCACGCCCGTCATGCCCGGAAGATCGAGGGATTTGACGTGATCAACGGTCATCTGCAACGGCACGTCCTGCGGCGTGTCGGCGAAGTTGAAGATGAACAGCAGGGTTTCCTTGCCCTTGCTGCGTGTAAACATCAGCACGTCGTCATTGTCGCAGTCGTGAAATTCGATATCGCCGTCAAACAGCGCCGCGTGCTCGGCGCGAAAGGCGAGCGTGGCGCGGTAATGGCTGTAGACCGAGTCGGGCCGGGGCGCCTGCTCGAACACCGAAAGCGCCAGATGGGCTTCCGGCACCGGCAGCCAGGGCTTTTCGGCTGTGGAGAACCCTGCATCCGGCGGTACATTGCTCCACGGCATCGGCGTGCGGCAGCCGTCGCGGCCCTTGTAGGACGGCCAGAAGCGGATGCCGTAGGGATCGCGAAGGTCCTCGAAGGCAAGCTCCGCCTGCGGCAGGCCAAGCTCCTCGCCCTGATAGAGGCAGATCGAGCCTCTCAGCGTTGCCAGAACCGAAATCGCAAGCCGCGCGACCGGTTCGCGCTCGGCCTCCGTTTTCGCGAACCGCGAGACGTGGCGGTCGACATCGTGGTTGGAAAACGCCCAGCACACCCAGCCATCCGACACCACGGTGAAGAAGTTCTCCACGCATTTGCGGATATGGGCCGGCGAGAAATCCGGTCCGAGGAAGTCGAAGGTGTAGCACATATGGAGCTTGTCGTTGCCGGCGGTATACTCGGCAACCGTCTTCAATGAGCGTGCGCCATCGCCGACCTCGCCCACCGAGGAGCGGCCGTCATACTCATCGAGCAGCGCCCGGAAACGCTGAAGAAAGCCGATATTCTCCGGCCTTGTCTTGTCATAGATGTGCTTCTGGAAGCCGTAGGGGTTCACATCCGGCGCATCGAGGCCGGCAGCGTCGTCATCGTCCAGCATTGGCGGATTGTCGCGCAGCTTGTCGTCGCAGAAATAGTAGTTGACCGTATCGAGGCGGAAGCCGTCCACCCCGAGATCGAGCCAGAACCGCACGGCGTCGAGCAGCGCATCCTGCACGGCCTCTGAGTGGAAATTGAGGTCCGGCTGGCTGGCGAGGAAGTTATGCATGTAATACTGCTTGCGGGTGCCGTCCCACTCCCAGCCGGGACCGCCGAAGATCGACATCCAGTTGTTGGGCGCGGTGCCGTCGGGCTTGGCATCGGCCCAGACATACCAGTCGGCCTTTGGGTTGTCCTTGCTCGAACGGCTTTCCTTGAACCAGGGATGCTGGTCGGAGGTATGCGACAGCACCTGATCGATGATGACCTTCAGGCCGAGCCTGTGGGCCTCGTCGACCAGCGCCCTGAAATCGTCGAGCGTGCCGAACATCGGATCGACATCGCGATAATCCGAGACATCATAGCCCATGTCGGCCATTGGCGACTTGAAGAAGGGCGACAGCCAGATCGCATCGACGCCGAGTTCGGCCACATAGGTCAGCCGCCGGGTGATGCCGGGCAGATCGCCAATGCCGTCGCCTGTGGTATCCTGAAAGGAGCGGGGATAGATCTGGTAGATGACGCCGCCACGCCACCAATTGCCGGTATTGCCGTCCGTCATTGAAAATTCCCTGGTCGAAACGTTTGAGGTGAGCCTATCTCCGCGACCGCCCGAGGTAAATGCGGCGGCCGCGTTTCTTTTGCAACGCACAATCGCGCCGAAAGTGCCACTGTAATATGACTGACATATGCGCGGGCTAAAGCGGCTGAAACCCGCAAATGCCTTTTGTCAAAGGACATTCCGTGAATGCCTGAACCGGTGAAGAGACTGACTGTCATCTCGGATGCCTGGCATCCGCAGGTCAACGGTGTGGTTCGCACCATAGAGAACACCAATCGCGAGCTGACGAAGATGGGCATGGAGGTGACGATGATCACCCCCGACATGTTCCGCAATGTCGGCATGCCGACCTATCCGGAAATCCGCCTGGCGCTTGCGAGTTACCGTCACGTGGCTCGCCTGATCGAGGAAAGCCGACCGGATTACGTCCATATCGCCACCGAAGGGCCGCTCGGCTACAAGGCGCGGCGCTGGTGCCGCAAAAGAAAGTTCCGCTTCTCGACGAGCTATCACACGCGGTTTCCCGAATATGTCTCCGCCCGCCTCCCCATCCCGGCAAGCTGGCTCTATTCGGTAATGCGCAATTTCCACAATGCCGGCAATGGCTGCATGGTCGCCACCGAAAGCCTCGCCCGCGAGCTGGAAGGCCACGGCTTCAAAAATCTGATGCGCTGGAGCCGGGGCATCGACAACACCCTGTTCTATCCCCGCCCGAAGACGGATGCCCCGTTTGGCGGCCTCCCCCGCCCGATCTTCCTGACGGTCGCGCGCGTGGCGGTGGAAAAGAACATCCAGGCGCTGCTTGCACTCGACCTGCCGGGCAGCACCGTGATCGTCGGGGACGGCCCCGCGCGGCGCGATCTCGAGCAGAAATTTCCAAAGGCCCATTTTCTCGGAATGCTGAGCGGCGACGAACTGGCCGAAGCCTATGCCGAGGCCGATGTCTTCGTCTTCACCTCCAAGACCGACACCTTCGGCAACACCATTATCGAGGCGCTGTCATCCGGCATTCCGGTCGCAGCCTTCCCCGTCACCGGCCCGGCCGATATCCTCGGGGGCCACGAACAGGCGGGCGCACTGGACGAGGACCTTAAGACCGCCTGCCTCAAAGCACTCGATTGCTCCTCGGAAAAGGCCCGCGAACTGGCCGCGACCTACACCTGGGAGGCCGCCGCCGCGCAGTTCCACGATAACGTCATCCGCGCCCACGACGGCTGAGTTTCTGTCCGGTTGTCGCACCGTTATTCATCCACGATCGAAATTTCCGGCTTCCCATCGATCACCAGCCTTATCTGGCCGCGCCCAGGACGTTCCAGCCGCACCGGCCCGCCGCGTTCTTCCAGCCGCCGGCGCAACAGGATCAGACGGGTCTCCAGATTGTCCTTGAAATCCGGCAGGTTGAGGCTCTTGTCCCGGCGAATTTCGCGATTGGAGAAAACCGTCCGGCCTGACTGTGCATAAAAGCGCACAAAATGATGCAGCAGCCGTCCCGGTACGCCCCGAATGACGTATTCATTGTCGATAAACACGCCGCCGTCACGTGGAAAAAACTGAAACGCGAAGCTGCCTTTATCGTTGTTTTCGTCCGCAAACGCGGCGGCATGAGGGGCTGCCTCGCCGAGCACATCGGCGATCTCGAAATTGACGAGGCCCGCGGCCACCTGCGCCGCCACCACCCGGAGGGCGGCCTCCTCGTCATGGGAAAAATCGAAACTCTTCTCGGATTCGGCAAACACTACCCCGATAAGGCGACCGCCGGCGATCATCGGCACCGCGACCTGGCTCTGCGGCTCGTCAATCATCGGCACCGGGATTTCTTCCTGCGTCGCTGCCGTTGCCGCGGCGATTGCAGAGACATAGCGCCGGCTGCGCCGCAGATCGGTGATCCGCACGGTCTGCCGCCGTTCAGCGGCAATACCGATGATCCCCTCGCCGAAACCGATCTCGGCGCCGAAGCCGAAATGCGGATAGCCACGGCTTGCGACGGTCACGAGCCTGTTCGTCTCCAGATCGGCGATCAGGATCATGGTGTGTCCGAATCCGAAGCGCTCCTCCAGGAGCGCCAGGCTGACGTCGAGCAGCGTCTCGGCATCGCCAAGCGCGGCGAGGTCACCGGCTGTGACGGCCGTCTCCCAGAGATAGTTGCCGCGTCTGGCCGGCAGCGGAGGCGGCAGTGCCAGCGGCGCGACCGGATCGATGCGTCGGCATTCCTCCACACGGTAGATATCTACCGCCCGCAGGCTCAGCATATGGGACTTTTCCTGAAGACCTGCCATCACGTCGAACTGGGCGGCGAGGCGATCGAATATGTCGCCGGAGCGATCGGCGCGCTCGAACACGAGGTCGAGGACATGCTGCAGGCCCATGCGTCCGTCCAGCACGACCAGGGTAGCCCTGCCCGTGAGCGCGACATTGGCCGCCGTCTTCGAGAAAAACTGATTGGAAAGGCCGACATGTTCGCTGTCGACGTAATGAACCTGCGAAAGATAGGAGATATTGGGCATGCCGGCGGCATCGCTGGTGGCGATAACGGAGGGCATAATGCCCTCGAAACTGTCGCGGATCGCCTCCAGCGGAACGCTCAGCATTTCTCGCTCCATATCCGCGCGCCGGCGCCAGGGCCCGGGGTCTGCACGAAAAGATCGGCCGGCCAGAACCGGACCGCCGCAAGATCCGCATCGCAGAACACCGAGGAAAGCTGAAGACGGCTGACGCCGAGGCCGGCCAGCAGGTCGAGCATCTCTTCCACATAGCGGCTCGCCCGTTCCGTCTGTTTGCGGTTCGCCGGCGCGATCGAGCCTATAGAACCCTTTACCTGCACAGCGCGATACGTGCCCGGATTGGCAAAGGTCACGGCGATCAACCCGCCCTTTCTCGCATTGGCGTGGAAGCCCGGCCACTGGCTCGAAGAGGCCAGGAGGACGATATCGCCCTGATCCGCATCGAAATAGGCGCCGCATCCGCGGCCGACATGGGGCCGCAGCGCCGCGTCGGTGGTCGCTGCAACAATCATCACGTTGCCGGACAGAAATGCCGCGACGTCGCCTTCAAGCACCTTGTTCCCCAGAGCAGGCGCGATTGCCGTGACACTATTCTACCCGCGACCGTCGGATCGGCATAGCCACAACCCGCAGATAGGAAAGATTTAGGAAAGCGGAAAAGCGCTTAGCAAGCTTTTAGGAAGCGCGGCGCGAGGCGTGTCGCTAATGCAAGTGCCGCCGCCGGATTGCCGGCATTTGCAACAAACCAGCGAGACCGAAATGAGCCATAACGACTTCATGATCAACACGCCTATCCTTGCGCACCGCTATGACCTCTATGGCAGCGTTCACAAGGGCCTGCGCCGCATGCAATGCCTGCTTCTTGCGCGCCTCGGCGCAAATGACTTCACCGATGCCGCCACGACCGAGAAGCTTCTTTCCGATATGAAGCGCCTGCTTTCGATGGCCGCCGCCCATGTCGAACACGAGGACAGGGAGATCCATGCAGCCCTCCACGAAAGGGGGATCGGCACCGGCCTCGTCGACGAGCAGCACGATGATCACCGCGAGGCCTTCACCATCATCGCCAACAAGATCGCCGCAGTCGAGAATGCCAGCGGCGCTGCGCGCGTCGAGGCCGGGCGCGGGCTCTACCTCACCTTCGCCGCCTATATCGCCGATGACTTCGCCCATATGCATGAAGAGGAGACCGTGCTCTGCCCGATCCTGTGGCAGAATTTCTCCGATGCGGAACTGCAGGCAATCGAGATGCGCATCATCGCCTCGATCCCGCCGGAGGAGAACATGGCGTTTACCCGCATGATGCTACCGGCGATGAACCCGGCCGAGCGCAATGCGATGGTCGGCGGCATGTATCGCGCCATGCCCGCGGAGGTCTTCAACGCGGTCGTCGAATTCGCGATCCGCCCCAGCCTCACGGAGACGGAGTTCGCCGCCGTACAGACCGGTATCGGACTGGCGGCATGACAGCCGCCGAAAACAGCAGCGGCTGCAGCCCGGAAGACTGCGCCGCCTGCGCCGGACGCTTCTGCACGACAATCACAAAGCTCTACATTCTGGAGAACGACAATGCGTATCACCGCCCTTCTGCTCGCCCTGATGATCGCCGGCCCCGCCATGGCGGACGGTCCGCAGCCAGCGCCGAGCGGCCTTTATGAACAGGACAGCCCGCACACCAGCGTAACCTGGAAGATCGACCATTTCGGCCTGTCGCACTTCACAGCCCGCTTCATCGGCGCAAGCGCCCGGCTCGACTGGAACGCCGACAAACCGGAACTGTCGACGCTGACGGTGGAAATCGATCCCGCCAATGTCAGGACCGATTTTCCCTTCCCGGAAGTCGAGGATTTCGACGGCAAGATCGGCGACGATCCGGCATTCCTTGCTGCAAGCCCGATCACCTTCGTCTCGGACAGCATCACGATCACCGGCGAGAATACCGGCCGGATCGAGGGCAACCTCACCATGCGCGGAGAAACCCATCCGGCCGTGATGGATGTCGTCTTCAACGGCTCGCTCGCCGAGCACCCGATCGAGAAGATCGCCAAGCTCGGCTTTTCCGGCCACATGACGGTCAAACGCTCGCTCTGGGGCCTGACATTCGCGACGCCGGCGCTCAGTGACGATGTGGATGTGGCGATCGAGATCGAATTCAAGCCGGCCGGGGCCTGACCCCGGCTGAGATTGCCTACCGCTTCTTCTTGCGCTTGTGCTCGAACGGGTTCTCGCCGGCGCGGAAGTGGATGCGGATCGGGACGCCCGGCATTTCGAAATCATTGCGCAGGCCGTTGGTCAGGTAGCGGATATAGCTTTCCGGCACCGCATCAGGCCGCGTGCAGGAAATCATGAAGCCCGGCGGGCGGGTCTTCACCTGGGTCATGTATTTCATCTTCAGCCGCCTGCCGGAAACGGCGGGCGGGGGATGGCTGATGGTCTGATGGTCGAGCCAGCGGTTGAGGCGCGCGGTGGAGATGCGCCGGTTCCAGACCTTGTCGGTGTCGGCGATCGCCTGCATCAGCTTGTCGAGGCCGGTGCCGCGCTCGCCGGAGATCGGCACGGCGCGGATGCCGCGCGCCTGCGGCAAGAGCCGCTCGGTCTTCTCGCGCAGATCGGCGAGCACGGCCTGGCGATCCTCGATCATGTCCCATTTGTTGAAGGCGAGCACGGCGGCGCGGCCCTCGCGCAGCACCAGATCGACGATCTGGAGGTCCTGCTTCTCGAACGGGATCGTCGCGTCGAAGACGATCACCACGCATTCGGCAAAGCGGATCGCCCGCAGCGCATCGGAGACCGAGAGCTTTTCGAGCTTTTCGACCACCCGCGCCTTGCGGCGCATGCCGGCGGTATCGAACAGCTTGATCGGCCGGCCGCGCCATTCCCATTCGACAGAGATCGAATCGCGGGTGATGCCGGCCTCGGGGCCGGTCAACAACCGCTCCTCGCCAAGATAGCGGTTGATCAGCGTCGACTTGCCCGCGTTCGGCCGCCCGACGATCGCGACCCGAAGCGGCTTGCTGTCGTCATAGGGGGCCGCCTCGTCCGGGTTGTCGGCCTCTTCCCTGGTCAGCATCACATCGGTCAGCGCTTCCTCGGCGGGCTCTTCCTTCGGGAAGGCCCGCTCCTCGCCGACCGCCTCGACGATCGCGTCGCGCAGATCGTGCATGCCCTGGCCGTGCTCGGCGGAAATCGGGCAGGGCTCGCCGAGGCCAAGCGTGAAGGCATCATAGAAACCGGCATCGGAACCGCGCGCCTCGGCCTTGTTGGCGACCAGCACCACCGGCTTGCCGCGGCGGCGCACCATTTCGGCGAGCGTATTGTCGGCCGGCGTCAGCCCGGCCTTGGCGTCGATGACGAACAGCGACAGGTCGGCCTCGTCGATCGCCGCTTCGGTCTGGGCGCGCATGCGGCCCGGCAGGGTGTCGGCGGCGGCCTCTTCAAGGCCGGCCGTGTCGATGATGGTGAAACGCAGGTCCGCAAGCCGCGCCTCGCCCGGGCGGCGGTCGCGGGTCACGCCCGGCGTGTCGTCGACAAGCGCCAGCTTCTGCCCGACCAGACGGTTGAACAGCGTCGACTTGCCGACATTGGGTCTTCCGACGATCGCGACCTTGAAACTCATGAAATGTTTCTCCTGACCGGCCCGTCAGCCGGCCGCGCTTTCGCTGACATTGCCGTCGGCGGTCATTACCTCGAGCATGATCTGGGCACGGTTCAGCACATTGCGCGGGGCTTCCGGATCGTTGGCAATCGCCTCGAACCATTCCTGAGCGCGGGCGTAATCCTTCAGCCGATAGGCGGAAAGGCCCAGGATCTCGCGCGCGGAAAAGCGGAACGGGTTACCGTCGCTCGACAGTTCCTCGACCTCGGCGGACACCTGTTCATAGGTGCCGGTATCGACCAGCAGCCAGCCAGCGCGCAGCTTCGCCGCATCGCGGATCGCCTCCGGCACGGAACGGTCCTTGCCGATCGACGAGAAGGCCGAGATCGCGGCAGCCGTATCACCCGCTTCGGAAAGCAGGGTGGCGGCGCGCAGTTGCGCCAGCACCGGATAGGAGCCGTGGCCTTCCTGCTCGAGCTGGGCCAGCGTCTGTTCCGCGGCATCGAGATTGCCGGCCTCGATCTGGTTCAGCGCGGTGAGGAATACGTCGCCGGATTTCGCCGCCTCGCGGGCCTGCCAGTATTCGTAACCGCGCCAGCCGGCCGTGCCGACCACGAGAATGACGGCAGCCGCGATCAGGACCTTGCCATAGCGCCGCCAGGCATCCTTCATCCTGTCGGAACGCAGTTCCTCATTCACCTCGCGGATAAAGCTGTCGTCCTGATTTGCCATTCCGTCACTCCGGCATGCATTTTGTTACGTGCCGGGCCTTCTAACCGTTTTTTTGCTCTGTTGTAAGGGCAAAAGGCGCTTCGCCGCACCGATTATGCGGCGAACTGGATCGGCACGCCGATCAGCCAGACATGCAGCTTCCAGATGAACAGCCCCCACAGCACAATGCCGAGGATAAAGGCATAGGCGTCATAGCGCGCCGAGACGAAGGGCTTGCGCGTCAAAAGCCCCGCCCGCTCGCGGCGCGCCAGCGAGATGCGCAGGATCACCGCCCAGATCAGGATGCCGGCAAACAGGATCACCGAGGCCGCCTCGCCATTGGCCAGAAGATGGGCGAGCGCCCAGATCTTGACCGACAGCACCATCGGATGCTTGGCGATCGCCGCGATCTTGCCCGGCGGGAAGAAGCTCGCCGAAAGACAGATCATCGCGATCAGCATCAGCAGGATAGTGATATGCGCCATCCATAATGGCGGCGTGTAGAGAACGATGCCGCTTTGGCGGGCCTGGCCGAAGGCGAACACGAGAAAGACGAATTCGGCGAGCGCCGCGAGTGAAAACAAGCCCTTCCACGGGTTCTCGCCGATGCGGTCGATGATCGACTGGCGGAACCCTGGCGCGAAGGTGTGAATGAGATGCGTTCCGGTGAACAGCAGAACCGCAATGATAAGCATGACCATGAAGCAAACCCCGAAAGAACAATCCACCCGGCGCCACCATAATCCGGAAGCGCGGAGTTTAGAAGTGTTCCAGTGGAAGCTGCGATAGGCCAATGTGATGGAAGGGATTGCGTGACAACCCCGTCCATTTCCGGTGTCAGCCCTCGGGATGCGGCTCCACAACGTCGCCGCCGGGCTCCTGATAGTCTTCTTGGTCGATCTCGGGCAATTTCTGGCCGAAGATCGCAGCCTCGAAGGCGGCAAGACGCTTGTAGATCGAGATCAGCTCGATGATCGTCGACCATGACATCACGAGGTACTGGAACGAGCTTGCGACCTGCCCGAAGGCCGTCACGATCTGCTGCACGAGACCATAGGTCACAGCCCCCGCCACGATCGCCGGAACGAGGATGAAATAGGCGAAGATATTGTCGGCCTGCAGGTAGAGCGAGCGGGCGAGGTTGAAATAGGTGTAGTGCAGATAGAGCCGGAAATAGTTGCGCCGCACATTGTCGAACAGCTCGACCAGGGTCTCCGGCTGCGCGCGGTCGGCATGGTCCTCGCCATAGACGAGTTCCTTACGATAGGCGGCTTCCACGCGCTGGTTGCGGAACTCGAGCCCCGGCAGCTTGACGCCGACCACCACCATCAGGATCGTGCCGAACAGCGACCAGAAGATCGCGGCGGTGAAAAGCGGCGCCGGGATCGCACCGACGATCGGCAGTTCGGTGACGTATTGAGACAGCGAGAACAGCACCGGCAGGAAGGCGATCAGCGTCATCACCGAATCGATCATCGAAACGCCGAGGCCTTCCATGATCGAGGCGAAGCGCATCGTGTCTTCCTGCACGCGCTGGGAAGCACCCTCGATGTGGCGGACGCGATCCCACATGCCGGTGTAGTAATCGTTCATCGCCGTGCGCCAGCGGAAGATATAGTGGCTGACGAAGAAGCGCGTGACGATGAACAGCGTGACGGACAGGAAGGCGATCTGCAGGAAGATCAGCATCAGCGTGTAGAAATCCTGCGCGGTAATGCCGGCCTCGCCCTGCAGCGCTGCCTGCAGCGTATCGCCGAAGGGCCGGCGCCAGTTGTTGATCGCGACCGAAATCTGCACCGAGAAATAGGTGATGAAGATGATCAGCTGCGAGCCCCAGACCGACCAGAGCTGCCATTTGCGATTATCGCCGACAATCCACCAGAACACGCCGAAGATGACCGAGAACACGGCGTAGTAGAGATAGAACCAGAGAAAATCCGGCGTGAAGAAGTGCGCAAGCCCGATCGGTTGGTCGCCCTCGGGAAACGGCTTGAACCCGATGCTGACGCCGAGTTCGCGAACCACGCCGTACCAGCCGGCGATGGCGACCAGGGTCCATATCAGAGCGGAGAGGAAAAACCATTTCGGCCGGGGAAAGAATGACTGAAACAAGAGCAGGCCTTCCGGAAATGTTTGCGCTTTCGCAAGTCTTACGGCATTTGGCTTAACAAAGAGAAATTAAAGATAATTAAGGTGCCTCACATTCCCGTGGGCAGTTGCCGCAGCTAATTTACCCCCCGGCGCCCTCGCCCAGGGTCAGCACCAGCGGCCCGTTGCGGGTGGCGACGATCGTGTGTTCGAACTGGACGGTAAGCGCGCGCGGCTGGGAGTAGAGCACCCATTCGCGGTCTTCCTCCTCCGCCCATTCGCCGCCGAGCGAGAGGAACGGCTCGACCGTGAAAACCTGGCCTTCCGCTATGATCCGCCGCTCGGCCTTGTCCGGCCATGTGGAAAGCTCGGCGGGCTCCTCGTGCAGCGACCGGCCAATGCCGTGGCTGGCGAGATTCTGGATCAGCGAATAGCGGTTCTTGCGGGCAAAATCGCCGATCGCATTGCCGATCGCGGAAAAGCCGCTTCCGGGTTTGACCTGATTGATGCCGGTCCACATTGCCCGCTTGCCGTCGCGGCACAGGCGCTTGACCTTGGAGCTAACCGGCGGCACGGCGAAGGACGCGCCGGTATCGGAAAAGAAACCGTCCTTTTCCGCCGAGACGTCGATATTGACGAGGTCACCCGCGGCAATCACCCGGTCGCCGGGAATGCCGTGGGCCACTTCCTCGTTAACCGAAATGCAGGTGGCGCCGGGAAAGCGGTAGGTCACTTCCGGCGCCGATTGCGCGCCATTTTCCTCCAGGAAAGCGCGGCCGATATTGTCGAGTTCCAGCGTGGTGATGCCTGGCTCAAGCGCCGCCGCCATTTTTTCAATCGCGGTGGCGCAGATCCGGCCGATATCCTTCAGCGCGGCCAGTTCTTCTTCAGTCTCGACAATCATGGGACGCTTTCTTTCAGACCGGCTCTCCCTGAGCCAGCATTTCCTTCACCATCGGCGCGACTTTCGTGCCGTAAAGTTCGATGGCATGCAACACTTCGTCATGCGGCACAAGCCCGACGGCGAACTGAATCATGAACCGGTCGAGCCCCATGATGCGCTGATGGGCGACGATCTTCTTTGCGAGTTCCTCCGGCCCGCCAACGAAAAGCGCGCCTTCCGGCCCGCGCGTCGCATCATATTGCGCCCGGCTTTGCGGGCCCCAGCCACGCTCGCGCCCGATCCGGTCCATCACCGCCTTTTGCGGCTCGTAGAAGATGTCTGCGGCCTTTTCGGTGGTATCGGCGAGAAATCCGTGGACGGAGATCGCGCGCTTCAGCTTCGATACGTCATGCCCCGCCTGCTCGCCGGCCTTCTTGTGAAGATCGAACAGCGGCGCGAACCGGCGCGGCTGGCCGCCGAGAATGGCGATGATCAGCGGCAGGCCGAGAAAGCCGGCGCGCGCCATCGACTGCGGCGTGCCGCCAGCCGCGATCCATACCGGCAGCGGGTCCTGCACCGGACGGGGATAGACCGGCAGGTTGTTGATCGGCGCGCGGGTCTTGCCCGACCACGTCACCGTCTCGTTGTCGCGGAGCTTCAGCAGCAGATCGAGCTTTTCCTCGAACAGCTGGTCATAGGCTTCCAGAGGATAGCCGAACAGCGGAAAGCTCTCGATGAAGGAGCCGCGCCCGGCCATGATCTCGGCGCGGCCGCCCGAAAGCAGATCGACGGAGGAGAATTGCTGGAACACCCGCACCGGATCATCCGAAGAGAGGATCGAGACCGCGCTGGTGAGGCGGATATTCTCGGTGATCGTCGCGGCCCCCGCCAGAACCGTCGCCGGCGAGGATACGAGGTAATCGACCCGGTGGTGCTCGCCAACGCCGAAGACATCGAGCCCGACGCTGTCGGCGAGCTTGATCTCCTCCATCAGGTTCTTCATCCGCTTTTCGGCCTCGCGGCCGCGATCGACGCCATCGGCGGGATCGACATCGGCAAAGGTGAAAACGCCCAGTTCCATACTCATCCTTTCAAGCGCGTCGTGTCGCTTTAGCTTGGTTTACCCAGCATATGGAGCAATCATGGACGAATGTCATGGCCCTGCCCGGGGTGACGGATTGTTCAGGCTTTGTGACCGCATTGTCTCGTGACGCCTCTTCAGGTTGCACCGCCTGCATTTCCATCACAAGATGCGTCAAGGAAAACGGCCAGGGGGAAGCAGGTCGGCATGGAGTATTCGGAGTGCCAGGCATCGCTGGGCTGCATCAGCCTGATGGCGCCTATTTTGGGTTTGATGATGGGAACCCTCTATATTTTCCTGGTCGTCGTCATCGACATCGGCCAGGCCAATCTGCGCTCTTATTACCGGGCCGTCATCGCCGTGCTATTGCCGTGGGTCGAAGCGCCCAAGGATACTTCCGAAAAGAACGGCCATCTTCGTTACGCTCTTCGCCCCGTCTTGGGCGCGATTGCAATGATGGCAACGACCATGACATTTCTGTTTTTAGTTGGTTCGGTTTCCGACAGGATATTCTTCTCGGCCGCACTGGCAACCAGCCTGCTTGCCGTTGGCACATTGGCCAGTAAAAGGGCACATACAAGCTTCTCGGTTAAGCTGAAATGGCCGTCGCGCGGCTTCGAGTGGCGCATCTATCCAATAGCGTCCCTGGTCTGGCATTTACGGGCGGGACTGTGGTGCGCACTCTTTTACTGGTTCATGCGGTTCGCTCAGCAGGTCGATCTCTAGGAGACGGACCAGCGACGACGAGCATTATCCGAGCGCGGACTTCGGGTCAGACATCTCGAACGCATTTTCGAACCGTTTGGTCAATTTTTTCCAAACCGGCTGCATTCACGCCTCTTCAGGCGATTGCATGGATTGCTGATTGCGCATAACCTTTCCGGCAAAACACCAAGAACGGGAATGGACTGAAGAATGGCGCGGACTGTCGTGATTACCGGCTCCACCAGCGGCATCGGGCTCGGCATCGCCGAAGGCTTTGCGGCCGCCGGCGACAATATCGTGTTGAACGGCTTCGGCAGCCAGGCGGAGATCGACGCGGCGGTCGAGCGCATCGGCGCGCTCGGCAGCGGATCGGTGATCTACCACCCCGCCGACATGACGAAGCCGGACGAGATCGAGGCGATGATCGCATCGGCCGCCGATACGTTCGGCGGCATCGATGTGCTGGTCAACAATGCCGGTATCCAGCATGTCAGCCCGATCGAGGATTTTCCGCCGGAACAATGGGACCGGATCATCGCGATCAACCTGACGAGTTCGTTTCATACCATCCGTCACGCCGTGCCGCTGATGAAGAAGGCGGGCTCGGGCCGCATCATCAATCTGGTTTCCGCCCATGGCCTCGTCGCCTCGCCGTTCAAGGCCGCCTATGTCTCGGCCAAGCACGGCATGATGGGGCTGACCAAGACCGTGGCGCTGGAGCTTGCCGAACACAGGATCACGGTCAACGCGATCTGTCCCGGCTATGTGCTGACGCCCCTTGTGGAGGCGCAGATACCCGACACCGCCAAGGCGCGCGGCATGACCGAGGAACAGGTGAAATCGGAGGTGCTGCTGGCAGCCCAGCCGACCAAGGAATTCGTGACCGTCGAGCAGATCGCCGCGACCGCGCTCTATCTGGCAAGCGATGCCGCGGCCCAGGTGACCGGCACCCATATTTCGATCGATGGCGGCTGGACGGCCAAGTGACGCTCGAACGAGCGGTATGAAGGACAATGGATGACGATACGGTTCATACTGAACGATGAGGAAATTGCGCTCGATGCGCTGTCGCCATCGGAGACGCTGCTTGACTATCTGCGCATCAGGAAGCGGCTGACTGGCTCCAAGGAAGGCTGCGCTGAGGGCGATTGCGGGGCCTGCACCGTGCTTGTCGGCCGGCTGACGCGCGGCAGGCTGGTCTACGAGACCGTCAACGCGTGCATCCGCTTCGTGGCCTCGCTCAACGCCACTCATGTGGTGACGATCGAGCATCTGGCGACAAAGGACGGCGCACTGCACCCGGTTCAGCAGGCCATGGTGGACCTCAACGGCTCGCAATGCGGCTTCTGCACGCCGGGTATCGTGATGTCGCTTTATGCGCTGTGGATGGAAAACGAGAAGCCGTCGCGCTTCGCCATCGAAAAGGCGTTGCAGGGCAATCTCTGTCGCTGCACCGGCTACGAGCCGATCGTGAAGGCCGCCGAGAAGGCCTCGGCCATCCGCCCCGACGCCGCCTTCGACGCGATCGCCCGTGAACGCGACAGCGTGATGGCAAGGCTTGCCGGCATGAAGACGGACGCCACGATCACTGTCGGTGACGAGACCGGCCGCGCCATCATTCCAGGCTCGATCGCAGCGCTTGCCGAGACGCTGAAGGAATACCGCGACGCCACCATCGTCGCCGGCTCCACCGATGTCGGGCTGTGGGTCACCAAGCAGATGCGCAGGCTGAACCCGATGGTGTTCATCAACCAGCTTGAAGAGCTGCAGACCATCACCGAGACGGATACGAGCTTCATCATCGGCGCGTGTGTCACCTATTCCGAGGCGCTGCCGGCGCTCGCGGAAAAAATCCCGGCCTTTTCCCGGCTGATCTTCAGGATCGGCGGCGAGCAGGTGCGCAATATGGGCACGATCGGCGGCAATGTCGCCAATGGCTCGCCGATCGGCGACACCCCGCCCGCCCTGATCGCGCTCGGCGCCACGCTGACGCTGCAATCGACGGACGGCACCCGCACCATCGCGCTGCAGGACTATTTCCGCGACTATGGCAAGCAGGACCGCAAGCCCGGCGAATTCGTGCTGTCGCTCACCGTGCCGAAGCCCGCGACGGCCAGCCATTTCTCGGTCTACAAGGTTGCCAAGCGCCGCGAGGAGGATATCTCCGCCGTCTGCGGCGCGTTCTACCTGGAGCTCGCCGGTGACGGCACGGTCGCGACCATCCGCATCGCCTATGGCGGCATGGCGGGCATTCCCAAGCGCGCTTCCAAAGTGGAGGCGGCGCTCTCCGGCAAACCGTGGAACAGCGAGACTGTCGAGACGGCGCGCGTGGCCTTCGAGGACGATTACCAGCCGATGACCGATATGCGCGCCACCGCCGCCTACCGCATGCTGACGGCGAAGAACCTTTTGACGCGGTTCCTGCTCGAGACCGGCGGCGACGCGCAGGAACTGCGCCGTTTTGCCGAAGAGGAGGCGTAAGCGATGGACAAGGCAATCCACGACACCGCCAAGCTGAAGGCCGAGATCTCCGGCGGCATCCACAAATCCCGGGTCCATGATTCCGCCCACAAGCATGTTGCCGGCACGGCCGAATATATCGACGACATGCCGGAACCCGCGGGCCTGCTCCATGCCGGCGTCGGCCTTTCCGACCGGCCCCATGCGAAGATCGTCGCCATGGACCTCTCCAAGGTCGAGGCGGCCCCCGGCGTGGTCTGCGTTCTCACCGGCAAGGATGTGCCGGGCGTCAACGACATCTCCTCGGGCGGCCACCATGACGAGCCGCTGTTTGCCGACGAAATCGTCGAATATCACGGCCAGCTCATCTTCGCCGTGATCGCCGAGACCCGCCATCAGGCGCGCGCGGCGGCGAAACTGGCCGAGATCACCTATGAGGATCTGCCATTCTGGACCAGCGTACGTGACGCGTTGGCCCATAACGCGCCGGACGTGATCACGCCGTTGAAGCTCCAGCGCGGCGATGCGAAGGCGGCGCTTGAGACGGCGAAAAACCGGATCACCGCCGAAATGGAAATCGGCGGACAAGAGCATTTCTATCTCGAAGGCCAGATCGCGCTGGCGATCCCCGGCGAGGATGACGAGGTGGCCGTCTGGTCCTCCACCCAGCACCCGAGCGAGATCCAGCATATCGTCGGGCATGTCCTCGACATCCCCTCCAACGCCGTCACCGTCTACCAGCGCCGCATGGGCGGCGGCTTCGGCGGCAAGGAAACGCAGGGCAACGGCTTTGCGGCGGTGGCGGCCCTTGCGGCGAAGAAGCTGAACCGGGCGGTGAAATTCCGCCCCGACCGCGACGAAGACATGATCATGACCGGCAAACGGCATGACTTCGTCGCCTTCTACGACATCGGCTATGACGATGACGGCGTGATCGAGGCGGTGGACGCCACCTTCGCCGCCCGCTGCGGCTTTTCCGCTGATCTTTCCGGCCCGGTGACCGACCGCACGTTGTTTCACGCCGACAGTTCCTACTACTATCCGAACGTCCATCTGGTGACGCGACCGCTCAAGACCCACACCTGCTCCAACACCGCCTATCGCGGTTTCGGCGGGCCGCAGGGCATGCTGGCGGGCGAGCGCTTCATCGAGGAAATCGCCTATGCGCTGGGCAAGGACCCGCTCGATATCCGCAAGGCCAATTTCTACGGGCCCAACGGCTCCGGCCGCGATGTCACGCCCTATCACCAGACGGTGGAGGACAATATCATCCTGCGCGTGGTCGAGGAGCTGGAGGAAAGCGCCGATTACCGCGCCCGACGGCAGGCGATCATCGACTTCAACGCGAAGAGCCCGATCATCAGGAAGGGCATCGCGCTGACGCCGGTGAAATTCGGCATCTCCTTCACCATGACCGCCTTCAATCAGGCCGGCGCGCTCGTCCATGTCTATCAGGACGGGTCGGTGCAGCTGAATCATGGCGGCACGGAGATGGGACAGGGGCTCTACATCAAGGTGGCGCAGGTGGTCGCCGACGTGTTCCAGATCGATCTGGAGCGGGTGAAGATCACCGCCACCACCACCGGCAAGGTGCCCAATACCTCCGCCACCGCCGCCTCCTCCGGCTCCGACCTCAACGGCATGGCGGCCTATAATGCGGCGAAGGAGATCAAGCACCGGCTGGTGGCCTTTGCGGCCAGCCACTATCAGGTCGCGGCCGAGGATATCGAATTCCTGCCCAATCGCGTCAGGATCGGAGCCGAGGAAATCCCCTTCCCCGATCTGGTGAAGGCCGCCTATTTCGGCCGGATCCAGCTTTCGGCGGCGGGCTTCTACAAGACCCCAAAGATCCATTGGGACCGGGCGGCGGGCAAGGGCAGGCCGTTCTACTATTTCGCCTATGGCGCGGCCTGCACCGAGGTTTCGATCGATACGCTGACGGGCGAATACATTTTCGAGCGCACCGATATCCTCCACGATGCCGGGCGCTCGCTGAACCCGACAATCGATATCGGCCAGATCGAGGGCGGCTTCATTCAGGGCATGGGCTGGCTGACGACCGAGGAGCTGTGGTGGAACGACAAGGGGCATCTCAGAACCCACGCGCCCTCGACCTACAAGATTCCGCTCGCCTCCGACCGGCCGAAGATCTTCAATGTCAGGCTCACGGATTTCTCCGAAAACCGGGAGCCCACCATCGGCCGTTCCAAGGCCGTCGGCGAGCCGCCCTTCATGCTGGCGATCTCCGCGCTGGAGGCGATCTCGATGGCGGTGGCGAGCGTTGCCGATTACCGCGTCTGCCCGCGTCTCGACGCGCCGGCCACGCCGGAGCGCGTGCTGATGGCGGTCGAGCGGATGAGAACGGTGTGAGCCATGGGCGAGGCGGAGACATATCGGCGGTTCTTCGCGACGCACGGTCCATCCGTCATCGTCACCGTCGCCGCGATCAAGGGCTCGACCCCGCGCGAGGCTGGAGCCGCGATCGCCGTCTCGGCTGATGCCACCTCAGGCACGATCGGCGGCGGCCAGCTTGAATATATCGCCATCGACCACGCCCGCGCGCTGCTTGCGGGCCGCACGACGAAAACCCGGCTCGATATCGCGCTCGGCCCGGATATCGGCCAGTGCTGCGGCGGGCGCGCGGAGCTGGCATTCCAGATCGCCGACGCGGCGACCATCGCAACCTTTCTCGCGCGGCTTGAGACAGAGACCGCCCGCCAGCCCTCGGTGTTCATCTTCGGCGGCGGCCATGTCGGCTCGGCGCTGGCGGCAGCGCTCGCGCCGCTGCCCTTCAACACCGCTATCGTCGAGACCCGGCCGGACATGGTCGAGGCGTTGCCCGATGACGTGGAGCTTCGGCTCTCCCCCCTGCCGGAGGCCGAGGTCGCCAACATTCCCGCCGGCGGGGCCGCCGTGATCCTCACCCACGACCACGCACTCGATTTCCTGATCGCCACCGAGGCGCTGAAGCGCGATGACCTCGCCTATTGCGGCATGATCGGCTCGAAGACCAAACGCGCCACCTTTCTGAGCTACGCCCGAAAACAGGAGCTCTCCGAGGCCGCGCTTTCCCGCCTTGTGATGCCGATCGGCGGCACGGCGGTTTCCGACAAGCGCCCGGCGGTGATTGCCGCTCTGGTTGCAGCTGAACTGATTTCGGTCATTCATGCCGCAAAAGCGGGCAGGCTGCACACTGCGGATGCAGCCCGGTAGCGCCTTCCTATCTATTTGCGATCATTTGCAAAACATCTCTTTTTTTTCGCGCAGAAATTGCGCATCATCGGGATGATCTTAGTTTTGGGGACACTTTATGTTTGAACTCGCCATCATGTGGGAGTGGGCGCAATTCGCCGTGCGCTGGCTGCATGTCATCACCGCCATCGCCTGGATCGGCTCATCCTTCTACTTCATCGCGCTCGATCTCGGCCTCGTCGCCCGTCCCGGATTGCCCGAAGGCGTTTCCGGCGAGGAATGGCAGGTCCATGGCGGCGGCTTCTACAATATCCAGAAGTATATGGTGGCACCGGCGCACATGCCGGAGCACCTGATCTGGTTCAAGTGGGAATCCTACTTCACCTGGATGTCCGGCTTCCTGATGCTGGCGCTGGTCTATTATGGCGGCGCGGACCTGTTCCTGGTCAACCGCAGCGTGCTCGACGTCTCGGCCCCGGTCGCGATCCTGATCTCGCTGGCGTCGCTGTCGATCGGCTGGCTGTTCTATCATTATCTGTGCAAATCGCCGCTCGGCAAGCACACGATCGGCTTGATGCTGCTGCTCTATGTGCTGCTGGTGTTCATGGCCTGGGGCTACTCGCACCTGTTCACCGGCCGCGCCGCCTTCCTGCATATGGGCGCGTTTACGGCGACGATCATGACCGCCAACGTGTTCTTCGTGATCATCCCGAACCAGAAGATCGTGGTTGCCGACCTGAAGGCGGGCAAGACGCCCGACCCCAAGCTCGGCAAGGAGGCCAAGCAGCGTTCGCTCCACAACAACTACCTGACGCTGCCGGTCATCTTCTTCATGCTGTCGAACCACTATCCGCTGGCATTCGCGACCACATACAGCTGGATCATCGCCTCGCTGGTGTTCCTGATGGGCGTCACCATCCGGCACTATTTCAACACCGCGCATGCCCGCAAGGGTGAGCCGAACTGGACCTGGCTGCTGACCGCGCTCATCTTCATCGTGATCATGTGGCTTTCCACCTCGCCGCAATTCTTCAAGGCGGAAAACCCCGACATGGCTGTCGCCCCCGCCTTCGAGAAATTTGCCGCTGACCCGCATTTCGCCGAAGCCAAGCAGGTGGTTTCGACGCGCTGTTCGATGTGCCACATGGCCGAGCCCGTCTATGAGGGCATTCACCGCCCGCCGCTCAATGTGCGCTTCGAGACCGACGCCGAAATCGCATCGCGCGCCAACCAGATTTACTTGCAGGCTGGGCGCAGCCATGCCATGCCTCCGGGTAACGTGACCGGCATGACGCCGGACGAACGGGCAAAGCTGGTGGCATGGTACAGGTCGAGCACGCAGGCAAAGAGCGAATGATCCTCAGGGGGCGGTTGCTGTCGTTTCACCGCCGCCCCGAGGACCTGTCGGATGCGGGAAGCTATCTCTACGAGGAGGATGGCGGCCTGCTGATCGAAGACGGCCGCATTGCCGCCTGCGGCGCGTTTGGCGATGTCAGGGCGCAGGCGCCGGAGGACGTCGCCGTCATCGATCACCGCCCGCATCTGATCCTGCCGGGCCTGATCGACACCCATCTCCATTTCCCGCAGATGCAGGTGATCGGATCCTATGCCGCGAACCTGCTGGAATGGCTCAACACCTACACCTTTGTCGAGGAACAGCGCTTTTCCGATCCCGCCCACGGCGCGCGGATAGCTGTTTCCTTCTTCGACGAGATGATCCGCCAGGGCACTACCACATCCGTTGCCTATTGCTCCGTCCACAAGGCCTCCGCCGACGCCTATTTCGCCGAGGCCGAGCGCCGCAACATGCTGATGCTCGGCGGCAAGGTGATGATGGACCGCAACGCGCCGGACGCGCTGACGGACACGCCTCAGTCAAGCTATGATGACACCAAGGCCGTGATTGCCGACTGGCACGGCAGGGGCCGCAACCACGTCGTCATCTCGCCGCGCTTCGCCATCACCTCCACGCCGGAACAGATGGAAATGGCGTCGGCGCTTGCCCGCGAACATCCCGACCTCCACATCCAGACCCATCTGTCGGAAAACCTGGCCGAGATCGAATTCGCCTGCTCGCTCTACCCGCAAGCGAAGGACTACACCGATATCTACGCGCATTACGGCCTGCTGCGCCCCAACATGCTGCTCGGCCACGCGATCCACCTTTCGGAGCGCGAACGCGACGCGCTGTCGGAAACCGGCGCCGTCGCCGTCCATTGCCCGACATCGAACCTGTTCCTCGGTTCCGGCCTGTTTCCGCTGAAGGAATTCGAGCGCCGGGACAGGCCGGTGCGCATCGCGGTCGCCACCGATATCGGCGGCGGCACCAGCTATTCGATGCTGAAGACCATGGACGAAGCCTACAAGATCCAGCAATTGCGCGGCGAAAGGCTGACGCCCCTGGAGAGCGTCTTCCACATGACCCGCGGCAATGCCGAGGCGCTCGGACTTCAAGACCGGATCGGCACGCTGGAACCGGGCAGCGATGCCGATATCGTCGTGCTGGATGCGCGCGCGACCCCCGCCATGGCGCTGAAGATGGAGGTCGTCACCACGCTTGCCGAGGAGCTGTTCCTGCTGCAGACGCTCGGCGACGACCGGGCGATCGCCGAGACCTATATCGCCGGCAGACCGGCCAAATCGGCGCTCTGACATCGCTTGCCCGGCTGCGTACCGCCTCCGTGTTTGCAGGCTTGGCGCGGCACGCCGGATTTGCCATAAGCGATATGCGGCGTTTACCGGAGAGACCGATGTTTTCTGAACCATTGACGATTGCCGACCTGAAGAAGCGGGCGAAGCGGCGCGTGCCGAAAATGTTCTACGACTATGCCGACAGCGGCGCGTGGACGGAAAGCACCTACCGCGCCAATGAGACGGATTTTGCCAAAATACACCTGCGCCAGCGGGTTCTGGTCGACATGTCGGATCGCTCTCTCGCAACCACGATGGTGGGCGAGAAGGCCTCGATGCCGGTCGCGCTCGCGCCCACCGGGCTTTGCGGCATGCAGCATGCCGATGGCGAAATCCTCGCAGCTCAAGCCGCCGAGGAGGCGGGCGTGCCCTTCACCCTGTCGACCATGAGCGTCTGCTCGATCGAAGACGTCGCCGAGCACACGACAAAGCCGTTCTGGTTTCAGCTCTATGTGATGAAGGATCGCGGCTTCGTCGAAAGCCTGATCGGCCGGGCAAAGGCCGCCGACTGCAGCGCGCTGGTGCTGACGCTCGACCTGCAGATCCTCGGACAGCGCCACAAGGATATCGTCAACGGCCTCTCGACCCCGCCGAAATTCACGCCGAAACATGTCTGGCAGGTCGGCACCCGCCCGTTCTGGGCGCTGGAAATGCTGCAGACCAAGCGCCGCTCGTTCCGCAATATCGTCGGCCACGCGCCGGCCTCCTCCGACCTCTCCTCGCTTGCCGTCTGGACCGCGGAACAGTTCGACACAAGGCTTTCATGGTCCGATGTCGAATGGATCCGCGAGCGCTGGGGCGGCAAGCTGATCCTCAAGGGCGTGCTCGATACCGAGGACGCCGCAATGGCGGCAAAGACCGGCGCCGACGCCATCATCGTATCCAACCATGGCGGCCGCCAGCTCGACGGCGCGCTGTCCTCGATCTCGATGCTGCCGAAGATCGTCGATGAAGTCGGCGGCGATATCGAAATCCACATGGATGGCGGCATCCGCTCCGGACAGGATATCCTGAAAGCCCGCGCGCTCGGCGCGAAAGGCACCTATATCGGCCGCCCGTATCTCTACGGCCTCGGCGCCATGGGCAAAAAAGGCGTCACCCGCGCCCTCGAAATCCTGCGCAAGGAACTCGACGTGACGATGGCGCTCTGCGGCAAGCGCGATATCGAGGAGATCGACCGCAGCATCATCGCGAAGGTGGATTTTTGAGTTGACGTTGATTCGCCGAACCGCAGTTTTGATGACGCTGACAATATCAGGCACCGGCCTTCTGGCCTCTTGCAGTCAGACATTGCCTGCTTTCAGCCAATGGAACGAAGCCGACTTCACGATACAAAGTGGCCCTGCCGCGCTATCCGCACCCCGGTTCAAGTTTCGAAATGGCGTCGTGACAGTCTACGAGAAAGATTTCAGTTGTTCCGGGAAGCTGAAGGAAATTTTGGCAGAATCGGAACCGGTCCGTATTGCAATAGATTGCGGAGAAATGGGCGAAGGATCTGCAACGTTTAAGGTCACTCATTTGCCAAACGGGACAAGCCGGTTGGTTGGGATATTTGCGTATCCCAATCGAACCGCGCGGCCGCTTATCGTCAAACAATTGGCTCAAGTTTCCGCGTTGGATCAGCCCCTATGACTGGCCCTTGGCATCATACTCGCCCTGTGGCCAATACCCGCGCCCAATCCTCGTAACCGCGCTCCCGCGCCAGTCCTACCATCTGCGCGGTGTCATAGCGCACCTGCCGAAAGTTCGGCGTCCAGCCGGCATCCGTTTTCTCGATGAGCGCGTAGCAGGCCATGGGGCTGGCGGTTTCGAGTTTGTGGTCGACGGGGATGTGGTAGGTAAAGCCCGGGCAGCCGACGGAGCCGGGATTGACGATCAGGCGGCCATCGGCGAGCATCGCCGAGCGGGCGACGTGACTGTGGCCGCACAGGATCAGCGGATAGGTGATGCCCGCCGCGAAGGCCTCGATCTCCTCCTGGCCGCGCAGCGTGAAGCGGCCATTGTCGAGCAGTTCCTCCAGCCACATGATATCGTCGTTCTTCGGAGTGGCGTGGCAGAGATACACCTCCTGCGCCACCACGGCGGCGCTCGGCATGTCCCGGATCCATTGCAGATGGGCGTCGGCAAGTTCGCCGAAGATCGGCTGCTCCCAGTCGCCCATTTCCTCGAAGGGACGATCGACAAGGGCGCGATCGTGGTTGCCGCGCACCGTGGTCAGGCCGAGCGGCAGCAGGCGGGCGGCGGTTTCGCCGGCGGCGAGCGGGCCGGAAAGGCTGTCGCCGAGATTGACGATCAGATCCGGCTGATGCTGCTCGATATCGGCAAGCACCGCCTCGAGCGCATCGATATTGCCGTGAATGTCGGCGATCGCGGCAATCTTCATCAACTGCCCCGATAGGTGGAATAGGCGTGCGCGGAGACCAGCAGCGGCACGTGGTAATGGGCGGTCACATCCGCGATCGCGAACCGCAGCGGAATATCTTCCAGAAAGGCGGGCTCGGTCAGCGTCGCGCCGGTGCGTCTGAGATAGTCGCCGGCATGGAACACGAGTTCGTACTGGCCCGGCTCGACTTCCTCCGATGTCAGCATCGCGCCGCCATCGATCCGGCCGTCATCATTGGTGTAGACGGTCTTGAGAAACGTGCGCTCGCCGCCCTTTATGCGGTAGAGATCGATCTTCATCTCCGAAGCGGGCTGGCCAAGGGCGGTGTCGAGAACATGGGTGGTCAGGCCGGTCATGGGGTTGGCTCCTCGATGATGAACGGGTCGGAATAAAAATACTCCTCCAGATTGTCGCCCGGACCGGCGCGATCGACAACCAGAAAATCGCTGGCCTCTCCGAGCGCCATCAGCGGATGGTGCCAGACATTGGCGCGGTAGTTCACGCCCTGCCCGCCTTCCGCCAGAAAGACGCGCGGCGTCGAGGGCTTGCCGCCTTCATCTTCGGCCACCACCACCAGAAAGGGACGCGGCGACAGCGGCGAGAAGCTCTGGGTTCCCAGCGGATGGCGCTCCATCATGTCGACCTTATAGGGAAAGCGGCGCGCCTCCCCCCGGAAGATACTGATGATCACCGCAGCGCCTTCGCCCAAAGCCTCGGCGCGGGCAAGTTCGTGAAACCGCGTGGTCGTGCCGCCATTGATCATCCTGGCTTTCGCCGGGTCCGGCGAAATCACGCTCCCGAACGGCGCAAACGCCTCCGGCGTCAGCCGCTCGAGCGTCAGCCGCGTCACGCCTTCACTCCGTAGAGCCTCAGCCGGCTGATGCCGCCATCGGGGAAGATCGCCAGCCGCACATGGGTGACCGGTCCGATATCGGCGACGGCGCTGCCGCTGAATTCATGGATATGGTCGGCCTGAAGCTTGGTCTGTGGCAGGATCGGCTGCCAGTTTTCGGAGGCTTCGATCTCCTCCATGCTGAAGACGTCGTTCTGCTCCGGCAGGTTGGCGCCGAGCAGCATGCAGGTATCGGGATAATTGCCCTTGAAATGGGCGGTGTCGACAACCGCGCGGCGGATGATGCCGGGATGGCCGAGCTTGAAAATCACCCAGTCATGCCCCGGTCCGCGCCGGCGCGCGGTTTCCCAGCCATCGCCCATATTGACGCCGCGGCCGGGCGCCAGCATGCGGTCGGGATGGCCGTAATGGGCATCCGACCAGTGCAGCGCATGGGTGCCGCCGAAGATATAGGCAAGATCGATCTCCTCGTTCTCGCCGACCTTTTCCCAGTTGAAATAGGCCGAGCCATAGACCCTGAGCCGCGCAATGCCGCCATCGGGGAAGATATGGATTCGGAGATGGGTGAACACCTTCTGGCGGGTCTCCTGATCCATCTCGTAATAATGGTGGCGGTCGGGGCCGAGATCAGATCGGGAGAGCACCTCCTGCCAGTCGGCATTCTCGTCCGGCTCGCCGCTTTCCATGAAGCAGCCCTCGATCGAACATTGCGGCGGGTAGTTGCCGGTGAAATAGCTGGTGTCGACATCGAAACCGCGGATGCGGCCGGGCATGGCAAGCCGGATGATCGCCCAGTCATGGCCGGGCACGCGCTTGCGGCGGCTTTCCCAGCCATCCATCCACTTGCCGTGCTCGTCATATTCACCGGGCAGGAACACCGCGGCATCATCCTTCAGCATGCGGGCAAGCGGGGCGAAGAACTGGTCCGTGGCGTAGATCGCCCGCGCGCCGAGCCGGGCGGAGGCAAGGTTGATGGCGCCGACCGCGAAATCGGGCAGGGCAACGGACGTTTCTTGTTCTGACATAGTTTACTCCGCGAGCATGTGGCGCAGCCTGAGACCGGCGATCTTCTCGACCTCAGCACAGGCTGTTTCAAGCTCGACGGCTTCGGAACTGTCGATCCGTCGCCGGAAGGCGGAGAGAATATCGTCCTTATTGAGGCCGCTGACCGCAATAATGAAAGGGAACTTGAACTTGTCTATATAGGCGGAATTGAGCTCCGTAAACTCCGCATGCTCTTCCGGCGACAGTCGGTCGAGACCCGCGCCCGCCTGTTCGCGGCGGCTTTCCTCGGTCAGTTCGCCGGCAATCGCAAGCTTGCCCGCAAGGTCCGGGTGGGCGCGTAGCACACCGAGCCGTTCATCCTCGGGCGCCGCGCGAAACACCGTCGCAAGCGCTTCGGCAACGCCGTTAGCCGTCAGCGGTTCGCGGATCAGGCCCCGGTCATAGGCCCGCTCGGCGATGAACGGAGAGTGCTCATAAACGCCGCCGAAATGGCTGACGAATTCTTCGCGGGCAATCATGACACATTCTCCTGCGGCAGGTGGTTTTCATACCAGTGGCGCGCGATCTCGATCCGCTTCGCCAGCCAGACCTTGTCGTGGTTCTGGACGTAATCGAGAAAACGCTTCAGCCCCGCCAGCCGCCCCGGCTTGCCGACGAGCCGGCAGTGCAGCCCGATCGACATCATCTTCGGCGCGCCCTCGCGTCCCTCGTCATAAAGCGTGTCGAAGGCATCCTTGAGATAGGTGAAGAACTGTTCGCCGGAGTTGAACCCCTGGGGCGTGGCGAAGCGCATGTCGTTATTGTCGAGCGTATAGGGAATGCGCAGGAACGGTTTGCCATCGGGCGTGCGCACCCAATAGGGCAGATCGTCGGCATAGGTATCGGAGGAATAGAGGAAGCCGCCCTCCTCCATCACGAGGTCGAGCGTATTGATCGAGGGCTTGCCCTGATAGAGGCCATAGGGCCGCTCGCCGGTGATTTCGGTGTGCAGCCGCACCGCCTCGCGGATATGGGCGCGCTCGGTCTCGATATCGAAATCCTTGTATTCGAGCCATCTAAGCCCGTGGCTGGCGATTTCCCAGTTCGCCTCCTTCATGGCGGCGACGGCTTCCGGGTTGCGCGCCATCGCCTGGGTCACGCCATAGACGGTGACCGGGATTTCCATGCGCGTGAACAGCCGCCACAGCCGCCAGAAACCGGCGCGCGCGCCATATTCGTAGAGCGATTCCATGTTCATGTTGCGCTGGCCGGGCCAGGCCTCGGCGCCGACGATTTCCGACAGCAGGCATTCCGACGCCGGGTCGCCATCGAGAATGCAACTCTCGCCGCCTTCCTCGTAATTGATCACGAACTGCACGGCGATATTGGCCTCGCCCGGCCATTTCGGGTCCGGCGGATTGCGGCCATAGCCCACAAGATCACGCGGATATGCGTTCGTTTCAGCGTCCATCATGCCCTCAATTCCATTCCTTGCCGACGGTAGACGACCGTCGTCATTGCCGGAAGAGATAAGGCGAAAAGGCCGGAAGGAATCAAGGGGAAAAGCCAGATCGGGCGGAAAGCGGCCGCTTGGGTCTAAGCCGACTGCCGGGCCCTGACCGCGCCCATCGGATGGAGCGAATGGACGCAGAACGGCGCGCCGGGCTCCTCCTCGATGAACAGCGCGATATGATCGACCTCGACCGGCTCCAGCAGGATCGGCCCGAAAAACGCCGCCACCGAGCGCTCCATCCGGGCCATTTCGCTTGGAGAAAGAGGGCCGGTCAGCGGCATGTGGAAGGAGAAGGCTGCAAGCACATCCGGCTCGCCCCAGCGGTGCAGGTTGTCAAACTGAACCGGCGTCAGCCCGCCCGACGCCCGCCGCTCGATCTCGGCCTCGGAAAGCGGCGCGCGGAAGGCGTCGAACTCGGTAACGATGCTGGCGGCAAGCGTATCGAGCGCGGGCACCGCCGTCATCGGCGCGAGCGCCAGAATATCGCGGCGATGCACGACCGTGAACGGCGGCAGGGTGAAGGGCTGAAAACGCATGGCAAAGCGCATCATCGCCTTCAGCAGCATGGATTCATTCATGCCTTCGGCCAGATGGAACGGCGATTTCAGCATGCCCTGAAAGCCGTAGCGGCGCGGCAACGCCGTATGATAGGCGATTTCGGCAAGCGGCAGGCCGGTAATCATCGGCGGCTCGACCACCTCGCCAGAAAACGCGCTCCGCCCGATCCAGTTCGCGCCCACGATGGCGAGCCCGTCATGCGGCGATGGCGTAAAGCAGATGGCATAGCGTTCGGCAGGCATCGCGGATCACATGAGGAAGCGGTTTCTCGCCTCTGAGATAGCTGATTCCAATGACACTGATACGACGGGCTTACCGTTTGCGGCGCGGCCAGGTGCGGCAAACTACACCATGGACAATCCGGCACCACGTTCTATTCTGTTTATGCGCAATGCCTGTGCATGACATCAAGGTGTCGGCCATCCCGGACCGCGCAGACGATCTGCGGTGCAGAATTGCCGGCATCGGTTGAAATGGCAGGCGCATGCCAACCGGGAAAGGAAGCGTCGTGCACTTCGGTTGCAAATATTCCCGATCAGAGAACAGTCGCCTCCGCTGCGCCCTGATGCAGGCTCTAGCAGGTGTTGGTCGACCTCTCGAAAACGATCGGTCGCCCCGAAGACCGCCTTCCCCGGCCAAACCCTTTTTGCGGAAGCTCCATTCCGCATTTTCTCAAGACAGGATGTTCCGATGGATAAGACCATGAAAGCCGCCGTTGTCCGGCAATTCGGCAAACCTTTGGTAATGGAGGAGGTTGCGGTCCCCTCGGTCGGACCGGGCCAGATTCTCGTCGAGATGGCCGCAAGCGGCGTCTGCCATACAGACCTGCACGCGGCGGAAGGCGATTGGCCGATCAAGCCCGAGCCGCCCTTCATTCCGGGCCATGAGGGCGTGGGCCACGTCGTCGCGGTGGGCGCCGGGGTAACCCATGTCAAGGAAGGCGACCGGGTCGGGGTTCCGTGGCTCTACACCGCCTGCGGCTGCTGCAAGCATTGCCTCGGCGGGTGGGAGACGCTGTGCGAATCGCAGCAGAACACCGGTTATTCGGTCAATGGCAGTTTCGCCGAATATGTTCTGGCCGATCCGAACTATGTCGGACACCTGCCTGACAATGTCAGTTTCACAGAGATTGCGCCGATTCTCTGCGCAGGCGTCACCGTCTACAAGGGCCTCAAGGTGACGGATACGAAGCCCGGCGACTGGGTCGTGATCTCGGGCATTGGCGGGCTCGGCCATCTGGCCGTGCAATATGCAAAGGCGATGGGCCTGAACGTGCTTGCCGTGGATATCGACGACGCGAAACTCGACTTGGCGAAGCGACTTGGCGCAAGCCTTGCCGTCAACGCGCGCAACACCGATCCGGTGGCCTACGTGAAAAAGGAAATCGGCGGCGCGGAAGGGGTTCTGGTCACCGCCGTCTCGCCCAAGGCCTTCGAACAGGCGCAGGGCATGGTCCAGCGCGGCGGTACCGTATCGCTGAATGGCCTGCCGCCCGGCGACTTTCCGCTGCCGATCTTCGATACCGTGCTGAACGGCATCACGGTGCGCGGATCGATCGTCGGAACCCGGCTTGACCTGCAGGAAGCGCTGGACTTCGCCGGCGCCGGAAAGGTCAAGGCGACGATCAAGACCGACAAGCTCGAAAACATCAACGAGATCTTCGCCAAGATGCATCACGGCGAAATCGAGGGCCGCATCGTCATCGACTACCAGTGATCGCCGAGCCCGACAAAGCAAACAGCCGCATTCCGTCCGGATGCGGCTGACGACAGGCAGACAGAGCCGTTTTGCGTTTCGAAGGAAAGCAGAATGGCTCTATCGCTTTTCGCCATGGGCGCGCCTGCGATAGATCGAAAGATCGTAGATATCGGGCAGCGCGTCCACCGGCTGGCCCGCGGCAAGCCGCACGGCATGCCCCGCCAGACGATGGGCAATGCCGAAGCTGGTCTTGAAACCGCCGCCGAGCGCAATGACGGCGGGATAGTCTTCCGTTGCGCCGATCATCGGTTCGCGGTGAACGCCGCGCGGCCGCAGGCCCGCCCAGCGCTCGATCACCGGTGCATCGGCAAGAGCGGGGACGATCTTGCGGGCCGTCTCTATCAGACCTTCAATCTGGTGATCGGCGCCGAAGGGGTCATCGAAATCGTCTTCGGTGGTCGAGCCGATGGCGACATGACCGCCCTGGTGCGCGACGACATAGAGCCCGTTATCGAAGATCACCGGCCATGCGGGATCGCAGTCGGCAGCCAAGAGCGCCGCCTGCCCCTTCACCGGCCGGCCAAGCGGCTTTCCCTCCGGCGCAAGCAGCGGCTGGAGCAGCGGGAAAGCGCCGACGCCGGCGGACACGATGACATGGCCGAAGCCGACCCGCCCGCCATCGGCAAGCGCAAGGCTCGAGGCGGCGGCATCGATTTCCGCAACGCTTGCGGTCAGCCGCTTCACATGGCGCGCGCCGCTCAGGAAGGCGCCGATCGCTTTCACCATGCCGCGCGGGAAAACATGGGCAGCGAAATCTTCATGGACATAGCCAAGCGCCGCTGGATCGGCAGGCGGCCAACCCGCAAGCGGCGGTCGGTCGACCACGGACCACGTGAAGCGCCGAGCGCCATCGCGCCAGTTCTGCTCTGCCGCCTCGGCGCGCAGGCGCGCGGTTTCCACCTGCTGTTCGCCATAAAGCGGCATCACCCGGCCGGCGCGGCGATAGCCGGTCGCAATGCCGGTTTCATCCTCGAGCGTGCGGATTTGCCCCTCGAGCGCCGCAAGCGCCGCAAACTGGAACTGCTTCTTTTCGTCCCACTGGTCGGGCATATAGGCAATCAGCGCGCCGAGAAGGCCATTGCTGGTGGCCGGCGCGCCGCTATCGATCAGCATCGTTTCGATGCCGGCCTTTTCGGCATGATAGGCCGCCCACAACCCCATGATGCCGCCGCCGATGATGGCGAGATCGGCATTCAGGATTTGACGAGAGGTTTCGGTCGAGTCATTCATCCCCGCGATGGATCACAAACGGCGCGCCCATGCAACAGCTTCCCACATCCGAGGTCACCTGGCACGACGACGACCGGCCGTTTTCAGAGGCGTTTCAGGACCACTACTTCTCCAAGGCGGACGGGCGGGCCGAATGCGGCCATGTGTTCATCGACGCCAATCGGCTCGGCAAACGCTGGCAGCCGGGCGGGACTTTCCGCATCGGCGAACTCGGCTTCGGCACGGGGCTGAATTTCTGCGAAACCTTTCGACGCTGGAAGACGCTCAGGCGACCGGACGGACATCTTGCCTTCACCTCGTTTGAACTGTTCCCGATGGGAAAGGCCGATATCGACCGCGCCCTGTCGCACTGGCCCGAGATCAAGGCGGAGCGCGAAACCCTCACCGCCCATTGGCCGGAGCGCCCTGAAGGCGTCATCACGATCGACGCCGACCCGCAGACCCGCCTCACCGTCATCTGCGCCGACGCGCTGGCGTCGCTCTCTACCCTCTCCGACCGATTCGATGCCTGGTATCTCGATGGCTTCGCCCCCTCTCGCAATCCCGATATGTGGTCGCAAGAGCTGATGCGCGCCGTTTTCGACCACACCGCGCCCGGCGGCACGTTCGGCACCTATGCCGCCGCCGGCTTCGTGCGCCGCAACCTTCAGGCCGCCGGCTTCACCGTCGAACGCCGCCCAGGCTTTGCCGGAAAGCGCGAAATGCTGGCGGGCTTTCGCCCCGCCGACAGGTAAAGCTTGACTTTTGCCGGCCCGGGCATCATATCGGGCCCAGCTTTCCACCTGTTCGCATGCCGCGTGAGCATGCCTGGCGCAGATGACCCAAGACGGTCGCGTCAAGTCCGGGTCAAGCGCATCACAAAGTCCGGCACTCCCAGCCGGCGCGCGGAAGGCATTTTCCACCGATAAGCTCCCACTTCACGCGGGGCGCTTGAAACCGAAACCACCGGCATTTGCGTTTGGTCGCAATGCGCGGAGGGCTTTCGGCATGCCTTGAAAGGCGCTTTTGAATTGACTGAATTTAATACACTTGGACTTTCCGACCAGCTCGTGGCCCGTATCGCGGCCGAAGGGTACAAGACCCCGACGCCGATCCAGGAAAAGGCGATCCCGCTGGTGCTCGAAGGCCGCGACCTGATGGGCCTTGCCCAGACCGGCACCGGCAAGACGGCCGCTTTCGGCCTGCCGATCATCGACATGCTGCTGGCAAACGGCGGCAAACCCGCGCCGAAGACCGTCAAGACGCTGATCCTTGCGCCGACGCGCGAACTGGTGAACCAGATCGCCGAAAACCTGCGCATCTTCGCCCGTAAGACGCCGCTCAAGGTCAATATCGTGGTCGGCGGCGCATCGATCAACCGTCAGCAGCACCAGCTTGCCGGCGGCACCGATATTCTCGTGGCCACCCCCGGCCGGCTGCTCGACCTTCTCGACCGCAGGGCGCTGAACCTTGCCGCCGTACGCTACCTGGTGCTGGACGAGGCCGACCAGATGCTCGATCTCGGCTTCATCCACGACCTGAAGAAGATTTCGGCGCTGGTGCCGGACGAGCGCCAGACCATGCTGTTTTCGGCCACCATGCCGAAATCGATCGCCGAGCTTTCCAAGCGCTTCCTGACCAATCCGGAACGCGTTGAAGTGTCGCCCCCCGGCAAGACCGCCGACCGGGTCGAACAGGCCGTGCATTTCGTTGCCGGCAAGAACGACAAGGTCGAGATCCTGCGTCAGGAGCTTTCCAATAACCCGGATGGCCGCGCGATCGTGTTCCTGCGCACCAAGCACGGCGCGGAGAAGCTGATGAAGCATCTCGACAGCCGCGGCTTCGCCACCGCCTCGATCCATGGCAACAAGAGCCAGGGTCAGCGCGAGCGGGCGCTGAAAGCGTTCAAGACCGGCGAGATCAACGTTCTGGTTGCTACCGACGTTGCAGCCCGCGGCATCGATGTGCCCGGCGTCACCCATGTCTATAATTACGACCTGCCGGAAGTCGCCGACGCCTATGTCCACCGCATTGGCCGCACCGCGCGCGCCGGCAAGGAAGGCAAGGCGATCGCGTTCTGCACGCCCGAGGAATCCGCCCTGCTGCGCGATATCCAGAAGCTGACCGGCATCGAGATCACGATCGCCAGCGGCGAACCCCATGCCATGGCTGAACGACCCGACCGCGGTCGCGGCAATGGCCGTGGTCGCGGCGGCGCCGGTAATGGCAAGCCTGCCCGCCGGGCGCGGCCTTCCGCCAATGGCGGCCAGCGCCAGGGCGAGGCCCGCAACGGCGCTCCGCGTGACGGCGCGCCCCGCGAGGGCGCCAACCGCAACCGCCCGGCAAAGAACCGCCGCCCCCGCAACCGCCAGGGCGACCGTCGCCAGAGCGCCTGAGCGACGCGAATATACCGAAACTGCAGAACCCGCCGCATCGCCGGCGGGTTTTGTTTTGCGCGGAAAGCGCCCGCGGCAGGCAGAAGCTGCACACTAAATCGGCGAAGTATTACGGAACTGCCTGTTTTTCGACGCGTTTCATAAAAATGGGACTTTAAAAATGGTTGTCGCGCGGCAAGGCATGGTCCTTGCATTGCTGACGATGTTGTATTGATATGGAAGAAGAACAATCGGGGGATGAACGCTTTGGCATTCGATGAAATGATGACCGCGGACAACCAGCCGCGCGCGCCCTACCAGGATTATTACGACTGGTACAGTCAGCAAAATCCCGCATCATTGATCGCAAAGTCCCGAGATGCCGAGAATATTTTTCGAAAGACAGGCATCACCTTTGCCGTTTACGGCCATGCCGACAGTTCGGAGAAGCTGATCCCCTTCGATATCGTGCCGCGCATCATCGCCGGGCGCGAATGGCGCAAGCTGGCCGCCGGCATCGAGCAGCGGGTGATTGCGCTCAACGCCTTCCTGAAGGACATCTACCACAAGCAGGAGATCATCAAGGCTGGTCGCCTGCCGCGGCGGCTGATCGAGGAGAACGACGCCTTCCTGCCGCAGATGATCGGCTTCGAGCCGCCCGGCGGCGTCTACACCCATATTGTCGGCACCGACATCGTGCGCACCGGCGAGGACCAGTTCTACGTGCTGGAGGACAATGCCCGCACGCCGTCCGGCGTCTCCTACATGCTGGAGAACCGGGAAACCATGATGCAGATGTTTCCCGAGCTGTTCTACAAGAACCGGGTGCGCCGGGTCGAGGACTATCCGCAGCTTCTGCGCCAGAGCCTTGCCACACTCGCCCCGCCCGGCTTTTCCGGCACCCGCCCGCGCGTGGCGGTGCTGACCCCCGGCATCTACAATTCCGCCTATTACGAGCACTCCTTCCTCGCCGACATGATGGGCGTGGAACTGGTCGAGGGCCAGGATCTGCGCGTCATCGACGGCAAGGTGCAGATGCGCACCACGCGCGGCTATCAGGCGATCGACGTGATCTACCGCCGGGTCGATGACGACTTCCTCGATCCGCTGACCTTCCGCCCGGATTCCGCGCTCGGCATTCCCGGCATCATGGATGTCTATCGCGCCGGCAACATCACCATCGCCAATGCGCCCGGCACCGGCATCGCCGATGACAAGGCCATCTATTCCTACATGCCGGAAATCGTCGAGTTCTACACCGGCCAGAAACCGCTTCTGGAAAACGTGCCGACATGGCGCTGTTCGGAGCCGGAAAGCCTCGCCTATGTGCTCGACAACATCGCCGATCTGGTGGTCAAGGAGGTTCATGGCTCCGGCGGCTACGGCATGCTGGTCGGCCCGACGGCGAGCAAGAAGGAGCTTGAGGATTTCACCGCCAAGCTGCGCGCCCGGCCGGCCAACTACATCGCCCAGCCGACGCTGTCGCTGTCGACCGTGCCAATCCTGGTGAAGAAAGGCATCGCGCCGCGCCATGTCGACCTTCGTCCCTATGTTCTGGTGTCCGATCGCGTGCGCATCATGCCCGGCGGGCTGACGCGCGTGGCGCTGAAGGAAGGCTCGCTGGTGGTCAATTCCAGCCAGGGCGGCGGAACCAAGGACACCTGGGTGCTGGAGGACTGATTATGCTTGGAAAAACCGCAAACGGCCTCTACTGGATGTTCCGCTATATCGAGCGCGCCGAAAACATTGCCCGCCTTATCGATGCCGGCCAGCGGGTGTCGCTGACCCGCTCCAAGGGCGCCGACGACTGGGACGGCATCCTGCAGAGCGCAGGCGTGCAGGAGGCCTATTTCGAGGTCTACGACAAGCTGACGGCGGACAATGCCATCGACTTTCTGCTGCGTGACCGCCGCAACCCGTCCAGCGTCGTCTCCTGCATCGATTCCGGTCGCCAGAACGCGCGCATGGTGCGCACCGCGCTGACCCGGGAAACCTGGGAGGCGACCAACGAGTGCTGGATCGATACGCGCAGCCTGCTGGGCGCGAAGGTGAAGCCCGCGGACCTGCCCAAGGCGATCGACGTGATCAAGCACCGCACTGCGCTGATCCGCGGGGCCTTTCATGGCTCCATGCTCAGGAACGAAATCTACAATTTCGCCCATATCGGCACCTTCATCGAGCGCGCCGACAACACCAGCCGCATTCTGGACGTGAAATATTACGTGCTGCTGCCTTCGGTGCACCATGTCGGCACCTCGCTCGACAATCTGCAGTGGGAGTCGATCCTGCGTTCGGTCTCCGCCCACCGCGCCTATGGCTGGGTGCATAACGGCGAATACCGGCCGAGCGAGATCGCCGAGTTTCTGCTTCTGGATGTGCAGCTTCCGCGTTCGCTTGCCTATTGCTACGAGAAGATCGTGCTGAACCTCGACTACCTGGCCGCCGATTACGGCGCCCGGGTCCAGGCGCATGAAACCGCCCATGCGATCCGCAACACGCTGAGAACGCAGAAGATCAAGACCATCATGGATAACGGCCTGCATGAATTTCTGGAGGATTTCGTCAGCCGCAACAATACCGTGAGCCAGCAGATCAGCGAGGGCTATCGCTTCTACGCCTGAAGCGAAGAGAGGGATCGACGATGCTTTTGAACATCCATCATGTGACTGAATACAGCTATGACGCGCCGGTTCAGTTCTCGCTGCAGCGGCTGCGACTGACCCCGGTGGACGGCAACGGCCAGACCGTGCGCGACTGGGCGGTCTCGATCGAGGGGGCAAAAAGCGAGGTTGCCTATACCGACCAGTACGAAAACCATGTGCGCCTGGTCTCGGTGGAGGGCGACCACAAGACCGTGCGCCTCACGGCAACAGGCACGGTGGAAACCCGCGACACCGACGGCATTTTCGGCCCCGCCTCGCCGGATATTCCGCTGTGGCTGTTCCTGCGGCCCACGCCGCTGACGCTTGCCGAGGAGCCGATCAAGGCGCTGGTCGCGCGGCTGGAAGGCGATTCCGATCTCGCCCGGCTGCACGATCTGATGGCGGTGTTGCACAAAACGATGACCTTCAAGCCCGGCGCCACCTCGACGGCGACCACCGCCGCCGAGGCGCTGGAAAACAAGGAGGGTGTGTGCCAGGACTATGCCCATATCGTGATCGCCGCAGCGCGCGCCATGAAGGTGCCGGCGCGCTATGTCTCAGGCTATCTCTACATGGAGGAAGGCCCCAACCAGACGGCGAGCCACGCCTGGGCGGAATGCTATCTGGAGGGTCTCGGCTGGGTCGGCTTCGACGCCGCCAACAAGGTCTGCCCGGACGAACGTTATGTCCGCATCGCCACCGGCCTCGACTATCGCGACGCCGCTCCCGTCTCCGGCATGACCATAGGCGGCGGCCACGAGACGCTTGAGGTGAAACTCACCGTGGCCGGCCAGAGCCAGTCGCAGAGCCAGAGTTGAGGAGTTCAGGCGGCATCGTCGCGGCGGTTCTCCGGTCTGACGGCAAGCTGGAGACCGAGCGCTTTCAAAACGCCAATGAGCGTGGAGAGCTTGGGATCGCCATTTTCGCTCAGCGCCTTGTAAAGCGCTTCGCGGGTGACGCCCGCTTGCCGCGAGACCGCCGACATGCCTTTTGACCGGGCAACATCGCCGAGAGCCGCAGCAATAAGCGCCGGGTCGCCATCCTCCAGCACCGCCTCCAGATAGAAGGCGATGTCCTCCGGCGTTTCGAGATAGTCCGCAGCGTCGAACGGCGTCAATTCTGTGCGCTTTTCGATTTCGCTCATGACAATCCTTTCAGAAGTTCCCGCGCCTTCGGGATGTCCCGCTCTTGGGCGGACTTGTCGCCGCCGCACAGGAGAATGACGATGGTCTCTCCTCGTCGAGCGAAATAGAGCCGATAGCCCGGTCCGTGGTGGATGCGCACCTCGCCAAGTCCGTTGCCGAGACTTTTGACGTCACCCAGATTCCCCTGCTCGATACGCCGGATACGGGCGATGATGCGCGCTCTCGCCTGCCGGTCGCGCAGCTCCCACAGCCAGGTTGAAAAGGCAGTCGTCTGGAGCACCTCGACCATGTTGTGAATTATAGTTCACGGACAGCAAGGACACAAGAAAAAAGCCGGCAACGCTTCCGCGCCGCCGGCTCGATCACATGAACGCAGAAACGTTCAAACACTACCCGGATAATTCGGGCTTTCGCGGGTGATCGTCACGTCGTGGGCGTGGCTTTCGCGCAGGCCGGCGTTGGAGATCTGGACGAAGGTTGCCTTTTCCTGGAAGTCGGGGATGGTCTTGCCGCCGACATAGCCCATGGCGGCGCGCAGGCCCCCGCCGAGCTGGTGCAGCACCGCGCCGGCAGGACCCTTGTAGGGCACTTGGCCCTCGATGCCTTCCGGCACAAGCTTCAGCGTGTCGCGGACCTCCGCCTGGAAATAGCGGTCGGCGGAGCCGCGCGCCATCGCGCCGACGGAGCCCATGCCGCGATAGGCCTTGAACGAGCGGCCCTGATAGAGAAACACCTCGCCCGGGCTTTCATCCGTACCCGCCAAGAGCGAGCCGACCATGACGGCAGATGCGCCGGCGGCGATCGCCTTTGCCATATCGCCCGAAAACTTGATGCCGCCATCGGCGATCACCGGGATGCCGGCATCGCGCGCGGCCTCGGCAGCGGCCATGACCGCTGCCAGCTGCGGCACGCCGACGCCGGCGACGATACGGGTGGTGCAGATCGAGCCCGGACCGATGCCGACCTTGACGGCATCCGCGCCGACATCGATCAGCGCCTTGGTGCCGTCCGACGTCGCGACATTGCCGGCCATGATGCGCACCGAATTCGACAGCGTCTTCACCCGGCCGACCGCATCCAGAACCTTCTGCGAATGGCCATGGGCGGTGTCGATGACAATCAGGTCAACGCCTGCATCGACCAGCATCTCGGCGCGCTGATAGCCGTCATCGCCGACCGAGATCGCGGCAGCCGCTCTCAGACGTCCCTGCGCATCCTTCGAGGCATTGGGGTTGAGCTGCGATTTCTCGATATCCTTGACGGTGATCAGGCCGACGCAGTGGCCGCGATCGTCCACCACCAGCAGCTTTTCGATGCGGTGGTGATGCAGCAGGCGCTTGGCCTCCTGCTGCTCGACCGTCTCGCGCACGGTGATCAGGTTTTCGCGCGTCATCAGCTCGTAGATGCGCTGTTCGGGGTTGGATGCGAAACGGACATCGCGATTGGTGAGGATGCCGACAAGCCGGCCCGAGGTGTGGCCGTCGCTGGTGCCCTGCTCGACCACCGGAATGCCGGAGATGTGATGAGCCTTCATCAGCGCCAGCGCTTCCGCCAGCGTAGCATCCGGGCCGATCGTCACCGGATTGACGACCATGCCGCTTTCGAACTTCTTGACCTGACGAACCTGTTCGGCCTGCTCATGGGGCGAGAGGTTGCGGTGGATGACGCCGATGCCACCGGCCTGCGCCATGGCGATGGCAAGCCGGGCCTCGGTCACGGTATCCATGGCGGAAGAGAGGATCGGCAGGTTGAGATGGATGTCCTGAGCGATCGTGGTCGAAACATCGACTTCGCCCGGCATGACCTCGGAATGACCCGGCTGCAGCAGCACATCGTCGAAGGTGAGCGCCTGCATGCCGGTTGCGGCCTGAATGATTTGCGCCATGGCCAATTTCCTTTTCAAAATACGAAATGGCCCGGAAGGATTTCCCCGTCCGGTCCCTTGCAAGATAATCCTGGAAGTTGGCGAGTGCTCGTAACACGAAGATGACGGCTTGGAAATAGCAATCCGCAGCCTTGACTGCGGATTGCAGGGTTTTCCAGCAAAGCCGTGGCGCTATTGAGGTCTCAAAGCGCGAACTGGTAGGTTTTCGGCATGAACATATAGCCCTGATCGGTCTTTTCGACATAGCCGACAGAGGGGAACGGCATGTGATAGCCGAGGAACGGAATTTTCTCGGCCGCGACCATGTCGAAGACCTGTTTCCGAGTCGCGGCCGCCATCTCCTTGTCCATGTCGAAGCGCACCTGCCAGTCCGGCCGCTGCAGCGAAAGCACGTAGTGATTGGCGGTGTCAGCCGTCAGCAGCAATTGCCTTCCGCCCGATTCGAGCATGAAGATCATGTGGCCCGGCGTATGGCCGAAGGCCTCCATGGCGGTGATGCCGGACGCGACCTCATCGCCGCCCTTGATGAAGCGCGCCTGATCGGCGAGCGGCACAACCAGCTTCTTGACGCTTTCATGTCCGCCTTCCGCCGGCGTGCCGACGCGCGCCTCGTCGCTCCAGAAGGCGTATTCCTTTTCGCCGAACACATAGCTTGCATTGGGAAAGGCAGGCCCATCCTCTTCCATCAGCCCGTTGATGTGGTCGCCATGCATGTGAGTGATCACCACGACATCGATATCGCCGGGCTGATAGCCATTGGCTTTCAGCCCGGCCATGAGCTGGCCCGCGCCCCAGGAGCGGCCGGCCGGGCCCATGCCGGTGTCGAACAGGATCGTCTGCTCGCCGGTATCGACCAGCACCGGCGCGAAGCCGTTGACCATCTTGTCCTCGGGCAGGAAGTTTTCTTCCAGAAGTGCTGCAACATCGGCGGGATCCTGCCCCGTGCCGAAGGTGTCGCCCGGATTTTCCATCACGCGGGTGCCGTCCTCGACAACGACCAGCTTGAAATCGCCGAGATTGAAGCTGTCGGTCCGGGGACCCTGCGCCGTTTCCATCGTCTCTCCGTCGGCGGCGATCGCGCTGCCGCCTCTTGCAATAAAGGGCGCGGCAAGTGCGGTAATGCCGGCTGTCGCCATCAGGCGGCGGCGGTGAATGCCATTGTCTTCTGCCATCATCGTCCTCCTTGAAATGAAACCATTGAGTTTGGGGAGAAAACCACGGTTTCAAGACAATCGGCCGATTTCGGCCGCGCGCCGGCCTCACTTTTGCGTGAAACGCCGCGAGATTATCATTTGGCGTTTCGGGCGGCGGGGTCTAATAAGTATGCCTTTCGCATATTTTTGACAGAGAAGCCCCGCCAATGAATCCCGTCGTTCCGCTCATCATGGCTGTTGCCCTGTTCATGGAGAACATGGATTCGACGGTGATTTCCACGGCGCTACCGGCAATCGCCGCCGATCTCAATGTCGGGCCGATCACGCTGAAACTGGCGCTGACGACCTATATGGTGGCGCTGGCGATCTTCATTCCGGTCTCGGGCTGGATGGCCGACCGGTTCGGCGCGGCCCGGGTGTTCCGCTCCGCGATCCTCGTGTTCCTGCTCGGCTCGGTCGCCTGCGCCGTCTCCGGCAATCTGCTGGAATTCGTCGGCGCGCGTTTCCTGCAGGGCATGGGCGGGGCGATGATGACGCCGGTCGGCCGTCTCGTGATCCTGCGCACCACCGACCGCTCCGAACTTGTGCGCGCCATGGCGCTGCTGACAATCCCGGCGCTGGTCGGGCCGATGGCGGGCCCGCCGGTCGGCGGCTTCATCACCACCTATTTCTCCTGGCACTGGATCTTCCTGATCAATGTGCCGATCGGCATTATCGGTCTCATCATGTCGGCCATCTTCCTGCCGACAATCAAGGATGAGCCGGTGTCTAACCTCGACTGGATGGGGTTTTTCCTGGTGGCGACCGCCGCTTCCGGCATCGTCTTCGGCATGTCGGTGATCTCGCTACCGGCCCTGCCGCCGGCAACCGGGATCATCACCACCCTGATCGGCATCGCGGCAGCCCTTGCCTATCTCTGGCATGCAAGGCGCAAGTCCAGTCCGCTCCTGAACCTGAAACTGTTCCAAACGCCGACCTATCGCGCGGCGGTCGGCGCCTCGGCCTTCTTCCGGATGGCGACCGGCGCGTTTCCGTTCCTGATGCCGCTGATGCTGCAGCTCGGCTTCGGGCTCAACCCGTTCCAGTCCGGCATGATCACCTTTGTCGGCGCGGTCGGCGCGCTGGTGATGAAGTTCGTCGCGCCGCGCGTCTTTGCCGCTTACGGTTTCCGCACCGTGCTGATGACCGCGGCGCTGGGCGCCTCGCTGCTGACGATGAGCTTCGCCTTCTTCGAGGCGACGACGCCCTACATCATCATCGTCACGCTGCTGTTTGCCACCGGGCTCTGCCGCTCCTTCTTCTTCACCGGCGTCAACGCGCTCGGCTATGCCGATATCGAACCGGCGCAGGCGAGCCAGGCAACCGCCTCCACATCGATGTTCCAGCAGGTCAGCCTCGCGCTCGGCGTCGCCTTCGCCGCAACCATCCTTGAGGCCACGGCGTGGTTCACCGGCGAAGGGCTCACCGTGCAGCATTTCCATATCGCCTTCCTGGTGGTCTCCTTCATTTCGCTGGCCGCAATTATTCCGCTGTTGCGGCTTGACGCCGACAGCGGCTCGGCCGTTTCCGGACACAGACGGCTGAAGCCGGAGACGAGCAGCGAGGCGGCGGAATAGGCGCGAAACTGCCAAAACGAATATTTACGAACATTTTCTTTGACAAAACGAACCTGTCCACGCATGCTTGCACCGTTCAGAAGCGGGAGCATGCATGTCGGAACCTGTCGACATTTTCGTTATCGGCGGCGGCGTCAACGGCGTCGGCGTGGCGCGTGATGCGAGCGGCCGCGGCCTGACGGTCGCGCTCGCGGAGATGAACGATCTGGCCTCTGCCACCTCCTCCGCCTCGACAAAGCTCTATCATGGCGGGCTGCGCTATCTCGAATATTACGAATTCCGGCTGGTGCGCGAGGCGCTGATCGAGCGCGAGGCGTTGCTGAAGGCGATGCCGCACATCTCGTGGCCAATGCGTTTCGTGCTGCCGCATCACAAGGGCCTGCGCCCATGGTGGTTGGTGCGGCTCGGCCTGTTTCTCTACGACCATCTCGGCGGCCGCAAGATCCTGCCAGCCACCAAGGCGCTCGATCTTTCGCGCGATGAGGCCGGCAAACCGCTCAAAAGCGAATATCGGCGCGCATTCGAATATTCCGACTGCTGGGTGCAGGATGCCCGCCTCGTGTCGCTGATGGCCCGCGATGCGGCGACGCGCGGCGCGAAGATCATGACCCGCACGCGGGTGACCGGGGCCGAGCAGGTGCAGGGCTCTGACGGCAAGACGCTGTGGAAGGTCTCTCTTGAAAACGCCGAAGGCCCGCTGCCGCCCATCCATGCCCGCGCGCTGGTGAATGCCGGCGGGCCCTGGGTCGCCGATCTGCTGAAGGGCACGCTCGGCATCGACACGAAGGAAAAGGTCCGGCTTGTGCGCGGCAGCCATATCGTTACCCGCAAGCTCTTTGACCACGACCGCTGCTACTTCTTCCAGGGCTCCGACGGCCGGATCATCTTCGCCATTCCCTACGAGCAGGATTTCACCCTGATCGGCACCACCGACCAGGACCATCACGGCCCGGCAAGCGAGGCCAAATGTACGCCCGAGGAAGCGGACTATCTCTGCCGCTTCGCCTCGGAGTATTTTGAGAAGCCGGTGACAACCGACGATATCGTCTGGACCTATTCCGGTGTGCGGCCGCTTTATGACGACGGCGCTTCTTCCGCCACAGCAGCGACCCGTGACTATGTCCTTTCGCTACGCAAGGAAGGCGCGCCGCTGTTGAGCGTCTTCGGCGGCAAGATCACCACGCATCGCAAACTTGCCGAGGCGGTTATCCACAAACTGTCCCATTATTTTCCACAGGCTGGCGGTGACTGGACGGCGAGCTCGACATTGCCCGGCGGCGACTTTCCAGTTGCCGATACGGCGGCTATGCCGGACAGGCTCGTGCGCGATTACCCCTTCCTCGATCACGCCGCGGCGCTCCGCCTGATCCGCAGCTATGGCAGGGAGTGCTGGGATCTTCTCGGCGACGCAAAAACGAGCGCCGATCTCGGACGCGATTTCGGCGGCGGGCTTTACGAGGCGGAGGCGCGCTGGCTGGTGGAAAAGGAATTCGCGCAGACGGCGGAGGATATCGTCTATCGCCGCACCAAATGCGGCCTTAGGATGAGCGCGGACGAGATCGCCGCGCTGGACGACTGGCTGCAGGCGGCGCACTGAAAAAAAGACGGGGAGGAGAAACCCATGGGCCATATTCTGGCGATCGACCAGGGCACGACATCGAGCCGCGCCATCATCTTTGACAATCAGATGAAGATCGTGGCTTCCGCCCAGGAGGAATTCCCCCAGCATTATCCGGCCTCCGGCCATGTCGAGCATAATCCCGCCGACATCTGGTCGACGGTCGCCGCAACCTGCCGCGAGGCAGTCGAGCGCGCCGAGGTTTCAACATCCGATATCGCCGCGATCGGCATCGCCAACCAGCGCGAGACTGTGATCGTCTGGGACCGCGAAACCGGGCGGCCGATCCACAACGCCATCGTCTGGCAGGATCGGCGCACAGCCGACCGCTGCGCGAAACTGCGCGAGGACGGCCACGAGCAGTTCATCACAGCGGCCACCGGCCTGCTGCTCGACCCCTATTTCTCCGCCACCAAGCTCTCCTGGCTGCTCGACAATGTCGAGGGCGCGCGGCAGCAGGCGCAAGACGGCAAGCTCGCCTTCGGCACGGTCGACACCTATCTGATCTGGCGGCTCACCGGCGGGCGCTCCCATGTGACGGACGCCACCAACGCGGCGCGCACCATGCTCTACAATATCGAAAAAGGGGAATGGGACGCCGATATCTGCAAGCTCCTTGACATTCCGCAGGCGATCCTGCCCGAGGTGAAGGACTGCGCCGCCGATTTCGGCATGACGCGGGCCGATCTTTTCGGTCGCGAAATTCCGATCTACGGCGTTGCCGGCGACCAGCAGGCGGCAACCATCGGCCAGGCCTGCTTCGAACCCGGCATGCTGAAATCCACTTATGGCACCGGCTGTTTCGCGCTGCTCAACACCGGCGAGCGGATGGTTGCCAGCAAGAACCGCATGCTGTCCACGATCGCCTACCAGTTCGACGGCAAGCCCACCTATGCGCTGGAAGGCTCGATCTTCATCGCCGGCGCGGTGGTGCAGTGGCTGCGCGACGGGCTGAAGGTGATCCGCCATGCCCGAGAAACCGATGCCCTGGCGAAATCCGCCGATGCGAAACAGACGCTCTACATGGTGCCGGCCTTCACCGGCCTTGGCGCGCCCTATTGGGATGCCGAAAGCCGCGGCGCGATCTTCGGGCTGACCCGCAATTCCGGGCCAGCCGAATTCGCCCGCGCCGCGCTTCAGAGTGTGGGCTACCAGACCCGAGATCTGCTGGAAGCGATGCAGGATGACTGGGGCAGCGCCGACAGCGCCAATATCCTGCGAGTCGATGGCGGCATGAGCGCCAATGACTGGACCATGCAGTTCCTCTCCGACATTCTGGGCGTTCCCGTCGACCGGCCCAAGGTGGTCGAAACCACCACGCTCGGCGCCGCCTGGCTCGCCGGCAGCCGCGCCGGGCTCTATCCCGACCGCAACGAATTCGCGAAGATCTGGGCCCTCGACCGCCAGTTCACCCCGTCCATGGACGAGGCCACCCGCGAGCGCCTCTACAAGGGCTGGAAAAACGCCGTCAGCAGGACGCTTGGGGCGATTTGACGCCCTGCGCAACGCACGGGACTTTTCAATAAACCACCTGCCTCTCCCGCATCATCCTCGGCTTGCCCCCTGTTGGGGCAAGCGTATCGCATATGACTTTTTCGCATAGCCCCCCAATCTTCTCGCCCCGGAGGGGAGAGATGTCGCGAAAGCGACAGTGAGGGGGGAGTCTATCACCGCGAACGCCGCCCATTTGGAAATGCTGCATTACCCTCACTGCCCCTTTCGGGGCATCTCTCCCGCAAGCGGGAGAGAGTATCGGGAGCAAGCTGCCACGCCATATGCGGTACCCCTGCCTCTCGGGAGGGCTCTGTGAGACAAGGCGCTGAAGCCGCGGCTTTGTCGGCAGCCTGATGCCCTACTGCGCAAACAGATACTGCATGGTGACGAGGTCGAGCCAGCGGTCGAACTTGGTGCCGACCTCAGGGTAGCGGCCGGTGTGGAAAAAGCCGAGCTTTTCATGCAGCGCGATGGAGCCGGTGTTGCCAGCCTCGATGGCGGCGATCATCGCATGAACGCCCGCCTCTTTGGCATAGGCAAGCAGGGCCTCCATCAGCGCCCGGCCGATGCCGCCGCCGCGCATATCGGCGCGGACATAGACGGAATGTTCCACGGTGTGGCGATAGCCGTCAAAGGCCCGCCAGTCGCCATAGCTTGCATAGCCGAGGACCGCGCCGTCGCGTTCGGCCACCAGCACCGGAAAGCCCTTGGCCCGGCGCGCGGCCAGCCAGGCCTTGCGGTTGTCGAGATCGACCACGATCTCGTTCCAGATCGCGGTCGAATTGATGACGGCGTCGTTGTAAATCTCGAGAATGGCCGGAAGATCGGCCTCCACGGCATCGCGTATCAGCATGGCTTCACCTGAATTGGGTCTTATACCAAGGACCGATGATTAGAACCCATATGACCGGAGCGATTTTGAAAGCGGGCTAGGCGAAAACCGCAGTCGTAGCCATAGCTACGGCGAGGATTTTCAACGACGCAAGCTTTCAAAAGCGCCCGGCCCTGAAAGGGTGCGGCTGGAATGGCCCCCGAGGGCGTCAAAATCCTCGCGCGATGCTCAAGCATCGCTCTGCGGTGTTTTCCTACTCGGATAGCCATTCCAGCGCGCATCATATGGGTCCTAATCATCGGCCCTTGGTATTTCCCGGCTTTACAACGCCGCGCCGTCGCCGTCCATGCGGTTCAGTTCTCCTGCCACGCGGTCGCGAGATAGATATACTGCTCCGCCGTCATCTCCAGCTGGCAGTTCGAAGACAGCGTCGAGGCGATCGTGCCGCCCATGCCGAGCGCATACTGAAAGGTGCAGGATGCGTCGCGGAAGGGAATCCAGGCGCGCTGCATGTCGCGCAGGCTGTCGGCGATCTTGTACATGATGCGCGGATCGTCCGCGTTCATCTTGTCGAATTTTTCGGCGCGCGCCATCAACTCCTTGTAGGTCGCGTTCAGCTTCGCGTCCCAGAAGTCAGTTTCCTTGCCCGTACATTCCATCATGCCGACGGTGGTCGAGCCATAGTCCGAGGCATCAACGCATTTTGCCGTCGCAAGCCCGATGCACGCGCGCATCGCATCCGCCGTATCGGCCGCCGCAAGGCAATCCGCCGTCGGCGCGTCGGAATACTTGACCTGTTCGTCCTGAGCGAAAGCCGATCCGGCGACCATCAATGCCGCCGCCAAACTCAAACCCAACGTCTTCATGATCGCCGCTCCTCATGTTCGCAATGCGCGTCATATTGAGCGAGAGGCGGGTCCGTGTCAAAACGATCATTCAGCCGGCGACCGCGCTTTCCGCAGTTATGTGCCCCCAATGCGGTTGCCCGGTCTTGAAGTCCTGTTGACGGAGCGTGCAAGGCGCCACATTCCTGCCGCACTCGGCACTGAAAGCCGACATCAACCTTATCGTTGTTATGGAGACGAAACGATGCGAGCGCTCGGCCTCTTCGCTTTAGCTTTCCCGCTGCTTTCGCAGCCGAGTCTGGCCGAGCTTGCGGACAAGACCGCGCCTCTCGCCGATTGTGCTGCGCTTTTCGCATCCATTCCGGACGTCGAAACCACACAGGACACCGATATCGAAGATGTCGATGGCGGCTGCCGCGCCACCCACCTGTCCTGGGCCGAGAGTTCATATATTCATTACAGAATTGATGAAGTCGTTCTGCTCAGTCCCGACCTCCTGCAAACTTTTGAGGCCGGGAAACTTTCCGCGGGAGCAGATTTGACGCTAAAGGGTCTGAATATCGTGCCGCAAACGGGATCGCCGCTCCAGGATTACATCATCAGCCTCTCCAGCACCGGCATTGACCTTCACCTTGCCTACACGACGGATCCGGCCGAACGGACCGGCGACGTCGATTTCGAGCTCAGCGCCGGAAAGCTCGGCCGCCTCTCGCTATCAGCCGGTCTCTCGGACTTCGACAACAGCGATGTGCCGATATCAAGCCTGACCGAGCTCACCGGCACGCTCGATCATTTCGAGGCTTTTCTGGAAGACAACGGTCTCTTCGCCAGGCTCTTCGCCCCGCCCATCCTGAGCACCCTGCCTCCCGACCAGGATCCCCGCCCCGCAATCGCGGCAGCTCAGGAGGCTGCGATTGCGATGCTTGCAAGCTGGCCTGAGACAACGATGCCTCCCGAATCGTTGGCCGCACTCAGCGCGCTGATCCGGGCCTTCCCCAAACCGGAAGGCAACTGGACCCTGAGCATCGACAGCGAACCCGGCCTCTCCCTGGAAAGCCTTTCCAGCGGAGACCTTTCCGCTCTCTCAGCCGCCATCGCGGGAACCAGGATCACGGCCACCGGAACGCCTGCAGCGCCCTAAGAACGTGGCTACTCTAGAAATCAATTGTAACAGAGGGAGCGCTGCGTTTCGCCTCTCCCTGATACACGGCTTCGATATTGTTGCCATCGGGATCGAGCACGAAGGCGGCGTAATATGACGGATGATAGGCCCGCAGGCCGGGCGCGCCATTGTCACGCCCTCCATGCGCCAGCGCAGCGCTGTAGAAAGCGTCAACGGTCGCACGATCTTTCGCCTGAAAAGCGAGATGATGACGCCCGGTCAGTTGACCCGAAGCGGTCGCGCTGCCAACGGACGATACGACCAGTTCGTCTGCCATGAGGTAATCATCGCCCATGACGAAAACCGGGATATCGAGCACCGACATGACCGCCTTGTAGAAGGTTTCGCTGGCCTTGAAATCGCGAACCACGAGCTGAACGTGGTCAATCAGACGGCCGCGATGAAGCCGATTAGTTGCCATGACCGACCTTCCTTTGAAGCGGGCAGGAGGCTGGGCCTTCAGGCCAATCAGCCTCCGCCCATCTGCCAGATCAAAGCGTGGCGGCGCATTTCTTGCAGAACGGCGTCTGCGGCAGAACCTCCAGCCGCTCTTCCGAAATCGGTTTGCCGCATTTCACGCATTTGCCATAGGTGCCGGCCTCGATGCGCTTCAGGGCGGCGTCCAGCGCCTTCAACTCGTCCGAGCCGACATGGCCGAATTCTTCGAGCACCTCGTCGTTTTCGGCTTCGGTCGCCCGGTCCGCGCTGTCGGGATTGCGGGTGCGGCCGAGATCGTCGTCGATCCGGTGCAACCGTTTCAGGATTTCGGCCTGGCGCGTTTCCAGCACGGCCTTGTAATGTGCAACGTCCATGATTGTTCTCCTCGGCTGTCCAGTCTTACGGCCGGACGCCCTCATTGATACTGTTATCTGCGCACCAGCACCGAGCAGACGGCATGGCGCACGACCCTGTCGGCGGTCGATCCCAACAGATAGTTCGAGAAATCGGGCCGATGCGAGGCGATGATGATCAGGTCCGCGCCCTGCTCCTTGGCGCAGGCAAGAATTTCGCGCGCCGGCGGGCCGCTGCGCAATTCGATCTCAGCATCAATGCCGGTGTCGTCGCGCAGCTTCACGAGCTTGTCCTGCGCCTCGTCGGTGGCGTTTTCGATGAGATCGGCCGGCACATCGATCGCGAGGTAAGAGGGCACTTCCTCCACCACGTGGAGGAGAATGATTTTCCCGCCTTCGTCCAGAAGGCTGGCGGCTTTCCTGAAGATATCGGCGCCCTTGTCGAGGGTCGAAATATCGACAGGAACGATGATCTTCGTAAACATGGCTATGTGCTCCCTTGTGCAGGATTGATGCCCTCAATCTGCCCCTCCCACAGGAGCGCGCATTGACTAAGATCAATTCTGCGGGCGCCGCGCGCCGCTTTCGGGAAACTGGTCGGGATGGAGCGCGATCTCGCGTTCAATCAATGCCAGCACGCGCTTGACCGGCGGCGGCTGCAGCGCCGAAACGCGCTGGATGATCGAATAGGCGCTGACATCGATGCCCTCGCGCACGGGCAGTTGGCAGATCGCCGCGCCGAGCTTGCCGCCGGCGTGAAAGAAGTCCGCCACCGGTCGGGCCACCGGCGTCACTGCGTCTGTCTCCGCGATCATGGCGAGCGAGAGCAGTGGCGACGTGGTGACCAGGACATGGCGGGGAAGCTGAAAGCCGTTCGCCATCAGATGCGCCTCGACCGAGCGCCGCAGCGGCGTGCCGACCGGCTGCATCACCCAGTCATAGTCCAGGCACTCGCCGATCGAGATCGACTCCCGGCCGGCGAGCGGATGGTGCACGCCCGCGATCATGGTCACCGGCTCGACGCCCAGCGGCCGCATGGTCACGGATTTCGCGTCCATATCCTCCGGCAGGCGACCGATGTAGAAATCGACGGCGTGGGAGAACAGCGCCTCGGCGAGCTTGTCCGAGGTATCCACCTGCACCGAAACCTCGATCTCGGGAAAATCTCTCCTGAGCTGCCGGATCACCGGCATGATCAGTTGCAGCGAGGGGCCGGTCACCGCGCCCATGCGCACCAGCCCGCGCGCGCCCTCGACGATCTGCGCGATCTCGCGATGGGCGTAATCGAGCTGGTTGAGGATCACCAGCGCCTGCTCAGCCATCGCCTGGCCCGCCTCGGTCAGTTCGACGCCGCGGCCGTGGCGTTCATAGAGCTTGGCGCCCACCGTGTGCTCCAGTTCCGACAGAAGCCGCGAGGCCGCCGACTGGGTCATGCCGAGCTGGGCGGCGGCCGATGATATCTGGCCCTTGCGGTCGAGCAGCGCGATCAGACGCATCTGCGAAAACCGCAGTCCGCGCCGGATGAATTCGTCCTGTCCGCTGTAGCGCTCGCCGTCTGACGTCATATCCATACCATTTCTGCTATATCAGAAACACGATTATTCATTTGTCCCTATAGCGGTAAATTGCAACACTCCCCTCATCGCAAGGACATTTTTTGCGGGAAGCCGGGCCGGGAAACCTGCCGGTTGCCGCAAGACGAACGGTCGTGGCGGGAGGACATGCCCCCGACCGTGCGGAATGTCTCGGCGTATTGCCGGGCGGCTCATAGGCGCCGCCCGCATCTGCGGCAAAACCTTGCCGCGTTCTGTTAACGGGAGGACATAACAGATGAAGTCTCTATTGCTTACAACCGTCGCCGCCATCACCATGACGGCTGCCGCCGCCTCGGCCCAGACCGTCGGCTTCTCGCAGATCGGCTCGGAATCGGGCTGGCGCGCAGCGGAAACCACGCTCACCAAGCAGCAGGCCGAAGAGCGCGGCATCGACCTGAAATTCTCCGATGCCCAGCAGAAGCAGGAAAACCAGATCGCCGCCATCCGCGCCTTCGTGGCCCAGGGCGTCGACGCCATCCTGCTCGCGCCGGTCGTCGCCACCGGCTGGGACAGCGCGCTGGAAGAAGCCAAGGATGCCGAGATTCCGGTCGTCCTGCTCGACCGCCAGGTCGACAGCTCCGACGATCTCTATCTGACGGCGGTCGGCTCCAACCTCGTGCATGAGGGCGAAGTGGCCGGCGGCTGGCTGGTCGACGAGGTCGGCGACAAGGATTGCCGCGTTGTCGAACTCCAGGGCACGACCGGCTCCTCGCCGGCGATCGACCGCGCCACCGGCTTCCGCAATGCGATCGATGGCCATTCCAACATCGAGATCGTCCGCAGCCAGACTGGCGACTTCACCCGTTCGCAGGGCAAGGAAGTCATGGAAAGCTTCCTGCAGGCCGAAAACGGCGGCGCCGACATCTGCGCGCTCTATGCGCACAACGATGATATGGCCGTGGGCGCCATCCAGGCGATCAAGGAAGCCGGCCTGAAGCCCGGTTCCGATATCCTGATCGTCGCGATCGACGCGGTTCCGGACTATTTCCAGGCCATGGCCGCCGGCGAGGCGAATGCCACCGTGGAGCTGACGCCGAACATGGCGGGCCCCGCCTTCGATGCTCTGGAAGCATACTGGGCCGACGGCACCATGCCGCCGAAATTCATCCAGACGGAATCGAAGCTCTACACCCAGGCAGACGATCCCGCGGGTGAGGCGGAGCGCCGCAAGAGCCTCGGCTACTAAGCCATCCTCCCGGGCGCGGTCGGGTCATCGGGGTCCCGGCCGCCTCGGCACGCCTGGAGCATATTTCGGTCGGGCGCCTCGCCCGCCGAAAATGCTTGCAAGACAAAAGGCGCCGCGCGATCGATCCAGGGTGCTCGAAAATGCTTCTGACAATTCAAAACCTCACCAAGAGCTTCGTCGGCATGAAGGCGCTCGACGATGTCGGCTTCGAGCTTGCCGCCGGCGAAGTGCACGCCCTGCTCGGCGAAAACGGCGCTGGCAAATCCACGCTGATCAAATGCCTGACCGGCGCCTATAGCCGCGACGAAGGCACGATCACGCTGGAGGGCCAGACCATTTCACCGCGCTCGACGCTGGAGGCGCAGGATCTCGGCATCGGCACGGTCTATCAGGAGGTGAACCTGCTTTCGAACCTCACGGTCGCGCAGAACCTCACCTTCGGCCGCGAACCACGCCGCTTCGGCATCATCGACGGCGGCGCGATGCGCCGCGAGGCCGAAGCGATGATCGCCGGCTACGGCCTCGACATCGACGTCAACCGCGATCTCGGCAGCTATTCGGTCGCCGTCCAGCAGATCGTCGCCATCGCCCGCGCGGTGGCGCTTTCCGGCAAGGTGCTGATCCTCGACGAGCCGACCGCCAGCCTCGACGCTCGCGAGGTCGAGATGTTGTTCGATGTCGTGCGCAAGCTGCGCGACGAGGGCCTCGGCATCATCTTCGTTTCCCACTTCCTCGATCAGGTCTTCGCGCTCACAGACCGCGTGACCGTGCTGCGCAATGGCTGCAAGATCACCACCGAGAAGACCGCCGAGCTCGACCGCGTGCGGCTGATTTCCCACATGCTCGGCCGCGAGCTGGACGAGAGCGAAGCCGACGCCCAGCGCCGCGGCACCGAAGGCCGGGTCGGCAGCGAGCCGCTGATCAAGGTCCGCGATTTCGGCAAGCGCAATTTCATCGAGCCCTTCGATCTCGACATCCATCGCGGCGAGGTGGTCGGGCTGGCCGGGCTGCTCGGTTCCGGCCGCACCGAAACCGCGGAGCTGATGTTCGGCGTTCGCAGCGCCCAGTCCGGCTCGATTTCCGATGACAACGGCAAGATTTCGATCGCCAATCCGCGCGATGCGATCGCGGCCGGCTTCGGCTTTGCGCCCGAGGACCGCAAGACCGACGGCATCATCGCCGATCTGTCGGTGCGCGAGAACATCGCGCTGGCGCTGCAGGCGCGGCGCGGCTGGGCGCGCCCGATCAGCCGCGCCGAGCAGGACCGGCTGGCCGCGGAATATATCGAAAAGCTCGATATCCGCACCTCCAGCGCGGAAAAGCCGATCGGCGAACTCTCCGGCGGCAATCAGCAGAAGGTCGTGCTTGCCCGCTGGCTGGCGATGAACCCGCGCTTCCTGATCCTCGATGAGCCGACGCGCGGCATCGATGTCGGAGCCCACGCGGAAATCCTGCACCTGATCCAGACCATTACCGAGGAGGGCATGGCGATCCTGATCATCTCATCCGAGCTTGACGAACTGATTGCGGTTTCCGACCGCGTCATCGTCGTGCGCGACCGCCGCCATGTGGCCGAACTGACAGGCGCGGAGATCGCCACCGACAACATCGTCAAGACGATCGCCTCCTCCAAGAAGACGGAGGCCGTGTGATGCCCGCCGGACTGAAACGCGTTATCCCGCAACTGATCACGCTCGCGGTTCTGGTGGCCCTCGTCAGCCTGTTCTTCCCGAGCTTCCTGCAGATCGAATATTCGTCCGGCCGCTTCGTCGGGCCGGTGATAGACGTTCTGAAGCGCGGCGCGCCGGTGGCGCTGCTCGCGATCGGCATGACGCTGGTGGTCGCCACCCGCGGCATCGACCTTTCTGTCGGCACGGTGATCGCGATTACCGGCGCGATGGCGGCCGCCACCATCGGCGCGGGCTACGGACTTGCCGCGGCGATCGCCATGGCCGTTATCGCCGGCCTCGCTGCTGGCCTCTTCAACGGCGTTCTGGTCGCCTTCATCGGCATCCAGCCGATCGTCGCCACGCTGATCCTGATGATCTCCGGACGCGGCATCGCCCAGTTGATCACCGAGGGGCGGATACTGACCTTCAACCTGCCGGGCTTTGCCTTTCTCGGCTCCGGTTCCTTGCTCGGCATTCCGGTGCCCGTGTGGATCTGGGTGCTGACGGCGGCGCTTGCGATCCTGCTGGTGCGGCGCACGGCGCTCGGACTTCTGATCGAGGCGATCGGCGTCAACCGGCGGGCAAGCGCGCTGGCCGGCATCAATGCCCGCGTCCTGCTGATCGCCGTCTACATGGCCTCCGGCTTCTGCGCGGCGCTTGCGGGCATCATCATCACCGCCGATATCCGCGGCGCGGACGCCAACAATGCCGGGCTCTGGCTGGAGCTTGACGCGGTACTCGCCACCGTCGTCGGCGGCAACTCGCTGATGGGCGGACGGTTCTCAATCTCGGCGGCGGTGATCGGCGCGATGATCATCCAGACCATCGACACCGGCATTCTGCTCGCCGGCTTCCCCTCGGAATATAATCTGGTGATCAAGGCTGTGCTGGTGATCTTCATCCTGGTCCTGCAATCGCCCAACATTACCGGCGACCTGAAATATCTGCGGCAGAAAATGCTTGCCCGCAAAACCGCACAGGAGGCGGGAGAATGAGAAATCCGCGCCTCTATCCGCTCTACGCCACGATCGCGATCTTCATCGTCGCCTATGCGATCTGCTACATCCAGTTCCCGTTCATGCTGTCGACCCGTGTGGCGGGCAATTTGCTCACCGACAACGCCTATCTCGGCATCGTCGCCGTCGGCATGACGGTGGTGATCCTGTCGGGCGGCATCGATCTTTCGGTCGGCTCGGTGATCGCGTTTTCGGGCGTGTTCATCTCGGTTCTGCTGCGCGATACCGGGCTGCATCCGCTCGTCGTGTTCGCGCTGCTTCTCGCCATTACCACGGCCTTCGGCGCGGCGATGGGCTGGCTGATCTACACGCTCGGCATGCCGGCCTTCATCGTCACGCTTGCCGGCATGTTCCTGGCGCGCGGCGTCGCCTATATGCTGACCATCGATTCCGTGCCGATCGACAATGAATTCTTCAACATGCTGCAGAAGACCTACTGGGTGATGCCCGGCAAGGGCCGGCTGACGCTGATCGGCATCGTCATGCTGCTGTCCTTTGTCGCCGGCCACCTGGTCGCGCACAAGACCCGCTTCGGCGCCAATGTGTTCGCGCTCGGCGGCGGCGAGCAGACGGCGCGGCTGATGGGTTCGCGGATCGGACGCACGACGGTCTCGATCTATGCCTTTTCCGGCTTCATGGCGGGACTTTCCGGCATCGTGTTCGCGATCTACACCGGCTCCGGCTATCCGCTGGCAACCGTCGGAACGGAGCTGACGGCGATTGCGACGGTGGTCATCGGCGGCACGCTGCTGACGGGCGGCGCCGGCTATGTGTTCGGCACGCTGTTCGGCGTGCTGACCATGGGCCTGATCCAGACCTACATCGTCTTCGACGGGACGTTGTCGAGCTGGTGGACCAAGATCGCCATCGGTATTCTTCTGCTCCTGTTCATCCTGCTGCAGAAAGGCTTGCTGCGCTTGACCACGGAGCGGGCAACAGCACAATGAAAACAACAGCACAGTCTCCGGCCTGCCGGGGACCCGCGAATAAGTGAATAGTTTAGGCGAGGCACCCATGTTCTCCATCGGTATCGATTACGGCACAAATTCGGTGCGCGCACTGGTCGTCGGCTGCGATGACGGGTTTGAATACGGCACCCATGTCTTCGATTATCCAAGCGGCGATCAAGGCGTAATGCTCGACGCAGATGATCCGCTGCTCGCCCGCCAGAACCCCGCCGATTACCTGCAGGGCCTGGAAGCGAGCATTCGCGGCGCACTGGAACAGGCGGCCCGGCATGAGAAATTCGACGCCTCGAAGGTGATCGGCATCGGCGTGGACACCACCGGCTCCAGCCCGCTTCCGGTCAACGCGCAAAACGGCGCGCTGGCGATGGACCCGGAATTTACCGACAATCTCAACGCCCATTGCTGGCTCTGGAAAGACCATACGAGCTGGCGCGAGGCCGAGAAGATCACCGCGCTCGGCAAGGCCGAACGGCCGCATTATCTCGCCATGGTCGGCGATACCTATTCATCGGAATGGTGGTGGTCGAAGATCTGGCACTGCCTGAATGTCGACCGCGCCGTCTTTGATGCGGCGGCCTCCTGGGTCGAGCTTGCCGACTGGATCCCCTCGGTGCTCGCCGGCGTCAAGGCGCCCGCCGATATCAAGCGCGGCGTCTGCGCGGCCGGCCACAAGGGGCTCTACAATCCCAAATGGGGTGGCCTGCCGGACAAGGAATTCCTGGGCATGCTCGATCCCGCGATCGCCGACCTGCGCGACCGGCTTTACGATACCGCGCAGGACATTTCGGTGCCCGCCGGCACGCTATGCGCCGAATGGGCCGAAAAGCTCGGCCTGCCGGAAGGCATCGCGATCGCCACCGGCGCCTTCGACAACCATCTCGGCTCCATCGGCTGCGGCATCGAGGAAGGCATGCTGGTCAAGGTCATCGGCACGTCCACCTGCGACTGCGCGATCGTCGACATGTCGAAATCGGACGCCATCCCCGGCCTTTGCGGCATTGTCGAAGGCTCGATCCTGCCGGGTTTCTACGGCATCGAGGCGGGGCAGTCCGCCGTCGGCGACATCTTCAAATGGTGGGTCGAACGGGTCTGCCAGGGCGGCCCGGCGCTGCATGAGGAGCTTTCCCGCGAGGCGGCGGGCATGAAGGCCGGCCAAAGCGGGCTTCTGGCGCTCGACTGGAACAATGGCAACCGCACCATTCTGGTCGACCAGCGCCTGACGGGTCTCATTCTTGGCCAGACGCTCTATTCGACCCGCGCCGAGATCTACCGCGCGCTGGTGGAGGCCACCGCCTTCGGCGCGCGCGCCATCGTCGAGCGCATGACCGATTACGGCGTGCCGATCGACAAGGTCGTCTGCGCCGGGGGCATCGCCGAGAAAAACCCGATGCTGATGCAGACCTATGCCGACGTCATGAACCGGACGATGCTTGTGACCCGTTCGGCGCAGACCTGCGCGCTGGGCGCGGCCGTGGCCGCCGCCTCCGTCGCCGGCGCCCATGAGGACATCAAGGCCACCACGCGTGCGATGACCGGGCTGAAGGATATCCGCTACGACCCGATCCCCGAAAACGTCGCGGTCTATGAGGAGCTCTACGGTCTCTACCTGACCCTGCATGACGGTTTCGGCGGGATTACCCGCGATTCCGACCTGTCGAAGATCATGAAGGATCTGATCGACATCCGCGACAGGGTTCGAAACGCATAACAGGGCGCGAAAGCGCCACACACTTGCTTCACGCGCGTCAGGACGGAAAACGGCAATCCATCGACGCGCTCACATTCCGGAGGATAAACATGATCGGCCTCAAACCACTGAAAATCTGGTTCGTCTGCGGCTCGCAGCATCTCTACGGCCCCGAAACGCTCGCCCAGGTCGACGCGCAATTCACCGAGATCGCGACCGCACTGTCGACGGATGGCAATCTGCCGCTCGAAATCGTGCCGCAGCCCGTAGTCAAGAGCCCGGCGGAGGCGACCGAACTGGCGGTCCGCGCCAATTCCGATCCGGAATGCGGCGGGCTGATCCTGTGGATGCACACATTCTCACCGTCGAAAATGTGGATCCGCGGGCTCAATTTGCTCAACAAGCCGTTCCTGCACTTCCATACCCAGTATGCCCGCGAACTGCCGTGGGACACGATCGACATGGACTACATGAACCTGAACCAGGCCGCCCATGGCGACCGCGAGGCGGGCTTCATCCACACCCGCATGCGGCTCGGCCGCAAGGTGGTCGCGGGCCACTGGAGCGACCCGGAAGTGCACGCCCGAATCGACGCCTGGATGCGCGCCGCGCGCGCCTGGGACGACTGGCAGGGCGGCCGGTTCTGCCGCTTCGGCGACAATATGCGCGAGGTTGCCGTCACCGAGGGGGACAAGGTCGCCGCCGAAATGAAGCTCGGCTTCTCGGTCAACGGCTATGGCATCATGGACCTTGTCGATGTCATGAACACGCTTTCCGACGGCGATGTCGCCGATCTCGCGGCAAGCTACGAGAATGAATACAATGTTGCCGATGTTCTGAAAAAGGGCGGCGATCGCCATGACAGCCTGCTGAACGCCGCGCGCCAGGAGCTCGGCCTGAAGACCTTCCTCGAGGCCGGCGGCTTCAAGGGCTTTACCGACACGTTCGAAGACCTGCACGGCATGGAGACGCTGCCGGGCATGGCGACCCAGCGGGTGATGGCGGCCGGCTATGGCTTTGCCGGCGAGGGCGACTGGAAGACCGTGGCGCTGGTGCGCGCGCTGAAGGTGATGGGCCACGGCATGAGCGGGGCGACCTCTTTCATGGAGGACTACACCTACCACATGGCGCCCGGCCACGAGCAGGTACTCGGCTCGCACATGCTGGAAATCTGCCCCTCGATCGCCGACGGCAAGCCGTCGATCGAAATCCATCCGCTCGGCATCGGCGGCAAGGCCGATCCGGTGCGCATGGTCTTCAACGCGAAGCTCGGCCCGGCGCTCAACGCCAGCCTGATGGACATGGGCAACCGCTTCCGTCTTCTGGTCAACGAGGTGACCTCGGTCGAGCACCCCGACCTGCCGAAACTGCCGGTGGCGCGCGCCGTTTGGGAATGCAAGCCGGACTTCAAGACCGCGCTTTCCGCCTGGATTCTGGCCGGCGGCGCCCACCACACCGCCTATTCCAACGATGTAACCACCGAAATGCTGGAGGATTTCGCCACCATGGCCGGCATCGAGCTTGCCGTCATCAATGACGACACCCGGATCGACCGGTTCAAGCAGGATCTCAGGAACAACGAGATCTACTGGCATCTCGGCCTCGGCATCAAGGCTTGAGGAGGCAGGCCATGTACAAGGAAATCCGGCGCGAGGCCTATGAAGCCAATATCGCCCTTCCGAAACAGGGGCTGATCAACCTCACCTTCGGCAATGCCAGCGCGGTCGACCGAGACAGGGCCGTGTTCGCGATCAAGCCGAGCGGGGTCGACTATGCCGATCTCGCGCCGGAAAACATGGTGATCGTCGATTTCGAGGGAAACATCGTGGAAGGCAATATGCGCCCCTCCTCCGATACGCCCACGCACCGCCGCCTGTTTCTGGCCTTCGAGGAGATCGGCGGCGTGGTCCACACCCACTCGACCCGCGCCACCGCCTTCGCCCAGGCCGGTCGCGCCATCCCCAATTTCGGCACCACCCATGCGGATTATTTCTATGGCGAGATACCGGTGACCCGGAAGATGACGCCGGAGGAGATCGCATCCGGCTATGAATGGGAGACCGGCAATGTCATCGTCGAGCGGTTCAGGGACCTCAATCCGCTCGATTTTCCGGCCGTGCTCGTCAACCGCCACGCGCCGTTCACCTGGGGCAAGACGGTCGCCAAGGCCGTCGAGGTTGCCGTGGCGGTGGAATGCATCGCCGATATGGCGCTGTCATCGCTGCAGCTTGAGCCTGGCCTGAAGCCGATCGAGCAGGAACTGCTCGACAAGCACTTCCTGCGCAAGCACGGCGCGACCGCCTATTACGGACAGCCGGAGTAGCCATAGCAAACCCGGCGCGGGCAGGTCTGACATGGGTTTCTTGCGCGGCGGGCCCGCTCTCTGTTAGCGTGAGTGCATATTCGCGGCGCGCCCGCGACCACGCCGTCTGGCCTCTGCAGGAGACGTCCCGACCATGAAATCACTGCGACGCCTCTTCACCCGCCCTGCCCCCGAAAACCGGGCGGAACCCGTGCGGCCGTTTCGCGGCGGCCTGCCGACGCCGGACGAGGGCTTTGCCGCGATCGGTGATATTCACGGCTGCGCCGACGCGCTCGCCGCGCTGTGGGACAAGATCGCCGCCGCCGCGCCCGGTATGAAGATCGTCCATGTCGGCGACTATATCGACCGCGGCGAGAATTCCGCCGGCGTGTTGAGGATGCTCCACGAGCGCCAGAACCGCGACGGCGATATCCTCTGTCTCAGGGGCAATCACGAGGAAATGCTCCTCGACTTCCTGAATGCGCCAGAGGAAAAGGGGGAACGGTGGCTCCGCAATGGCGGGCTGCAGACGCTTCAGAGCTTCAGGGAAATTTCCCTCGGCAACGCGCTGGCGGACCGCAATTTTCCCGTGGTTCGCAACGCCCTGCTCCAGCAGCTCGGCGACATGGCCGGCTTTCTGGAGGCAATGCCCCGGCTCTGGAAAAGCGGCAATGTCGCCGTGGTGCACGCCGGCGCAGACCCCCGCAAGCCGCTGGAGCACCAGCGCCCGGCCAACCTGACCTGGGGGCATCCGGCGTTCGGGCAACTGCCGCGCGAGGACGGCACATGGATCGTCCACGGCCACACCGTGGTCGACAGGCCTGTCATGGCGAACGGGGTGATCTCGATCGATACCGGCGCCTATGCCAAGGGCCGGCTGACCGCCGCGATCATCCGACCGGGGCGCGAGGTCGAGTTCTTGCAGGCGGCCGCGCAGCGCCAAGGTTGAGCCCGATGCGCTAAAACTGCTTGGTCACGAACAGCGAGACCGTGCTCTTGTTGTAATCATAGAGCTCGACATTCGAAAAATTCTGCGAATAGGCGTATTCCAATCGGGGCGCGAAGCCCTTCATCGCCAGCGTGCGGAACGTCGCGCCGACCTCGACGTCAATGCGCCGGTCAAGACGCGACTCGGTCATCAGCGGAAAATCGCCGACATAATCCCTGAGCGTGCCCGAGACCGCGATATCGGTGAGGATGCCGCCCGACCATTCGCGCGCATATTTGGCATTCAGATTATAGCCATCATAGGAATTGATGTCGTTTTCGGCATGGACATAGTTGTAGCCGCCGCCGACGCGGATGCTGCTCGCCGCCGTCAGCGCGTAGCGGTGATTGAGGCTGAAACCGACCTGATAGCCGTCAAAGGCATCGACCTCATCATAATCCAGCCACTGATAGGAAAAATTGGCCGAGGTGACGCCGAAGGCGCCGAAAGACCGGCGCACGGAAAACACCGGGCCATAGCCTGTGCGATAAGGCTCATTGCCCAGGAGCACCCGCTCTGCCGCGATGCCGCCGCTGAAGATCCAGGGATCCATGCGCCAGGAAAGCTGCGAGAAGCCGCCAAACTGGGTCTGGTTATAGACGGTTTCCTTATAGGCGAGGCCGGTGACCGAGCCGCCGAAGGTGAGCGAGAGATCGTCGACAAGTTCGAACGTATAGGTGCCGTTCACGCCATAGTTCAGCCCGACGCCACTTTCGGCCTTTTCGCCGGGCACAAGCGGAATGCCGCCGATATGAACGAGGTCCTCGTCGGTTGAATTGGAGATGTTGGTGCTGGGGGCGATCGCCACATAGCCGCCGAGCGTCCATGGCCGATCGAGGTTCACGCGGTCGATGAAATCCTCGTAGAAGGAGCGCAGCGATTCGCTCGGCGCATTGTCGGCGAGGATCGAGAAATGGTAGATCGCGGCCTTCTTCTCGCCCATTAGCGAGAGCGTATGGGCAAGCTCCTGACGCACCCGCGACAGGTTCGGCTTTTCCGCGAGAATTGCGCGCATGATCCCCGCCGCCTGTTTCAGCTTCCCCTGGCGCTTCAGGATCAGCGCATAGGTGAATTTCTGCGACAGGGCGGACATTTCCGGATCCCGGGTCAGATGCGCCGAGAGCGCCATCGCCTGGTCATACTGACCCGATTCGATCAGCCTCTTGATTTCGGGAAACGGGTTGTCCGCCAGCGCCGCCTTCCCGCCAAAGCCGACGATGAACGCCATGAGGGCCGGAGCCGCCATGCGTTTCAGACGGAGAATGAGACGTGCGAACTGCATCCGATGACCGCGAACTCTGTACCACTGCGTTTCGCGACCGCATGGCTTTGCCCGAGGTCTGCGAAAAGGCTTGAATTACATGCTTAGAACGGATCCGCGCCTTTGCGAAAGGTATCACCGCTCGATTGCCCGGAATATCTGCCGATCATGATCACGGGCCTTGCCCGGCCCGTGATCGTCCCGGCGACGGTCAGTTCCGGTCGGCGACGAAGGCGCCGACGGCGCCTGCCCCATCCAGCGACCCCTGGCCGTTCAGCATATAGGTCCCCGCCATGCCGGCAGCGCCGGCTCCGTAGAAGCCGCCCTCGACGGCGGAAGCCCCCTGGTTGATGACGCCGTAGTCATTACCGATCGCGATCGAATTGGCGTTCGAGTTGAACTCGGCCCCGGAAATGGTGGCATCGAAGGTGATATCGCCAAGATCGCTTTGCATGGCGCCGGCAAGCTGACCGGTGCCGAAATCGACATTGGCCTGGAAACCGCCCTCGATATAATCGAGATACTGGCCGGGGATCGTCGCTCCGCCCAGATGGCTGCCGGTATAGGTGGCAAAGCCCGTGAGCGGCATGTCGGATTCGGCCGTCATGTCGTTGCTTGAGCGGAGCGCCATCAGGGTTAGCTCTTCGTCATCCCCACCAACGTCGATCAGGGCCACCACCGGGCCATCCTTGACGTTCGGATTGTCGAAATAGCCGAGCTGCAGATAGGCATCGGCGTCGTCGGTCGTGTAGCCGCCCGCGCCATCGTAATAGAATGTTGTGGTTTCCCCGGCATAGGGACCCTCGTTGATCTGAACGGTCACGCTGTCATCATCGTTGACACGAATACCGGCCTCCGCCGTCCCCGACCCGTCGATCCGGCCCGTGTCCCAGTTCACGTCCCCGTAATAACCAAGCGCGTTGGTTGCGATGCCATCATTGCCATTGTTGCCGCAGCCAGCCGCGAGCGCGGCCGCGCCCAGCACGACACATGTCAGATATCTCATTGTCCCTCTCCAGTCACTCGTCAGATTAACAAGTAGTTAACTTTCTCAATCTCCGCTTGCAATGTCAACCAGAGGTAAAAGAAATTATAACCTGCAACTCAGGCAAGACGAATCGAGAAGAGATCAGCGATTGTTCCGTTCCGGCAACCCATGTAAGAGAGCGGTACGTCATACCGGACAGGGCCGAGAGGAGACCATAATTCAATGACCACCCAAACCCAGTTGCCGCTTTTCTACAGGAAGCCGCAGGTGCTGCGCTTCGAGGACCACAAGGCGATGGGGCTTGTCGGCAGCCAGGATTTTTCCTTCACGGCCGAGGCCACGGCAATCCCGCTTTCGGTCAGCGAATTCATGCCCTCGATCCGGCATTATCCGATCGTGTTCGTCGGCGGAAAAGAGCCCTCTCCGGTGGCGATCGTCGGGCTGAAGCAGGGCCGCAATCTGATGCTCGAGGAAGACGGCGCCTGGGCGGCGCGCACCTACATTCCGGCCTATATCCGCCGCTACCCCTTCATTCTGGTGCAGTCGCCGGACCAGGACACCCGCTACCTCGCCTATGACAGCGAGAGCGGCCGGATCAAGCCGCTTGCCGATGCGCCGGATGCCGCGCCGATCTTCAACGAGGACGGCACCGCCAGCAAGGCGGTCGAGCCTATGCTGCATCTGTGCGAGGCCTATCACCAGCACCGCGCGCAGGACACCGCCTTCCTGAAGGCGATTTCCGAGGCGGATATTCTGGTCGCCCGCCATGTCGACATGGATTTCCCGGACAAGTCGCGCTACCGCCTCGACGGTTTCAGCGTCATCGATATCGAGCGTTACCGCGCGCTGCCGGCAAGGACGCTGAAACAGTGGACGGAAAAGGGCTGGACGGACGCGATCGCGCTCCACCTCGCCTCCGCCCAGAACTGGGGCCTGTTGATGGAACGCAACCAGCGCTTCGTCAAAAGCGCCTGAACGGCCAACCGGCGGCTGGCCGCCGGTCAGGGCATATATTGCCCGCCATTGATGTCGATGATCTGGCCGGTGATAAAGCCGGCCATGGTCGGCGAGGCCAGGAACACGAAGCTCCAGGCGCAATCCTCCGCCGTGCCGAGCCGCCCGAGCGGGATCGCGTTCAGCGCCGCGTTCATGGCTGCGTGCGGCGTCTCGTCGTGAAACGGCGTCTCGATGACGCCGGGCGCCAGGGCATTGACGCGAATGCCGTCGCCAGCGAGTTCCTTGGCGAGACTGCGCGTCAGTGAATGGACGGCCGCCTTGGCCGCGGCATAAACACCCGATCCCTTGTTGCCGCCATGACGCCCGGCGATGGAGCCGAGATTGATGATCGAGGCGCGATCGCTTTCCCTGAGCAAGGGTGCGGCGTGGCGCACCATTCTGAGGATCGAGCGGGTGTTGAGATCGAAGACCTGCTCATAGATCGCCTCGTCGAAATCGGAGACCGCGACCCGGCCGATCGCGCCGGCATTGTTGACAAGGCAATCGAGCCCGCCCATCAGCTCCGCCGCTTCCTTCACGATCCGCTCGGTATCCGGCGCGCGCGAGACATCGCCGCCGACCACATGGGCCTTGCCGCCCGCCGCCCTCAGCTCCGCCGCCAGCGTTTCGGCCGCTTCCCTGCCGCTGTAATAATGCAGGCACACCTCGGCCCCGGAACGAGAAAACGCGGCCGCGGCCGCAGCGCCAATGCCGGAACTTGCGCCCGTTACCAGAACCTTCATTCCAACGAGATCGTCGACGGGTATCATGGGGCCAACCTTTCAATCGAGAATGCGAATTTTATAGACCGAAAGCCTCTTGCAAGGCCACCGGTGATTTTGCTCGAGAGCTGCCACTCAAATGCAAAAACCCGGCCGAAGCCGGGTTTTGGCGTCAATCAGAGCTTGATCAGTTGCAGGTGCTGATCTTGTTCAGCGCCGCGGTGATGCCGATCAGGGAATAGGTGTGGGACGTCTTGGTGCCGCGGGCGGAGGTGGCGTCCACCTCCATGGTGCGGCCGGCCTTCATGGCGGCCACCAGCGTCGGCTCCTGCGCGGCGTTTTCAAGCCAGCCGCCCTTGCCCTTGTGATACATCGGGAAGCTCTTGCCATCGACCACTACGTCGATAGTCGAGCCTTCCTTGAGGGTGAAGCCCATCATCGCCTGCGGCTCAAGCGAAACGTTCTGGCCCGGATATTTGGTCACCACGAAGAAGTTGTCGCCGTGATCGACATTCGCCGGATCCTTCTTGGCCGGCACCGAAAGGGCGTAACACACCTTGCCGGCATCCGACTGGTAGGAATAGGCGACCCATGCGTCGAATTTCTGGATGGGCGTCGGCGTCTGCGCGGAAGCGATCGAGGCGCCGGTGAATAGAAGTACCAGTACGAGGACGATTCTTTTTGCAAACATGTGATCCTGCCGATTTTCTCTGCTTTGGGCCGGTCGCGGCACCATAAAGATGCGCGCCCCGCGACTTTGAGACTTGTCCAAATACATACGCAAGCGAGGTTACCAAAATCTCAACACCGAAACGGTTTCCGACCTGGTCTCGCGCATGTGCGTCCTGACGATTATGCCACGACAAATGCCGCCAATCACGGCAAGATTGCGGCAGAGGGCGGATCGAATTCCAATCAGTGCTTGCGGATCGATGTCAGCGCCGAATCCGCGCGATCATAGTGCTCATCCTCGATGTTCCTGCGGATCATGGTCAGGGCCGTGGTCAGCACCGCCAGATCGTCGGTAAAGCCGACGAACAGGAAGATATCCGGAATGAGATCGGCGGGCATGATGAAATAGGCAAGCGCCGCGTAAAGCACCACCCGCGCGCCGAGTGGCGTGTTGCGGTCGGTGGCGCAGTAATAGGCAGCGACGGCATCGCGGGCGAAGGGGATGCGCGCCGCCGTGCGGGTCAGCTTGCGCCAGAAACCCTCGCGCACGATCCGCTCGTTTTCGGCCTGCGTCTCCTCGTCGCCCGGCTCAAGAATGTCGCCATATTTGATATCGCTCATGACAAACTCCGTGTTACCGGCGATATAGGGCGTGCGCGCTCAAATGCCATAGCGCCGGGCCGCCGCATCCATGATCTTCGACATTTCGATGTCGAGGGCGGAAACGCCGCCGGAGGAATGGGTGGTCAGCGACACGCCGACCCTGTTATAGACATTGCTCCAGGAGGGATGATGATCCATCCGCTCGGCGGCAAGGGCGCATTCGCTCATGAAGGCGAAGGCCTCGCGGAAATCGGCGAACTTGAAATCGCGGGTGATCGCGGTCTCGTCTTCGGCAAGCGCCCAGCCCTTGCGCGCGTCGAGCGCTGTGCTCAGCTCTTCCGGTTCCAGTCGGGTGTCATCCATGGCATCCTCCATTTCGAGAATATCGTTCATGAAATTGCGCAAACATCATGGCACAACCGCATAAACACGCCGTTCTGTTCGTCTGCAGCGGCAATATCTGTCGCTCGCCGCTGGCCGAGGGCCTGTTTGCCCAGCTTGCAAGAGACGCCGGGCGGCTTGACGAATTCAGGCTGGATTCCGCCGGCATCGGCAGTTGGCATCAGGGTGAACTACCCGATCCGCGCTCACGGGCGACGGCGATCCGCCATGGCTTCGATATCGCAAATCAGCGCGCCCGCCAGATCACCCGGCAGGATTTCAGCCGGTTCTCGCTGATCCTCGGCATGGATTTCAACAATGTCACGGCGCTGAACCGACTCGCCGGCCCCGCTCCGGATGCGACCGTGGCCCTCTTCAGCGAATACACGCTCGGCCGGCGCGAAGAGATCCCCGACCCCTATTATGACGCGGAAGACGGCTTCGAGACCGTCTACCACATGCTGTTGGCGGGCTGCCAGTCGCTGTTGTCGAAGCTGTAGGCATCCTGCGGATCGTAAAGATCGAACGCCTCCTCGACCTTGTAGGGCCCGCCGCCGACGGAATCGCGCGACGACATCAGCACGAAGCGCCCGACCGTGAACGGCAGCGTCTGGAAATTGCCGCGCGCGGCCAGGTAATCGACGACATCGGAAACCTTGGCGCCGCGCAGCCGCGCCAGCGTGACATGCGGCATGAACTTGCGCGGATCGGCCTTCAGCCCGAGCCTCTGACAGATGCGGTCGATATCGGCCTGCAGCGCGACGAGCTCTGGCGAGGGCGACACGCCGGCCCAGATCGAATGCGGCTTCTTGGAGCCGAAATGGCCGGTTCCGGCGAGGCTGAGGCGAAAGGACGGACGCTCGATCCGGTCAAGCCAGTGAACGACCTCGTCTGCGGTGCGGAAGTCGACATCGCCGATGAACCGCAAGGTGATGTGGTAGTTCTCCACATCGATCCAGCGGGCCCCGGGCAGGCCGCCGCGCAACAGCGAAAGACTTAACGCCTGTTCGCGCGGGATTTCGAGGGCGGTGAAAATTCTCGGCATGGCGAGCTCCCCGAATCTGCTAGTCGTACCCTCAGCGAATCACTTAACCCGCCTTGAGGCAAGCGTTAATTTGATTGTCCCCCGCTCTGTGGCCTGATCGACCGGATGAAGGCTTCGACGCTGGGCAGCGTCTTTTCCACCATCACATCCACGCCCGCCGCATTGGGATGCATGCCGTCGGCAAGCTGGTATTCGGCATGGGTGGCGACGCCATCGAGGAAGAACGGATAGAGCTCCAGCCCATACTCGCTGGCGAGTTCGGGATAGATCGCGTTGAAGTCCGCGCCATAATCGGCGCCCATATTTGGCGGCGCCATCATGCCCATCAGCATCACCGGAATTTCGCGGTCCTGAAGCCGCTCGATGATCGTCGACAGGTTTTCGGCGGCCCGATCCGGCGAAAGGCCGCGCAACGCATCATTGGCGCCAAGCTCCAGGATCACGGCATTGGCGCTGTCGGGCACCGACCAGTCGAGCCGGGCCAGACCGCCGCTGGTGGTATCGCCCGAAACGCCGGCATTGGAGATCGCAACATCGTAGCCGGCCTCCTTGAGCGCGGTCTCAAGCTTTGACGGGTAATCCTCGCCCGGCGCGAGTTCGTAGCCGGCGACCAGACTGTCGCCGAGCACGACGATTTCGAGCGGCGTTTCGGCGCTTGCCGAGGCGCCGGAGAGCGCAAGAGCGGCAAAAACAATCGGCGCTGTCGCTTTTAATCGCATGGTCGAACTCCTAAATCCAGTTTTCACCCGGTCCATCGGGACCGTAGCTGCGTATTCCTCTATGTGTTGAGCCGATCATCGAATTTCAAAGCGGGAAGCGAATTTGTCCGAAAATCTGATTGCACTTGAAGACGCCCACCTGACCTTAGGCAGGGGCACCGCCGCCGTTCATGTGCTGAAGGGCATGTCGCTTGACATCGGCAGCGGCGAATCTGTCGGCATTCTCGGCCCCTCCGGCTCCGGCAAATCGACGCTGCTGATGGTGATCGCCGGCCTCGAGCGGCTCGACAGCGGCGAAATCACCATTCTCGACACCCCGCTTTCGAACCTCTCGGAGGATGCGCTTGCAGCCTTCAGGGGCGAAAATATCGGCATCGTGTTCCAGTCCTTTCACCTGATCGCCAACATGACGGCGCTTGAAAACGCCGCGATCCCGCTGGAGCTTGCCGGCAAGCGCGACGCCTTCCAGCGCGCCCGCGCCGCCCTTGAGAGCGTGGGCCTCGGCCATCGTCTCAGCCATTATCCCGGCCAGCTTTCCGGCGGCGAGCAGCAGCGGGTGGCGATTGCCCGGGCGCTGGCGCCGGAACCGGCGGTGCTGATCGCCGACGAGCCGACCGGCAATCTCGACGGCGATACCGGCGCGCAGATCGCGGACCTGCTTTTCGCTCGCCAGCGCGAGATGGGCACCACGCTCGTACTGGTCACCCATGACGCAACGCTTGCCGCGCGCTGCGACCGGCAGGTGCACGTCCGCTCCGGCGAAATCGTTTCCCCCGCCGGGCTTGCCGCGCAATGAGGCAAAACCGACTCAACCTTCTCCTCGCGCTGAAATTTGCGCTGCGCGAAATGCGCGGCGGGCTTTCGGGCTTCTACATCTTCCTCGCCTGCATCGCGCTCGGCGTGGCCGCGATCGCCGCCGTCAACTCGGTGTCGCAGGCCGTCAATGCAGGGATTGCCGAACGCGGCCGCGAGATTCTCGCCGCCGATATCCGCTTCGAACGCGACAACGAGCCGCTTTCCGGCGATGCGCTTGGCTATATCGAGACGCTGGGGCAGACGTCGCAATCGGTGACGATGCGCTCGATGACCCGGCTTCCCGATGGCACGGACCAGTCGCTCGCGGAGATCAAGGCCGTCGACGGGGCCTATCCGCTCTATGGCGAAGTCATAGCCGATCCCGCCATGCCCGTCGGCGAAGCGCTTGCCGAGACCGATGGCCGATACGGCGTTCTTGTCGCGCCACTCCTGGCGGAGCGGCTGGGGCTTGCCCCCGGCGACAGTCTGCTGCTCGGCAATGCAGAACTCGTCGTATCCGGCACTTTGGTGCAGGAGCCCGACGCGCTTTCGGAAGGCTTCGCCTTCGCCCCGCGCATCCTGATCAGCCGAGACGCGCTCGACGCCTCGGGCCTCGTCCAGATCGGCAGCCTTGCCGAATACGGCTACCGCGTGCGGCTCGCCGATCCGGCGACAACGCCGGAAGCGGTGAAGACCGAGGCGGAGGAGAAATTCCCCGATACCGGCTGGCAGATCCGCACCAGCGACCGCGCGGCCCCCTCGCTCAGCGAGAATGTCGACCGGCTGTCGGAATTCCTGACGCTGGTAGGCCTTGCCACGCTGATCACAGGCGGCGTCGGGATTGCCAATGCGGTCAGCGCCTATCTGGAAAGCCGCCGCCGGGCGATCGCCGCCTTCAAATGCATGGGCGCGCCGGCTGACATGGTGGTCGCGATCTATTTTCTGCAGATCATGCTGGTCGCGCTGATCGGGATTGCGATCGGCCTCGTTTTCGGGGCCATCATCCCGCTGATCGCGCTGCCGCTGCTCTCCTCTCTGCTCGAAATCGCGATCCCCGCCGGCATCTTCCCCCTCGCTCTGGCGCTGGCGGCGCTGTTCGGCATCCTGACCGCGCTCGCCTTCGCGATCCTGCCGCTCGCCGCCGCCCGCAATGTGCCGGCGACCGCGCTGTTGCGCGAGCACAGTTTTGACGAGGGCGGCCGCCCGGCCTGGCCGTTCCTGGTGGCCACCGGGGTGACGCTGGCAGTATTGGCCGCACTTGCGATCTTCACCGCACAAGAACGCTTCGTCGCGGCTGTGTTTCTTGCCTCCGTCGCCGGCGCCTTCGTGGTGCTGCGGCTGGTGGCGCTCGCCATCAAGTGGCTTGCCGCGAAGTCCCCGCGCCCGCACGCGCCCTCGCTCAGGCTCGCGGTCGGCAATATCCACCGTCCCGGCGCGCTGACGGGTTCGGTCGTGCTTTCTCTCGGCCTCGGGCTCACGCTGCTGGTCGGCCTGGCGCTGATCGACGGCAATCTCAACCGCGAGCTTTCGCGCTCGCTGCCGGAACGCGCGCCCGATTTCTTCTTCGTCGACATCCAGGGCAGCGAGGTCGACGGCTTCAAGGCGCTGATAAACGAGGAAGCGTCTGAGGGCGAACTGGCGCTGGTGCCGATGCTGCGCGGCCGCATCCTCGCCCTCAACGACACGCGGGCGAGCGAATGGGAAGCCCCTTCGGAAGACGCCAAATGGGTGCTCAGAGGCGACCGCGGCATCACCTATGACGCCGACCTGCCGGAAAACTCGACGCTCGCCGAGGGCGAATGGTGGCCAGAGGACTATAGCGGCGATCCACTGGTGTCGTTTTCAGCGGAGGAAGGACAAGAGCTCGGCCTCAAGCTTGGCGATACCGTAACCATCAGCGTGCTCGGCCGCGATATCACCGCGACGATTGCGAATTTCCGCAATGTCGAATGGGACTCGCTGTCGATCAATTTCGTGATGGTGTTTTCGCCAAACACCTTCGCCGGCGCGCCGCATGCCTGGCTCGCCACCCTCACCGATCCGGGCTCGGATACCGCCAAGAACGCTGACATCCTGGGCGCCGTCACCCGCGCCTTCCCGACCGTCACCACGATCGAGGTAAAAGCGGCCCTGGAAATCGCGGGCGATCTCGTCAGCCAGCTTGCGACCGCGATCCGGGCGGCGGCGGCAATCGCGCTGATCGCGTCCGTGCTCGTGCTCTCCGGCGCGCTGGCCGCCGGCAATCGCCGGCGCGGTCATGATGCGGTGGTGATGAAGACGCTGGGCGCGACCCGCCCGGCGCTGATCCGGGCCTTCGTCTACGAGTATCTGCTCCTGGGGCTTGCAACCGGCGTCTTCGCGCTCGCCGCCGGTTCGGCTGCTGCATGGTATGCGCTGACGAAGATCATGATGCTGCCCTTTGCCCTGCTGCCGCCGGTGGCGCTTGCCACCGTCATCGGCGCGGTGATCGTCACCGTCGCCATCGGCCTTGCCGGCACCTGGCATCTGCTCGGCCAGAAGCCCGCGCTCTATCTGCGCGAGCTTTGAGGGCCTGGAGAAATGAGACTATTTGTCGCGGCGCAGCGCGTCCATCAGTTCGGCGTTACGGCGGTCGGCCCAGTAGTTCTGCACCGCGAACAGCGCCCAAAGCGCGGCAACCGGCCAGCCGATCAGGGTGATCTGCAGGATCAGGCAGATGACCCCCGAAAACGGTTTGCCGATGGTGAAAAACGAAAGCCACGGCAGAATGACGGCGATGAAATAGCGCATGAATATCCTCTTATCTGAAGACCGGACGAACGGGTCTTTTTAAGGGAAGATGGTGCTTTCGGTCGCGGTTTTGGAGGCCGGACGGCTCAATCTTACGAAAATTTGAGGAATTGGCGACCGATTTCAAACGGATATGCCTTGTATCACATTGCCATTCCCCTCATATTATCGTCAGGCTTGCTGGAGCCCCCCAGCGGCGCCTGGGCTGTCGCCATGCTGCGATGCCCGACACCGTGAGCAACGAGGGGCTTTTTTAGAGGAACTCAATGGCTGATCTTCGCAACTATCAGAACCACGCGCAGGCGGGAGCCCAGGCGAGCGCTGAGATCGATCAGGGACTGCGCGCCTATATGCTGCGCGTCTACAATCTCATGGCGCTTGGCCTCGTGATCACCGGCATCGCGGCTTTTGGAATCTTCACGGCCTCGGTATCGGGCGATGCCAGCGGCCAGGTTCAGCTTACCCAGTTCGGTCAGGTCATGTACGCCTCGCCGCTGAAGTGGCTCGTCATGTTCGCCCCGCTGATCGCCTTCTTCTTTCTGGCGTTCCGCATCAACAAGATGAGCGTCGCCGCCGCCCAGACCGCGTTCTGGGTCTATGCCGGGCTGACCGGTATTTCGCTGTCGACGATCTTCCTGGTTTATACCGGCCAGAGCATCGTCCAGACCTTCTTCATCACCGCTGCCTCGTTCGGCGCGCTGTCGCTTTACGGCTACACCACCAAGCGTGATCTGTCGGCGATGGGTTCCTTCATGGTGATCGGCCTGTTCGGCATCATCATCGCCATGATCGTCAACATCTTCCTGCAGTCGAGCGCGCTCGGCTTCGCGATCTCGGTTCTCGGCGTGCTGATCTTCGCCGGCCTGACAGCCTGGGACACGCAGAAGATCAAGGAAATGTATTATGAAGGCGACGGCCATGAAGTGGCTGGCCGCAAGGCGGTGATGGGCGCGCTGACGCTCTACCTCGACTTCATCAACATGTTCCTGTTCCTGCTGCGCCTGCTCGGCAACCGGAACTGATCCCGATCGAGGATATCAACCTGATCAAGGCGGCTTTCGGGCCGCCTTTTTCATGCCCGCTTCCATGAGGAGGGTAAGCGGATTATCGTTATCGCATCCCTCCAACCGCCGCGACCGAGACCATGACCGTAATCCTCCGCCCTGCCGCACCCGCCGATCTTACCGCAATCACCGAAATCTATGCCGAAAGCGTGCTGAACGGGGTCGCGAGCTATGAACTGGAGCCGCCGGGCCGGGACGAAATGGAAGCGCGGATGACCGCGATCACCGCCGCCCATTACCCCTATCTTGCCGCCGTCGAGGGCGACCGCGTGATCGGCTATGCCTATGCCAGCGCCTTCCGCACGCGGCCTGCCTATCGCTGGCTGGTCGAAAACTCGGTCTATCTCTCTCCGGAAGCACGCGGCAAGGGCGTCGGCAAAAGCCTGCTTTCGCGGCTGATCGAGGAATGCGAGACGCGCGGCTTCCGCCAGATGGTCGCCGTCATCGGCGGGGCCAGCCCGGCCTCCATCGCGCTCCACGCGGCGCTCGGCTTCACCGAGGCGGGCCGGCTGACGGGCACCGGCTTCAAGCACGGCAAATGGTTGGACACCGTATTCATGCAGCGCCCGCTTGGCGAGGGGAACCGGAGCGACCCGCTGCCATTATCGCTTTGACCGCGTGTGACATCGCCGCCGGCGGAACCATCCGCTCGGGCCGCGCATTGAAGAAGACGGGACGCCTTGCAAAGACGGACGAATCCCTGCACTTTCCTCATCCTCCCTTCATTTCGGGCAAGGAAAACGATTTGCGCTACGCCATCTATTTCACTCCCGCCATCGACCATCCCCTGACGATTGCCGCCAGCCGCTGGCTCGGCTACGACGCCTTTGCCGGCGAGGAACGGCCGTTTCCAGACAGTATCGCGCTCGCCGCCGGCCGGATGAGCGCCGTGACGGCGGCGGCCGCCCGCTACGGCTTCCACGCCACGCTGAAGGCGCCGTTCCGGCTAGCCGACAACGCCACGCCGGCAGCGCTGGAGGCCGCCTTCGACGTGTTCTGCCGCAAGCACAGCCCGTTCGACATACCCGAATTGAAGCTCGGCAAGCTCGGCAAGTTCCACGCCCTCGTTCCGGCTGGAGAAAGCCAGATGCTGCAGGATTTCGCCGCCGATGTGGTGCGCTATTTCGAGCCGATGCGCGCGCCGCTCGCCAATGAGGAGATCGCGCGGCGCAAGCCGGAGGAACTGAGCGAGACCGAGCGCGACAATCTGGAGCGCTGGGGCTACCCTTACGTCTTCGATGACTTCCGCTTCCACATGACGCTGACGGGGCCGGTGACCGGAACCGACATGCATGTGATCGAGACAGCCATCGAGGATTATTTCGCCCCCTTCGTCGGCAAGCCGCTTGAAATTTCCGGCCTCGGGCTGTTCATGGAGGAGCGGCGCGGCGCGCCCTTCGTCATCCGCCGCTGGCAGCCGCTGACGGGTGGCCAAACCACGCTTTTCGGGACCGAAGAGACAGGTACGAGTGAGACTGAGGCCGGAGAAACCGAGGAATGAGCGCCGAAACCGTTTTCACCAATGCGCGGATCGTGCTTGAGGACGAGATCGTGCATGGCGCGCTCCTGGCGCGCGACGGCGAAATCGTTGACATCTCGGGACACCCGACCCGCCATGGCGACGACATGGAGGGCGACTACCTGATCCCCGGCCTGATCGAGCTTCACACCGATCATCTCGAAGGCCATTATGCGCCGCGCCCCGGCGTGCGCTGGGACAAGATCGCGGCCGTGCAGGCCCATGACGGCCAGATCATCGCGTCCGGCATCACCACTGTTTTCGACTGCCTGCGCATGGGATCCGACGATACCGACGGCTTCGATCTCGGCGAGATGCGCGACATGGCCGACGCGATCCAGCAGGCCGAGCGCGAAAACCGGCTGAAGGCCCAGCATTTCCTGCATCTACGCTGCGAGGTTTCCGCCGCCAACGTCATGGAGCATTTCGCCGGCTTCGAGAACGATCCGCATGTCAGGCTGACATCGCTGATGGACCATGCGCCGGGCCAGCGGCAGTTCACCGATCTTTCCCAATACGAGCTTTTTTACAAGCCGAAGCGCGGACTTTCCGATGAGGCCTTCGCCGCCTTCGTCGCGGAGCGTCAGGGCCAGTCGGAAAAATATGCCGGGCGGCACCGGCAGATGATCTCCGACCACTGCGCCGCCCGCGGCATCGCCATTGCCAGCCACGACGACGCCACGCTTGCCCATGTGGAAGAGGCGATCGGCCATGGCGTTGCGGTCGCCGAGTTTCCGACGAGTCTCGAGGCCGCCAACGCCTCGCACAAGGCTGGAATGTCGGTGCTGATGGGCGCGCCCAATGTGGTGCGCGGCAAATCGCATTCCGGGAACATCGCCGCGCGCGATCTCGCAGAGCGCGGCGTGCTCGATGTGCTGTCGTCGGATTACGTGCCTTTCAGCCTGCTCTACGCGCCGTTCATCCTCGCCGATACGATCGAGACGATCAGCCTGCCGCGCGCGCTGAAGATGGTGACGGCGACTCCGGCGAGAGCCGTGAAGCTTGACGATCGCGGGCGGATCGCGCCGGGGCTGAGGGCCGATCTGGTGCGCGTCCACCGCCCCGCCGGCGCGCCGGTGACCCGCGCTGTCTGGCGGGCCGGCAAGCGGGTGGCCTGACCGGATGGCCGAGCCGGGCAGGATGATCGTCGTGGTCGGCCCGAGCGGAGCGGGCAAGGACAGCGTGATCAACTACGCAGCTACCGTCCTTCGAAGCCATCCGCGCTTTGCCGTGGTGCGGCGCGTAATCACCCGGCCGAGCGACCACGACAGCGAGATCCACGAGACCATGACACCGGACGCCTTCGCGGCAAAAAAGGCTGTGGGCGGCTTTGCGGTTTCATGGTCCGCGCATGATCTGGACTACGGCATACCGGCCGAACACCGCGCCTTCGTCGCCAATGGCGGGGTGGCGCTCTGCAACGGTTCGCGCAAGGCGCTCGATGATTTCCGCGCGGCCTTTGCCCGGCTCACCGTGGTCAATGTCACCGCGCGGCCCGAAATCCTTGCCGCAAGGCTTGCCGCGCGTGGGCGCGAGAGCGCCGAACAAATTGCCGCCCGCCTTGCCCGGTCGACCATGGCGGTTCACGGCGAATTCGATGTGGTTACGATCGACAATTCCGATGCGCTTGAAACCGCCGGCGATCGGCTGGTTGCGCTTATCAGGGAAAGCCTTGCAGCCAGTGAGCCCTGAACCTCAGGCCTCGACCTCGACATCCGTCAGCGGACGCGAGCAGCAGGCGAGGATATAGCCCTCCTCGATCTCGTCATCGAGAATGCCGCCATTGTGCTGCATGTCGACCTTGCCGGATTTGCACATGGTGCGGCAGGTGCCGCAGATGCCGCTCTCGCAGGCGGCGGGAATACGGACCCCGGCATTGCGTGCGGTCTGCAGGATCGTGAAGCCGGGCGGCACCTCGGCGCGTACGCCCGAATCGGCGAATTCGATCACCAGCCGCCTGTCCTCGTCCGCGCTTTCGCCGACAAAGACCGCCGGCGTCGGCGCTTCCGGCTTGAAGGTCTCCTGGAAATAGTTGTTTTCCATGTCGAAGCTGGAGCTTTCAAGCGAATCCCGAACCGTCGCCATGAACGGATCTGGCCCGCAGCAGAACACGCGACGCTCCAGGAAATCCGGCACCAGAAGCGCGATCTTGGCGCGGTCGATAAAGCCCTTCAGCCCGGACCAGAGCTGCGTGCGCTCCAGCTCGGTGACGATGAAGCCGAGATTGAAGAACGGCATGTAGCGCGCCTTGTACTCCAACTCCCAGCGGAAGATGATGTCGTTGGGCGAGCGGGCGCAGTGGATGAAGGCGATATCGGTGTCGGGATCGCGGTCGCCGAGATCGCGCGTCATCGACATCATGGGCGTGATCCCCGAGCCCGCCGAGATGAACAGGTATTTCTCCGCCGGCTTGGTGACATAGGTAAAATCGCCGAGCGGGCCGATCGCCTTCAGCTTCATGCCGGGATGCAGGTTCTCGAACATCCAGCGCGTGCCGATGCTGTCCTTCTGCGCCTTCACCGTCACCGCGATGGTGAAGGGCCGGGTCGGGCTGGACGAGATCGTATAGGTCCTGAGGATCGGCTCGGGGCCGACAGGAAGTTCCAGCGTGATATACTGGCCCGGCATATAGCGGAACCAGATATTCTCCTGCTCCGCCTTGAAGGTGAAGGTCATCACGTCCGGCGCTTCCGGCGTCCAGGCCACGCATTCGAGCATATGCTCGCGGCCATTCCACGGCACCATCTCGTCGATATGCTTGAAGGGCTGCGGCTTGATCATGTCAGGCAACGATCGACAGCGGCGCGGCGGTGTCGGAAAGCCGCGAAATCGAAGTGTTCGCGTACCATTCGACGAACTGCATCACGCCGCCCTCATCCTCGTCGCAATAGGGGCCGGGCTCATAGGCGGGCGAGCGGATGCCGCGCGCGTTCTCTTCAACGATCTGGCGGTCCTGGTCGTTGGTGAAGGTCCAGACATGGGTGAGTTCCTCGAGATCGTAGTCGATGCCCTCGACCGCGTCCTTCGGCACCAGCCATGTGGTGGTGACCTCGGTTTCCTCCGGCCCGAGCGGCAGCACACGGAAGGAGATTGCGTGGTCGCCCAGGAAATGGTTCCAGGTGGTGGGATAATGAAACAGCAGCAGCGCGCCGATTCCGGCGGCGTTGGTCTTCGGCCCCATCGGCTTCTTCACCGCGCGCTGGCCGGACATGGTGTAGCTTTCCGCCCCCGCGATCAGCGGCATGCGGGTGATGCGGAACTGGCCGTCGGGATTGATGAAGAATTTCGCCTCAAGTCCCGCCGCCTCGCAATGGGCCCAGTGCGCCTGGATTTCCGGATCATCCGCCATCCCCTGCACGCCGGTGACGGAGGCGGCTTCGGGATAGGTGCGGCAAAGCTCCGGGTGATTGGCGGCGCAGTGATAGCACTCGCGATTGTTCTCCCAGACGAGCTTCCAATTGCCCTTCTCGACGATCGAGGACTTGAAGGCCACTTTGGTCTCGCGAATGTTATGGGGCGCGATATAGGGGGCGATCGTCTCCCTCAGCGGCGCGATATCGGGCGCGGCATCGGCGAGGCAGATGAAGATATAGCCCTCGATGCTCTCGCAATGGACCGGCTTCAGCCCGTATTGCGCCTTGTCGAAATCCTCGCCCATGTGGCGGACATATTGCAGCGAGCCGTCGAGGTCATAGGTCCACTGGTGATAGGGACAGACGAGCTTGGCGGTGGTGCCCTTTTCCGCGGAGCAGACGCGCGAGCCGCGATGGCGGCAGGAATTATGCAGCGCCCGGATGACCTTGTCGCGCCCGCGCGTGAGGATCACAGAATAATCGCCGATCTGGATCGTCAGGTAATTGCCCGGACGCGGCAGTTCGCAATCATGGGCGACGAACAGCCAGTCGCGATAATAGAAATTCTCCATGTCGACGCGGAAATAGTCCGGGTCGGTATAAAACGGCCGGGCGAGCGTGAAACCGTCGCGGCGGTTCTTCAGCTCTTCCAGCATCTTCTGGCGTATCGTCATGGCGGCCTCCGGGGCGAAGACGGGCAATAATTTTCATTTAATCACCCGCGCCCTTCGGCATGCATTCCATTCACGACATGACTTTCGGAAAAGACGACACGCGTCTTTTGCGCGTCACCCGCGCGCCAGCGCCGTGACTTCGATCTCGATCCGGTATTTCGGGTCGATCAGGCCGCATTCGATCATGGTCGCCGCCGGCGGGTTGTCGCCGAAGGTTTTCGCCAGCAGCGGCCAGCAGGCCTCGAAATCCGGCGCATGCGGCAGGTAATAGGTGACCCGCACGACATCGGCAAAGCTCGAGCCGGCCTCGCCGAGCGCCTTCTCGATGGCCGCCAGCGCTGAGCGGCACTGGCCTTCGACATCCTCGGGAATATCGATGCCCTGTGCGGTGGTGCCCGCCACATGCACGAAGCCGCCCGCGACCACGGCGCGGCAATAACCGATCTTCTTCTCATAAATCCCGCCCGAGAAAATCCGTCGCATCAGAAAATCCTTTGTTCAGCGTTTGGGTTGTTTTAAACGATGATGGAACAGGAAGGGCGGGATTACCATGGCGCGGATCATCGATATCAGCCGGGAAGAAGAGCTTGCGCTGGCGGAGGGCCGGCAGTTGCTGATCGCCGGCGAACTGGTCGCGATACCCACCGAAACCGTCTACGGCCTTGCCGGCGACGCCACAGATGCGGACGCGATCGCGAAAATCTACGCCGCCAAGAACCGACCTTCCTTCAACCCGCTGATCTGCCATATGGCCGATCTTGCGATGGCCGAGCGCTATGCCGAGTTCTCGCCGCTGGCGCGCGAACTTGCCGAGGCCTTCTGGCCCGGTCCGCTGACGCTGGTGCTGCCGCTGAAGCCGGAGGCCGGGATCGCAACCGCGGCCACCGCCGGGCTTTCCACGGTCGCCGTCCGGGTGCCGCGCGGCTTCGCCGGCCGGCTGATTGCCGAAACCGGCCACCCGCTGGCAGCCCCCAGCGCCAACCGCTCCGGCCGGCTGAGCCCGACCACGGCCGGCCATGTGGACGCCGATCTCGGCGACCGGCTGCAACTGATCATCGATGCCGGTCCCGCAATCGTCGGGGTCGAATCAACGATCCTCAAGGTCGAGGGCGAGACCATCACCCTGCTCAGGCCGGGCGGCATCCCCGCTGAGGCGGTGGAGCGGCTGACGGGCCTTTCGGTGACGCGGCCCGCCAGCCCCGGCGCGATCGAGGCCCCTGGCATGATGGCCTCGCATTATGCGCCCAACGCCGCCGTGCGGCTCAATGTCAGCCATGTCGAGCCCGGCGAGGCGCTGATCATGTTCGGCGCGCCCGTGATCGACAATGCCGCGGCTGCCCATGTCACGCTTCAGCTCTCCAAGACCGCCGACACAGCGGAGGCGGCAAGCAGGCTCTATGACGTGATGAAACAGGCCGATCTGAGCGGCGCCAGCGCGATCGCTGTGACGCCCATTCCCCATGATGGCATCGGCGAGGCGATCAACGACCGGCTCGCCCGCGCCGCGGCCCCCCGCCCCAAGGACTACGACTGAATGCCCGGCCCTGAGAAAGACCTGATCGCCCGTTTCGCCGAAATCGTCGGCGCAAGCCACGCCCTGACCGAGCCCGGCGATATCGCACCCTACCTCACCGAGACCCGGGGCCTCTATCACGGCGCGACTGCGCTGGTTCTGAAGCCCGGTTCCACCGCAGAGGTGGCCGCGATCATGAAGCTTGCGAGCGAGACCAAGACCCCGGTCGTGCCCGCATCCGGGCGTACGGGCCATGTCGGCGGTGCGGTTCCGCGCGAGGAGGGCACCGATATCGTGCTCTCACTGGAACGCATGACCAATATCCGCAAGATCGATACCGCCGGCAATTTCATGGTGGTCGATAGCGGTGTGATCCTTGCCGAGGCACAGAAGGCCGCAGCCGACAATGACCGGCTGTTCCCGCTGTCGCTCGGCGCGGAAGGCTCGGCGCGCATCGGCGGCAATCTTGCGACCAATGCCGGCGGCACGGCGGTGCTCGCCTATGGCAATATGCGCAATCTCTGCCTCGGCCTCGAAGTGGTGCTGCCCACCGGCGAGATCTGGAACGGCCTGCGCTCGCTGAAAAAGGACAACACCGGCTACGACCTGCGCGACCTGTTCATCGGCGCGGAAGGCACGCTCGGCATCATCACCGGCGCGGTGCTGAAGCTGTTCCCCCGCCCGAAGGGCCATCAGGTGGCCTTTGCCGGGGTCGCCTCGCCGGAAAAGGCGCTGGCGCTGTTCAATCTCGCCGCCACCCGTTGCGCGTCCGCGCTGACGGGCTTCGAGCTCATGGCCGAGATGGCCTTCGCGTTCACGGTCAAGCATACCGAAGGCGCGCGAAACCCGCTGTCGACCGCCTATCCCTGGTACACGCTGATCGATGTTTCGACCTCGGACAGCCAGGAATCGGCCAACGCCATGATCACGGCATTGCTGGAAGAGGCCTTTGAACAGGGCCTGGTGGAAGACGCCGTGATCGCCAAGTCCGACGCCGAAATCGCCGAACTCTGGCATATGCGCGAAACCATGTCGGAGGCGCAGAAGCCGGAGGGCGGGTCGATCAAGCACGATGTCTCGGTTCCGGTCTCCGCCGTGCCCGCCTTCCTGCAAGAGGCGGATGCGGCAGCGATGGCGGCCGTGCCGGGCGCGCGCATCTGCGCCTTCGGCCATCTCGGCGACGGCAATATCCACTACAACATCTCGCAGCCGGAAGGCGCGGACAAACCCGCCTTCCTGGCGCGCTGGGGCGAGGTCAACGCAATCGTCCACGCCATCGTGCTCGCCCATGGCGGTTCGATTTCCGCCGAACACGGCATCGGCCGGCTGAAGCGCGACGAGCTTGCGCGCATTCGCGAGCCGATCGAGATCGAGCTGATGCGGCGGATCAAGAAGGCCTTCGATCCCGCCGGCATCATGAACCCGGACAAGGTGTTGAAGGCCTGATACGCACCCGCAGCTTTGGGGCGGCTCAGGCCGCCTCCGCCGCGATGACGGTTTCCCGGTTTCCGTAAAACAGGCCGAACCGCGCCCTGCGCCGGTTCAGCCACAGCACCGTGATGGCGATCGCCAGCATGCCGAGATCGCTGATCGGCGCGGCCATCCACAACCCCGTTTCGCCGAATATGAACGGCAGGATGAAGATCAGCGGCAGGGTGAAGACATAGGTGCGCCCGAGCGTGATCGCCGCCGCCCTGGAGGCCATGCCGAGCGCCTGGAAATAGCCGGCAAGCACCATCAGCGGCGCGACGAGGACATAGGCGGCGGTCACGATCCGCACGATATGCACAGCCTCGGCAATCACCGCCGGATCGGTCACGAACAGCGCGGCGATCGGCCTTGCACCGACAATAAAGGCTAGCTCGACGGCAAACCCGTAGCCAAGCCCCGTGGCGAGGCCGACAAGCAGTGTCCGGTCCGAGCGACCGAACATATGCGCGCCGAAATTATTGCCGACGATCGACTGGCAGGCGAAGTTCAGCCCCAGGAGCGGCAGGAAGGCGAAGGTCAGAAGCCGCGAGGCGATGCCATAGGCGGCGATCGCGATATCGTGGTTGTCGCCGCTCCAGATGCCGATGCCGATAATATAGCAGCCGGCCGAAAGACTGGTGCCGGCAAGCCCCAGAGACGGCGGAAGGCCGAGCGCCAGAATGCGCGGCCACGCCTCCGTCAGCCGGTGGCCGGTGCGGCGCAAAAGCGCAAGCGGGGTGCGGCCCGAAAGCCGGAGCCAGATCACGACGCCCATGGCCACTGCCTGCGCCGCAAGCGTGCCGATAGCCGAACCGGCAACGCCCCAGCCAAGGCCGGCGATCAAGACATAGTTGAAGCCGATATTGGCGAGCGTGACCAGAACGCCGATCCCGGCCATCACCCCCGGCTTGCCCTCCGAGCGCAGGGCGTCGCCCTGAATCGAGATCAGAAACTGCAGCGGACTGCCGAAAATCACGAATGCCAGATAGGTTTTCGCCATGGAGGCAAGCCCGGCATCGCCTTCGGAAAACCAGTCGACAAGCCTGACGCCGAGCGTGAGATAGAATGTCATCAGCAGCACGGCCACAACCAGCGACAGCATCATCGCCGATTGCAGCACCGCCTGCGCGCCGTCATCATCGCCGGCGCCGAGCCGTCGCGCCAGAATGGAGGCCATGCCGGAGGACACCAGTGTCGACAGCGCGGCCACCGCCATGAAGATCGGGAAGACCAGCGTGACGGCGGCCAGCGCGCGGGGACCGACGAGCAGGCCCAGAAAGATCGCGTCGACGATGGTGTAGAGCCCGCTGACGAGCATCAGCAGAACGATGGGCGCGGCGGTTCTCAGAAACAGCGGCCCGACCGGGCCGGAAAGATAAGGATTCGCGCGGGGCGAAGCGACATCAGACATTTTCGTTGCCCTTCAAGGACACTCATGCCGCCGGAACGGCCACGCACGGTACCCGCATTGCCTTATGCTTCGAGTGTCGCTGGAGAAACGAAAAACCGAAGATCGGACTGACTTCACCATCGCCATTTCGGCGCGCGGGCGGCAGGCGTCAGCAGCCGCGCGCAATTAGCCCGCGTAATGGCCGCAAGTCAAGCGGGCGGACACGCAGACCGTGTTGGCTTTCGTCTCACTCGCCCACCGTTACCACAGGGGCCTGGCCTGTCCGAATCTCAGCAAACGTCTGACTGTCTTTGTTTCTCGGACCTTTCAGCCCCAATCTCCCCCCTTGAGGGGGAGATGTCGCGAAAGCGACAGAGAGGGGTAAAGGGCGTAAGCCCTAAAAGCCGCACACTCCGAACTAGCAGAGAAGTTTCACCCCTCTCTGCCCCTGTCGGGGCATCTCCCCCTCAAGGGGGGAGATTGTTTGCCGGGCGGCGAGGCTTTGGCAGGAACCGCACGTTCCGCGCATAATCGCAACGCCGGCAATGTGTATCCGGCCGTCGCAGAGCAAACCCCATACCTCACGGCCGGTTCCTGAGCGCCTCGGCCTCGGCGTAGAACTTCTTTTCCCAGTCCTTGTGGTTATCCAGCCCCTCGCGGATGAAGGGCGTGAACACGGCGAGGTTCATCAGCATCCAGTTGACCATCTTGGCCGGGAACCGGGTTGGCTTGACGAAATCGACGAACAGCACCACGCGGGTCTTGTCGGTGTGGTTCCAAGCCTCGTGCTCATAGGCATCGTCGAAGATCAGCACCTTGCCCTCTTCCCAGTGGCAGATCTGATCCTTGACGCGGATTGCGAGCTGATCGGGCTCGGCCTCGGGCACGATCATGCCGAGATGGAGGCGCAGCACGCCGTTATAGGGGCCGCGATGGGCCGGCAGGTGCTTGCCGGGCTCGAAGATCGAGAACATCACCGTGGTGAGACCGGGGATTTTCTGCATCGCCTCCCAGGTCTTGGGGCAGGCCTTGATGTTCTGCTCCGATTTCAGCCCGTAGCCGAGCAGGAAGAAGGTCTTCCAGTGATTGTCGTCGGAGATCGTCTTCACATCGGTCGAGATGTCCTGAAAACTCGGCAGCTCCGACTGGCGCAGCAGGATCTTGTCGAGCTCGGCGCGGATCGCGGGCGCGGCCGCTTCGATCTCCTTCGACCACGGGAAGGTGGCATTGTCATAGACCGGCGGGTTGCCGTGGATAGCGTATTTCAGGTTGAGCTTCTCGGCCCAGTTGACGATGCCCATGAAGAAGCGGGTGACGGCGCTCGGGCGATCCATCGGCGTGATGCCCTCGGTGCCGAAGGTCTGGCCGTGACCGGCGGTTTCACTCTCTGCTTTTGCCATGATGCCCCTCTTTGATGCTGCGCGTTGGACCTTCCTGCACGCGATCAGCATAACATTGTAACGAAAAAGGAAAAAGTGCGGCGGCAAGGGCGGATATCCACGCGTTTTTGCTTGCCAAGCGCCCGGGATGCCGAAACATTTGTCTCACCTCTCCTTGCGAGCGATTGATGACACCACGCCAACGCATCATACCGGTCCGGCGCGAATATAACCGCTGGGTCGCAAACCAGACGCTGGAAGACTACGCGCTGCGCTTTACCGCCAAGAGCGCGCGGCGGTTTTCCTCCAGCCGGATTTCGCAGACCGCGATCGGCGCGATCTCGTTTCTGGCGCTGGAAGCGATCGGCGGTACGATCACGCTCTCCTATGGCACCACCAACGCGTTTTACGCCGCGATCGTCGCCTCGGTCGTGATGCTGCTGGCGGGTCTTCCGATCGCACGCTACGCGATCCGCCACGGCGTGGATATTGATCTGCTGACGCGCGGCGCATCCTTCGGCTATATCGGCTCCACGGTGACCTCGCTGATCTATGCGAGCTTCACCTTCATCCTGTTTGCCATCGAAGCCTCGATCATGTCAGGCGCGCTGGAGCTTGCCTTCGGCATACCGCTCTGGATCAGCTACGTCATCTCCGCCGTGGTGGTGATCCCGCTCGTCACCTATGGCGTGCAGATGATCTCGCGGTTTCAGTTGATCACCCAGCCGTTCTGGATCGTGCTCAACATCGCGCCGTTCATCTTCATCGCCTTCATGGACTACGAAAAGTTCGAGCTGTGGCGGGCCTTCGGCGGGCTGCATGCAGAAGCGGCGGAACCGGGCATGGCCGCGCCGTTCACGCTGGCCGGCTTTGCGGCGGCGGCCGGCGTGATCTTCGCGCTGATGCCGCAGATCGGCGAGCAGGTCGACTTCCTGCGCTTTCTGCCCGCCACCGGCAAGCGCAAGCTCCGTCACCGGATCGCGATCTTTCTTGCCGGCCCCGGCTGGGTCGTGGTCGGCGTGCCGAAGCTGATGGCGGGGTCGTTTCTGGCCGTGCTCGCGCTTTCCACCGGCATGCCGGCGAGCGAGGCCGCCGATCCCGCCCATATGTACCTCACCGCCTTCGGCTACATGATCCCCAACCAGACGGCGGCGCTGATGCTGATGGCCGCCTTTGTGGTGGTCTCCCAGCTCAAGATCAATGTGATGAACGCCTATGCGGGCTCGCTCGCCTGGTCGAACTTCTTCTCGCGGCTGACCCACAGCCATCCCGGCCGGGTGGTGTGGCTGGTGTTCAATGTGGCGATCGCGCTGCTGTTGATGCAGCTCGGCATCTACCGGCTGCTGGAGGCCTCGCTCAGCGTGTTCTCGATCGTCGCCATGGCCTGGCTGTCGACGATCTCGGCCGACCTCATCATCAACAAGCCGCTCGGCCTGTCGCCGCCCGGCATCGAGTTCAAGCGCGCCCATCTCTACGACATCAACCCTGTCGGGCTTGGCGCGATGACGCTTTCATGCGCGATCGCCCTAGCCGCCCATTTCGGCCTGTTCGGCGCGCTCGCTGTCTCCTTCGCGCCGTTCATCGCCCTTTTCGTCGCGCTGATCGCCTCGCCGCTGATCGCCTGGGGAACGGGCGGGCGCTACTACCTCGCCCGCCGCCAGCGCAAGGGCTGGCAGGAAAAGACGGCGATCACCTGCTCGATCTGCGAACACGCCTTCGAGCCGGAAGACATGGCGTGGTGCCCGGCCTATGCGGGACCGATCTGTTCGCTGTGCTGCTCGCTCGACAGCCGTTGCCACGATCTTTGCAAGCCGAACGCCAAGTTCGAGGCCCAGCTTGGAAGCGTCGCCCACAAGCTGCTGCCGGCGCGGATCGTCGCCCAGCTCGCCACACGGCTCGGGCGCTACGGCATCACGCTCGCGCTTTCGATCACCGCGATCGGCGCGATCCTGGCGATGATCGCCTATCAGACCGCGCGCGCGGCGCCGGAAACGCAGGTGGTGGTCTACAACACCGCGCTGATCGTGTTCTTCGTCTTCGCGCTGATTGCCGGCGTGGTCGCCTGGTTCTTCGTGCTAGCCCAGGACAGCCGCAAGGTCGCCGAGGAGGAATCCTCGCGCCAGACCACGCTGCTGCTCAAGGAAATCGCGGCGCACGAGAAGACCGACGCCGCGCTGCAGGCCGCCAAGGAGGCCGCCGAATCCGCCAACCGCGCCAAGAGCCGCTATGTGGTGGGCCTCTCCCACGAACTCAGAACGCCGCTCAACGCGGTGTCGGGCTATGCGCAATTGCTGGAGCGCGACCCGTCGATCCCCGAGGCGCGCCAGCCGGCAATCCAGTCGATCCGCCGCTCCGCCGATTATCTTTCGGGCCTGATCGACGGGTTGCTCGATATTTCCCGGATCGAATCCGGCCGGCTGCAGGTCTATTCCAACGAGATCAATCTCGGCGAATTCCTCGATCAGATCGTCGACATCTTCGAGACTCAGGCCCGTGCCAAGGGTCTTGCCTTCCGTCACGGCCGCGACCGGAACCTGCCCGCCTATGTGCGCACCGACGAGAAGCGCCTGCGCCAGATCCTGGTCAACCTCTTGTCAAACGCGGTGAAGTTCACCGATCATGGCACCGTCACCTTCGATGCCCGTTATCGCAGCCAGGTCGCCACCTTCACCGTGACCGATACCGGCAGCGGCATCGATGAGAAGCATCTCGGCCGTATCTACGAGCCGTTCGAGCGCGGGGGAACGCGCGACAAGCCGGGCCTCGGTCTCGGCCTGACGATCACCAAGCTGCTGGTCAACACGCTTGGCGGCGATATCGCGGTCAAGAGCCGCCCCGGCGAGGGCGCGACCTTCTCGGTGCGGCTGATGCTCGCCTCCGTCGACCGCCCGACGCCGCCGCAAGCCGGCGTGGACGCCGGCGTCTATGACGGCCCGCCCCGCACGATCATGGTTGTCGACGACAATGAGGATCATCGCGCGATGATGGCCGATATCCTGCACCCGCTCGGCTTCAACGTGATGCTGGCCGAAAGCGGCGCGGCCTGTCTCGAACAGACCGCGATCGAACCGCCGGACCTGTTCCTGCTCGATATCCGCATGCCCGGCATGAATGGCTGGCAACTGGCAACGGCGCTGCGCGAGCGCGGCGTGACGCGGCCGATCATCATGCTCTCCGCCAATATCGGCGACGACGCCGAGATCGGCCACGGCGATGACAGCCATAACGACACGCTGTCCAAACCCGTGAACCTGAAGCGGCTGAAAGACGTGCTCGGCATGCATCTCGGCCTGACATGGCGGCAAGCGGCGGATGCTGCGCCGGTCAGGGCGGCAAAAACGCCGGAACGGGTCGTCCCGCCGCCGAAAACTGAATGCGCGGAATTGATCCGTCTGGCGGAGATCGGCTATCACCGGGGCATCAAGGACAAGCTCATGACGCTCGCGGCCACGCACAAGCCGTTTGTCGAGGCGGCGACAGGCTATGTCGATCGTTTCGATCTCGATGGCTTCCTGCGCTTCGTGAGATCGCTTCCGGCCGAGGGGGACGGGGATGGCTGAGCCACAGGAAATCGTTCTCCTGGTCGATGACAGTCCGGATGCGCTGAGTTTCCTCACCGAGGCGCTGGAGGCCTCCGGCTATTCGGTGCTGATCGCGACCTCGGGCGCGAGCGCGCTGTCGATCGTCGAGCGGATCACGCCCGATATCGTGCTGATGGACGCGGTAATGCCGAAGATGGACGGGTTCGAGGCCTGCCGGCGGCTGAAGGCCGGCCCCTCCGCCGAGACGCCGGTGATCTTCATGACCGGCCTTTCGGAGACCGAGCATATCGTCCATGCGCTGGAATCGGGCGGGGTCGACTACCTCACCAAGCCGATCAACATCGACGAGTTGCGCGCCCGCATCCGCGTCCATCTCGCCAATGCCCGCTCGACCCAGAGCGCGCGGGTGGCGCTCGATGCCACGGGACGCCACCTTCTAGCCTCGGACGCCGAGGGCGGGCTGCGCTGGATGACGCCGCAGGCAAGCCGGCTGATCCACGACGCGGTCGGCGCCGGCGCCGATCTCGGTTTCGTGTCGCGCCAGCTTGCGGACTGGCTTGCAGGCGGCGAACCGGTGGCGAGCCCCGACGCCATCCTGCCGATCACCGAAAACGGCAAAAAGCTGTTCCAGCTCGCCTTTCTGGAGAAGACCGGGGCCAGCGAATACCTGTTCCGCGTCACGCCCGCGAACCCCGTCAGCGACGACGAGGCGCTGCGCAAGGAATTTCCGCTGACCGCGCGCGAGGCCGAAGTGCTGGCCTGGATCGCCAAGGGCAAGACCAACCGCGATATCGGCGATATCCTCGGCCTTTCCACCCGCACGGTGAACAAGCATCTCGAAACCATCTATGTGAAGCTCGGAGTCGAAAACCGGGCGTCTGCCGCCGTAAAGGCCGCCTATGTGCTGCACGGGATGTGAGCGAGCCGCCTGAGGAGCCGGCGCGACTCTGCCTTCCTTGGGCAGCCTCCATCGCATAGCCCCCAATCTTCTCGCCTCGGAGAGGAGAGATAGTGAGGGGGGAGTCTATCCCCGCGAACGCCCGTGCAACTTGAATTGCCGCGCCATCCTCACTGCCCCTTCGGGGCATCTCTCCCGCCAGCGGGAGAGAGTATTGGGAGCAAGAACAGCCGCCACCGACTTTTACTCAGGCGGGCGAAACCGGCGAACAGCGAGCAATACAGCCCCTGTGCATACAAAAAGGCGCGCAGCTCCCGCCGCGCGCCTTTCAATACCTGAGCGTCGTTACTGCCCGAGACCCTCGAACAGCGCCGTCGACAGATAGCGCTCGGCAAAGGACGGAATGATGACCACGATGGTCTTGCCTTCATTCTCGGGCCGCGAGCCGACCTCGATCGCCGCCTTCAGCGCGGCGCCGGAGGAAATGCCGACCGGCACGCCCTCAAGACGGGCCACTTCGCGGGCGAGCGCGAAGGCGTCGTCGTTTTCGACCTGCACGATCTCGTCATAGACCGAAGTGTCGAGCACGCCGGGCACGAAGCCGGCGCCGATGCCCTGGATCTTGTGCGGCGCGGGCGAGCCGCCCGACAGAACCGGCGAGGCGGTCGGCTCCACGGCCACCACATGCACGTCCTTCTTCTTCTGCTTCAGCACCTGGCCGACGCCGGTGATCGTACCGCCCGTGCCGATGCCGGAGACGAAGATATCGACCTCGCCATGGGTGTCGTTCCAGATTTCCTCGGCCGTGGTCTTGCGGTGGATTTCGGGATTGGCCGGGTTTTCGAACTGCTGCGGGATCACCGCGTTCTCGGTTTCCGCGGCGATTTCCTCGGCCCTGGCGACCGCGCCCTTCATGCCCTTCGGCGGCTCGGTCAGCACCAGTTCGGCGCCGAGCAGCGCCAACATCTTACGGCGTTCTATCGACATCGATTCCGGCATGGTGAGGATCAGCCTGTAGCCCTTGGCGGCGGCCGCAAACGCCAGCGCGATACCGGTATTGCCGGATGTCGGCTCCACCAGCACGGACTTGCCGGGCGTGATCTTGCCGGCCTTTTCCAGCGCGTCGATCATGGCGAAGCCGATGCGGTCCTTCACCGAGGCGATCGGGTTGAAGAATTCGAGCTTGGCGAGCAGGTTGGCCTTGACGCCATGTTCCTTCGCCAGTTTGTCGAGGCGAACGAGCGGCGTATCGCCGATCGTCTCGAGGATGGATCCGTATACCTTCCCGCGTCCGGGCTTGCCGTTCTGTTCCATGACTGTGCTCCCTTGAATTCGTTACAATCTAGGTAGGGTCGCGGGAGCGGAAATTCGAGGCAAGAACAGGTCACGCTCCGCATCCCCGGGGAATGCGATTCCAATTACCGCTCAACTGCCGCAAATTCATTCCACATCGCGCAACCAACCGGCCCGTCTTCACTGAAAGAACGCACTGTACCACCAGAAACACGCGCCGCCCACGACGATCACCGCCAGCGTGACCAGGGCGAGAAGCCTGCCATAGGTCCTCGTGCCGCTGCCATAGGCCAGCACCACCTTGGTGACGAGGTTGGAGACCGTCGCCGTGAGCACCGCGATCGCGGCGGTATGAACGGGCACGGCCTTGCCGGCCAGATGCGCGGTCGAAAGCGTGATGGCGTCAAGATCGGGAATGCCGGAGACGAGCGCGATGAACACAATACTCGCCGGCCCCAGGAATTTGACCAGCACCTTCGCGAGAAAGCTGATGACGCCCAGCAACGCGCCGAACCGCAGCACCGACTGCAATTCGAACGGGTTGGAAAGCTCGAGTTCGGTGTTCGATCCGGCGGTGTCCCGGCTGCGGCTCAGGAGGAAGCCCGCAGCGAGGAAGACGCAAAGCCCCGGCGCAAGGGCCAAGGCCAGCGGCTTCATCAGCACCGGGGCCACGACCGAAGCGATCACGAAGCAGCGCACCAGCGACAGTCCGCCGGCAATCGACGCCGCGCCCGCGAGCCTTTGCGCCAACGCCGGCTGGCCGACGGAAATGCGCGCGAACGACAGCGTCGTCGCCGTGGAGGACACGATGCCGCCGGTGGCGCCGGCAAACAGGATGCCGCGCTCCGGACCGCCGATGCGCATCGCCACATAGCCGGCATAGGAAAGGGCCGCGATCATCACCGTCATCAGCCAGACGGAAAACGGATTAAACCCGCCCCATGGATCGATCGCGCGGTTGGGCAGTAGCGGCAGCGCCACGAAGCTCATCGTCAGAAGCACGAGCGCGGAACGCAGCTCCACCCATGTCATGGACTTGAGAAAACCGTGCAACGCGTGGCGGGCGGCCAGTAGCACGGTGGTGACGACCCCGCCGGCGGCCGCCAGCCGCATATCGCCGGTGGCAGAAACAATGCCGAGCGCAAACACCACGAGCGCGGCGATCACGCCGGTCACGCTGAAATCATGCCGCGGGGTCGCGGCCAGATATTCGAACACGACAAAGGCAACGGTCAGCCCCGCCGCCAGCATCGCCGGCAGCGCCGTGCCGGTCTCGATGCCGAGATAACCGGCCAGCCCGCCCAAAAGCCCGACAAGCGCAAAGGTGCGGATCCCCGCCACCCGCTGCCCGTCGGCAAGATCGCGCTCCTGCCAGCCGCGCTCGATCCCGGCCAGGAGCCCGATCGCCAACGCCAGCCCGACCCGCTGAAACGCTTCCATCATATCCATCGGCAAAACCTCCGGGAAATTCACGGCGCCTTCACGCCGCCTTTGCGGGAAGCTAACCCATCATCGGCCTGGACGGAATTGGAAATGGGAGCGCAATCCTGTCAGGTCCCAACTTGCCATAGCCCCCTTTTCGGCTACAACGGGGCCATTCATCAGGAGACCACCATGCCCGACGCCCATCACCTTCTGGCTTTCGTACTGATCGCGCTCGCCATGGTTCTGACGCCGGGCCCGAACATGATCTACCTGATTTCGCGGTCGATCTGCCAGGGTCCCGCCGCCGGCCTGGTCTCGCTTGCGGGCGTTGGCATCGGGTTTGTCGTTTACATGCTGTCCGCGGCCTTCGGGCTGACGGTGCTGCTGCTGGCGGTTCCCTTTGCCTATGACGCCATCAGGTTTCTGGGGGCCTGCTACTTGCTCTACCTCGCCTGGAACGCGATCCGGCCTGGCAGTCAGTCCGCCTTTGCCGTCCGCCGGCTGCCATCGGACAGTATTCGCAAGCTGTTCGTCATGGGATTGGCGACCAACCTGCTCAATCCGAAATCGGCAGTGCTGTATCTGTCGCTTCTGCCGCAATTCATCGATCCGGAACGGGGGCATATCCTGTCGCAGACGCTGACCCTGGGCTTTGCACAGATCGGCGTCAGCATGGCCGTCAACGCCTTGATCGTCATCGGCGCCGGGGCCATCGCCGTCTTTCTGGCAAAGCGTCCGCTCTGGTCGCGCATCCAGCGCTATTTGATGGGAACGGTCCTCGCCGGCCTTGCCGCCCGGATGGTGCTGGAAGCGCGGCGTTAGAACTCCGCAAGCGGACCGAAACCGGCCTGTATCTTGCCAATCTGTTCAGCAAGCGCTTCCGACGCCATCAGATAGGCATGCTCATCGGCAACCGGCTGCGCTTGCGGCCATTGCAGGAGGTCCGGGCTGAACCGGGTTTCGACTTCCGGAAAGCCGCCGCCAAGTCCGTCGCAGATTTCGGAGAGAGCAGGCATCGCCAGGGCAATTATATCGTAGATCACCAGTCGCCCTTCCTTTGCCTTCCAGGCGATGACGGCATCGGTCCCGGGAAGATGGGTCAGGGTCATCTCATCCCTCTGCCACAGCGCGTTGAGCAGAAACAGTTCCTTCATTCCACAAACCGCAAAGCGGCGGGAGACCGGTTCGCGACGATCGAGCATCCCGGCAACAAGCGCGACATCGTCTTCACTCTCCATTGAGAGCGTGCGGCCGAATGCCGTTTGCGGATAGCCTGCCGGCGCGGGCCCGCGGAAACCGAACAACCGGACCTGCCGCAGGCCATAGGGCTCGTAAATCCCCGGCTTGTCGGTCATCAGGATATCGGCCTCGTGGCCCGTTGCGCGGGCGTGTTCAAAGGCGCGGCGCATCAGGTCACCGTAAAGCCCCTGCCCCCGATATTCCGGCCTGACCGCACCGGACTGATAGGCCGCAGCCATAATCCGCCGACCCTCGACCATCAGCGGCATCGAAAACACCGAGAAGTTCGCGACGCACCGCCCATCCGCATCGAAATAGCCGAACGGCATGGTGGTCTTGTCCAGACTGGCAAGCGAAAGCGCGGGCCGGATATCGATCTCGAACGTCTCCTCCAGCAGAGCCGCAAGGGCCTCGAAGGCGGCGGGATCGGACAAATAGTCCTGCCGGAATATCAGCCCGATTTCCACCTCAAACGCCCGTCGACCCAAAACCGCCCGCGCCGCGCTGCGTTTCCGTCAACGCGTCCACGACGGTGACCGGCATCTGCTTGACCGGGGCGATGATGACCTGGGCGATGCGCATGCCGCGTTCGATTGTGAAGGCTTCCTCGCCGAGATTGACGAGCAGCACTTTCACCTCGCCGCGATAATCGCTGTCGATCGTGCCGGGGGTGTTGAGGCAGGTGATGCCGTGCTTGAAGGCGAGGCCGGAGCGCGGGCGGATCTGAGCCTCGTAGCCTACCGGGATTTCGAAGATGAAGCCGGTCGGGACCAGCGCCCGCTTGCCGGGCTCAAGCGTCATCGGCGCTTCGAGCGCGGCGCGGATATCCATGCCGGCGGAACCGGAGGTTTCGTAGGCAGGCGGCTCTATGCCCTCGGCGTGTTCCAGGCGTTTCAGCTTCAGCGTCATTTTCGTTTCCATGTTCATTGCAGTCACCCGGGACCTGTCACGTTGCACGGCCACCTCACCTCTGGCCGATCTCCCTCGCATAGCCCCCCAATCTTCTCGCCCCGGAGGGGAGAGATGTCGCGACAGCGACAGTGAGGGGGGAGCGTATCATCGCGAACGACCTCACAGCTCTGGTATGCAGCTTCACCCTCACTGCCCCTTTCGGGGCATCTCTCCCGCAAGCGGGAGAGAGAATTGGGAGCAAGCTGCGCCATATGCGATACCCCTGTTCTCAAGGGGGGAGATTGTGGGTTGCGAGGCCCTCATCGATCTCGCCTTTATCCTTCGCCATCGGCGTGTGACAGGTCAATTGCATCTTGTAGCCCAAATCGCTACATAGGCCGCCATCAACAGGATATTCAGCCGATGCCCGAAACGCTTGCCGAGGCGGTTGCCCGCCGCCGCACCTTCGCGATCATCTCGCATCCCGACGCCGGGAAAACCACGCTGACCGAAAAGCTGCTGCTGTTCGGCGGCGCGATCCAGCTTGCCGGCGAGGTGAAGGCGAAAAAGGACCGCATCCAGACCCGGTCGGACTGGATGAAGATCGAGCGCGAACGCGGCATTTCGGTGGTCACCTCGGTGATGACCTTCGAATATGACAACACCGTCTACAACCTGCTCGACACCCCCGGCCACGAAGACTTCGCCGACGACACCTATCGCACGCTGACGGCCGTCGACGCCGCCATCATGGTGATCGATGCGGCCAAGGGCATCGAGCCGCGGACGCTGAAACTGTTCGAAGTCTGCCGCCTGCGCGATATCCCGATCATCACCTTCGTCAACAAGATGGACCGCGAGGCCCGCGACACGTTCGAAATTCTCGAGGAAGTGCAGGAGAAGCTCGCGCTCGACACCGTTCCGATGACCTGGCCGATCGGCCAGGGCAAGAGCTTTGCCGGCACCTATCACCTGAAGGACAGCGCCGTGCGCTATGGCGACAGCCAGACCGAGCTCACCAAGGTGAACGGCCCGGAAGTGGTTTCCGAGAAACTGCCGGAGCATGAGCGGCAGGACTGGGCGGAAATGGCGGAACTTGCGATCGACGGCTATCCGGCCTTCGACCGACAGGCGTTTCTGGAAGGCCATATGACGCCGGTCTATTTCGGCTCGGCGCTTCGGAACAACGGCGTTCGCGATCTCATCCACGCGCTCTCCGACTTCGCGCCAGCGCCGCGCGCGCAGGTGGCGGATGTCCGCACCGTGGAGGCGACCGACCCGAAGATGAGCGCCTTCGTGTTCAAGATCCAGGCCAACATGGACCCGAACCACCGCGACCGCATCGCTTTCGTGCGCGTGTGCTCCGGCACGCTGACGCGCGGCATGAAGGCGCGGCTTGCCCGTACCGGCAAGCAGATGGGCCTCACCGCGCCGCAATTCTTCTTCGCCTCGCAGCGCCAGCTTGCCGATACCGCCTATGCCGGCGATGTTGTCGGCATTCCTAACCATGGCGCGCTCCGGATCGGCGACACGCTGACCGATGGCGAGGCGCTGGTGTTCCAGGGCGTGCCGAACTTCGCGCCGGAAATTCTCCGTCGCGTGCGGCTGGAAGATGCGATGAAGGCCAAGAAGCTGAAGGAAGCGCTGCAGCAGATGGCCGAGGAAGGCGTGGTGCAGCTCTTCACGCCCGAGGACGGCTCACCGGCAATCGTCGGCGTTGTCGGCGCGCTGCAGCTCGACGTGCTGAAGGAGCGGCTGAAGGCGGAATACGGCCTGCCGGTGTCCTTCGAGATGGCGCGTTTTTCCGTCTGCCGCTGGATTTCGGCCGAGAAGAACGCCGATCTGGAAAAATTCATCTCCGGCCATCGCGGCGATATCGCCCGCGACCTCGACGGCGATCCGGTGTTCATGGCGCAGGACGGTTTCTCGCTGAATTACGAGAGCGAGCGGGCGCCGGAAATCCGGATGATCGCGATCAAGGAATATCATCAGGCAAAGGCGGCCTGATATGGCTGAGAAGGAAACGATCGGCATTTGCGGCATGGGCCGCATGGGTACCGCCATGGCGCGCAGGCTTTCCGCCTATGGCTTTCCGCTGGTGGTCTGGTCGCGCGGCGGCGTTTCGATGGAGCTTGCCTCCGAGACCCACGCCGAGGTGGCGATGAACCCCGCCATGCTCGCCCACAAGGCCGATATCATCCTCACCTCGCTGATCGATGATGCGGCGGTGGAGGCGGTGCTTGAGGCGCTGCTGACCACATCGCTTCCCGGCAAGCTGGTGGTCGAGACCTCGACCGTCAGCCCCGCCTTGCTGAAGCGCTATTCGGCGGGCATCAAGGCCAAGGGCGGCAGCGCCATCGACGCGCCGATCTCCGGCGGCCCGGAACTGGTGATTTCCGGCAAGGCCGGGCTTTATGTCGGTGGCGCGGATGTTGATTTCGAGCGCTTCATGCCGGTTGCCGACACGCTCTCCGACCGCATTCACCACACCGGCCCGCTCGGCACCGGTGCGGCGGCCAAGATCGTCAACAACATGGTGCTCTGCGGCTATTGGGAAGTGCTGCGCGAGGCGCTGATGACCGGCAAGCGCGCCGGCCTCAGCCTCGACAAAATGCTCGATATCCTGATGACCAGTCCCGTCGGAACGCCCGCGCTGAAAGCCCGCGCGCCGCGCATTCGCGGCCATGACAGGAGCGTGGGCTTTCCCGTGCGCGGCGCGGTAAAGGACGCCACGCTTTTCGCCAGCGTCGCCGACAGCTATGACGTAGATACGCCGGCGATCGACGCGGCCCTTGCCAGCTACAAGGCCTGCCTTGAAAACGGCAGCGGCGATGAAGACCTTGCGGCGATGCTGCGCATGGCGTTGTCGCAGGACTGAAGCCTATTCCGTTGCTTCGCCCGGCAGCGCGGTGACCCCGTCAAGCCAGGGAGCGGCAGAGCGACACCAGATCTGCCGTTTCGGCGGCAGCGCATCGCGCTGGTCGATCATGCCCCAGCGTATACCCCAATCGTCTTCGTCGGCGCCTTCACCACCGGTAAAAAGCGGCGAACCGCAGTTTTCGCAGAAAAACTGCTCGCGTTTGCGACCGCTCTCGGCCATTTTCCAATAGCTGCGCGTCACGCCCGATGTGATCTCGACATCGGGACGGGGCACGAGAACGGTGGTCCGATAGGGCGAGCCGCTCAGGCGCTGGCAATCGGTGCAATGGCATATCACCACGTCATCCGGGTCGATTTCGGCTTCGAAGCGGACCTTGCCGCAATAGCATCCGCCGGTGATCTTCATGCGAACTCCGTTTTTCAAGGGTTACGCACCGTCGCACGAAGACAGGCGGCGAGACAACGGTCACGGACTTGAAGAATTTTGAAGCAGGCATCACATCTGCTGAATAGATGATCGGAGAATTTGGCCATGAACATCGGACAGGCTGCGAAACAATCGGGACTGCCGCCCAAGACCATCCGCTATTACGAGGAAATCGGCCTCGTCGTGGCGGATCGCGCCGAAAACGGCTATCGCGATTATTCCGCCAATCATGTCCACCGGCTGAATTTCATTCACCGCTCGCGCGATCTCGGCTTTTCCGTCGAGGAATGCCGGCTGCTGCTGTCGCTCTATGACGACGACGCCCGCGAAAGCGCCGAGGTGAAGGCGCTGGCAACCGCCAAGATCGCCGAGATCGACGAGAAGCTTGCCCGTCTCGCCGGGCTGAAGGCAACGCTCCAGCACCTCGCCGACCATTGCCACGGCGACCACCGGCCCGACTGTCCGATCCTGGAAGAACTGTCGTCCGGCAGCAATTGTTGCAACTGACGCCTTACCGCGTGGGCACCGGCTCCTCGCCGCGATAATCGTAGAACCCGCGGCCGGATTTGCGGCCGAGCCAGCCGGCATCGACATATTTCACCAGCAGCGGGCACGGGCGATACTTGTTGTCGGCGAGGCCCTCATGCAACATCTGCATGCCCGAAAGGCAGGTGTCGAGGCCGATGAAATCGGCAAGCTCCAGCGGTCCCATTGGGTGGCGGGCGCCCAGCTTCATCGCGGTGTCGATGTGGTCGACGGTCCCGACGCCCTCGTAGAGCACGTAGATCGCCTCGTTGATCATCGGCAGCAGGATGCGGTTGACGATGAAGGCCGGGAAGTCCTCCGAAACGGTCGGCGTCTTGCCGAGCGCACGCACGAATTCCCGCGCGGTCTCGAAGGTCGCCTCCTCGGTGGCGATGCCGCGCACCAGTTCCACAAGCTCCATCACCGGCACCGGGTTCATGAAATGCACGCCCATGAACCGCTCCGGCCGATCGGTGGCGGCAGCAAGACGGGTGATCGAGAAGGACGAGGTGTTGCTGGCCAGCAGGGTTTCCGGCTTCAGGATCGGGCAGAGTTTCGCGTAGAGCGCGCGCTTCTCCGCCTCGTCCTCGGTGATCGCCTCGATCACGATATCGGCGGAGGCAAGGTCCTGGAGATCGGTCGAGGCGGTGATCAGCTTCAGCGCCTTCTTGCGCTCGTCATCAGACAGTTTGCCGGAGGTGACCTGTCGCGCCAGATTGCCGTTGATGGTGGCAAGCCCGCGCTCGATCTGCTGTTGTCCGGCGTCGATCAGGTGGACGTCGTAGCCGGCGACTGCGCAGACATGGGCGACGCCGCAGCCCATGGCCCCGGCGCCGATCACGCCGACGCGCTTGATAGTATCGGCCATCTCGCACTCCCTCGTTCCTCGTCTCTCGGTCACGGCAGGCGACCCCGGACTTTGATAAAGCCTCGGGCCCGGTTTTTCCAGTGCCTTGCGGCAGGACGGCAGGCGGCGGCACAAAGCAAGGGAATATCCACCCGCCCCCTGTTGTCGCACCGAAAAACCCGCTAGAGCCTGTCGGAGAGGAACGACAGGCGGAAACATGCAGACGCGACGCATCGCAATCTTCGGCGCGACCGGCTCCATCGGTATCAACACGCTCGATGTCATCGCCCAGCTTGGCGGGCGGGACGCCTTCGAGATCACCGCGGTGACCGGCAATTCGAATGTCGAGGCGCTCGCCCGGCTCGCGATCGAACACGGCGCCGCCATGGCCGTCACCGCCGATGAAAGCCGCTATGACGACCTGAAGCAAGCGCTTTCCGGCACCGGCATCGAAGCCGCTTCAGGCGCCAGCGGTCTCGACGAGGCGGCCAACCGCAACAATGGCATCGTGATGGCAGCGATTGTCGGCACGGCCGGGCTTGCCCCGACGCTTAAGGCCGCTGCCGCCGGCGCGGATATCGCGCTTGCCAACAAGGAATGTCTGGTATCCGCCGGACCGCTTTTCATGGAGGCGGTGAACCGCGGCGGCGGCATGCTGATCCCGGTCGACAGCGAACATTCCGCGATCTTCCAGGTCTTCGAGGAAAACCAGCGCCGCGCGCTCGACCGGGTGGTCATCACCGCATCCGGCGGCCCGTTCCGCCAGATGTCGCTGGACGAGATGCGCCATGTCGACGCGGCGACCGCGCGCGCCCACCCAAACTGGTCGATGGGGCTGAAAATCTCGATCGACAGCGCCTCGATGTTCAACAAGGCACTGGAAATGATCGAGGCGCAGCATCTGTTCGACCTTGCGCCCGAACAGGTGGAGGTGGTGGTTCACCCACAATCGATCATTCATTCCATGGTCGGTTATGCCGATGGCTCGATCCTGGCCCAACTCGGCGCGCCCGACATGCGCACCGCCATCGGCTATGCGCTCGCCTATCCCGAACGCCGCCCGCTTTCGGTGGAAAGGCTGGATTTCATCAAGCTCGCGCGGCTCGATTTCGAAGCGCCCGACGAGACCCGCTTCCCCGCGCTCCGGCTTGCCCGGCTTGCCATGACGCGCGGCGGCCTGCAGGGCGCGGTGCTGAACGCCGCCAAGGAAGTGGCACTCGAAGCCTTCATCGAAGGCCGTTGCGGCTTTCTGGAAATGGCCGAAATCACGGAAGGCGTGATGGACGCCCTCTACGATCTGCCAGCGGCAACCGGTATTGGGGACATCTACGCAGCCGATGGCGAAGCGCGCCGAAGAGCGGCTGAGCTTTTGAACTCGTAGGCATTACCATTCAATGCGGCTGCCGTCATAGGCAAGGAAGATACCCGTTTCGCCTTCCTCCAGCCCATCAAGCGCGGCAAGCATGTTTTTCGCGGCCTCGCCCGCTTCAACACGACGATTGCCAGCCGCAAAAGGTTCGGAAAGCGATGTGGCAACCGTGCCCGGGTGCAGCGCTACCACAGACAGCCCGCGCAGCTTTCGCCTTGCCTCGATCGATGTGGTGCGGACAATCTGGTTCAACGCCGCCTTCGATGCCCGATAGGATGTCCAGCCCCCGATGTGATTGTCGCCGATCGAGCCGACGCGCGCGGAAAGACAGCCAAAGATCGCGCGGCGATCGCGAGCGACCAGGGGCAGAAAATGCTTCAGCACCAGCGCAGGTCCTGTGGCATTGACGGCAAATTGCCGCGCCATCGCTTCGCCATCAAGCGCCCGGATGGTCTTCTCAGGCCCAACGCCATTGATATGCAGCGCCCCGGTCGCGCAAAGGATCAGGAACCGTTTCGCAGATTCCGCGATTGAAGGCTCGCTCGTGATCTCAATGCCATCCGAACTTCGCGAAAGACGCTCAAGCCCGGCACAACGCGGATCATCGGCAAGGGCCGTTGAGAAGGCCTGGCCGATGCCGCCTGAGGCGCCGATCACGAGCGCACGATAGCCTTCGGCAAGGCTGTTCATACTGGCTGCCGACATTGTTCTCTCCCTTTTGAGAGAGCACTACGACCCGACGGCTCTTGCAGATCAGGCAGCGAAGATCGCCCGCCATATCTCTTCGGGGAAGGCGCCGTTGCATCCTTCGACGGCGGTGTTCGTCATGATAACGGCCGTCGTGCCGCTGGCCGGATCCAGAGCCCAGCAATTGCCGTAGACCCCGCCCCAGGTCACGGCCCCTTCCGGCAGGACCGTTCCGGCTTCCGCCGGATTGACGACAACCGATCCGACATAGCCGAATGACTTGCCCGGGCGCACGGCAAGCGATCCGGTCTGCGTGGAAAGTGCCGCCCTGGCGGTCTCCGGCGTCAGCAGGCCTTGCGGACGGAGAAGGTCCTGCAACAGTTTCAGGAAATCACCGGCCGTGCCCGCCATGCCGGCGCCGCCGGACTGATAGGCGCGGGGGTTGAAGATGCGCACCGGCTCGAACGTGAAGGCGATGCCCTCCGCGTCGTGCACCGTATGGCGCGTGCCCATGCGCTCCGGCTCGGGCGCGCCGTCGCCATAGGGCGTTGCCAGCCGTCGCGCGTCGGTGACGGAAAACCAGGTGTCGTCCATGCCGAGCGGGTCGGCCACATATTGCCGGATAACGGCTTCAAGCTCGACACCGGCGACAGAAGACAACATCGCGCCGAGAATGTCGATCGCCACGGAATAGGCCCATGCCGTGCCGGGCACAAAGGCGAGCGGAAAATGGTTCAGCCTGGAAAAATTCTGCTCGAAGGTAAGATCGGTATCGGTGAGGCCCGTGTTCACCGTTTCGCCGGGCGGCAATTGCCCAGCGCCGCCGGTATAATCCAGTCCGGCCGTATGGGTAAGGAGATGACGAACCCTGATATCAGCCGGCGCGCCATCCGGCCCGGTCGGGTGAAACCAGGGCAGATGATCGCTCACTTTGTCGTCGAGCGAAAACAACCCCTTCTCCATCATCACAAGCGCTGTCGTCGCGACAATCGGCTTGGTGACGGAGGCAAGGCGGAAAATCGTGTCTGCAGCAACAGGTTGGCCGCTTTCGCGATCGGCGAGACCGGCGGCGCGGGAAAAGATGAGTTCATCGCCGCGCGCAACCATGACGACGGCGCCCACGATGCGCTTCTCGCCGATGGCCTGGTCGATGGCCGCGTTTACACGTGTTTCAATTGTCATGAGAAAAGTCTCCGCTACGGTTTTGCCAAAGCAGAACGCCGGAGGCCGAAAACTTCAAGAAAAAAGCGGGCCGTGTTCCGCCCGCTTCTGAAAAAATCGTCCCGGCGCGGGTGTTGCCGCCATCAGGCGACGGCGCGCGCCAGAGCACACTGCGACCACAGCGAATGCAGCGCCGAAACAAGGTGGTCCATGTCGGCATCGGTGTGCAGCGGGGTCGGCGTGAAGCGCAGGCGCTCGGTCTTGCGCGGCACAGTCGGATAGTTGATCGGCTGGACATAGACGCCGAAATCATCGAGCAGAATGTCCGAAATCCACTTGCACTTGGAGGCGTCGCCCACCATCACCGGCACGATATGGCTCGGATTGGCCATATGCGGGATGCCCTGGCGGTCGAGCTTGGCGCGCAACGTCTCCACGCGTTCGCGGTGACGGGTCCGCTCGATCTGGCTGACCTTGAGGTGGCGGATCGAGGCGACAGCACCGGCGGCAAGCGCCGGCGGCAGCGCGGTGGTGAAGATGAAGCCCGAGGCAAAGGAGCGGATGAAATCGACGACCGCCTTCGACCCGGTGATATAGCCGCCCATGACGCCGAAGGCCTTGCCGAGCGTACCCTCGATGATGGTGATCCGGTCCATCAGCCCCTCGCGCTCGGCGACGCCGCCGCCGCGCGGGCCGTACATGCCGACGGCATGGACCTCGTCGAGATAGGTCATCGCGCCGTATTTGTCGGCGAGATCGCAGATTTCCTTGATCGGCGCGATATCGCCATCCATCGAATAGACCGATTCGAAGGCGATCAGCTTCGGCGCATCCGGATCGGCGGCCTTCAGCTTGGCCTCGAGATCGTTGAGGTCGTTGTGGCGGAAGATCGCCCGCGCCGACTTGCCGTGACGGATGCCCTCGATCATCGAGGCGTGGTTGAGCGCGTCGGAAAAGATGATCAGGCCCGGGATTTTTTCGCCCAGCGTGCCGAGCGTCGCCCAGTTGGAGACATAGCCGGAGGTGAAGATCAGGGCTGCTTCCTTGTGGTGGAGATCGGCCAGTTCCTGCTCAAGCTGCACGTGGTAGTAATTGGTGCCGGAAATATTGCGTGTGCCGCCGGCCCCTGCCCCGCAAGCCTCGATCGCCTCCTGCATGGCGGCGATCACGGTGGGACACTGGCCCATGCCGAGATAATCGTTGGAACACCAGACGGTGACGTTGGAGGCGGCGCCATCCTTGAACCGGGAGGCGCGCGGGAATTCGCCGCGATGACGCTTCAGTTCGGCGAAAACGCGGTAGCGGCCCTCATCATGCAGTTCCGCCAGCTCGTTTTTGAAGAATGCTTCGAAATCCATTACCCAGATGCTCCACCACCGGCCTTGTTGTTTTCCGACAGGATTTGACGAAGAGCGCGCCCCGTCAACCCGTATCGCGGCCTGTTTCCTGATCCTGCGACAATCAGCCCTTAGTTTGAACTATTCCAAACTTTACCTACGCGCAACCGCCTCGGCAAAACTTGATCAGGGTCAATTTGCCGCACAGATTCGGATTTTTCAGAAAAATGGAACATATCATTTCCCCGGACATTAAGCATTCACCTAAGGCGTAATGGCCCGGCGGAAGACCTTTTTGCTTTTCGCCGGAACGCTATTCGGGTATGTGTTGGAAGAGCGGCCGCAGGCTGCATGTGAGGGACGGCGGCGATCGGGTCCGGGACAATGGAGCGGTCGGATCGCGGCGGAACCAAAGCGCAAAAGGTGATGAGGGAATCATGAAAAAGATTTTTGCAGGAATTGTGATCGGCGTTGCTTCGCTTGCGGCAACGGCCTGCACGCCCACCCAGGAAGGTGCGGCCATTGGCGCCGGCACCGGCGCCCTGGTCGGCACGGCCATTGACGGCGGCGGCCTCGGCGGCGCGCTCGTCGGCGGCGCAATCGGCGCAGGCGCCGGCGCTCTTGTTGGCCGCGCGGTCGAGAACCAGCCCGGCAAGTGCTACTATCGTGACCGCTACGGCCGCGAATACACCGACGATTGCCCCCCCGGCTATCGCTAAGACATAGGGCCGCCGCCTCAAAAGGAGGCGGCCCCGCCAAGGCGCGTCAATTGCGGCGAATGTCCGTGGCAAACCAGACCCGACACACAGCGTCCGTAACCAACGGTTAATGCTGTTGCCGGGTTTTCGGTTTTCTGGGGCTATGCATTTGGAAACCTGCTAATATTTTATCGCATATGTAATTTTTCGCGATCCGGTTCGAGTTGAAGATGGTACCCCGTTCAAAACGGCAAAGTTCAGGAATATCCCGCGCGCTCAGGCTGCTGCCGGCGATATCCGTTGCGATCTTCGCCGCCGGCGGCGAGGCGCAGGCGTTCAGCCTGTTCGGCATCCATCTCTGGGGCGAGGAGGAGGTGGATATCTCCTCCGTCCAGGACCCCGTCCACTATACCGTTACCTTCAGCGTGACCGGCGGCGACAGCGAGCTGGAAAGCTTCCTGCGCAGGCGCTCGGCGCTGGTCAGCGACGAGCGCCAGCCCGTTGACGGCGATCTCGGCGTGCTGGTGAAGGCGCGCGACGACCTGCAGATTCTCGTCGGCTCGCTGTTCGAGAAGGCCTATTATGGCGGGCTGGTGAATATCACCGTCGACGGACAGTCGATCGAGGATATCGTCGGCCTGCCCGATTTCGGGCGCGAGGATCCCGTTCCCGTCAACGTCTCCATTGAGGCCGGGCCGATGTTCACCTTCGCGCGGATCAACCTCGAAGGCGCGCCGGCAAGCTTCAACCCCGCAAAGCTCGATCTCGTGGCCGGAAAGCCTGCCTATTCGACCACCATTCTCGCGGCAGCGCGCGAGATCACCACCGAGCTCAAGGATCAGGGCCACCCGTTCGCGACCATCACCCGGCGCGAGGTGATTGCCGATCACGCGAATTCCACGGTCGATGTCGATATTCGCGCCGATGACGGGCCGGTCGCAGACCTCGGAGCAATCGCCGTGAAAGGCTCGGAGGCCGTCGAACCCGATTTCATCCGGCGCTATTCGCGGCTGAAGCCCGGCGAGCAGTATTCGCCCGAGCAGCTCACCGCCGCCGCCAACCGCCTGCGCTCGCTGAACACCTTCGATTCGGTGACGATCACCACCGCGAGCGCGCTGGACGATAACGGCCAACTGCCGACGACGATCACTGTGCGCGACGGCAAGTTCCGTTACTTTGGATTCGGCGCCACCGTGTCGTCGATCGACGGCCTCGGGCTTGAGGGCTACTGGGGCCACCGCAACCTTTTCGGCCAGGCCGAGGGCCTGCGGCTGGAGGCTGGCGTTTCCCGGATCGGCGCCTCGGACGATTACGGCGTCAACTCGCTCGATCTTGCCGGCGGCATCACCTTCACCAAGCCCGGCCTGTTCCATCCGTCCGGCATGTTTACCGCAAGCCTGCTGACCGCCACGGAAAACCCGGACCCCTACAATGCTAAATCGGTCGCCGGCAGCGTCAGCTACACCTTCGAGCAGAATGAGTACAACACGATCAGCGCCGGCCTGACGCTCGACTACTCGCACATCAAGGATGCTTTCGGCACCGAGGATTACCTGACCTTCTCCGCGCCGGTGGGTTTCGACCGCGATACAAGGAACGACCCGCTGAATGCCACCAAGGGGATTTATCTGATCACCACGGCCGAGCCGTCCTATGATTTCCTGAACGGCAATTTCTTCACCTCCTTCGATGCCGTCGGCTCGACCTATTTTTCGGCGGGCGAGGATGACCGTTTCACCCTTGCCGCCCGCGTGGGCGCCGGGACCATTGTCGGCGGCGGCGACCTCAAGGACATTCCCGCAAACGACCGGTTCTATGCCGGCGGCGGCGGCAGCGTTCGCGGCTATGCCTATAAATCGATCTCGCCGCGGCTCGCCAATGGCGAGGAGACCGGCGGCCGCTCCTATGTCGAGGCGACGCTGGAGGCCCGCATCGGCGTGACCGAAAACATCCAGGTCGTGCCGTTCATCGATGCCGCCGACGTCTCCGCCGACCAGTTCCCCGACTTTTCCGATATCCGCGCCGGCGCCGGCATCGGCGTGCGTTATCTGACCGGTTTCGGCCCGATCCGCCTCGATGTCGCGGTTCCGCTCGACCGCTATCCCGATGGCGACCATTACGGAATCTATGCCGGTATCGGACAGAGTTTTTAGACAACTCCTTGCAATTGACGATGCATTCATGCCTTTCATGGCATGATTGGAAAAGCGCGCAAATCGCTCTAAATGCTTAAGGAAAATCGCGCCCGAGGAGTTTCATGGCGGTGTTCTTCAAACGACTGTTTCAGGTGATTGCGGGCTTACTGGCTTTGGTGATCGTGATTGTCGCCGCAGCGGTCATCCTGATCGGCTATACCGATGCCGGCGCGAATTTCGCCGTCCGCCAGATCACCAAACGGATCGCCTCCCCGGATTTCGCCGTCCATGTGGGTCGCGTCAGCGCGCCGCTGACCGGCAATTTCACCGTCGACAGCGTTACCGTCTCCGATATCAAGGGCCCCTATGCCACGGTCGAGGGCATTGCGCTTGACTGGTCGCCGATGGCGCTCTTCAGCGGCCGCTTTGCCGCAGAAAACCTGTCGGCGCGCACGGTTTCGCTTGCCCGCCTTCCCGTTCCGGGTAAGCCCGCGCCGGAAAAGGCGCAGTCGGATGGCGGCTTTTCCCTGCCGATCGGCATTGACATCGCAAAATTCGACTTCCCGCAGATCGACATCGCCGAGGCCGTTGTGGGCGAAGCCTATCCGCTTTCCGCCTCCGGCCATGTGAGCGCCGTCTCCGACCGGATATCGACCGCGCTCGACATCGAGCACCGCGCCCGCGCCGGCACCTATGTGAAGGCCGATATCGATTATGCGCCGGGAGAGAATGTCCTCGATATCACCGCCGAGGTGAACGAGCCGGAAGGCGGCATGGTCGCGACCCTGCTGAAACTGCCGGGCACGCCGGCGCTCAACATCGCGATCGACGGCGACGGCCCGCTTTCTGACTGGAAGGGGCGGCTGACCGCCGCGCTTTCCGGCGAGCGGCTCGGCGAGATCGATATCCGCCATCAGTTGAATGAAAAGGACGAGCGCACCGTGACCGTCACCGGTCAGGGCGAATTCGCCGCGCTGACGCCGCCGGAATTCCAGTCGCTCGTCGAAGGCCAGACCGGCATCGATGTCCAGGCGACGCTTTATCCCGGCGGGCGGATCGCGATCGGCAGGGGCCAGATCGAGACTGGCAGCTTCGTACTGAACGCCTCAGGTGCCTATGATCCGAAGGGCGAAAACGATCTTGAGGTCGCGCTTGAGGGCGTCAATGGCGGTTCCGTGCCGTTTTCCATGGCGATGGGCGATGACGGCACGCTGTCGCTCTCCCTGGAAAACGCCAGCATCAGCCTGCACGGGGCGGCGGAAAGCGCAGACCTTTCGGCATCCGTCACTCTGTCCCAACTCTCCCTGCCGCAGCTTTCGACAAGCGGTGTTTCGATGGCCGCCAACGGCAAGGGCTTCAACCTTGCAACTCGCACCGGCGCTTTCAACGCCGGGCTTTCGCTTGAAAGCCTTGCATTCACCGATGAAAGCCTCGACCGCATGATCGAGGCACCGCTTTCGCTCAAGACGCGGGTGACGCTTGCAAAAGAGAGCGTGAAGCTTGACGATATCGCGCTTGAAAGCGGCAGCATCGGCGCCACCGCCAATGTCGACTACGACGTTGAGTCACAGGAGGCGACCGGCCACGCCAAGCTCTTCGTGCTCGCCGACGCGCTTCCCGACGCGGCTGCCGGCCTGATCGACGACATGACCCGGATCGAAAGCGATTTCTTCCTCTCGACCGCTTCAGGGGCCGTGGCGCTCTCCAATCTCGAAGTCGAGAACGGGCTGCTGACCGCCGGCGGCGATGTCCGCGTCAGCGGGGGCACGATCGACGCCACGCTGAAAGCAACGGTTGCCGAGCTTGGACGGCTCGCGCCGCAGGTCAAAGGCTCGGCCGTGCTTGACGCCACGATCGGCGGCGAGCTGACCGCGCCCGAAATCGACGCCACGGTGAGAGCCGACAGTCTCGACATCACCGGCGAGACGCTTGAAAATTTCGTGGCCACGATCAAGGGCAAGGCGGACATGTCGGCACCCACCGGCGCGCTCACCGCCAAGGGCAGCTATGCCGGCGCGCCGCTTTCGCTGTCGGCAAACGTCACCTCCAATGAAGGTCAGATCGAGATTGCCGGCATTGACGGCGCGGTTGGCGGCAACACGCTTTCCGGCGACATCATCCTGAATGAAAAGTTCCAGCCCGCCGGCGGCATCAGCTTCGATTTCCCGGACCTGAAGCTGCTCGCCGGCCTTGCCGGCCAGAAGGCCGAAGGCGCGATCTCCGGCCGCGTAGAGCTCGACAACGCCAATGACAGGCTCGGCCTGTCGATCGACGCCAGAAGCGACAGCATCACCACCAACGGCATAACGGCAAGAAATCTCGACGCCGACATGACGGTCGCCGATGTCGCCGCGCTGAAGGCAAGCGGCAAGATCACGCTCGGTTCCGTTGCCGTCGCGGGGCAAACCATCACCGACATCACGCTTACCGCCAGCAACCAGGACACGACCACGAACTTCGACCTCGCGGCCCGCTACGACGGTCAGCCGGTATCGCTGGAAGCGGCCGTGAACCGCGGAGATACGCTGACGATCGATCTCAGGCGCCTCGAGGGCTCGCCGATGGGCCTTGGCCTCCGGCTTGTCGAGCCCGGCCGGATCACCATCGCCAACGGCACGACCAATATCCAAAGCCTGAGGCTCGGGATCGGCGGCGGCACGGTTGCCGTGAACGGCAGCGTCGGCGACAGGCTGAACCTGACGGCCAATATCAACGGCGTCTCCGCCGCGATCGCCAACCAGTTCGTCCCCTCGCTCGGGGCCAGCGGCACGATTTCGGGCACGGTGATGGCGGGCGGCACCACGGCCAACCCGACGGCCGACTACAATCTCCGCCTCGACAACGGCAATGTGGCCCAGACGAGCGCGCTTGGTGGACAGCCCTTCAACATCACCACAACCGGCCGCTATGACGGCAGCCAGGTGACGACCGATACCACGATCACCAATGCGCAGGGCATCAATGCGCGCGCGACCGGCTCGGTCGGGCTCACCGGCAACAGACCGCTGAACCTCTCGATCAATGGTCGTCTGCCGATGCAGATCGCCGCAGCACTTGCCGCCAATTCCGGTTTCGCCATTTCCGGCAATGCCGATGTCAACATGACGGTGGGCGGCACGCTGGCGAGCCCGAGCTATTCCGGTGGCGTCGACCTTGCCATCAGCGCGCTCACCGACATCAGGCGCGGCATTTCACTCAACGATATCGGCGGGCGCGTCTCCCTTTCCGGGGACCGGGTGCAGATCGACGGCATCACCGGCAGACTTGCCGCCGGCGGCACGCTGACGATCAGCGGCAGCGTCGGCCTGACTGGCGGCTTTCCCGCATCGCTGAAGCTCGTGGCCGACAATGCGGTCATCAATGACGGACGATTGCTGACGACCACGGCCAACGGCACATTGACGCTGGAAGGGCCGATCCTGACCCAGCCGACGCTTGCCGGCCGGCTGACGCTGGCCCGCACGGCGATCGTCATTCCCGACCGGCTGCCGGCGTCGATATCGCAGATCGATATCGTGCATCAGGACGCGTCGAAGGCCGTGCTCAGACAGGCGGAGGCGCTTTCTCCGCCTCAGGCCAGCGAAGCGCGCTCCTCGATGGCGCTCGACCTGACCATTTCGGCACCCAACGCGATCTTCGTGCGCGGGCGCGGCGTCGACGCCGAGCTTGGCGGCAATGTGCGCATCACCGGCACGACCCAGGATCCGATCGTCAGCGGCGGCTTCGACCTCATCCGCGGCCGGCTTTCGATCCTCAACCGCAGGCTCGATTTCACGCAAGGACGGATTACCTTCGGCGGCGCGCTGATCCCGATGATCGACTTGAGGGCCAACACCAATGCCGGCTCCACCGCGATCACCATCGCGCTCGAAGGCGTGGCCAACGACCCGCAGGTGAAGCTGAGCTCCGTGCCCGCGCTGCCCGACGACGAAATCCTGGCGCAGTTGCTGTTCAACCAGTCCTCATCCCAGCTTTCCGCGCTTCAGATCGCCCAGCTCGCCGATGCGGTGATCCAGTTGACGGGCGGGACCGAACAGTCGCTGTTCGGCTCGATCCGGGACGTGCTTGGCGTCGACAACCTCGACCTGACGACGGATTCAACCGGCAATACCGCGGTCAGCGTCGGCAAGTACTTGAACAGCAACACCTATCTCGAGGTCGAGCAGAGCCGGGATACCGGCACGCGGGCGAGCGTCAACATCGATATCGGCCGCAACTTTATTCTGAAGGGAGCGGCGGGATCCCGGGGCGAGGCTTCCGGCGGCATTTTCTACGAGAAGGAATACTAGTCCCGTCCATCCTCGGCCACGAGACACGCCCCAAATGGCGGTTTCTGCTCCTGCAAGAAGCCTGCCGGAAGCGCTCGCCAGTTGAAAAGATGGCGATAACATGGCAATCGAATAGCCAGAGCGACGGAAGCGTCGGATATCAGGAGGCATGCCCTTGACCAGCGAGCATAGCGCGCCCGAAGCCGCGGGGCAGCCCTCCCTTATCGCCTTCGTCAGACGCGAGCGTGTCCTCGGCATTGCCATCGTCACCAGCATCATCGCCTTCCTGTTCGAAGACAGGCTGTTTCACGACATGGGCCACCCGGTGAAGCTTGGCTTTCTGCTCGCCTGGTTCTTTTTCGTGATTCTGGCATCCGCCGTCGGCGTCGTGCGCCATGCCGAGGCGGTTTCCGCGCGGCTGGGCGAGCCCTTCGGCACGCTTGTGCTGACGCTGTCGATCACCGGCATTGAGGTGTTGAGCATCACCGCCGTGATGCTCAACGGCGAGAACAACCCGGCCCTGGTGCGCGATACGCTGTTTTCGGTCGTGATGATCATCATGGGCGGCATGCTGGGCATTTCGCTGCTGCTCGGGGCGCTGCGCCATCGCGAGCTCACCTTCAACCTGCAGGGCGCCAACGCCTATCTGGGCGTGATCATTCCGCTCGCCGTGTTCAGCCTGATCCTGCCAAACTTCACCCGCTCCACCGAAGGGCCGACCCTGAGCGACCTGCAGAAGGTGATGGTCGGCCTGATGGCGGTTGGGCTTTATTTCATTTTCCTGATGATGCAGATGGGACGGCACCGCGGCTATTTCTCCCAGCCGCTTGAGGAGGACGAGGAGCACGCCGACGAGCACGAAAAACCGTCCGGACCACTGTGGCTGAGCGTCATCCTGCTGTTCTGCTACATTGTGCCGGTGGTCTATCTCGTCGAACAGCTCGCCAAGCCGGTCGACTATATCATCGAAACCCGCGGGGCGCCCGGCGTGATCGGCGGGGTGCTGATGGCCATCCTGGTCACCACGCCGGAAGGCATTGGCGGGGTCCGGGCCGCCCTCAACAAGCGGCTGCAATCCTCCGTGAATATATTCCTCGGATCCGTGCTCGCCACGATCGGCCTGACCGTGCCGATCATGCTTGCGGTTTCGAGTGCGCTCGGCCTCAATCTGCAGCTCGGCCTCGCGCCGACGGACGCGATGCTTCTGGTTCTGATTCTGGTCGTCAGCATCGTCACATTCTCCAGCGGGCGCACGAATCTTTTGCAGGGCGCAGTGCATTTCCTGCTGTTCGTCGCCTTCCTTCTCTTGATCTACAGGGGATAACCGAAAGGACCGCCGACAGATGCCAAAAGCAAGCCAATGCCTGAAACCGCACCGTTGGGGCCTTCTTTTTGCATTATTGCTTGTTGCATTGTGCGGATCGGCCGTCCCGTCCCTCGGCCAGCAGACAGACGAACCGCTACAGATCAGGGTTGGCTACCGCGTGCTGCCGCCCTTCATCACCAAACACGACGACGGAACGCTTACGGGCATGGCGAGCGAACTCTGGCGGGAGATCGAGGACGGCTTCAACATCAAGCCGACCTATGTCGAATATGAAACCGTCGCCGACCTGCTCGCCGCAACGGCGGCGAGAGACGTCGACGTGGCCGTCGGCGCTATCTCGATTACCGAAGAACGCGCCGAAATCGTCGATTTCACCCAACCCTGGTTCGATTCCGGTCTGCGCATCATGATCGATAACCGGACCACTTCCTCGCTGGTCAATGTCTGGAACGGTCTCGCCGAGGCCGGTTACCTGCGCTACTACGCGTGGCTGCTCGTGTTCATCCTCATCGGCACAATCGGCCTGACGGTGTTCGACCGGCACTTCGACAAGAATTTCCCGAAGCGCTGGCGCGACGGCGTGGCGGAGAGCTTCTATGCCGTGATGCTGGTGGTGACCCGAGGCACGCTTCCGGCCCGTTCCAAGCTTTTCGGCTGGTATGGCAAGATTTTCTCGGCCTTCTGGCTGATCATCGGCATCGCCGTCGTTGCCTATATCACGTCTTCGGTTACCAGCGTCATGACCAGCATCGCGATCACCGGCAGCATTACCGGACCGGATGACCTGCCGGGTCGCACCGTCGGCGTCTTCAGGGGATCGACGGCAGAAAACCGGATGCGCCGCAACGGCATCGACTTCATCACCTATACCGGCATGGACGATGCCGTCACGGCGCTGCGCGGCGCCGAGATTGACGCGATCGTCGGCGATGCGCCGGTGCTGGAATATTTCAAGGCCCAGAACCCCGAACTCGGGCTCGATGTCGTCGGTCGCATCTTCGCGCCCGACAAATTCGGCTTCGCCCTGCCCTATGGCCAGGACACGCTGATCCAGCCGATCACGGTGCGCCTTCTGGCGCTGCAGGAGGATGGCGTGGTGCGGGAGCTCGCGCAGCAGTATTTCGGCAATGAGCGTTAACGAGGATTCCGAGGCGGCGGCGCTTGCCGCGTGAGAAACCGCCGCCTTGAAATCGCGTCCGGCCTGTCCCAAGTCAAATGGAAGATTGAAATCCCTCATGCATAGCAGACCACCTTCTCGCGGGCCTGCGCAATTCATTTTCCATTACGGGAGACAACAATGGCTGACAAAATCGCCGACAAGGCCGGCACATTTTCGATCGGCGGCAAGCTGAAGGTCAATCGCCTCGGCTATGGCGCCATGCGGATCACCGGCAAGGGCATCTGGGGCGAACCCGATGATCGCGAAGGCGCTATCGCCACGTTGAAGCGTCTGCCGGAGCTCGGCGTCGATTTCATCGATACCGCCGACAGCTACGGCCCCGACATTTCCGAATGGCTGATCAAGGAAGCGCTCCATCCCTATAACGAGGTAAGGATCGCCACCAAGGGCGGGCTGACCCGCACCGGGCCGAATGTCTGGCTGCCGGTCGGGCGGCCAGAATATCTGCGCCAGCAGGTTCACAAGAGCCTGCGCAATCTGGGCGTCGAACAGATCGACCTCTGGCAGCTTCACCGCATCGACGACAAGGTGCCTGCCGACGAACAGTTCGGCGCGATCAAGGAGTTTCTCGATGAGGGCCTGATCGCCCATGCGGGGCTATCCGAAGTGTCGGTCGCCGAAATCGAGGCCGCCAACAATATCTTCCCCGTCGCCACCGTCCAGAACCGCTACAACCTAGTCGACCGCACCAGCGAGGCGGTGCTGGATTACTGCGCCGAAAACAATATCGGCTTCATTCCGTGGTTCCCGCTGGCAGCCGGCGACCTTGCCAGCAAGGGCTCGCTGCTGGACGAGATCGCCACGAAGCACGGCGCCGCGCCGAGCCAGATCGCGCTTGCCTGGGTGCTGAAGCGCAGCCCGGTGATGCTGCCGATCCCCGGCACCTCCAACGTCAAGCACCTGGAGGAAAATGTCGCGGCGGCCAATATCACGCTGTCCGACGAGGAGTTCGCAGCGCTCGATGCCGAGGGCAAGAAGGCCTTTGAAAAGGGGGCCTGATCCGCGACCTCCAAAGACCACAGCGCCGCCGGCTGCATTTTCGCCTTGCCGGCGGCGGAAATATCGTCAACCCTGACGAAAACGGGGATTTCCTGCCATGAAATACGTCAAGCTCGGCCGCACCGGCCTCGATGTCTCCCGCCTTTGCCTTGGCTGCATGACCTATGGCGCGCCCGACAAGGGCAGCCATCCATGGTCGCTTACCGAGGAGGAAAGCCGGCCCTTCATCCGCAAGGCCGTCGAGGACGGGATCAACTTCTTCGATACGGCCAATGTCTATTCCGCCGGCACCTCGGAGGAGATCGTCGGTCGCGCGCTGAAGGACTTCGCCCGGCGCGAGGAAATCGTGCTGGCCACCAAGGTGATGAACCGCATGCATGAGGGCCCTAACGGCGCGGGCCTTTCGCGCAAGGCGATCATGCAGGAAATAGACAACTCGCTGCGCCGGCTCGGCACAGATTATGTGGACCTCTACCAGATCCACCGTTTCGACTACGACGTGCCGATCGAGGTACGCTGGAAGCGCTCCACGACGTGGTGAAGGCCGGCAAGGCGCGCTATATCGGCGCCTCCTCCATGCATGCCTGGCAATTCGCCACCATGCTCGCCACCCAGAAGGCGAATGGCTGGACAAAATTCGTGACCATGCAGAACTACGTCAACCTGCTCTACCGCGAAGAAGAGCGGGAAATGCTGCCGCTGTGCGAGGCCGAGGGCATCGGCGTCATTCCGTGGAGCCCTATGGCGCGCGGCCGCCTGACCCGGCCTTTCGACACCGCGACCAACCGCACCGAAACCGACGAATTCGGCAAGACCCTGTTTGCCGAAACCGCCGACGCCGACCGCAAGGTGGTCGAGGCCGTCGAGGCCATCGCCGGAGAACGCGGCGTGCCGATGGCGCAAGTGGCGCTTGCCTGGGTGCTATCGAAAAAGGTCGTCTCCGCGCCGATCATCGGCGCCTCCAAGCCGCATCACCTCGATGATGCCGCGGGCGCGCTGGAACTCTCGCTCACCGAGGACGAGATTTCGCGGCTCGAGGCGCCCTATATTCCCCACCGCGTCATGGGCTTCAAATAGCAGCCGGCGCGCTATTTCGACCGGGTCCCCGGCACCGGTCAAGCCGGGTCGAAGACCGGTTGCGGCAGTGATTGCGCCCGCCGGTTGAGCCCGGGGGAACTTTCGTGTTAGTAAACCGTTAACCATCAGATGTGTCCCGCCTCTGGCAGGACACTGGCGGGGAGGCTTTGTCCTGGCACGGGGAGGGTGTCATGACATGACGCGCGCGCGGAACGTATTACCGTTCGACTGTGCGCCGGAAGGCCCCCGCCACCTCTTCCCTCGTGGGTCCCGGCCTCGGCCGGGAAACAGTCCCGCCGCCGCTTGCGCGGCATTCCCTCCCCAAGACCGTTCACTGCGGTGGCCACGCCGCCGCGCCTTCCAGGCAATTCCGCCTGAGCGCAGTTTATCGGAGGAGATAACATGCAGAAGACAGCTTTCATCCTGGCCTCGCTGATGGCGACCACGGCGCTGCCCGCGACCGGCTTTGCGGCGACGGAACTGACGATGTGGTATCACGGCGCCGGCAACGAGACGGAATCGAGCATTCTGAAAAACATCGTTTCCGAGTTCAACGAAAGCCAGGATGACTGGGAGGTGGTGATCGAGAGCTTTCCCGAGGATTCCTACAATGATTCCGTGACGGCGGCGGCGCTCGCCGGAAACCTGCCGGATATCATCGATGTGGATGGCCCGATCATGCCGAACTGGGCTTGGTCCGGCTACATGCAGCCGCTGCCGATCGATGAATCGAAGCTTGAAGGCTTCCTGCCCGGCGCGATCGGCGAATGGGACGGAAAGATCTACTCCGTCGGCCTGTGGGACGCAGCGCTGGCGATGATGACGCGGCAGTCCTATCTCGACAAATATGACATCCGCAAGCCGACGCTGGAAGAGCCGTGGACGGCCGAGGAATTCGATGAAATCCTTGTCAAGCTGAAGGATAGCGGCGATTTTGAATATCCGCTGAACCTCGGCATGGCGGATGCCGGCGAATGGTACACCTATGCCTTCCTGCCCTTCCTGCAATCCTTCGGCGGCGACCTTGTCGACCGATCCGACTACCAGAGCGCCGAGGGCGTGCTGAACGGCGAGGCGGCGATTGCGTTTGGCGAATGGTGGCAGTCGCTGTTCGAGCGCGGTCTGGCACCGGGACCGAGCCAGGACCCGGCAGACCACCAGAACGGCTTCATCAACGGCGATTACGCCATCGACTGGAACGGCAACTGGACGGCACGCGCCAAGCTTGATGCCTTCGACGACGTGGTGTTCCTGCCCGCACCCGATTTCGGCGAGGGACCGAAGATCGGCGCGGCGAGCTGGCAGCTCGGCATTTCGGAATCCTCCGAGCATCCGGAGGGGGCCGCTGCCTTCATCGAATTCGCGATTCAGGACCAGTATCTGGCGGATTTCTCCAACGGCATCGGTCTCGTGCCTGCCACCCAGGCTGCCGCCGATATGTCTGACTTCTATAAGGAAGGCGCGCCGCTTGCCGTGTTCTACGGTCTTTCGGATGCGCAAGGGTCACTGCGTCCGGTCACGCCCGGCTATGTGGTGGAGACCAGCGTGTTCCAGAAGGCGATCGCCGATATCGCCAATGGCGCGGATGTCGCCGACACGCTCGATGGCGCGGTCGACGAGATCGACACCGACATCGACCGCAACCAGGGCTACGGCCACGGCGGTTAAGGGGACAAGGGGCTGGCTTCGGCCGGCCCTTTTGTTTTGTCTGGGGGCAGCATGAGGGTGAGGCACCCCCAATCTCCCCCCTTGAGGGGGAGATGTCGCGAAAGCGACAGAGAGGGGTACAGGGCATAAGCCGCTGACGCCCTGCTCTCGGAAAGGGTTCACCCCTCTCTGCCCTGCCGGGCATCTCCCCCTCAAGGGGGGAGATTGGACTGTGGCAAGGCATCGTTCGACCTAAACGCGCGGATGTGGAGGATAGGCAGGCCGTCGGCCCCGCCGAAACCTCAGTAGAAGGACAGACACATGAGCCGGAAACTGACGGAGAACAACGGGGCGGGGTGGGCTTTTGCGGCGCCGTCGATCCTGCTGATCGGCCTGTTCATCATCCTTCCGTTCTTTCTGGCGATCGCGTTTTCGCTCACCGATCAGCGACTGATCTCGCCCAATCCGACGCGCTATGTCGGCGCGGAGAATTATCGCGATCTGCTGGGCCTCAATATCATCAAGCTGGAGCCGGAAACCGCCGATGACGGCACGCTGGCGCGCGATGAGGACGGCAATCTCGAATATCCGCGGGTGCGTTCCCTCACCCGCTCCGACGACTATCCGCAATATTTCGGCATGCGCGAATGGTTCCGGGTCCATGCCGGCAACACCGCCTATGTGGTGGTGGCGCGCGATGTCGTGTTCATGCGGGCGCTGGTCAACACGCTGATCTTCGTTGCGGTCACCGCGCCCGTGCAGGCCGGGCTGGCGCTCGGGCTTGCGCTCCTGATCAACCAGCGTATACGCGGCGTGAATGTGTTCCGCGCCGTGTTCTTCATGCCGGTCGTGGTGTCGATCGTGGTGGTCTCGCTGCTCTGGCGGTTCATCTATGACGGCAATGACGGGCTCTTGAACGCGCTGTTATCCGGCCTGACCTTCGGTCTGTTCCAGCCGGTGGACTGGCTCGGCAACACCCATACCGCGCTCGGTTCGATCATCGCCATGTCGATCTGGCAGGCGGTCGGCTTCCACATGGTGATCTGGCTTGCCGGACTGCAGACCATACCGCCGACGCTCTACGAGGCCGCGGCCATCGAGGGCTCGTCGAAATGGCAGACCTTCCGCTACGTCACCTGGCCGGGGCTCCGCAACACCGCCGTTCTGGTGCTGGTGGTGATCACCATGCAGGCCTTCGCCGTCTTCGCCCAGATCGACGTGATGACCAAGGGCGGGCCGCTCGACAGCACACAGACGCTGGTGTTCCAGGCCGTCGAGCGCGGCTATGGCCGGCAGGATATCTCCGGCGGCTCGACCATCTCGGTGGTGCTGTTCGTGCTGGTGCTCGCGATCTCGCTGGCGCAGCGCTATTTCACGCGGGAAAGGAACTGAGCCATGGCCGCCATTTCCAACGATAATCACGGCCTCAGGCTCGCCGTCCGCTATCTCGTTCTGGTGCTGGTGGCGCTGGTGTTCCTGCTGCCGCTGCTGTTCATGGTGATGTCGTCGCTGAAGCCCGACCAGCAGCTCCTGAACGACACGTCCTCGCTGCGCGCCTTCCTGCCGGTCGGCGATATCAGCCTCGAAAATTACGCCGGCGCGTTCCGCCGCGCGCCGATCGGCCTGTTCGTGTTCAATTCGGTGATGATCACCACGATCACCGTGCTGGCCTCGCTGTTCCTCTGCTCGCTCGGGGCGTTCTCGTTCACCTTCGTGAGGTGGCGCGGCAATGCGGTGGTGCTGTCAATCGTGCTCGCAACGCTGATCATCCCGTTCGAAACGATCGCCATTCCGCTGCTTCTGTTCGTCTCGCGCCTGCCCTGGATCGGCCTCGAGGGATTTTCCTGGGGCTGGCTCAACACCTACCGCGTCCAGATCATCCCGTGGATTGCCGATGCGCTGACGATCTTCCTGTTCGTGCAGTATTTCAAGGACCTGCCGCGCGAGCTGATCGAGGCCGCGCGCGCGGAAGGAGCGAGCTGGTGGCAAATCTACCGCCGGGTTGTGATGCCGCTTTCCGGCCCGGTGATCGCCACCGCCGCCATTCTGAAAGCGCTGAAAATGTACAATGAACAATACCTCTGGCCGCTGATCGTGGTGCAGGACGAGGCCCACCGGCCGATCATGGTCGGGCTCGGCTATTTCTTCCAGCTCAACGTGCCGTGGGGCGAGGTCATGGCCTATCTGTCGCTGATCACCGTGCCGGTGCTCGCCTTCTATCTCGTGCTGCAGCGCGCATTCATCGCATCGATCGCATCAACCGGCGTGAAGGGCTGAGGGAGAACGAAATGGCAGAGCTGTCACTCAAATCGGTCCGCAAATCCTATGGCAAGGTCGAGGTCATCAAGGGCGTCGATCTCGACATCAAGGACGGCGAGTTCGTGGTTTTCGTTGGCCCGTCCGGTTGCGGCAAGTCCACGCTTCTAAGGATGATCGCGGGGCTTGAGGATATCACCGACGGTACGCTGGAGATCGGCGGCAGGAAGGTGAACGACCTGCAGCCCAAGGAGCGCGGCATCGCCATGGTGTTCCAGACCTATGCGATCTTCCCGCATATGTCTGTGCGCGAAAACGTCGCCTTCGGGCTGACGATCGCCGGCGTGCCGAAGAAGGAAAAGGAGGAGGCGGTGCAACGCGCGGCGCGCATCCTGCAGATGGAGCATCTGCTCGACCGCCGCCCCTCGCAGCTTTCCGGCGGCCAGCGCCAGCGGGTGGCGATCGGCCGCGCGATCGTGCGCAATCCCTCCGTCTTCCTGTTCGATGAGCCGCTCTCCAATCTCGATGCGGCGCTCCGCATGGACATGCGCATGGAGATCGGCAAACTGCACAACCAGCTCGACGCCACCATGATCTACGTGACCCACGACCAGGTGGAGGCGATGACGCTTGCCGACCGGATCGTGGTGCTGAAGGATGGCGTGGTCCAGCAGGTGGGCACGCCGATGGAGCTCTATCACGAGCCCGCCAACCTGTTCGTCGCCGGCTTCATCGGCTCGCCCTCGATGAATTTCATGGATGTCGATATCGTCGAAACGGACGGCGAGGGCATAACCGTCAGGTCGGAGGCGCTCGACCCAGTCACCATCCCGAAGACCCGTTTCGACTTCGCAGGCAGGACCACGGCCCGGCTGGGTCTGCGCCCGCAATATCTCGATGTCGTGGAAAGCGGCACGGCCGGCGGGCTGCACGGCAAGGTCACGCTGGTGGAACGGCTCGGCACCGAAACCGTGATCAATGTCGAGCTCACCCGCGGCGGCAGCATTGTCGCAGCACTCGCCGAGGATCGCCCGCTTGCGACCGGCAGCGAGATCACGCTGGTGTTCGATCCGGAAAAGGCGCATCTGTTTCCAGTGGAAAGCGAGACGCGCAAGGCTTCAGCTTGACGCACCTCGTCGGTTTGCCGCGATCAACGCGGCGCGAGCGTGCCGATCAGATCATTGACCATGTGCGCCATTTCCATGCCCGCCGCGAAATTGAACTGGTTGATGGCGATGAACACGCCAACATCGCGCGATGGCGCAAACGCCAAATAGCTGAACACGCCATTTGTGCCGCCGGCCTTCTGGATGATCAGCGGGCGGTCGCCCTCGGGCATCATGATCACCCAGCCGAGCCCCATGGCGTTCATATGGCCTGATTCATCCAGGCCGATAACCGGATTGAGGCCGTCGCGCATCAGCCAGGCCGCATGGCTGATGGCGCGGACTTCGGCGTCATCCTTTCCGAAACGGTCGAGATTCCATTGCAGATAGCGCACCATGTCATTGGCCGTGGTGTAAAGGCCCGATGCCCCCTCGCGGTTCACAATCGGTTCGCCGGGATCGATTTCGTTTCCGTTCCAGTCATAGCCGGTCATGGCGTTTTCGCCCGTGGGCCGGTCGTAACCTGTCGACGTCAGACCGATCCGGTCGAGGACCCGGGACTTGAGCAGAGCCGCATAGTCCTGCCCGCCAATGTCGGCTAGCGCCATCGCCAGCACGTCGAAGCCGACATTGGAATAGGCCATGCCGCTGCCCGGCGCGAACAGGAGGGGATTTTCGGAAAGATTGGCGGCGAAGGATTCATCGCTATATTTCTCGACGCCGTCGACGCCTGAAAGTTCGCGCGGCAAGCCGCTCGAATGGGTAGCAAGGTCGACCAGCCGGATTTCCCGGCCGTCCTTCCCGGGCAGCGCATCGACGACACCGGCATGCGGACCGACCGGCTCTGTGAGCGAAACGGCGCCATCCGCGGCAAGCGCAGCGAGGGAAAGGCCGGTAAAGGTCTTGGTCACCGACCCGACGCCGATCCTGGTGTCGCCATCCGGCTCCCGCCCGCTGCCCTTGGCGATCTCCCCGAAGCCGAAGACGGCGCTCTCGCCGCCGCGAACCGCTGCGATGACGAGGCCAGGTACGCCGGTATCGAGCTGGAAGATCTGACCCGTAAACTCGACGGCCTCATCAATTATCGGATCGCTGGCGGCCGCGGGCGTTGCCGCCAGAAGTGCGATTGCTGCAAGGGCATATCTCATTTGAGCTCCAATCTTCTGCTTTGAAAAAGTCGCGCTGTCGCAGAGGCCCCCTCCCGGACCTCCTCCTTCATCAGGCATATAAGCTTAAGCTAACACACTTCGCGAAGAAATGCCGGGAAAACCGAGCGGTACACGCCGTTTATGAAAACTCCAACACGTCTTCATATCCACGCGGGGCTGGAACAAGACGGCTGCCTTATCGCTTTAGCAGACAGACAGGCGCGGCGACCGCGTCGTAAGCTCAGGTAAAGGACAGGCACATGGCCGACACGAAAGCCCCCGTAGCACAGGTTCAGGATCACCAGCCCGGTTCGGAAGCGGAGATGCATCCGCAGCCCGACTACATGCCCCGTTACCCCGGTTCGGGCCGGCTGAAGGACAAGGTCGCCATCATAACCGGCGGCGATTCCGGCATCGGGCGGGCGACTGCGGTGCTCTACGCCCGCGAGGGCGCCAGGCTCGCGATCCACTACAAGGACGAGCACGAGGCGGAAGACGCCGAAAAGACGCTGAAAGCCGTTGAGGAGGAAGGCGGCGAGGCGTTTCTGTTCGCCGGCGACATCGGGGACGTCGCGACGTCGGAAAAGCTCGTCGACAAGACGATCGAGCGTTTCGGGAAGCTCGATGTCGTCGTCAACAATGCCGCCGAGCAGCACGTGCAGGAAGATATCGCCGATATTACGGAGGAGCAGCTCGAGCGCACATTCAGGACCAATATTTTCGGCGCCTTCCACCTGCTGAAATATGCCCGCCCGCACCTCAAATCCGGTGCATCGATCATCATCGTGACATCGGTCACGGCGTTCCGGGGCCAGCCGCTGCTGCTCGACTATTCCTCGACCAAGGGTGCCCTGCTAGCGCTGATCCGGGCGCTGTCGGGCAATCTCGCCTCCGAAAACATCCGCGTCAACGGCGTCGCCCCCGGCCCGATCTGGACACCGCTCATTCCCGCTTCCTTTCCAAAGGACAAGGTTGCGGAGTTCGGCAAGGATTCGCCGCTCGGCCGCCCCGGCCAGCCGAACGAGGTGGCGCCGAGCCTCTTGTTCCTGGCCTGCGAGGATTCCTCCTACATCACCGGCCAGGTGCTGCATCCGAATGGCGGCGACCTCGTCGGCGGCTGAGCGCGTCCCTACGACGCCGGGCCTTTCAGCCAGGCGGTCAACTGGCTTTCGAGAAGCGCGATACACTCGGCGCGTGAGCCGATGCGCGCGCATGCCCTGTAAATGGCGGCGGTCGTGACGAAGGCGGAAACGCCGGAGGCGAGCGCAGCGACATCCAGATCAGTTCTCAGCGCAAACGGTCCCCCGCCATGTTCGCGCCAATGCGACAGAAATGAAAACAACCGGTTTTCCAGCGCCTCGAGACTCGCCGAAAACGGCTCCGAGACGTTGGAAGACGTCGCGCCGGAATAATCCAGATAGATTTGCAGAACCGCGCGATCCGCGCTCAGCAGATCGACCAGCGCCATGCTTCGATCAAGGAGTTCGGCAAGCCGGGATTTGCCGTCTGCCCTTTCCAGCTCCCAGTCATCGACAATCGCCTGCAGGCGCTCCGCCACCACGTGGGATAACAGCCCGCTCTTGTCCGCGAAATGCGCGAAAAGGGAGCCCTTCGCGACGCCCGACTGACGGGCAATGGCATCCATCGAGACCGCATCGAACGGCCTTCCTTCCGTCAGTTGCCTTGCCGCTTCGAGAATGCGCGCTTTGGTCTCGTGGGTTCGCTTCTGTGGTTTTCTGCTCATGCCAATAAAATGACCGTGGTCATTTTTCTGTTGAATCGTACCGATGATAACCCCTATATAAAGTGACCACGGTCATTTTTTAGGAGTCCCCCATGAAAAATCAGTCGGCAGCGCCTGCGCATAAACGCATTGTCATCCTCAACGGCCACCCGGCTCGTCAAAGTCTCTCGAGCATGATTGCCCATCGCTATGAGATGAGCGCCCGTCAGTCCGGCCACCACGTTGAACGCTTCGATCTCGCGGCGATGCAGTTCAACAGCGATTTCGGCCAGTCGAGCTACAGGAACGCCCCCAAGCTGGAGCCGGATCTCGAACGCTTCTGGCAGGCCCTTGCGCAGTCCGATCATTTCGTCGTCGCGCATCCATTGTGGTGGGGCGGGATGCCCGCAAAGCTGAAAGGTCTGTTCGATCGCGTGCTGCTGCCCGGCAAGGCGTTCGCGCCGAAAAAGGGGGCGAGCCTGCCGGAAAAGCTGCTGAAGGGCAAAAGCGCCCGCGTCTTCATCACATCGGATACGCCGTCCTGGTACCTTCGCCTGTTCCTCGGCGCCGGCATCGTCAAACAGGTGAAACGTCAGATTCTGGGCTATGTCGGCTTCGCGCCCGTGCATGTGACGAACCTCGCCGTCGTGCGAAGCGCCAGCCCGAAGCAACGCGAACGATGGCTCGACAGGGTGGGCGCTCTGGCGGGCAAGGCCCGATAGGCTTCACGGAGAAAGATGCAGCACCAGCTCGCGACGATGGGGGCGGTCGCGGTGTTCGAACAGGTAGATGCCCTGCCACGTGCCAAGCGCCAGCCGCCCGTCGAAAACCGGGATGGAAACCGAAACCTGCGTCAGCGCCGATTTGATATGGGCCGGCATATCGTCCGGGCCTTCAAGGCGGTGGACGAGATAGTCCATCGACGGATCATCGGCCGGCGGCGCGATCCGCGAGAAATAGGCCTTCAGGTCGCGTTTGACATCGGGGTCGGCGTTTTCCTGGATCAGCAGCGAGCACGAGGTATGCCGAACGAACACCGTCAGCAGAGCTTCGTTCATCGCCTCGTTGCGCACAAAGCGTTCGGCCTCTTCGGTGAACTCGTAGAGGCCCTGGCCGCTTGTCTCGATGGTCAGGCTGGTCTGGGGCATGATTTCCTCCGCGTTTTCGCAACGGGCGGGCCGCGTCGAAATCCCCGGCCCTGAGGCCGGGGATCAATCGCAATATTGCGCCTCAAAGCGCCTTTTCAAGCTCCGGCAGAACCGTGAACAGATCGCCGACAATGCCGTAATCGGCAACCTGGAAGATCGGCGCTTCCTCGTCCTTGTTGATCGCGACGATCACCTTCGAATCCTTCATGCCGGCCAGATGCTGGATCGCGCCGGAAATGCCGCAGGCGATGTAGAGATCGGGGGCGACCACCTTGCCGGTCTGGCCGACCTGCCAGTCGTTCGGCGCAAAACCGGCATCGACGGCGGCGCGCGAGGCGCCGACGGCCGCACCCAGCTTGTCGGCGACCGGCAGGATCACCTCCTGGAATTTTTCCGAGGAGCCAAGCGCGCGACCACCGGAAATGATGATCTTCGCGGACGTCAGCTCCGGCCGTTCGGAGGCCGAGATCGCATTTTCGACGAAGCTCGACAGACCCGGATCGGCGGCGGCAGACGCCGTCTCGACCGGCGCGGAGCCCGTCATTTCGGCGGCGGAGAAGCTTGCCGTGCGCACCGTGATCACCTTCTTGGCGTCATGCGACTTCACCGTTTCAATGGCGTTGCCGGCATAGGTCGGGCGCTTGAACGTGTCGGGGGCGATGACCTCGATGATCTCGGAAACCTGCATCACGTCGAGAAGCGCCGCCACGCGCGGCATCACATTCTTGCCGATCGCGGTCGCGGCCGCGATGATCACGTCATAGCCGCCGGCGAGATCAAGGATCGTGGCCGCAAGCGGCTCGGCGAGAGCCTCGGCCAGCGCGTCGCTTTCGGCGATAAGCACCTTGGAGACGCCGGCGATCTTCGCCGCATCTTCAGCGGCGGCAGCACAGCCCTTGCCCGCCACCAGCACGTGAATGTCGCCGCCGATCGCGGCAGCGGCGGTGGCGGCTTTCGCGGTCTGTTCGGAAACGGCATTGCCGTCATGTTCGGCGAGAAGAAGTATGGTCATGTTCAAGGCTCCCCTTACAATACGCCGGCTTCGTTTTTCAGCTTGTCCACCAGTTCGGCGGCGGACGCGACCTTGATCCCGGCCTTGCGCGCGGCGGGCTCCTCGGTCTTCAGCACTTCCAGCCGGCGGGCGCAATCGACGCCGTAATCGGCGGGCGTCTTCTTGTCGAGCGGCTTCTTCTTGGCCTTCATGATGTTCGGCAGCGAGGCATAGCGCGGTTCGTTGAGGCGCAGGTCCGTCGTGACGATCGCCGGCAGCTTGACCGAAATCGTCTGCAAACCGCCGTCGATTTCGCGGGTCACTTTCGCATCGCCCTCGCCGAGTTCCAGCTTGGAGGCGAAGGTTGCCTGGCTCCAGCCGAGCAGCGCGGCCAGCATCTGGCCGGTCTGGTTGCTGTCGTCATCGATCGCCTGCTTGCCGAGGATGATGAGCTGCGGCGCTTCTTCCTCGGCCACCTTCTTCAGCAGCTTGGCGACCGCCAGCGGCTCGACGGTCTCGTCGGTGGCGATCAGGATCGCGCGGTCGGCGCCCATGGCAAGCGCGGTGCGCAGCGTCTCTTCCGCCTTGGCCGGACCGATCGAGACGGCGACGACTTCTTCCGCCTTGCCGGCTTCCTTCAGACGCAAGGCCTCTTCCACCGCGATTTCATCGAAGGGATTCATCGACATCTTGACGTTGGCGAGCTCGACGCCGGTGCCATCGGGCTTGACGCGGATCTTGACGTTGTAATCGACAACCCGCTTGACCGGGACCAGAATTTTCATGTTCAACCTCCAAACTCACGGCCGTTACCGGCCGAACGCGCAAAATCTTATCTCCGGAACCACCGCCGGCCTCATGCAGGGGACCATGCTGCCATTCAGGCATGATCGCTTGCCAATCGGCGACATGGATAGTTTGTTTTCCCGTCTTTCGCAAAAAAACTTCGCCGCAATTTGACCTCGGCCGCGCAATCAGCGGTTCTTTCCCGGCACCCACAACACATCGCGCTCTCCCTGGCCATTGGCATGGCGGCCAGCGACGAACAGCAGATCGGAAAGTCGGTTGATATATTGAAGCGCCGGCTTCGAGACGGCTTCCGTCTCGGCAAGTCCGGTCATCGCTCGCTCCGCGCGCCGGCAGACCGTGCGCGCCATGTGCAGATGCGCCGCAAGCGCGCTGCCCCCCGGCAGGATGAACGAGGTCAGCGGCGAAAGCGCATCGTTCAGCCGGTCGATCTCGGCCTCAAGCCACGCCACCTGGGCATCGACGATCCTGAGCGGCTCATAGCCAAGCGCTTCGCCTGTCTCCGGCGTTGCCAGATCGGCGCCGAGATCGAACAGGTCGTTCTGGATGCGGGCAAGCGCCGCGTCATAATCGCCGGCCTCCTGCAGCCGGGCAAGGCCGATCGCGGCGTTGGTCTCGTCAACATCGCCGATCGCCGCCATCCGGACATCCGCCTTCTTGCGGCGCGGCCCGCTTGCAAGTCCGGTGGTGCCGTCATCGCCGGTACGGGTGTAGATCTTGTTGAGTTTGACCATGATTGTGTCGCAGTTCTTTCAGTCAGCCGCTATTGAGCGAACCCGGTTGCAAAAGGCAAGACCATACAACGTATTTTCAGCCTGCCGGCGAAATCAATGACCGGATTGCATCAACCAGAGCGTGATCATGATCAGGATGATGGCAAGCGCCTGGAACGCGACGCGGGCCTGCATCATCTTGTTGGAATGCTGCGGACTGCCGCCGAGCATCATGTTGATGAGCCCGCGCGCCAGAAAGAACACCACCAGCAGCATCACGATGACAGTGGCGAAAACGAATACCGTGGACATTTTCTCTCCCGGAGCGTGGCCGCCTCACATCAAGGCGCTCGCCCGCTCCATCTCTTTGTCTTGCCGCATTCCGATGCTGACAGCGGAATGCTTCGGAAATCGGCGCCATCAGACGACAAAACAGCCGCGCTTGCAAGGCCCGGCTCAGTGCGCCTCGAACGCATCGCTGAGCAGGCGCGCGGCATCCGCACTGAAGGCAACCAGAAAGACCATCTCGATTTCCGGCAGGTCTTGAAGCCCGCTGGAAACCGTCTCGACAGCAATACGCGCGGCGCGGTCAGCCGGAAAGCCGTAGACGCCGGTGGAAATCGCCGGAAAAGCGATCGTCCGGCAGGCATGCGCGGCGGCCAGTTCCAGCGAATTCCGGTAGCAAAGCCGCAGCTTTTCAGCCTCGCCATCACCGCCGCCGCGCCAGACGGGGCCGACCGTGTGGATCACGTAACGGGCCCTCAGATCGTAACCTCCGGTGATCTTGGCTTCGCCCGTTGCGCACCCGCCGAGCGTCCGGCATTCATCCAGGAGCCCTGGCCCTGCCGCGCGGTGGATCGCGCCATCCACCCCGCCGCCGCCGAGCAGCGAAGAATTGGCGGCGTTGACGATCGCATCGACGTCGTAAGCCGTGATATCGCCCTGTTCTACGGTGATCCTTCCCATATCGTCCTGCCTCAGCTCAACCGTCCCATCAACCGATAGAACCAGTCGGAGGGCATGATGCGCTTCAGGATCATGCCCTGCTTCGCCGGCGTGGTGACGGGATAATGCGGGCGCGGCCTTTTGGCCGTCAGCGCCTTAAGCAAAACGGCATGGACGGCATCCGGTTCCAGCCGGCTCTTGTTCTCGGGCCCGGTTCCATTCAGGCGAGCAAGCTGTTTCCTGTACTCCGCCGCGTGATGCGAGCCCTCGAGATCGATATTCTCGTGGATATGCTTCAGCGCATTGGCGGTGAAGCGCGAGGCGATCGGCCCCGGCTCGATCAGGCTCACGAAAATGCCAGTGCCCTCCAGCTCCATGCGCAAGGTCAGCGACATCGCCTCCAGCGCATATTTCGAGGCCGAATACGGGCCGCGATAGCGATAGGGCAACAGACCGAGAATGGAGGAGCACTGCACGATGCGGCCATGACCCTGAGCCCGCATGAACGGGAGGACCTGCCGCGTCAGCTCGTGCCAGCCGAAGAAATTGGCCTCGAACTGGGCGCGCAGCACGTCGGTCGAGACATCCTCCACCGCCCCCGGCTGGCCATAGGCGCCATTATTGAACAGCGCATCGATGCGCCCGCCGGTGCGCTCCGCCACCGCCTCCACAAGGGCGGTGATCGAGGCCTGATCGGTATAATCGAGATAAAGGGCCTCGAGGCCATCGGCTTCAAGGGCGGCGATATCCTCCGGCTTGCGCGCCGTGGCGAACACCCGCCAGCCATCCTTTGCCAGCGCGCGGGCGCACCAGGCGCCGATGCCGCTGGAACAGCCGGTGACGATAATCGTGGATTGCTCGGCCAATGAGATACTCCGGTACACGAACGCGTTGTCTTTCCTATATAAGGAACGCGAGCCGACCGCGAAACGCCTTTGGAGCAAGAATGAGAAAGCCGATCCGCACGACCTTCAAGGTGGCCTATGACGCGCTCTACCACTTCAGCGAGGACGACGGCTGGGCGATGGCGAGCCATGTGGCGCTCTCGACATTGCTTGCATTGTTTCCCTTCCTGATCTTCGGCACCACGCTGGCGGGCTTTCTCGGCGCCGACCAGTTCGCCGATATCGCGATCAACACCATTGTCGGCGCCTGGCCGAAGGAGATCGCCGAGCCCGTTTCCAACCAGATCCGCCAGGTGTTGACCGTGCCGCGCGGCGGGCTGCTGACGGTATCGGTGCTGGCCGCCGCCTATTTCGCCTCCAACGGCGTGGAAGCCGTCAGGCTTTCGCTGAACCGCGCCTATCGCGTGGAGGAAACCCGGACATGGTGGTGGCTCAGGATCAAGAGCCTTGGTTTCGTGCTTCTGGCCTCGATCATCTTCGCCTTCCTCAGCATCATGTTCGTGGTGGTGCCGCTGGCGCTGCACTTCGCCGAGCGCTGGTTCCCCTGGCTTGAGACCGGGCTGACGGCGCTTGCCAATGCCCGCCTCGTCGGCACATTCCTGCTGCTGATGTTCGGTCTGGTGATTGCCCACCTGTTTCTGGCCGCCGGCCGTCGCCGGCTTGTCGATGTGCTTCCCGGCATCATCCTGACGCTGGTGTTCTGGGCGATCTTCGCATCCGGCTTCGCCTATTATCTCGGCACCTTCGCGCAATACAGCGCCACCTATGCCGGGCTTGCGACGCCGATGATCCTGCTGGTGTTTCTCTATTCGATCGGCGTGATCCTGCTTCTGGGCGCGGAGGTGAACGCCGCTCTCTTGAAATACAAGGTGATCAAGCACGCGCCATGGAGCCGCCACCGCTCGCGCCGGGCCAAGCATTCAGATCCCGAGAAGGACGCGAATATCAGCCACTGAGCGCCCTTCCGCGCGCAACTGCCTGAGCGCGGTATCGCCGTTCGATTTGGAAAGCTTGCGCCCGTCGGGGCCCAGAATCAGTCGGTGGTGGTGATAGACCGGCGCGGGAAGCCCCAGAAGTTCCTGCAGCAGGCGGTGGATCGCGGTGGCGTGATAGAGATCGAGACCGCGCACCACATGGGTGATGCCCTGCGCCGCATCATCGGTAACCACCGAGAGATGATAGCTCGACGGCGCATCCGAGCGCGACAGCACCACATCGCCCCAAGCCGCGGGATCAGCCGGGATATCGACGATCCCGCCATCCCTCTCCTCGCGCCAGCAGAGCGGCTTGCCGATGCGGGCGACCGCCGCCTCCATGTCGAGCCGCCAGGCATGGCGCCTGCCGGCGGCGAGCAGCGCCTGGCGCTCTTCCTCACTGCGCAGCCGGTCGACGGCCGGATAGAGCGGCGCACCGTCGGGATCGCGCGGCCAGTCGCTTCCGTCCGCCTCATAGGCCTCGACCTGCCGGCGCACCTCGCCGCGGGTCATGAAAGCCGGATAGGCAAGGCCCGCGACAATCAGCCGGTCGAGCATGGCCTGATAATCGGCAAAATGCTCCGACTGGCGAAAGGTCGGGGCCTCGAAGGCGATGCCGAGCCAATCGAGGTCCTCGATCAGCGCCGCCTCGAGCTCGGGCGTGGCGCGGGTCTGATCGATATCCTCAATCCTGAGGAGCAGCCTGCCGCCCGCAGCCTCTGCCCTCCGCTGATTTTCAAAGGCAGACAGAGCGTGGCCGAGATGCAGGTAGCCGTTCGGGCTCGGCGCAAAGCGGAAAACGGGTCGATCCTGATCTGGTTTCATGCGATGAACTATCCGGTTTTTCAACAAAAGGGGTAAGGCGGATGGAGCGGCTGCGCAATGGCGACGATCTTGACAAGGCGCGCGCGGCTCTTTGCGAAAACGCTCCCCTGCTTGCCGAACTGGCCAAAACCCTCCCCGAAATCCCGCTCCGCCTGCTGCCCTCGGGCTTTGCCGGGCTTGCGGAAGTGGTGGCAGGCCAAATGATCTCCAAACAGGCGGCCGCCGCGATCTTCGCAAGGCTTCGCGCCGCCTGCGACCCGCTGACGGCCGAGACCTACCTGGCGCTTTCGCCCGAGGCCCATGCCGGCATCGGCCTGACGCGCGCCAAGCAGGCGACGCTCGGCGGCATCGCAACGGCGATTGCCGGCGGCAAACTCGATCTTGCGGCGATTGACGCCCTGCCGGCCGACGAGGCGATGGCGCTTCTGACGGCCTATCGCGGCATCGGCCTCTGGACGGCGGAAGTCTATCTGATGTTCTGCGCCGGCCATGTCGACATCTTCCCGGCCGGCGATCTGGCGCTGCGCATTGCCGCGGCCGACGCGCTCGGCCTCGACGAACGGCCCGATGCGGCGACGCTGCGCGCGCTTGCGCGGGGGTGGGAACCCTATCGTTCCGTGGCCGCCCGGATTCTCTGGGCGCATTACGCGCAGATGACAAAAAGAGACGTCCTGCCGGTGGGATAAGGCTTCTGCGGTATTTTGCAGTCGAAACACAAGAGGCGATTAATCAGGCTTCACAATACTGTAACAACGAGCCTAATATACAGGAGACAGATGCCGAATCGATCAGGAGAGCAACTTGACGATTGCAGTCTCGCCTCAGGCCTTGCCGGCGCTCGTTCTGAATGCCGACTACAGGCCGCTGAGTTATTACCCCTTGTCGCTCTGGTCCTGGCAGGACGCGATCAAGGCCGTATTCCTCGACCGTGTCAACATCATCGCCGAGTATGATCAGGCCGTGTCCTCGCCCAGCTTCTCCATGCGGTTGCCGAGCGTCGTCTGCCTGAAAACCTATATCAAACCCTCGCGCCACCCGGCCTTCACCCGCTTCAACGTGTTCCTGCGCGACCGCTTCCAGTGCCAGTATTGCGGAAGCCGCGAGGAACTGACCTTCGACCACGTGATCCCGCGCTGTCGCGGCGGCGAGACCACGTGGGAAAACGTTGTCGCGGCCTGCTCGCCCTGCAATCTGAAAAAGGGATCAAGGCTGCCGAAACAGGCCGGCATGATCCCTTATCACAAACCCTTCCAGCCCACGGTGCAGGACCTGCACAATAACGGCCGCCAGTTTCCCCCGAACTATCTGCATGAAAGCTGGCTGGACTATCTCTACTGGGACAGCGAACTGGAACCGTGACAAGGCGCCTTGCGCTCCGGTGTATCCGGATTCAGAGGCCTCCAGCCATATTCTGACTCGCCGGAGGATCAGATTCGGCTGCGCTCAGCGTTTCGTCAAAGCCGAAACCGAAAAGCTGCATCGAGAGCACAGCAATCACGAGCAGCAATGCCGCCCAAAACGGAATGCGATTGTAGAACGGCGTGGGCCTAAAGCAATAGGAGCAGGTTTTTGTTCCAAACCGTAGCGGGTGGTGGCAGGAACAGTTGAAGAGTCTGAGATTTTTCACAGTCAGTCCAATTCTTGTGGTGTTTACCGAGTCGGTCTGAGCCGACTTCCCTCGCTCCCGGTTTTGGCATTTCACGTAACTGGCGGTTGCCACAAAAACAATATCGATTTCGTCGTGACACCCAAGATGTAAACGTTCACCCCAAATTGTTTATCCGAAGTGAACGAATTCTGGGCGGTCAAAGTTCCCCGTTTAACGGGAAGTTCCGATGAAATACCGCCCCCGCGATCAAAAGAGAGGCTAGAAAAGTCGCAACGACTCCATGATAGCGCTATCAACAATTCCAGTCCGCTTCTCGATGGTTCATTTCTATCTACGTAAAAGTCCCCAGTCAATCTCTAGATGCAACATTATATTTCGCTCCCATGGCGCGCATCACAACGTCCCGGACAACACTCGGCGAAACGAATGGCGGGTTGAAGGTCGCTGACAGAGTCCCTTTTCTGCCTCCTCCGTCATGCAGACCCTGAGCCGACGCACAGAGCGTCCTATGGTGAAGTTTACAAACAGTCTGTCCCAACGACTTGCGCTTGCTGGTTTCGGAACGAAGATCGGTATGAATGCAGAAAACGAGGCGGCCGCCTGATGGGCCCGAGATTTGTCAACAAAACAAAACCCGCCGAACGGGCCGGCGGGTTCTGCAATGCATCCTGAAATCGTCCGGGGCCGCCGCGCGGCGGCCCCGGCTGGGATTACATGAATTCCGGATAGGCTTCGACGCCGACCTCGGACTTGTCGAGACCCATCTCTTCTTCCTCCGGCGAGACACGGATGCCCATGATAGCCTTGAGGATGAACCAGATGACGAACGACGCGATGAAGGTGAAGGCGCCGATGGCGACGATACCGACGATCTGGGTGCCGAACGACGTGCCGTCATTGGTCAGCGGGACGATGAAGGTGCCCCAGATACCGGCAACAAGATGGACCGGGATGGCGCCGACGACATCGTCGATCTTCAGCTTGTCGAGCAGCGGCACGACGACGATGACGATCACGCCGCCGATGCCGCCGATGAACAGAGCCGCCGGAACGGACGGGGTCAGCGGTTCGGCCGTGATCGAGACCAGACCGGCAAGCGCGCCGTTCAGGACCATGGTGACGTCGACCTTCTTGTAGACGATCTGCAGCAGGATCATCGTGACAACCGCGCCGGCCGCAGCGGCCAGGTTGGTGTTGACGAAGATCTTGGAGACATCGCCTGCATCCGCGATCGAGCCGATGGCAAGCTGCGAAGCGCCGTTGAAGCCGAACCAGCCGAGCCACAGGATGAAGGTACCGAGAACGGCGAGCGGGATGTTGGAACCCGGCATCGGATGAACCGAACCGTCAGCGGCATATTTGCCCGTACGTGCTCCGAGAACAAGCGCGCCGGCAAGAGCGGCCCAGCCGCCGACCGAGTGAACCAGCGTCGAACCGGCGAAGTCGGAGAAGCCCATTTCAGAGAGCCAGCCGCCGCCCCACTGCCACGAACCGGTGATCGGGTAGAGAATACCGGTCAGGATGACGGTGAAGATGATGAACGGCCAGAACTTGATGCGCTCTGCAACCGTACCGGACACGATCGAGGCCGTGGTGGCGCAGAACACCATCTGGAAGAACCAGTCGGAGGCCACGGAATAGCCGGCCGCGCCGTCATCCATGCCGGGGCCCGGGAAGACGTAAGGGCCGAACGAACCCATGAAGCCGCCGTCAACGCCGGTATACATGAGGTTGTAGCCGGTGAACCAGAACATGATGCCGCCGACGGAATAGAGGGCGATGTTCTTCAGGCCCTGCATCGAGGCGTTCTTCTTGCGCACCAGACCCATTTCCAGCATGGCGAAGCCCGCGGCCATCCACATGACCAGGAAGCCGCCGATGAGGAACAGCAAGGTGTTGAAGATCACGACCGTATCAGCGGCGGGCGCGCCCGAGGCCACTTCAACCACGGCCTCTGCGGCCTCTTCCTGAGCGAAGGCAGGAAAGGCGGCGGTCGCTGCGGCAAGGGCAGCAAAACCCGCAATATATTTGAGTTTGGAAGACATAGACTGATTACCCCCTGCTGATTTACAGCGCTTCGGAATCGGTTTCGCCGGTGCGGATGCGCACGGCCTGTTCGATGGAATAGACAAAGATCTTGCCGTCGCCGATCTGTCCGGTCTTGGCGGAGGAGGCGATCGCCTCGACAGCCTTTTCGACAACATCGGCGGCGACCGCGACTTCGATCTTCAGCTTGGGAAGAAAGCTGACGGCATATTCGGTACCGCGATAGATCTCGGTGTGCCCCTTCTGCCGGCCGTAACCTTTCACTTCGGTCACGGTCAGGCCCTGAATGCCGACGGCGGTGAGGGCCTCACGCACCTCATCCAGCTTGAACGGCTTTATGATGGCCATCACAATTTTCATCTGGTTTCCCATCCTTTGTTACCCGCAGCTTCGAAAAGCCGGTTCTCCTTACCGCCCTCGAATAGAAATTCGTCAGCGGCCTATCGCAGACATACAAAGTCCGTGCCAGTTTGAAGCCGACGCCACAAACTATTGATATAAATGGGATATTTTCAGGACGCGACGTGCGGCGAAACGCCCGCCACAAAGTTGCGGCGATTCCGTGCGTTATTTTTGGCAATTGCCTTTTTTTTATGCAAATGCCGGAATGGAGATCAGCCGCGCCGCTTCAGGCCGTCAGCCGGAAGGTCCGGCATGCGCGCAATATGGGCATTTTACCCACTCCGGCGTCGATCGCGCCCGGTCACGGCTTGTTGTAAAACGGCCGCGCGCGATCGCGTATGCGGATCAGGCCTTCCTGGGCGACGAAGGCGACCAGCGTGCCGTCGCGGCTGAAGATGCGGCCATAGGCAAAACCACGGCTGCCGCTCGCCGAAGGGCTCTCCTGCGAATAGAGCAGCCAGTCCTCGATATCGAACGGCCGATGAAACCAGACCGCATGATCAAGGCTTGCCGCCTGGACATGGTCTGAAAAGACCGAGCTCTGATGCGGATAGAGCGTGGCGTCCAGCAGGGTCATGTCCGACATATAGGCCAGGAAGGCCGCCTGATAGTCGCGCCCGTGCGGCGAAGGGCCGTTGGCCCGGATCCAGATATTCTGCCGGCCGCCGGGCTTCTTGCGCCAGAGAAAATTTTCCAGATCGACGGGACGGATCTCGATCGGCCGCTCGCGCATCCAGTAATTGCGCACCGGCGCGGGCGCGTTCTTCGAATCATTGATGATGTCGCTCGAGGCCAGTTCCTCGGGAGACGGCACATCCGGCATGGCATCCTGATGCTGAAAGCCTTCCTCTTCCGTTTGAAACGAGGCGGTCATGATGAAAATCGGCTGGCCGTGCTGGATCGCGCGCACGCTGCGCGTTGAAAAACTCCGTCCGTCGCGCAGCCGCTCGACCTGGAAGATGATCGGCACCTCGGTATCGCCGGGACGCATGAAATAGCCGTGGAGCGAATGAACGAGATGCCCCGCCGGCGCCGTTCTTTGGGTCGCCACCAGCGACTGGGCGACGACCTGTCCGCCGAACACGCGCTGCCACGTGGTGGCAGGGCTCTGGCCGCGATAGAGGTTCTCCTCGAGCCGTTCGAGATCAAGCAGAGCGGCGAGCGCCTTGCCGCCTTGGTCATTGCCGGGCTGTGACATTTGAACGCGGTCCCTATATATCCCATGAGTAACGCAATGGCCTATAACAGCTTTGCTGAACAGGAGCGAGATATGGCGGCACGCAAGAAGGAGCGAGATATGAAGGATATTGTCATCGTCGGCGGCGGCTATGTCGGGCTCTCGGTCGCGGTCGCGGTCAAGAAGGCGGCGCCCCATCTCGAAATCGAGCTGATGGAGGCGGCGCCGGCGCATGTGTGGGAAAAGGACGAGCGCGCCTCGGCGATTATCGCCGCCGCAATCAACATGCTGAAGACGCTGGAACTGTGGAACGAGATCAAGGACCACGCCCAGCCAATCAACGAGATGATCGTCACCGATTCGGAAACCGGCGAGCCGGTCAAGCCGGTGTTCCTCACCTTCGGCGAAGGCGGCGAGACCGGCGACCCCTTTGCCTATATGATCCCCAATGTCGCGATGGTCAGGGCGCTGCGCGGGGCGGCTGACACGCTCGGCATCACGATCCGCCACGACGCCGCCGTGACCGATTTTTCGGCCGAGGGCGGACATGCGAAACTTACCCTCGCCAGCGGCGAGGAGATCGCGACGCGGCTGGTGGTTGCCTGTGACGGCGTACGCTCAAGGCTGCGCGACATGGCCGGGATCAAGACAGTCAAATTCGACTATGGCCAGTCCGGCATCGTCACCACAGTGGCCCATGAACGTCCGCATAACGGCCGGGCAGAAGAGCATTTCCTGCCGGCGGGCCCCTTCGCCATTCTGCCGCTCACCGGCAACCGCTCCTCGCTGGTCTGGACAGAGCGCACGGAAGACGCCCAGCGCCTTGTCGACAGCGACGACATGGTGTTCGAGGCCGAGCTGGAGCGCCGCTTCGGGCATCATCTCGGCAAACTCACGCTGGCCGGCGGCAGGCGCGCCTTTCCGCTGGGTCTCACGCTGTCGCGGTCGTTCATCGCGCCGCGGCTGGCGCTGGCGGGCGATGCGGCCCACGGCATCCACCCGATTTCGGGCCAGGGCCTCAATCTCGGCTTCAAGGATGTCGCGGCTTTGGCCCAGACCATCGTCGAGGCGGATCGCAACGGTCTCGATATCGGCGCGCTCGACACGCTGGAGCGTTATCAGCGCTGGCGGCGGTTCGACACGGTGCGCATGGGCATGACCACCGATGTGCTGAACCGGCTGTTTTCCAACGATATCGGCCCGCTGCGCATGGCGCGCGATTTCGGCCTCGGCGTCGTCGACCGCATGCCCCGGCTGAAACGCTACTTCATCGAGGAAGCCTCGGGCCGTTCCGCCCGGAACCTGCCGAAACTGCTGGCCGGCGAGCCGCTCTGAGCGCGCCTTCAGCCATAGTATTGATTGCACCGAGCAAAGGCGCTAACAGCGTGTCATGACTGACGTGGATGAAAATCAATTGGGCGAGGCGGCGCTTTCGGGGCTGAGGACGCTCGAGTTTGAACGCAAGGGGCTGGAAGCCCTGTCGGCGGCGCTCGGCAACGGGTTGGCGGAGCCGTTCGAAAAGGCGGTGGCGCTGCTCAGGCAGACGGCGGGCCATGTGATCGTCTCCGGCGTCGGCAAGAGCGGCCATGTCGGCACCAAGATCGCCGCCACCTTCGCCTCCACCGGCACACCGGCCTTCTTCGTGCATCCGGCGGAAGCCAATCACGGCGATATGGGCATGATCTCCCAGAAGGATGCCGTGCTGGCTTTGTCTTGGAGCGGGGAAAGCAGCGAGCTGACCGCCCTTGTCGCCTATACGCGGCGGTTTGCCATCCCGCTGATCGCGATCACCTCCGGCCGCCAATCCTCGCTGGCGCTGGCAGCCGATATCTTGCTCGACCTGCCCAAGGCGGAGGAGGCCTGTCCGCACGGTCTGGCCCCCACGACCTCCACCACCATGCAGCTCGCGCTGGGCGATGCGCTGGCGATCGCGCTTCTGGAGGCGCGCGGCTTTTCCGCTGTCGACTTCAAGATCTATCATCCTGGCGGCAAGCTCGGGGCGCTGCTCTCCCATGTCGCCGATATCATGCATGTCGGCGAGGAGGTGCCGCTGGTGCCGGCCGGCACGCCGCTGCCGGAGGCGATCATGGTACTCTCGCAGCGCCGTTTCGGCTGCGTCGGCGTGCTGACAGAAGACGGGCGGCTTGCCGGCATCATCACCGATGGCGATCTCGCCCGCAATCTTGCCCGCGACATGAGCAAGCTCGCGGTGGAAGACGTGATGACCGCGGCGCCAAAAACTGTCGGCAAGACCATGCTGGTCTCCGCCGCGATGGCGCTGTTGCAAAAGCACAATATTTCCGCGCTGATGGTGGTCGATGAGAACAACCGCCCGCTCGGCATCGTTCACTTCCACGATTTCCTGCGGATCGGCGCGGCCTGAAGCTGATTACCTTCCGCGCGCGCCCCAGAGCGCGATTGCCGCAATCACCAGACTTGCGACCACGTTCCAGCCGGCAAAGGACAGGCCGAGCACGCGCAGCGCCGCCTCGTCGCATTTCGGGCCGGTGACGCTGTTGAGATCGCCGAGCAGGTCCATGGCGTTGGTGGTCACACCTGCCATCGAGCCCGAGCAATCGGAAGGCCCGGCCCACCAGTGCCATTCGACGCCGGCGTGATAGACCCCCATCACCATGCCCCAGACCATCAGCCCGGCAATGGCGAGAAGCGCCAGCCTCGCGACAAGGCGCGGCAGGCCGAAGCGCCAGGCGAGGAGGCCGAGAATGCCGACCGGTACGCCGATATAATAGGGATTGCGCTCAAGAAGGCAGAGGTGGCAGGGGATATAGCCGCCGAGATGCTCGAAGCCGAGCGCCGTCCCGACCGTGACGGCCATGGCGAGCGTCGACAGCGTCAGGCCGATCGGAATGCGGGAGAAAGAACGCGCGGTCATGAAACCCTCATAGCGCGCGGCCCGGCCAGCGTCCATGCGCGCGAAATTGATCTAGAAAACATATTTAACCAGGTAGAACCCGCCCGCCAGAAGGATGACGAATAAGGTGAAAAGAAGACCGAGATATTTCTCGATGAAATCGCGGATCGGCGGGCCGTAGCGATTGAGCAGCCAGGCAATCAGGAAAAACCGGAACGACCGCCCGATCACACTGACCAGCAGGAAGATGCCGAAGTTGAGGCCCGTCGCACCCGAAAACAGCGTCAGCACCTTGTAGGGAAAGGGCGTGATGGCGGCAAACAGCACGCCCCAGCCGCCCCAGGTGTTGTACCATTCGGCCACCCGGTCGAACGAATCCTGCTTGCCGTAGAAATCGAGGATCGGCCGGGCGACCTGCTCGAACAGGAACATGCCGATCAGATAGCCGGCGATCGCGCCGAGGATCGAGGCAATCGTGCAGATCAGCGCGATCCGGAACCATTTTGCCGGCCGCGCGATCACCATCGGGATCAGCAGCACATCCGGTGGGATCGGAAAGAACGAGCTTTCGGCGAATGATATCCCGAAAAGAACGCGTTCGGCATTGCGGTTGGCGGCGAGCGAAAGCGTCCAGTTATAAAGTCTGCGCAGCATGGATCGTCCGGGGTTGATTTGTGTCGCCGGAGAATGCTGTCTCCGGCCCGCCATGTCCATCACTCAAGAGCCGCACGGCGCAAATTTGTGCAGGCCCGGCGCCAGAAGCGTGTTGACGCCCGGCCCGATCTCCTTATATTCCGCCATGCCTGCCTCAAGACGAGGCATAGGGCCCCTTTGGCGGAACTGGTAGACGCGCCTGACTCAAAATCAGGTTCCGAAAGGAGTGCTGGTTCGATTCCGGCAAGGGGCACCATCTTTCTCAAACATCGCCGTTCGTTGATCAGAGACGCTGCCTCTATTGGTCCGGCGCAGCGGATCACTCGCCCTTCTTTTCCGCCAGCCGAGCGCGGCGGGTGCGACGCCAGCGGGAGCGGCGCGATGTTGCCTTTCTGGTGGCGGGGTTCGGGAAGGTGATCTCGATTTTCAGACCGTCCTCGCCATATTGCCGGTCGATCGTGCCGTTCAACTCGCCGATGATGTTGGCGTCGATCAGCCGCGTGCCGAAGCCCTTGCGTTCCGGCGGCGCGACGGGTCCGGCGCCGGTTTCCGCCCAGATCAGCTTCAGCTTGCGCTCGGCGCCTGTGCCCTGAAAGCTCCACGAGACCTTCAGTCCCGCGCCGTCGCCCGACAGGCCGCCATATTTGAGCGCGTTGGTGGCCAGTTCATGGAAGGTGAGGCTGAAGGCCTGGGTCGCCTTCTCGTCGATCTCCGCATTCGGGCCGTAGACCTCGTAATGCGACTCGCCATTGCCGAACACCTGCTCCAGTTCCTTGTTCAGCAGTTCCTTCAGGTCGGCCCGCTGCCAGCGCGAACGGGTCAGCACGTCCTGCGCCGTCGACATGGCCTGCAGCCTGGCGGAATAGGATTCCACGAACTGCTCGAGATTTTCCGAATGGTGGGCCGTCTGGCGAGCGATCGCGAGCATCCGGGCGATCGAATTCTTGATCCGGTGCTTCATCTCCTGCAGCATCAGCTCGCGTTCCTGCAGGGATTTCTCGGTCACGCGCTGAACCTCGCGGGCCGCGGCCAGCGCCTTGATCTGCCACTGCGCGGCAAGGGCCAGCGCGACTGCCAGAAGCAGGGCCACGCAGCCGACGACGAAGGGCGTGATATCGAAGGCGGCCTTTTCGAATGCCGCGCTCGGCGTCATCTCCAGCACCCACGTCCTGCCGGCAATATCGACTTCGCGGGACGAGGTCAGCGCGCTGCGCTCCAAAGCGGCATCATAGGTCGCGGATTCGAACAGCGGAATTTCGGGCGTATCCTTGTCGTAGGCGTGGATGGCCACGGGCAGCGCCGGCGAGGCGTTCATCACCGCGCGATAGAGATCGCCGGCGCGAAACGGCGCGTAGATGAAGCCGGAAAGCGGCAAATTGCCGTCCGCATTGTTCTCGCCGCGGTCCATCTTGAAGGGCAAATAGAGCAGAAAGCCGGCCTGCTTGTTGTCGGTGATTTCCTGCACCAACTCCACCGGCCCGCTGGCGCGCGGCGTATCGGTGGCAAAGGCCTTGGCCATGGCGTCGCGGCGCACGGGTTCGCTGTACATGTCGTAGCCGATGGCAGCGCGATTGCGCTCATTGTCCGGCTCGATCATCACGATCGCGGCGCGATAATCCTGGTCGGTCTCGGGCCAGATCGGGTGGTCCTCGCCATAGGCGCGGCTGATCATGTCCTCGGCGCGGCCCTCGTTTCCGGCATAGACCATCCGGGCGAAGCCGATGCCCTGGATGCCGTCATAGCGCCCTTCGGTATCGAGACCGCCCACATAGGTGCGGAAGGCGGCGCGGTCGATATTGCCGTCGGTCGCCTCGAAGAACGCCTTGGTCGCCTCCAGGAGCGACATGTGCTGGTAGAAACGGTTGACGATCCGGTCGGCGGCGTCGCCCGCCACCATCTCGAACTTGGCGCGGCGCTCGACCTCGGACGCCCGATAGATCGAGAACGACATGCCGAGGCCGATAATGGCGACCACCAGAAACACCAGCGCGGGTAGGATGCGGCTGATGGTCGAAACAGTGCCGTTGTCTGCCTTGTCGAATCGCATGTTTTCTTCACAGCCCGGCCGGCACGGGCCGGCCAATTTCACTCATACGCGCCAGAAAAGTGAAACGACTTCGGTTGTTTGCGTAAATGTGCCGAAAGAAGCACGGGACCGATGAAGCATTTGTTTCATTTTACTTCTGCGCACCGGCACTCAGTGCCTGCGTTCGTACATTCCTGTTTTTGGGAGGGTTGTCAATCTTCGTCCGAAGGATGGAACACCCAGAACGGGTGAAGCGTTTATCAAACATAGAAAAAGCTAAGCTGAAAGGAGCAGGCTTATGAATTGGGACCGTATCGAAGGCAACTGGAAACAGTTCACCGGCGAAGTGCAGGCCCGCTGGGGCAAGCTGACCAATGATGACCTCGATGTCGTCGCCGGCAACCGCGAAAAGCTCGTGGGCAAGATCCAGGAACGCTACGGCAAGGAGCGCGACGAAGCCGAACGCGATGTCGACAACTGGATGAACAGTTCAAACTGATAACGCGACTGAAAAGTTTTCGGGCGGGAGCGCTGAGGCGCTCCCGCCCTTTTTTTTATGTCCGGACAGGACGACAAAAAACGGACCGCCATCAGGCGGCCCGCCTTTGGGGGAGGAAACTCTGTTGTTAGCGGCTGCGCGCGAAGTTCACGATGACCGCGACGGCGAAGAACAGCAGAAACAGAAAGAACAGAATCTGCGCAATACCTGCTGAAGCGCCGGCGATGCCGCCGAAACCAAGCGCGGCAGCGATCAGGGCTATCACCAGGAAAACAACGGCATAGTAAAGCATGGACATTCTCCTTGTGTTTGTAGAAGGAAAACGCCCAGGCGCCATTGGAGTTCCGGTTTCCAAAGAAAAAGGGCGGCCGCAGCCGCCCTCATGCTTACCGAAATTTTAAGGCTCAAGCCGCCTGTTCGTGATGTTCCTGGAAGAACAGCGCCTGGCTGATCAGCGCCTTCACCATATCGGGATTGAAGGGCTTGGTGACCAGAAAGGTCGGCTCCGGACGCTCGCCGGTCAAAAGCCGCTCCGGGAAGGCGGTGATGAAGATCACCGGCAGCGATTCGGCGGCCAGAATATCGTTGACCGCGTCGATGCCCGAGCTGCCGTCGGCGAGCTGGATATCCGCGAGCACCATGCGCGGGCGCGAGGATTTGAACAGGTCCACGGCTTCGGCGTGGGTGCGCGCGATGCCGGTGACGCGGTGGCCCAGACTTTCCACCATCTGCTCGATATCCATGGCGATCAGCGGTTCATCCTCGATGATCATGATATCGGTCGCCACCTGACGCGCGATTTCCGAGGACGCCTCGTCGATGAGGTTGGAAACGCTGTCGCTCTCGACGTCCAGAATCTGGGCCGTTTCCTCATGGGAGAAGTTTTCGAGCGAGATCAGCAGGAAGGCCTGGCGGGGCTTGGCCGGCAGCGCCATGAGGTTGGCCGCGGCGCGCTTTTCCCAGGAAAAGGGCGATTCGATTTCCTCGATTTCGATCGTTGTGGAACTGAAAAGCTGAGAGAAGAGTTTATAGAGCGAGACTTTATCGTCGCCGTCCTCCGGAAAGAGCGAAACGTCTTCAATCAGCGTTTCGAGTACGGCGGCAACATAGGCGTCGCCCGATGTCTGGGAGCCGGTAACGGCACGTGCGTAACGCCTGAGGTAGGGAAGATGGGCGGCGATACGTGTTGAAAGCGACATGTCTGGTAGTCTCCTGCCTCGATAGGTCGTTGCGGGTATCTCTTTTAGAGCATTCCTCAAGAAGCAAGAATGCGGGAGACGAAAAAAAGTTCCCGAAGAGCGGAACATTTTATTTTGGACCGCGTTTTCGGCTTGAATGGAATTGGTGGAATGGAACGAGGCGAAAACTGGTGAAGAACAATAGCGACCTTGAACAAGGTTCGAACATGCCCGGTACGGCCAAGAGCCCCGAAGAGGCGATCAGCAGACGCCTCAAGGCCCTCTACAATGCTGTCGAACAGGAGGAAATCCCGGATCGGTTTCTCGATCTTCTCGAGCGTCTGGACGCGGCCGAGGCTGCATCCACGCCCAGAAAAAAGGGGTAACCGCCGTGGCAACAGTCGAAGATACGAGTTTCAAGCGGGATATGCTGAAGACGGTGCCCAGCCTGCGCGCCTTCGCCGTCTCGCTGTGCGGGCATCAGGACCTCGCCGACGATCTGGTTCAGGATACGATCATGAAGGCCTGGGCCAAGCAGGACAGCTTTGCCGAGGGCACCAATATCAAGGCCTGGCTGTTCACCATCTTGCGCAACGAGTTCTACAGCCAGATGCGCAAGAGCGGTCGCGAAATCCAGGATTCCGACAATGTCTTCACCGAGCGGCTTTCCACCCATCCCGCGCAATATGGCGCGATGGACCTTCGGGACTTCCGCGAAGCGCTGAACAAGCTGCCGAGCGACCAGCGCGAGGCGATCATTCTGGTCGGCGCCTCGGGTTTTTCCTATGAAGAGGCAGCCGAAATCTGCCATTGCGCGATCGGCACGATCAAGAGCCGCATTGCCCGCGCCCGCGGCAAGCTGCAGGAGCTGCTGGACATTACCGGCGAAACCGAATTCGGCCCGGACGCCAATTCCGCAAGCGTTGTCAGCCGCGCATTCGTCTCGCGTCCGGGCTGAGACGCGGCCAGCGCAAACCCTATAGTGCCAAGGGCCGGTCACTGACCGGCCCTTTCAATTTTCGTAACTCTGTCGTTCGGCCTTCAACCGGCGCTTCGGACTATTTCAGCGCCGAAATCAGCGCCTTCAACTCGTTTTCCACCTTCGGACGAATATCGTCGCGTTTCAGGGCGAGCGCCACATTGGCGATGATGAAGCCTTCCTTGGAGCCGCAGTCGAAGGTCTGGCCGTCAAACTTGTAGCCGTAGAAGTCCTGTTCTTTGGCGAGCGTCAGCATGCCGTCGGTAAGCTGGATTTCGTTGCCCGCGCCGCGTTCGGTCTTGCCCAGGATCGGGAAGATTTCCGGCTGCAGGATGTAGCGGCCATTGATGAAATAATTAGACGGCGCAGTGCCCTTCTCCGGCTTCTCCACCATCTCCGTGATCTTGAAGCCGCTGCCCACCGCCTCGCCGACGCCGACGATGCCGTATTTATGCGCCTGTTCGGGATCGCACTCCTCGACGGAGACGACATTGCCGCCGGCGACTTCGTAGACATCCATCATGCCCTTGAGACACGGGGTCTCGGCATCCATCACCATGTCCGGCAGGATCAGGGCAAAGGGATCCTGGCCGACGATCTCACGCGCGCACCAGACCGCGTGGCCGAGCCCGTGCGGCTCCTGCTGGCGGGTGAAGGTGGAGGTGCCGGCGGTCGGCAGAAGGCTCGAAAGCAGGCTCAGCTCGGCATTCTTGTTGCGGGCCTTCAGCGTCGATTCCAACTCGTACTGGATATCGAAATAATCCTCGATGACGTTCTTGTTGCGGCCGGTGACGAACACGAAATGCTCGATCCCCGCCTCGATCGCCTCGTCGACCACATACTGGATGATCGGCTTGTCGACGACCGGCAACATTTCCTTCGGCACCACCTTGGTGGCGGGAAGAAACCGCGTCCCAAGCCCCGCGACCGGAAGCACTGCCTTGCGAACCTTCTTATGCTGAGCCAAGCCCCTCTCCTTTATAGACAATCATCGAAAATGAATGAACTCTGGCAATATTGTTCAGGTCTAGCAAGAGACAAGGGGCAGCGCAATCAAGCCGCCGCCCCTTGAAGGAATTTATCAAAAAAGGGCAGCCCGCCGGGAGCGGCCCCGTGGCATCACCGCGGCAGCAGGGTCTCGCCCATCAGTGCCTCATCGATGGCGCGCGCCGCCTGGCGTCCCTCGCGGATCGCCCAGACCACCAGCGACTGGCCGCGGCGCACGTCGCCCGCCGTCCAGAACTTGTCGACCGAGGTCTTGTAGTCGCTGTCGCTGGCAACGACGTTGACCGAGCCGCGGCTGTCGGTATTGAGCGTCAGCCGGCCTTCGAGATCGGCCAGAACGCCGCTCTTGAACGGTCCCCTGAAGCCGATCGCGATAAAGGCGAGATCGGCCTTGATGACGAATTCCGTGCCGGGAATCGGCTTGCGCTTCTCGTCCACATGGCAGCACTTCACGCCGGTGAGCACGCCATCCTCGCCGACAAATTCCAGCGTCGCGACCTGGAACTCGCGCACAGCGCCTTCCGCCTGCGAGGACGAGGTGCGCATCTTGGTGGCCCAGAACGGCCAGACGGCGAGCTTGTCTTCCTTTTCCGGCGGCTGCGGGCGGATGTCGAGCTGGGTGACCTTGACGGCGCCCTGGCGGAAGGCCGTGCCGACGCAGTCCGACGCCGTGTCGCCGCCGCCGACGACGACGACATGCTTGCCGCCGGCGAGGATAGGCTCGGACGGCCAGCCGGTGCTGTCGATATTCTCGCGGCCGACGCGGCGGTTCTGCTGCACCAGGAAGGGCATCGCGTCGTGCACGCCATGCAGATCGCCGCCGCCGATGCCGGAAGCGCGCGGCGTTTCCGAGCCGCCGCAGTAGAGCACGGCGTCGTAATCGGCAAGAAGCTGGTCGACCGTCACATCGACGCCGACATTGACGCCGCAGTGAAACTCCACGCCCTCGCCGCGCATCTGCTCGACGCGGCGATCGATGAAGTTCTTCTCCATCTTGAAATCGGGAATGCCATAACGCAGCAGGCCGCCGGGCTTGGATTCGCGCTCATAGAGGTGAACCTCATGGCCGGCGCGGCCAAGCTGCTGGGCGGCCGACATGCCGGCCGGACCGGAGCCGATGACCGCCACCTTCTTGCCGGTCTTCACCGTTGCCGGCTGCGGCACGATATAGCCCAGCTCATAGGCCTTGTCGGCAATCGCCTGCTCGACCGTCTTGATCGCGACCGGGATATCCTCGAGGTTCAGCGTGCAGGCTTCCTCGCAGGGCGCGGGGCAGACGCGGCCGGTGAATTCCGGGAAATTATTGGTCGAATGGAGGTTGGCAATCGCCTCTTTCCAGTTGCCGTTATAGACGAGGTCGTTCCAGTCCGGGATCTGGTTATGGATCGGACAGCCGGTCGGGCCATGGCAATAGGGAATGCCGCAGTCCATGCAGCGGGCCGCCTGCTTCTGCACCTCGGGGTCCGACATCGGGATCGTGAATTCGCGGAAATGACGGATCCGATCGGAGGCCGGCTGATACTTGGCGACCTGCCGGTCGATTTCCATGAAACCTGTAACTTTACCCATGATTTTCCCTGAATTACTCGATGACGACCGCAGTGCCGGAAACCGATACCATCAGCATGGTTCCGCGATCGGAGGTAATGTTTTCATAGTCGAGATCGACCCCGATGACGGCATTGGCGCCAAGCCGTTCCGCCTGATGTTCCATTTCCGCATAGGCGGTCTCGCGCGCCTCGCGCAGCGAGGCTTCATAGGCCGCCGAACGCCCGCCGACGATATCGCGGATACCGGCCATGAAATCGCGGAAGATATTGGTGCCGAGAATGGTCTCGCCGGTGACGATGCCTTTATAGGCCACGATTTTGTGACCTTCGAGCATATTCGTGGTGGAAATCAGCATTGCGACACCTCAGTTACCAAATGCCCGATCGGGCGGCTCAATCGTCTTCCAGTTCCCAGTTCTCGACCTTGAGGCCGGGAACCCGCGTGTATTCTCTTTCGTTCGCCGTCACCACCACCGTATCGAGCGCAAGCGCGTGGGCGGCGATCAGCATGTCCATCTGGCCGATCGGCGTGCCGGCCCTTTCAAGCGCCAGCCGAAGCTCGGCATATTTCCACTCTGCCGGGCTTTCCCATGGCAGGATATCCAGACTGCCAACCAGCGTCTCGACATCCCGCTTGAGCCGCTCGGAGCCCCGTCTCAGATAACCGAACCGAAGCTCGGCCACCACGACGATACTGGTGCATAGCGCGCCCGCATCTTCCTCGAACAATCTCCGACCGACCGGTCCGGCCGGAAATTTCAGCGCATGCGATATCGCGTTTGTATCCAGCAGATACTTCAAAGATCGACGTCCCGCGGCGGCAGGTCTTCGATCTCTGGCAACCATTCATCTTCCGGCAGTGGCGGTTGAGCACGAAGCCATTCAATAACCTCCCGTGGCGTCATCTTCTTCTTTACCGGCTCGATCGTGATCAGGCCGCTCTCTTCCTGTCTGATGATGACCTCGTCGCCTTCCAGCTCGAACTCGCTTGGAATTCGCACGGCGCGGCTGCGGCCGTTCATGAAAATACGGGACTTTCTTTCCTTGGTGATACGGTTGGACATTTCAGCCTCCACACCTGTGATATGACATCGGCATATCACAGGCATTTCGCAGCAACAATCACTCCGCCGCCACGCCCATGCGCATGCGCTCCATCTCTTCCAGAGCGCGGCGATATTCGACAGGCATGACCTTGCGGAACATCGGGCGGTAATGCGCCCAGTCGTCCAGGATCGCCTTGGCGCGAGCCGAGCCGGTGTAGAGCAGGTGGTTGGTGATCAGCCGCACGAGGCGCTCCTCGTCATGGCGGGTCATGTCGCCGGAAACGTCGACGCGGCCCTTGTGCATGATGTCGCCGCCATGATGGTGCAGCTTTTCGAGCATGTCGTCTTCTTCAGGCACCGGCTCCAGCATGACCATGGCCATGTTGCAGCGGTCGGCAAAGCCGCCGTCCTCATCGAGCACATAGGCGACGCCGCCCGACATGCCGGCCGCGAAGTTGCGGCCCGTCTGGCCGAGCACGACGACGATGCCGCCGGTCATGTATTCGCAGCCATGGTCGCCGACGCCCTCGACGACGGCGGCGGCACCCGAGTTGCGCACGGCAAACCGCTCGCCGGCCACGCCGTGGAAATAGCATTCGCCCGAGGTCGCGCCGTAAAGCACGGTATTGCCGACGATGATCGATTCCTCCGGCACGATCGGCGTGTTTTCCGGCGGACGGATAATGATCTTGCCGCCCGAAAGCCCCTTGCCGACATAGTCGTTGCCGTCGCCGACGAGATCAAAGGTCACGCCGTTTGCGAGGAACGCGCCGAAGGACTGGCCGGCCGTGCCCGTCAGCTTGACCGTGATCGTGTCTTCCTTCAGGCCCTTCTCGTTCCAGCGCTTGGCGACCTCGCCCGAAAGCATCGCGCCGGCGGAGCGGTCGACGTTCTTGATCTCGGTCTCGATCGTGACCTTTTCCTTGTTCTCCAGCGCGGGCATCGCTTCCGCGATCAGCTTGCGGTCGAGAATATCGTCGATCGGGTGCTTCTGGCGCTCGGTCCAGTAGGTCGCTTCCTTGGGCGCATCGACCTTGTGGAAGATCCTCGAGAAATCGAGACCCTTCGACTTCCAGTGCGCGATCGCCTCGTCCTTGTCGAGATATTCGACAGCGCCGATGACGTCGTTGAGGCTGGTGAAGCCGAGTTCGGCGAGCAGCTCGCGCAGCTCTTCGGCCACGAAGAAGAAGTAGTTGACGACGTGTTCCGGCGCGCCCTTGAAGCGCTTGCGCAGAACCGGATCCTGGGTAGCAACGCCCACCGGGCAGGTGTTGAGGTGGCACTTGCGCATCATGATACAGCCGGCCGCAATCAGCGGCGCGGTGGAGAAGCCGAATTCATCGGCCCCCAGCATCGCGCCGATCAGCACGTCGCGGCCGGTCTTCAGCCCGCCATCGACCTGCAGCGCGATGCGCGAGCGAAGCCCGTTCAGCACCAGCGTCTGCTGGGTTTCGGCAAGGCCGATTTCCCAGGGGCTGCCGGCATGCTTCAGCGAGGTAAGCGGCGACGCGCCGGTCCCGCCGTCGAAGCCCGAAACGGTGATGTGGTCGGCGCGCGCCTTGGCAACGCCGGCTGCAACCGTGCCGACGCCCACTTCCGACACCAGCTTGACCGAGACATCAGACGTCGGATTGACGTTCTTCAGGTCGTAGATCAGCTGCGCCAGATCCTCGATCGAATAGATATCGTGGTGCGGCGGCGGCGAAATCAGGCCGACGCCCGGCGTCGAGTGGCGGGTCTTGGCGATGGTCGCGTCGACCTTGTGGCCGGGCAGCTGGCCGCCCTCGCCGGGCTTGGCGCCCTGCGCCACCTTGATCTGCAGCATATCGGCATTGACAAGATATTCGGCGGTGACGCCGAACCGGCCGGACGCGATCTGCTTGATCGCCGAACGCTCACGCGGATAGGAGCCATCGGGAAGCTTCAGATAGCGGTCGCTCTCCTCGCCGCCCTCGCCGGTGTTCGACTTGCCGCCGATCTGGTTCATGGCAATCGCGAGTGTGGTGTGGGCCTCGCGCGAGATCGAGCCGAACGACATCGCGCCGGTCGAGAACCGCTTCACGATTTCCGAAGCCGGCTCGACATTTTCAAGCGGCACCGGCTTGCGGCCGATCTCGCTGGCATTCTTGATGCGGAACAGGCCGCGGATCGTGTTCATGCGCAGCGCGGTGGCGTTTTCCATCTTCGCGAAGGCATCGTAGCGGTCGCGCGCATTGCCGCGCACGGCGTGCTGCAACTCGGCCACCGCATCCGGCGTCCAGGCATGGGCCTCGCCGCGCATGCGGTAGGCATATTCGCCGCCGATATCGAGCGTGGAAGCCAGCACCGGATCCTTGCCGAAGGCGGAGCCGTGACGCGCGACGGTTTCTTCCGCCACCTCGGTCAGGCCAACGCCCTCGATCATCGAGGCGGTCCCGAAGAAGAATTTCTCCACGAATTCCGAAGACAGGCCGATCGCATCGAAGATCTGCGCGCCGCAATAGGACTGATAGGTCGAAATGCCCATCTTCGACATGACCTTGAGCATGCCCTTGCCGACCGCCTTGATGAAGCGATAGACCACCTCGCCGGCATCGACCTCCTGCGGGAACAGGCCCTTGGCATGCATGTCGGCGAGCGTGTCGAAGGCGAGATAGGGGTTGATCGCCTCCGCGCCGTAACCGGCAAGACAGCAGAAATGATGGATTTCGCGCGGTTCGCCCGATTCCACCACGAGGCCGACGGAGGTGCGAAGCCCCTTGCGGATCAGGTGGTGATGGACGGCGGCGGTCGCCAAGAGCGCCGGGATCGCGATCCGGTCCGGGCCAATCTGGCGGTCGGAGAGCACGATGATGTTGTAGCCTCCGCGCACGGCAGCTTCAGCGCGCTCGCACAGCCGGTCGATCATCGCCGGCATGCCTTCGGCGCCCTGTTCGACTCCGTAGGTGATGTCGAGGGTCTTCGTGTCGAAACGGTCCTCGGTATGGCCGATGGAGCGGATCTTTTCGAGATCGCCATTGGTCAGGATCGGCTGGCGCACTTCCAGGCGCTTTTCACGCGAAGCGCCCTCATGATCGAGGATGTTCGGACGCGGGCCGATGAACGAGACCAGGCTCATCACCAGTTCCTCGCGAATCGGATCGATCGGCGGGTTGGTGACCTGGGCGAAGTTCTGCTTGAAATAGGTGTAGAGCAGCTTCGACTTGTCCGACATCGCCGAAATCGGCGTATCGGTGCCCATCGAGCCGATCGCTTCCTGGCCGGTGGTCGCCATCGGCGACATCAGGATCTTGGTGTCTTCCTGGGTGTAGCCGAAGGCCTGCTGGCGATCGAGCAGCGACACGTCGCGGCGCAGCGCCCGCGGCTCGACCGGGTTCAGGTCCTCAAGGATCAACTGGGTGCGGCCGAGCCAGTCCTGATAGGGGTGCATGCCGGCGAGCTCGGACTTGATCTCTTCGTCGGAGATGATCCGGCCCTTTTCCATGTCGATCAACAGCATCTTGCCGGGCTGGAGGCGCCACTTGGCAACGATGTTTTCCTCTTCCACCGGCAACACGCCCGCTTCCGAGGCCATGATGATCCGGTCATCCTTGGTGATCAGATAACGCGCCGGACGCAGGCCGTTGCGGTCGAGCGTCGCGCCGATCTGGCGGCCGTCGGTAAACGCGACGGCGGCGGGGCCGTCCCACGGCTCCATCAGCGAGGCGTGGTATTCGTAGAATGCCTTGCGCTCCGGGCTCATCGACATGTTGCCGGCCCAGGCTTCCGGGATCAGCATCATCACGGCATGCGCCATGGAATAGCCGCCCTGCACCAGGAATTCGAGCGCATTGTCGAAACAGGCGGTATCCGACTGGCCCTCATAGGAGATCGGCCACAGCTTGGTGATATCGTCGCCGAACAGCGGCGAGGACACCGAGGCCTGACGGGCCGCCATCCAGTTCACATTGCCGCGCAGCGTGTTGATCTCGCCGTTATGGGCGACCATGCGATAGGGATGCGACAGCTTCCAGGACGGGAAGGTGTTGGTCGAAAACCGCTGGTGGACGAGGGCGACGGCCGATTCGAAGCGCGGATCGGCAAGATCCTTGTAATAGGCGCCGACCTGATAGGCAAGGAACATACCCTTGTAGACGATGGTCGAGGACGACATCGACACGGCATAGAAATCCTCGGTCGCCTCCGGGCTTTCGGAGAAGATCGTGTTGGAGATCACCTTGCGCAGCACGAACAGGCGGCGTTCGAATTCCTGCTGCGAATGGGCGCGCTGGCCGGCGCCGATGAAGACCTGCAGGTGATAGGGTTCGGTGGCGGCGATATCGGGCGCCTTCGACAGCGAGGAATTGTCGACCGGCACTTCGCGGAAGCCGAGGAAGGTCTGCCCCTCATCGACGATCACCTTTTCGATGATCGCCTTGTAATGGGCAATCCGGGCCTCGTCGCGCGGCAGGAAGAAATAGCCGACGGCATACTCGCCGACCTTCGGCAGGGTCACGCCCTGCTCTGCCATCTCCTCGCGGAAGAATCGGTCGGGGATCTGCATCAGCATGCCCGCGCCATCGCCCATCAGCGGATCGGCGCCGACAGCGCCGCGATGGGTGAGGTTTTCCAGGATGAACAGGCCGTCGCGCACGATCTGGTGCGACTTCTCGCCCTTCATATGGGCGATGAAGCCGACGCCGCAGGCATCGTGTTCGTTGCGGGGATCGTAAAGACCCTGACGTTTGGGGCGACGACCGGTAGCTGCTTTGGCTTCGGTCGCCACGGAGGCAAGCTCAGTGACCGGTGCACCATCAAGCGCTATGGGCGTCATCTTCGTCATTCAAGATCTCCTAAAATCCTGCCGGATGCAGGCGAAGCCGGGGCACACAGGCGAGCCGGGACGATCGTCCCTCTCCGGCCTGCCATCAATTTCACTTAAGTCCGAAGCGGAAACCATGAACAACCGTCATGGAAAACCGACCGGCCGTGTCCTGACTGATAAGACGCGGAAGCTTCCCGTCGTCCGAAAAGGCCATTATAGACCCAAAGCGGTATGACGTCAGCCCCTCGGCGGCAATCGTGCCAGACACAAAAATAGGACAGCATAACTGTCCTATCTGCACTTCATGCCAGAAACAACATAAACTGGCAAGCAAAATCACACCGCAGCGCCCTGAGAGGCGAGCGAAAATTACCGAAAGCCCCGGGCCTGCGCAATAAAGTTACCTAATCGGACGGGCATTCGTAATTCGTGAAAGAAAGAGGCCATTTTCGGGCAGATTCCACGCCTTGCGCCAGCATTCGCGCAATCTTTCCGCCGACCTTCCCACACGCAGCTTTTTCGGTGGCCGCCCTTTACAAAGCCCGCCCTCTGCCCCGATATCCGCAGCATCACGAGATTTGAGGTTTTTCCGCCATGTTCTTTGCTTCCGACAACTGGTCCGGCGCCCACCCCGCAATCGGCGCGGCGCTCACGCGCGAGCAGACCGGCTACGCCAATGCCTATGGCACCAGCGCGCTCGACCGCAAGATCGAGGCGAAGTTCAACGAAGTGTTCGAGCGCGAGGTCGCGGTGTTCTTCGTCGGCACCGGCACGGCGGCGAATTCCCTGGCGCTCTCCTCCGTCGGTCGGCCGGGCGGCGTGGTGTTCTGCCACAAGGATGCCCACATCGCCAATGACGAGGGCGGCGCGCCGGAATATTTCACCGGCGGCGGCAGGCTTGCCACGGTGTCCGGCGAAAACGGCAGAATGAGCCCGGCGGCGCTCCGGCGCATGATCGGCCGCTTCCCTGCCGATTTCATCCATCACGGCCAGCCGATGGCGGTATCACTGACCCAGTCCACCGAGGTCGGCACGGTCTATGCGCTGGACGAGATCGACGCGATCACCGCCGAGGCGAAGGCCCACGGCCTGCCTGTCCACATGGACGGCGCGCGTTTTGCCAATGCGCTGGCCGCCCTTGACGCATCGCCCGCCGAGATGACCTGGAAGCGCGGCGTCGACATTCTCTCCTTCGGCGGCACCAAGAATGGCTGCTGGTGCGCCGAGGCGATCGTGTTCATGAACCCCGATCAGGCGCGCGACATGCCGTTCATCCGCAAGCGCGCAGCCCACCTGTTTTCCAAGACCCGGTTCATCTCCGCCCAGTTCGATGCCTATCTCGAAGATGGGCTCTGGCTCGAGCTCGCCAGCCATTCCAACGCCATGGCCGAGCGGATGCGCCAGGCCTTCCGCGCGGCCAAGACCGCCCGGCTTGCCTGGGAGACCGCCACCAACGAGGTGTTCATCATCCTGCCCGAGGAAGCGGCGGAGGCCGCCCGCAAGGCCGGCGCCCAGTTCCACAACTGGCCGACGCCCGCCGACCAGCCGGACCTGATCGGCGAAGGCGAGGCCCTGATCCGCTGCGTCACCAGTTTCTCGACCGAGGAACAGGAAATCGACAGGTTCGTGTCGTTCCTGTAATCGTTTCCCCGCCGCTCACGCCCTCATCACGGACCGGTCATCCGTCGTGACGAATGAATGACGCGCCATTGATTTCCAGTTGAAGCCTCTCTTTGCCACACTTCATCACGCAAGGCCGACCTTGCTTACAACCGATGAAGAGGAGAGCTTCATGTCCAATACCAGAAAGATCAGCGCCGCCACGCTTGCCGGTGCTCTTGCCGTTGCCGCAGGCGCCATCGCCACCACGACCCCGGCCCAGGCTGCCAATGTCAAATGCTATGGCGTCGCCATGGCCGGCCAGAACGATTGCGCCGCTGGCCCCGGCACCACCTGCGCCGGCACCTCCAAGGTCGATTACCAGGGCAATGCCTGGAAATATGTCGAAGAAGGCACCTGCACCGAGATGATGCTGCCCGGCGACCGCATGGGCTCGCTGGACGCGCTCGACCGCGACCTGCCGGCCATGTGAGCCCCGCCGCCGGCGCACCCCCGCGCCGGCGGTATTGTTCCCGGAGGCGACGATGAACGAGCTATCCAGAAAATTCGAAAGCCACGGCGCCATTCCCGCCCGCGCCGGCGCCGGCTTCAAGACCGCCCATGCCGATGCCATTCTCGATGACGCCTATCGCGTCGGGTTTCTGGAGGTGCATGCGGAAAACTACATGGGCGAAGGCGGCCACCCGCATCGTGTCCTCACCCGCATGCGCGCCGATTTTCCGCTGTCGGTCCACGGCGTCGGCATGTCGATCGGCGCCCCTGGCGGGCTCGATCCGGCGCATCTTGCCCGGCTGAAGCAAGTGGTGGAGCGCTACGAGCCTGGCCTCGTGTCCGAGCATCTCGCATGGTCCACCCATGAGAGCGCCTATTACAACGATCTACTGCCGCTGCCCTATACCGAGGAAACGCTGGCGCTGGTCGCCGATCATGTCGATGCGGTCCAGACCGCCATCGGGCGGAAGATCCTGCTCGAAAATCCCTCCACCTATGTCGCCTTTGCCGAAAGCGCGATCCCCGAGACCGAATTCCTCGGCGAGATCGCCCGGCGCAGCGGCTGCGGCCTGCTGCTCGACGTCAATAATGTGCACGTCTCGGCCATCAATAACGGTTACGACGCCATAAGCTATCTGAAGGCCTATCCGCTGGAGCGGGTTGGCGAGATCCATCTCGCCGGTCATGCCGAGGACAGCGACGACAACGGCGCGCCCCTTCTGATCGACGCTCATGACCGGCCGGTCGCCCATGCCGTCTGGGGGCTTTATGAATTTGTTCTGAAACAGGCCGGCCCGCTGCCGACGCTGATCGAGTGGGACAATGACGTGCCCGACTGGCCGGTGCTGAAGCGCGAGGCGATGATCGCTGACGCAATGCTCGCCGACCATGCCGGCCGTTCCCTGCTGGGGGCCCGCCATGGCTGAGCCGGCAAAGACGCAAGCCACGGCGAACGGTTTTCCGGCGTTTGCCGCAAGCCTGATACGGCCCGACGCCGCTGTTCCCGACGGCGTGGTAAACCCGTTCGGCGGGCGGGCCGACAAACGCTACGCGGTCTACCGCAACAATGTGGCGATGAGCCTGAAAGGGGCACTTGGCGACATCTTTCCTGTGACGCGGCAAGTCGCCGGCCCGCGCTTCTTCGATGCGATGGCGCTGGAATTTCTGTCGGAAAACCCGCCACGCTCGCCGATTCTTGCCGAATATGGCCGCGACTTCCCGGATTTCGTGGCGGATTTCGAACCCGCCCGACGCCTGTTCTTCCTGCCTGACCTTGCAAGGCTGGAGCGAGCCTGGCTCGATGCCTATCACGCCGCCGACCGCCCGCCGATTGCGCCCGAAACGCTTCTGTCGCGCGCGCCGGAGGCGTTGATGGCGACGCGGCTTTCGCCCCATCCCGCCGCCCGGCTTCTGGAGCTCGGCTCGGCCGCAACCAGCATCTTTCTAAAGACAAAGGCCGGAGAAAGCCTCAAGGGCCTCGATCCCGCCCCTGCCGAAACCGCCTTGATCACCCGCCCGCATTACGATGTCGCCGTCCATCGCATAACGACCGGTGACGCCGCCTTCCTGAGAGCGCTGCTTGACGGTGAGCCGATCGATGAAGCCGCCGAGCGCGCAGATGCGGCCGATGACGGCTTCGATCTCTCGTCAGCCTTTACACTGGCGCTCACCACCGGCGCATTCGCCGCGATAAGCCCGGAGGATGCCCTTTGACGAACCTTCCCCATCGCCTTTGCCGGCTTTACAGCGGCACCGCCAAAGCCCTCGAGCGGGCCCTGGCCTTCTGGCTGCCCGGACTGCTCGCCCGCTTCGTCTTTGCCGCCACGCTCTGGTTCTATTTCCTGAATTCGGCGCTGACCAAGGTCGGGCCCGGCCTTGCCGGCTTCTTCATGGTGCGCGACAGCGCCTATTACCAGATCGCGCTGCCCGCCGTGGAGGCCGCCGGCGGCGACATTTCCCAGGTGCCGTTCCTCTGGCATCTGGTGGTCTATCTCGGAACCTATGCCGAATTTCTGCTGCCTCTGATGGTGGTGCTCGGACTGCTGACGAGGCTCGCAGCGCTTGGCATGGCGATCTTCATCGCCGTCCAGACCGTGGTGGACGTCACCGTCCATCAGGTCGGGCCCGAGACCATCGGCGCGCTGTTCGACCGCTTCCCGGATGCCGTTATCCTCGACCAGCGCCTGTTATGGCTGTTTCCGCTCGCCTATCTGGTGATCCACGGGTCGGGCCTGATTTCCGTGGACGGCTTGGCGGGCCGCGTCCTTTGCAGGCGATAGACACAAAAACGGCGCCCCTCGTGTGAGGAGCGCCGCCCGTTCATCTCAACCGCGCTGATCAGGCGGCGGTTTTCTCACTGTTCTTGCCGACATCGGCAGAGATCATCCTGGTCTGGTCGCCATCGCGGGTTTCGATCGCGATCCGGCGCGGCTTCATGGCTTCGGGGATGTTGCGCAGAAGCTCCACGTGCAGGATGCCGTTCTTCAGGCTTGCGCCGCGCACTTCCATGTGGTCGGCGAGCTGGAACCGGCGTTCGAAGGCGCGCTTGGCAATGCCGCGATAGAGATATTCGCGACCGTCATTGGCTTCTTCCTCGGCCTTTTCGCCACGCACCGTCAGCACGTTGGCATGGGCTTCGATCGAAAGCTCGTTTTCGCCGAAACCGGCGACGGCCATGGTGATCTGGTAGTTGTTCTCACCGGTGCGCTCAATATTGTAGGGCGGATAGGTGGGGGCCTGTTCGGGCTGTCCTACGGTATCGAGCAGGTTGAAAAGCCTGTCAAAACCGACAGTGGAACGATAAAGGGGCGAAAAATCGACGTTACGCATGTTGTCCTCCTTTGAGCGACGAGTTTGCGATGAATTCCCTGCAATCCCGAAACCGGCGGTTGCGGAGAACGGTTACGGACCCGAGCTTCGGCGTCCGACGCGATTTATCTGGGATTTTGCAGATATTATTTCAAGAGTTTCGCCACCCGCAAACGTCACTCAACTCCAAACACGCTATCCGCGATTGCAGAGAACGCCAACTCGCCTTATGGATGAACGGGAAATGAATGCCGTATTGCAGCTCCGTTCAGGGGAAATGGGGCATTCGTTTCCTCGCCGGGAACTACGGCGCACCCGTCCCGGCACCGTTGTCGCTCTTGACCCAGCGGCGGCGGGGAACCTTGGCCGGAACCGAGCCGCTTTTACCCCTGTTCAAGCGGATGGTTCCGGTCCTTTTTTTCGGTAATTCCGCAATCAGGGCCGGCAATTCAGGCGTTGAGCACCGCAAGCGCCGCCGCGTGCAGCGCCGGCGTTGCCGCGGCAACGATGTCCCCGCCATCTTCCGCCCGACCGCCTTCAACCGTCGTGACCACGCCGCCCGCCTGCTCGATGATCGGGATCAGGGCGCCGATGTCATAAGGCTTGAGGTCGCTTTCCACCACCAGATCGACAAAACCCGCCGCCAGAAGGCAATAGGCATAACAATCCGTGCCGTAGCGGGCGAGACGCACGCGCGCCTCGAGCCGGTCATAGCCTGCCTGAAGGTGGTCGGCGATGATGCGCGGCGAGGTGGTGAACATCACCGCGTCTTCAAGCGCCTCGCATCGCCGCGTCTTCAGAATACGCGGCCCGCCCGGACCGGCATAATGGCTCTGCCCGCCATCGGCGAAATAGCGCTCGCCGGTAAAGGGCTGGTCCATCAGGCCCATCAGCGCCCGGCCATTACGATAGAAGCCTACCAGCGTTCCCCAAACCGGCACGCCGGAGATAAAGGCCCGCGTACCATCGATCGGATCGATGACCCAGACATGTTCACGCTCCAGCCCCTCCGCGCCATGTTCCTCGCCGAGAATGCCGTGATCCGGATAGTGTTCGCCGATCAGCGACCGGATCGCCTGCTCGGCCGCCCGGTCGCCTTCGGTGACCGGATCGAAACCGCCGGCCAGCTTGTTGTCGACATCGAGCCCGGAGCGAAACCGCGGCAGGGTTTCGGCGGCGGCGGCGGCGGCAAGCGTCTCGAAGAATTTGCGGTCGGGCAGCATGTCATGTCCTTCGGTTCGGTATTGGTCTTTATTCGCGCGTATCGCCCGAATTCGCGCGTCCCGCCACAGTCTGATGGAAAGAAAATGGATATGGATCGGGAAAACGGCTTTGCCGGGAAGAAAACCCGCGTAAAAAATAGGCTCTACGCGTAAAAATTAGACATTGGTCGATGATGCGCAAATATCAGGCAAATTTGCTTGACAGTCATCAACCCGTCATCTAAGGTTCAATTACAGTCTTTCGACTGTGAATACCCTCCTTGGGTGTTTCCTCCCTAGACTTAACCGCGCCACAAGCGCGGTTTTTTTTGACAGGCTCATTCCGCCGCAAGGCCGGGCGCCTCCCCCTCTTCCCTCAAAAACGCCGCGAACTCGCCGATGAACAGGTTGATCGCCTGCTTGACCGCGACGAATTCCGGCTTCTTCTGCAGGCTCGCCTCATCGGCGTAGAGCCGGCGCGAGACCTCGATCTGCAGCGCATGGCAATCGGCCGCCGGGCGTCCGTAATGCTCGGTGATGAAGCCGCCGGCATAGGGCTTGTTGTAGGCGGTCGAAAAACCCATGCCTTCCAGGATCGAGATCGCGGCATAGGCGATCGCCGCCGAGGCGCTGGTGCCGTAGCGGTCGCCGATGATGAAATCCGGCCGCCGGCGATGCCCGCCGACCGACACCGTGCCGGGCATCGAATGGCAGTCGATCAGCACCGCGCGGCCGAAATTGCGCCGCGTCTCCTGCAACAGCGCCTTGAGGCTCTGGTGATAGGGCCGGTAGATCCACTCGATGCGCGACAGCCCCTCCGCCACGTCGAGCGGCGCGTCATAGATCGGCATGTTCTCCGCCACGATCTTCGGTATGGTGCCGAGCCCGCCGATAACCCGCGGCGAAACCGCGTTGATATGGGCGGGCAGTGGACCGGAAAACATCCGCGGGTCCAGTTCGAACGGCTCCCGATTGACGTCGAGGAAGGCGCGCGGAAAGAACGCCCGCTGCAACGGCGCGCCGAAAGCGGGCGCGGCCGAAAACAGCTCGTCGACATAAAGATCCTCGGAGCGGCGAATCTGCTGCGCATCGAGCCGCGAGGCGGCGAGGAATTCGCGGGTGTAGACCCGGCCCGAATGCGGCGAGTTGAAGACCAGCGGCAGCGTCTGCTCCTCGGGGCGGATCACCTCGAAGAACACGTTCCGGCCGTCCCCGTCCTCCCGCCCTTCCTGTCTGCTGCCTTCTGTCACCTGCGCTCCTTCGGTGCCTCGATGGATGAAATCTAGGACGCCCGGCCCCTCCTGCCAAGCCGCCGTGGAAGCGCTTCAAAACTTTGGGGCCGTATTTATTGCTTGTTTACGACAGAGGGTCTATCAGACCGTTAAGATGCGCCGATGTGGTTGAGCTGATGCTGATGAAAATCCTGCTTGCGGAAGATGACGATGACATGCGCCGTTTTTTGGTGAAGGCGCTGGAAAAGGCGGGCTATCAGGTCGCCGCCTTCGACAATGGCGCAAGCGCCTATGACCGGCTGCGCGAGGAGCCGTTCTCGCTGCTTCTGACCGACATCGTCATGCCGGAAATGGACGGGATCGAACTGGCGCGCCGCGCCACCGAGCTCGACCCCGATCTCAAGGTGATCTTCATCACCGGTTTCGCCGCCGTGGCGCTGAATGCCGATTCGCAGGCCCCGAAGGATGCCAAGGTGCTTTCCAAGCCGTTCCACCTGCGCGATCTGGTCGACGAAGTCGAAAAGGTGCTGGCCGCCTGACAAGCCCGAAGCCCCTGTCAAAAAAGCTTCAGAAATAAGTTGACGCCGCCGCCAAAGTTTGGAATACACCGCGCCACGGATGGGCGTGTAGCTCAGCGGGAGAGCACTACGTTGACATCGTAGGGGTCACAAGTTCGATCCTTGTCACGCCCACCATCCCATTCACGGAATTTGAAGGGCTTTCGCAATGCGGAAGCCTTTTCGCGTTCTGGACGCCCGGTCCAGGCGAACAAACCTACCTCTCCTTAGCCGCATTTCGCGCATTCCAGGCGATTCCCCCTGGCGGCGAAATGCGATAGGTCTTTTCGGGCCGCCGCCCATTCATCCCGGAGCGCGGCGGACTGAGGGAATGGACATGGCATTTTGCGTTTTGAGTTTCGATATCGGCGGCACGTCGATCCGGGCGGCGACGGCGGTTGATGGCGGCGCGCCGGGTGCGGTTTCGCGTTATGATACGCCGGCGCATGATCGCGAGGCCTTTCTCGCGCGCCTCGCCGGCATTGCAGCGGACCTTTCGCAAAAGCCCGACGCGATCGCGATTTCGCTTGCCGGCGTTGTCGATCCCGAGACCGGGCGGATGATCGTCGCCAACATTCCAGCGATCCACGACACCGATCTTGCCGCCGATCTTCAGGCCCGCACCGGCATTCCCGTCATTGTCGCCAATGACGCGGATTGCTTTGCCGTGGCCGAGACCGTGTTCGGCGCGGGGCGCGGCCACGAGATCGTGTTCGGCATCATTCTCGGCACCGGCGTCGGCGGCGGACTGGTCTCCGGCGGACGGCTGATCAACGCCGGCGGCGGCTTTGCCGGCGAATGGGGCCACGGGCCGATCGCGCCGACCATGGCGGGCGGCATCGCGATACCGCATTTTGCCTGCGGCTGCGGCCTTTCAGGCTGCCTCGACACCGTTGCCGGCGCCCGCGGCATTGAGCGGCTGCATGCCCATCTTCACGGCGCGTCCCTCGATTCGAGGGCCATTCTAGAGGCGTGGCGGGCGGGCGAGGTTGCGGCGACCCGCACCGTCAGCGTCTATCTCGATCTCATCGCGGGGCCGCTCGCGGTCTGCGTCAACCTGACCGGCGCCACCATCGTGCCGGCCGGCGGCGGACTTGCCGGCGCGCACGATCTGCTCGCTGCGATCGACGAGGCGGTGCGACCGCTCACGCTGTGGAAGTTCGACCGCCCGCTGGTGGTGCCGGCGGCAAGCGGGGCCGAGCCCGGTCTAGCCGGCGCCGCGGCCATCGCCTTTCAAAAGCAGGCTCAGTCCTCGTAGCGACCGAAGCGGGTCAGCATCGCCTTGGTGGCGATCCCGAGCAGCACCGAGAAGATCACCAGCGCCAGCGAGAACGACATCGTGTTGGTGGAGAACCAGTTGGTCAGCACAAGACGGATATTGCTGATCGAAAACGGCGTATCGAAGATGAAGTCGGTCGCGCCGATGCCGACATTGTCGATCACCCCGGTATTGCGGTTATAGGTCGTGACCCTTCCCTGGACGGCGTCCCAGTGCTGGCGCTTCATCAGCGCGGCCATGCCGTTGGACAGGTTTTCCTGGGAGGGCGCAGAGATCATCGTCCAGGCCCCGTCGCCGTCCGGACTCGGCTCCTGCGCGACGATCATCGAGACCGAGTTCGGCGGCAGATAGTCGGAATCCGGGCGCGGCAGGAAGCGCAGCGTCTCGAAGGAAAGGTCGTAATTGCGCTTGAGATATTTCTCGACCTCGAAAATCCAGTTGTACCACCCGGCCGTCACCTGCTCGTCCCACTCTTCGATCGTGGTTTCGGGGGCTTCGTTGTAATTGGCCTCGCCGCCGACCTGCTGGGTCCACACGCTGCGGCTGGTCTGCGAGATCTGGGTCTGCCGGAGCGCCTGCGCCGGCAATTGCCCAATGGAGCCGAGGAAAATTGCGTCGCCCTCGCCCACATCCTCGATCGAATGCACCACGTCCACCGGAATCTGTTCGCGCGCGGCATTGGCAAGCTTGGCGACGAAATCGGATGCGGAGGCAAGCGTATCCGGGCTGAGCGTATCGATATAGAGCGGAATGCGCGCCTTGTCGCGCGAATACGGGAAACCCGTGCCGCTCGTCGCCCAAAGATCCGGCACCTGCGCGACGCGACCGAAATTCGGCATCACGAATTCGGTGGTGTCGAACACGGCGAAGCGCGGCGTATCGTCGGCAGTCGCGCCCGGCAGGCAGGCGGCATCTTCCTTGGTCAAAAGCGCGGCTTCCAGCACGATCTTGTTCACGCCCGGCTTCATGTGGCGCATGGTGAAACGCACCGGCGTGCGCCGGAGCACCGCGCCATTGACGGTGCTGATCGGCCATGTTGCGGCAAGCTGATCGTTGACGAACACGTGCAGGCGGCTGCCCGGCAGCACGATCGGCCCATAGGCGGCGTCGAGCATCAGCCGGGCCTCGCCATAGGCATCGGCGTAGAAATCGGCAGGCAGGCCGATGGTGAATTCGGCGCGGAACACGCGGCCCGAAAATTCCTGGGTCGGAATGCCGAGCTGCTCGAAGGTCAGCGTCTTGCGACCGGTCAGGAGCTGGGTGTCCTGCTTGCGCCAGGAATGGGTGGAATAGGCCTCGTCCTTCATCGCGGCGCTGCGGGCGGCAGGCGCGGTGATGCCGTCGATCAGCGGACCGATGCGCTGCCAGGACGGCGCGACCAGAACCAGCACGCTCTGGCCGAGCGCGTTGGTGCCGATGAAGCGCGCCGATTGCGCCGTGCCAATATCCGGCAGCGCATCGCCAAGCAGCGGGCGAAGCTCATCCGGCGTGCCTACATAGACCGGCAGCACGCCGGAGGCGAATTTCACCGGCTCGGAGGTGGAATAGGTGAAATAGGTGTTCGGCATGTCCGCCAGCAGAGCGAGGCCCTGCGCCAGCTCCAGCAGCGGATCGCCCGCGATCGTATCGGCAAGGCCAGGTGCTACGATATGAAACTGGGTTCGCCCGATCGCATCGACGCCGACCGCGCGGATATCGCCGATCGAGGAAAGCTCGGCCGTCGCCGGATCGCCGAAGATCAGGAAGGTCCGTTCCGGGTCGATGTCGGTCCAAAGATCATAGGTCGAATCGAGATCGCAATCGGTGCGGTGGCGGAGCTTGTATTTGATCGAGAACTGGTTGTAGCCCGGCTTCAGGACGCCCGCCGGCACCTCGAAACGCAGATCGGATTGGCGCTCGGACGAATCGAGCGGCGGTGCTGCGATTTCGACATTGTTGAATGCGATCGACAGCTTAGAATATTCCGGCGCCACGAAGATCGAATTCTGATAGCCGATATTGAACTGCGAGGCCGATTTCGCCTGTGCCTCGGTCAGATAGACCGACCAGGCCCGCTCACCGTTTTCGCCCTCGAGCCGCATCTGGTCGGCCGGCACGATATAACGGAAAAACGGCACCGTTTCGGCAACCGGCTCGGGTGTGGCGGCGGGCGAAGTCGGCGTAGGCGGGGCGGAAGGCGCGCGCGGAAGCGGGCCGGAGCCGTCGCTGCCCATGTCAAAAGGCGCGACGGTGCCCGACGCGGCGGGCGGCGTTGTCGTCTGTGCCGAGACGAGGGGAACGCCGGCCAGGATAAATGCCAGAAAAAGCAGGATCCGTTTCATCAGCTCTTGCCCTTCGCCCGTGCGGCGCCGCCGCCCGTGTTCGGCTGATACTTCCCGATGAAATAGCTCATGCCGCGGCCCATCTGTCGCACCGACATCTTGATGAACCAGAATGTGCCGGCAAGCGTGCCCGGGTCATTCTTGCGCGATTGGAGAAGCTGTTGCCAGCGCTCCGAATTGGCGAACATGAGATCGGAAATCACCGAGAAATGCAAGCTCGAGACGGGCGCGTAACGGCAGCCGACCATGGCGAGTTCGCCGAGCGAGCGGGCGTGGCGGATCATCACCGGCACCTCGCCGGCATCGCCGCCGCGATGCGGCTCGACCCGGAGCAGCGCATGGGTGCCGGGGCGCAGGCGGTCGAGATCGCGCACTTGCACCTGAAGACCCGCGCCGTCGGTCGAGACATCCTCGATCGTACCGCGATAGACGCTGTCGCCGATCACCAGCTCGCAGCGGCGCGACATCTTGATGCGCCGCGCCTTCTGGCGTTCGCCGGCTTCCGAGACGACGCCGAGCGCAGCGGCAGTCAGGAACAGGTTGAGGAAGTTCCAGCCGCCCACCACCCAGGTGACGCCCGCCAGATAGGGCTCTGCATAGAGCCGGTAGACCATCATCACGCTGGCGGCGACGAATATGAAGAAAATGATGAAGAACGGCCGGCTGATTTCGGAAAGTCGGCTGTGCTCGATCGACTCGTCCTTCGCCGTCACCTTGAAGGACGGCTTCTTGGGATTGATGATGGCCGAAACCACCGCCGGCATCAGGTGAACGGTCTGGATGTATTCGTAGAGTTCGGAAATCCAGGGCCAGCGGAACTGGCCGAACAGATAGTTCTGGATCAGCATGTTCACGATCAGATAGGACAGCGTATAGGCCAGGAACTCGCCGCCGGAGGCATCGAAGATCTGCAGGCCAAAGAACAGGTAGCACAGCGGCGCGATCATGAACGAGGCGCGTGCGAAGGGAAACAGCCAGAACAGGTTCGACGACATGTAGCAAAGCCGCTGCGGCAGGCTCAGCCCGCGCAGGAGCAGCGGAAACTTGAACCGCAGGATCTGCATCATGCCCTGCCCCCAACGGCTGCGCTGACCGATGAACGAGGAGAAGGTCGCCGGCTGAAGGCCTGCAATCAGCGGGCGGTCGACATAGACGCTGTTCCACCCGTTAGAGTGCAGTTCGACGGCGGTTTCGCAGTCCTCGGTGATCGAAACGCCGGAAAAGCCGTTCACGGAGTTCAGCGCCTCGCGGCGCAGCACCGCGGCGGAGCCGCAGAAGAACGAGGCGTTCCACTTGTCGAGGCCGCGCTGGATGATGCCGTAGAACATCTCGTTCTCGCTCGGCATCATCTCATAGGTTCTGAGATTGCGCTCCAGCGGATCGGGATTGATGAAGAAATGAGGCGTCTGGACCAGGAAGAGCCTGGGGTCTTCCATGAAGTAGCCGACCGTTTCCTCAAGGAAGTCGTTGGCGGGCGCGTGGTCGGCATCGAACACCACGATCAGGTCGCCGGTGGTGTACTGAAGCGCGTGGTTCATGTTGCCCGCCTTGGCGTGCTCGTTGCGCGGGCGGGTAATGTAGCCGACGCCGAGCTCGGCGCAGATCTGCCTCAGCTCGCGATGACGCGTCTGGGCAAGGCTCGCCTCCACCAGGTTCTTGGAGTTGCGCTTCTGCTCGGTCCCGCCATCGTCGAGCAGGTAGACCTTGAGCTTTTCCGCCGGATAGTCCATGGCCTTGGCTGCGGCGAGCGTATGCGCAAGCATCGTCGAGTCCTCGTTATAGGACGGGACGTAGACATCGACATAGGGCAGGTCACCCTCGAGCTTGCCCCAGCGCGGGCGCACCGGAAGCGGCAGCGCGACCACGAACAGGCTGAGCGCCAGCATGCCCACCGAAAACATCTCGGCGCAGTAAAGCAACACGCCTGGAATGAAGTTCTGCAGTTCGGTGATCGGCGGAAGCGTGCTGGTGGTGCGCCAGAACACATAGCGCAACACAATGGATGTCCCGAAAGCCAGCGCGATCAGCCGCCAATTGCCCTCGGCATGCATCTGCTTGAGGACCAACATCACGGCCACGGCAACAAAGCTCACGACGATCTGCGTGCGCAGGTCGATCGGGAGCGTGACGAGGCCGAGGATAAAGATCGCTGTAATAATCCAGGCAATGGTAATTGCGATCTTGCGCATTAAACAGGTCCTTACGAACGGAGTATTCCGGACTTATACGCAAGAAAACTAAAAATTGTCTTGCGCGGATATAGTTTTTTTCCGGTATCGCCCGGTGCAGCGGCCCGTGCCGTCAATGCATATCCGCCCTATCCGTCTGATTTTTAGCAATTTTGTGGTCCGATGGCGATATCCGCCCGAACTGATCGCGCAATCCGCCGCCCGACACTACTCGCAGCTTACCGTCGTTGAACCCGGCAGCAGGCGGCATGGCGGCGCCGGGATTGAGCGAGTGGCAGAAGCGGGAGCTCCGAAGTTGGCCGCAGCCGGGCTGGCCGGCGCTGTCGCCGACGCGGCGGCGGCCGGACGCGCGGGCACCGGAATGCTGGACGAAGCCGGGGCAGAGGCCGGCGCGCCGATCGTGGGCGAGACGGACGCCGGCGCGGCGCTTGTCGATGTCGCGGGCGTCTGACGGCCTGGCGTCGGGATGGTCGAGGCCGGCGCGCCGGCGGCGGGCAGGCCGGGCGTATAGGCCCCGGGCATGGCGGGCGTGCCGACGTAACCGGCCGACGGCAGGCTTCCCGGCGGCAGGCGCACGACATCGACATTGATCTCGTCGCCTGTAGAGATTGGACGCGTCGTCACGCGGGTCACCGGCGCGGTGCTGGCGTTCGAGGATTTCAGCACCTTCTCGGTGTCGGCGACGCGTTCGGGCCGCGGGTCATAGGCCTTGCGCGGATAGGTCGGTGCGCCAGTCTCGCCCAGAAGCGGCGGCGGACCGGCCTGCTCGCCATAGGGGTTCCAGCCGAAGGCATCGACCGCGGCGGCAATGGTATAGCCGTACATGATCCCGAGTAGGTCATCCTCCGAGGCCCCGGCCTCGCAGAAGCGCACCCGCACCTGGATCGTGCCGGCCTGGCCGAAAGCCGCGAGGCTATCCTGCCCCGGCCTGATCTGCTGCCAGCCATACATGCACAGATCGTCGCCCCTGCCATGGCCGAAGGCATAGCCGAACGGGCCGTAATTGTTCTGCACGTAATAGGGCGAGCGAACCATGCGCACGCCCGGCAGTCGCTCACGCATCTCCTCATCGATGCGGCGGTCGGTAATCGACTGGTAGGACAGGCTGTTGCCATTCATCCGCGCATAGTTGCGGGTGCCGAAGAAGACGGCGTGGATCGCGTTCTGGCCGGGCGTGCGCGCATCGGTGCGCAGCATGATCTGCTGGTCGATCGCGTTGGAAAACTGCTCCTCGAGAACCGAGACGATCGCCGGGCCGCCGGGCGGCGGCATGATCACGGCCTCTTCCGGCAGAAGATTGCGCACCGAAGACGTATACGGCAGCAGATTGCCGGCGCAGCTTGCCAGAAGGCCCGCGGCGACAAGGCCCAAAGCCGCGCGGCAGCGGGACCTGATCTGACGGGCAACGGCAATTGACATCTTTGAGCACACCTTGGTTTGTCGCCGCCGGGGCGGCATAAAGCCCGGACCGGTCTTTTATATTCCGCATTCATATTTTTCAGAGTTTGGTAAATAAAGAACTAACGCGGGGCGGTGGCGATGCATCGGAAAATTAACGGATTCTCAAAAACTTCGGCGACATTCGTCCCGTTTTTAATATTTCTTAACGACAATACGTGTTTGTAGTGAATCACATTACGTTCGCCGCAAGCCGGACACAGGGGACCCGACATGCAAAGCCGCGCAAATTCCGCTGCACCCAAGGATGAAGGCTTCCCCGTCCCCTATCACGAAAGCGCCGATGCTGGCGGTGAACACACGGGTAATAATGCGGGCACAGCCGGTTCCGGTATCAGGAACCGCCGCTCGGCCGGAGTATGGATGCCATGAAGCTGACTTATGTTGCACTGACGGCAGGCGCGATCGCCATGATCGGTGCAATCGGCATGGGCAGCATGGGCGCGCCCGGCCGCAAGCTTCCGGTTTCCACCGCGCTGGCCGAGCCGACCGAGGCGTTCAGCCAGGCCTATGAGCAAATCGTCAACGATGACGCGCCGGCGCCCGCGCCTGCGGCCGAACCGCGCTTTTCGGCGGTGACCGAGGCCCAGGCCCAGGAGCCCTCCACCAATCTGCGCAATCTGCCCGACAACCCAACGCCGCCGCAGACCAACGCGTCAACCTCCCAACCGGCCCAGCAGACTGCTGAACAGCCGACGCAGGAACCGGAACGCTCCCCGGTCGATGAAAGCGCGCTGCGTTATTTCGCCCAGCAGGGCGATCTGGAACGCCTTCAGGCGGAAATTTCGCGGCTGCGCTCGCTTTATCCCAACTGGACGCCGCCGGCCAATCCGCTGGCGATCGAGGACGGCGAGGACGAGCAGCTCAACGCGATGTGGCAGGCCTATGCGCGCGGCAATTACGCCGAGGTCCGCCAGTTGATCCAGACCCGCCAGACGGAAGAGCCCGACTGGTTGCCGCCGGCCGACCTGATCGACCGCCTGCAGATCGCCGAAAACCGGACCGCGCTGATCCAGGCGTCGGAGGACGGCGAATACGAGAAGGTCATCGATCTCGCCTCGCAATCGCCAAGCATCCTGACCTGCGCGGAAATCAATGTCCTGTGGCTGGTGAGCGAAGCCTTCGCCAAGACCGACAAGCTCAACCGCGCGATGGACAGCTACACCTATATCATGAAGAACTGCGACAATACGCAGGAGCGCCTCGCCACGTTGCAGAAGGCGCTGGCCGTCATGCCCTATGAGGACATGAAGACGCTGATCAGCTTCGAGCGTCCCGACGAGCAGGACATGCCCGAATTTCAGGAGATCAGCGAAAACCTGCTGCGCGACCGCTTCGCCGAAGCCGGCGACGACGAAACCATCGTCATCTCCCCCGAAGATCTCGCAGCGATGGAGAAACTCGCCAACACCTCCAATTCCGCCAATGATGCGGAGCTGCTTGGCTGGTATTTCCTGATCCGCGGCAGCGAAAACGCCGCCGAACCCTGGTTCCGCAAGGCTCGCGAGGAAGGCGACTCGGCCACGATCTCGCAGGGACTGGCGCTGATCCTAATCGAACTGGACAAGGCCGAAGAGGCCGAATCGGTGATGTATCCCTGGCGCAACGACAGTAATGAAGCGCTCGACACCTATCTCAACGCCGTGGTCCGGATGCTCGGCCGGATTCCGCGCAAGGATTATCCCACCGATGTCCTGAGCCGCATGGCCGAGGTCATTACCGAAGCCAAGAGCATGACCGCCGCCCAGCAGTTCGGCTGGTACTCCAAGGATTCAACCAGCCGCTGGCGGCGCTGCAATGGTTCGAGGCAGCGCTTTCCTGGCAGCCCTGGTATGAGCCGGCTGCCTATGGCGTGACGCTGACGCTCAACGACATGAACTACAAGCCCGGCGTCTACCTGATGCAGAAGATCTGGGCGCCCTATTCCGAGCGCATCGCCTGGCTGAACGATCCCAACGCGCCGGTGACCACGCTTGAAAACATGATGGCGACCGTGTTCGAACTGACGGTGCTGAAGGAAGCGAACGGAAAAAGCCGCACCGTGGCCGTGCCGATCGCCGAGATCGACCTCGCCACCGGCCAGCAGACCCCGATCGGCGCAACCGCCATGCCCTCGTCGCCCGGACAGCCGCAGAACGCCGTGGCCCTGACGGCGCCCGTCGCGTCGCCCGGCGCGCTCGGACTCGGCGCGGAGGCCGATACCGCGCCCGCCAATTACGTGCCGGACTACTACCAGTATTACTATGGCGGCGGCGCAGGCGCGCAAACGGCGCTGCCCGGAAGTCCCGAAAGCCGCGTTCAGGCGCTGGAACGGCTCAGCATTCCGCGCTCGATGATCCGCACCGATCCGGTGACCGGCGTGCAGACCGTGACCGTGCTGAACACCGCGCTTCAACCGGAGGCGAACCGCTATCAGGCCTCCGCGGCCCAGATCCAGGCGGCGTTCTACACCACGGGTCAACCTTCGGACAAAACCGAGATCTACCGGTTCGACGAACAGGCCTACGCCAATCGCGACTATCTGCGCCAGTTCCAGATCGCCTATTATCTGAACGTCGTCGGCGCCGCCGATACGAGCGGAGACCAGATCATGGTTTCCAGGCTTCCCGCCGGCACCCAGTTGCCCGAGGGCACGGCGATACCGATCGCCGACGCCGAACCCGCCGTGGTGCGCACATCGAGCTCGACATCGTCGTCGACCCGGCGCGTGGCCTCCAGCGGCACGTCTTCCTCCTCCGGCTCGAGCTGCTGGAACGGTCGTTCCGCCGAAAACCTGTCGCCGGATGCGGCGCTGCGCCATGGCTGGTGCCTGATGGACCTGCAGCGGCCGACCGAAGCCGCCCGCGCCTTCGAGACCGCGCTCGGCTCGTCCTCGGCGAAAAACCGCGAGGAAGCCGCCTATGGCCAGAGCCTTGCCTATATGCGCCTCGGCCTGACCAACAAGGCCGCCGTCGCAGCCTCCCAGGAGCCGCTGAGCCGCGAACGCCAGCTCAACCTGCAGGTCGATATCCTCTCGGCGCGCGCGATCGCCGCCTATCAGGGCGGACATTACCAGGATGCGCTGCTGCTCCTGAACCAGCGCAACCAGCTGGCGCCGGAAGAAACAGGCCTGATGGTGATCAAGGGCTATGCCTATTACAATCTCGGCCGCTACACCGATGCCCATCAGGTGTTCAGCGCGCTTGCCGAAATGGGCAACCCCAAGGGCATGGCAGGCCTGGCTCTTGTCCGCAACCAGCTCGGCCTGCCGGGCAGCAACTGACGACGCGACCGTACTTGGGTGAAAAGAGCTCTACGGCTTGTCCGTCGGCAGCGCGCCGGCGCGCTTCTCCGCCTCGAAGGAGGCGTGCGCATCGACATAGGCTTCCTGCCGGGCGACGCTCCAGTAGCGCAGTTCCTCCAGCGGAATGTGCTTGCCCGTGACGGCGCAGACCACGTAACTGCCGGGGGTCACGACCTCGAAATTGGCGTCGAGATAGCGGATCCGCGCCGCCCCCTTGCCGCTTCCATCAAAGATATTCACCGCTTGATCTCCAGTTCCGAATGCCGTTTCGCCATCAGCGCCCGAACAGGCGCTCGATATCGGCGAGCTTCAGTTCGATATAGGTCGGCCGGCCGTGATTGCACTGGCCGGAACCCGGCGTGGTCTCCATCTGTCTGAGGAGAGCATTCATTTCGTCGACGCGCAAGCGCCTGCCGGACCGCACCGAACCGTGGCAGGCCATGGTCGCCGCCACGCTTTCGAGCTTTGCGCGCAGACCATCGGCGGTTTCCCACTCGCCAGCCTCATCGGCAAGCTGGCGGATCAGCGCCGCGGCATCGACCTCGCCGAGCAGCGCCGGGGTTTCGCGCACGGCGAGCGCGCCGGGGCCGAAGCGCTCATAGACAAGACCGAGCCGTGCCAGTTCGTCGGCAAACGGCATCAGCCGGTCGCAGTCTTCCTCCGGCATGTCGACGATTTCCGGGATCAGCAGCATCTGCGAGGGCAGTCTATCTTTAGAAAAGGCTGTCCGAAGCGCCTCATAGACGAGGCGCTCATGGGCGGCGTGCTGGTCGACGATGACGAGGCCGGTATCGGTCTGGGCGACGATATAGTTTTCATGCACCTGCGCCCGCGCCGCGCCGAGCGGATGGTCCGGCGACGGCTGGACGGCCGGGCCCGGCTCCTCGCCGCGCGCCGATGGCGTCGCAAAGCCCGCAAAGCCGGCCGGAGCTTCAGCGAAGCCGGGCGCCGTCTCACCGAAGCGCGGCACGGCCTCTTCCCGGAAACCCTCCGGTCGATAGGGCGATTGTTGCGGCGACCATTGGGCATTGGTGGCCCGCTCATAATCGCCCCTGTAGAACCGTGACGCGGCGGCAGGCTCGGGCGAGAAACGCGGCGTGAACGCCCTCAGCATGGCATCCGCGCCGGTGGAGGAGGCCCGGTCGCCCGCCCGCGTCAGCGCCTCGCGGATCGCGCCTACGATCAGCCCGCGCACCAGGGCCGGATCGCGAAACCGGACATCGGCCTTGGCCGGATGGACATTGACGTCGACCAGCGCCGGATCGAGCGAGAACCACAGAACGGCCACCGGATAGCGCCCCTTCGGCACCGTCTCGGCATAGGCCGCGCGGATCGCGCCGAGAAGCAGCCGGTCCTGCACCGGACGACCGTTGACGAAGGCATAGAGATGGCCGGAATTGCCGCGGTTGAAGGTCGGCACGCCGGCAAAGCCGGAGAGCGTCACATCCTCGCGCACGGCATCGATCTCGATCGCGTTCGAGCGGAAATCGCGGCCGAGCACCTGGGCGATGCGCGCCAGCCGGTCGTCGCCGGTCGCCGGCAGTTCCAGCGTGGAACGATCCGAGCCCGACAGCACGAAACGCGTCGCCGGGAAGGCCAGCGCCATGCGCTTGACCACCTCGGTAATCGCGCCGGCCTCGGCGCGCTCGGTTTTGAGGAATTTCAGCCGCGCCGGCGTTGCGAAGAAAAGGTCGCGCACCTCGACGATCGTACCGGCATTGACCGGGGCCGGCTCCGGCTCGCCGGAGCGCCCGCCTTCCAGCGCGATGCGATAGCCCTCGCCCGCCTCGCGCGTGCGGCTTGAAATCGAAAGCCGCGCCACCGAGCCGATCGAGGGCAGCGCCTCGCCGCGAAAGCCGAGCGTGCGGATATCGGTGAGATCGGCGGTGATCTTGGAGGTGCAATGCCGTTTGACCGCGAGCGCCAGATCCTCACGGCTCATGCCGGAGCCATTATCCGTGACCCGCAGCAGCGCCTTGCCGCCGCCGGCCGTCGCGATCTCGATCCGGGTCGCCCCGGCATCGAGCGCGTTTTCGACAAGTTCCTTGGCGGCGCTCGCCGGCCGTTCGATGACCTCGCCGGCGGCGATCTGGTTGATGACGGTTTCGGAAAGCTGTCTGATGCTCATGGCGCAGTCATAACAGATTCGCCCCGTCGCGCCACGGCATTTGGCGCGCGCTCAGCGCCCGGCGCGATAGGCCGGATCGAAGCGCGGCTTCGCGCCCGTCACCAGCGCGAACGTGTTGCCGGCATTGGGCTCCTCCTCGGCGCGCGTGCCCTGCGAAGCGCTCGTCACCATCATCCAGCCGCCATCGCGACCGATAAAGGCCGGGCAGGTCGGCTGGCGGGCGGGAAGCTGATAGCGCGCCTTCAGCTTGCCAGCGGGATCGAACTGGTCGAGCACGCCGGCGCCATAACGGGCGTTCCAGATATTGCCATCGCCGTCGCAGACCGCGCCGTCCATGCCGCCGGTCATATGCGCGGTGTCGATGAACACACTGGCCGGGCCCGTCGGCAGGCCGGTTTCCGGCGCGATCGGAACGGACATCAACTGGTTGACGTCGGTGTCGACATAATAGCCGGTCGCCCCGTCCGGCGAAAAGCAGATCGCGTTCGGGATGGTGATCTTGTCGAACAGTTTGGTCACCACGCCTTCCAGCACATGGTAGATCGCGCCGGCCCCCTTTTCGGCGTTTTTGCCCATGGTCGACACCCAGAAGGCGCCGGAGGCATGAACCCGGGCGTCATTGGAGCGGGTGACGGCGTTATCCGCCTCGATCGCCACATGCAGCGACAACGCGCCGGTGGAGGTGTCGCGGAAATAGAGCCCGGTCTCGGTGGAGATCACCTGGCGGTGCTCATCCACCACCGCTAAAGCGCTTGCCATCTCCGGAAGCTGAATGATCCGGCGCTCGCGGCTGGACGCGTTCAGCAGGTGCAGCTTGCTGGCATTGATGTCGAACCACCAGATCATGTCGGTGTCTTGGTCATAGCCCGGCCCCTCGCCAAGCGACATCCGGTCCGTCACCAAGATCCTGCCCTCGAATACGGTCTCTGTGATCATTGTCTCTCCCGATGCCCCTCATTTCTTTTTTATGTTGCCGCCGCGCGTATCACGGAAATTCCCGGCCTTTCCAGAGGAAAGACAAGGCTTGGCGATAAATCAAGCGCTCAGTTTGGCCGCATGCCGGGATGGAAGCCCCCCGCCGGCACTTCGACTCGCTTTTTTCAAGTCTGCGGCGGAAGCCGGCAAAAGCGGGGCGGAGGCTTAAAAAATAAGCGGAGTCAATAATTTGTGCAGTGCAGCAAATCGAACAGAATCCGATCTCGCACTACATTGAGTCTAAATCATTGTTCCAGCCGTAAAAAAGCTGCTTGCAAAGGCAAACCGAATAGTCCATCTTCTCGACAGTTCCAGAGGGGATGAAAACAAATACGCGCCCAAGAGCGCGGACTTAAGACAATAGAAACGCCGGCGCCTTGAACCTTCGGGTTCCTTCAAAAGCGCCGGCGTTTCTATCGTTTTGCTTGGACCATCCCTGGCACTGTTCTGTCGCGAGACTTGCTGCCGCCCTTTGTCCGGCTACTCCGGATGTCGCCCCCTTGCCAAAAACCATTGCGCCGAAAGGCCGGATTCCGGCTTTGCCCCGGCTTTGCCATTGGCGCGTGCGGCATTTCCCATTATCTAGGGCTTACACCCAAGGATCAGTTTCATGACCGAAATCACCAGCCAGCAGGTTCTCAGAAGCCTTGAAGCCGTCAACCTTCCCGATGGCAAACCGCTTGCCTTCAGCGGGCTTGTCTCCGACATATTCGTGACCGACGGAAAAATCTATTTTTCGCTGACCGTGCCGGGCGGAGACGCAAAAGCCTTTGAACCCGTGCGACAGGCCGCGGCCAAGGCGGCCGAATCCATCCCCGGCTCCCGCCAGGCCTTCGTGACGCTGACGGCCGACAAGCCGGCGAGCTCGCAAAAGCCCGGCCCGTCCGAGCCGCCCAAAAAACTGGAACAGCCCGCCAAGCCGGATATCCCGGGAATCGGCTCGATCATCGCGGTCGCCTCCGGCAAGGGCGGTGTCGGCAAGTCCACCACCTCGGTCAATCTGGCGCTTGGCCTTGCCGCCGAAGGACTGAAGGTCGGCCTGCTCGACGCCGATATTTACGGGCCGTCCATTCCGAGACTGTTCGGCTTGTCCGGCCGGCCGATGCAGGGCCCGGGGCGCACCATCATGCCGATGGAGAAATTCGGCTTGAAGGTGATGTCGATCGGCTTTCTGGTCGATGAGGGCACCGCCGTGATCTGGCGCGGACCGATGGTGCAGTCGGCGCTGATGCAGATGCTGCGCGAGGTTGCCTGGGGCGAGCTCGACGTGCTGGTGGTCGACATGCCGCCCGGCACCGGCGACGCCCAGCTCACCATGGCCCAGCAGGTGCCGCTCGCCGGCAGCGTGGTGGTCTCGACCCCGCAGGACCTGGCCCTGATCGACGCCCGCAAGGCGATCGCCATGTTCAACAAGGTCTCGGTGCCCGTGCTCGGCATCGTCGAGAACATGAGCACCTTCATCTGCCCCGATTGCGGCGCGACCCACAATATCTTCGGCCATGGCGGCGCGAAAGCCGAGGCAGAGAAGATCGGCGTGCCGTTTCTGGGCGAAGTGCCGCTGGCAATGGACATCCGCGAAAAATCGGATGCCGGCACGCCGGTCGTCGTCGATCAGCCCGATGGACCGCATGCGGCGGCCTACCGGTCGATCGCCAGGGCCGTACATGAAGGTCTCAACGCCCGCACCCGCTCAGCGCCGTCGATCGTTTTCGAATAGCGCCAGCTCGACGTCTGACAGAGGTCAGGCCCGACAGACCGGATTCAGCCTCAATAGAGACTGGCCTCATTTCGGAGCTGAAACCGGGCGGGGTCGTAGATCGCGTGCGCGAGGAGTATCAGCTCATCATCCCGGCTGAACACTTCCGATTCAATCGTCAGTGCCGGGGAAAGCGCCGAAATGCCGATGGCATCGGCGGCCGCCGGCGGGCAGGCGATTGCGCTGACATTCTGCACAACCCGCTCGACCGGCCGGTCATAGATTTCCGCGACCAGGCCCGAGACCGAGGCAAGACCGTGACGCGCTAGGGACGGCTCAAGCCCGGCATAGCGGCCGGGAATGAACATGTGGTTCCAGCAAAACGCCCGCAGCCGGCCCGACATGCGCCTGACACCGATCACCTCCAGCCACTTCCCGTCGTGACATCCCCTGCCCCGCAACAGCGGCTCCTCGCTCTCCTCCACCATCCGGGTGGTCCAGATGTCGAGCACGGTTTCGCGCTCGAGGCGCATCAGCTCCGCCAGTGAGTTGGTTCTCATCCGGAAATGAAGCTGGGGCGTGAGCGCGGTCACGATCGTACCGACCCGCTTGCGCCGGGCCACAAGACCCTCCGCCTCCAGCTCGCTCAAGGCTCGCCTGAGCGTGGTGCGGCTCACGCCGCGCTGGGCGGCAAATTCCACTTCAGGTAGCAGTCTGTCGCCGACCTTGAATTGGCCGGAGGTGAGCTCCTCACGCAGGGCCCGGGTCAGTTGCTTGTGTCGCGGTGCGCTCATTCACTTTCTCCGAAAACAGAGAGTGATCTGACGAACAATCGTCAGACGCTGGTAAAGAACCTGGATTAGGCCGGAAATGCGGCATAGGGCGCGCAGGCAATCTCGGCGCTGGGGTCTCGACGTCGCCGCCGGGCCTTCATCGAGACCTGTCGCTCGTCCTGTCCGGACGCGTCACCAGATCGTCCGGTGGCGTTCGCCGCTCCAAAACCTCCGGCTGCAATGCCGGACAGGGGAAAACGCCGGGGCCCCGATCAGGCAAGCGGCGAAGGCTGAAAAAGAAGACTGAAAGCGTTGATAATCAGAAAATGTCATCGGAAATAGAACTCGGTTGACCCTTCCTGCCCGCACTTTAACGTTGTGACAGGTTGTACACTTGCCTACAGCGATTACGCGGAAGTTGCAAGCCGCCGCGCCGGTTGTAAATCGATTTGCATTTTTTCAGCGGATGCGATGCGGAAGACAGGCGCAAAGCCCCCCAAACAAAAAGGCGGCGCCCGCTGGGGACGCCGCCTTTGAATATGCTCCGCCACGATCGACCTATCGCGGCTCGCTTCTGAGCCCTTTCACGATGGCAAAGCAGGCCAGCAACAGCACGAAGGTGAACGGGAAGCCCGTCGACACGGCCATCGCCTGCAGCGCCGTCAGGCCGCCGCCGAGCAACAGCGCGATCGCCACAAGGCCCTCGAAGCTTGCCCAGAACACGCGCTGCGGCACCGGCGCATCGACCTTGCCGCCCGCGGTGATCGTGTCGATCACGATCGAGCCGGAGTCCGACGAGGTCACGAAGAACACGATGACGAGGACGATGCCGATAACCGATGTGATCGTCGCCAGCGGCAGCGCCTCCAGCATGATGAACAGCTTCAGATCGAGCGGCGCCTGGGCAAGAGCCTCATAGTTGTTGACGATGATCTCGCGGATCGCGGTATCGCCGAACACCGTCATCCATACGATCGAGACAACCGACGGAATGACCAGCACGCAGGTGATGAACTCGCGCACTGTGCGGCCGCGCGAAACGCGGGCGATGAACATGCCGACGAAGGGCGACCAGGAAATCCACCAGGCCCAGTAGAACGACGTCCAGCCATCCAGGAAGTTCTTGTCGCTCCGGCCGAACGGATTGGCAAGCTCCGGCAGATAGCGGGCATAATCCACGAAATTGGTGAATATGCCGCTAAGAATGGCAAGCGTGGGACCGACGGCGACCACGAACACAAGCAGCAGGGCCGCAAGCGCCATATTGATCTTCGAAAGCCGCTGGACGCCGGCATCCATGCCCGCGACCACCGATGTGAGCGCGATGCCGGTAATGAAGACGATCAGGACCACCTTGGAGACCTCGCTCACCGGCAGGCCGAAGATATGATTGAGGCCGGCATTGGCCTGTTCCGCGCCGATGCCGAGCGAGGTCGCAAGCCCGAACAGGGTTGCGAGAACCGCCAGCACGTCAATGATGTGGCCGGTCCAGCCCCAGACGCGCTCGCCAAAGATCGGATAGAACACCGAGCGCATGGCGAGCGGCAGGCCCTTATTGTAGGAAAACAGCGCCAGCGCCAACGCGACGATGGCGTAGATTGCCCAGGGATGAAGCGCCCAGTGGAAAATCGTCGCAGACATGGCAAGCGACTGCGCCTTCACCGAGTCGCCCGGCGCGCCGCCGAGCGGGGCCCAGCTATCCGGCGTGCCGGCATTCTCCGCGATCGAGGACGTGTAGTGCGAAATCGGTTCGGAGACGCCGTAGAACATCAGCCCGATACCCATTCCCGCGGCGAAAAGCATCGCGAACCAGCCGGTATAGGTATAATCCGGCTTGGCGTCCGCGCCGCCGAGGCGAATCTTGCCGTAGGGCGAGAAAATCAGATAGATGCCGAGCAGCACGAAGACGTTGCCGGCCAGAAGGAAGAACCAGTCGAAGGTCGAGGTCAGCCAGTCGCGCATGCCGTTGAACACGGCCTCAGCCTGATTCTGGAAGGCGAGCGTGACCAGCACGAAGGCGACGACGGCAAGACCCGAGATCAGAAAGACCGGGTTATGGATGTCGAGACCGAACGGACCGATATTGGTGGTGATATTGTCCTGGCCGATCTCGTAATCGGTGTCGATGATGTCTGTCTCGCCCTCAGGCTCGGGTATCCCCGTGTCGGACATATAATATCTCCTTGTTTCACTTCGACGCATCGGCCCGGACTTGGGCGTCGGTCGATCCGCGATGTCTAATCTTCAAACGGCTCAGCCGCGCACCAGCAGCACCGATGCCTTGGTATGCGTTGCAAGCTGGCCGCCATGGGAATGCATGAAATGGTCGGCAAGGTTGGGCACATGGGTTGCCATAACCACCAGATCGCAGCCGAGTTCATCGACGGAGCGTGCAAGCGACTGGTTGATGTCGACCGCCGGATCGTGGGCGACAACAACATGAATGTCGGTCGCCAGGCCGTGTTCGGACTCCTGCGCTTTCGCAAAGGCCTCGAGCTTCTGCCGGTATTCCTCCGGATTGTGGCCAAGCGCGCCCGGCGCCGATGATGTGACGCCGACATAGATAACGGATGCGCCATAGAGCTTGCCGATATCGCCCGCAGCCTTCAGGCCGCGCTCAAGCTTCTCCGCATGGGCCAGATCGACGGGTACCATGATTTTCGTAAACATCGCGATTCCTGGATTTGCGGGTTTGCCGACCCGCCGGTTTCCTTCCCTCTTCCACAAGGCCTGTGGGGCTTTCCGCCAGCACGACATATGCCGATCACGAAAAAGCCACATTCTGTTTAGCATTTCGCCGCATGCCCCGCAAATCGAGCGAGGCATATTGTCGCTGCACCGGGCTGAAGCGGACGCAAAAAAGCCATGGCGCGCAAGGGCAGCCATGGCTTTTCAAAAAAATCGGAGGACGGCGATCAGGCCTCTTCGAGCTGGGGAAGAATCTGCAACTCGTAAAGGCGCCGGTAGGGCCCGTCATGGGCGAGAAGCTCGCGCTGCGGCCCCTGCTCCAATATCTTGCCGTTTTCGAGAACGACGATGTTGTCGGCCGACGTGATCGTTGCGAGACGGTGGGCGATCACGATCGTGGTGCGATCCTTGGTCAGCCGCTTCAGCGCATCCTGCACCAGCGATTCGGCATAGGAATCGAGCGCGCTGGTCGCCTCGTCGAGGATCAGGATATCGGCGTCGCGCAACATCGCGCGGGCAATGGCCAGACGCTGTTTCTGGCCGCCGGAAAGATTGCCGCCGTTTTCGCCGACGAGGGAGTCATAGCCATTGTTCATGTTCATGATGAAATCATGCGCATGCGCCGCCTTGGCCGCCTCGATGATTTCCTCTTCGGTGGCCCCCTGACGGCCAAGCTCCAGATTGTCTCTCACCGTGCCGTTGAACAGGAATGTATCCTGACCGACATAGGACATGTGCGCGCGAAGCGACTCGAAGGACACCTGCCTGAGGTCGAGGCCGTTGACCGTGACCGAGCCTTCATCGGGGTCGAACATGCGCATGACGAGATTGATGATCGTCGACTTGCCGCCGCCGGACGCACCCACCAGAGCCGTTGTCTTGCCCGCGGGGAAGACGAGGTTCAGGTTCTTGAACAGCGGTTTGTTCTCGTCATAGGAGAAACCGACATTATCGAAGATGATCTCGCCACCGCCCGGAGGAACCGGCTGGGCGTTTTCGGCTTCGGTCAGCATGATCGGATGATCCTTGAGCTCGTACATCATCCTGACCCCGACCATGGCCGATTCGAGATTCACGCGCATACGGGCCAACCGCTTGGCTGGCTCATAGGCCAGAAGCAGAGCGGTGATAAAGGACATCAGCTCCCCGGGTGTCTGGCTGCCGCCGACAACCCAAAGACCGCTCAGCGCGATCACGCCGGCGATCGCCAGACCCGATAGCGTTTCCATGATCGGGCTTGTGGCTGCGGAAAGCCGGGCGATGCTGTTGGCACGATGCTCCACCTGGGTGACCTGCAGGTCCATGCGCTTGCGCATGTGTTCCTCCAGGCCAAACGCCTTGATGATGCGAACGCCTGTGGAAGCTTCCTGAACGCTTTCGATGATCTTGGCGAAGGCGGTCAGTTCCTGCTGCATGATATGGCGGACCTTGTTGGTCAGGTAGCGAACGCCGATAAAGGCCGCCGGTCCGAGAATGAAGGAAACAAGCGATAGGATCGGTTGCTGGATGAACATCACGATGACCAGTCCGATCAGCGAAAACAGGTCGCGGATTGCCGAGGTCAGGATCAGATCCATCGCCGTCCTTGCCGCCTGGGCATTGTTGGTCAGGCGCATGACAAGGTCGGAGGACGGAAACCGGATGAAGAAGTTCAAATCCTGCTGCAGGATCCGGCTGAAGATGCTGCTTTGGGTCTTGGCGATGATATTGTTGCCGGCCTTGCTCAGGATCACGATCTGGAAGTAGGTCGCGATGCCCTTGACGATGAAGATCAGCGCCACGCCGCCTGCAAGCATGAACATGCGGTTCATGTCTTTCGAAACCACGGTTTCGTTGACAATATCCTTCATGATCCATGCGCTCATGGAGGTCATGCCGGCGACAATCAGCATGGCGACCGTCGCCAGAGCATACCATGGAGCCTGGTCGCGCAGGTTCTCCGACAGCAGCCGATAAAGCAGGCTGCGGTTGGCCATGGGAATAAATCGCGCTGCGACCTTGTCGAGCAGACGCTTGAAAACAGAGGTTCTGGGCATTGGGATGCGTTGTTCCATATCGATTAGGGCCCTTCGCTGTCGCGCGGCAACACTGTCGTGCGCTCATCGTCCCATTCGGCATTGGGCGCCGACAAATAGGCCAATCGTCGCGCAAGGGCAAGGCCCGCACGTCCCAGTGAACGAAGAACAACACGGAGGTGTGTCTTATCAGCCCCTCAAATACCGCAGCGCCGGGGCGCCCTCGCGCGGAAGATGCGCGGTCCGTCTGCGGGTCACCGTCAGCACCTTGTCTTCGCCCGGCAGCAGCGTGAAGCAATTGTCGGAATAGATGTCGTCGCCGCCGTGATCATAGGTCACATAGAGCGCCGGCCGATCAGTTGCGAGTATGATCCGGTCGTCTTCAGCGTGGACGGTGATGTTCGGCTCCCCGAAGCGATAGGCTTTCGGCCGCTGCGGCAGATACTCGTTTTCGCCGAGATGATTGCCGTCGCCGTCGCGCCAGTCGAACAGAAGGAAGGTGCTTTCGCCCAGGCTTTCGGGACGGATGCGAGTAATCTCGACCACGGCATCCACGCTGGTGACCACCTCATAGGTTCCCAGTTCGGAAACCGTGCCATCGGTCGCATCGACAGTGCGCAGCCTGACGGTGATCGGCTTTTCGTCCTCGATATCGGAGACCGCGAGCAGAACGATCGCGCCGGTTGCCGGGTCCGGTTCCGCCGTCACCATCAGCGGCGCGAAGAAGCGGCGGGCGAGATACTGCGTGGTCTTCCAGCCGCCGCCATATTCAAGGCTCGACCAGCTTGCCACCGGCCAGGTGTCGTTCAACTGCCAGAACAACGTGCCCATGGTGCGGGGCTTGTTTGAACGCCAGAATTCGATCGCCGTCTTCATCGCCAACCCTTGCGAAAGCTGACTCAGATAGACCATGTCCTCGAAACTGTCGGGGAAGCGGAAATAGCGCGCGATGGTCTCAACGATGCGGCTATTGCCGCCGATATTGCGCTGGTGGACGTCCATGACGGCGGAGGAGACGTTGCGGTCTTCCGGCGCGGTGAAGCTTTCGATCACCCGCATCGAGGGAAACGACTGGAAGCCGAATTCCGAGCAGAAGCGCGGGCGGACCGTGCGGTAATGCTCGAAATCCTTGGCCGAGTGCCAGACATCCCAGAAATGCATGTCGCCCGAGGTATCGACATGCCAGCCATCGCCGAAATCGAGCCGCCCGACCGAGGGCGATGACGGGCGGAACGGCAGGCCGATCGCCTCATCCTCCACCGCTTCCTCGAGCGCGTGATTGAGCCGGTCGTAGATCGCGAGATAGCGATCGCGGTTCTCGATGCTCTCCTCGTACCAGCTGAGCGCGCCCACCAGTTCGTTGTCGCCGCACCACAGCGCGATCGAAGCGAAGCGCGACAGCCGGCGTAATTGCTGACGGGCTTCCACGCGGACCAGATCGAGAAAGCCGCGCTCATGGGCGGGATAGTGGCTGCAGGCGAACATGAAATCCTGCCAGACCATGATGCCAAGCTCATCGCAGAGTTCGTAAAACCAGTCGGCCTCATACTGCCCGCCGCCCCAGACGCGGATCATGTTCATATTGGCCTCGACCGCCGAGACCAGCAGGTCGCGTACCTGATCGGGCGTCGCGCGGCCCGGCAGGGCATCGCCCGGAATCCAGTTGGCGCCCTTCATGAAGATCTCGCGGCCGTTGATCTGAAAGGCGAAGCGATGACCGATTTCGTCGGCATTGGTCAGCAGTGCAACGCTGCGCAGGCCGATGCGGAAATCGCGCCGCTGGCCGGCCAGCGACACGGCAAGATCGTAAAACGCCTGCTCCCCGTGGCCCGCCGGCCACCACAGCCGCGGATTCTCGACCCGCACAGTCACCGTGACCCGGTTTTCGCCGGGCCATGCGGTCAGCATGCCCGTCGCCCGCGCGCCGTCGATTTCGACCGTCGCCTCGGCTTGCCCCGGCGCAAAGGCGAAGGCATGGAAGGTCACATCGAGTTCCACCGCGCCGCCCGCATGGCGCTGGCGGATCGCGACATCGTCAAGCCTCAGATCACCGGTGCGCACCAGCTTGATTTCGCCGTAGAAGCCGAGCGGCGACAGCGCGATCCCCCAGTCCCAGCCGCCATGGCATTGCGCCCGGCGCAGGAAGTTCAAATGGCCGATCCGGCTGTTCTTGGTGTAGGGTATCGGAAATTCGGAGGCTTTCGCGCGCTTTTCCGCCTCGCGCGAATTGGAAAGGAACCGCACCGCGATCTCGTTTTCGCCCGCGCGCAACAGCCCGGTCACGTCGAAGTCATAGCGCAGGAACTGGCTTTCGCAGCGCCCGGCGGACTTGCCGTTGACGCTGACCTCGGCGAGGCAATCGACGCTTTCGAAGCGCAGGGTGAACCGGCCGCCCTCGACATCAGAAAGCTGGAAGCGCTTGACGGCGACCCATTCGGCCTCGTGGACCCAATCGGTTCTGGGCTCGTTGTCGCGGTAATAGGGGTCCTCGATCGCACCGGCGGCCAGTAGCGCGGAATGGACATCGCCGGGCGCGGACAGCGTGACGGAACTGTTGTGAGCGTCGGAGGAAAACACCCAGTCGTCGTTGAGATCGAGAATATCCGTCATGCTGCTTCCGCCCGTTGAATTGAAACGACACCTTACTAGAGGTTTTTTGGTTCTCTCTAAACCGATTTTAAAGAGGCGGCGGCAGAATTTTGCGGCGTCTTGTCGCGCAGGGCGCATTTGACCCCTGCACAATCAGCAGGCACATTTCCCGTATCCGTCCCTGGAGACCATGATGCGCCGTCTGTTCCTTTTCGCCCTCCTGCTTATGCCGCTCGCGACGACGCCGGTGGCTGCCGACGAAGTCACCGTCGCCGTCGCCGCGAATTTCACTGGCACCGCCGAGGAGATCGCCGAGGCCTTTCACGAAGAGACCGGCCACGATGCGGTGCTGAGTTTCGGCTCGACCGGCAGGCTCTATGCCCAGATCATCCACAGCGCGCCCTTTGAGGTGTTTCTTGCCGCCGATGAGGAGCGTCCCGCGCTTGCCATCGAAGAAGGATACGCGGTGGAAGGCAGCGCCTTCGTCTATGCGCTCGGCGCGCTGGTGCTTTACAGCGCCGATCCCGATCTCGTGGACCCGGAAGGCAAGGTGCTCCTCCATCCCGAACGCTTCGCAAAACTGGCGATCGCCAATCCGCGCACCGCTCCCTATGGAGCGGCGGCAGTGGAAGCGATGACGGCGCTCGGCTTCTACGAGACGCTCGCCGAACGGCTGGTCGAGGGCGAGAGCATCACCCAGGCCTATCAGTTCGTCGCCACCGGCAATGCCGCGCTCGGCTTCGTGGCCCTGTCTCAGCTTGTCGGCGAGCCCGGCGGCTCGCGCTATGAGGTGCCGGCCGATTTGTATAGCCCGATCGCCCAGGGCGCGGTTCTTTTGAAGAAGGGCGAGAACAATATCGCGGCGCGGGCGTTTATGAGCTTCCTGAAGGGCGATACCGCCCGCAAAATTGTCGAAAATCACGGCTACCGGCTGCCGTCGTGATTCCTGGCAGTCGGGAATGGGCCCTGGAGCGGAAATAATGTGGGAAGCCGTATTCCTGACGCTGAAACTTGCCGGCGTCACGACCTTGTTCCTGATGATATTGGGCGTGCCGCTTGCGTGGTGGCTGGCGCGGTCGCACACATGGTGGAAGGAAGTGATCGGCGCGGTCGTCGCCCTTCCCCTGGTTCTGCCGCCGACGGTGCTCGGCTTCTACCTTCTGATCGCCTTAAGCCCGCAGAGCCCGCTGGGCGCTATGATCGGCAAGTCCATCGGCTTTACCCTGCCCTTCACATTCGCTGGTCTGGTGGTCGGCTCGGTGATCTACTCCCTGCCTTTTGCCGTGCAACCGGTGCGCAACGCCTTCGAGGCGATCGGCAATGATCCGCTGGAGGCGGCCGCGACGCTGAGGGCCGGACCGGTCGACCGCTTCTTTTCCGTGGCCCTGCCGCTTGCCCGGCCCGGCCTCATCACCGGCGCGATCCTCGGCTTTGCCCACACCGTCGGCGAGTTCGGCGTGGTGCTGATGATCGGCGGCAATATTCCCGGCAAGACCAAGGTGCTCTCGGTGGCGATCTACGACTATGTCGAGACCCTGCAATGGGGAAAGGCGCATATCCTTGCCGCCGGCATGCTGGCGTTTTCCTTCATCGTCATTCTTTCGACAATGCTGATCGAGCGACGCATGCGGAGGCGCTTTCCATGACCGGTGACAGACTTTCCGCCCGTTTCGCCGGAAGATTCGGCGCGTTTTTGCTGGATGCATCGTTCCGGTTTCCGAAAAGCGGGGTCACCGCGTTGTTCGGTCCCTCCGGCTGCGGCAAGACCAGCCTGCTGCGTTGTTTCGCGGGACTGGAACACCTGCCGGACGGGGAATTCTCGATCGATGGCGAGGTTTGGCAGGACGGCAGACGCTTCCGGCCGCCGCATTGCCGCGAGGTCGGCTATGTGTTCCAGCAGGCCAATCTGTTTCCCCATCTGACCGTCCGCGATAACCTGCGCTACGGCGAGAAGCGGGCGAAGCGCGATGGCAAGGCGCGGTTTGACGAACTGGTCGCGTTGCTCGGTCTTCCCAACCTTCTGGAGCGCATGCCGGCGCGGCTTTCCGGCGGCGAGCGCCAAAGGGTCGCGATCGCCCGCGCGCTGCTTTCGCAGCCGAAACTGCTGTTGATGGACGAGCCGATGTCGGCGCTCGACATCCACGCGCGCCAGGAAATCTTTCCCTATCTGCAGAACCTGAGGCAGAGCCTTTCCATTCCGGTGCTCTACGTCACTCACGCGCCCGACGAGGTGGCCCGGCTTGCCGATCATCTGGCGGTGATGCGCGACGGGCGCGTGATCGCTTCCGGCCCCACCGCCGAGACGCTTGCCCGCCTCGACCTGCCGATGGCGCATGAGCGCCGCGTCGGGATAGCGATCGACGCACGGATCGCCGATATCGACCTGCGCTGGCAACTGGCGCTTGCCAAGTTCGAAGGCGGCGCGCTGTGGATCGCCCATACCGGCAGAGAGGTCGGTGAGCCGGTGCGACTGATGATCCATGCCCGCGACGTCTCGATCGCGCTCACCGAAAACCTGAATGTCTCGATCATCAACCGGGTGCCGGCGATCGTGCGCGAGATCGCGCGCGGCGATCATCCCTCCGTCATGATCGTGCATCTGGAGATCGGCAGCAGGCTGATCATGGCGCGCGTCACCGCCCGTTCGGCCAATCTCCTCAGCCTGCAGCCCGGTATGGCCGTCTATGCCCAGATCAAGTCGGTGGCGATCATCGATTGATGCGGCCGCGTTCCTGCTCGGCGGTGGCAGGCGCGCCGTCCCCGGGCACCCAGGCGCCTTCCGACGACACCTTGCGGCAGAACTCGGCGGCGCTGCTGCGGGCGTGATCGGCGACGCTGCGCAGGATATTCTGGCCGACGGTCGTCTGATAGGTGGCAACGATCGGCATCGGCGGAAACGGCTTGGTCACGCTCACCCGGCACAGCAGGCCGTTCTCCAGCTCGCGCGCGATCGCCACCGAGGGGATCGCGGCGAGGCCGAAGCCGCCGATCAGCAGATTGATCATCGCAAAAAGGGAGTTCGAACTCGTCAGCTTGGAGGCCAGCACCCGTTCGTCCTGAAAATAGGGCGCGACATAGGCATAGGGCGGCGTGCCCTTGGGGAAGGTGATGATCGGCATCCGCGACAATTCGTCGACGCTGTAGGTGGTGTTGCGGTCGACCACCGCGGGGGCCGCGGCCCAGACCATTTCGTAATAGCAGATGATGAAGGAGCGGAAACTGTCGCCGATCGCGGGCTCGATGCCGAAAATCAGGTCGAACTCGCCATGGGCGAGGCCGGCGATGAGATCGCGCGTTCCCTCGATCGTCAGTTCGACCCTGAGGTTCGGCATCGCCTGGCTCAGCGCCTCGATGAAATCGGGCATCCAGGTGGCGACCACGGAATCGATCGCGCCGATGCGCACGATATAGGCGGCGTCAGCGCCGCCCTCCTTGAGGTCGGATTTCAGCGTGTTGAGCTTTTCCAGCACATCCTGGAACACGCGCAGCGCCTCCTCGCCCGCCGGCGTCAGCCGGAATTCGCGGTCGCCGCGCTCGACAAGCCGGCAGGCGTAATCGCGCTCGAGAATGGCAAGGCGCGAGGAAATGGCCGGCTGGGTGGTGTTCAGCTCCCGGGCGGTGCGGCCGAAATGCCGGTTGCGGGCAAGCGCCACGAAGGTGGCCATATCGATGATGCGCATCGCCATACGCTACCAGCCTCCGCGCGGTCTCACAATCAAAAGTGGCTCAGCGGGCGAGAACGCGAATGCGATCGGGATCGATGGAAAGCGCGACCTCGTCGCCCGGCTGCAGCACGGTTTCGTTGTCGGTGAGCATGCGGATGGTCTCGCCGGCAAGCTCCAGCACATAACGGTTGCGCGCGCCGAGGTAGACCCGGGTCTTGACCTTCGCCTTCAGCCCCTCGCCAGAAGCTGCGACGGTCAGGTCCTCCTGCCGCAGCACCACGGACACCGGACCGGTTACGGCCTCTGACGGCACGGCCAGGCGCTGGCCGTCCTCCAGCAAGGCGAGCCCGCCATTTTCCAGCGTCGCGTGCAGCACATTGGCAGAGCCGATGAAGCCGGAGACGAACGCGGTCGCCGGGCGGGCGTAGATCTCGGCGGGCGCGCCCTCCTGCTCGACCTTGCCGGCGTTCAGCAGCACCACCCGGTCGGAAAGGCTCAGCGCCTCCTCCTGGTCGTGGGTCACGAACAGCGTGGTCAGCCCGAGGCGGCGATGGATCTCGATCAGTTCCACCTGCATGTCCTCGCGCAGCCGGGCATCGAGGTTGGAGAGCGGCTCGTCGAGCAACAGCACCTTCGGGTTGGAGACGATGGCGCGGGCGAGCGCCACGCGCTGCTGCTGGCCGCCGGAAAGCTGGCGCGGATAGCGGTCGGAAAGATGGCCGAGCTGCACCGTCTCCAGCGCAGCCTTCACCCGCTCATCCTGCTCATCGCGCGCGCCGATGCGACGCATGCGCAGCGGAAAGCGGACATTCTCGTAAACGCTCAGATGCGGCAGCAGCGCGTAGGACTGGAACATCATCGCGATATCGCGCTTTTCCGGCGGCAGTCCCGTCACATCCTGGCCATCGATGACAACATGACCGCCGGTGACGGCCTCAAGCCCGGCAACGGTGCGCAAAAGCGTGGTCTTGCCGCAGCCGGATGCGCCGAGCAGGCTGACGAATTCGCCCGAGGACAGCGCGAGGTCGATGCCGTGAAGCACCTCCACCTTGCCGTAGGACTTCCTGATCCGATCGAGATGAATATCCGACATGATTATATTCCTAGGCAGAGGCGAATTTCCGGATACCGAGCACGCGGTCGATAACCAGAATGAGGATGACGGTGAGCGCGATCATGATCGTGGAAACCGCGGCGACGGACGGGTCGGGGCTGAATTCGAGCTGGCCGTAGATCTGCACCGGCAGCGTGGTCATGTCCGGGGTGCGCAGGAACAGCGACAGCACCGCCTCGTCGAACGAGATGTTGAAGGCGAAGAACGCGCCGGCGGCAAGCCCCGGCCGGCATTGCGGCAGCACCACGAACACGAGCCTCTGGATGCGCCCCGCCCCCATGGTGCGGGCCGCCTCCTCGATGAAGGGATCGGACTCGCTCAAAACGGCGAGCGTGGTGCGCACCACATAGGGCAGCGTGATCGCGGTATGGCCGATCCACAGCGTGACGAAGGAGACCGGCCCGAAAGCGGCGCTCCAGAACATCAACAGGCCGATGGCGTAGATGATCGTCGGCAGGATCAGCGGCGAGAGAAACAGCGCGCCGAGCAGCTCCGATTGCGGCAATTGCCGGCGATGGATCGCGATCGCCGCAGCGCCGCCGATGGTGACGGAGGAGAGCGTCACCAGCAGCGCGATGCCGAGGCTCAGCGCCCCGGACGAGAGATAGGCGCTCGACGACAGCACCTTTTGATACCATTCGAGCGAGAAGCCCTTCGGCGGAAAGGCGATAAACTGGTTGGCCGAAAACGAGGTGCCGATCACCACCACCAGCGGCGCCAGCATGACCAGCACGATCAGCGCGATGAACACGACCGTCGCGATCTTCAGCCACAGCGGAACGGCCTTAACCATGGTGGCCACCCGTCAGTTTGAAATAGGGGATGAGAGTGAGCGCGATGCCGAGGAACAGGATCACGGCCTGGGCGGCGGCGAAATGCCAGTCGAGCGTTTGCGTGACCGAGGAATAGATCGAGGCCGCCAGCACCTGAAGGCGCGGTCCGCCAAGCAGGCTCGGCGTCACGAACGAACTCGCCGAGAGCGTGAAGGCCAAAAGCGAACCGGCGGCGATGCCCGGCATGGCAAGCGGCAGCACCACATGCCGGAACGACTGCAGGAACGAACAGCCCATGGTCCGCGCGGCTTCCTCCAGCCGCTGGTCGATGCGGGTCACGACGCCGAGGATAGACAGCGTCATGAACGGCAGCAGCACCTGCACCATGCCGATCACGATCGCGGTTTCGGTGCGCATCAGCGTGAAATTGCGCTTCACCAGGCCGAGATCGTAAAGCATCGACGAAATGATGCCGCCGCGCTCGAAGATCACCATCCAGCCGAAGGTGCGGATCACCACGCTGGTCATCAGCGGCAGCAGGATCACGATGATCAGCCACAGCCTGAGCCGGGGCCCGGCGCGGGCCATGATATAGGCAAGCGGAAAGCCGACAAGCGCTGCGATCAGCGTGATGATGAAGGACAGCCGGATCGTGCGCCACAGCACATTGAGGTAATAGGGCTCGCGGATAAACTCGGCAAAATGGGCAAGGGTGAAGCCTTCCGGCCCCATGACCGACAGCATCAGCATGCGCGCGATCGGCAGGAAGAACGCCAGCGCCAGCAGCAGCAGGCCGGGCGACACCAGAAGCGCGTTTTCTGCACGGTCGGACTTCATCCGCTGGATTTCCTTTTATCGATGCTGCACGCGGTGGAAGCGTCTAACCATAGCGCATCCGTCCCGCATAGCCCCCCAATCTTCTCGCCCCGGAGGGGAGAGATATCGCGACAGCGACAGTGAGGGGGGAGCCTATCGCCGCGAACGCCCTCACGATCGGACATGCCGCGCCACCTTCACTGTGCCCCCTTCGGGGCATCTCTGCCGCAAGCGGGAGAGCGTAACGGGCGCTAGCCGCAGGGTCGATGCGGCTTCGACTTCAATGATTCACCCCGCACCCCGGCCAAGCCGGGATGCGGGGCTGGCGCACCGCCTTATTGCGCGATTGCCTTGTTCCACTCAACCACCCAGTCGGCGCGGTTGGCCTCGATCGTTTCCGGGTCGAAACGCAGCAGGCTTGCCACGCCTTCCTCGCCATAGGCGACGTCGGCGGCCACTTCGTCCGGCAATTCGGTCTTGGAATTGGTCGGCGTGTAGCGCAGCGCCTCTGCGAAGCAGGCCTGGGCGTCGGGCGAAAGCTCGATATCGATGAACTTCAGCGCCAGGTCCTGATTGTCGCGGCCGGCCACCAGATTGGCGGTGATATAGCTTGCCGGCGTGCCTTCCGCGCCCTGCTGGAACTTGATCGGAAGGCCGGCCTTGCGCAGCGTATAGGCGTAGTCGGAGGCATAGGGCGCCACGAAAGTGCCGCCCTGGGCAAAGGCCTGCTGGATTTCCGGCGATTTCGAAACCACGAAGGCGCCGTTTTCAAGCATGGCCTTCACGGCGTCGAGGCCCGGCTGGATATTGTCGAGATCGCCGCCGGCAACCTGGTTCAGCATCAGGAAGCCGAACAGGCCATAGGTATTGGAGATATCGGTGAGCACCAGGCCTTCGGCAAGCTCGGGCTCCATCAGGTCCGCCCAATTGGACGGCGCTTCGGAGAGCTCGTCGCTGTTGTAAAGCAGGCCGATGGCGGCAATCTGATAGGCCGGGCCCTCGCCTTCCGCCATCTTGGCGCCGGCGAAGGGATAGAGGTCTGCGGCATTGGAAAGCTTCGCCGCATCGATCGGCGCGAGCAGGCCTTCCTTGGCGCCGACGATTTCCTGGCCGCCGGAGAAGTGGATCACGTCATATTGCGGCGCGTCCTTCTGGGCGCGGAGCTGGGCGAAGGCATCGGCCGAATAGGCGGTGACGATCTTGACGTCGGCGCCGGTCTCGGCCGTAAACGGCTCGATGACGCATTTGCGGTGCGCCTCTTCATAGGCGCCGCCGAAGGAATTGATGGTGATTTCCGCGGCGAAGGCGGGCACGGCGGCAACCACCGAAACACCGGCCAGCATTGCTGTAACAAGTTTCATGCTATTCCCTTCCTCTTGGTTATCGGATCATCAGGCCAGACGGCCGATCTCCACTTTCTTTGCGCCCTCGGTGCGGATCAGCCGGCACTGGGCCGCCACCGCCTCGAGATTTTCCGTCATCTTGCCGAAATAGGTGCAGGGTATCCACCCGGTCGGACCGAATGTGCGGCCGCCGACGCCGTAGAACATGCCGATCTCCCAGAACTCGTCGGGATCGATCTTGAAGAAATTCTTCGGCTGATAGAACCACAGCAATTCGCCCGGCTCGGGCAGGATGGTCTGGTTTTCCGGCGGCAATTTGGTCGGGTCGAAATTGCGCGCTTCCTCGGGCAGGCCCATCATGATTTCGGGCCCGGAGAAGATCGCATGGGTCGCCGGCCACTGGATCGGCTTTTCGAGTGCGCCCCACAGGGCGGCGCAGGTCTCCGGCGCATTGTCCCAATAAAGGGAAATTATGCCCTGAACATTAGCATCCACGAATTTGAGATAAAGTTTTTTATCGCTCACAGAAGGGCTCCCAATCATTTCGACAAGCAGGAAACCGGAAATTCGCAAGCCCTGTCCAATTTCAATTTCGCATGCGCCGATCAGATATTTTTATCGCCACTTGAGCATCACCATCTTTTTAGGGAACGATCCAAATGCCGCAAAGCCTCGCCCCCTGTTCGCGTCGCTCGCGCGAATGTGAGCGGACAGGTCGCTGATTTTCGGCATCGCCGCTTGCCTTGGCCTATTTCGGGCGGTCTACTGCCGGACGATAACGCGGAGATGAACATGATCGACAGACGCACGGTTTTGACGGGAATGCTGGCTGCCGGCGGGCTTTCCGCCTTGTCTCTGCGCCCCGCCCTTGCCCATGAGCCATCCCCGGAAGAAGTCTTCGCCGATCCCGCCGCCCCCGTGCTCGGCAACCCCGACGGCGATGTGACGGTGGTTGAATTTTTCGATTTCCAGTGCACCTATTGCAAGCGCGACTATCCGATGATCCGCGACGTCGTGGCGAAGGACGGCAATGTCAAGCTGGTGATGAAGGACTGGCCGATCTTCGGGCCGGTCTCGGTTTATGCCGCTCAGGCGGTGCAGGGCGCTGCCGCGCTCGGCGATTACGAGACCGCGCTCGACGCGCTGATGCGGGCGAAGACCCGGCTGACCCATGAAAAGGTCGAGGAAATCCTGACCGATGCGAGGCTCGATTTCGATGCGATCGCCGCAAGTGTGTCGAAAAACCAGGATGCGATCGGGGCGCTTCTCGACCGCAACTACCATCAGGCCGAAGCCTTCCAGTTCAACGGCACACCGTCCTTCGTGATCGGCCGGACGGTCTATCCGGGCGTTCTCGACCGCGCGCTTCTGGAAGAGGCCATCGCCAAGGCCCGCGCCGCGTAAAACGGCGCGATAAGGGGCTGGACCGCCAGCCAACGGGCCTATAGCCTCTCGGTTTCCAACAGCACGAGAGCCGAGCATGAGCAAACTGACCCGCTTTTCCGTCGCCCCCCTTTCAGACATGACCCGAAAGCTTACCGATGTCGCTTCCGGCAGGGCTGATCCCGATCTGGTGATCGCCGGCGCGCGGGTGCTGTCGACCTATAGCGAGCGGATTCTCGACGATCGCGAAATCTGGCTTTCCGGCGGACGGATCGCCGCCGTCAAACCCGCCGGCAGCTATCAGGGCCGCCTGGCCGCAAGCTATGACGTCAAGGGCGGGATCATCGCCCCCGGCCTTGTCGACCCGCATCTGCATATCGAGAGCAGCATGGTGACGGCCTGCGCCTATGCCGAGGCGGCGCTCTTGAACGGCACCACCACGATCTTCTGCGACAGCCACGAGATCGGCAATGTCATGGATGTCGCCGGCGTCGAGGCGATGCTGGAAGACGCCCGCCGGGCGCCGCTTTCGATCTACCTCACCGTGCCCTCCACCGTGCCCGCGACATCCGCCGAAATGGAAACCGCCGGCGGCGACCTGACGCCGGAGAAGATTGCCCAAATCTTCGACAAGTGGCCGGAAGCCCTGGCGCTTGGCGAAAAGATGGATTTCGTGCCCGTTGCCATGAGCGACGAGCGCTCGCATGCGATCATCGCCGAGGCGCTGAAACGCGGCCGCCCGGTTTCCGGCCATGTCTATGGCCGCGATTTCGTGGCCGCCTATGCCGCCTCCGGCGTGACCGACACCCATGAGGCGATCGACCGCGATATCGCCAACGACCTCTTGGAGGCGGGCGTCTGGATCTTCCTGCGCGGCGGCCCGCCGACCACGCCATGGCATTCGCTGCCGGAAGCGATCAAGGCGATCACCGAACTCGGCGCCTCCCACAAGCGCGTGGCTGTCTGCACCGACGACCGCGATGCCGACGATCTCCTGATGTTCGGCCAGGACTGGGTGACGCGCCAGGCGGTGAAGGCCGGCATGAAGCCGGAACAGGCCTGGGCGATGGGCTCGCTCCACGGCGCCACCCGCTTCGGCCTCGGCGACGAGATCGGCGGGCTTGGCGGCGGCAGGCGCGCCGATCTGGTGCTGCTCGACGATACGCTGCAGCCGATCAACACCTGGTATGGCGGCGAACTGATGGTCGAGGACCGCAAGGTGACCGCCGCGCTCGACGAGGCGCTGTCGGAGCGCTGGCGCTATCCCGATGCCGCCTACCACACCGTGAAGCTGCCCAAGGAAGTGAAGCTCGTCCCCGAACTGCCGGTCGAGCGGGTCAAGGCCCACTGCATCCGCACCGAACTGCCGGGGATCATGGCGGTTCACGAGGTCATCGAGCTGGAGCCGGCCAATGACTGGCAGAGCCATTTCGACCGCCACGACCTGTGCTTCGTTTCCGTGGTCGAGCGCCACGGCAAGTCCGACGGCAATGTCGCCCACGGCCTCCTGTCGAATTTCTCGCTGAAGCGCGGCGCGGTCGCCTCCTCTGTCGGCCATGACAGCCACAACATCATCGTCGCCGGCACCAATGAGACGGACATGCAAGCGGCGGTGCGCGCGATCGAGGAAAAGCAGGGCGGCGTCTGCGTGGTTGCCGACGGCAAGGTCCGCGCCATGGTGGAACTGCCGATCGCGGGGCTTCTCTCCGACAAGCGCGTTCATGACGTGGCCGACGACCTGCGCGTGCTGAAGCTTGCCTGGGAAGAGGCCGGCTGCTCCATCCCCTATATGGGCTTCAACCTGATCCCGCTTTCCGTGATCCCCGAAATCCGGATCACCGACAAGGGCCTGGTGCTGGTGCCGGAGATGGAGATCGTCGACCTGTTCGAGCCGGCTTAGCAGGCCAAGCCTATCGGGCGGCTTTCAAGACCTTGCGGATATAGGCGTTTGCCGAACGGAAATGCGATGGCCCGGAGGCTTCGGCATAGCGGCCAAGCGTCCACTTTCCGGTCCAGGCGTAAACGCCATCGGTATAGAGTTCCCGGTCGTCCCGGGCGGCGATAAACGACCGCATCCGGTCGCAAGCGGCGTCGAATTGGCTGATAAGCTCGGCCCAGGGCGTGGCATCGCCCTTGGCATAAAGCGGGGCGTTATAGGCCTTGAGCTGGTTCCACTTGTAGCCCTTGGCCGGCACGAACACCTCCCGGCCGGCAATGCCGTCTTCATACCAGTGATGGAACATGCCCATCCAATGCGTGCGATGAGCTATGATGCCCTTGATCGTGACGGCATCGTCAGGCGCGGACAAGGTCGACGTTTCCTCGTCGACCGCATCGAGCGTCTTTTTCAGCTTCGCGAGCTCCTTGTCGAAGACCGCGAGCAATTCGGATTTGTTCGTGGCTGCTGGCATGGTTCATTAATATGCGCGCGGGTCTGCCATGCCTTGACTTCAATCAAGCACAGCCGTTCGGGTTCCGGGCGCACGAGAGAAAAGCAGATCTGGAAGAGGCGGCTTTCCGGTCCTGCGAACGGATAAATCAATCGCCCGTGACCGCGGTGACCCGCCAACCCCCGATTATTTTCCCGTCATCAATATTCCTGTTACAAAATGCGTATAGTAGGCGCAGTTCAGGAGAATTCGGGAGCATCGGGTGAACCGTGTGGAAGGCATTCTGAGCGGCTTTGCATCGCGCATGGCCGCGGCGCGGTTCGTGTTGCTTGCAACGACGGGCGTGGCGTTGCTTGCGTTTTTTTATGGCGCGCTGCCGACATTCGCCGTGCTTGCCGCCTGGCTCGTCATCTGCATTGCCGCCCTTGCCGGAATCCGCCCCCGGATGGCGACTGAGGAAGAGACTGTCCCCGACAGTCTGGAGACCGCGCTTACCTTCGATTTCGGTGATCTTCCGGGCCTCCTCGATGAAATCGACCTGGCGATCTACCTTCTCGCCCCCGACGGCACGGTGCTGTTCCAGAACCGCTCGGCCGGCGACACGTTCGGAAAGTTTCCGCTCGGCTCCCACATCTCGGCGCGCATGCGCGCCCCCGGCGTGCTCGACATCATCCGCGATACGCTGGCAAACGGCAGGGTCAACCAGATCGAATATTCCGAGCGGCTGCCCTCCGAGCGCGTCTATCTGGTGCGCAGCGCCCCGGTTTCCGATGCCGAGAGGCGGGTGTTCATGCTGGTGCTGCGCGATGTCTCAGAGGCCCGCCGGATCGATCGCATGCGCTCCGATTTCGTCGCCAATGCCAGCCACGAGCTCAGAACCCCGCTTGCCTCGCTGCGCGGCTATATCGAAACGCTGCAGGGACCGGCCAAGCATGATGTGAAGGCGCAAGAACGGTTTCTGCCGATCATGCTCGACCAGGCGACGCGGATGAGCCGCCTCGTCGACGACCTGATGAGCCTGTCGCGGCTGGAGGCCAAGGCGCATCTGCCGCCGGACCAGACGGTCACGCTCAACGCCGTGCTCGGCCATGTCCGCGACAGCCTGTTGCCGCTGGCCGAGGATCTGGAGGTGTCGATACACCTGTTCATGCCCGAGGAGCCGGTGACGGTGAACGGCGACAAGGACGAGCTGGTGGAAGTGTTCGAAAACCTGATCGAGAATGCCTGCAAATACGGTTCCGAGGGCGGCAGGGTCGAGGTCTATCTCAAACCGCTTTCGCCCTCCGGTGCCGAGGTTTCCGTGGTCGATCACGGTCCCGGCATTCCCTCCGAACATGTGCCGCGACTGACCGAGCGCTTCTATCGCGTCTCAGTGGCAGACAGCCGCTCGAAGAAGGGCACCGGCCTTGGCCTCGCGATCGTCAAGCATATCCTCACCCGGCACAAGGCGCGGCTCACAGTGAAATCCGAAGTCGGTCAGGGCACGACCTTCACCGTCCGGTTCTGATGTTCGTCCATCGAAAAAGACAATATTTTCATAAACATAGACTGTCATAAAACTGAAGTAAAAATGACATAAAACCGGGGCAGCCCGACGAGGGACCTGCAAAGCCGCAAGAGGCGCGCCCAGCCATGAAGTCATTCATACTGCCGATCGTCACGCTCGCCGCCACGCTCGCCTTTTCCGCGCCGGCTGTGGCGCGCAACCAGATTCAGATCGCTGGTTCCTCCACCGTTCTGCCCTATGCCAAGATCGTTGCGGAGACCTTTGGCGAGATCTATCCCGACTACAAGACGCCGATCGTGGAATCGGGGGGCTCGTCCGCAGGCCTCAAGGAATTTTGCAAGGGCGTCGGCCCGCGCACCATCGACATCGCCAATGCCTCGCGGCCAATGCGCGAGGGCGAGCGCGAGAACTGTGCGAAAAACGGCGTCACCGGCATTTCCGAGATCGTGTTCGGCTATGACGGCATCGTGTTCGCCACCGACGCGGCGATGGAGCCGATGGCGCTGACGCCGCTCGATCTCTACAAGGCGCTCGCCGCCGAACTGGTGATTGACGGCGAGCTCGTGGAAAACCCTTATACGCGCTGGGCGCAAGTCAATCCGGCGCTGCCCGATGTCGAGATCACGGCCTATATCCCCGGCGAGAAGCACGGCACCCGCGAGGTGTTCGAGGAAAAAGTGCTGGCGGTCGGCTGCGAGGAAGCGGGCGCCGTCGAATTTCTCACGGAGGAATTCGGCGAGAAGCAGGGCGAGCAAAAATGCATCGCCGTGCGCAAGGATGGCCGCGCGCCGGGCATTGACGGCGATTACACCGAAACGCTGGCGCGGGTCGCCGCCAACCGTTCGGCGCTCGGCGTCTTCGGCCTGTCCTTTTACGACAACAATGCCGACAAGCTGAATGTGGCGACCATTGACGGCGTCACGCCGACGCTCGAAACCGTTGGCTCCGGCGAATACCCGGTGTCGCGGCCGCTCTATTTCTACGTCAAGAATGCCCATGTCGGCGCAATCGCGGGCCTTCAGGAATATGTCGATTTCTTCCTCTCCGACGATATGGCAGGGCCCTATGGCCCGCTTGCCGAATATGGCCTCGTGCCGGCCTCCGAGGCTGAACGCGGGGCAACCAAGGCCGCTTTCGATGCGGGCGTAACGGCGCAGCAGACGCAGTAGCGCATATATGAATTCAATGCCCGCCGGTGGCGGGGCAATGGGGTTTCAGGCCCCGAATGGTCCGAATATGCATGTGTTTTTGATCATACTGGCGCTTATCGTGCTGTTTGGCGCAGGCGGGTTCTTTGCCGCCCGCGCCAAGGCCTATGCGCTGGCCGATGCCGGGCGGATCAACTCCCGCCCCAGCCATCACGCAAGCTTCGTGACGATCGCGACCGTCATTCCGGCCGTGCTCCTGATGGCGGTGTGGATGGTGGCGAGCCCGCTCCTGATCGGCGCGGAAATCCGCGAGGGGTTTCCCGAAAGCGTGAAGGAACAGCCGGCCTCGGCCCAGAGCCTCACCTTCAACACCGTCACCTCGGTCGCCTACGGTCTGCGCCAGCTTCCCGAAACGGCGCGCGAACGCGTTGCGGAAGACTCCAGCCAGCTCCGCGCGGTGCTTGCAAGAAGCGGCATACCGCTGGCCTCCAATCCACAGCCCTTCGTGCTTTCCTCGGCGGAGCGGATGAACGCGCTTTCGGCGAAAAGCAGTTACGCCATGGCGGCGGCCGTGCTGGCCGTCGCGCTTGTCTCGCTGGCGCTATCCTTCCGCGCGGTCAAGCCGCAGTTTCAGGCGCGCAACCGCGTCGAGCAGGTGGTGCTGGCCGCCCTGCTGATCGCCTCCACAATCGCGATCCTGACGACCGTTGGCATCGTGCTGTCGATGCTGTCGGAATCGCTGCGCTTCTTCGCCCAGGTCTCGCCGATCGATTTCTTCTTCGGCACGGTATGGGACCCGCGCTTTGCCGCCGCCGGCGAAACCGCCTCGCCCGGACAGTTCGGCCTGATCCCGTTGCTCGCCGGCACGATCTATATTTCCGTGGTGGCGATGGCGGTCGCCGTGCCGATCGGGCTCTATGCCGCGATCTACATGTCGGAATATGCAAGCGGCCGGCTGCGTTCGATCGCCAAGCCGCTGCTGGAGGTGCTCGCCGGCATTCCAACCATCGTTTACGGCTTTTTCGCGCTGATCACGGTCGGCCCGCTGCTGCGCGATATCTCGGTTGAGCTGAACGGTCTGTTCACCGGCAATTACCGCAATTTCATCGAGGCGCAGTCGGTGCTGACCGCCGGCGTGGTGATGGGCATCATGCTGATCCCCTTCGTCTCGTCGCTCTCCGATGACATCATCAACGCCGTGCCGGACAGCCTGCGCAAGGGCTCGCTCGGGCTTGGCGCGACACAGTCGGAAACCATCAAGCGGGTGGTTCTGCCCGCAGCCCTGCCCGGCATTGTCGGCGCGCTGCTTTTGACGGCGTCGCGCGCGATCGGCGAAACCATGATCGTGGTGCTCGCAGCCGGCGTCGCCGCCAATCTGCAGATCAACCCGTTCGAGCCGATGACGACCGTGACGGTCAAGATCGTCAACCAGCTCACCGGCGATCTCGAATTCAACACGCCCCAGACGCTGGTGGCCTTCGCGCTCGGCCTGACGCTGTTCGTGATCACCCTCTGCCTCAATGTCTACGCGCTCTATGTCGTGCGCAAATACCGGGAGCAGTACGCATGAGCGAGACTTTCTCCAATCCGAACGAGGCGGACAATTTCCGTCGCACGATCACCGAGACCCGCCGCAAGGGGCTGAGACGCCGCCACCGCGCGGAGAAACGCTTCCGTGTCTTCGGTTTCCTCGCGATCTTCGCCGGCCTGTTCTTCCTGGCGGCATTGCTGTTCTCGGTCGCCGGCAAGGGCTTTTCCGCCTTCCAGCAGACCACGATCACGCTGCCGATCACATTCACGGAGCAGGTCGTCGACCCCGAGGGCCTGCGCGATGAAAACCCGCGCCTGCTTCTGACCGCGAACTATCCGGCTCTGGTGCAGGACGCGCTGGCAAAAACGCTCGGTCTCGATCCGGCCAATGCCGCCGAGATGCGCGAAGCCATGCGGCTTGTCTCGCGCTCGGCCCGCGTCGACCTGCGCGATGTGGTGATGGACGACCCGTCGGTGATCGGAAAGACCGTCGATGTGAAACTGCTCGCCGCCGCCGATATCGATTCCGCCAACAAGGGCCAGATCGATCTCTCGCTGCCCGAAACCAGTCGCCGCGTCTCGGATCAACAGGCCGCCTGGATGGCGGAGCTGAAGGCGGAAGGACGGCTGCACAAGAGCTTCAACACCGGCTTCTTCACCCATGGCGCGTCCTCGCGGCCGGAATCGGCCGGCATCGGCGTCGCCTTTGTCGGCACGCTCTACATGATGGGCATCGTGCTGGCGCTGTCCCTGCCGCTCGGCGTGGCGTCCGCGATCTATCTCGAGGAATTCGCGCCGAAGAACCGGTTCACCGATGTCATCGAGGTCAATATCAACAATCTCGCCGCCGTGCCGTCGATCGTCTTCGGCCTGCTGGGCGTCGCGCTGTTCATCGGCTTTCTCGGCCTGCCGCGCTCGGCAGCGCTCGTCGGCGGGCTGGTGCTGACGCTGATGACGCTGCCGACGATCATCATCGCCACCCGCGCGGCGCTGAAGGCCGTACCCCCCTCGATCCGCTCGGCGGCGCTCGGCATCGGCGCTTCGAAGATGCAGGCGGTGTTCCACCACGTGCTGCCGCTTGCCATGCCCGGCATCCTCACCGGCACGATCATCGGTCTTGCCCGCGCGCTCGGCGAAACCGCGCCGCTGCTGCTGATCGGCATGGTCGCCTTCGTGGCGGATTATCCGGCAAGCCCGCTCGATCCGTCGACCGCGCTTCCGGTGCAGATCTACATGTGGGCGGGCGAGGCCGAGCGCGCCTTTGTGGAACGCACCTCTGCGGCGATCATCGTGCTCTTGGTGTTCCTGATCCTGATGAACCTGACCGCGGTCATTCTCCGCCGCCGCTTCGAGCGGCGCTGGTAGGAGACGACGATGACCCTTGATGCGAAAAGAACAATGAGCGGAAACATGAACGAACAAAGCTACAAGATGGCCGGCAAGGATGTTTCCGTCTATTACGGGCAGAAGCGGGCGCTGTTCGACGTCAATCTCAATATCCGCGAGAATGCCGTCACCGCGCTGATCGGCCCGTCGGGCTGCGGCAAGTCGACCTTTCTGCGCACGCTGAACCGGATGAACGACACGATCGACAATTGCCGGGTCACCGGCACGATCACGCTCGACGGCGAGGACATCTACACCTCCGGCATCGACGTGGTGGAGCTGCGCGCCCGCGTTGGCATGGTGTTCCAGAACCCCAACCCGTTTCCGAAATCGATCTACGAGAACGTCGCCTATGGCCCGCGCATTCACGGCCTTGCCCGCCACCGCGCCGATTTCGACAGGATCGTGGAGACCAGCCTGCAGAAGGCCGGCCTGTTCAACGAGGTCAAGGACCGGCTGCATGAGCCCGGCACCAGCCTTTCCGGCGGCCAGCAGCAGCGGCTCTGCATCGCCCGCGCCATTGCGGTCAGCCCCGAAGTGATCCTGATGGACGAACCGTGCTCGGCGCTCGACCCGATCGCGACCGCGCGCGTGGAAGAGCTGATCAGCGAGTTGAAGCAGAATTACACCATCGTGATGGTGACCCATTCGATGCAGCAGGCCGCGCGCGTTTCCGAACGCACGGCGATGTTCCACCTCGGCTACATGGTCGAGGAGGACGACACCGACACGATTTTCACAAATCCCGCGGACCAGCGCACCCAGGACTACATCATGGGCCGGTTCGGTTAAGGAGACGCACAAGATGGCACACTCGCATATCATATCGGCCTTCGACGAGGAGCTGAAATACCTCCAGCGCCGTATCTCGGAAATGGGCGGCATGGCGGAAGAGATGGTCTCGCAATCCGTCGTGGCGCTGGTCAACACCGATACCGAACTCGCCGAAAAGGTGATCGCGGAGGATCTGGCGCTGGACGATGCCGAGCGTGAGGTCGGCGAAAAGGCGATCGTCACCATCGCGCGGCGCCAGCCGGTAGCGGCGGACCTGCGCGAAATCATGGGCGCGATCCGCATCGCCGCCGACCTCGAGCGCGTCGGCGACATGGCCAAGAACACCGCCAAGCGGGTGATCTCGGTGCAGGGCACCGGCGTGCCGCGCAAGCTTGCCCATGGTATCGAGCATCTGTCGGAACTGGCGCTGCTGCAGCTCAAGGAAGTGCTCGACGCCTACACTTCGCGCCAGGCCGACAAGGCCAATTCGATCCGCGAGCGCGACGAGGAGATCGACGCGATCTACACCTCGCTGTTCCGCGAGCTTCTGACCTACATGATGGAAGATCCGCGCAACATCACCACCTGCACGCATCTTCTGTTCTGCGCCAAGAACATCGAGCGCATCGGCGACCACGCCACCAATATTGCTGAAATGATCTACTACATCGCCACCGGCTCGCAGCCGCAGGGAGAACGCCCGAAGGACGACATGTCGCCCTCGGTCGGCTCCGGCGAGAGCAAATCCTGACACCATGTGACGAGGGCACGAGATGGTTCCGAAGATTGCAGTTGTCGAAGATGAAGAAGCGCTGAGCGTTCTGCTGCGCTACAATCTCGAATCCGAAGGCTATGAAGTCGAGACGATCGCGCGCGGCGACGAGGCCGAAATTCGGCTTCAGGAGCGGGTGCCGGACCTTTTGCTGCTCGACTGGATGCTGCCGGGCGTTTCCGGCATCGAGCTTTGCCGCAGGCTGAGGATGCGGCCGGAAACCGAGCGCCTGCCGATCATCATGCTGACGGCGCGCGGCGAGGAAAGCGAGAAGGTGCGCGGCCTTGCGATCGGCGCCGACGATTATGTCGTCAAGCCGTTCTCGACGCCTGAACTGATGGCGCGGGTCAAGGCGATCCTGCGCCGGGCCCGGCCGGAAGTGCTCTCCAGCGTGCTCAAATGCGGCGATATCGAGCTTGACCGCGAGACCCACCGCGTCCACCGCAAGGCCAAGGAAGTCCGCCTCGGCCCGACCGAGTTCCGGTTGCTCGAATTCCTGATGACCTCGCCCGGAAGGGTGTTCTCCCGCTCCCAGCTTCTCGACGGCGTCTGGGGCCACGACATCTATGTCGACGAACGCACCGTCGACGTCCATGTCGGCCGGCTGCGCAAGGCCCTCAACTTCTCGCAAATGCCCGACGTGATCCGCACCGTGCGCGGCGCGGGCTATTCGATGGAAGTGTAAGGCAGTGCCTCTCAGCCGTCCCCTTCTCCCCGTGGGGAGAAGGTGGCCGAAGGCCGGATGAGGGCAGCGGCATCGCCATGGTCGTGGCGCTCGCGGGTCACTTCAACGTCCGGGGTTCTCCCCTCACCCGGCGCATGCGCGCCACCCTCTCCCCTCCGGGGCGAGGGGTAGAAGGCTGCGATGGCAATGGGTTTCATCGGCGCCTCGCCGTTGGGCGCTCCGCAAATACCGCCCCCAGACATTGCGATATCGCATCGTTTCCTTATCCTGAGGCCATCAAAGCGCTGCTCTTTCGGCAGCAGGCAATTGATTTTTCCCTTCAGACAGGGCACGGACAGACCCATCAGACAAAAGGAACCGAGATGACGCGCGCGAGTTTTACTGAGCCGGCGGTGATGGCCGACCTGATGGCCCGGATGCTGTGGGAAATCCAGGCGGTGCATTTCTCGCCCGACGAGCCCTACAAGCTCTCCTCCGGCCTTGTAAGCCCGGTCTATATCGACTGCCGGCGGCTGATCTCGTTTCCGCGGATCCGCTCCACCCTGATGGATTTCGCCGCAGCCAAGATCATGGCCGAGGCCGGCTTCGAACAGTTCGACTGCGTCGCCGGCGGCGAGACCGCAGGCATTCCCTTTGCAGCCTTTCTCGCCGACCGGCTCGACCTGCCGATGATCTATTGCCGCAAGAAGCCAAAGGGCTACGGCAAGAACGCGCAGATCGAAGGCCATATGCCGGAAGGCGCGCGGGTGCTGGTGATCGAGGACCTGACCACGGCGGGCGGCTCGATGTTCAACTTCATCGATGCGATCCGCAATGCCGGCGGCATCGTGAACCACGGCATGGCGCTGTTCTACTACGATATTTTCGCCGAAGCCGGGAAACGTTTCGATAATGGCGGCGTTGACCTACATTATATCGCAACATGGCAGAACGTGCTGGCGGTGGCGCGCGAGAAGAAACTGTTTGATGACAAGGCGCTCGATTCCGTCGCCGATTTTCTCGATCAGCCGATGGCATGGTCCAAGGCGCGCGGCGGCATTGACCAGCTGCCCGCCTGACGCCGCGAACGCGATAAAACGAACTGGGAGAAGACAATGATCCTTTGCTGCGGCGAAGCCCTTATCGACATGCTGCCCCGTGAGACCACAAAGGGCGAGCCGGCGTTTTCGCCCTATGCCGGCGGCGCGGTCTGCAATACGGCAGTGGCGCTTGCAAGGCTCGGCCGGCCGACCGGCTTCTTCTCGGGTATCTCATCGGACCTGATGGGCGATATCATCCGTGAAAAGCTCGATGCCTCCAATGTCGACCATTCTTATGTCGCCACCTCCGACCGGCCGACCACGCTCGCCTTCGTCAAGCTGGTGAACGGCGCGGCGAGCTACGCCTTTTATGACGAGAATACCGCCGGCCGGATGATCACCGAGGCCGACCTGCCGGAGATCGGCGATGATTGCAGCGCCATGCATTTCGGCGCGATCAGCCTGATCCCGGAGCCCTGCGGCTCGACCTACGAGGCGCTTTTGATGCGTGAAGCGGAGAGCCGCGTGATCTCGCTCGACCCCAATATCCGCACGAGCTTCATCACCGACCCCGACAAGCACCGTGCCCGGATCGAGCGGATGGCGGCGAAAGCCGATATTCTCAAATTCTCCGACGAGGATCTCGACTGGTTCGGGCTGGAAGGTTCGCTCGACGACAAGGCCCGCCACTGGATTGCAGCCGGTGCCAGCCTCGTTGTCGTGACCCGCGGCGGCGACAGCACGATCGCCTACACCGCTAAAGAGAAGGTCGAAGTGGCAAGCGAAAAGGTCGAGGTGGTCGACACCGTCGGCGCCGGCGACACGTTTGACGCCGGCATCCTCGCCTCGCTCGACCTCGCCGGCCTGCTCACCAAGGACAAGGTGAAGACGCTTTCCGCCGATGCCATCCGCGATGCGCTGGCCCTTGGCGCAAAGGCCGCCGCCGTCACCGTATCCCGCGCCGGCGCCAACCCGCCCTTCGCCCGCGAAATCGGACTATGATCGGGGGCTGGTTCCCTACACCAGCCCGCGGCCCTTCAGCATTGCCTCAGGGCCCGGCATGCGGCCCCGGAACGCCTGATAGGCCGCCTCGGGCGCGACAGAGCCGCCTTTGGTGAGGATTTCCGATTTGAGCTTGCCGGCGGTTGCCGGGTCGAAGACGTTGCCGGCCTCCTCGAAGGCCTCGAAGGCGTCGGCGTCCAGCACTTCGGACCACATGTAGGAATAATATCCTGCGGAATAGCCATCGCCGGAGAAGATGTGCAGGAAATGCGGGATGGCATGGCGCATCGCGATCGCCTTCGGCATGCCTATCGCATTGAGCACGCCGTCCTGGAACGCCACCGGATCGGCCGGCGGGTGTTCTGCCGTATGGAGACGCATGTCGACGATCGCGCAGGCGGTGTATTCGACGGTCGCGAAGGCCTGGCCGAAGGTCGCGGCGGCAAGCACCTTGTCCATCAGCGCCTCGGGCATCGGCGCGCCGGTTTCAGCATGGAGCGCGTAGGTCTTCAGCACCTCCGGCGTGGTCAGCCAGTGCTCGTAAAGCTGGGAGGGCAGTTCCACGAAATCGCGGTCGACGCCGGTGCCCGAGACCGAGGGATAGGTGACATCCGACAGCATGCCGTGCAGCGCATGGCCGAATTCGTGGAACAGGGTGCGGGCATCATCCAGCGATAGCAGCGCCGGCTTTCCGGCGGCGGGCTTGGCGAAATTGCAGACATTGATGACGATCGGGATTTCGCCCTCGTCTCCGTCTGGCAGGGTCAGCCGGTGCTGGCTCTGCAGGGCGTTCATCCACGCGCCGGAGCGCTTCGAGGTGCGGTTGAAATAGTCGCCGAGGAAAAGCGCGATCAGGTCATCGTCGCTATTGCGGATTTCATAGACCCGCACATCGGGATGATAGGCCTTCACATCCGGCTTCGCCACGGCGCGAATGCCGAACAGCCGCTCGGCCACGGCAAAACAGGCCTCGATGATCTTTTCGAGCTGAAGATAGGGCTTCACTTCGCTTTCGGAGAAATCGAACTTCCGGGCCTTCAGCTTCTCGGCGTAATAGCGCCAGTCCCAGGCCTCGATCTCGCCATTATAGCCTTCCTCGGCCGCCAGTTCGCGCAGTTCCGCTTCATCGGCGGCCGCAGCTTTCACGGCCTTTTCCCAGACATCCATCAAGAGCGCGTCGACGGCGTTCGCGGTCTTCGCCATGGTATTGTCGAGCTTCAGCGCGGCGAAATTCTCGTAGCCGAGAAGCGCTGCCTTTTCCGCGCGCAACGCCAGCGTTTCCTTCATGATTTCGCGGTTGTCATGCTCGCCGCCGGAAAGGCCGCGCGCGGTCCAGGCGCGGAACGCCTTTTCGCGCAGGTCGCGACGGGCCGAAAGCGTCAGGAACGGCTCCACGATCGAGCGCGACAGGGTGACGGCATACGCGCCCTCGCGGCCGCGCTCGCTGGCCGCGCCCGCCATCGCATCCACCAGAAAATCGGGCAGGCCGGCAAGCTCGTCGTCCTCCGTCAGAAACATCGCCCAGTCGCTCTCGTCAGCCAGCACGTTCTGGCCGAAGGCTGCGCCGAGTTCGGCGAGCCGGCGGTTGACGGCGGCCAGCCGCTCCTGCGCCTCGCCCTCAAGCTGCGCCCCGGAGCGGACAAAGCCCTTCCAGTGTCGTTCCAGAACACGCAATTGCTCGCCGGTGAGCCCCAGCCCATCGCGCGCCTGCCAGAGCGTGTCGATGCGCTGGAACAGCGTCTTGTTGGCGCCAATCGCGGAGTAGTGGCTGGAGAGCTTCGGCACGATCTCGCGCTCGATCTTCTGGATTTCGGGATTGGTGTCTGCCCCGGCCCTTGTGAAGAACACCGCACTGACCCGCGACAGCGCATCGCCGGCAACCTCCAGCGCGTCGACCGTGTTGGCAAAGTCGGGGGCATCCGGATTGGCGGCGATCGCGTCGATCTCGCGGTCATGGTCGGCCATCGCCCAGTCGAAGGCGGCGGCAAAATCGCCCTCCGTGATGCGGTTGAATTCGGGCAGGCCCGCAAAACCCTCCCAGCGGATGAGAGCGCTGTTGATCGTGTCGGTCATGTCGCATCGGTCCTTTCATGCTGGCTGGCGGCCTATCATGTGTGTGCGGCAGACGCGGCTTCAAGGCAAGGGCCTTGATTGCACCATCCAAAAATAGTAAGCAATGCTTACTAAATGTCGAATGACGGGAAAGGGTATGACGCACGCGCCAACCGAAAGACTCGGTTTTCTTCTGAGCGATGTGGCGCGGCTGTTTCGCGCGGCCTTCGAACGCGAGATCGCGAAAAGCGGGCTCGGCGTCACGCCGGGCGAGGCGCGCGCGCTCACCCGCATTGCCGCCAGCAACGGCGTGCGCCAAAGCGAGATCGCGGTGGCGCTCGGTATCGAACCGATGACGCTGTCGCGCTATGTCGACGGGCTGGAAAAGGCCGGCTTGATCGAGCGCCGCGTCGATCCGAAGGACGGGCGCGCCAGATGCGTATCGATGACGGAAAGGGGCGAGGCCGTGCTCGCGGACATTCGCGCGCATACGGACGATCTGGTGGCGCGCCTGCAGGCGGACCTTCCCGAAAGCGACAGGCAGGCGCTTTTCCGGGCGCTCAGAACCATGCGCGACAATTTCGCGCGGCTTTGAAAGATGACGCGAGGATGATTCAGCCCACAGCAACCCGGCCGTTGATGAGCGAAGGGCGCACAAGCGTGCTGGGCGCGGCGCTCTCCATGCTCGGCCCGATTTCGCTGTCGCTTTATACGCCCGCCATGCCGGCGCTGACGCAGGCGCTTGCCACCACCGATGGCGCGATCAAGCTTTCGCTGTCGCTCTATTTCGGCGGCTTTGCCTTCGCCATGCTTGCCACCGGCCCCCTGTCGGATGCATTCGGGCGGCGGCGCACGGTCGTGTGGTTTCTGGCGCTCTATCTGCTCGGCAGCATCCTCGCCGCCTTCGCGGGCAGCGTGTCGATGCTGCTGGCGGGCCGCCTGATCCAGGGCATCGGCGCATCGGTGGGGCTCACCGTCGGCCGCGCGATCGTGCGTGACCAGTTCACCGGCGAGCCGGCCTCGCGGATCCTCAACATGCTCGGCATCATGCTGGCCACCGGACCCGCAATCGCGCCCACCATCGGCGGCATCATCCTTTCGCTGGTCGGCTGGAAGGCGATCTTCGTCGCCATGATCGGCTTTGGCCTCACGCTCGGCGCGCTGGTGCTTCTCTTGATGCCGGAGACTGGAAAGCCGGATCGCGCCAAGGCCCGGCCGCTGCCGTTGCTCAAGGCCTATGGCCGGCTGTTGCGCAGCCAGCACTTCATGGCGTCGTCGCTGGTGATCGCCGCGTCGGCGGGCTCGCTCTATGCGCTCGCCTCGATCCTGCCCTTCGTGATGATCAATGTTGCCGGCCTCACGCCCTCGCAATTCGGCCTCGGCATGCTGATGCAGACCGGCTGCTACTTCTCCGGCTCGGTGGTCTTCCGGATTTTGCTGCGCTGGTTTACCTCGCGCGCCCAGGTGGCCTTCGGCCTGTTCTTCGTCGCCCTTGGCGCGGTTTCGCTGGCGATCTCCACCGAGCTCCTGACGATCTCCTATCTTTCGGTGATGCTGCCGGTCGGCTGTTTCGCCTTCGGCCTCGCCTTCCTGATGCCCTATATCACCAATGCCGCGCTGCTGCCCTTTCCCGATATTGCCGGCTCCGCCTCGGCAATGATGGGCTTCATGCAGATGGGCTCGGGCCTCGTCACCGGCATGATCGCCGCCGCCCTCGGCTCCCCCGTACTCGCCATGCAGATCATGGTGCCGGCCATGGGCGCGATCGCTGTCGCCTGCTATCTCTGGCTCCGCCTGATCGAGGGGCGGGAACCGGCATCGCCGGAAATCCGGGAGCCCGCCGAACAGCCCGCGGCCGGCGGCGACTGGAACAAGGACCCCCAGCGTTCCGCGGCGATGAAATAGCGGAAACCGCTCCTTTTACTAGTATTTATAGCGCAAGCCCTCTAAGGTTGAGATTGTCGTTCCGGGGGCACAGACCATGTTGCGCAATGCGCTCGATTTCATGCGGGCCAATGTCGGGTTCTTTGCGATCGTGATCGTCGCGACGGCGGTTCTTCCCGCGCTCGCGCCCGCCGCCATCGCGAGCCTGCTGGAGATCGTCGCAAGCAGCGCGCTTCTCTTTCTCATCTACAGGCGGCTCCTGCGACAGGCCTCCTTGAACCCCTTCAGCCCCGGCGCGGGGGTCGCGCCTGCGGAACTGTTCGGCTTCGTCTGGCGCGACCTTGTCATCGTGGTCATATCGGTGGCCATTCCAATCCTGCTGCTTCTGGCCGTGACCCGTGTCGACCTGGCGAATGTGAACGTCAGCATCGCCCTGATCTACGGGTCTACCGTGCTTCTCGAGCTTTCCGCGGTCTGGGGCATTGCCTATTTCGGCACATGGCTCCCGGCATATGTCTATGGCCAAAACCCGACATTCCAGGCAGCGCGAAAGCGCGGTCAGGCGAGTTTCGGCTCGCTTGCTTGGCGGTTCACGCTCTTATCGCTGGGGGTGCTCGCCATCGGTTTCGCGCTCGTCCAGATTGACAGTCCGCTCGGACTTTCCGATGCGACATGGCTTCACTGGCTCATCATCATCCCGATCACCGGCGCCATCAACTGGTTCGTCAGTGTCTATATCGCCGTGGCGCTGTGCCAGGTCTATCTGACGCTCGAAAAGATCGTCTGACGCCGCCGGGGTGAGGTCCCCGGAGGCGAGGTCGACGAGGCAACTGGGTCGCCGCCTCGTCTTGCAAGATTGCTCACATCCGGTCGCGCTTGGCGAGCGTGCGCAGGCGCAGCGAATTGAGCTTGATGAAGCCGGCGGCGTCCTTCTGGTCGTAGGCGCCGTGATCGTCCTCGAAGGTGACGAGGGCTTCGGAGTAGAGCGATTTGTCGCTCTCGCGGCCGATGACCATGACATTGCCCTTGTAGAGCTTCAGCGTCACCTCGCCCTCGACATGCTCCTGGCTCTTGTCGATCGCGGCCTGCAGCATCGCCCGTTCCGGCGAGAACCAGAAGCCGTAATAGATCAGCTCGGCATATTTCGGCATCAGCTCGTCCTTGAGGTGCGCCGCGCCCCGGTCGAGCGTGATGGATTCAATGGCGCGATGCGCTGCCAGAAGAATGGTGCCGCCGGGGGTCTCGTAGACGCCGCGCGACTTCATGCCGACGAAGCGGTTTTCGACGAGATCAAGCCGGCCGATGCCGTTGTCGCGGCCGTAATCGTTAAGCTTTGCCAAGATCGTCGCCGGGCTCAGGCGCTCGCCATTGATCGAGACCGCGTCGCCCTTTTCGAAACCGACCTTGATGATCGTCGCCTTGTCGGGCGCTGCTTCCGGAGAGACGGTGCGCATATGGACATATTCCGGGGCTTCGACCGCCGGGTCTTCCAGCACGCGGCCTTCGGAGGAGGAGTGCAGCAGGTTGGCGTCGACCGAGAACGGCGCTTCGCCGCGCTTGTTCTTGGCGATCTGAATCTGGTGGCTTTCGGCGAATTCCAGAAGATCGGTCCGGCTCTTGAACGACCAGTCGCGCCACGGCGCGATGATCTTGATATCCGGGTTCAGCGCATAGGCCGACATTTCGAAGCGAACCTGGTCATTGCCCTTGCCGGTAGCGCCGTGAGCGATCGCATCGGCGCCGGTCTTCTCGGCGATCTCGATAAGGTGCTTGGAGATCAGCGGCCGGGCGATCGAGGTGCCGAGCAGGTAGACGCCCTCATAAACGGCATTGGCGCGGAACATCGGGAACACGAAATCGCGCACGAATTCCTCGCGCACATCCTCGATGAAGATTTCCTTCACGCCCGCCTGTTCGGCCTTCAGGCGCGCCGGTTCCAGCTCCTCGCCCTGGCCGAGATCGGCGGTGAAGGTGACGACTTCAGCGCCGAGCTCGGTCTGGAGCCATTTCAGGATGATCGAGGTGTCGAGTCCGCCGGAATAGGCGAGCACGACCTTCTTGACGTCTTTATGCGTTGCCATTTGTTCAGTCCATTCGCATTGGGCTCGCGCGAGCCGGAATAATTAGGGTGACGTTTTAGCGGCTTTGCCGGGACACGCAAGGAAAACCGCCGCCCCACGGGCCACCGAGGCGGATTTTGCGCATTGACAGCGGCTGTCTTTGTGAAAACAGTCGTTAGAGTGCGCCCGGTTCTCGACGTGGGCGGATCGTTTCGGCGAAAACGGCCTTGGGATGAGGAAATCGTGCCTGTTTTGCCGCTGATGGTCGAATGAAAAAGATTGATGGGAGGCATCACATGACTGAGCATCCGGCACTCAAAGCGGGCAATTCCGCTGTCATTACCGGCGGCGCATCCGGCATCGGCCTTGCCGCCGCCAAGGCCTTTATCGACCTCGGCATGAATGTGATGATCGCCGACCTGAAGGGCGAGCGGCTGAAGCGGGCCGGAAACGAGTTGGCAGAGCTTGCCGAGAAGAAGGGCGTGAAGGCGGAAGCCCACGCCACCGACGTTTCCGATCTGTCGGAACTGGAGGAGCTTGAGCGCGCCGCCAACCGCGCCTTTGGCAATATCCATGTGCTGATGAACAATGCCGGCATCCAGCCCGGCACCGGCATTTTCGGCAAGCAGATGCCGTGGGACCGGATCATCGGCGTCAATCTTACGGGCGTGATCAACGGCACCCGCATCTTCGCGCCGGAAATGCGCGCCCATGGCGAGCCGGCGGTGATCATCAACACCGGCTCCAAGCAGGGCATCACCACGCCGCCCGGCAACCCGGCCTATAATGTTGCAAAAGCCGGGGTGAAGGCGTTTACCGAGGCGCTGCAGCATGAATTGCGCAATATCGAGGGCTGCAAGCTCGAGGCGCATCTCTTGATCCCCGGCTTCGTGTTCACGCCGCTGACCGCCAATGGCCGCGACGAAAAGCCCAAGGGCGCCTGGACGCCGAAACAGACGGTCGAGTTCATGCTGAAAAGCCTGGAAAACGGCGATTTCTACATCCTGTGCCCGGATGGCGAGGTCGACCGCGCCACGGACGAAAAGCGGATGATGTGGGCGATCGGCGATATCGTCGAGAACCGCCCGCCGCTGTCGCGCTGGCATCCCGATTACGGCGATGCCTTCAAGGCCTATCTGAACGGGAGCAGCGATGGCCATTGACGAGGAACTGGCGGCCCGTGTGCGCGACCGTCTCGAAGGCCTCGAAGGGGTGAGCGAGAAAAAGATGTTCGGCGGGCTCTGCTTTCTGGTGAACGGCCATATGGTGGCCGCCGCCAGCCGAAGGAATGGCGAGGGGCGTTACCTGTTCCGCATCGGCAAGGAAAACGCCGATGCCGCAGCCAAGCTCGGCCAGTCCGAGCCGATGGTGCATGGCGGACGCAAGATGTCCGGCTTCTATTTCGTCGATGCCGACGATCTCAGCGATGCGCATTTTGCAGAATGGCTGTCGATCGCCGTCGAAAACGCTTTCTCGCTGCCGCCGAAGGCTTAGACGCTCTGTCGCCCGTAGCGCTCTTGTTTTCGGCCGAACGCCCGCTCATATTGCCGCCTGACCCAGGATTTCATGAAAGTCGCGCGGCCCCCGCGTGGCGGGAGAGCCATTATGTATACCGGCATCGTCCAGGCCGTCCGGCCGCTTTCCGATATCACCGCCTATCCCGGCGGCAAGACCTTCACCATCGAATTCACCGATGAACTGCTGGAAGGGCTGAAGCTCGGCGCCAGCGTCAACATCGAAGGCGTCTGCCTCTCGGTCACGGGCATTGACGGCCATCATGTCACCTTCGATGCCATGAACGCCACGCTGGAGCGCACCAATCTCGGCACGCTTGCCGCAGGCGACGGCGTCAATCTGGAGCGCTCGGCCAAGATGACGGATGAGAATGGCGGCCACGTGATCGCCGGCCATGTGGCGACAACCGCCACCGTGGAAGCAATCAGCACCGCGGTGGAAAGGGCCTTCATCCGTTTCCGCGTGCCGGAAGAATGGGCGAAATATATCTTCCCGCGCGGTTATCTGGCCGTCAACGGCTGCAGCCTGACGGTGGCGGAGGTCGAGGACAACCTGTTCACCATCAACCTGATCCCGGAAACGCTGCGCCAGACCACATTTTCCCGCTACAGGCCCGGCGACCTTCTGAACATCGAGGTCGACCACCAGACCATGGTGCTGGTCGACGTTATCGAACGCACCGTCTCGCGCGTCCTGCCGGGACTGATTGCCGGGCGCTGACCGGGTTGTCCTCGGAAAGAATCCAAACGCTTTCGAGCACTTGGCGAGCGAGATTAACGGGCCGGTAACCATCTTTTCCTCTCGACCCTTCCCCGTCGTCCGGGCTTCACATTCGGCGCTATACTCCGCGTGACGGACCAAGGCAGTCGGGGGCAAGCGATGACATTTAAATTTCTACTGGCGGCGACATGTCTGGTCGCCTCCTCCGCTGCGGCCGAGCCCGCGAATTTCATCTATTCGGGCGATGCCGATGAGGCGACGCTGACGCGCCTGTTGCAGCGGCCCGATATTGAAGGGTTCCAGCAGATCTACAGCTGGCGGCAACTCGAGCCCGGCGAAGGCGTGTATGACTTCTCGGCGATCGAGACAGACCTCGCCCGCACCGAGGCGCTGGGCAAGCAATTCTTCATCCAGATCCAGGACCGTTTCTTCTCCAACGAAGCCCGTCGCCTGCCCGACTATATCCTGACCGATCCGGTCTATGACGGCGGCCTCGTGGCCCAGATGGACGGAAATGGCGAGGAGTTGCCCCTGCAGCAAGGCTGGGCCGCGATCCAGTGGAACGACGCGCTGCGGACGCGCTTCCAGTCATTGCTGACGGCGCTCGCCGAGGAATTCAACGGCCGCATTGCCGGCATCAACCTCCCCGAAACCGCGATCGATATCGACATGAAGGCCGATACAACCGGTTTTTCCTGCGATGCCTATGTCGATGCCGAGCTCGACAATCTGCGCCACGCCCGATCCGTTTTCACCGAGAGCGACGTGGTGCAGTATGTGAATTTCTGGCCGTGCGAATGGAATAACGACCACGGCTATATGGAGCGGCTGTTCGAGATGGCGGCGGCGGAGGGCATCGGCCTTGGCGGTCCCGACATCGCGCCATATCGGAAGGGTCAGATGAAGAACGCCTATCCGTTCTTCCACGGTTATCGCGACCGGCTGCCGGTGGTCGCCATGGCCATTCAGGAGCCGACGCTGAAATACAAAAACGAGAAGACCGGCAAGCCCTATACCAGGGCAGAATTCGTTGATTTCGCCGAGAATTACCTTGGCGTCGATATCATCTTCTGGACGCCCGAAGCGCCCTGGCTTTCCGAAAGCTGAACCGGCGGGCCGGCGGCATTTCAGCGGTGATGGGCAAACCGGCCGAAGGCGCCGCGTGAGAAGATCAGCGGCTCGCCCTCGCCGTGAGCGGCGCGCAACACCCGACCGACCACGATGGTGTGATCGCCGGCGTCATGGGCATCGGCGCGGACGCATTCGAACCGGGCCAGCGTTCCCGCAAGCACCGGCACGCCTTCTTCGTTCAGGTGATGGTCGAGGCCTTCAAACGCCGCTCCGCCGCGGGTGAAGCGGGCGGAAAGGTCGTGCTGGTCGGCCTTCAGCACATGGATGGCGAAATGGCGGGCGCCGGCGAACAGGTCGTGGCGGCGCGAAGACTTGGCCGGCGACCACAGCACCAGCGGCGGATCGAGCGAGACCGAGGCGAAGCTGTTGACCGTCATACCCTGCGGCCCGGCATCGCCCTGCAGCGTGACCACGGTGACGCCGGTGGAAAACGCGCCCAGCGCATGGCGATAGCGGCGGTTGTCGGTTGGGTCGGGCACGAACACATTGTCTTTTGCAATCGCCATCTGGTGCAGCGTCATTCTCCATTTCTTGCCGCATTTTCGCGGACGTCCGGCGTAACCGCGAAATGCGCTATGGAACCTCGTATCCGCGCGCGGTCTCGAACAGGGCGAACCAGTCCTGACGGTCGAGTTCGACCTTTTCGGCGTCGGCAATCGTGGCAATCCGATCGAGATTGTTGGTGCCGAGCACCGGCAGAATATTGGCCGGATGCGCCAGCAGCCACGCGATGGCGACGGCAGATGCATCGACGCCGAAGCTCTGGCCGTTCGCCTCCAGCGCGGAAAGCAACGGCTTACCGGCTTCAGAGAACAGGCGACCGCCGCCAAGCGGCGACCATGCCATCACCGGCAGCGTGCGCTCCTGCAGAAAGGCGAGGTCGCCATTGGTGAAGGGCTCGGTCGCCAGCAGGCCCAGTTCGATCTGGTTGGTGGCGAGCCAGGTTTCCATATTGGCCTGCAGCAGGGTGAAATCATGCGGGCGGAAATTGGAAACGCCGGCGGCAAGGATCTTGCCCTCGGCCACCAGATCGTCCAGCACACGGCCGGTCTCCTCCGGATCGATCATCGGATCGGGACGGTGAATCAGCAGCAGGTCGACATGATCCGTCGCCATATCCGTGAGCGATGCCTCGACCGAGGCGCGGATATGGCTTGCCGAGGTGTCGTAATGCTTCACTCGCGCACCGGCATGCCGGCCCATCGGCGCCACGATGCCGCATTTGGTGACGATCTCGATCCTGTCGCGCAGGCCGGGAGACCCCTTCAGCGCTGCCCCGAGCACGGCTTCCGCTGTATAGCCGCCATAGACATCGGCATTGTCCATGGTGGTGATGCCCTGCGCCAGGCAGGCCTCCACCTTGGCCTGAACGGTCTTCGGCGTGGCATCGCCCTCGGCGATCCGCCACATGCCGTAGACCAGACGGCTGAAACTCAAATCCTTCGCGATATCGACCCGCTGCATCAATGCCTCTCTCCAACGCCGAGCGGCGTTGCCGGTGTGGTTTCTGGTACCCGGCCATATACATGCGGCAGCGAGCAGGTCTCAAGCGCGGGCAGAACTTTCGTGCCGAAATGATCGGCCTCGTCGAGATGCGGATAGCCGGAGAGTATGAAGGCGCGAATGCCCATGTCGCGATATTCGGCAAGCTTGGAGAGAACCTGATCGGTGGAGCCGACCAGCGCCGCGCCGCAGCCAGAGCGGGCGCGACCAATGCCGGTCCAGAGACCGGGCTCGACATAACCGAACTGGTCGGCGAGTTCGCGCGCGCGAGCCTGATGCGAGACGCCGAGCGAGGCGGCGTCATGGGCGCGGTCGCGGATCAGCCGTCCATATTCATCATCGAGCTTCGAGACCAGATGATCGGCATATTCGCGCGCTTCCTTCTCGGTATCGCGCACGATGACATGGACGCGCAGACCGTAATCGAGCGTGCGGCCATGGGCGGCGGCGCGCTCATGAACCGCCTTCATCCGCTCGGCGAGTTGGTCCTTCGTCTCCGGCCACATCAGATAGACGTCGCATTGCGCGCCGCAAAGCTCCAGCGCATCCGGCGAATAGCCGCCGAAATAGAGCAGCGGCCCGCCATTTTGCTGGTAGGGACGCGCGGGCTCGGTCGTGACCTTGTGGAACTGATAGATCTCGCCGTCGAAATTGATCTCGTCACGGGTCCAGGCCTGGCGCAGGATCTCCACCACCTCATGGCTGCGGCGGTAGCGATAGGCACTGTCGGCCTCCTCGCCCGGAAAGTTGGAGGAGATCACGTTCAGCGTCAGCCGGCCCTTCAGCATGTGATCGAGGGTGGCGACCGTGCGCGCCAGCATGATCGGCTGCATCTCGCCGCAGCGGATCGCCGCCAGGAAATTGATCTTTTCCGTAATCGGCGCGCAGCCCGCCACGAAACTCAGCGTGTCCTGCCCCACCTGATAGGATGAGGGGCACAGGATATTGCGGAAGCCGTGGCCTTCCGCCCTCTTCACGATGTCGGAACAGTGTTCGAAGGACGAACGCAGGCTGCCATCCGGCACGCCGAGATAGGCGTAGTCATCCGAACACAGCGCGGAAAACCACGAAACTTCGGCAGCGTTCAGATCGGCGGATGTGACGGGCACGACGGTCATGCGTTTCTCCCAATTTTTTGCTTGCGTATCATCAAATTTCGAGTAAATCAATAGTGTATCAATTTTGAGGTGACGATGAAATCCCGCAATGATGGCAGCCTTCCGGTCTATCTGCAGATCGTGGAACTGATCGTGCGCGATCTGGCGGCCGGTCGGCTGGTCGACGGCGAGAAACTCGCGCCCGAACGCAAGCTTGCCGCCGAGCTGAATGTCGCGGTCGGGACGCTGCGCAAGGCGCTCACCGAACTGGAGGCGCGCGGGCTGCTGGAGCGCCGCCAGGGCTCTGGCAATTACGTACGCGCGATCGCCGATCCCGCGAGCGTCTACACCATGTTCCGGCTGGAGCTGATCGAAGGCGGCGGTCTGCCGACGGCGCGGCCGCTCTCCGTGGACCTTATGGACAAGCCGGTGGATTTGCCGGCGTTCGGCTCCTCGGCCAGGGCCCACCGCATCCGCCGCCGCCGCTTCGTCGGCAAGAAATTCGCAGCACTTGAGGAAATCTGGCTCGATGCCGCCTATGCCGAGATGCTCACCATGACCGATCTCTCCGAAAGCCTCTATCTCCACTATCGCACGAAGCTCGGTCTCTGGATCACGCGGGCAGAGGACCGGATCGGGCTTGGATCCGTGCCGGACTGGACGCCGGATGATTTCGGCCTTGCCGCCGGCGCGCCGGTGCCCGAGGTGCAACGCATCTCCTTCGACCGGGACGGCGAGAAGGCGGAATTTTCATACACATGGTTCGACCCGGCGGTGGTGCGCTATGTCGCGCGGCTCAAATAGGAGGGGCTGAGGTGAAGGCAATCTACGGCATTATCGGCTGCGGCATGATGGGACAGGAGCATCTGCGCAATATTGCGCTTCTGCCTGACGCAGAAATCGGCGCGATCTTCGAGCCCGAACCGGAGATGCGCGAAAAGGCGGCAGCCCTCGCCCCGCAGGCGAAGCTTTGCCACAGCCTCGCCGAACTGCTTGCGGTGGAGGCGATCACCTGCCTGTTGATCGCCAGCCCCAACCACCTGCATCTGTCGCAGATGGAGGCGATCGCTCGCACGCGGCCGCTGCCGCTGATGGTGGAAAAGCCGCTTTTCACTGATCCCGGCGATACCGCCCGGGTAACCGCTTTCAAGGCAAATTATCCCGCGCCGGTCTGGGTGGCGATGGAATACCGCTACATGCCGCCGATCGCGCGACTTTTGGCCGAGGCGGACAGCGTGACCGGCGGCGTGCGGATGCTGAGCATACGCGAACACCGCTTTCCGTTTTTGACCAAGGTCGGCAACTGGAACCGGTTCAACCGCTATTCCGGCGGCACGCTGGTGGAGAAATGCTGCCATTTCTTCGACCTGATGCGGCTGGTGATGAAAAGCGACCCCGTGCGGATCATGGCCAGCGGCGGCCAGGCCTTCAACCATCGCGACGAGGTGATCGACGGCCATGAGCGGCCGGATGTCTGGGACCACGCCTATGTCATCGTTGACTTCGCCTCGGGAGCCCGCGCGGCGCTGGAGCTTTGCATGTTCGCCGAGGGGTCGCGCTATCAGGAAGAAATTTCGGCGATCGGCCCCGAAGGCAAGATCGAATGCCACGTGCCGGGCCCGACCCGCTTCTGGCCGGCCAACCTCGGCGCGCCGCCGGAGGCCCGCATGGTCTATTCTCCGCGCAACCCCAAGGGCCCGCGCGAAACGGTGATCCCGGTTGATCCAACGCTCTTGATGGCGGGCGATCACAACGGTTCGACCTTCTACCAGCACCAGAGTTTTGTCGCCGCGATCGCCGGTTCGCGACCGGTGGAGGTGAGCCTCGAGGATGGCTGGTGGGCCGTTGCCATGGGCCACGCCGCCCAGCAATCTGCCATGAGCGGCCACGCGGTGAAGCTCGAAGGCGACCATTTCAGGGTCCAGACTTGATAAAAGGCAAGAAATTCAACACCGAAGCGGTCGTTCTACTGCGTAAGACCAACGTTGAAACTGGACGGAGACACAAGAACCGCTGTAGCATGCAAACAAGCACGAAACAGCGGACGCTAAAAAGATGGGTCGCCTACCTCTCAACCTGACGCTGGAACCGATAGAGCAGCCCAGAGACGCCGTCGACATCATTCTGGAGACGGTGCGTACGCATTTCGACATGGAGGTCGCCTATCTTTCCGAGATCGTCGACGGCCAGTCGGTTTTCCGCGCCGTCAGCGCCCCGGGTTTCGAGGCGCTCGTCGGCCCCGGAACGGTGATGCCGCTGTCGGCGGTCTACTGCCAGCACATTCTCGACGGCCTGTTGCCGAACCTGATGGCCGATACCAGCGAGCACCCGCTTGCGGTTGCCATGCCGATCACGCAGAACGTGCCGATCGGCGCGCATATGAGCCTGCCGGTCTATCGCGACAATGGCGAGGTATACGGCATGTTTTGCTGTCTGCGCACCACGCCGCATCCGGACCTAGGGGAACGCGACCTGGCGGTTATGGAAACCTTCGCCGGACTTGCTGCCAGGCAGATCAATGACGGCCTGCGTCGCCGCGCGGACACGGCCGACATTCACGCGCGGCTCGATGGCGCACTCTTTGAGAACGGCTTCAGGATCGTACTGCAGCCGGTGGTGGATCTTGAAACCCTGCGGCCGATCAAGTTCGAGGCCCTGTCGCGATTTGCCGACGGCAGGCCCCCCAATATCTGGTTCGAGGAGGCCCAACAGGTGGGCCGACAGGTCGAGCTCGAGATCGCAGCCATTGAAAAGGCCCTGGCATTGCTCGGCGACATCCCGCAGGAAATGGCGATCGGCTTCAACGCCTCCCCGCAGACCATCGCCAGCGGCGCGCTGCTACAAGCGATCGGCCATATGCCGCCCGAGCGGCTTGTGCTGGAGATCACCGAACACGACGTGGCGGAGGATTTCAACGAACTCGCCACCGCGCTCGAAGGTCTGCGTCGGCGAGGCATACGCACCGCCGCCGATGATGTCGGCGCCGGGTTCTCCGGCCTGATCGCGCTTTTGCGCATGCGGCCGGATATCCTCAAGCTCGACATCGAACTGGTGCGCGACATCAATTCCAACCTCGCCAAACAGGCGCTTGTGCTGGGTATGGTCGACTTCGCCCGCCAGACCGGCGCGCTCACCATCGCCGAAGGCGTGGAAACCGAAGAGGAATACGCAACCCTGCTCCGCCTCAAGGTCGATCTGGGCCAGGGCTACCTGTTCGGCAGACCGATGGACATTGGCGGTGCGCAGGAATGGCTGGCGGAAAGACGTTAGAGCCATCCCGCGTTTCACGGAAACGCGAAATGGCTCTATCTCTTTGTTGTCACGCAATTCCGGACGGTGAACCGGTGTCCACTTCACCTGGAATTGCTCTAGAGCCTATCAACAAGAACGCGCCGCCGGATCTTTACTCGACGACGCGTTATACGCGATCACTATTCTTCTCCGAGGTCCTTTTCATTATGTATAAGCTCGAGTGCTCCATACATACGAACCGCGGCAGCGCTGTAACCCAGCTTGATGGCAAGATCCAAAGACGTTTCTATGGACCTTAACATTCTCGTTTTCTTTGATTCTTCAATCAACCAGCGACCAGCGCGCTCCTGATTTTCCGCACTAATATCATGCATTCCTTCACCTCCCTTTTATATTTTCTGAGGCGCGCCCTGTTGCACAATAGCTGTATATTTCGATAGATGAATAATTGAAAACCCTGATACAGGCAATACTAATGATTGTATAAATTGTTACTATTGGGGCGTTTTATTTCAAATCCCGAAGGTAGACTACAACCGAACCGGGAAATTCTGTCAAAGCGCACGACTTATACGGCATCAATGACGTCCGGGCGTAACAACAGCCGTCCGGTTCCCGCGAGAATAGCGGGGCAAAACAAAATCAGGATATCGAGATGAATTGGTGCCCAGAAGAGGACTCGAACCTCCACACCCTTGCGAGTACCAGCACCTGAAGCTGGCGCGTCTACCAATTCCGCCATCTGGGCAATGACGGCTCGTTTAAGAGGCGTGGCGGCATTAGTCAACGGGTATTTGACGTTTTCGCGACAAAAAAGCTGTTCGCCTCGACCGGACCTGTCGTCTGCCGCCTCAGTCCTGCTTTCCGGGCTCGCCCGCGCGATCGACATGGCCGAGATCGCGATCGGGATCGATGATGTCGCGGACCTTCTGCTTGAGCTCCTTGGGGCCGGGAAAGCCGCCATCGCGCTTGCGCTCCCAGATCAGTTCATCATCGACCCAGATCTCGAAAATGCCCCCGGTGCGCGGCTCGAGCGTGACCGCGCCGATTTCGAGCGAGAAGGTCGAAAGCAGTTCCTGCGCGATCCATGCCGAACGCATCAGCCAGTTGCACATGCTGCAATAGACAATTCTGATTCTCGGCTTTTCCGCCATGCGCCGCCTCCTTTTCGCGAATGTCCTGATTAGAACAGGTGCGGAGGAAATAGATAGCGCCTCATTGCCCGCCAAGGCTCAAAACATAGAAAACCTCCGACGCCGAGGCAAGACAAGTTGCCCGCAGCCCGGCGCCATGCTTTGCTGCGCCGAGGCAAGATGGGGAAGCGGTGAATGTCCGACGCAGTTTTCGAGGGCGGCTGTTTTTGCGGCGCCATACGTTTCAAGATGAACAGGCGCCCGATGTTCATCCACGCCTGCCACTGCCGGGATTGCCAGCGCCAGACCGGCGGACCGTTTGCCATAAACGGGCTCATTGAAGGGGATGCTATCGAAATCGCAAGCGGCACGCCGGCCGAACACCGCCTTCCCACCACCAGCGGACGGGCGCATGTCCTTTCGGCCTGCGCCGATTGCGGGGCCCCGCTCTTAAGCGACTATGGCGGACGCGGCTGGCTGAAATTCGTGCGGATCATGGCCCTGGACGAGGCCGACCACTTCGAGCCCGATGTCCACATCTACACGCGCTCGAAACTGCCTTGGCTGCCATTGCCGGCGGGGGCGCGGGCATTCGATGCCTATTACGAGATGAGCGAGGAATGGCCCGAAGAAAGCCTCGCCCGCCGGGCCGACGCCGAGGCGCGGCACAAAAGCCGACAGTGAGCCTTCCATGCAACGGTGAAAAAGCGATGCAGCCGACATGGAACCAACCGGCCCCTCCTGCAGTTGATTTTTGAAGCCAGATAAGCCTTTCTTGTGTTTGAACCGATTGCGAAAGAGCGCGCCCGTGAAAACGATCCCGATCCTGACCCTCGTCTGCTGCACAGTGCTTGCCGCCTCCTGCACCACCACGCCGCAGTCCAGCCGCCTTCCTTCTACGCCGACAGCGCCCCAGGCGCCCGTTTCCGCCGTTGACGGCGAATGGCGCGACAAGGACGGGATCATATCGCGCTTTGCCGGCGGCCGATTCGAGACGCTTTCGGCCGACAGCAACACCACGCTTGCCGTCGGCACCTATACCGAGACCGGCAATCTGATCGAAATCGAGCTGACCTCGGTGCTGCGCCGGACCCAGTCCAGGGTCAACTGCGCGCTGGTGGCCCCCTATCTGATGAACTGCACGCCGAGCCAGGGCGCGAAATTCTCGCTCTACAAGCCGAGCATGGCCCCCGTGGGCTTCACCCTGCCCGACCTTTCCCAGCAGGTGGCGAGCGCTCAACCCTCCCAGACGATGCCGGGCAACACCATGACGCCGCCGACATCGATGCCCGCCGCCACGCCCTCGGTGAATTTCTCCGGCGCGCAGACCGGCGGTAGTTTCTGACAGCGCGGTTTGGCGGCCCGCTTTTGTGGCCGCTCCTGAAATCGGCACTTGACGCGGCGGTTTAAAACGTCGTCACATTCCCGTGTAAAGTTAAGTGCCGGGCGGCAAGTGCCGCGATTTCATTCTTTTCAGGAGTCTGCCATGCATTCCCTTTCGAAAGCCGCCCTCTTCGCGGCATCCGCGCTGACCCTTTCAGCCGGCAGCGCCCTTGCCGATTTCGACCTCGAAATCCTGCATATCAACGACCTCCATTCCCGTATCGAATCGATCAACAAATATGATTCGACCTGCTCGGCCGAAGACGATGCCGCCGGCGAATGCTTTGGCGGCATTGCCAGGGTGAAGACCGCGATCGACCAGAAGCGCGCCGACAATGAAGGCGAAAACCTGCTGGTTCTCGATGCCGGCGACCAGTTTCAGGGCTCGCTGTTCTACACCCAGTACAAGGGCGCCCCGATCGCCGAATTCATGAATGACATAGGCTTCGATGCCATGGCGATCGGCAATCACGAATTCGATGATGGCCCGGAAGAACTGCTTGCCTTCATCGACGCCATCGATTTCCCGATCCTTTCGGGCAACACGATCGCGGCCGAGGACAGCATCGTTCACGGCAAGTTCGAGGGTTATGAGATCTTCGATTTCGACGGCGAGAAGGTCGGGGTCGTCTCGGTTCTGGCAACCGATACCGATGAGACGTCGTCGCCCGGCCCCAAGATCACCTTCGAAGACGAGATCGAGTATCTGCAGAAGGCCGTTCCCGAACTCGAGGCGCAGGGTGTCAACAAGATCATCCTTCTGTCCCATGTCGGCTACAAGCGCGATCAGGAGATCGCCGCCGCCGTGGACGGCATCGATGTGATCGTCGGCGGACACAGCCACACCCTGCTTTCCAGCACCGACGACAAGGCCGCCGGCCCCTATCCGACGATGGTCAGGAACCCGTCGGGCGAAGAGGTTCCGGTCGTCACTGCCTATGCCTATTCCAAATATCTCGGCGATCTCAACGTCACCTTCGATGATGACGGCAAGGTGATCGACGTCTCTGGCGCGCCGATCCTGCTGGATGCGTCCGTGACGCCGGACGAAGCCTTCGCGGCACGGGTCGCCGAACTCGATGCCCCGCTTGAGGAGCTGAAGAAGCGGGAAGTCGGCGAAACCGCAAGCGAGGTCAATGGCGACCGCACCGTTTGCCGCGCCGAGGAGTGCTCGATGGGCAATCTCGTGGCCGACGCCATGCTCGCCCGCGTCGCCGATCAGGGCATCACGCTCGCGATCCAGAACGGCGGCGGCGTGCGCGCCTCGATCGATGCGGGAACGGTGACCATGGGCGAGGTGCTGACCGTGCTGCCGTTCCAGAACACGATCGCGACCTTCCAGCTCAAGGGCGCCGATGTGATTGCAGCGCTTGAAAACGGCCTGTCGGAGATCGAAGACGGCGCCGGCCGCTATCCGCAGGTCTCCGGAATGAAATACACCTATGATTCCAGCAAGGAACCGGGCAGCCGCGTGGTCTCCGTCGAAGTTGCCGATGGCAATGGCGGCTTCACGCCGATCGACGAGACCGCTACTTACGGCATCGTCACCAACAACTATGTGCGCGGGGGCGGCGACGGCTATGCCGTGTTCGCTGAAAAGGGCATGAACGCCTATGATTTCGGCCCCAACCTGGAAGATGCCGTCGCCGAATATATCGGCATGAACAGCCCCTACGAGCCCTACACCGACGGCCGTATCACCGACGTGGCTAAGTAATAGAAGCGTCTCAACCCATAATCTCCCCCCTTGAGGGGGAGATGCCCCGACAGGGGCAGAGAGGGGTGAACCCTCTCGGCAAATTCGGAATATGAGGCTTATGCCCATACCCCTCTCTGTCGCTTTCGCGACATCTCCCCCTCAAGGGGGGAGATTGTTTGCTGCCAGGCCCTCACCTCTTCAATGTCAGCAACAGACGGCAGAGCCCCGATCCGCCTGCGACACCGTATAATCTGGCGAAGCCTTGTTTGCGTTGTTATATGACACCCGACAACGACAACAATGGAAAGACTGCCGATGTCAGAATTGCATGCCGCATGGCCGGACAAACACCCCAGCGTCGCCTTCGGCAAGGTCGGCGTCCTGCTCGTCAATCTCGGCACGCCGGACGGCACCGACAAGGCTTCGATGCGGCGCTATCTGGAGGAGTTCCTGAAGGACAAGCGCGTGATCGAATGGCCGCGGGCGCTGTGGTATCCGATCCTCTACGGCATCGTGCTGAACCGTCGCCCGGCCAAGGTCGGCGAGGCCTACAAGCTGATCTGGAACAACGAGCTGGATGAGAGCTATCTGCGCACCTATACCCGCAGCCAGGCCGAAAAGCTTGCAGCGCAATACGCGGATACGCCGAACCTCGTGATCGACTGGGCGATGCGCTACGGCCAGCCCTCCATCCCCGCCCGCATCGAGGCGCTGAAGGCGGCCGGCTGCGAGCGCATCCTGATCTATCCGCTCTATCCGCAATATGCCGCATCGACCACGGCGACCGTCAACGACAAGGCGTTCCAGGCGCTACTCGACATGCGCTGGCAGCCGGCGCTACGCACCGTGCCGCCCTATCACGACGACCCGGTCTATATCGACGCGCTGGCGAAATCGGTCGAAAACCACCTCGCCACGCTCGACTGGGAGCCGGAGCTGATCATCACCTCGTTCCACGGCATTCCGCAGTCCTATTTCAAGAAGGGCGATCCCTATCACTGCCAGTGTCAGAAGACGGCGCGGCTCTTGCGCGAGCGGCTCGGACTTTCCAAGGAGCGGCTGATGATCACCTTCCAGTCCCGCTTCGGGCCGGAGGAATGGCTGCAGCCCTATACCGACAAGACGGTCGAGGAACTGCCGAAAAAGGGCATCAAGCGGATCGCGGTAATGAATCCCGGCTTCGTCTCCGACTGTCTGGAAACGCTGGAGGAAATCGGCGAGCAGGCCCGCGAGAGCTTCATGGAGCACGGCGGCGAGAAATTCACCCATATCCCCTGCCTGAATGATTCCGACGAGGGCATGCGGGTGATCGACCATGTGGTTGCCCGCGAGCTGTCGGGCTGGGTAAACTGAGCCGGAGAAACCGGCCGAAGGAGGAAATGACATGGAAGCACTGACCGGATTTTCCATCACGATCATCATTCTGGCGGTGCTGATCCTTCTGACGCTGTTCGCCGGGATCAAGACCGTGCCGCAGGGCTATGGCTATACCGTGGAGCGCTTCGGCCGCTACACCCGCACGCTGACCCCGGGCCTCAACCTGATCATCCCGTTCATCGACCGGATCGGCAAGCGCATCAGCATCATGGAACAGGTGCTGGATGTGCCCGAACAGGAGGTCATCACCCGCGACAATGCCAGCGTCCAGGCCGACGCCGTCTGCTTCTACCAGATCCTCAACCCGGCCTCCGCCGCCTATCAGGTTGCCAATCTGCAGCTCGCGGTCCTTAATCTGACCATGACCAATATCCGCTCGGTCATGGGTTCGATGGATCTCGACGAGCTGCTCTCCAACCGCGATTCCATCAATGAACGCCTGTTGCGCGTCGTCGACCTCGCCGTTGAGCCGTGGGGCGTGAAGGTGACGCGCATCGAGATCAAGGATATCCGGCCGCCGGCCGATCTAGTCGAGGCCATGGGCCGGCAGATGAAGGCCGAGCGCGAGAAGCGCGCGCAGATCCTTGACGCCGAGGGTCACCGCGCCGCCCAGATTCTCCGCGCCGAAGGCTCCAAGCAATCCGCCATTCTGGAGGCCGAGGGCGAGCGCGAGGCCGCCTATCGCGAGGCCGAGGCCCGCGAACGGCTGGCCGAAGCCGAGGCCAACGCCACCCGTTCCGTCTCCACCGCGATCGCCGAGGGCGATGTCGCGGCGATCAACTACTTCGTGGCGCAGAAATATACCGAGGCGATGGCCTCGATCGGCACCGCCAAGAATTCCAAGGTGGTGCTGATGCCGATGGAAGCGTCATCGCTGATCGGCTCGCTCGGCGGCATCGGCCAGATCGCCAGGGAAGTCTTCGGCTCCGATGGCGATGGGACGACGGCATCGCGGCCGACGCGTTCCACCCCGTCGGTCTCCGGGTCGCGCCCGAACGACGAAAGCTGACGGCGATGGAGCTGCTCGTCTTCTTTTCGGAATCCGGGCCTTGGGGCTGGTTCATCGTGGGCCTGCTGCTTCTGGTGGCAGAGTTGATCGTGCCGGGCGTGTTCCTGATGTGGGTCGGCATCGCGGCCCTGATCCTCGGCCTGTTGTCGCTGCCCTTCCAGGGTTTCGGCTTCTGGGTATGGCAATTGCAGCTCGTGCTCTTCGCAGTGCTCGCCTTCGTCAGCATCCTCGTCGGCCGGCGGGTGCTTTCGCGCCGGGACACGACCTCCGACCAGCCGCTGCTGAACCAGCGCGCGGCAAGCCTGATCGGCCGCACCGCGATCGTCAGCGAGGCGATCGTCAACGGAAGGGGGCGCATCCGGCTCGACGACACGACATGGACGGCGGAGGGCCCGGACGCTCCCATCGGCGCCACGGTGCGCATCACCGGCAGCGACGGCGGGAAGCTGGTCGTGGAAGCGGTTTAGAAGCCTTCGGAACGAAGCCTAAAAGTCAGAAAGCCGCGTCTTCACCGCATTCAGAGCGCCGACCATGTCGGCGAAGCTCTGGCGCAGGCGGTTTTCCATTTCGCGGCCGATATCGGGATATTCCTCGATCAGGCGCAGGAACTGCTCACGGCGGATCAGCAGGAGTTCCGACGGCGCGCTGGCGCGGGCGGCGAAACGATGCGGCACGGGGCTGATGAGTGCTGCCTCCGCCAGCAGACTGCCCGGCCCTGCAATGCCGGCGGAGCGCCCGCCGGCCTGAAGATCGAGATGACCGCTTTCGAGCATATAGGCGCCGGCGCTGTCCTGATCCTCGTCAAACAGCAATTCGCCCTCGCCAAGCGAAAGCCGCGAAATGGTAAAGGCGATGAGACGCAACTGATCGGCAGAAAAACCGGAGAAAAGCTCCACCCGGCGCAGCGTCGCGATGTCGTCAGACAGTGCCATCTCGTCCCCCTCCCCCTAACCGGCAAAGCCGTATCAGGGCACCAGTTTGTAGCCGCCGTTTTCCGTCACGAGGATCCGCGCGTTCGACGGGTCTTCCTCGATCTTCTGGCGCAGGCGGTAGACATGGGTTTCGAGCGTGTGCGTCGTGACCCCGGAATTATAGCCCCAGACCTCTTCCAGAAGCATGTCGCGGGTTACCACCTTCTGGCCGGCGCGGTAAAGATAGCGGATGATCGAGGCTTCCTTTTCGGTGAGCCTGATCTTCTGGCCGTCTGCGGTATGAAACAGCTTCTGGCCCGGCTTGAACACATAGGGCCCGACATTGAAGGTCGCGTCCTCGCTCTGCTCGTGCTGGCGAAGCTGGGCGCGGATGCGCGCCAGAAGCACGGCGAAGCGGAACGGCTTGGTGACATAGTCGTTGGCGCCCGCCTCGAGCCCCAAAATGGTGTCACTGTCGGTGTCGTGGCCGGTCAGCATGATGATCGGCGCCTTGTAGCCGTTCTTGCGCGCGAGCTTCACCGCCTCGCGGCCATCCATGTCCGGCAGGCCGACATCCATGATCAGAAGGTCGATCTGTTCCTCGCGCAGCATTTTCAGCGATTTGGCCGCGCAATCGGCGGAGCGGAGGATGAATTCGTCGTAGAGCTCGAGCTGTTCCACCAGCGTCTCGCGCAAATCCGCATCGTCGTCGACGAGAAGTATCGTCCGCTCTGTCATCCGCACCTGCCCTCTGCCTCGCATCCCCGAAGACCATTGCGATACGCCATGGCCCGGCGTAATGCTATGAAACTATATGATTTCACGCACAAAGCAAAAAAAAGTGAAGAAAACCAGCCGTTCCGCGACGAAAACACGGGGCGTTATCGCGGTGCGCCGCGCGCCGGGCCCCGCCCACCGCGCCGTCCTCGCCTACGGTCCGCTCCGCTTCCGAGCTGCAATCGGCCGGAACGGCATGACGGCCATGAAACATGAGGGCGACGGCAAGACGCCGATCGCCGCCATGGCGCTGCTTTACGGCTACCGCGACCCAAGGCATCGGCGATGCTGGCCGCAATCCGGGCTGCGGATCAGCGCGACCAGGGCTGATGACGGCTGGTGCGACGCGCCGGTCTCTCCGAACTACAACCGCCCGGTTCGCCTGCCCTTCAGCGCAAGCCATGAACGCCTGCGGCGCGAGGACGGCGTTTACGACCTCGTGATCGTGATGGACTGGAACATGGGCTCGCGCGCCCGCAATCGCGGTTCCGCCGTGTTCTTCCACCTCGCCCGCCAGGACTTTTCGCCGACCGCCGGATGCGTGGCGATCGCGCCGGCGGCGATGCGGATATTGCTGCCCCATCTGAGGGCTGGCATGCGGCTGGAGGTTAAAGGCTGAGCTGCATCAAATGCGGCCCGGCAGCACCCGGTTCGGCGGGCGATGGCCGTCGAAGAAGGTGCGGATATTGATGATCACCTTGTCGCCCATATCGACCCGGCTTTCGAGCGTGGCCGAGCCCATATGCGGCAAAAGCACGGCCTTGCCGGTTCTGGCAAGCTCCAGAAGCCGTGGATTGATCGCCGGCTCGTTCTCGAACACATCGAGGCCGGCGCCGGCGATGCGGTCCTCTTCCAGGCAGCGGATCATCGCCGCCTCGTCGATCACGTCGCCGCGCGCGGTGTTGACGATGTAGGCTTCCGGTCTCAGCAGCGCCAGCCGGCGCGCCGAGATCAGGTGATAGGTGGCCGGCGTCGACGGGCAGTTGACCGACACGATATCGACCCTCGCAAGCATCTGGTCGAGGCTGTCCCAATAGGTCGCCTCCAGCTCCGCCTCGGTCTCCGGATTGACGCGGTTGCGATTGTGGTAATTCACCGAAAGGCCGAAGGCCTTTGCCCTGCGCGCGACCGCCGTGCCGATGCGCCCCATGCCGACAATGCCGAGCCGCTTGCCCCAGATCCGCCTTCCGAGCATCCAAGTCGGGCTCCAGCCCTGCCAGCTTTCCGATCCGCTGCCGGCCAGAAGCCTGGCCCCCTCGGCAAGCCTGCGCGGCACCGCCAGCACCAGCGCCATGGTCATGTCGGCGGTGTCCTCGGTCAGCACATTCGGTGTATTGGTGACGGTGATGCCCTTGCGCGCGGCGGCATCGACATCGACATTGTCGATGCCGTTGGAAAAGCTCGCGATCAGCTTCAGATTCGGGCCGGCCTTCTCGATCAGCGCGGCATCGATCGTGTCGGTCAGCGTCGGCACCAGCACATCGGCCCGCGCCATGGCCTCGGCGAGTTTCTCGCGCGAAAATGGCCGGTCGTCATGGTTCAGCTCGACGCTGAACAGTTCCCCCATCCGCGCCTCCACCGAAGCGGGCAGCTTGCGGGTGACGACGACGACGGGCTTTCTGGGGTTATTCATCGGTTAACAGCTCATTAATCATGTCGGGCGATAATGCACATAATGAGGGCGCTTTTCCACCTGAAGCGGTTCTTCCCGTGATGAAAACCGCTTCGGACACGCAAATCCCTCATTGAAGGGGCAGGCGCGTGGCCGTAAACCCGCGCGAACAGAACAACAACAGGCCGGGAAACGGTATTAGAAGAGGTCATATGCGTCGTCTGGCAAGATTGCTAATCTGCACATTGCTTGTCTTCGCCATGCTGGAGCCGGCGATGGCGCAAACCGAGCGCAAGGGCGCCTCGGGCGGGCCGCTGCCGCGTTTTGCCATGATCAAGCCGGATCGCGCCCGCATGCGCGTCGGCCCCGGCTTCAACTACGCCACCAAATGGATCTACAAGCGCCCCGGCCTTCCCGTCGAGATCACCGAGGAATACAGCGTCTGGCGCCAGGTGCGCGACGCCGACGGCACCGAGGGCTGGATGCATGTCTCGGTGCTGTCCTCCCAGCGCAACGCCATGATCGCGCCCTGGCTGCGCGACGGCAATGCGGACAGCGAGAATTTTCTGGCGCTGAAGGCCGGCAAGGATGATTCGGCCCGCGATGTCGCGAGCCTGGAGCCCGGCGTGATCGTGCATCTCGAGGAGTGCGACGGCACCTGGTGCGAGCTCTCGGTCAAGGGCGTCAACGGCTATATGCGCCAGAAGGATATCTGGGGCGTCTATCCCAACGAAGTATTCAACTGAAGCAGCGCAAACCCGTCCGGCGCGCTCAGGCCTCGGGCTTGACCGCCAGCACCATGTAGTTGACGTCGGTATCCTTCGAGCGGTTCCAGCTATCCGTCAGCGGGCTGTAGAACACGCCCTGGCGCTCCACGGGCGTCATGCCGGATGTCTTCAGCGGCGTCTCGATTTCCTCCGGCCGTACCAGCTTTTCATACTGGTGGGTGCCGGGCGGCAGCCAGCGCAACACCCGCTCGGCGGCGAAGATCGCCAGCGCCCCGGCCTTCAGCGTGCGGTTGATGGTGGCGACGAACATCATGCCGCCGGGCTTTACCAGCGATGCGCAGGTCGTGAGGAAGAAATCGACATCGGCGACATGCTCGACCACTTCCATGTTGAGCACGATATCGAAGCTCTCGCCGTCCTCGGCAAGCTTTTCCGCCGTGACGGCGCGGTAGTCCACCGGCACGCCGCTTTCGGCGGCATGGGTCTTGGCGATGCCGATATTCTTTTCTGCGGGGTCGATGCCGACAACGCTTGCGCCCATGCGCGCCATCGGCTCCGACAGCAGCCCGCCGCCGCAGCCGACATCGAGCACGCGCAGCCCTTCCAGCGGGCGGGCCAGCTTCTCGTCGCGGCCGAAATGGGCGCAGGCCTTTTCGCGGATATAGCTGATGCGCACCGGGTTGAACTTGTGCAGCGGCTTGAACTTGCCATGCGGGTTCCACCACTCGGCGGCCATCTTCGAGAACCACTCGACCTGTGCGTCATCGATCGTCGTCTTGCCGGCAGCCTCGGTCATCGGTCTCTCCAGGGTTGTTTCCCAAGGTTATAGGTGCGCCACGGCGATGCGGCAAGACGCGGGCGGAAGACAGATGCGCGCACCTGCCTCCCGCAAGGGGCCGTTTACGCCCGGATCACGCCGCCGGTCGATTTACCGACATTGGCGACGATCTTCTTCGTCAGCGCCTCGAAATCCTCATCCGTCAGCGTGCACTCGGCCGGCTGGATCGCGACTTCGATCGCCACCGACTTCTTGCCCTCGCCGAGCGAGGCGCCCTCGAAGATATCGAAGACGGTGACGCCAGTGATCAGCTTGCGGTCGGCGCCGGCCGCCGCGCGCTCGATTGCGCCTGCTTCGATCGTGCGGTCGACCACGAAGGCGAAGTCGCGTGTCACCGTCTGGAACGGCGACAGCGTCAGCGCCGGCTTGGTGCGGGTCGGCTTCTTCTTCGGCTCCGGCATGGCGTCGATGAAGATCTCGAAACCTGCCAGCTTGCCGGAAACGTCCAGCGCTTCCAGCGCCTTCGGGTGAAACTCGCCGAAATGGCCGAGCACGATCTTCGGGCCCATCCTGATGGTGCCGGAACGGCCGGGGTGATACCAGTCCGGCCCGCCGGCAACGATCTGGACATTGCCCATCGGCACGCCGCAGGCCTCGATCACGGCCAGCGCATCGGCCTTGGCGTCGAACACGCCGACGGCGCGTCCCGCGCCGGTCTCGCCGTTCGACCACATCCGGCCGGAGCCGGAAAGCGTTGCCGTGCCGCGGCGGATGCCGCCGGCAACCCGGCGCTGGCCTTCCGGCCTGTCGTTTTCGTAGGTTGCCGCGACCTCGAACAGGGCGACATCGCCATGGCCGATCGCGGCATTGCGCCGGGCAGCCGTTAGCAGGCCGGGCAGCAGCGAGGGACGCATGTCCGACATATCGGCGGCAATCGGGTTCGACAGCTTCAGCGCCGGCGCGCCGCCGCCGAATAGCCTCGCCTGATCCTCCGGAATGAAGGACCAGGTGACCGCCTCCAGCATGCCGCGCGCGGCAAGCTCGCGCCGGGCCGCGCGCGAGCGGATCTGCAGCGTGGTCAGGATCTTCTCGTTGACAGCGCCGGCCGCCGGCAGCGGTTCCGGCCTGATGTTGTCGACGCCATGGATGCGCATGACCTCTTCCACCAGATCGGCCTTGCCCTCGATATCCGGCCGCCATGACGGCACCTTGACGAACACGCGCTCGCCCGCGCCATCGACGGTGAAGCCGAGGCGAGTCAGAATATCGCTGCTTTCGCGCGGCGAGACATCGAGCCCGGTGAGGCGCTTCACCTCGGAGAACGGATAATCGATCACCTTCGGCGCATAGCCGTCATAGCCCTCGACCTTCTTCTCCGCAGCCGTGCCGCCGCACAGTTCCAGCACCAGTTCGGTCGTCCGCTCCAGCCCGGGCACCATATATTCCGGATCGACGCCGCGCTCGAAGCGATAGCGGGCATCGGTGATGATGCCGAGATCACGGCCCGAACGGGCGATGTTCATCGGGTCCCACAGCGCCGATTCGATCAGCACATCGGTGGTGTTCTCGTCGCAGCCGGAATGCTCGCCGCCCATGATGCCGCCGATCGATTCGACGCCGTTGTCGTCGGCGATGACGACATTGTCATGGTTCAATTCATAGTCGCGCTCATCGAGCGCCAGCAGCGTTTCGCCTTCCTTCGCCCGGCGCACCACGAGCCCGCCCTTGACCTTGGCCGCGTCGAAGACATGCATCGGCCGGCCCTGGTCGAAGGTCATGTAATTGGTGATGTCGACCAGCGCGTTGATGGGGCGAAGGCCGATCGCGATCAGGCGCTGCTGCATCCATTTCGGGCTCGGCCCGTTCTTCACGCCGCGGACCAGCCGCAGCGCGAAGCCGGGGCAGAGGTGCTTGTCTTCGGCGGCGAAATCGAGCGTGAGGTCAACCGAGGTCTCGCCTTCGGTTTTGAAGGAAGGCGCTGGCCGCGTCTTCAACGTGCCAAGGCCGGAGGCGGCAAGATCGCGGGCGATGCCATAGATGCTGGTGCAATCCGGCCGGTTCGGCGTCAGGTTGATCTCGATGACCGGATCATCAAGCCCTGCATATTCGGCGAAGCTTGCGCCCACCGGCGCATCCTCCGGCAGGTCGATGATGCCGTCGTGGTTGTCCGACATGTCGAGCTCTTTTTCCGAGCACATCATGCCCTGGCTCTCGACGCCGCGGATCTTGCCGACCGACAGCGTGACATCGATGCCCGGCACATAGGTCCCCGGCAGCGCCAGCGCGCCGACAAGCCCGGTGCGCGCATTCGGCGCGCCGCAGACGATCTGAAGCGGCTTGCCGCCATTGACCGCCGGCCCGGCATCGACGGTGAGCACCCGCAGCCTGTCGGCATCCGGATGCTGCTTCGCCTCGGTCACGCGGGCAATGGTAAATGGCCTGTAGGCCGCCTTGTCATCGACCTCTTCAACCTCAAGCCCGATCGTCGTCAGCCGATCGCAGATTTCCTCAAGCGAAGCCTCGGTCTCAAGATGGTCCTTCAACCAGGACAGTGTGAATTTCATTGTCGTCTTCCTGTATTTCCGCCCGGACCATCCCCAGGCTTATATGCTCACAACATCGCGTCAGAGAGGATTGGATGCTCGGGCCAAGCCCGAGCACGACGCATGTGGTATTTCGTCAAGCTACTTCCCTCGGCTCAACCGCGTTCGGATACTTCCACCCACTCAGCATCCCGCGAACGGACAGGTCTTCATCCACATCAGGCCAATGAACGCCATCAAGCATCAGCTCGACATTGTTCCGCTCGGCCGGGCTTGCCGCCAGGAGCCGGGGATACCACCAGAGCGGCGTCACCACTTCGCGGTCATCAGCGAGGCGCACATGCACATGCGCCGGATCGCACCATGCTGCGACCGGTCGCTCATGTTCAGGATACGGATCCGAAGAAGTCATCCCATGCCTCCAAAAACTCGACCTTGTGTTCTTCAACCACCGACAGAATACGCTTCACATCGACGGTATTGAAGCCTTTGCATTCCGCCATCTCGCCGGAATGGAGCCAGACCTTTGCCTTTCCGCCCTGACCGGACGCATGGATATGCGGCGGCTCGCCCATGTCCGAACCGTAGAAGTGGAAACGTATGCCGTATTTTCGAAGAACCGTGGGCATCGCATTCCTACGCCACCCCTTCCGGTTCTTTGGCTCCCGGCATTTTCTGCCCAAGAAACATACTCTTCACCGAAATCCCCTCGTCGGCCCGCGTCCACCAGATGCCCTCATACATGAGCTCGATATCGTTCAGTCCATCCGCATCAAGTCCGTTCAGAAACGGATACCACCAGAGCGGGACGGATATGGTGCGGCCGTCGGCGAGGGTCACATGGACCTCACCATTCGTGCACCATGCTTTCACCGGACGCATTGCCTCGGTCTCAAATTCCAAAGAAGTCATTCCACACTCCGATCCACTCGTTTCGGTGTTCGGCGATGACCGCCCGTACCCTTTCGATCTCGCGTTCATTGTACCCAATGTTGCGGGCGACGGCCATTGTCTCCAACCAGACCTTAAGGGACTTTCCATCCTTCACGACATGAACATGCGCCGGCTCGCCCTGATCGAGGGCGTAAAACCGAAACTTGTAGCCATGCCAGATCAGCAGTGTCGGCATTCCTTCCTCACGACTCCGCCCCGCGCCTGTATTCACCCAGCGTCTCCACCAGCCGGAACCGTTCGCAGATCAGCTCCATGTCCGGCGCAAAGCCGCCATTGCGGGCGAAATAGGCCTCGTGGCCTTCGCGCCAGTATTCGAGCGACAGGTCGCCCTCGCCTTCGTCCCGCGCGAACGCCTCGTCAACCTCGTCAAACCGGCGAACCGTCACCTCGGTCGTCTCGATGACGGCGGCGGGCTTGCCGGCGCCGTCGAGCACCACGTCGCGGCGGCCGATCTCGGGCATCGGTTCCTGCGCGTCCTTCACATCCCTGAGCGCGGTGCAGGTCGCCGTCTTCTTGCCCTCGAGCACCAGCGTCAGAAGCTCGTCCTTCAGCGCCGGCGTATCGCCGAACTCAAACTGGACGGCGTCCCTGTAGCGCTCCGGAAGCTCGGTCATGACGACAGACCGCCGAATAGCGTCGGGATATCCAGCGGGCGGAAGCCGTAATGGCTGGTCCAGCGCTCGTCAGCGGCGAAGAAGTCGCGGAGATCCGGCATGCCGTATTTCAGCATGGCGATGCGGTCGAGGCCCATGCCCCAGGCGAAGCCCTGATAGACATCCGGATCGAGGCCGCAATGGCGCAGAACGTTCGGGTGCACCATGCCGCAGCCGAGAATTTCCATCCAGTCCGTGCCGGTGCCGAACTTCACCTGGTCGCCGGAGCGGTCGCACTGGATGTCGACCTCGAAGGAGGGCTCGGTGAACGGGAAAAAGGACGGGCGGAAGCGCATGGTCACGCTGTCGACCTCGAAGAAGGCCTTGCAGAATTCCTCCAGCGTCCAGCGCAGATGGCCGACATGGGTGGTCTTGTCGATCACAAGGCCTTCGAGCTGATGGAACATCGGCGAGTGGGTGGCGTCCGAATCCTGCCGGTAGGTCTTGCCGGGCGCGACGATGCGGATCGGCGGCTCCTGGCTTTCCATCGAGCGGATCTGCACCGGCGAGGTGTGGGTTCGTAGCACCTTGCGCTCGCCGTTTTCGTCCGGATTGAAGAAGAAGGTGTCGTGCATCTCGCGGGCGGGATGGCCTTCCGGGAAATTCAGCGCGGTGAAATTGTAATAATCGGTCTCGATCTCCGGACCCTCGGCTATCGAAAAGCCCATATCGCCGAAGATGGCGGTGATTTCGTCGATCACCTGACTGACGGGATGGATGCGGCCGGACAAAGACGGAGAGGGCCGTACCGGCAGCGTCACGTCCACCGTTTCGGCGGCGAGACGCGCGGCGATCGCTGCATCCTTCAGTTCGGCCTTGCGGGCGGAAATCGCATCGGAGACCTCGGTCTTCAACGCGTTGATGGCGGCACCGCGGGTCTTGCGCTCCTCCGGGTCCATCTTGCCGAGCGTCTTCAAAAGCTCCGACACCGAGCCCTTCTTGCCGATGGCGTTGACGCGCACCGCCTCGATCGCCGCCTCGTCGGAGGCCGCCGCGATCTCGTCCATCAGCTTTGTCTTCAGATCATCAAGATCGGACATGTTCTCGTCTTCCTGCTGCCGCCTGGACCGATAACGGTCCGTAAGTGTGATCGTCTGAATGCGAAAAACCCGCACTGGTCCTGCCAGCGCGGGTTTCCCAAATGTCGTATAGGTCGGGAAGCGCTGGCTTAAGCTACAGCGCTTTCAAACTCGTTGGCGGTACCTTCCTTCTTGAGGTACTCCAGGCCCTTCTTCGCAGCGGCAACCAGGGCTGCGAATGCCTCCGGCTCATGGATCGCCATGTCGGACAGAACCTTGCGGTCGACTTCGATGCCGGCCTTGTTCAGACCGTCGATGAAGCGGCCATAGGTCAGGCCATGTTCACGCACGGCGGCGTTGATGCGCTGGACCCACAGAGCGCGGAAATTGCGCTTGTTCACCTTGCGGTCGCGATAGGCGTACTGCTTGGACTTGTCGACAGCGGCCTTGGCCGTGCGGATGGTGTTCTTGCGGCGGCCATAGAAGCCCTTGGCTTGCTTGATGACCTTCTTGTGCTTGGCGTGGGCGGTAACGCCACGTTTTACGCGAGCCATATCATGATCTCCTTAAATCTATCTCGGTTAGCGGGCGTTACTTGCTGTAAGGCATGAACTGCTTGACGATCTTGGCATCCGGCTCCGCCAGAACCATCGTGCCGCGCGCATCGCGGATAAACTTGTTGGAACGCTTGATCATTCCATGGCGCTTGCCGGCGGCTGCCGACTTCACCTTGCCGGTCGCGGTAACCTTGAACCGCTTCTTGACCGACGATTTCGTCTTCATCTTGGGCATTTTGCTACTCCGTTTTATTGATTGCGCCGGGAGACGAACCCCGGCTTCGCATTTGGAGCGGACACGGCATGCCCTGCCGGCCCGCTCGGACGGCGCGTGTATACGCGCTTTGCCCTTATTGTGCAACCTCTCCGCCGCGACAAAAAGACAGAGACCGTCACGGGCGGTTTTCCCGGACGGCCTGTCATCATTCGTCGACGGCGAGAAGCTTATTTCGGCGCCAGCACCATCAGCATCTGGCGTCCTTCGAGCTTCGGCTCGGCCTCCACCTTTGCGATTTCGGCGGTGTCTTCCTTGACCTGGGACAGAAGCTTCATGCCCAGTTCCTGGTGCGCCATTTCGCGCCCGCGGAAGCGGAGCGTGACCTTCACCTTGTCGCCTTCCTCGAAGAACTTGTTCATCGCCTTCATCTTCACCTGATAATCATGGGTGTCGATGTTGGGACGCATCTTGATTTCTTTGACTTCGACGATCTTCTGCTTCTTGCGTGCCTCGGCGGCGCGCTTCTGGTTGGCATATTTCAGCTTGCCCAGATCGAGAATCTTGCAAACGGGCGGCGTCGAGTTGGGGGCGATCTCGACGAGATCAAGCCCGGCTTCCTCAGCCATTCTCAACGCATCTTCAGTCAGTACGACGCCCTTGTTCTCCCCGTCCTCGTCAATCAACTGGACTTCGCGGATGCGGATGTCACGGTTGGCGCGGGGACCTTCCTTGGTCGGGGGAGCGGCTCTGTGGGGTCTGCGAATGGTCGTTGTCTCCTCAAATTGTTGAAATTCGACGACTTGTTGAAATTCGGCTGCGTAAGCGCCAACTGCACAAAAACTTGCACGTGTTGGACACAAATGGTTGTTACAGCCGATGTGTCAATAACACAGCGGAAAAAGAAAATCACCTGCCGATCGCCAAAAGCGCGCGTTTGCAGGCGTTTTGAGGGTCGCGGCGGCGCCCGGGACGAGGATGGAGAGCACGATGAACGACGAGAGCCAGCTGACCTACACCGAAATCGATCACGGCGACGGGCCGCTCAAGATCGCCATGCGCCTTCGCAAGGGGCGGGGCGATGCGCCCACCCTCGTCTGGTTCTCCGGCTATGGCTCGGACATGCTGGGCTCCAAGGCGGAGGCGCTCGACGCTTATGCCGGCGAAAACGGGCTTTCCATGCTGCGCTTCGACTATACCGGCCATGGCGAGAGCGAAGGCGCGTTCAAAGACGGCACGATTTCCCGCTGGCTTGCCGATGCACTCGCGGCAATCGAACATGCCGCGCCCGAACGGGTCATCATCATCGGCTCGTCCATGGGCGGCTGGCTGGCGCTTCGCGCCGTGCAGGAGCTGAAGGGCAAGGAAGGCGCGCCGGCGATCGACGGGCTTCTGCTGCTCGCGCCCGCACCCGACTTCACCAGCGAACTGATCGAGCCCGACCTGACGGACGCCCAGTGCAAGGCGCTGGCCGAGAACGGCTATTTCGAGGAACAGTCGATCTACGGGCCGGAACCGACCATCTATACCGCGGCGCTGCTCGATGACGGCCGGCGCAACATGGTGCTGACCGGCATTATCGAGACCGGCTGCCCGGTGCACATCATCCAGGGCAAGCAGGACCCGGACGTGCCCTACAAGCACGCGCTGAAGCTGATGTCGCATCTGCCGGCGGACGATGTGGTGCTGACGCTGGTGCAGGATGGCGACCACCGCCTTTCGCGGCCCGAGGACATTGCCCGCATGCTGACCGCGCTTTCCGGCCTTCTTGAGACGGCGGCTGAACACCGCGCCGGTTAACCATTTCTTAAGATCTCCGTCCGCCGGCCCCCTACGCTGATTGACTCATCGCCCTATTTCTCCTTAACTCTTTGTTAAGAATTCAAGGGCGGATGGGTATAGCGTGCCTCGTTTGGATAGACTGATCATCTCGGCTCTCTGCGCCATTATGGGCCTCGGCTTCGCGGCGCCCGCGCTTGCCGCGTCCGCCATGCCGGTGGGCGGGGTCACCTCCCAGCCGATCGGCCATTTCGAATTCTGCGAACAGCACCGCCGCGATTGCGCGCCCCACACCGCAAGCACGATCGCCGCCCGGCTGACGGATTTCGGCTGGAAGACGGTGGTTGCCATCAACAGCGCGGTCAATGCCGAAATCGAGCCGATGACCGACGAGGAGCTTTACGGCCGCGAGGAAGTCTGGGCCTATCCCGTGAGCGGCGCCGGTGATTGCGAGGATTTCGTGCTGGAAAAGCGCCGCCGCCTGATGAAGGTCGGCATCTCCGCCTCCGATTTGCTGATCACCGTGGTCCGTAAGCCTAACGGCGAAGGCCATGCGGTGCTGACGCTGCGCACCAATGACGGCGACTTCATTCTCGACAATCTGAATGACGATGTGCTCGCTTGGTCGGATACGCCCTACACCTTCCTCAAGCGCCAGGCCTCCTTCGACAGCGGCCGCTGGGTCAAGGTCGAAACCGGAACCGACCTGCCTGTCGCCTCGTTGCGTTGACATCAACCCCAGGCGATGCGCCCGGGGCCCGAGACAGGCGTGACCCATGAAGATTGACACCAGCTCCCCGATCGTTGTCCTCACCGGCGCCGGCATTTCGGCGGAATCGGGCCTTGCCACATTCCGCGATCAGGGCGGGCTCTGGGAGGGGCACAGCATCGAGGACGTGGCGACCCCCGAGGGGTTTCACAGAAACCCCGATCTGGTGTTCGATTTCTACAACATGCGCCGCCGCGAGGCCGCGAAGGCTTCGCCGAACGCCGCCCACAATGCGCTTGCTGCGCTCGAAAACGCCTGGGACGGCGATTTCCTGCTGATCACCCAGAATGTTGACGACCTGCATGAACGGGCTGGCTCGAAGCGGATGCTGCACATGCATGGCCGGCTCGATTCCGCGCTATGCTATGAATGCGGCAGCCACCAGCACTGGGAAGGCGATCTCGACCGCGACTGTTTCTGTTCAAGCTGCAGCCGCCCCTCACTGCGCCCCGATATCGTCTGGTTCGGCGAAATGCCCTACGATATGGACGCGATCGAGGTCGCGCTGGAAAAGGCCGCGCTGTTCGTGGCGATCGGCACGTCCGGCACGGTATATCCCGCCGCCGGCTTCGTGGCGGCGGCCGCATCCGCGGGCGCGCATACGGTCGAGATCAATCTACAAGCGACCGGGAACAGCCTGTTCAGCGAATGCCGGACCGGTTCGGCCTCGACCGCCGTTCCCGATTTTGTTGCAGCGCTTATCGGCAAGAAACCCTGATTACCCATTTGACCTTCGGCGATTTCCGATTTAGAATTATTCTAAACTAAAACCGGAATCAGTCCCATGGTCCTGCCCCTTTTTGGTCGCGCCAAGCGCGACTTCTCGTCCCTGAGCGAAGCCGAAATGCTGGCGCTTGCGATCTCCTCCGAGGAAGACGATGCCCGCATCTACAAGGCCTATGCCGCCCATCTGCGCGGTGAATTTCCCGACAGCGCCCGGATTTTCGACGATATGGCCGAGGTCGAGGACAGCCACCGGCGCATGCTGATCGACATGTTCAAGCGCCGCTTCGGCGATGACATACCGCTGGTCCGGCGCGAGCATGTACGCGGCTTCCTCGAACGCCGGCCCGACTGGCTGATGAAGACGCTGTCGCTGGAGAAGATCCGCCGTCAGGCGGTGCTGATGGAGGAGCAGGCCCAGCGTTTCTACCGCGCCGCCATGAACCAGGTTTCCGATGCCGATACCCGCAAGCTCCTGGGCGATCTCGCCATCGCCGAGGAGGCGCATGAGGAGCTCGCCGAAACGCTGACCGAAAAACACGCGCCGGAAGACGTACGCGACGAGGAGGCCGCCAAGGAACACCGCCAGTTCTTGCTGACCTGGGTGCAGCCGGGCCTTGCCGGGCTGATGGACGGCTCGGTCTCGACGCTTGCGCCGATCTTCGCAGCCGCCTTCGCCACGCAGGACACCTGGCAGACCTTCCTGATCGGCCTGTCGGCGGCCGTCGGCGCCGGCATTTCCATGGGCTTCACCGAGGCCGCCCATGACGACGGCAAGCTTTCCGGTCGCGGCTCACCGATCAAGCGCGGCATCGCCTCCGGCGTGATGACCATGCTCGGCGGGCTCGGCCACGCGCTGCCCTATCTGATCCCCGAATTCTGGACCGCGACGATCATCGCCATCGTGATCGTGTTCTTCGAACTCTGGGCGATCGCCTTCATCCAGAACAAATATATGGAAACCCCGTTTATGCGCGCCGCCTTCCAGGTCGTGCTCGGCGGCGGCCTTGTGCTGGCCGCCGGCATGATCATCGGCAGCGGCTGAGGCGGGAGGGGAAGCTGCCCCTCCAATCCGGCCGCCGAAGGCGCTTGGACCTGTTGCCGGTCTCAGATGCCCGCCATGTCAAAACGGCCTTGCTGCGGAAGTAAGCTTGGCGCGGGCCAGTTGTGTGCTATTTGATATTGGAACGGTGAGCCATAAACTGAGAAGGCAGCATGGATGAGACCAGCCTGAGCGAAAATCGCGGCCCGACATCGGCGACAGGCATTTTCCGAAAGCTGGCGACGCCGGTCTTCGCCCTCATTCTGCTGTTAACGACCCTTGCGGCCGGCGCGCTTGCGGCCGAGCCGCTCGACCTCACCGATGAGGAACGGGCCTATATCGCCGCCCACCCGGTGGCGAGCGTCGGGCTCGTGGCCGACAATGAGCCCTATTCCTTCTACCTCAACGGCAAGATCATGGGCTGGTCGGTGGACGTGCTGGACGCGATCTCCGAAATGACCGGACTTGATTTCGCTGTCCGGCTGGGCTTGTGGCCGGAGATATACGGACAATTCCGCCAGGGCGGGCTGGACGCGATCGCGGATATTTCCTTGACCGAAGAGCGCGCGCCCTTCATCGCCTTCACCGAACCCTATCACCTGCGCCGCACCATATTGTTCGAAAATGTCGACAATCCGCTTGGCGACCTCACCGACCTGGAAGCGCTTAAAGAGCGGCGGCTCGGGGTGATCCGCGACATCTACTTCGCCAACGCCTTGAAAGACGCCGGCTTCCAGGTCCAGGAATATGAAAGCTATCGAGACCTGATGGCCGCGGTAGCCTTCGGCTGGGTCGATGGCGCGCTCGGGGCCGAGCTCACCGGCAATTTCTTTATCCGCGACAACGGGTTTACCAATGTGGCGGTCGCCGGCGCGCTCCCGTTGACAGCGGTGTCACTCGAGGACTTCCGGCTTGGCGTTCTCGACCGGCCCGGCGACAACGCGATACTTGCCTCGATCCTGCAAAAGGCCGTGCTGGCGCTACCCGCCGAAACGCTGGACGAAATCACCGGGCGCTGGCTGACCTACCGCACCGGACGCGCGGCGAATGCCGGCCTGCTCAGGCTGCTGCCGGAGGAGCAGGTCTTCATCGAGGAGGCGCCGCCGCTGTCGATCGGCTTCATTATCGACTACCAGCCCTTCAGCTATCTTGAAAACGGACGCGGACAGGGGCTTGCCGTCGACCTCGCCCAGTATATCAGCGCCAGCACGGGGCTTTCGTTCGAGCCGGTCTATGACAATTGGGCCGAACTGTTGCGGCGGTTCAAGGCTGGCGAGCTCGATATCATCACCAATATCTCGTACACCGAAGCGCGCAGCGACTTTACGCTGTTTTCCGACGAATATCACCGCATCCCAAATGCGGTTTTCGTGCGCTCCGGCTTCGGGCCCTACCGGGATATCGCCGATCTTGACGGCAAGCGGATCGGGATCGGCCGCGACATCTATTATGCCGAGGCGGTTTCGGCGCGGTTTGACGACGTGCGCCAATATGACGGCCAGGAAGCGCTGATGCATGCCCTTGCCGATGGCGAGATCGACGCGGCCATCATTTCGCTGAGCAACGGCAATGCCATCATCCGCCGCGACGGTCTGATCAATATCGAGATCGGCGGCGAATTCCTGATGGACGGCGTCGAGCGCGAGGACCTGCGCTTCGGCGTCTCGCCGAAATATCCCTATCTCGCGAGCATTATCGACAGCGTGCTCGCCTCGATCCCGACCGCGCGCTGGCAGGAAATGGAAAACCGCTGGCTCGGCCCGCCACTGGCCGGAATCGACCGCAGCCGGCCCGTGCTCAATGAAATCGAACGCGGCTATCTTGACGCAAAAGGGCCGCTCAGGGTGTGCGTTGATCCGCAATCTCCGCCCTACACACTGATCGAACGCGACGGCGATTTTACCGGCGCGGTTGCCGATATTCTTTCGCTTTTAAGCCAGAATGGCGATTTCTCCTGGCAGATCCAGCCGGTGCCGCTGGCAGACGAAAGCGAACGCAACGCAACCCTGGCCGATTGCGACGTGCTGCCCTTTGTTGTGAATGATGATTTCACCGCGAAGGCGTTCGAGCTAGCGCCTGCCTATCTCGACGTCGCGCTCGCGGTGGCAAGCCCGCTGCAAGCGCCCTTCGTGGAGAGCATGCGCGACCTTGCGGGACAGCGCGTCGGCGTGGTCCCGAGCCATGCGCCGCTGGCTGTCTTGAAGTCGCGCTATCCCGACGTGATCCTCGTTGCGCTCACCAGCGAGAGCAAGGGACTTGATGCCGTGCTCAGGGGCGAGCTTGATGCGGTCGTCGGCCCGCTCGATACGCTCGTCTATCTGATTGCCGCCAAGGGGACCAATGACGTCAAGATCTCGGGCCGGATATCCGAAAACGTCCAGGTGGTCGCCGCCACCGCGGCCGACGAGCCGGCCCTTGGCGATATTTTCGAAAAGCTGATCGCCACGCTCGATCCCACCGAGGTCAACCGCATCCTCAACCGCCAGAAGCTTGCACCGTTCAAGCGCACGATCGACTATCGCCTGCTGTTCGCAACCGCGGCGCTGATCGCCATCGTGTTCCTCGTCTTCCTCTACTGGGTGCGTAAATTAAGACTGCTCAACAGGGCGCTGAACACGGCCAACGACCTGCTGCAACAGACCTCGATCACCGACGGCCTGACCGGGCTCTATAACCGCACCTATTTCATTACCCGCGCCGAAGAGATCTTCGAACAGTGCCAGCGCGATGGCGAGCGCTTTACCCTGGCAATGCTCGATGTCGACCATTTCAAGCCGATCAATGACCGGCTGGGTCATGTTTTCGGGGATGCCTGCCTTGAACATCTCGCCGCAATCTTCCGGTCCCATTTCCTCAGGGACGAAGATCTGGTGGCGCGCTATGGCGGCGAGGAATTCATTGCCTATCACATCGCCGGAGGGCCGCAGGAGATCCACGCTTTTCATGAAAACCTGCGCGCCAAGGTGGAGGCGCGGCCGGTAGAGCATGGGGAGAATGTCGAGCCGCTGACGGTGAGCATCGGCTACTACTCCGCCATTCCCGTGGAAGGCGACACGCTTGACCGCTTCATCGCCGAGGCCGACCAGCGGCTCTACGAAGCCAAGGAAGCCGGGCGCAACCGCGTCATCGGTAACGACTGAGCGCAGCCTTCATCCGCTCCGCGCAGACCTCAGTTCTCGCGTGAGGCCACGAAGCGGGCGGCGGCGATCAGCGTCGCGGCCCGCGCGCCGAAGGGGCTAAGCAGGGCCTCGGCCTCTTCGACCAGCTCCGTCAGCCGGCGTTCCGCCCAGGCATCGCCGTTAAGCGAGACCAGCGTGCCCTTGCCGCGCCCGGCATCCTTGCCGGTTGCCTTGCCCATGGTCTCGGCATCGGCCCTCAGATCGAGAAGGTCGTCGGCAAGCTGGAAGGCAAGGCCGATCACCGCGCCGAACCGGGCAAGCCGGGCACGCTCGTCTATCCCCGCGCCGGCAATGATCGCGCCGGCCTCCGCCGCGAACCGGATCAGCGCGCCGGTCTTCATCGCCTGAAGGGTGACGATTCCGGCCTCGTCCGGCGGGGTCTTTTCCGCCGCCAGATCAAGCGCCTGGCCGCCCGCCATGCCGCCGATGCCCGACGCCCGCGACAGCGCGCTGACAAGGGCAAGACGGGCTGCGGGCTCAAGCCCGGTCGCATCGTCGGCGATGATATCGAAGGCGAGCGTCAGCAGGCTGTCGCCGGCGAGGATCGCGGCGGCCTCGTCGAAGGCCTTGTGCACCGTCGGCCGGCCCCGACGCAGATCGTCGTCATCCATGGCCGGCAGGTCGTCATGGATCAGCGAATAGCAGTGGATGCATTCAAGTGCTGCGGCCACCCTGAGCGCCGCATCCGCCGGCCCGCCGAGAAGCCGGGTGGTCTCGATCACCAGAAACGGGCGGAAGCGTTTGCCGCCGTTCAGCACGCCGTGGCGGATCGCCGCCATCAGCGTTTCCGGCCGCGCGGTTTCGCCGTCAAGCGGCTCGGGGCCGAGCAGTTGGTCGAGGCAGGCTTCGACGTCCTTGCGGGCGCTTTCAAGGCGGGTGGTGAATTCGGTCTCTGACATGGGGCCATGTCTTGGCACGAGGGGGCGCGGCGTTCAAGCGGTTTCGCGCGCGCTTCCATGCACGGGCGCCACGGCTTTTCTTGGCGCCCGCATCACGCTATGGAAGGGGCGGATTTCACGAAAGCTAAAGAACCGATGCGCGACGATGACATGCCGGAAGACGATGAGGATGAGGCTCCCCACCGGTCGCTGTTTCGCCGCCTGATCCGCTATGGCGTGATCGTCATCATCGTGATCGTGCTTTTGCCCTACCTGCTGCTGCCGCTCTACCGGCCTTCCTTCGTGCACCCCGTATCCGTGCCGATGATGACCCGGCTTTTTACCGGTTACGACCGGCAGTGGGTGCCGTTCGATGAGATCGCGCCGGTGCTGGTGCAATCGGTGATGATGTCGGAGGACGGGCAGTTCTGCAATCACGACGGCATCGACTGGGGCGAGTACAAGGCCGTGGTCGAGGATGCGCTGGCCGGCAAGGCGGTGCGTGGGGCGAGCACGATACCGATGCAGACGGTGAAGAACCTCTACCTCTGGAATAGCCGCTCCTATATCCGCAAGGCGCTGGAACTGCCGCTGGCGATCTCCGCCGATATCGTCTGGCCCAAGAAGCGGATCATGGAGATCTATCTCAACATCGCGCAATGGGGACCGGAGACCTTCGGCATCGAGGCGGCGGCGCGCGAACAGTTCGGCGTCTCGGCTTCGGAGCTGACGGCGCGGCAGGCGGCACTGCTCGCCGTTTCGCTGCCCGATCCGGTGGGCCGGCAGGCCGCGGCCCCGAGCCGTCACATGCAGAACCTTGCCGCCCGCGTAGAGCGGCTGGCCGGGCGCTCGGGCGCCTATATCACCTGCCTTTATGACTGACATTCGACATTGTTGTTGGCGCCGGGCGGGAAAATGCGTTTAACTCCCGCGCAAACGGAAGGGTGAAGCATGAGCGATTTGACACTTTATATCGGCAACAAGAAATACTCCTCATGGTCGCTCAGGCCATGGCTGGCGATGGAGGCTGCCGGGATTCCGTTCAAGGAAGTGCTGATCCCGTTCGATTTTCCCGCCGGCAACCCGCGCTTCCGCGAGGTCTCGCCGGTCGGTCAGGTGCCGGTGCTGCATCACGGCAAGTTCCGGGTCTGGGAATCGCTCGCGATCATCGAATATGTCGCCGAACTCTACCCGGAAGCCCAGCTCTGGCCCGTCGACAGGGTGGAGCGGGCGGCGGCGCGCGCGGTCTCGGCCGAAATGCATGCCGGTTTCAGGGCGCTGCGCGGCGCCTGCCCGATGAATTTCGGGCGCAAGCCCGCGCCGATTGCCATCGATGACGCCGTCAAAGCCGATGTCCGGCGCATCGAAACACTGTGGGCCGACGCGCTTGAGGCCTCGGGCGGGCCATTCCTGTTCGGCAGCTTTTCGGCGGCCGATGCGATGTATGCGCCGGTGGTCAACCGCTTCGAAGTCTATGAACTCATCGACAATGCGACATCGCTCGCCTATATGAATGCCATCAAAAGCGTGCCGGCCTTCCAGCGCTGGCGCGACGGCGCGCTTGCCGAAAGCTGGGTGGTTCCCGAAGACGAAGTCTGAGGCCCGGTTTCGTCCCGGTTGCCGCAAGAGTCAAAAAAATGCCGGGGGGACTGGTCAAACGCCGGTTTGCCCTGTATAAGCGCGCCAAATTTCAAGAATTCCAGGGACGATCTTGCGGTGGTTTCACCCGCCGTCGATTGAGCCTTGCGCCTCAAGTGGAGTAGTCCAATGGCTGTACCGAAAAGAAAAACGACCCCGTCCAAGCGCGGTATGCGCCGTGCTGCAGACGCTCTCAAGGCTCCGACCTATGTCGAAGACAAGAACTCCGGCGAACTGCGCCGCCCGCATCATATCGATCTGAAGACCGGCATGTATCGCGGCCGCCAGGTCCTGACGCCGAAGGAAAACGCCTGATCCATCAGGCAGCATTTCCGCTGAATTGAAAAAGCCGTCCCGTGGGGCGGCTTTTTGCTGTTGCGCGTCGAATTCCGGGCGTTTCCGCCCGGCCTCGCTCACATATTGTCGATACGGTCCTGCAGCACCCGCAGCTGGCGGCGCAGGTCATCGAGGTCGCCGGCCGCGGCATTGTGCATGCCTTCGAGTTCTTCCTCTTCCGCCGCATCGCGATACCGTGTCGCGGCGAGGCCCGCCTGACGCGCGGCCTCTTCCTTGCGGTAATATTCGCGTTTCAGCGGATTGGCGTAGAGCGCCTTGTCCATCTGCTCGCGCATATGGGTCTGCTGCTCGGAAAATGCCTTCATGGCGTTGTCGAGAAAGCCCGGCAGCATGGCCTGCATCTGGTCGCCGTAATAGCCGATGATCTCGCGCAGGAATGACACCGGCAGGATCGCCTGATCGGACTTCGCCTCCTGTTCGAAGATGATCTGGGTCAGTACGGTGTGGGTGATGTCGTCGCCGGCCCTGGCGTCCTTCACGGTGAAATCCTCTCCTCTTTTCACCATGTCGGCCAGGTCTTCCAGCGTGACGTAGCTGCTGGTGCCGGTATTGTAGAGCCGGCGGTTCGCGTATTTCTTGATGATTGTCGGTCCGTCGCTTACGGGCATTGTGCCTCCTCCCGCGATCTGTTTCCTCTTCCCGCTCTGATGTAACCTCAAAACCGGCCCCGGTACAATGATTTTGTCGCAATGCAGCGACGCCGGCGGCGGGGTCTTTGCTGCGGGGCAAAGCGGCGGCGGCGGCCCGTTTGACTTCGCAAACCGGCTTCTGCACAGTGCCGCTATCGTGAAATGGGGAGAGAGAAACATGTCCGGTTCGGCCATTATTATTGCAGGCGCGGCGCGCACGCCGATCGGCGTTCTGGGCGGCGCGCTTTCCAGCGTGCCCGCCCATGAGCTGGGGGCCGTGGCGATCGCCGAAGCGCTTGCCCGGTCGGGCGTTTCGCCGGCTGATGTCGACGAGGCGATCCTCGGCCAGGTGCTGACGGCGGGCGCCGGCCAGAACCCCGCCCGTCAGGCGGCGATGGCCGCCGGCATGCCGGCCGAGAAGACCGCCCTCGTCATCAACCAGCTCTGCGGATCGGGGCTTCGGGCCGTCGCGCTCGGCATGCAGCAGATCATCGCCGGCGATGCCGAGATCGTGGTGGCGGGCGGACAGGAATCGATGTCGCTGTCGCCGCATTGCGCCCATCTTCGCAGCGCAACGCGCATGGGCGACGCCGCCATGGTCGACACCATGCTGAAGGACGGGCTGGTCGACGCCTTCTATGGCTATCACATGGGCGTGACGGCGGAAAACATCGCCGAGCGCTGGGGTCTGAGCCGGGCGGTGCAGGACGATTATGCCGCTCGATCGCAAAACCGCGCCGAGGCCGCCCGCGCAGCAGGCCGCTTCGCCGACGAGATCGTGCCGGTCACGGTCGCCGGCCGCAAATCCGAGGTGGTGGTCGATCAGGATGAGGGCATCCGCGAGGGCATGACCGCGCACGCGCTTGAGCGCCTGCGCCCGGCCTTCATGGATGGCGGCAGCGTGACCGCCGGCAATGCCTCCGGCATCAATGACGGCGCGGCGGCGCTGGTGCTGATGGATGCGGCCAATGCCGAAAAGCGCGGCATCGCACCGCTGGCGCGGATCGTGTCATGGGCGACCGCCGGCGTCGATCCGCAGGTGATGGGCACGGGCCCGATCCCGGCATCGCAAAAGGCGCTGGCGAGGACCGGCTGGCAGGTCGGCGATCTCGACCTGATCGAGGCCAACGAGGCGTTTGCGGCGCAGGCCTGTGCGGTGGTGCGCGAACTGGCGCTCGATCCGGAGAAGGTTAATGTCAATGGCGGGGCGATCGCGCTCGGCCATCCAATTGGCGCGTCCGGCGCGCGGGTGTTGACCACGCTGCTTTACGAAATGCGCCGGCGCGACGCGAAAAAGGGCCTCGCCACGCTCTGCATCGGCGGCGGCATGGGTGTTGCGATGTGCGTGGAACGCGCCTGAGCACAAAAGAAAAGGCGTCGCAAAAAGCGACGCCTGGATCGACGAGCGGGGGGATGCTGCGAGCCGATCTTGACGCGACAGCCCTGGGCGCGCGCCGCTTTCGATAAGGATCGCCGGCCGGGGTTCGCCCGACCGGCGCGTTGGCGATCAGTTGGCCGTTGCAGCGCCGATGCCGCCGCCGATCAGGCCGCCCGCCACGGCGCCGCCGGCACTGTTGGTGGCAAGCGCGCCCACGCCCGCGCCGATGCCGGCGCCGGCAGCGGTGTTGCGTTCCTGCGTGGTGCAAGCGGCCAGCGGAAGAATGAATGCGATGGCGATAACGGTCTTCTTCATGATGTCAGGTCTCCAATGTTCTTCAGTCTTTGTCAGATATAGCCCGCCAGAAGCAGGATTATGACGATCAGCAGCACGAGGCCGAGACCGCCGGACGGCCCGTAGCCCCAGTTGGTGGAATAACCCCACCGCGGCAGCGCGCCGATCAGCAGCAATATCAGAATAATAAGAAGAATGGTGCCCAGCATGTGATTGCCCTCTCCGGTCATATGTTCGCAGCCTAAACGCGGCCGGGCAAAATTTTGTTCCCAGCCCATCTTCCGAAGGCGCCGCGGAAAAGGTTAACGGCGGCGCGCGTCCCCCGCGCCAACCGCTTGAAAAATATGGTTAACAAATCCTTCCCGCACCATATCTAGCGGTGAACAAAACCGGAAGATCGACCGGTAAGCGATTCGTCGCTGATTCGTTCCGGCTTTGACCTGAAAGTTAATGCGAAGCACTTTCACCGGCTTTTGCGAACCTCTTTACCTTGAGCAGATAGGCCGCGGCGCGAGCGGTGGAAAAGCCGGTGGCAAGGCCGATGACGGCGTTGACCGCGAGCATGAACGGCACGTTGTTGGCGAGCGCCGGGTTTACGGCGAGGCCGGCATTCTGCGCATAGAGCGCGGCAAACAGCGCCAGAACCATCGCCAGCGTGTGCCATTCGCCCTCGACATGGGCGCGGTTCCCGCCGGCATAGGAAAGCCGATCCTGCGGCCGCAGCATGACCGTCTGCAACGCGCCGACAATGAGGCCGCCGACGAGCCCGACAAGCACCGCATGGGTGTAGTCAAGCGTAGCCAGCCGGTGACCTGCGAGAAACAGAAACAGAAGCGGCAGGATCACGAAGGCGCGCAGATGAACATCGCGCGGATAAAGCCGCTTCACGCCGCGATAGACGAGCAGCGCCAGGATGAGCCAGACGTAAAGGGGCGTGCCGGTGATAATGTCGATAAACATGTCCGCTGTTCCTTTCATCTTCGGGAAACGATAACCTCTGCCGCTGCCATAACATTCCGAGCCAGCGGGAAAACAGGGAATGAACGAACTGCGCGAAAACTTCGCGAATGACAGCGGCCTGCAATTCACGCTTCGCCAGATGCGGCGCGATCTCGCCAATTGGCGGGTGCATGGCCTGCTTCTTATCCTCGCCGCCGTGCTCGCCTGGTCCGGCCCTTTCGATACGCAATCGGCGTTTTCGCTCGCCGGGCGCTTCGCCTTCTGGGCGGCAACCACGTTTCTGACCTATTGGGCGGCGCATTTCTTTGCGAAGTGGACGCGGTTTCACCTGAGAGCCCGCCGGACGCCGCGCCATTACGCGCTTGTGGCCGTCGTTTTTGTCGCGGGCCTTGCCGCCACCATCGCCGTGCTGCCTGTCACGATCGCGGTCGAGGGCCTTGCGGCGCTCGCGCCCGCCGCGATTGCCGCGACCGCGACCCATGCCTTCATCATCGCCACCGCCGCCGTTGCGGCAATGGAGCTTCTTGCGCGCGACGAGTCGGTGGAAGCGGAGACGCCGCAAAGGCCCGAACCGCCGCGACTGCTAACGCGCCTGCCGGTCGAAAAACGCGGACCGCTGATCTCGCTCAGCGTCAGCGACCACTATGTCGAGGTCACCACCGGAGCGGGCCGCCACATGCTGCTGATCCGGTTGAAGGATGCCATCGAGGAGACCGCGCCGACAGCGGGTCTGCAAATCCACCGCTCCCATTGGGTTGCGCTTAAGGCCGTTTCCGCCGTCCGGCGCGAGAACGGCAAGGTGTTCGTCGAAACCACCGCCGGCGACCGCCTCCCCGTCAGCCGTTCCTGTCTCGATGACCTGCGCCAAGCGGGTCTTCTGCCGCGTTGAGGCAAATGGTTAACGCGACGGCCGAATCCGGTCCTCCGCCGGCATCCCGCGAAAAAACCGAATCCAGATGTGGACCGCGCACAGTCCGTTTCCGCAATATCTAGCCGTGAACAAATCGGGAAAATAGCAGAGTCAGCGATTCGTCTGTGATTCGTTCGCATCTGTTCCAAAACTTAACGGAACGGCGTTTTCGCAGCCGAAATCCGGAGGGCCCTCTTGCTTGTCGGCGATCGGCAGGCCATCTATAGGCGAGCGACCGCTGCGGGCCGATGGAGCCGGCCCGCGCGGATATCAAAGACCGTCGGGGGCGAGACTTTGGCCCCGGCCATATCATTCGGGACCGGACATTGAATTCTGAAGCAATGATCTTGAGCGGGCGCGGCGTTACCGCGATGCTCGGTCCGACCAATACCGGCAAGACCCATTTCGCGATCGAGCGCATGGTGGCGCATTCCTCCGGCGTCATCGGCCTGCCGCTGCGCCTTCTGGCGCGCGAGGTCTATACCCGCATCGTCGAACGCGTCGGCGTCAACAATGTCGCGCTGATCACCGGCGAGGAGAAAATCGCCCCGCCCAAGGCGCGCTTCAGCGTCTGCACCGTGGAAGCCATGCCGCGCGAGGCCGATGTCGCCTTCGTCGCCATCGACGAGGTGCAGCTCGCCAGCGACATGGAGCGCGGCCACATCTTCACCGACCGCATTCTGCATCTGCGCGGACGCGAGGAAACGCTGCTTCTCGGCTCGTCGACCATGCGGCCGATCCTGCAGAAACTGCTTCCCGGCATTTCCGTGGTCGAGCGGCCCCGGCTGTCGCAGCTTTTCTATGCCGGCCAAAAGCGGATCACGCGCCTGCCGCGGCGCTCCGCCGTCGTCGCCTTTTCCACCGACGAGGTCTATGCGATCGCCGAGCTGATCCGCCGCCAGCGCGGCGGCGCGGCCGTGGTGCTGGGCGCGCTTTCGCCGCGCACCCGCAACGCCCAGGTCGAGCTCTACCAGAACGGCGACGTCGAATATCTGGTGGCGACCGACGCGATCGGCATGGGGCTCAATCTCGATGTCGACCACGTCGCCTTCGCCCAGGACCGCAAGTTCGACGGCCATCAGTACCGCAACCTCAATCCCGGCGAACTCGGCCAGATCGCGGGCCGCGCCGGACGCCACATGCGCGACGGCACGTTCGGCGTCACCAGCCGGGTCGCGCCATTCGACGATGAACTCGTGGAACGGCTGCAATCACACCAGTTCGATCCCGTCCGCGTGCTGCAATGGCGTTCCAAGGCGCTCGATTTCTCCTCGCTCGACAGCCTGAAGGCGAGCCTTGACGACGTACCGCGCGTGCCGGGCCTGACGCGGGCCCTGCCGGCAGTCGACCAGCGCGCGCTCGAATTTCTGGCGCGCAATCCCGACGTTGCCGGCAAGGCCGATCGCCGCGCCCGCATCGAGCTTTTGTGGGAGGCGTGCGCGCTGCCGGATTATCGCCGGATCACCCCCGCCCAGCATGCCGAACTGATCGCCTCGCTCTATCTGGACCTTGTCCAGCACGGCACGGTGGACGAGGATTTTCTGGCAAAGCAGGTAAAACACGCCGACCGGATCGATGGCGAAATCGACACGCTGTCGGCGCGGATTGCCCAGATCAGAACATGGACTTATGTTTCGAACCGGCCCGGATGGCTTGCCGATCCGACACACTGGCAGGAAAAGACACGGAAAATCGAGGATCGGCTGTCAGATGCGCTGCATGAGAGGTTGACGAAACGCTTCGTTGACCGCAGGACATCTGTGCTGATGAAGCGCCTGAGAGAGAATGCGATGCTTGAAGCTGAAGTGAGCGTGAATGGTGATGTCTTTGTCGAAGGACATCATGTGGGGGAACTGGCGGGCTTCCGTTTCAAAGCCGTGTCCGGGGCCGAGGGTCCCGATGCCAAGGCGATCGAAGCGGCGGCGCTGAAGGCGCTCGCGCTGGAGTTCGAGGCGCGCGCCGCGCGGCTGCATGCCTCCGGCAATGGCGACCTGGCGCTTGATGCGTCGGGCACCGTGCGCTGGCTCGGCGATCCCGTGGCCCGGCTTGTCGCCTCCGACAACGTGTTGCGCCCGCGCGTGATCCTGCTTGCCGACGAGCAGCTGACCGGTCCGGCGCGCGATCATGTCGCAGCCCGTATCGAACGCTACGTCAATCACCAGATCCAGACCGTGCTGAAGCCGCTCGACGATCTCGCCAATGCCGAGGATCTCGAAGGCATTGCCCGCGGCCTCGCCTTCCAGCTTGTCGAAGCCTACGGCGTGCTGTTCCGCCGCGATGTCGCCAATGAGGTCAAGTCGCTGGATCAGGATGCGCGCGCCTCGCTGCGCCGCTACGGCGTGCGGTTCGGCGCCTATCACGTGTTCATGCCCGCTTTGCTGAAGCCGGCGCCGGCGGAGATGATCACGCTGCTTTGGGCGCTGAAGAATGACGGACTTGAGAAGCCCGGCTATGGCGACCTGATTTCGGTGCTGGCCGCCGGCCGCACCTCGGTCGTCACCGATCCGTCCTATGAGCGCGAATTCTACAAGCTCGCCGGTTTCCGCTTCCTCGGAAAGCGCGCCGTGCGCATCGACATTCTCGAGCGTCTCGCCGACCTCATCCGCCCGCTGACGCAGTGGAAGCCGGAAGGCGGTTCGCCCCGGCCGGAAGGCGCGTTCGACGGTCGCCGCTTCGTCACCACGCCGGCGATGATGTCGATCCTCGGCGCGACCGCCGATGATATGGAGGAAATCCTCAAGGGCCTCGGCTATCGCGCCGACATCGCCTCGGAAGAAGAGGTCGCGACCCTTGCCGAAATCCAGGCCGCGCGCGATGCCGAAAAGGCCGCCCGCCAGGCCCCGAGCGGCGTGACTGTGGAAACCGTCGCCAAGAAGGCCGTCGCGGAAAAGCCCGTCGAAGCCGAAAAGCCTGCCGAAGAAACTGTCGATTCATCGACGGCGAGCGAGGAATCCGCTGCGGTCGAGTCGGCAGACAACGAAGCAGCCTCCCCGGCGGAAACGGAAGCCGCCGAGGCTGAAACCGCGCAGCCGACCGCCACGCCGGCTGAAGAACCGGCGAGCTCGGACAGCGCCCGCGCCGCCGAAAAGGCTGAAGAGACCGGCGAGACAACGGGCGATGACAAGCCGGAAGAAGAGCCCAAGCCTGTCCTTCTCTGGCGCCAGGCCGGCCGCAATGAACGCAACGCCCGTCCCCAGCATGGCCGTGGCCAGCAGCGCGGCGAAGGCCGCGGGCGCGGGCAGCAGGGCGGCCGCAAGGGCGGTGGCGAGGCCGGTGAGAACCGCGGCGACGGCGAGCGTTTCGGCAGGAACGACCGCGGCGGAAAGGGCGGGAAAGGCGGCAAGGGCCCGCGCCGCGACCGCAAGGACGATCACGCGAACCAGCGCCCGCCGCGCCGCGAAAAGGACAAGCCGATCGATCCCGATTCGCCGTTCGCCAAGCTTGCCGCCCTGAAAGAGCAGATGAAGCGCTAGAACCATGGACGAGGCCGCCGAAAAACAGCGTATCGACAAATGGCTGTTCTTCGCGCGCATCGTAAAATCGCGCTCGCTGGCGCAGAAACTGGTGCGCGACGGCCATGTCCGGCTCAACGGTTCGCGGGTCATCCGCCCGAGCGTCGATGTCGGCGACGGCGACAAGCTCGTCGTTGCGCTGGAGCGACGCGATGTCCACGTGATTGTGCGCGCGCCCGGCACTCGCCGGGGGCCGTTTGCCGAAGCGCAGACGCTCTACGAGGATATCAGCCCACCGCCGGAAGCGCGTGAAAAGCTCAACGCCTTCGAACAGGCCCAGCGGGTCCCCGGTTCCGGCCGGCCGACCAAGAAGGAGCGCCGCGACCTTTCGAAACTGCGCGGCGACTGAATTGTCGGCGCGGGTTTGGAAAGTTCTACCCGTCACGCCCCGGTTTCGAGCATGAAATGGTCTTGCCCGGCCGTTTGAAAGCCGGTAGTTCCGGGCAGAGTTTATGGGTGCGAAGCCCGCGGCGAACCGGTTTTCGGTTTCAATGGGCGCGCGCCGGCCGCTTTTCTGGAGTCTTTCATGACCTATGTCGTGACCGATAATTGCATCAAGTGCAAATATACCGATTGTGTCGAAGTCTGCCCGGTGGACTGTTTCTACGAGGGCGAGAATTTTCTCGTCATCCACCCCGATGAGTGCATCGATTGCGGCGTCTGCGAGCCGGAATGTCCCGCCGAGGCGATCAAGCCCGATACCGAGCCCGGCCTCGACAAGTGGTTGAAGCTGAACGCCGATTTTTCCGAATCCTGGCCCAACATCACCATCAAGAAAGAGCCGCTGCCCGAGGCGGAGGAGATGGACGGCGTCGAAAACAAGTTCGAGAAATTCTTCTCCGACAAGCCCGGCGCGGGCGACTGAGCGTCGCGCCGACCGGCTTATTCCGGCATGCCCCGGTAATTGACGCATCGTCAACGACCGCAGCTTTTTTTCCGGCCGGGGCACAATTTTGGGCTTGGCGAAGCGCGCCAATTCGGTTACGTGTCGGCCATGGACCACCCTCCCGCCGGTGACGATGCGTCACGGGTGCACGGCTCATTGATTTCTGCTGCGTGACATGCTATATAATTGGCACTGACCCATAAAACGGCAGCTTTGTCTTAAAAGCCGAAGAAAGAAATCAATCCAAACGTCGAATAATCGGAATTTTTGAGGGCCTTGCCTTCAGATCGGGATTTCGCGTCGCTTTTCGTTGCCCGTTCGATGGAAACAGTGGGTGGCAACCTCCGTTGCCCCACCCTCCGGATCATGCATGTCCGGAACCGGCGCCCGCCGGATGCGTAACAGGGAGTTTTTGAAAGCCTATGACAGTACAACAGAAAAAACCTGCCGGCCGCCACGGTTTCAAGCCCGGCGAGTCGATCGTCTACCCTGCCCACGGCGTTGGCACGATCAGCGCGATCGAGGAGCAGGAAGTGGCCGGCATGAAGCTCGAGCTTTTCGTCATCGAATTCGACAAGGACAAGATGCGCCTGAAGGTGCCGGTGGCCAAGGCCATGAGCATCGGCATGCGCAAGCTGTCGGAGACCGATTTCGTCGAGCGCGCGCTGAAGGTTGTGCAGGGCAAGGCCCGCGTGAAGCGCACCATGTGGTCGCGCCGCGCGCAGGAATATGACGCCAAGATCAATTCCGGCGACCTGATCTCGATCGCCGAGGTGGTCCGCGATCTCTATCGCGCCGAGAACCAGCCCGAGCAGTCCTATTCCGAACGCCAGCTCTATGAGGCGGCGCTTGACCGCATGGCGCGCGAAATCGCCGCCGTCAACAAGATGTCGGAAACCGAGGCTGTCCGCCTGATCGAAACCCACCTTGCCAAGGGCCCCAAGCGCGGCAAGGCGGCGGAAGACGAAGACGACGCCCGCGAGGAAGCGGCCTGATCAAGGCGCTTCCAGCAGTGTATCGAATGAAAAATCCGGTCTTTTAGGCCGGATTTTTTTATGATCCAGCCCTTTGAACTGAAAAAATGAATTCTACGTTGAACTAAATGGCCCCGCTTTGCGTTGATCTTTTCGAGGAGCAACGGATGCGCTTGTCGTCCCGAAGCCCTCGTTGGCCCAAACAACGCGCCTTCCGGGAGCCACGCCATGGATATCGACGTACAGGACCACCGCATTGCCAGCGCAGCAATGGCAGCGCCTTATCTCTCACGCGAACAGGAAACCGAGCTTGCCACCCGCTGGCGGGTGAAGGACGACAGCGATGCGCGCGACGATATCGCGATGGCGCATCTGCGGCTGGTGGTCTCGATGGCCGGCAAGTTCCGCGGCTTCGGCCTTCCCAAGTCGGATCTGGTGCAGGAAGGCTATGTCGGCCTTCTGGAAGCGGCCGCACGGTTCGATCATCAGCGCGGCGTCAGGTTTTCGACCTATGCAAGCTGGTGGGTCCGGGCCTCAATGCAGGATTACGTGTTGCGCAACTGGTCGATCGTACGCGGCGGCACCAGCTCCACCCAGAAAGCGCTGTTCTTCAAGCTTCGTCGCCTGCGCGCAAAGATCGCCGCGCGCGACCGCAGCATGAGCTCGCAGGCGATCTACGAAGAAATCGCCGCCAGCCTCGGCGTTTCGGTCTCGGACGTGCAGGTCATGGACGCCCGGCTTTCCGGCAATGACGCCTCGCTTCAGGCCCCCGTCGGCAATGACGGCGAAGAGGGCGCCGAGCGGATCGACCTTCTGGTTTGCGACGCGCCGCTGCCCGAGGAGCAGGTCTCCGGCATCATCGATGGCGAACGGCTTCATCTGCGGCTGAAGCGCGCCCTGACCAAGCTGACCGCCCGGGAAAACCGCGTGATCCGCGCCCGCAAGCTTGCCGACGACAGCGCCACGCTCGCCGAACTCGGCGCGGAGCTTGGCATCTCCAAGGAACGCGTCCGCCAGATCGAAACCAGGGCGCTTGAAAAGCTGAAGATGGCGATGACATCCGAAAACACCGGGGAACTGGCGATCGCCTGAAGGCGTTGGCCCGCCCGTTACTGCGAAACGATCTTCACTGTTTCGCCCGCCGACAGCGTTGCGCCCGGCGGCAGCGCGTTCAGCACCTGAAACAGCGCGAGCTTGCGGTTGGTGCCCATCATCTTCGCGGCGAGGCTGGCGACCGTGTCGCCCGGCTGAACGGTGACGATGCGAATTCTCAATGGCTTCAGATCGGCGGCCTCGGCGGGCGACAGCTTGCGGAACGAAGACCGCACGGAAAAGGCGGTATCCTCCAGCGCGCCGCTGCCGCGCGGTGCGGCGGTCAGCAGGCGATAGATATCGCCGCCATCGCGGATAACCGTGACATCGAACACCCAGTCGCCGGCAACCGCCTTCGCGGTCGCGGCCGGCATGCCGTTGACGGTGGTCGACTGGACCGAGCCATCGACCAGCCCCGTCACCCAGCCGCTCCTGATATATTCCTCGAGATCGCGCCGGCCATTGGCCTTGACCCCATCGAAACGGATAGCGACATCGCCGGGTCCGGTGGCGACCACCGCATTGGCCTTGTCCGTCATCACGAAACCAGGCGGCACCTGGAAGGCGATCTGCAGCTTGGGATGATAGAAATCGCGGTTGCGGATATAGCCCTGGTCCGGATTGCTGCCGTAAAGCAGCCCGTTGATTCCGTTCAGGAAATAATCGCGGCCGACTTCCGAGGCGCCGACATTGTCATAGAGCGCGGCCTGCTGGGCGGCAAGTTCGATACGGCGCGGCGTGTTGGGATGGCTCGACAGGAAGTCGAGGCTCTCGCCCTCCGCGCCCGCCGATTCATACTGCGCATAGGCCGCCATCGAGCGCAGGAAACGCGAGGCGGCATAGGGGTCGTAGCCGGCTTCCGCCAGCATGCGGATGCCGATCGCGTCGGCTTCCAGCTCCTGCTGGCGCGAGAAGGCGGCAAGGCGCATCTTGCCGCGCGCGGCGATCTGGTCGACCTCCGGATTGCCCGGCAGAACCTCGGAAATCACCTCGTTGGAAATCGCTTCCGCTTCCTCGCGGCGCTGGCGCTCAATGCCGTGATTGGCGGTGACATGCGCCATCTCGTGCGACAGCACGGCGGCGATCTCGGAGGCATCGGTGGCAAGCGCCAGCAGCCCGCGCGTGACATAGAGATAGCCGCCCGGCAGCGCAAAGGCATTGATGCTGGGCGAATTGAGGATGGTGATCCGGTAGGTCTGGCGCGGATTCTCCGAAACCGCCGTCAGCGCGCCGGCCACGCGGGCCACCAGTTTTTCCACCTGCGGGTCGCGGTACTGGCCGCCATAGCTCTCGAGAATGCGCGGATGCTCGCGCGCGCCCATCGCCGCGTTCGGATCGTTGCGGGTCAGCGCGTCGACGGTCTGCTCGGCGCTGGCAGGCGTTTCCGGCAGGATGAAGAAGGTATCGTTGGTCTGGCACGAGGCGAGCCCCAGCGCCGCGATCAATACGAACACGGATGGCCGCACTCCCGGCAGGAAGCGCCTGCGTCTGTCTTGCGTGAGGCCGCGGCCGACCTTATTCACCATGCCTGTCGCGTCCGGATGAACGCGTCCCTGATCACTGCGGTCCGGCGAAAGCCGCCCGGCGCCTGTTTTACTTTATCATATTTGTCGTTTCGTGCGCCAAGGGTCAATAGCGCGCGGAAAGTCGCCCGTTCTCGACAACCAGCCGGTGGTCGGCGATCGCCTCCACCTCGTCCGGCTCGTGCGAGACGATAACGACGGTATTGCCGGATTCGCGGTGAAGTTCAAGCAGCAGCCTGCCCATCTCGCCGCGCATATCGGGATCGAGCGCCGCGAATGGCTCGTCGAGCAGCAGAACCGGCCGGTCGCGTACCAGTGCCCGCGCAAACGCGGCGCGCTGGCGTTCACCGCCCGATAGTGTCGCGGGCTTGCGCCCGTCATAGCCTTCGAGCCCGACCCGTTTCAACGCGTCGCACACTTCCTCCCGTCCGGCCTCATCGAGCTTCAGCGCCGGGTCCAGGCCGAGGCCGACATTGGTGAAGATATCGAGATGGGCGAACAGGTTGTTTTCCTGAAACACCACCGTCACCGGGCGATCGGAGACGTGCAGCCCGTTCATCCGCTCGCCGGCAATCAGGATGTCGCCGCTGTCGGGCTTTTCGAAGCCCGCGATCAGGTTCAGCAGCGTCGTCTTGCCGGAGCCGGAGCGGCCGGTCACCGCGCTCACCTTTGCGCCCTCGATCTGGCCATCGAAGCGGAAATCCTTGTCGCCGAGTTTGAGGGCAACATCGTCAAGCGTGATATCGACGGGCATGGTCGCTTTCCCTTTCATCGCGCGGCCTGCCGGCGCGTGCCGGCGACCATCAGGATAAGGCAGATCGCGCCGAGGATCAGCGCCAGCCCGTTGGCATCCGCCGTGCGATAGCTGCCGAGCCGGCTGTAGAGCAGCCAGGGCAGCGTGGTCAGGTCATCGCCGCCAAACAGCGCCACCGCGCCGAGATCGCCGAGCGACAGCGCCATGGCGAAGGAGAGCGCCGTCAGAAGCGGCCGTTTCAGCCCTGGCCAGTCGACAATGCGCAGCCGAGAGAGACCAGAAAGGCCGAGACTTGCCGCAAGCCGCGCGGTGCGCGCCCTGTGAACCGCGATCGCCGGCTGCAGCACCCGCAGCACGAAGGGCAGCGCCATCAGCGCGTTGATGCCGGCGACCACCAGCGGCGCGGCCGCATCGGTCAGCCCGAAGGGGCGGAGCAGCAGAAACCAACCGGTGCCCAGCACGATCGGCGGCACCAGCAGCACCAGAGATCCCATCGCAGCCATCGTCGCGCTGAAACCCTTCTCGACGGCGCTCGGACGTTTTGCCGCTGCCACCGCGCCTGTCGCGGCAATGAAGGCGAGCGCCACGAGAAGCGAGAGCAGTGCCGCACCAAGCGCAATCGAAAGGCTGGTCGCCGTCGCCCGCAGAAAAATCCTTTCGCCGAGCAGCTTGATGAGGTCGGCCTCCACGCCCTTGATGACGATCATGGCGAGCGGGAGCGCGAGGGCAACCGTGAACAGCGCGATGATGGTGGCGTCGGCCAGCGCCTTCAGCCGGCCAGCGCCATCCGGGCGGGCGATGGCGGTGTCGGCACTTGTGCCGGGATCGTCGGCCTTGGGCAGAAAGGCGAGCGCGATCAGCACCAGGCCGGTCAGCGCGATCTGCATGCCTGCAAGGGCGACGGCGCGGGCGGGATTGAAATCGAAGCGCAGCGCCTGATAGATCGCGACCTCGATCGTGGTCGCCGCCGGTCCGCCGCCGAGAATGAGCACCAGCGTGAACGAGGTGGCGCACAGCATGAAGATCAGCCCGGCGACGCCGGCGATCAGCGGCGCGATCACCGGCCATTCGACAAAGCGGAACACCGCGCGGCCGGGCATGGCGAGCATCGCCGCCGATTTGAAATATTCCTGCGGCACCCGCTCCAGCCCCGCCAGAAACAGGCGGGCGGCGAGCGGCAGGTTGAAATAGACATGGGCCAGCAGAATGCCCTGCAGACCGTAGATCTGGAGCGGGCGACCGAAACCGGCCAGCGTCAGCAGATCGTTGAATATCCCCTGCCGGCCCCAGATACCGATCAGCCCCAGCGCGCCGATCAACACCGGCAGGCCGAGCGGCACCGCCATCAGCCGCACGATCCACAGCCGGCCCGGAAAATGCGGACGCCGCGCCAGCGCCAGCGCAACCGGAATGGCCAGCGCCACCGAAATCAGCGTCGACAGCGTGGCCTGCCAGAGCGTGAAGCGCAGGATGCGCCAGACATAGGGCTCCTCGAACACCGCCACCGAAGCCTGCAGCCGCCCGAACCCGGAAAGCGCTATAATGGCGATCGCGATAAAGCCGATGACGCCGGCGAGGGCTGCGATGCCGTAGCCATAGCTGCGGCGGCGTTCGGAGGAGGACATCAGCATGGCGCGGCCCTCTCGCTCAGGCGCAGGCGGGCGGATGAGCCCGGCAGCGCGTGGAGAATGAATCTGCAGCCTTGTGCTGGACCCGTCGGCCACCTCGCCTTTCAGGGAGCGGGTCTATTGCGTATGTGCCGCGCGTCTTGCTTCCAGTATTCTCTCCCGCTGGCGGGAGAGATGCCCCGAGAGGGGCAGTGAGGGTGGCGCGGCGTATCAGATCGTGAGGGCGTTTGCGGGGAAAGACTCCCCCCTCACTGTCGCTGTCGCGACATCTCTCCCCTCCGGGGCGAGAAGATTGGGGGGCTATGCGGCGCGGTTCGCCGCACTGCGCCGGAGGCGAGGTAGCCTCGCGCTCGCGCCTCACCGCCGGACCTATCGCTCTCACCGCGCGCTCATGGCGTTCAGCCATTCGTCGATCCATTTCTGGCGGTTTTCGGCGACGACGCCGGGGGCAAATTGCAGGGTCTTTTGCGGTTTGACGGCGTTTTCGAAGGCGGCGGGCAGCGGTTCGCTGGTCGCGGCCGCCGGCATCATCCAGTTATGGGTCGGGATCGCGTCCTGGAAGCCGGGGGTCAGGATGAATTCGAGGAAGGACCTTGCAAGGTCGGGATCATCGGCCATCGTCGTCATGCCGGCGACCTCGATCTGGATGTAGAGCCCGTCCTGGAAATCGATCGCCTTGTAGCGGCCGCTCCCCTCCTCGATCTCGTGATAGGCCGGCGATGTGGTGTAGGACAGCACCATTGGCGCCTCGCCGCTGGTGAACAGGCCGTAAGCCTCCGACCAGCCCGGCGCGACCGTCAGAATCCGGTCGGAGAGTTTTTCCCATTGGGCGGCAGCGTCATCGCCATAGACCGATTTCATCCACAACAGCATGCCGAGGCCCGGCGTCGAGGTGCGCGGGTCCTCGATCACCAGTTTCTGGTCGGCGGGGCCGTTCACCAGTTCGTCGAGCGTTGTCGGCGGGTTGTCGATGCTTTCGGTATCGTAGACGATGTCGAACCAGCCGTAATCGAACGGCACGAAGATATCGTCGGAAAAGCCGCCGGGGATATCGGCCGCCTCGGTCGAGACGCCGGATTTTGCGAAGAAGCCGGTTTCCTTCGCCTCGTGCACAAGATTGTTGTCGAGGCCCAGAACGATATCGGCCGGGCTCGATTGGCCTTCGAGCTTCAGCCGGTTGAGGAGCGCAACGCCGTCCTCGACGCTGACGAATTTCAGCGTGCAGCCGCAGGTCTTCTCGAAGGCTTCCTTCACCAACGGCCCGGGTCCCCATTCGGCATCGAAGCTTTCATAGGTATAGACGGTGAGGACCTTGTTCTCCTGAGCGCCTGCCGGCAGCGCCGGAAGGGCCGCAAGCGCGAGAATGGCGATGGTCGTGCGATAGGTCATGACGCCTCCTTGTGTTCGGTACTGAAGGGGAAAACGGCGTCCTGCGCGTCTAATCCCTCCGCCGGTGCTAGCCGGATCAGGTTCTTCGGGTTGGCCGCAGGCCTCTCAGCGAAAATCGCACCCCGTTAGAGCTGACCAAACACCTATCGCGGCGGTCCCGGCATTTCAAGAGGCGCACGATTTGAAAAAACGGCCCGGAAGCACTAGGTAGAGGGCGTGTCCGGCGTGCCGGACGAAAAGTCGGTCGTCATGCGAAATAAAGCGTGTCGGCTCATCCTTCAGGGGCGAAAGCACTCTGGAAAACCGAAAACGGCGCGGCCGATCTCGGCCAGCGTGCAGTGTTTCAAGGAAGGAGCACACGAGATGACAGAAGCAAAAGCGGGCGATACCGTTCGTATTCACTACACCGGAACTCTCAATGACGGTTCGACCTTCGACAGTTCCGAAGGCCGCCAGCCGCTGGAATTCACCGTCGGCGCCGGCCAGATCATTCCCGGCCTCGACCGCGAGATCGCCGGCATGAATGTTGGCGACAGCCGCGACGTGAAGGTCGATTCCAGCGAAGCCTATGGCCCCCATGACCCGCAGAAGGTGCAGGTCGTGCCGCGCTCCGCCATGCCGCAGGAAGTGGAAGTTGCCCCCGGCATGCAGCTTCAGGCGCGCACGCCCGACGGCCAGACCGTGCCGCTGATCGTGACCAAGGTCGAGGAACAGGAAGTCACCGTCGACGCCAATCATCCGCTCGCGGGCCAGGATTTGAATTTTGCCGTCGAACTGGTCGAGATCGTGAAGGCCGCCTGATCAGGGCCTTCCGCGCCGTTTTCGAACTATGTGAAAATATTGCGGCGCGAAGGTGGCACATTGCCATGATTTTGCCATTCTTTGGCTGAATGGCTTTGCTAATAATGGGCTGGTACGCAAATGTGTGTGTCAGCCCTTTTTGATGAGCCATCCCCATGCCGGATTCCCGGAACGTCTATTTTATCGATCGAAAATATTCTTCTTCAGCGATGGAACCGAAACGGGCCTGCCTCGTTTGTGACTCGTCCGCGCCCGTCTGGGGACGGGCGTTCGCGCAACCGCGCCTGCGCGCTTCCGGCGGGCGAAGGGAATGAGTATGCTGCTCTGCACCATTTCATTTTATCTATCCATTTAAAGCCAACGGGATTTACGCATGAAGAGACGAACCTTTCTGGCCCAGACCGCGGTCGGCGTGCTCGCTCTTTCGGGGGTGGGCGGCAAGGCCTTCGCGCAGCAGGCGGTCGAGCCGGGAAAGATGCCGGAAGCCAATGCAACGGTCGAGGCGTCAGCGCCGCCTCCTGACGCGTTCAATTTCGACACGCTTACCGAACAGATGAAGGCCAAGGCCGGGGAGGCTTACGAGGAGCCCTCCCAGGAGGTCCCCGAACCGTTCCGGGACCTTCAATATGATGATTACCGCGCGATCCGCTACGATCCCAACAAGGCGATCTGGCGCGACCAGTCCGATTTTCAGCTTCAGGCCTTCGCGCTCGGCTGGCTGTTCAAGACGCCGGTCGATATCTACGAGGTCGCCGACGGCGTTGCGCAGAAACTCGAGTTCACCGGCGATGACTTCATCTACCGCGCGCCGCTCGACGTCGAGCAGTTTCATGGCGTCAAGCTGCCGGGGGTCGCGGGCTTCCGGATCAACTATCCGCTGAACCGCCCGGAAGTTTCCGACGAGCTGATCTCGTTCCTGGGCTCGTCCTATTTCCGCGCGCTCGGCCAGAACAATCTCTATGGCCTTTCGGCGCGCGGCCTTGCGATCAATACCGCGACCAGCCAGGGCGAGGAGTTTCCGCGCTTTTCCGCCTTCTACATCATGCGGCCGGGCACGGAGAAGGACAAGATCACCGTTTTTGCGGCGCTTGATGGTCCGAGCGTGACCGGCGCCTACCGTTTCGTGATCACGCCGGGCAAGAATACGCGCATGGATGTCACCGCGCGACTCTTTTTCCGGAACGATATCGAGCGTCTCGGCGTTGCCCCTATGACTTCCATGTTCCTGTTCGGTCCCGCCAACCATCATGCCTTTGATGATTATCGGGAGCGGGTCCACGACAGCGAGGGTCTCAAGATCGTGCGTGCCGACGGCACCGAGCTTTGGCGCAATCTGCAGAATGCCAAGACGCTCGCCAATTCGTTCTTTGGCGAGACCAATCCGCGGGCGTTCGGCCTCTACCAGCGCCATCGCGGGTTCGAGGATTATCAGGACGCCGAGGCCCATTACGAGCGGCGGCCGTCGCTTCTGGTGGAGCCGGCCGGAAACTGGGGCAAGGGCACGATTTCGCTGGTCGAGATCCCGACCGACAAGGAAGTCAACGACAATATCGTCTGCTTCTGGCAGCCGGAAGCGCCCGCCAAGAAAGGCGGATCGGCCGAGTTCGGCTACCGGCTGACCTGGGGCGCGATCGAGGAAGACCAGGCCCGGCTTGCCCGCGTTGTCGATATCCGCAGTGGCGAAGGCGGCGTATCGGGCGTAGCCAATGACGATGACGACGTGCGCAAGCTCGTGGTCGATTTTGCCGGCGGCCCGCTGGATGACATGGCGCCCGGCTCGGAACTGCAGGAGCGCCTGCACATTACCAATGGCGAGGTCGTGCATTCCACGGTCTCGGCGATCAGAGGCCAGGGCGTCTGGCGTCTGGCAATCGATATCAAGCCCGCCGGCGACGCGCCGGTGGAAATTGTCGGGGCGCTGACGGACGGCAGCCGCGACGTGAGTGAAATCTGGTTATATCAGTGGAGAAAAGGCGATGACCAACCAAATTGACGGGTCGGATCAGAACATGGAATTCAGCCGGTTTCTTCCGGCGTCCGCGCCGCTTCCCATGCCCGAGCAGCTTTTGGAGCGCCCGCGCCGCCGCGGCGTGATCGCGACGATCCTGTCGCCGGTTCTCGTGTGGCAGCGTCCGCGCTCGGCACGGCTCTAGGAACCGGAAGGTAACTTTTCCGGGCGGCCTTCCGTTTTCAACGGTGAGGCCCGCAAGGACCAAAGGGATAACCGATGCTGGCCTTCAGACGGACCTTTTCGATCGTATTCGCCGCAATCATCGCGATTGCGGCGTCTCGCATCGCGATGGACGTTTTCTTCGCCGACGGCGCCGACTGGGTCGACTTCGTGCGGATCGCGCTGTGCGCTGCGACCGCCGCTTGGATCGCCTGGGGCGCTGCACTCGGCATCGGCGGCCTTATCGGCCGCAGGTTCAAGACGCCGCCGCGCGCCTCGCTTGCCGAAAGCGGCCAGGCGGCAAAGACCGCCATCCTGATTCCGGTCTACAATGAAGACCCGCGCGCGACGTTCTCGTCGGCCGCCGCCATGGCGCATTCGCTGGCGCAAACGCCCTATGCCGGGCTTTTCGACATCGCCATCCTCTCCGACAGCCGCGATCCCGAGGTGATTGCGCAGGAGGAGGCGTGGTTCCTCACCCTTCACGCCGACATGCCGCGCGGGATCGACGCATATTATCGCCGCCGCACCGACAATAGCGGCAAGAAAGCCGGCAATATCGGCGATTTCGTCCGCCGCCACGGCGCGCGCTACCCCTATATGCTGATCCTCGACGCCGACAGCCTGATGGAAGGCGAGACGATCGTGGAAATGCTGCGCCGGATGGAAGCCGATCCGCGGCTTGGCCTCTTGCAAACGCTGCCCAAGATCATCGCGTCGAAGACCTGGTTCGCTCGTGCGCTGCAGTTTTCCGCCGGCCTGTTTTCGCCGATGTTCACCCGCGGCCTTGCCCGTATCCAGGGCGAGGAAGGCCCGTTCTGGGGCCACAACGCCATGGTGCGCACAAACGCCTTTGCCGAAAGCTGCGGGCTGCCGGCGCTTTCCGGCGCGCCGCCCTTTGGCGGACATATCCTGAGCCATGACTATGTCGAGGCGGCGCTCCTCAGGCGTCGAGGCTGGATCGTGCGGGTCGACCCCGATCTTGAGGGCTCTTACGAGGAAGGGCCGCAGAACGCGATCGACTATGCCAAGCGCGACCGCCGCTGGTGCCAAGGCAATCTCCAGCATATCCGCCTTGTGACCGCGCCCGGCCTGCATGGCTGGAACCGCTTCACCTTTCTGCAGGGCGTGATGGCCTATATCAGCTCGCCGCTGTGGATGGCGTTCATTGCCGCCTCGATTGTCGCGCCCCTGTTTGCGCCCGCGATCGACTATTTTCCAAGCCCCTATCTGCCGGCGATCTTTCCGCGCGCCGAGACGGCGCTTGCGGTGACGCTGCTGGTGGGCGTCGGCGGGCTTCTGATCGGGCCGAAACTGCTGATCGCGTTGCGCGCCGGGCTTTCCGGCGAGGCCCGCCGTTTCGGCGGATTTTTCCGGGTGTTCCTCTCCACGCTGGTCGAGATCATCTGGTCTTCGCTGCTTGCGCCAATCACGCTGATGTACCAGAGCCGCTCGGTGATGCAGGTTATCTTCGGCATGGATGGCGGCTGGCCGTCCTCCGACCGCGAGGGCCAAACTCTGAAATTCGGCGAGGCTTTCCGGGCAAGCTGGTGGATCGTGCTGACCGGCATTCTGACGCTCGTCGGCTCGTGGACGCTCGCGCCGGACCTGTTCTGGTGGCTGACGCCGATTGCCGGCCCGCAGATCATCGCCCCGCTGCTGATCGCCGCAAGCTCATCGCCGGCAAGCGGTCGGTTCGCCTATCGCTGCCAGCTGTTCCGCACCCCCGAGGAACTGGCGCGTCCGGCCATCGTCAGGGAACGCGACCGCGTTCTTGCGCGTTGGAAGGAGAGACCCGCTGTTGACCGGGAGACCGCCGCGCCGAGGACGGATGCAATCGAGCCCGCCTATTCGGCCGCGCAGGGATAACGCCTTTGGACGCAAACAGGAGCAATGCCGCCGCCCCGGCGGCGCCGGTGAAAAGCAAGCGCGATCCGCGCCTCGATGTTCTGCGCGGCCTGGCGCTGATCATCATCTTCATCGACCATGTGCCAGAAAACCTCTATTCGTTCTACACGATGCGAATGTACGGGTTTTCCGATGCCGCCGAAGCCTTCGTGCTGATTTCGGGCATTTCGGCCGGCCTTGCCTATAGCGGCCGGTTCGTCGCGGGTTCGCTGATGGAGACGGCCAAACGCATCTGGCGGCGGGCGGGCACGATCTATGGCGCGCATCTGTTTTCCACGCTTGTCGTGCTGGCGCTTGCAACGCCGTTTCTGGTGCGCTTCGGCATGGAGGAATTCGCCGAGCTGAACGGGCTTTCGTGGCTGTGGGAACAGCCGCTCGGCACGGTCGCAGGCTCCGCCCTGCTCACCTACCAGGTCAGCTATTTCAACATCCTGCCGCTTTATATCGTGCTGTTTGCGGCCCTGCCGGCGCTGCTATTGCTCGGCAAGCGCAGTATCAGCCTGATGCTGTCAGTCTCGTTCGCGGTCTGGCTGGTGGCGCGCTATTTCGAGATCCGGCTGCCGGCCTATCCGGCCGACTGGGCGTGGTTCTTCAATCCGTTCTGTTGGCAATTGCTGTTTGCGATCGGCCTTGCGGTCGGCATCGCCAACCGGCGCGGCAAGGCGCTGGTCGCGTTTCATCCCGCGCTTTACGCCGCGTCCGTCGCCTTCGTGGTCTATTCGGTGTGGTGGCGGCTGATCGGGGAGTATAATTTCCCCTTCCCCGCCTTCATGCCGGACTTCATCGCCGATACCAGCAAGGAATGGCTCAGCCTGCCCCGTATCGCCCACATTCTGGCGCTCGCCTATATCGTGGTCTACATGCCGGGGCTCAAGCGTTTCCTGTCGCTCCCGGTGTTCGAGCCCATCAATGTCATGGGTCGGGCGAGCCTCGCCACCTTCGTCACCGGCTCACTGACCGCCTTCGCGTTTCAGATCCTGCGCGAAATGACCGGAATCACGCTCCTGGGAGATAGTATGTTGCTGCTGGCGGGCATCGCGATCCAGTATTTCGCCGCCCGCACCGCACTTGCCCGCGCCGGCAAGGCCAAGGCGGCTGTGATACCGCCCGCGATCACGCCACCGCCGGAGGCCGCCATCAAGCGGTCAGGCTGATTCCGCAGCCTGCGCCGGCGCGCCAAGGAGCACGGGCCGCAGCGCAAGGGCTGCGACAAGACCGACCATACAGACGGCGGCCGCAAACATGAACAGCATGGTGAACGTGTCGCCGTAGCCGCCGATCGCCAGCGCGCGGGCGGGTTCCGGCAGCGCGGCAATGGCTGTCGGCGAAAGATCGGTAAGCGCGCCGACGCCCGGTATGATCGCGGAGCGGCCGAGGCCATGGGCCAGGATCGCGCCATAGATGGAAATGCCGGCCGACGCGCCCACCATGCGCGACAGCGTCACCGTGCCGGTGGCCGCTCCGACATCGCCGCCGCGCGCGGCGTTTTGAACGCCGAGCACCGGCACCTGCTGGCCGAAGCCGATGCCGAGCCCGTGCAGGCCGAGGATCAGCGCCATCAGCGCCAGCGACGCGGAAACGGCAAACAGCGAAAGCGTCACAAAGGCCAGCGTCGAGAGCGACAGGCCGAGAATGGCAAGCGGCCGGTATCGTCCGGTGATCGACATTAACCGCCCGCCGGTGAGCGCGCCGACAGCCAGACCAATGGTGACCGGAATGAAGAACAGGCCCGCCGCCGTGGGCGATAGCCCGTGAACGGTCTGCAGGAACAAAGCGAGATAATTGACCATGCCGATGGCGATGCTGCCGCTGGCAATCGAGATGATCAGAAGCAGGACCACGGTTCGGTTTGAAAACAGCGAAAGCGGGATCATCGGCTCGGGCGCGCGCCGTTCCACCATCACCCACAAGCCGGTGAGCACGGCGACCGCGGCCACCACGCCGAGGCTTGCCGGCGACAGCATCGAGCCGAAGATTTCGCCGGAATCGCACCACAGCACGATCCCCGTCACCATCAGCGCCAGAAGCAGCGCGCCGAGGAAATCGATCTTCGGCTTGCGCCCGGTTTTGCGATTGGGGAGCAGAATATGGAGGCCCGCAAGCACGACGAGCCCGACCGGCAGGTTGACGAGAAAGATCGAGCGCCAGCCGAAGGCGGCCGTCATCGTGCCGCCAAGGATCGGGCCGAGCGCGCCCGACGTCATCAGCACAAGGCTGGCATAGCTCTGGTACTTGGCCCGTTCGCGCGCGGGAAACAGGTCGGCGTTGAGCGAGAAGATCGACACCATCAGCCCGCCGCCGCCGAAGCCCTGGAGAACGCGCGCGGCAATCAGCGTGTTCATCGAGACCGCAAGCCCGCAGGTCAGCGATCCGACCAGAAAGATCACGATCGCCGCCATCAGCACATATTTTCGCCCGATAAGATCGCCAAGCTTGCCGTAGATCGGCATCACCGCACAGGAGGCCAGCAGATAGGCGGAGGCGACCCAGCCGAAGCGTTCGACGGCGCCGAACTCGCCGACGATCGTCGGCAGCGCGGTGGAGACGATCTGGTTGTCGAGCGTTGCCAGGAACATCGACATCAGCAGGAACAGGAAGGCGATGACGCGACGGCGCGGATGTTCGACCAGCGAGACGAACTGGCTCTGTTGGTCCATGGGCGGGGCAGTCTCGGTGGAGCGCATCGCCGATACATGTGCTGAAAGCAAGTATTTGTCAACAGCATGGATATGCACTATGCATGTTTCAAAATTTCCGATGATCTGATAGACAGGAAGCATGGACGAAAAGCGCGACACGACACCCCCCGGCCAGGCCGACGCCATGGACCGGATTTCCGACGCCATGACGCAGCAGCGGCTGATGATGCGCCGCCGCATCATCGGGCGGATCGCGATCGCCAATGTCGCGCCGGCGCTGGAGATCACCCATCTCGATGTGCTCGACGTGGTCTATCGCGCCGGCGAAGACGACCGCGCGACGATCGGCTCGGTTGCCGAAGGCATGCGCATCGACCCCTCGCGCGCCAGCCGCATCGTCGCCGAACTCGTTTCCCAGAATGTGCTGGAACGCCGCGTATGCCAGAATGACGCTCGCCGTTCGATCCTGGTGATCACGGCGAAGGGCAAGGTGCTGCTGAACGAGGTTCACGCAGTCAAGCGGCGGCTTCTCGAAGGCGTCACGGAAAACTGGTCGGCCGAGGACCTTGATGCGTTCTCCAGGCTCTATCAGCGCTTCGTCAACGGCCTCGAGGACTACGCCCGCATCCATGCCGCCGGCGAAGCCTCCGAGATCGCGCCCAAGGCCCGCTCGGCCAGTTAGACAACAGGCGGGATCCATGAGCCCTGTGGGCTCTTTCCAGTCTCACGCGCCGCCTGACCGCCCTTCCCTTTGCGCCCGATCCGCTCTATTGCGTAGGCGATGAACGAGACCTTCACGATATTGCTGGGCGGTGCGCTTGCGGTTGATGACCGGGTGCTGGCGCTTGTGGCAGGAAGCCGAGTGATCGCCGCAGATGGCGGCATGCGCCATGCCGGGGTGCTTGGCGTGCAACCGGAAGTCTGGGTCGGGGATTTTGATTCCACCGATGCCGATCTGGTGGCCCGCTTTCCCGAGATCACACGCAAGAGCTTTCCGCCCGCCAAGAACTTGACGGATGGCGCGCTCGCCGTCGAGGAAGCGCTGGAGCGGGGTGCCGCGCGGATCGTGATGGCCGGCGCGCTGCAGGGCGAGCGCACCGATCACGGACTGATGAACCTGCTGCTCGCCGTGCGGCTCGCCGGCGATGGCATCGAGATCGTGCTGACGTCGGGCGAAGAAGAGGCCCATCCGCTGCTTGCCGGGGAAACGGTGGTGGAGATGCCGGAAGGTGCGCTGTTCTCCGTGCTCGGCGTCTCAGACCTCGCCGGGCTTTCGATCGACAACGCCGTCTACCCGCTTGAGGACTTCGCCCTGCCCTTTGGTGCTGCGCGCGGCGTCTCGAACAAGGCGAAGGGCGGGCCGGTGCGCTTCGGCTTGAAAAACGGATCGGGGATCATCATTCTCCGGCCGCATGATTTTTCGGGAGTATGAGGCTTTATGCCGCCGATTTTGAAACTGGACGATATTCATCTGAGCTTCGGCGGAACGCCGCTGCTGGCCGGCGCGGGCCTGCAGGTCGAGCCGGGCGACCGGATCTGTCTTGTCGGGCGCAACGGATCGGGCAAATCGACGCTTCTGAAGATCGCCGCCGGCCTGGTCGAGGCGCAGTCCGGGGAAATCTTCCGCCAGCCCTCGGCCACCATCCGCTATCTCGAACAGGCGCCGGATTTTTCCGGCTATGCCACGGTCGAGGCCTATGTCGCTGCCGGTCTTGCGCCCGGTGACGAGCATTACCGCGCCGACTACATGATGGAGCATCTCGGCATTTCGCCCTCGGCCGACCCGAGAAAGCTTTCCGGCGGCGAGGCGCGCCGTGCGGCCCTTGCCCGGGTGCTGGCGCCCGAGCCGGATATCCTGCTGCTCGACGAGCCGACCAACCATCTCGACCTCACCACCATCGAATGGCTGGAAGAGGAGCTTGCCGGCACCCGCTCGGCCATGGTGCTGATCTCGCATGACCGGCGCTTCCTCGAAAACGTCTCGACCGCCACCGTCTGGCTCGACCGCGGCATCGCGCGCCGGATGGACCGGGGCTTTGCCCATTTCGAGGAGTGGCGCGACAAGGTGCTGGAGGAGGAAGAGGCCGAGCAGCACAAGCTCGCCCGCGCAATCGTGCGCGAGGAACACTGGCTGCGCTACGGCGTCACCGCCAGGCGCAAGCGCAACATGCGCCGCCTCGGCGAACTGCACGACATGCGCGCCCGCCACCGCGGCCATCAGGGCCCGCAGGGTACGGTCAACGCAACGGTCAGCGATGTGCGCGAAAGCGGCAAGCTGGTGATCGAGGCCGAAAACATCACCAAATCCTTCGGCGACCGCGCGATCGTGAAGCCGTTTTCGCTGAGGGTGTCGCGCGGCGCCCGCATCGGTCTCGTCGGCCCGAACGGGGCTGGCAAGACCACGCTTTTGAAGATGCTGACCGGCCAGCTTGCGCCCGACAGCGGCTTTGTGCGCCTCGGCGTCAATCTGGAAATCGCGGTGATCGACCAGAAGCGCGAGGAGCTCGATCCCGACGACACGCTGGCGCATTACCTCACCGACGGGCGCGGCGACACGCTACTGGTCAATGGCGAGCAACGTCATGTCGCGGGCTACATGAAGGACTTCCTGTTCCAGCCCGAACAGGCGCGCACGCCGATCCGAAACCTTTCCGGCGGCGAGCGCGCGCGGCTGATGCTCGCCCGCATCCTGGCGAAACCTTCCAACCTGCTGATCCTCGACGAGCCAACCAACGATCTCGATATCGAGACGCTGGACCTGCTGCAGGAGATCGTCGCCGGTTTTGCCGGCAGCGTCATCCTCGTCTCCCATGACCGCGACTTTCTCGACCGCACCGTCACCTCGACGATCGCGCCGGCCAACCCGCTGTCGCCGGATGGCGAATGGCTGGAATATGCCGGCGGCTATTCCGACATGATGGCGCAGCGCAAGGGTGCTGCCGCCGAAGCGAAGGCGGCCGAAAAGAAGGAAAAACAGGCCGCCCGGGAGAAGGCTGCGCCCGAGCCGGCCAAGGCAAAAGGAAAACTTTCCTACAAGCAGAAATTCGCGCTGGAAAACCTGCCGAAGGAAATGGCGAAGATCGAGGCGGATATCGCCAGGCTCGAGGAACGTATGGCCGATCCGCAGTTCTTTGCCCGCGACCCGGATGGTTTCTCCAAGGCCGCGAAAGTGCTGGAACGCGAGCGCGAAACACTGGCCGCCAAGGAAGAGGAATGGCTGGAGCTGGAAATGCTGCGCGAGGAACTGGAAGGCTGATGGCCCTCCTCTATTTCGCCTATGGCTCCAACATGCTGACCGAACGGCTGACGCGGCGCTGTCCGTCGGCAAGACCGGTCGGCCCCGCCGTGCTGGAGAACCACGCGCTCGCCTTTTCCAAGATCGGCAATGAAGGATCCGGCAAGGCAACGATCGTGGAGCGGCCAGGCGAGGCAGTGTTCGGCGTGGTGTTCACGCTCGACCTGAACGAACGCGATCTGCTTGATGCGTTCGAGGGCAAAGGCAAGGGCTATGACCGCACCGATGACTGCGCGGTGCGCCTCCTGAAGGACGATGCGACGGTCTCAGCCTGTACCTACAAGGCCCCGCCCGCCTTTCGCGATCCGACGCTGCTGCCCTTTGACTGGTATCATGCGCTGGTGGTTGCCGGCGCGCGCCAGCACGATCTGCCGGCGGATTACGTCGCCCGGCTCACCGCCGCCCCTTGCCGCGTCGATCCCGACCCTTCGCGTCCGTCCGGTGTGGAGGCGAGAGAGGTTCTGGCCAGCGCGGGCTTTGAAGGCGACGGGGCTTTTGCTGGCTATCGACCTTGAAAGGCGATATGGGGGCAGCATAGATAATGCCGGGCTGTCCGACGAGAAAGAAACAGGCGATGGATCAGAAACCGCATCACAGGACGCAAAGCTGGATCGGCACGGCAGCCGCCGCCCGCGCGCCGCTGATCCCCTCGGTCACCGCCGCGCGCTGGCTGCTGCTCGGCGTGGCGCTCGCCGCGATCTATTTCTTTCACGGCTTTCTGGTGCCGGTGCTGGCGGCGCTGATCATCGCCTTTGCCTCGCAGCCCGTTTATCGCAAGCTTGACCGCCGGCTTGGCGGGCGGCGCAAGATTTCCGCCGCGATCGCGATCTTCCTGATCCTGCTGTTTTTGATCCTGCCGATCGTGTTCGCGGTGATCTACATGTCGCGCGAGCTCGAGGCCTGGATCACCTGGGCTGCGGAGGCCAACCGCGTCGGCGCGCCGGTGCCCGACTGGATTTACAACCTGCCCGCCATCGGCGCATGGGTTGCGGCGAAGTGGCAGGAATATCTCGGCCAGCCCGGCGATATCGGACAACTGATCCAGGCCGTCAGCGGCGAGAATATCGGCAGCATCTATCGCACCGCCCTGTTCGTCGGCGGCCGGGTGTTCGGTCTGGCGCTGGCGGCGCTGTTCATGCTGATCGCGCTGTTCTTCCTCTACAAGGACGGCGACAAGTTCGCAGCCCAGCTCGACATGATCGGCGAGCGGCTGTTTCCCGATCGCTGGTACCGGATCTCGCGCGTGGTGCCGGCGACCATCTCCTCGACCGTCACCGGCATGACGCTGATTGCCATGGGCGAGGGCATCGTGCTTGGCACGGCCTACTATCTGGCCGGCGTGCCGAATTTCGTGTCCTTCGGCCTTTTGACGGCGGTGATGGCGATGGTGCCGGGCGGCGCGCCGCTGACCTTCACGCTGATCTCCGCCTATCTGGTGGCGCGCGGCACACCGATCCACGGCATCGCGCTGTTCGCCTGGGGCACGATCGAGCTTTTCATCGTCGACAAGACGCTGCGGCCGCGCCTTGTCGGCGGGCCGATCAAGCTGCCCTTCCTGCCGACCTTTTTCGGCCTTGTCGGCGGGGTCAAGACCATGGGGCTGATCGGGCTGTTCGTCGGCCCGGTGCTGATGGCGCTGATCGTCGCGATCTGGCGCGAATGGGTGCTGGAGGCAAACCTCGCCGCCGCCGAGAAGCCGGCCGAGGCCGAGCCCCCGCCTTCGCAAGGCCCGACCGCAATTAGCCAGGACTGAACCCGCATCGCCTGAACCCGCCTCCTGGAGTCATTTGCGACGGCGAAAGATGCTTTACGTACATCATTTTTCCCGCTAGGCTCATCAGGGAAAGGGCAGCCGTCGCCGCAAGGGCGAAGCCGCGCCCGTTTTGCGCTGCTCGGGAAGGCGGCGCGGAGGACCATCTTCCGGCGCGGCGCGCCGGAGAGAAATGAGCGCTTCAAGACCGGCGCCTGGGGAGGATCATGATTGAGAAAGCGGGCGGAAACGCCGCTATTCTGCAGACCGAGGGGCTTAGAAAATCCTTCGGCCCGATCGAGGTGCTGCACGGCATCGATCTTTCCGTTCGCGCCGGCGAAATTCATGCCGTGATCGGCGAAAACGGCGCCGGCAAATCCACGCTGATGCGCCTTCTGGCCGGCAATCTGAAACCCTCGGCCGGCTCCGTGAAGGTCGACGGCGCGCCGGTTAGTTTCGAAAACCCTGTCGAGGCGGAAGCCGCCGGCATCGTGCTGGTGCATCAGGAAATCCTGCTCGCGCCCGATCTCACCGTCGCCCAGAACATTTTCCTCGGCCGGGAGGTCCGCCGCGGCCTTGCCGTCAATGACCGGGTGATGAACGCCGAGGCTCACAAGGCGCTCCTTGAACTCGGCGCCGATATCGCGCCCGATACCCCCGTTTCCAGGCTCTCGATCGCCAAGCGCCAGCTCGTGCAAATCGCCCGCGTGCTGTTGACCCCGCACCGGGTGGTGATCTTCGACGAGCCGACCGCCTCGCTGACGCCGTTCGAGACCGAGGCGCTCTTGAAGGTCATCCGCGCGATTCGCGACCGCGGCGTCGCCGTGCTATTCATCTCCCACCGCCTCAACGAGGTGAAGGCGATCGCCGACACGGTGACCGTTCTCCGCGACGGCCAGTTGATCGCCAGCCGCGACGCCGATACGCTCGAGCCCGCCGACATGGCGAGGCTGATGGTCGGCCGCGACGTCTCCAAGCTTTACCCCGACCGCGCCCATGACGGCGCCGGCCTGCCGGTGCTGGAGGTCGAGGACTTTACCGTGCCGGGCTATGCCGAACGCTGTTCCTTCACGCTGAACAAGGGCGAAATCCTCGGTTTTGCCGGCCTGATCGGGGCCGGGCGCACAGAGCTGATGGAAGGGTTGCTGGGGCTCAAACCCGGCAGGGGCACGGTGCGGCTGAATGGCCGGTCGGTCAACTTCAATGCCCCGATCGCAGCCCTTCGCTCCGGCATCGTCTATCTTTCCGAGGACCGCAAGGGCAAGGGACTGCTCTTGACCAAGGACCTTCGAACCAACCTCACGCTTTCCGCTCTCGAGCGGTTCACGAAGAACCTTCAGGTCGACCGCAAGGCCGAGGACAAGGCGCTTGACGAGGCGATCCGCGATTTCGATATCCGCACCGGTTCGAAGGAACTTGCCGCCGGCGAACTGTCGGGCGGCAACCAGCAGAAGCTGCTGCTTGCCAAGATGATGCTGCTCGAACCCGAGATCGTGATCATCGACGAGCCGACGCGCGGCATCGACATCGGCAACAAGGAACAGATCTATAAATTCATCGCCGACCTTGCCCGAAACGGGCATTCGATCATCGTGGTCTCCTCGGAAATGCCGGAACTGATCGGCCTTTGCGACCGGATCGTGGTGATGCGTTCGGGCGAGATCGCCGGCGAGGTGACGGGAGAGGACATGAACGAAAACGAGATCGTGGTGCTGGCGACCGGCGTTTCCGGCAAGCGGGAGATGGCGTCGTGAGCGGGCAGGCTGAAACCAATTCCGGCTTCATGAGCCGGCTCGACCTTCGGGTGCTGGCCCCCTTTTTGGCGCTGGCGCTGCTTCTGGTGCTCGGCGCGTTCTCAAACCCGAACTTCCTGACGGTCACCAATCTTATGAATGTGGCGACGCGCTCGGCCTTCATCGCGATCATCGCGGTCGGCGCGACATTCGTCATTTCCGCTGGCGGGCTCGATCTTTCGGTCGGCTCGATGGTCGCCTTCGTCGCCAGCCTGATGATCATGTTCATCAACACGGCGGTGATTTCCAACCCCTATCTGCTGATCGCCGCCGCCATGGTGCTCGCGATCCTGATCGGCATGGCCTGCGGGCTCTTGAACGGGGTGATCACCACCGTCGGGCGGGTTGAACCCTTCATCGTCACGCTCGGCACGATGGGGATATTCCGGGGGCTGACGACATGGCTATCGCAGGGCGGCGCGATCACGCTGAAGGATTTCGATGTCCAGTCCGCCTATCGCCCCGCCTATTTCGGCACCGTGTTCGGGATTCCGGTTCCCGTGATCGCGATCGTGGTGACGGCGCTGATCGGGGCCTTCGTGCTTTACCGCACCCGCTTCGGCCGCCATGTCACCGCCGTCGGCTCCAATGAAGAGGTGGCGCGCTATTCCGGCATCTCGGTGCGCAATATCCGGATCATGACCTATCTGATCCAGGGGCTCTGCGTCGCCGTCGCCGTCTTGTTCTACGTGCCGCGCCTCGGCTCGACCTCGGCGACCACCGGCATATTGTGGGAGCTGCAGGCGATCACCGCCGTGGTTGTCGGCGGAACCGCACTCAGGGGCGGCGTCGGGCGCATCTGGGGCACGATCTGCGGCGCCTTCATTCTGGAGGTTGTCGGCAACATCATGCTCTTGTCGAACTTCATTTCCGAATATCTGATCGCCGCCATCCAGGGCACGATCATCATCATCGCCATGCTGGTGCAGCGCTCGCTGTTCAACCGGCAAAAAAGTTAACGCACTTGCGGGCTTTACGGACCGCCCGCAGCCCGGACATTCCGGACTGAACCGGTCCGCCACTTGGGAGGAGTAAACATGAAACATATGGTATTGGGCGCGACCCTTATGGCGGCGACATCGCTTGTCGGCGTTACGCAAGCGCAGGCGCTGACGGTCGGCGTATCCATCCCGGCCGCCGACCATGGCTGGACCGCCGGCATCGTCTATCACGCCGAGCGCGTGGCCGAGGAACTGATGGGCGAGTATGAAGATCTCGACATCATCGTCAAAACCTCGCCCGACCCGGCAAGCCAGGCGAACGCCGTGCAGGACCTGGCCGTGCAGGGCATCGACGCGCTGGTGATCCTGCCGACCGACCCGGATCCGCTGGTCAACGCCATCATGCAGGTCAAGAACCAGGGCGCCTTCGTGACGCTGGTCGACCGCGCGCCGTCGAACAACGACAACAGCGTGCGCGACCTCTATGTCGCCGGCAACAATCCGGCACTCGGCGCCGTCGCCGGCGAATACATCGTCGACACCACGCCGGACGCCGAAGTGGTCGTCATCCGCGGCCTGCCGATTCCGATCGACCAGCAGCGCCAGGACGGCTTCGACGCAGCGCTCGAAGGCTCCAACGTCAAGGTTCTGGAAAAGCAGTTCGGCAACTGGAACCGCGACGACGCCTTCCGCGTGATGCAGGACTATCTGACCAAATATCCGAAGATCGACGTGGTCTGGGCGCAGGATGACGACATGGTCGTCGGCGTGCTGCAGGCGATCGAGCAGTCCGGCCGCGACGACATCCAGTATGTCATCGGCGGCGCGGGCTCGAAGGACATGATCAAGAAGGTCATGGACGGCGACAGCATGATCCCGGTCGACGTGCTCTATCCGCCGGCGATGATCGGCACGGCCATGGAGCTGACGGTCGCGGGCCTGATGGATCAGGTGCCGGTGGCCGGCAGCTACATCCTCGACGCCACGCTGGTGACCGAGGACAATGCCGAGGACTACTACTTCCCGGATTCGCCGTATTGATCCGGTAGGCCGCCCCCATAGGGCGGCGTGACAGAATACCCCGGCGGAGCCTCCAGCCCTGCACGAGCAGGGCCGCTTCGCCGGAAACCCGAGGTGCATGCCACCGACACGACGCGACCGCATAGAACGGAGGAAATATCATGAAGACGATCAAGGGACCGGCCATCTTTCTCGGTCAGTTCGCGGGCGACGAGGCCCCGTTCAACAGCTGGGACGCGATCACCAAATGGGCGGCCGATTGCGGCTATGAGGGCGTTCAGGTGCCGACCTGGGCCGGCCAGCTCATCGACCTGAAGAAGGCGGCTGAATCGAAGGACTACTGCGACGATTTCAAGGGCCAGGCGCGCGAGAACGGCGTCGAGGTGACCGAGCTTTCGACCCACCTCCAGGGCCAGCTGGTCGCCGTGCACCCGGCCTATGACGAGGCCTTTGACGGCTTTGCAGCGCCGGAAGTGCGCGGCAACCCCAAGGCCCGTCAGGAGTGGGCCGTCAACCAGGTGAAGATGGCGATCTCCGCCTCGAAGAATATGGGCATCAACGCCCATGCGACCTTCTCCGGCGCGCTCGCCTGGCCGTTCCTCTATCCCTGGCCGCAGCGCCCGGCGGGCCTGGTGGAAACCGCCTTTGCCGAACTCGCAAAACGCTGGACGCCGATCCTGGACCACGCCGAGGAAAACGGCGTCGACATCTGCTACGAGATCCATCCGGGCGAAGACCTGCATGACGGTGTGACCTTCGAGATGTTCCTCGACCACGTCAACAACCACCCGCGCGCCAACATGCTCTACGACCCGTCGCATTACGTGTTGCAGTGCCTCGACTATCTCGACAACATCGACATCTACAAGGACCGGATCAAGATGTTCCACGTCAAGGACGCGGAATTCAACCCGACCGGCCGGCAGGGCGTCTATGGCGGCTATCAGGGCTGGGTCGATCGTGCCGGGCGGTTCCGTTCGCTCGGCGATGGCCAGGTGGATTTCGGCGCGGTGTTCTCGAAGATGGCCGCCAATGATTTCGACGGCTGGGCCGTTGTCGAGTGGGAATGCTGCCTGAAACACCCGGAAGACGGCGCCCGCGAAGGCGCGGAATTCGTGCGTCACCACATCATCCGTGTCACCGAAAAGGCTTTCGACGACTTCGCCGGCGGCGGCACCGACGAGGCCGCCAACAAGCGGATGCTGGGGCTGTAGGTAATTGCTGACGCAGGCGGTTCCCCCCTCACCCCAGCCCTCTCCCCGGAGGGGCGAGGGGGCTTGCTGATCGGGTTGAGGGGCAGAGAACCAGCCCCACGATCCCTTCTCCCCGCCGGGGAGAAGGTGGCGGCAGCCGGATGAGGGGCGCAGGCGCAACGAGGAAACGGAGAAGAGCGGCAGCCGAAACGCTGCAGACAAACACAACGGCTGGCGCGGGCTGACAGCCTCCCCCCTCACCCCAACCCTCTCCCCTCCGGGGCGAGGGAGTTCGCTGGTCGGGGTGATGGGCAGAGAACCAGCCACACGGCCCCTTCTCCCCTCGGGGGAGAAGGTAGCGGCAGCCGGATGAGGGGCACCACCCCGGACAAAGACAATTCAGGAGAACACGACATGGCGATTGAAGGCAAAGACGAGAAATATTCCGGCCGCATCCGGCTTGGCATGGTGGGCGGCGGCTCGGGCGCGTTTATCGGCGGCGTACACCGCATCGCGGCGCGGCTTGACGATCACTATACGCTGGTCGCGGGCGCGCTGTCGTCAACGCCGGAAAAGGCGCTGGCCTCGGGCAAGGAGCTCGGCCTCGATCCGGAACGCACCTACGGCTCCTATGAGGAAATGGCCGAGAAAGAGGCCGCGCGCGAGGACGGGATCGAGGCGGTCGCGATCGTCACCCCCAACCACATGCATTTCGGCCCGGCCAAGGCCTTCCTCGAAAAGGGCATCCATGTCATCTGCGACAAGCCGGTGACCTCCAATCTGGAGGACGCCAAGGCGCTGAAGGCGATCGCCGACAAGGCCAATGCGCTGTTCATCCTCACCCATAACTACACCGGCTATCCGATGATCCGCCAGGCCCGGGCCATGGTGGAAAAGGGCGATCTCGGCGATATCCGCCTGATCCATGCCGAATATCCGCAGGACTGGCTGACCGAGCCGGTTGAAAGGCAGGGTTCGAAACAGGCGGAATGGCGCACCGACCCGAAACGCTCGGGCGCCGGCGGCGCGCTGGGCGATATCGGCACCCACGCGCTGAACCTTGCGCTGTTCGTCTCCGGGGCAGAGGTCGAGAGCCTCGCCGCCGACCTCGACAGTTTCGTGGAAGGCCGACAGCTCGACGACAACGCCCATGTCATGCTGCGCTTCAAGGAGAAGAACGGCGTCAGGCCCAAGGGCATGCTGTGGGCAAGCCAGGTGGCGCCCGGCTTTGAAAACGGTTTGAAAATCCGCATCGCCGGCACCAAGGGCGGGCTCGAATGGGTGCAGGAACACCCGAACATTCTGTGGTTCACCCCGTTCGGCCAGCCGAAGCAGATGCTGACCCGCAACGGCGCCGGCGCGCTGCCGGAATCAACTCGCGTTTCCCGCATCCCCGCCGGCCACCCGGAAGGCTATCTCGAAGGCTTCGCCAACATCTATTCGGAGGCCGCGCTCGCCATCAAGGCATACCGCGATGGCGGAGAAGCCCCCGACGTGATCTACCCGACGATCGAGGACGGCGTGATCGGTCTTGCCTTTGTCGAGGCCTGCGTCGAATCGGCCAAGAAGGACGGCGCCTGGGTAAAGCCCGACGTCTGATGCGCTTCGGCCCTGCATGCGCGCTCAACGGCGCCATGCGGGGCCGGGTGACGCAATTCGGCAACGTTGCGCGGATAACTTCTGTAACGTTACAGATTTGCCGCTGGCGTTCTGTACAAAGCGCTTTGGATTTTCTAGAGATCGGCCTCGAAAAAGCCGTTGCGCCCTGGCGTTGCGGCGGCGAGACGACTGAAACCGGGTGGCATCGTCCTCATCCGGTCGAGACGAAAGGATATCCAGCATGATCGATCCCAAGGCCCTGGCCGGACGCTTTCCCTCCGATTTCATGTTCGGCGTCGCGACGGCCTCCTACCAGATCGAAGGCGCTGCCCGCGAGGATGGCCGCAAACCGTCGATCTGGGATGCGTTTTCCCACATGCCGGGCCGCACTTTCAACGGCGACAGCGGTGATATCGCCTGCGATCACTACCATCGTCTCGACGAGGACCTCAACCTGATCAAGTCGCTCGGCGTGGAGACCTACCGGTTTTCGATCGCCTGGCCGCGCATCATTCCCGATGGCCGCGGGCCGATCAACGAGGCCGGGCTCGATTTCTATGATCGCCTGATCGATGGCTGTAAGGAGCGCGGCATCAAGACCAATGCGACGCTCTATCACTGGGACCTGCCGCTGACGCTTGCCGGCGATGGCGGTTGGGCCGCGCGCTCCACGGCCTATGCCTTCCAGCGCTATGCGCAGACGGTGATGAAGCGACTCGGCGACCGGCTCGACATGGTCGCAACCTTCAACGAACCCTGGTGCATCGTCTGGCTCAGCCATCTCTACGGCGTTCACGCGCCGGGCGAAAAGTCGATCGACGCCGCTCTTGCCGCGCTCCACACGATGAACCTCGCCCATGGCCTCGGCGTCGAGGCGATCCGCCAGGAAGCGCCGGAGGTGCCGGTCGGCATCGTCTGCAATCATCAGGCGCTCGAGCCGGCAAGCGACAGCGCCGAGGATATGGCTGCGGTCGAACGGGCCTTCCAGTTCCACAATGCCTGCTTCTTCGATCCGATGCTGAAGGGCGAATACCCGGCCGATTTCATGGCCGCCTATGGCGAACGCATGCCGGAGATCGAGGCCGATGACCTGAAGACAATCAACCAGAAGCTTGACTGGTGGGGGCTCAACTACTACCGCCCCATGCGCATCGCCCATGATGGCAGCCCCGACGCGGCATTTCCGGCGGCAAGAGAAACGGCCCCGGTCAACAATGTCCTCACCGATATCGGCTGGGAAGTCTACGCCCCGTCGCTCGGCAAGCTGATCAAGCAGCTCTACGACCGCTACGACCTGCCGGACATGTACATCACCGAAAACGGCGCCTGCTATAATATGGAGCCGGTCGACGGGGTCGTCGACGATGCGCCGCGCACTGAATATCTCTCCGAGCACATCTCTGTCTGCGCCGACGTCATTGACGCGGGCATTCCGCTCAAGGGTTACTACGCCTGGAGCCTGATGGACAATTTCGAATGGGCAGAGGGCTACCGCATGCGGTTCGGTCTGGTGCACGTGGATTACGACACGCAGGAACGCACCATCAAGGACTCCGGCAAGTGGTACAAGGCGCTTGCCGAAACCTTCGGCGAAAGCGAAGAGGCCTGATCGGCCGACCGTGAGCTTGACGCCAGCGGCGGTGCGCCGCTGGCCGAGCCCGGCTCAGGCTTGGGCTTCGGGCGCCAGCACTTTCTCGAAATCGAAATCCTTGAGCTCGACGCGGCGCTCCAGCGCGTTGCCGTCGCCATCGAACAGGTGGCAGTCGGCGGCGTTGATGCCGATCACGGTCTCCACGTCGGCGCGCACCGGGGCCGAGCCCGAAGTCAGCGAGCAGAAGGTCTTGTCCTCGCCGAGCGCTGCATAGGCGATGGTGTTGATGCCGAGGCGTTCGATCACCGTCGGCTTGATGGTGATCGCAAGTTCGCCGCCGTCGAGCACGGTATGCTCCGGGCGAATGCCGAGCGTCAGCGTCTCGCCGACAAGGCCGTCGCGGGGCTCCACCGGAACGGTGAGCGTCTGGCCGTCATATTCCACGGTGACGCCCGATTGATCGGCGCCGGTGCAGGTCACCTTCAGGAAATTCATCGGCGGATTGCCGATAAAGCCCGCGACGAACAGGTTTTGCGGCTTGTGGTAAAGCTCAAGCGGCGCGCCGACCTGGGCGATGTCGCCGGCATTCAGGACCACGATCCGGTCGGCCATGGTCATGGCCTCGACCTGGTCATGGGTCACATAGATCATGGTCGCCGCAAGGTCGTGGTGCAGCCGGGTCAGCTCGATGCGCATCTCGCCGCGCAGCGCCGCGTCGAGGTTGGAGAGCGGTTCATCGAACAGGAAGATCTTCGGCTTGCGCACGATCGCGCGGCCGATCGCCACGCGCTGGCGCTGACCGCCGGACAGCATGCCGGGCTTCTGCTGCAGGCGCTCGCCGAGCTGCAGGATATTCGCCGCCGCCTCGACGCGCTCGCGCACCTCCGGCTCGGCCATTTTCTGCACGCGCAGCGGAAAGGCGATGTTCTCGTAGACCGTCATGTGCGGATAGAGCGCATAGGACTGGAACACCATCGAGATGCCGCGCTTGACGGGGGCGAGATTGTTGACGCGTTCGCCGTCGATCGTGATGTCGCCGGAGGTGATGTCCTCAAGGCCGGCGATCATGCGCAGAAGCGTGGACTTGCCGCAGCCCGACGGGCCGACGAAAACCACGAATTCGCCCTCATGCACCTCGAGATCGATGCCCTTGATGACATCGTAGATGCCGTAATTCTTGTAGATGTTTTTGAGATTGAGCTGTCCCAAGAGGTCTCTCCTGCCGCATCCGGGCCGCCATTCCAGGCAACCCGCAAATGGGAAGCCGCCCGGCGGGGTCGCCGGGCGGCCGTCGTTTTACTTGTACTCTTCGATCTCGGCCGCGGTCGAGGAGAGGATCTCGGCCGGCTCGGCGGAACCGATGACGACGGACTGAACCATGTCGACCATGGCGTTCTGGAACGCCTGGTAGTCGGTGAACAGCGGCTCCGGACCGCCGAACTCGATACCGTCGAGGAAGGGCGCCCAGGTCGGATCCTCGGCCACCATTTCCTCAACGCCCGGCACCGGACGCAGCGGCGTCAGGCCGTGGGTCTTTTCGTAGTAGAACTGGTTTTCCGGGTTGGTGAGCCACTTGGCGAGGCTGATCGCCTGTTCTTCCACGCCGGAGCCGTCGAACACGGCCATGCTGTCGGTGATCAGCAGCGTGCCGGGGCCTTCGCCCTGCGGGCCAACCGGCAACAGCGCAACGCCCCAGTTGAGATCGTCATTGACGCGGTTTCTCACCCACGGACCCTGCTCGATCATGGCCACCTGGGCGTCGTTGAACAGCGGCGTCAGCTCGTCCTGCTCGTAAGCCGTCGGGCCTTCTTCCGACACGTCCACCATCTTGCCGTACCATTCCAGCGCCTCAAGGTTCTGCGGGCTGTCGAGCACGATATTGCCGTCGGCATCGATGACCTGGCCGTTATTGGTGTAAACCCAGTGCAGATACTGGTGCATGGTGTTGTCGAAGCTCTTGGCGGTCAGGCCGAAACCGGGCGTGCCGGTCTTTTCCTTGATGGTTGCGGCCATGTCGTAGAGTTCCTGCCAGGTCTTCGGCGGGGTTTCCGGATCGAGGCCGGCCTGTTCGAACAGGTCCTTGTTCCAGTAGAGCGCCTTGGTGGAGAAGGCCACCGGAACGCCCCACTGCTGGCCGTCAAAGGTGACGGTGTCGACGATGTGCGGATAGTAGGAGGCCTTTTCCTCCTCGCTCATCGGGATCGGCACGATCAGGCCGTTTTCGGAAAGCTGCTTGAGGGTGCGCGAGCCCATATAGGCGAGCGCGATCGGCGTGCCGGCAACGGCGAGGTTGGTGGCCTTGTCCTGGCACTGGCCCCAGCCGACAACCTCGGTCTCGACCTTGTAGCCGGGATTGTTTTCTTCCCATTCGGCGATGAAGCCGTCATAGCCTTCGGCGAGCTCGTCGCCGCACTGGATCATCGAGACGACCTTGTCGTCGGCGGAGGCGACGGAGGCCGAGGCGACAAGCGCGAGCGTTGCGACGCCGAGGCTGAGTTTCTTCAGATCAGGCATTTCAAATTCCCCTATCTTTCGTCCAGTCGATGATCGCCCGTGGACGGTGCGGGCCTTTGCGTTTCGGCAGTCAAACCCCTGCCGTTCAAACTGGCGGTCGCATGCAGCGCATGTTCTCCCGATCGCCAAATCAGTGGGCGGCCGAAACCGCCGGGTCAGGTCTTCACCGCGCCCGCCGTCATGCCGGCGACGAGGTAGCGCTGAAGGAACAGGAACACGATGAACACCGGCAGGATGCCGACGAAGCTTGCTGCCATCAGCTCGTTCCAGATCACCTCCTGCCGTCCGAAGAAGGCGTAGAGCCCGACCGGAAGCGGCATGTATTCGGTCTTGGAATTGAAGGTCAGCGCGAAGATGAACTGCTGAGCGTAGATCGTCAGGAAGGCGGCGATCGCGATCACGGCGATGCCGGGCATGGCGAGCGGCACGATCACCCGGCGGAAGGTGTAGAACCGGCTCGCGCCATCGACCAGCGCCGCTTCCTCCAGTTCGCGCGGGATGCGCAGCATATAGGTTCGAAGCAGCCAGATGCCGGTCGGGATGGTGAAGGCGACGCCGGGCACGATCATCGCGAAATAGGTGTTGATCAGCCCGAAGGAGCGCATCAGACGGAAGAGCGGGATCAACAGCACCGCGCCGGAGAACATGTTGACTGCCAGAAACGCGCCGAGCAGCGGCCCGCGGCCCTTGAACTCGAAGCGCGCGAAGGCATAGGCCGCCGGCGTCACGAAGATCACCGAAAGCGCCGTGCCGATGCCGGCGATCAGGATCGAGTTGAAGATATAGCGCCCGAGCAGCGGCACCCGCTCCCACATGTCGAAATAGGCGGCAAGCGAGGGATCTTCCGGCCAGAACTTGTAGGGCGCGGAAAACAGGTGGTTGAGCGGCTTCAGCGACACCATGAAGCCCTCGAAGAACGGCGCCAGCACGAAGGCGAGAAACACGGCGAGCCCGGCATAGACGCCGATCAGCTCGTACCATTTGTAATGATGGATGCGGGCGGTGGGTTTCATCGTGCGGCCTCCCCGGAAAAGCGGCTGACGGCGCGGAAATAGACGAAGCAGAAGATCGACAGGAAGATGCAGATCAGCACCGCACGCGCCGCACCGGCGCCGAACTTGTAGGAGCCGATCGCGACCTTGTAGGTGTCGATGATCATGGTCGTGGTGGCATTCGACGGGCCGCCCTTGGTCAGGATCCAGATGATGTCGAAGGAGTTGAAGGTCGAAATCAGCGAGATCATCGACATCGTCACCAGGGCCGGCACGATCAGCGGCAGGGTGATGCGGCGGAAGCGGTAGAAGCGGCCGGCGCCATCGGTCCAGGCGGCCTCGTAGAGATCGGCCGGGATCGACTGGACGGCGGCCAGCATGTAGATCGTGACCATCGGCACGCCGATCCAGACATCGGTGACGATGGTGGCGATGAAGGCCGACGTACCGGTGGCGAGAATCGGGAACGGGCCATCAAGCAGGCCGAAGCGCTGCAACAGGCCGGAAATCATGCCGAACTGGCCGTTATACATCCAACCCCACATGAAGATGCCGATCGCCATCGGCACGATCCATGGCGGCATGGTCAGCACTCTGAAAAGCGTGCGGCCTGGCACGGCGGCGCTCAAAAGCACGGCACCGAACACGCCGATCACCATTTTCGCGGCAACCGAGAAGAAGGTCCAGATAAAGGTGCGCAGGATCACCTCGCCGAAGCCGCGCTCGAAGATCTTGAAATAATTCTCCAGCCCGACCCAGTCATAGGTCCGCTTCAGCGAAGCATCGGTGAAGGAGAGGTTGATCGTGTCGAGCAGCGGATAGGCAACGATCAGCAGGATATAGATCAGGGCGGGGGCGAGAAGGAGCCAGGCGAAAATGACGGCTGAGCGTTTGGTATCCATCCCGGTCCCCCTCAGCCTGCGGCTTTCGCTTCGACGGTCTCGCCGTGAAGCAGCGCGTCATAGCGCGCCCAGATCGGCGCGAGGTCGATGACCTTGCGCTCGCGCCGGGCCTCATCCATGGCGAGCGCCAGAATGCCGGCCTCGATGGCGTCGAGCGCGGAGACCGGCAGGGCCGCGCCGCGGGTGATATGGGCGATCACGTCCTCGGCCATCTGCTCGTCCGCGCCGTAATGCTGCGAGCGTTCGGATGGGGCGGAATAGGTGCGCGACACGGTCTTCTCGCCGGTACGGGCATCATGGACATCGAGGAAGCCGCGCACGAAATCGCCCTCCGCCATGCCCTTCGCGCCGATCACGCAGAAGCGGCGGAACTCGTCGGGCACATTCAGATTGGTGTGAAACGTCATGGCGACGCCGTTTTCATATTCGACGGTTGCGGTCTGGTAATCGATGATGTCGCCGTCGCTGTCGAACACCTTGTCCGATCCCATCCAGCCGCTCGGCTTGCGGTGATAGACCTCGATATCATTGGCGCCGGCGCCCTGGGGCGCATTGGCCGGCGTGAAGCTCTTGCGGCCGCCGAAGCTTGCGACATAACGCGGCCGCGCGCCGACGACGCCATTGTAGAGGTCGAGGTCGTGGCAGCATTTTTCCAGCATGAACGGCCCGGAATAGCGCGTGTTGCGCCGCCAGTCGCGCATGAAGAACGCGCCGTGATAGGGCGCGATATGCTCCGACGCCTCGATCGAGACCACATCGCCCAGCCGGCCATCGGCCTGGGCGGCGCGCAAATCGCGGTAGAGCGGGGAATAGCGCAGCACGAGGCCGACCAGCAGCCGGTCGTGGCCATAGGTATGGAGGAGGGCCGCGAGCGCGTAGCTTTCCTCGATACTCATCACGATCGGCTTTTCGGTGAAAACGGTCAGTCCCGCCTCCAGCCCGATGCGGATATGGTCGAGATGCATGAAATTGGGCGAGCCGATCATCAAGAGATCGAAGGTCTCGTTTTCGATCAGCGCTTCAGGCGTCTCATACGCCTTGCCGGGAGAAATGCCGTCTTTTTCAAGCGTTTCGAGCCCGGCGGGCGCCGGATCCACATAGCCCACGATCTCGAAATCGGGGTCCAATTCGGAAAACACCGCGCCAAGATAACCCAGACGGAAACCGAGTCCGATAATAGCGACCTTCATGGAGGACTGTTCCCAACATTTTCGTAATTTATTTTCTTCAGACTGAGACAAGAAAGCCGAAACGTCAACAAACTTTCGCTAAAAAAATGACTTCATGAAAATGATTTTCAGAAACTTGGATTGGGTGTGGCGCTGATGCGAGGGCCGGACGCGTTCCGGCAACGCCGGCACATGACAAAAAAGGCCCCGGAAAACCGGGGCCATGTTGAGGTGTAGGGGGGCAAGTCACCTCGGGCATTGCAGCCAATGTCGGGCTTCGACGGCGCTAACGGCGAAAGCCGCATTTTGCTCGATTTCAGTCGACGGGCTGCTGGGCCTCGTCGCTGGCAGTCATTCGGGCGCTTTCCGCGGCGTCGAAGGGCTCGGCGCTTTCAATGTCGACGCTGCCGGCGGACACCATCATCCGCAAACCGTCCATCGGGATCGCCGAGGGCTGGAGAGCGAAGGCCGCCGGCGCGGTGGCCAGCAAAAGGACCAGGGCTGAGGGGACCGTGAACCTTGTCATTGCCATTGCTCCTGAAAGCGTGCGACGCCGGAGACCGACGCGCACGGGTTATCTGACGCGTCAGTCGTCGCTCTGGCGAACCTGGTCAACGAGCTTGAGCGAGCCGTCATCGGCCACGCGGAAATAGTTCACGTAGCGGTCGCCGAACTTGTCGGTGCTGTTGATCTGAACCGTCGAGCCGACCGGAGCCTTGGAAAGCGTGCCGGTGTCCGGAACGGCCGAAGGCTGGATGGCGAAGGCCGCGGGGGCTGCTGCGAGAGCTGAGACCAAGGCGGCGGTTGCTGCGATCTTTTTCATTGTTGTTACTCCTTGAGAGGGGTGCGGCGCCACTGCCGGCGCCGGCGCCCTGCTTTTCTTAGTCGTTGCTCTGGCGAACCTGGTCGACCAGCTGCAGCGAGCCGTCATCGGTCACGCGGAAGAAGTTGACATAGCGGTCGCCGAAATTGTCGGTGCCATTGATCTGGACCGTGGAGCCGACCGGGGCCTTGGAGAGCGTGCCGGTGTCCGGAACTGCCGAAGGCTGGATGGCGAAAGCCGCGGGGGCTGCTGCGAGAGCGGAGACCAGAGCGGCGGTTGCTGCGAACTTGTTCATGATGAATACTCCTTGGGTATTTCAGTCGGATGCTGCGCCGTTTTCCGGCGCGCGATTATTGGTTGTTTCAGTCGTTGCTCTGGCGAACCTGATCGACCAGCTTGAGCGAACCGTCATCGGCCACGCGGAAATAGTTCACGTAGCGGTCGCCGAAATTGTCGGTGCTGTTGATCTGAACCGTTGAGCCGACCGGTGCCTTGGAAAGCGTGCCGGTATCCGGAACGGCGGACGGCTGGATGGCGAAGGCCGCGGGGGCTGCTGCGAGAGCGGAGACCAGGGCGGCGGTTGCTGCGAACTTGTTCATGATGAAACTCCTTTGATCATCATTGTGTCGTTTGATGACCGGGAGATGGGATTTAATCAGTTGATTAACAAGTCTTCATTTTAGAGCCGCTGCGTCGTTTTTTTGTTGACGGTCCACTCCGAAGTCTTTGATGCCGCTCCATTTTTCAGAACAGAGCGGCCTGAAGCGCGCAACAATTTCCATTATAAATCAACTGATTAAATCAGTATTGACGCCACCGTTTACAAGCCTTCCGGCGCTGTTTCGGGCAATAAAAAACCCGGCCGCGAGGCCGGGTTGATAGCGTCATTTTTTTGTAAAAAACTTCAGGCGTCGAGCTTTTCCGCCACCAGCGTGCGCAGTTTTCCGAGGTCCTTGGCGAAATTGCGGATGCCTTCGGCAAGCTTTTCGGTCGCCATCGGGTCCTCGTTCATCATCCAGCGGAAGGTCTTCTCGTCCATCTCGATCTTGTCTTCGGCCTCAAAGACATCGGGCGTCAGCTTGCGCTCCAGCTTGCCCTCGTCGGCGGCGAGTTCTTCCAGGAGGTTCGGGGAGATCGTCAGCCGGTCGCAGCCGGCAAGGCCTTCGATCTCGCCGGTATTGCGGAAAGAAGCGCCCATGACCACGGTCTTGATGCCGTTGGCCTTGTAGTAATTGTAGATCGAACGCACCGACACAACGCCCGGATCGGTTTCCGAGGTGTAGGTCTCGCCGGTGTCCTTCTTGTACCAGTCCAGGATACGGCCGACGAAGGGCGAGATCAGGAAGGCGCCGGCATCGGCGCAGGCGATCGCCTGGCACTTTGCGAACAGCAGCGTCAGATTGCAGTCGATGCCTTCCTTCTGCAGGATTTCGCAGGCGCGGATGCCTTCCCAGGTGGAGGCGAGCTTGATCAGGATGCGCTCGCGGCCGATGCCGCGCTCCTCATAGGCCTTGATGATCTCGCGGGCCTTTGCGACCGAAGCCTCGGTATCGAAAGACAGGTCGGCGTCAACCTCGGTAGACACCCGGCCGGGGACGAGATTCACCAGCGCCGCGCCGACATCGATGGCGAGCCGGCTTGCGACGGCGGCGACGACGTCATCCTTGGCGCCGCCCTGTTCCTTGCCCCATTTGATCGCCGCGTCGAAGGCATCGTCGAACATGTCGGTGGACAGCGCCTTCAGCACGATTGAGGGATTGGTGGTGCAATCGACCGGTTTCAGTTTCTCGACAGCGCGGATATCGCCGGTATCGGCAACGACCGTGGTCATCTCGCGCAATTGGTCTAGCTTGGAAGCCATTATCCTCATCCTTCCTTCTATGGCGCGGCCCATAAGGCCGGCCGCAATCCTGTTCCGCCGAAGTCGTCGCGGCGCTCCCGCGATGATAGCGGGTCGCGGTGATGCGTTCATGACTGTTCGCAGACATCGGCCCGCCATGCAAGGGCGGTCGTTTCCCGGCGACTATCGCAAGCGGGACTTTTCAAAGTCAAGGAAGGATATGGAAACGAAGGACCGAAACGGCAACCGGTTCGGCTGAAATATCCGTTTCGGTCAAGCGCGGCGCTCACGCCTTGCCGGCCTCCCAGCCGAGCATCGCCCGTTTGCGGGTCACGCCCCAGTGATAGCCGGTCAGGGCGCCGGACTTGCCGAGCGCGCGATGGCAGGGAACGACGAAGGAGACCGGGTTTCGCCCGATCGCGGCGCCGACGGCGCGCGAGGCATTGGGCCGGCCGATCTCGGATGCGATCTCGGAATAGGACTTTGCCTTGCCGAAGGGTATCTTCAGGAGGCTTTCCCAGACCTGTATCTGAAAGTCCGTGCCGATCAGAACGACCTTGAGCGGCCGGTCCGAGGACCATTCCTTCGGGTCGAATATCCGCCGCGCATAGACCGCGGTCGCCGGCTCGTCTTCTATATAGGTCGCATTGGGCCAGCGCGCAGTCATGTCCTCGAAAGCGGTGCGCTCCTCGCCGGGATCGGCAAAGGCGACGCCGGCAAGGCCGCGATCGGTGATCATCAGCAGCGACCGGCCGAAGGGCGAGGCATGAAAGCCGTAACGGATCACCAGGCTCTCGCCGCCGCTCTTCCATTCGCCCGGCGACATCGCCTCGTGGGTGACAAACAGATCGTGCAGCCGACCGGGGCCGGACAGACCGAGTTCATAGGAGGTGTCGAGCACCGGAAGCCGCTCCTTGCCGAGCAGTTCCTTGGCGTGGTCCAGCGTGATCGCCTGTAAAAACGCCTTGGGCGACAGGCCGGCCCAGCGGGTGAAGGTCTTCTGCAGCCCGGTCGGCGACATGCCGAGCCGCTCGGCGATGGTCTCGAGCCCCGGCTGTTCGCGATAATCCTCGCTGATCATGGTAATGACGCTACGCACCGTGTCGTAATCGGTCCCGCAGGGCGTGGTTTCCACGGCGCTGTCGGATATGGTTTCAAATAAGGCGTTCATCGGCTTCGTGCTCCTTCGTCACGGCAGGAAGCACGGTTTTCACGCGCGCCGCCACCCGATTCTTGCCAGAGGCGCTCAAATGCGCTGTTTCACGGTGGCGAGCGCCTGCCGGAACGCCCTGGCGAAGCTCTCGCGGTCATCGGGATTGAGGAAAGCGCCGATCTCGGTCCGCCGCCCCTCGCCGGCAAGCGCCATCTGCGTGATGCCGAATTCCTCGTGGCGGTCGACGGTGAAGCGCGCCCAGAACGGATTGTAATGCGCCTCGAGCCGCTTACCCGCCGGCGTCACCTTGGTGACGGATATCTCCAGCCGCGACACCCGGACATGCTCGCGCTCGAGCGCGCTGCGGTAGGACAGCCGCAAGGCGGCATAGAGACCGGCAAAGGCTGCAAGGCAGTAAAGCGCGATCGGCCAGGCGCCGTGGACGGTGAAATAGAGCACGTTCGGCACGAAGCCGAGGGCCGCGAGCATGAGCAGCACGCGAAAACCCTTGCGCCCCAAGGAGCGATGGGGGAAAAGTTCAGCCGAAAAGACCGGCCTGTCATCAAGCGCTTCGGTCATTGCGCGTCGAGCCAGATTGAAAAAATGACAAAAACCAGAACCACAGTCAGCACCCAAAGGCGCAAAAAGTCAAATCGCACGCGGCCAAGCGCCTATAGCGAGGCGGAGATCCGCGAGATCTTCCGCCGCTTCTCTGTCCAGCGGCCGGAGCCGAAGGGCGAACTGGAACACACCAACCCGTTCACGCTGCTGGTGGCCGTCGCCCTTTCCGCCCAGGCCACCGATGTCGGCGTCAACAAGGCGACCCGCGCGCTGTTTGCCGAAGTCGAGACGCCGCAGCAGATGCTGGACCTCGGTGAGGAACGGCTGATTGCCCATATCAAGACCATCGGCCTTTACCGCAACAAGGCCAAGAACGTGATCGCGATGAGCCGGAAGCTGATCGACGATTTCGGCGGCGAGGTGCCGAGATCCCGCGAGGAACTCGTCACGCTCCCCGGCGTCGGCCGCAAGACCGCCAATGTGGTGATGTCGATGGCATTCGGCCATGCGACGATCGCGGTCGACACCCATATCTTCCGCATCGCCAACCGGATCGGCCTTGCGCCCGGCAAGACGCCGGACGAGGTGGAGGCGAAGCTGGAACGGGTGATCCCGGACGAATACCTGTTCCACGCCCACCACTGGCTGATCCTGCACGGCCGCTATGTCTGCAAGGCCCGCAAGCCCGACTGTCCGGCCTGCGTGATCGCCGACATCTGCAAGGCGGCGGAAAAGACCTCCGAGATGCCGGCGCCGCTGGTGCCGATCGGGTGAGCCGGTCTCCGCCAGTTTTTCAGGCGGCGACCATGCCATGCGGGTCGATGACGAATTTCTTCGCCGCCCCGCCATCGAAATCGGCATAGCCGCGAGGAGCATCGTCGAGAGTGATGAGTTCGACATTCACCGCCTTGGCGATATCCACCCGGCCATACAGGATCGCCTGCATCAGCGCCCGGTTATAGCGCATCACCGGGCACTGGCCGGTGTGGAAGGAGTGCGACTTGGCCCAGCCAAGGCCGAAGCGCAGGCTGAGCGAACCCTTCTGCGCCGCCTTGTCCGCCGCACCCGGATCCTCGGTAACATAAAGCCCCGGAATGCCGATCTGGCCGCCGGCGCGGGTCAGGTCCATGGCCGAATTCAGCACGGTCGCGGGCTGTTCATGGCTATGATCATGGCCGCAGCCATGGGCCTCGAAGCCGACGCAATCGACAAAGGCATCCACCTCCGGCGTGCCGGTGATCTCGGCCACCATATCTCCCAGCGTCGCATCCTGCCTGAGGTCTATGGCCTCGCAGCCGAAGCTTTTCGCCTGTTGCAGGCGCTCCGGGATCATGTCGCCGACGATGACGCAGGCAGCCCCCAGAAGCCGCGCGGAGGCCGCGGCGGCGAGACCCACCGGCCCGGCGCCGGCGATATAGACGATCGAGCCGGGCCCCACGCCCGCCGTCACGCAGCCATGAAAGCCGGTCGGAAAGATATCGGAGAGCAGCGTCAGGTCGGTGATCTTCTCCATCGCCTGCTCACGGTCGGGAAATTTCAGCAGGTTGAAATCGGCATAGGGCACCATGACGTATTCGGCCTGCCCGCCGACCCAGCCGCCCATATCGACATAGCCATAGGCGGCACCCGGGCGCGACGGATTGACGTTGAGGCAGATGCCGGTCTTGCCCTCCTTGCAGTTGCGGCACCGCCCGCAGGCAATGTTGAACGGCACCGAAACGATGTCGCCGACGCTGATGAACTCGACATCGCGGCCGCACTCGATCACCTGGCCGGTGATCTCATGGCCGAGCACGAGGCCCTTGGGCGCGGTGGTGCGGCCGCGCACCATGTGCTGGTCGGAGCCGCAGATATTGGTGGTCAGGATCTTCAGGATCACGCCGTGATCACACCGGCGTTCTCCCAGCGCCAGTTTCGGAAAATCGATCGTTTCGACAGTCACTTTTCCGGCGCCCTGAAATATCACGCCGCGGTTCGATGCACTTGCCATGTCTTCCTCCCAGGCTTTGCTACGAACCTGCATCATCCGCCCGCGACGCGATCGGTTCAGGCCTGAATGCGACATGATCGCATATCAAAAAGGCCGCCATGGACATAGCGGCCTCAGACTGCTGAAAAACCCTTGCATGCGTGGGTGACGTCTGCACTGGCGTTCCCCCAAAGGAGTCATGCTCGGACCTGACCCGGACATCCAGGCCATTGAATTTCAGCAGACTTGTTGCGATCCCTTGCCGTGTTGCCTGGATCCTCGTGTCAAGCACGAGGATGACGCCCCGTGTAAGGAAAGGTTTGTCAACAAACCGAGGTCGCCATAGGCATGAAGAGATCCGGCAGCGCGGCTGCAGGCAACCGCCCGATCAGATCGCGTTCGCCCGCCGGTCTTCGATATAGAGCTCGCGCAGCTTCAGGCTGATTTCGCCCGGCTTGCCGTCGCCGATCTTGTGGCCGTCGATCGCGATGACCGGGGTCACAAAATTGCTGGCGGAGGTGTAGAAGGCTTCCTTCGCGGCCTTCGCCTCTTCCACCGTGAAGGCGCGCTCTTCCACCTTGAAGCCGTTGCGGGCGGCGATTTCGAGCGCGGTGGCGCGGGTGATGCCCGGCAGGATTTCGCGCGAAAGCGGGCGGGTGACGACCACGCCGTCCCCAGTCACGATATAGGCGGTTGCCGAGGTCTGCTCGGTGATGAAGCCATCCTTGACCATCCAGGCATCGTCGGCGCCCTTGTCATGGGCCTCCATCTTGGCAAGGCTCGGATAGAGAAGCTGCACGGTCTTGATGTCGCAGCGGCCCCAGCGCAGATCCTCCACCGTGATCACGGTGATGCCGTTCTTGCCCGTCGCCGCGCCGAGCACATTCTTCTTCTGGGTGAACATCGAGAAGGTCGGCGTCATGTCCTTTTCGAACATGAAGTCGCGGTCGCCCGGGTTGCCGCGCGAGACCTGCAGATAGATCAGCCCCTCGGTCATGTCGTTGCGTTTGGCGATCTCACGATGCAGCGCAAGCAGCGTGTCGTCATCGGTCGGCATGGCGATGCCGATCGCCTTGGTCGAGCGCTTCAGCCGCGCGGCATGACCGTCATAGTCGAGCAGCTTGCCGTCCAGCACGCAGGTGACCTCGTAAATCGCGTCGGCAAAGACATAGCCGCGATCGAAGATTGAGACCTTGGCCTCTTCCTCGGGCAGCCATTCTCCGTTGAGATAGACGATACGGCTCATCGCGCGCTCCTGCGTTTTCGTGGTATGAAAATGTCATAGCGGCTCGCAGGCTTCGATTCAAGCGCGAAATCTTCGCAGTTTGTTGCGAATGGAAATCATTTTTCCGCACGAATCACGGCTTTGCCGGATCCATGCGCTTGAAGAGGTGCATCATGAATGCCGTGGCGAAGAGCGGGGTCGCGAGATTGACGATCGGGATCGCCACGAAGCCGGCGACGATCAGGCCCGCGAGGAACACCGTCAATCCGCGCTTGCGCCGGAAGGCCCTGGCCTCGGGCGGCCCCATGAACCGCATCGCCGCGAATTCGAAGAACTCGCGGCCGAGCAGATAGCCGTTGACAATGAAGAACGCGATGAGATTGACGCCCGGCACCAGCAGGAGCAGCAGGGCGAAGATATTGCCGACAATGACGACGCCGAGAAAGGCGAGCGCCTCCTTCATCGCGGCAAACACCGGCAGCGCCTCGCCCGGCGGATCGTCGGGATAGTGATTGCGCTCGATATGCTCGGCCGCTTCGTCGAGAAAGATGCCGGCGACCAGCGCGGAGACCGGCGCCATCAACAGCGCGAGACCGAGCGCCAGCCCTACCGCGGCGAAGATCAGCAACACGAAGGTGATCCAGCCGGTCCATTCCGGCATGGTCGGAAACAGGTTCTGAAGCCAGGGAACGGCAAGCCACATGAACAGGCTGCGGATCGCGACCCATAACCCGATCAGGCAGAGCAGGGAGAGGCCGAGCACCTTCCACAGGATGGCGCGCATCTTCGGGTCGATCAGATCGTAAAGCGCCCGGCGGGCGGCATCTATCAGCATGGTCGGCTCCGCGACAGGCCAGCCTTGCGTCCTACACCGCACAAGGCTCGTTGTGCGATGTAGGGTTGGTTTGCACGAGAGACAAGCGGTTTCAGGAGCCGCGGTGCTGCTGCTGGGCCAGCCATTCGAGGCTTTCGCGGAAGCCGGTGAGGTCGGCAGTGGCCACTTCCTGGGTTTCCGGCCCTTCATAGGTCACCATGATTTCGTCCTCGCCGACCTTTGCCGCCGCCAGCACCGGCTGAACGATCTTCGGATCGGTGGTCACATAGCCGCCCTCGTCGTCATCCTGCTTGAGCTGGCTGACCTTGATGGAGGAAATCTCCTCGCCATCGACCGAAATGGTGAACTTGCCATCCTTGGCAAGCGTGTCCCAGCCGTCAATCGTCGGCAGCACCATCATGACCGGCGACTTCGCGCCACTGGTGCGCACGAAGGAGGGGATCGCCAGACCGCCGTCATTGGCCGGCAGGTCGCTGGTTGTCAGCCGGCAGGTCATGGCGGCGTTGCAGGCCGCATTCCAGGTGGCGCCGGTATCGAGCACTTCGGCCGCCGAAGCCGTGGTCTGGAGCGAAAGCACGCCAACCACCGAGGCCGCCAGCCCCGCATAGACAAGTGAACGCATTTTCATGAGTGTTTTCCTTTCTGCACGTTGACAGCGCGGCGACAATGGCGCGCAGTTCACGCCCAAATTGTGACGTGTGCGAAAGGCATTTTTTGAGCGATTGCTGATGGAAAACAGTGGGTTGTTTCGTTGGGCGAGGCGCCGACGACGCGGTCATTTCCAGCGGTGGCGTGACACCTTTTTAATCTCTCCCCTTGAGGGCAGGGTTATCGCATTTGGCGTAGCAGCTTGCTTCCTATATTCTCTCCCGCTGGAGGGAGAGATGCCCCGAAAGGGGCAGTGAGGGTGGTGCAGCGTTTCGAATCGTAAGGGCGATCGCGGGGATGGACTCCCCCCTCACTGTCGCTTTCGCGACATCTCTCCCCTCCGGGGCGAGAAGATTGGGGGGCTATGCGGCTGGGCAGAGCCCCCGTCATTTACGTTTCGAGCCGTCTCTCAGCCCGCGTCCTTCGCCTTCAGCTCCAGACGGCGTTTGTGCAGAACCGGTTCGGTATAGCCGTTAGGCTGTTCTCGGCCCTTCAGCACCAGATCGAGCGCGGCCTGGAAGGCTATGGATTCATCAAAATGACCGGCCATCGGGCGGTAGAGCGGATCGCCCTCGTTCTGGCGGTCGACGACGGCGGCCATCTTCTTCATGGTCGCCACGATCTGCTCCTCGCTGACGACGCCGTGATAGAGCCAGTTCGCCATGTGCTGGGAGGAGATGCGCAGCGTGGCGCGATCTTCCATCAGGCCGACATCGTTGATGTCCGGCACCTTGGAGCAGCCGACGCCCTGGTCGATCCAGCGCACCACATAGCCGAGAATGCCTTGCGCATTGTTGTCGAGCTCGGCCTGGATTTCCTCCGGGCTCCAGTTCGGGCGCACGGCCACCGGAACGGAGAGGATGTCCGTGAGGCTGGCGCGCGGGCGGTCCTTCAGTTTTTCCTGAACCTTGGCGACATTGACGGCGTGGTAATGGGTGGCATGCAGCGTTGCCGCCGTCGGCGACGGCACCCAGGCGGTGTTGGCGCCGGCCTTGGGCTGGGAAATCTTCGCTTCCAACATGCCAGCCATCAGGTCCGGCATCGCCCACATGCCCTTGCCGATCTGGGCGTGGCCCGCAAGGCCGCATTCGAGACCGATATCGACATTCCAGTCCTCATAGGCCGCGATCCAGGGCGCACCCTTCATGTCGCCCTTGCGGATCATCGGGCCGGCTTCCATCGAGGTGTGGATCTCGTCGCCGGTGCGGTCGAGGAAGCCGGTATTGATGAACACGACCCGGTCCTTCGCCGCCCGGATGCACTCCTTGAGGTTGACCGTGGTGCGGCGCTCCTCGTCCATGATCCCCATTTTCATCGTATTCGGCTTCATGCCGACGATCTTTTCGACGCGGCCGAACAGTTCCGACGCGAAGGCGACCTCTTCGGGCCCGTGCATCTTCGGCTTGACCACATACATGGATCCCGCGCGCGAATTCATGTGGCGGCCGTTTTCGCCAATGTCGTAGAGCGCGATCAGCGCGGTGACGGCGGCATCCATGATGCCCTCCGGCACCTCGCGGCCGTCCTTGTCGAGGATCGCCGGATTGGTCATCAGGTGACCAACATTGCGCATAAGCATCAGCGAACGGCCGGGAAGCGTCTTCGGCGCGCCATCGGCGCCGGTGAATGCGATGTCCTTGGCAAGCTTGCGGGTAAATGTCCTGCCGCCCTTGGTAACCTCCTCCGTCAGGTCGCCCTTCATCAGGCCGAGCCAGTTGGAATAGGCAAGCACCTTGTCCTCGGCATCGACAGCGGCGACGGAATCCTCGCAATCCATGATCGCGGTGATGGCCGATTCGAGCGCGATATCGCCGATGCCCGCCGGATCGTCCTTGCCGATCATGCTGTCAGGATCGACGAAGACCATGGCGTGGAGGTTGTTGTTGACGAAATAGAGCCGGAAGGCATCGCCCTCCTCATCTTTGAAACCGGCATATTGCGCCGGATCGGCAAGGCCGGTTTCACCGGCTGCCGTCTTCACGATCAGCGCGCCGCCATCATAACCGAAGCCGGTGACTTCGGCCCATTTGCCACCAGCAAGCGGAATGTTCTTGTCCAGGAAATCCTTGGCCCAGGCGATGACCTTCGCCCCGCGCTTCGGGTTATATCCCCTGCCCTTTTCCGCGCCGTCATCCTCGGCGATCGCATCCGTGCCGTAGAGCGCGTCATAGAGCGAGCCCCAGCGGGCATTGGCCGCGTTCAGCGCATAGCGCGCGTTCATCACCGGCACGACCAGCTGCGGGCCGGCAATGGTGGTGATTTCCGGGTCGACATTCTCGGTCTCGACGGCGAAATCCTCGCCTTCAGGCAGAATATAACCGATCTCGCGCAGAAACGCCTCATAGGCCGCCATGTCGGCCGGCGCGCCGTTTTCCTTATACCAGGCGTCGAGCTTTTCCTGCATCGCATCGCGGGTTTTCAGCAATGCGCGGTTCTTCGGCGCGAGGTCGCTCACAATCGCGGAAAACCCCTCGAAGAAGGCATCGGCGTCGACATTGGTGCCGGGCAACACCTTTTCGGTCAGGAAATCATAAAGCGCCTTGTCATAGGCAAGGCCGTGTTTCTCGATGCGGGCCATGAATCCACCATCCCTGTCACTGGAATTTTCGTTGTCGCCACTCTAGCGGCAAAGGGCGCGGGGTCAATTCGGAATAAATACCAAACATTTTTTCCGTCTGGGCATAAATAGCCGTGACACGAGACCTCGCCTCTACCGATCTCCCCCTCAAAGGCAGGGAGACGGGAACTCCGCAGCGTTTTCAGAACAAGCGACAAAGCAGGTGCCGCCATATTCCCCTTCTCCCCTTGGGGAGAAGGTGGCCGAAGGCCGGATGAGGGCGCGGCCTTTCAGCTTGGGCGAAGGCGCCCGCTACTTCGCCGCTTCCAGCAGCGCCGCAACCAGGCCCTTGGTCGAGGAATCATGCCCTTCGGCGCTTTCCTTGCCCGCGACAACCGGCAGAAGCCCGGTGGCGAGTTCCTTGCCGAGTTCCACGCCCCACTGGTCGAAGGAGTTGATGCCGAACAGCACGCCTTCCACGAACACGCGGTGCTCGTAAAGCGCGATCAGGCGGCCGAGCGCGTAGGGCGTCAGACTGTCATAGACGAAGGTGATCGACGGGCGGTTGCCGGAAAACACCCGGTGCGGCGCGATCTTCTCGGCCTTTCCGGCATCCATCCCCTTGTCGAGAAGCTGGGCCTTCGCCTCCTCCAGCGAACGGCCCTTCATCAGCGCTTCCGACTGGGCGAGGCAATTGGCCATCAGCAACTGGTGCTGGTGCCTCAGATCGCTCTCGAACCCATTGGCGGCGATCATGAATTCGATCGGGATGATGTTGGTGCCCTGATGCAGAAGCTGGAAGAAGGCATGCTGGCCGTTGGTGCCGGGCTCGCCCCAGACGATCGGCCCGGTCGGCGTCGTCACATGTTCGGAGCCGATCGTCACCGACTTGCCGTTGCTTTCCATGTCGAGCTGCTGGAGATAGGCGGCAAAGCGCGACATCCGCTGGTCGTAGGGGATCACCGCGCGAGAGGGATAATCGAGGATCACCCGCTGATAGAAGCCGACCAGCCCGAGCAGGAAAGGCAGGTTTTCCTTAGCCGGGGCCTCGCGGAAATGATTGTCGATCGCATGGGCGCCATCGAGGAATTTTCCGAAATTCTTCTCGCCGATCGCGATCATCAGCGGCAGGCCGATCGCCGACCAGATCGAATAGCGCCCGCCGACCCAGTCCCAGAAGCCGAAGACGCGCGACTGATCGATGCCGAAATCGGCGACCTTGTCGAGCGCGGTCGACACCGCGCAGAAATGATGCGCGACCGCTTCCTCGCCAAGTGCCCCGGCGATGAACTTGCGCGCCGTCTTGGCATTGGTCATGGTCTCGATCGTGGTGAAGGTCTTGGAGGCGACGATGATCAGCGTCGCCGCCGGATCGAGCCCCTTCAGCGTGTCGGCGATATGGGCGCCGTCGACATTGGAGACGTAATGCAGCCTCGGCCCGTCATGGAAAGGGGCGAGCGCCAGCGTGGTCATCGCCGGGCCGAGATCGGACCCGCCAATGCCGATATTGACGACATCGGTGAACGGCTTGCCGGTGGCGCCGCGAATGGCGCCGGTGCGGATGCCCTCGGCGAAATCGCCCATGGCCTCCAGCACCTCGTTGACATCCGGCATCACGTCCTTGCCGTCAACCATCACCGGCGTGTTGGCGCGGTTCCTGAGCGCCGTGTGCAGCACGGCGCGGTCCTCGGTGATGTTGATCTTCTCGCCGGCAAACATCGCCGCGCGCTTTTCGGCAACGCCGGCCTCGTCGGCGAGCTCCACCAGCAGATCGAGGATCTCGTCGTTGACCGCGGACTTGGAAAAATCCATCAGCAGATCTTCGAAGGAGACGCTGAATTTCGAAAACCGCTCCGGATCGGCGGCAAAGGCCGCGCGCAGATCGGTGGCGTTGTCGCGCTCGGCCGTTTCCCTGAGCTTGGCGATGAGGGTGTTCATATCAGTGTGCTCCCTGACTATGGGGTGGGGCGATAGGTGTTACCTAGAACCCTTCAGGCGGAATTGGAAGCGTTCGGCCGCATTGAAGGCGGGCGGGAAGCGAAAATCAAGCGCTGGAGCGATTTGTTTTTGACGGAACGACCGGCTCGCTCCCGATACTCTCTCCCGCTGGCGGGAGAGATGCCCCGCAAGGGGCAGTGAGGGTGGCGCGGCATTTCAAATTGCACGGACGTTCGCGTTGATATTCTCCCCCCTCACTGTCGCTTTCGCGACATCTTGTAACTTGAATTCCACCACGTGTGATATTGTTTCGCCCGCGGTGGCGGATGGAAAGCCGAACGGCATCCGGGACGCCAAGCCCGTGGGAGAGCAAGGGGTTCCATCCGCCGTTCCATCGAACCCGAACAGTCGCCAGGGCCGCTTGCGCAAGCAAAGTCCGTTTAAGCAAGGATGGGTGAAGATGGATATCGTGGTTGGAATCGATGTTTCGAAAGATCGTCTGGATGTGGCCGTGGCGCCGTCTGGCCTGGCGTTTGCGGTGGTCAACACACAAGCCGGGATTGACGAGCTGATAGCGCGCCTGCAGTCAGTCAAGGCCGACGTCGTTGCGCTGGAAGCGACGGGCGGTTTCGAGACGCCTGCTGTGGCGGGGCTGTCGTCAGCGGGGCTGCCCGTCATCGTGGTCAACGCGGCCCAGGTTCGCGCCTATGCCCACGCGATCGGCCGCAAAGCCAAGACAGATCTGATCGATGCGGGTTTGATCGCCGCCTTCGTAATGGCCACCAGACCCGCGCTTCGTCCGCTCGAGGACGCCGAGACGCAGGCGCTGTCGGCGCTGGTGGCGCGTCGTCGGCAGATCGTGCAGATGATCGTGGCCGAGGAAAACCGGGCACGCATGGCGCTGGCCAAAGAGACGCAAAAGAGCATCAGGCGTCTGCTGAGTGCGCTGCGGCACGAGCTGGAAAGCCTGGATGCCGATCTCGATGATCACATCCGCAAATCGCCACTGTGGCGGGTGCGCGAAGGCCTGCTGACCTCGGTGCCTGGGGTGGGACCTGCAACAGCCCGCACGCTCCTGGCCGAGATGCCCGAACTCGGTCGTCTCGACCGGCGGCAGATCGCCTCGCTTGCCGGCCTTGCGCCCTGGACACGACAATCGGGTTCTTGGAAAGGCAAGAGCTTCACCGGCGGCGGCAGGGGCAAGGTGCGCTCGGCGCTCTTCATGGCAGCGCTCGTGGCCAGCCGTCACAACCCCGTTCTCAAGGCCTTCCGTGAACGCCTCGTCGCCACCGGAAAACCCAAGATCGTCGCCATCGTGGCAACCATGCGAAAACTGCTCACCATCCTGAACGCCATAATCCGGGATCAAAAGCCATGGAAAAACGCTTGACCGCCAAGACAGTCGCTCTCCCCTCCGGGGCGAGAAGATTGGGGGGCTGTGCGGCAAGGTTTGTTGCGATTTGTCCGCCGCTCTAGACGCCGAGATACCGGTCCGTCAGCTCCGGCGTCAGCGCATTGATGCCGCCCTGCCAGACCGTTTCGCCGCGCTCGATGATCACCGCGCTGTCGGCGACGGAGACGATTTCCTTCAGCGACTTGTCGACCAGCAGGATCGAGAGACCCTCCGCCTTCAGGGCGCGAACGCCGGCCCAGATTTCCTGACGCACCACCGGGGCAAGGCCCTCGGTCGCCTCATCGAGGATCAGAAGGCGCGGATTGGTCATCAGCGCGCGGCCGATCGCCAGCATCTGCTGCTCGCCGCCCGAGAGCGTGGCCGAGGTCTGGCGCATGCGCTCCTTCAGCCGCGGAAACAAAGTCTGGACGCGTTCAATATCCCACGGCCCGGGACGGGCGGCGACGACCAGATTTTCGGCAACCGTCAGCGGCGCGAAACAGCGCCGCCCCTCCGGCACAAGGCCAACGCCGAGCTGGGCGACCTTCGGCGCGGAGACGCCCTTGAGGTCACTCCCGGCAAAGCTGAGACGGCCTCCCGAATGCTGCAACAACCGGCTGATACAGCGGATCGTGGTGGTCTTGCCCATGCCATTGCGCCCCATCAGGGCGACGACCTCGCCCTCGTCCATGGCAAGCGAGACGCCGAACAGCGCCTTGACCGCGCCATAGGCGGCCGTGACGTTTTCCAGTTCCAGAAGCCGGCTCATGCCTCTTCTCCGAGATAGGACCGGCGGACATCCGGGTTTGCGCGGATTTCGGCGACGCTGCCGGAGGCGATGATCTTGCCGTAGACCAGCACCGAAATGCGGTCGGCGAGCGCGAAGACGGCGTACATATCGTGCTCCACCAGCAGGATCGGAGCCTCGTGTTTCAGTTCCGCAAGCATGGCGGTCAGTTGCTGGCCGCCCTCCAGCCCCATGCCCGCCATCGGCTCGTCCAGCAGGAAGGCGCGCGGGCGCATTGCGAGCGCCATCGCGATCTCGAGCTTGCGGCGTTCGCCGTGGGAGAGCGCGGAGGCGATGACATTGGCGCGATCCTTCAACCCGGCTTCGGCGATATGAAACAGCGCCGGCTCGGTGAGCTTGCGGTCGGAAAGTGCCGGGATATGGAAGCGGAACACCCGGCCCGAGGCGCCTGCGACAGCGAGCATGACATTCTGCAGCACCGTGAAATCCGCAATCACCGAGGAGACCTGAAAGCTGCGCGCCAGACCCAACCGGGCCCGGGCGGCGGCATCGAGGTCGTCGATCACCTGCCCCTCGAACCGCATCGTGCCGTGATCGGGCCGGACCTCGCCGACGATCTGCTTGATGAGCGTCGACTTGCCGGCGCCGTTCGGCCCGATCAGCGCATGGATCTCGCCGGGCATCAGGGTGAGGCTGACATCGTCGGTGACGGTGAGCGCCCCATAGGCTTTGCGAAGGCCGGTGATTTCCAGGATCGGCTCATGCATCGCGGAACTTCCTCCCGGGCAGGTGGCGCGTAATCAGCCCGATCAGCCCGCCCGGCGAATAGATCACGATCACCAGAAGCAGCAGGCCGAGCAGCGCCTGCCAGTATTCGCTGACATCGCCGAGCAGATGCTCCAGCAGGATATAGATCGCAGCACCCGCGACCGGCCCGCACAGCCTGCCGACGCCGCCGAGGATAACAAACACCATGATTTCGCCCGACATGTGCCAGGAGAGCATAGCCGGGCTGACGAAGCGGTTGAGATCGGCATAGAGCGAACCGGCGAGCGCAACGATCATGCCCGAGAGCACGAAGGCGACCAAAAGCACGCCATAGGGCCTAATGCCGACGGCCATTGTGCGCTGGCGGTTCTGCCTTGCCGCCTGCAGCGCCAGGCCATAGCGCGACTGGGTGACGACGGCGGTGAAGAGCAGCGCGATCGCCAGAAGTACCGCGCAAATCGCAAAATACTGGATCGGGTCAAAGGTGTTCATGCCCGGAAAATTGTTGCGGACATAAAAGCTCAACCCGTCCTCGCCGCCATAGCGCGGCCAGCTCACGGCGAAATAATAGACCATCTGGGCGAAGGCGAGCGTGACCATGATGAAATAGACGCCGGTGGTGCGAAGCGACAGCGCGCCGATGGCAAGCGCCAGCAGACCGCCCGCCACCATCGCCATCGGCCAGATGCCGAGCATGTCGTTGCTGCCGGCGAGCGTGAAGGGGAAGGTCAGCACCGGCGTGCCCGACATCGCATGGCTTGCCAGAATGCCGGTGACATAGCCGCCAATGCCGAAGAAGGCGGCATGGCCGAGCGAGACCAGCCCGCCATAGCCGAGCGCGAGATTGAGCCCGACGCCGGCGAGCGCGAAGATCGCCGCCTTGGTGGCAAGCGTCACGGCAAAGCCGTTGCCCATCAGATGCGCGCCGATGGCGAATGCGATGAGGGCAACGAAGATTGCGAGATTGATGATGGTTTCGCGGGTCATGCTTTCGCCTCGAACAGGCCCTGCGGGCGGATCACCAGAACCACGGCCATCAGGATATAGATCAGCATCGATGCGACGGTGGCGGCCATGGCATTGGCGCCCGAACCGCCGCCAAGTGCGGCAAACAGGCCCGGCAGCAGCGCCTTGCCGAGCGTATCGGTCATGCCGACCAGAAGCGCGCCGATCAGCGCGCCCTTGATCGAGCCGATGCCGCCGATGACGACGACCACGAAGGCGAGGATCAGCACCGGCTCGCCCATGCCGACCTGCACCGACTGGATGGAGCCGACCAGCGCGCCGGCAAAGCCGGCAAGTGCTGCACCGAGCGCGAAAACGATGGTGTAGAGCTTCGCGATATCAACGCCGAGGGCTGCAATCATCTCGCGGTCGGCCTCGCCGGCGCGAATGCGGATGCCGAGACGCGTGCGGCCGATCAAGAGCCAGAGGCCGATGGCAACCGCCGCACCGAAGAGAATAATCACCAGCCGGAACATCGGATATTGCAGCCCGCCCGGCAGCGTGACCGCGCCCGACAGGAGCTCCGGCAGGTTGAGATAGAGCGGGAACGAGCCGAAGACCCAGCGCGTGCCTTCGGAAAACACCAGGATCAGCGCGAAGGTCGCCAGAACCTGATCCAGATGATCGCGGCCATAGAGCTTGCGGATCACGCCGACCTCGATCAGCGCGCCGACGCCGGCGGAAACCAGCAGGCTTGCGGCAAGGCCGAGCCAGTAGTGCCCCGTTGCCGCAGCCACGAAGGCGCAGGCAAAGGCGCCGATCATGAACAGCGAACCATGGGCAAGATTGATGAGCCCCATGACCCCGAACACCAGCGTCAGGCCGGCTGCCATCAAAAACAGCATCATGCCGTATTGCAGGCCGTTCAAAGCCTGCTCGACCAAGAGCGACACACGCTCCTCCTTCGCGAAAAATGAAGACGCCGTCCGACGCTTGAACGCCGGACGGCATGCGGTCTGGAAAAGACCTTACATCTTGCACTCGGCGGCGTAGGCGTCGGCGTGATCGGTCATCACGGTGCCGACAAGCTTGTTGGTCAGCACGCCATTGTCATCAACCACTTCGCGGATCACGAAATCCTGGATCGGATGCTGGTTCGGGCCGAACTTGAAATTGCCGCGCACGCTGTCGAAATCGGCTGCGGCAAGCGCCTTTTGGAAGGCATCGGCGTCGGTGACGTCCGCTGCGGCGATCGCCGACAATAGCAGATTGCCGGTGTCATAAGCCTGGGCCGCATAGAGCGAGGGCAGACGGCCATATTCGGCCTCGAAACCTTCAACGAAAGCCTTGTTGGCCTCATTGTCGAGGTCCGGCGACCAGTCGGAGGTGTTCTTGACGCCGATCGCGGCTTCGCCCATGGCCGGCAGAATATCCTGGCTGAAGCTGAAGGCCGGGCCGATCAGCGGCTTGTCGACGCCGGATTCGGCATATTGCTTCATGAAGGAAATGCCCATGCCGCCGGGCAGGAAGAAGAACACCGCATCGGCGTCGCTGTCGCGGATCTGGGCGATCTCGGAGGCGTAATCGGTGGCGCCAAGCTGGGTGTAGACTTCGCTGACCACCTCGCCGTCATAGAAGCGCTTGAAGCCGGTGAGCGAATCCTTGCCCGCCGGATAGTTGGGGGCCATGATGAAGATCTTCTCGATGCCTTCCTGGCTTGCATAGGCGCCGGCAGCCTCGTGAAGATTGTCGTTCTGGTAGCTGACCGCAAAATATTTCGGGTTGCAGCCCGCACCCGCGAGCTGCGAGGGCGCGGCGTTGGTCGAAAGATAGAACTTGCCTTGCGCCACCGCTGACGGCACCACCGCCATCGCGAGGTTCGACCAGACGATGCCGGTCAGCACGTCGACCTTGTCGGACTGGATCATCTTGTCGGCGATCTGGACGGCGACGTCCGGCTTCTGCTGGTCGTCCTCGACCACGACCTCGACCTCGGAAGCGGCATCGCCCGCCTGTTTCAGCGCCAGCATGAAGCCGTCGCGGCTGTCGACGCCGAGCGACGCGCCGCCGCCCGAAAGCGTGGTGATGACGCCGACCTTGACCGGATCAGCATGCGCAACGCCGGCAGCGCCGATCGCGAGCGCCATGACGCCGCCTTTCAGGAAAGTGCTGAGTTTCATAGATGTCCCCTATCTGTTGTTTGCGATTCCTGCGGAATTCGTCTTCGGCCTCAGGCAACGCCCCTCGTGCCCACGCGGGCAGTCTAGTCTAAGCATGTCGCCATGATAAGCCGTTGAAGTGTAACCTGACATAATTCAATTTTTACATCAAACTTAAAATAGTTTTCGGATGCATTTTAGGTATTGGGGGAGGCGCTTCTGGCGCTGGATAGGCTTTCGTCCGGCGTGATCTGCATTGGCTCATCGGCTCGCGCTGCTGAACCTCCCGCTGCCCCAAGCCTTCCCACTCTCGGCGTCATCCTCGGGTCAAGCCCGAGGATGACGCTGAGGGGATGAGAGGAAGAACCAGACGGAGAGCCAGAAAATACTTTAATATTAAACTTATTGCCAGCTTGACTCACGCAACGCCGATCTGCTCCAGCACCATTTTCCCGAACGGATGGTGCGGATTGGCCATGGCGTCGAGGATCGAATAGTGGTGATGACCGGGAACGTCGAGCAGGAGGCAGTCGCCGCCCGACGCTTCGATATGGTCGCAATAGAGCAGGCTCTGGCGATGGAATTCATCGCTTTCGAGCGCGCCGATGGCAGCGATCACCGGCGGGACTTTCGCCGGCAGCGGGTGATCGACGGGACTGTTGCGGCGGACGGCCTCCGCATCCATGCCGAGATCGTCATTGAGGCTCGTCAGCCGGATCGGCTCAAGGTCAAAAAGTCCACTCACCGCCGTCACGCCCTTGATCGGAAAGCCGGAGACCGAGCCAAGCCCGGACCAGTCGGCGGCAAGCAGCATGCCCGCGATCTGGCCGCCGGCCGAATGCCCGGAGATGAACACCCGCGCCTCATCGCCGCCGAAGGAGGCGGCGTTGCGCCAGACCCATTCGAACGAGCGGCGGCATTGTTCGGAAATCGTGTCCATGGTGACGGCGGGGCATAGCCCGTAATCGGGAAACACCACGGTGACGCCGCGCTCGACAAACGGGCGCGCGAGAAACCGGTACCAGGACTTGTCGGTCGAGCGCCAGTAGCCGCCATGATAGAACACCAGCACCGGGGCCGGCCCGCCATCGAGCGCGGGGAAGATGTCGAGCCGCTCGGCAGCGCTTTCGCCATAGGCGACATCGAGCTGGCAGGGCAGGTCTTCCGCAGCCTTCGCGCTCTGTTCCTGCCAGCGCTTCGCATAAGCGGCAAAGGCGGGAACGGCGTCGCGGGCGATATATTGCGCATTCAGCCCGGCTGCGTCATAGCGTCGAAAGGCGTCGCGGTCGGCGTTCATGCCGCCGGCTCCAGGGCCGCCTCAAGCTTCGCCCGGATTGCTTCCGGCCAGGGTTGCGGGCGGCCGCTGTCGTTGATGAACACGAGGCGCGCCTTGGTCTCGAACCGCTTCTCGTCACCGCACCATGCCGTCATCCGATAGGTGAACGAGGTGCGGCCGACATGTTCGACGTCAAGCGCGATCACCAGATGATCGCCATGCAGGCTGGGCGCCGTGAAGCGGGTCTCGATCGCCGCCGTCGGCACGCCCTCGCGCCCGATGAAATCCTCGAACGGCCATTCCAGAACCTCGGAAAAGAAAGTCTCGACGCAGTCGTTCATCATCTCGAAATAGCGGGGGAAGAACACGATCCCCGCCGGATCGCAATGTTTGAACAGGACTTTCTGCTTCATTTCAAAGGTCATGCGACGGCCTTTCAGGACTGCAACCGGAACCGCTGGATCTTGCCCGTGGAGGTCTTCGGCAGCGCCTCCACGAATTTGATGCTGCGCGGGTATTTATAAGGCGCAATCGTCGCCTTGACATAGTCCTGAAGCTCTTTCACCAGCAAATCGCTCGGCGCATGGCCGGCGGCGAGCACGATATGGGCCTCGACGATCTGGCCGCGATCCTCGTTCGGCGCGCCGATGACGCCGCATTCCGATACCGCTTCATGGCGCAGAAGCGCCGCCTCCACTTCCGGACCGGCGATATTGTAGCCGGCAGACACGATCATGTCGTCATTGCGGGCGGCGAAGTGAAAGTAACCGTCCTCGTCATGCACGAAGGTGTCGCCGGTGATGTTCCAGCCATCCTGGACATATTCGTTCTGGCGTTCGCCCTTGAGATAGCGGCAGCCGGCGGGTCCGCGCACGGCAAGCCGGCCCATCGTGCCGCGCGTCGCCTCCGTGCCGTCCTCGGCCAGCACCTTCGCCTCATAGCCGCCGACGGGCCGGCCGGTGCAAGCGGGGCGATGGTCGTCAAACCGGTTGGTGATGAAGATATGGAGCATTTCGGTGGAGCCAATGCCGTCCAGCATCGGCTTGCCGGTCTTTTCCATCCACGCCTCATAGACCGGCGCCGGCAGGGTTTCGCCGGCGGAGACGGCGGCCCTGAGGCTCGAAAGGTCGGCCCCGTGATCCATCGCCTGCAGCATCACCCGATAGGCCGTCGGCGCGGTAAAGCAGACGGTGGCGCGGTATTTCTCGATGATCTCGATCATGTTGGCCGGCGAGGCGACCTCGAGCAGCGTCGCCGCAGCACCAAAGCGCAGCGGAAACACGGCAAGCCCGCCAAGCCCGAAGGTGAAGGCGAGCGGCGGCGAGCCGATGAACACATCCTCCGGCGTCACGTTCAGCACTTCCTTCGCGTAACCATCGGCGATGATCAGCAGATCGCGGTGAAAATGCATCGTCGCCTTCGGGTCGCCGGTCGAGCCAGAGGTGAAACCCAGCAGCGCCACATCATCCTGCGCAGTATCGACGGCATCGAACTGCACGGATTTTTCCAGCGCCAGCCGGTCCAGCTCGGCGTCGTGATTGGCGGTGCCGTCGAAACCGATCACCTTTTTCAGGAAGCGGCTTTCCTTGGCGCAGGCGACAAGCTCCTCCATCAGCCGCGTATCGCAGAGCGCGAATTCGATCTCGGCCTTGTCGACATATTTGGCAAGCTCGCCGGCCCTCAGCATCGGCATGGTGTTGACCACCACCGCGCCGGCCTTGGTGGCCGCCAGCCAGCAGGCGACCATGGCGGGATTGTTGGCCGAGCGGATCAGCACCCGGTTGCCCGGCTTGACGCCAAGATCGTCGACCAGCACATGGGCGAGCCGGTTGGTCCAGTCGGCCATCTCCTTGTAGGTGCGCCGCCTGCCATTGCCGATCAGCGCAACCCGGTCGCCATATCCCTTGGCGACCATCGCATCGGTCAGTTCGACGGCTGCATTCAGCCGATCGGGATAGTCGAAGCCATCGAGCAGAAGATCGGGCCACGCCTCAAACGGAGGCAGGTTGTCGCGGGCGAAACTGTCGGTATGGCCGGTGGGCCGGAGGTGCTGAGGCATGGTCTGTTCCCGTTGTTTTTATGAGTGAACGCTGCCTGCTTCTTGTCTGTCAGGCCGGCGGATCCATATAGGTCTCCAGCCCGGCGCGGACATCGTCCGGCCATGGCCGCGACCTGTGATCCTCGGTGGAGGTGAGCACGATGCGCTGGCGCACGGACCAGATCACATCGCCCCTGACGCGGGCGAAGGTTTCGAGATCGAGCGAGGAATTGCCGATGCGCCGCACATGCATGGAAAAATCCAGCACATCGCCGAAGCGCGCAGGCTTCTCGAACGCAATATCCATCTTCAAGACCGGCATGCCGAGATTGCGCTCCAGCATCATCTCCTCCCAGGAAACGCCGAAGGAGGCAAACATGGCGCGGTTGACTTCCACCAGCATGGAGAAATAGGCCGGGTGATAGGCGATCCCGGTGAGATCGCAGTCGCCGAAGCGCAGGGCCTGAGAGGTTTCAAACGGCAATGACGGGCTCCCTTGTTATTGTGGCTGATATTGGCCGCGTTTTCCGGTTATATGGGAACCATAGAGGAGACGGATTATTAGTTCAATATTGAAATATTGCCTCGTCCCTCTCTCTCCGCGCCTCGCCCATAACTCAGCGTCATCCTCGGGCTTGACCCGAGGATCCAACCACGGATGTCGCGAGAAGCGTTGGCGGTCTTCACGGCGAGACCGCGTGCGATTGTCCTCGCCTGTCAACTCCTTTCGCGTCGCGATGTGCATGGATCCTCGGGCCAAGCCCGAGGATGACGCCCGTGGGGAGGAGGACGCGCCTGAACATGGGCAGCTTGCGATCAAACAGAGCTGCCTGACACCATCGCCGACCAAACCCGCGCTTGACACCACCCCCAAACCCAATTTATTTTAAATTCAAATTAATTTTCGCATCAAGCACCACACGCAGCGACAGGGGAAACCAGACATGAAAATCGCAGTTCTGGGCGGCGGGCCCTCGGGCCTTTATTTCGCGATCTCGATGAAGCTGCGCGACAGCGGTCACGACATCACCGTCTATGAGCGCAACCGCCATAACGACACGTTCGGCTGGGGCGTGGTGTTTTCCGACGAAACGCTGGAAAACTTCAAGGGCAACGACCCGGTCGTGGTCCAGTCGATCCGCGACAATTTCGCCTACTGGGACGATGTGAAGGTGGTGCGTGGCGAGGAAAGCATGACATCCTGCGGCCACGGCTTTTGCGGCATCGGCCGGATGCGGCTGCTGGTTCTGCTGCAGGAACGCGCCCGCGAGCTCGGCGTCAATCTGGAATTCGAAGCCGAGATCGATGACGCCGCCATCGAAAGACTGCGCGCCGAGAACGACCTCGTGATCGCCGCCGACGGGCTGAACTCGCGCACCCGCAAGCTTTACGAAGACAAGTTCCAGCCGTCGATCGACATGCGCCGCAATCACTTCGTCTGGCTCGGCACCAAACAGAAATTCGACGACGCCTTCACCTTCATTTTCGAGAAGACCGAAAAGGGCTGGATCTGGGCCCATGCCTACCAGTTCGACAACGATACCGCGACCTTCATCGTCGAATGCGGGCCGGAAGTGTTCGAGGCCTATGGCTTCGGCGAGATGAGCCAGCAGGAAAGCATCGCCACCTGCGAGGAGATCTTCGCCCGTCACCTGGACGGCCACAGCCTGATGACCAATGCCAACCACATTCGCGGTTCGGCCTGGATCCGTTTCCCGCGCGTTGTCTGCGAAAACTGGCATTTCGACAATGTCGTGCTGCTCGGCGACGCCTCGGCGACCGCGCATTTCTCGATCGGCTCCGGCAGCAAGCTCGGCATGGAAAGTGCAGCCGCCCTTGCCGACGAGCTGAATTCCGGCAAGCCGCTCGACAAGGCGCTGGACGATTACGAGGCCGAGCGCAAGCTGCAGGTGCTGCGCGTCACCTCGGCTGCCCGCAACTCCACCGAATGGTTCGAGGAGGTGGAGCGCTATCTCGATCTCGACATGATGCAGTTCAACTATTCGCTGCTGACTCGCTCGCAGCGCATCGGCCACGAAAACCTGCGGCTGCGCGATCCCGAATGGCTGGCGACGGCGGAAGCCTGGTTCCAGAAACAGGCCGGCAGCCAGTCGACGCGGCGGCCGATGTTCGCGCCGTTCAAACTGCGCGCCATGGAACTCAAGAACCGCGTCGTGGTCTCGCCGATGGCGCAGTACAAGGCCAAGGACAGCATGCCGACCGACTGGCATTTCGTCCACTACGCCGAGCGCGCCAAGGGTGGCGCGGGCCTCGTCTTCACCGAAATGCTCTGCGTTTCGCCGGAAGGTCGGATCACGCCCGGCTGCCCCTGCATCACCGATGAACAGGTGCCGCTCTGGAAGCGGCTGACCGACTTCGTCCACGCCGAGACCGAGGCAAAGATCTGCGCCCAGATCGGCCATGCCGGCCGCAAGGGTTCCACCCGGGTCGCCTGGGAGGGCATGGACATGCCGCTTGTCGACGGCAACTGGCCGCTGATTTCCGCTTCCCCAATTCCCTATACGCCCGAAAGCCAGACGCCGAAGGCGATGGACCGGGCCGACATGGACATGGTGCGCGACCAGTTCGTCGCCTCCGTGAAGGCCGCGGATGCGGCCGGGTTCGACATGGTGGAAATGCACGCCGCCCACGGCTATCTGCTCGCCTCCTTCATCTCGCCCGTCACCAACCGGCGCGAGGACGACTATGGCGGCAGCCTGGAAAACCGGATGCGCTTCCCGCTCGAAGTCTTCGCCGCCATGCGCGCGGCCTGGCCTGCCGAAAAGCCGATGACGGTGCGCATCTCCGCCCATGACTGGGTGGGCGAGGCAGGTGTCGAGCCCGACGAGGCGCTGAGGATCGCCGAAGCCTTCAAGGAAGCCGGCGCGGATGCCATCAATGTCTCCTCGGGCCAGACCACCAAGGACGAACAGCCGGTTTATGGCCGCATGTTCCAAGTGCCGTTCTCCGACCGGGTGCGCAATGATATCCACCTGCCGACCATGGTTGCCGGCAATATCTACGAGGCCGATCACGTCAACTCGATCCTGATGGCCGGCCGCGCCGACCTGGTGCTGCTCGCCCGCCCGCATCTGGCGGACCCCTACTGGACGCTGCACGCTGCCGTCGAACTCGGCGACACCGAACAGGCATGGCCCGCCCCCTATGAGGGCGGCCGCCGGCAGGCCAACACGCTTGCCGAACGCGCGAAGGCGATGTCATGACGCTTTCCGGCAAAAAGGCGCTGGTCACCGGCGGCGGCTCGGGCGTGGGCGCCGTGATTGCCCGCGCGCTGGCCAATGCCGGCGCCGAGGTGATCATTTGCGGGCGCAGGCGCGAACCGCTCGAAACGATTGCCGAAAGCCACACGGCGATCTCGGCGATGACCTGCGACATCACCGATGAAGCGCAGGTGACCGCGCTGTTTGCCGCCGCCGGGCCGCTCGATATCGTGGTCGCCAATGCCGGGGCATCCGAGAGCGCGCCGTTCGCCGCGACCACGCTTGAAAGCTTCAACGCGATGGTGGCCGTCAACCTGACCGGCACCTTCCTGACGCTGCGCGAGGGCGCGAAGGCGATGGCGGGGCGCAAGGGCCGGCTGATCGCGATCGCCTCCACCGCCGGGCTGAAGGGCTATGCCTATGTCGCGCCCTATGCGGCAGCAAAACATGGCGTCGTCGGGCTGGTCAGATCGGCGGCGCTCGAATATGCCCGCAAGGACATCACGGTCAACGCCATCTGCCCCGGCTTTCTCGACACCGAGATGACCGAGCGCTCGATCGCCCGGATCGTCGAGACCACGGGCCGCAGCGCCGAGGACGCGCGGGCTGCCCTTGAGGCCACCAATCCGATGAAGCGGCTGGTACCGCCGGAGGATGTGGCCGAGGCCGTGCTCTGGCTTGCCTCCGACGGGGCCGCCATGGTCACCGGACAGGCGATTTCGATCTCGGGGGGCGAGGTATGAACACGCCCTCCGCCCATCTACACACCGCGGAAAGACCGCCCATCAAGATCGTATTTGAAAGTTCAGGCATGACATCGTACTCGCAATCGCCGCACCAGTTTCTCGAACCCGCAGGCTGGGTCCCCGCCCGCGGCTACGCCAACGGCATGGCCGCCACGGGCCGGATGGTCTTCACCGGCGGTCTGGTGGGCTGGAATGCCCGGCAGGAATTCGAGCATGACGATCTCGTCGGCCAGTTCGAACAGACGCTGCGCAATATCGTCGCCGTGCTCGCCGAAGCCGGCGCCCGGCCGGAGCACGTCGTGCGGCTGACTTGGTACATCACCGACAAGCGCGAATATCTCGACAACCTCAAGGAGCTTGGCCTGGTCTACCGCAAGGTCATGGGCCGCCATTTCCCGGCCATGGCCGTGGTTCAGGTCGTCGCCCTGATGGAAGACGCGGCCAAGGTGGAGATCGAGGCGACTGCGGTGATCCCCGCCGGGTAAGACCTGCCGCAATCTGGTTGAGGTTTGAAGCAAATGCGGCTAGAGCGGTTACGGAAGCAGAGAGAATCCGCCATGACCGCCCATGAAATCAAAGACCCGGCCCTTGCCACCCAGCGCGTGCGCCTCTGGCTGCAGATGCTGAAGGCGGTGCGCCATGTGGAGGGCAATCTGCGCGAGCGGCTGCGCGAGAATTACGGCATGACGCTGCCGCGGTTCGATGTGATGGCAGCACTTCACGCGGCCCCCGAAGGGATGCGCATGAGCGAGCTTTCCAAACAGCTCGTGGTCTCCAACGGCAATGTCACCGGCGTGATCGAGAAACTGGTCGCCGACGGCCTTGTCGAGCGCGAGAACCAGGAGACCGACCGCCGCGCCTTTCTGGTGCGCATCACCGCCAAGGGCAAGGCGCTGATGGACGAGGCGACCGCTGTCCATCGCGGCTGGATCGACGAGATCTTCGCTGAAATCGCCGAACCGGACATCGCCCGCGCAATCTCGATCATGATGGATATCCGCCACAAGCCGCATTCGTGAGAGGTTGGCGGGCGTACAGCCGCTTACCCTTCATGATCGGATAGCCGCTGCCCTCACCCGGCGCATACGCGCCACCCTCTCCCCTGCGGGGAGAGGGGGAGCATGCTGCGTTTTCGGAGCAAGCGGCAAGGCAGAGCCGCGCCGTCTTCCCCTTCTCCCCGCCGGGGAGAAGGTGGCCGAAGGCCGGATGAGGGGAAGCAGCGCCTCCACGCATGGAGAGCATGCGCCGGGTGAGGGGTAAGCCCCCTCCCCGCGACGCAGCCCCTCAGTAAATCCCCGTCTCCCGCGCCACGCGGCGATAGGCCGCGCCGCCGGTGAAGCCGCCGTCGATGACGAAATCCTCGCCGGTGATGAAGGCGGAGGCGTCGGAGGCCAAAAACAGCACGAGCTGGGCCACTTCCTCCGCCTCGCCGCTCCTGCCCATCGGCGTCATCTCGATCATCGGCTTCAGATGCGGGGAGTTGCGGTTGAGATCGGTGACGATCAGGCCGGGGCAGATCGCATTCACGCGCACGCCCTTTTCGGCATATTCCATCGCCGCCGTGCGGGTCAGCCCGCGCAGCGCCCATTTGCTGGCGGTGTAGGCCGGGTCGTAATGGCCGGAAAAGCCGCTGTTAGACGAGATGTTGATGACCGAGCCGCCGCCGGTTTCCGCCATCAGCGGCAGCGCCGCCTTGAGCCCGGCAAATGCGCCGGTAGCGTTGACGTCCAACACCTTGCGCCATTCGGCGACCGACATGTCGGCGATCGTCTTGCGATTTATGATGCCGGCATTGTTGACCAGGACATCGAGACTTCCGGCCCACGCCCGCACGGCGTCGACCACCGCCTGCCAGTCCGCCTCCGACGTCACGTCGAGCTTCATGAAGCGCGCGTCATGGCCCGCCGCGCGCAGTTTTTCTGCCTCGGCCTCGCCCTCATCGACCAGCACGTCGCACAGCATTACCCGCGCGCCGGCCTCGGCCAGAAGGGCGGCTTCCACCGCCCCCTGCCCGCGCCCCGCGCCGGTGACGATCGCGGTCTTGCCGGAGAGATCGTTCAGCGCCGCCTTTGCCTCTGCCAAGCTCATGCCTGCACCATCTTCTGCCGCTGTTTGCCAAGCCCGGCCGCGCCAAGTGTGACGATCTGGCCTTCCTTGAGGAAGGTCGGCGGCTTCATGCCCAGCCCGACGCCGGGCGGGGTGCCGGTGGAGATGATGTCGCCGGGCTCCAGCGTCATGAATTGTGAGATATAGCTGACGAGGTGCTTGACCGAAAAGATCATGGTGCGGGTATTGCCGGTCTGCCGGCGCTCGCCGTCGACATCAAGCCAGAGGTCGAGATTCTGGATATCCTCGAATTCCTCCGGCGTCACCAGCCACGGGCCGGTGGGGCCGAACGTGTCGTGGCTCTTGCCCTTGATCCACTGGCCGGCGCGTTCCGACTGGAATTCCCGCTCGGAGACATCGTTGACGAGAACATAGCCGGCCACATGAGAAAGCGCGTCTTCCTCGGGGACATACTTCGCCCGCTTGCCGATCACGATGCCGAGCTCGACCTCCCAGTCGGTGCGCGACGAGCCGCGCGGAATTTCGACGTCGTCATTCGGACCGCAGACGGCCGTCGTCGCCTTGGCGAACAGCACCGGTTCGGGCGGCGGCGCCTTGCCGGTCTCGGCGGCATGGTCGGCATAGTTGAGGCCGACGCAGATGAACTTGCCGATCTTTCCGACCGGCGCGCCATAGCGCGGGCTGCCGTCGACAAGCGGCAGGGTTTCGGGCTCGAGGCCGGCAAGCTGCGCAAGCAGCTCCGGAGACAGCGTTTCGGAGGAAATGTCCCCGATCACGCCCGAAAGATCGCGGATCGCGCCGTTCGCATCGAGGACGCCGGGCTTTTCGGCGCCCACTTCACCGTATCGTACCAGTTTCATAGTCTACTCCAGCTTTGAGAATCGTCAGTCAGGCGCGACGATAACCCTCAAGCTGCTCGTCGGGAACATCCGGCAGGTTTGTCACCAGATTATCCGGGGTGCGGCAGGTGAGCCAGACCAGCTCTTCGGTCGTGCTCATATTGACCTCGACATGCGGCATGAAAGGCGGGACGAACACGAAGTCGCCCGGATACATGTCGGTATAATCCTTGTAGTCCTCACCGAAATAGATGCGGCCATGGCCGGACAGCACGTAACCGCCGGTCTCGGCTTCCTCGTGATGATGCGGCGGGGAACGGTGGCCCGGCTCGTTGGTGACGCGACCGAACCAGATCTTGGTGGCGGGCGTGTGCTGCGGGCTGACGCCGGATTTGCGGACGCATTCGCCCGATTGCAGGGTCTGTTCGCCAAGCTCGCTGCTGCGGGTGACGACGGGTACGACTTTAGCGCTCATGGTTTCCTCCAAATTTAAAATTTCTACACCGGACGGTGGCTTCTGTGCTGGCAAGAACAATCAGCAGCCGTCCTTCAAGACCTTGATGGAGAAACGATATAATCGGCGATCCGAAATTACAAGAATGCCGCCCATATATTTTAAATTTAAATTATTAGTCGCAGCCACAGCAATTCACAAGCCAGCTTGACATTCATCAGATCGCCACCGGAATTGGCATAGAATATCAATGAGGCCTGCCGATAAAACGGCGAACCTTCGACTGCGACAAACTGGCGCAATGCAGGAACCGGCTATCCGTTTGCGGGAAGGCCGGAATGTCAGGGGCTTTCCGAGGTTTCAGATTTTCAGGTCGCCGGCGCCGGTATCGATATAGGGCGCCCAGAAGGCCACGCTTTCGGCGATCTGCGGGATCACCTCGCGGTCATTGGGCTCGCGCTCCTTGAAGCTGAGTTCAAGGCAGATCTCGTTGTCGACCGCCCCGCCCTCGGCAAAGGCGGCAAGCAGCGGCTCGGGCTGGATCCGACCCTTGGCGTTGAAGGCCGCGGTGAACGGGCGGTGGCCGCCCTTGTCCATAAGGCTCTGCTTGATGTGGATGATCGGCGAGACCTTCGGCACCGCCCGCGCCCAGGCATAGGGGTCGAAGTCATCCGGATTGTCGGAGGTGACGTCGCCATGGTCGATGTCGGCCATCATCCACATCGGCACCGCCATGTTGGCGGCCGTCAGGCGATCCTGCAGCGCCATGCATTCCGCGATCGTGTGGCCGAATTCACGGCCGACCGACATTGGCTCCCAGAACACATAGGAAAGGCCAGCGGCCTTTGCATGTTCGGCCACTTCGACCCAGCAGTCTATCGCGATCCGGATCAGTTCCTCGCGGCGTTTCGGATCGTCGTAATCGGCATAGGTGAAGATCGCGAACTGGGTGCCGACCGAAGTGCCGCCGAGATCGCCAATGATGTCGGCGAAGGTCTTGAACCAGTCGACATAATAACGCCGCACATCCCGATCGGGATGGCCGAAATGGTTGAGCCTGCCATAGGGACCGGTCATGCCCGACGTGACCCTGACCCCGGTGCGGTGGAGCGCGCCATCCATCTCCCGCGTCAGCCGGCGGATAACCGGGGCGGGCCAGGACGGGTTGATGAATTCATGGGTCAGCTGAAGGTCGCGCAGCTTCAGGTCGCGCGCGGTGGTCTCGATCAGGTCGACCGGATCTGCGAAGCGGTTGACGAGCGGATTGGTGTTCAGGGAAAGCGTCAGCGGCATCGCCCAGGCCTTTCGTTTTGAATTCACTTCAGTTCGGCGTCGAACCAGACGGTGAAGGCGGCCTGCTCGGCATCGCTCAGGTGCAGGCGATGCTTGGTGCGCCGCCACAGCACATCCTCTGCGGTGCGCGCCCATTCATTCTCGACAAGATAACGCGCCTCGGCCTCGTAGAGATTGCCGCCGAAATGACGGCCCAGCCCCTCGATACTATCGGCTGATCCGACGATAGCGGCGATTGCCGTCCCGTAGAGCCGGCCATAATGGCGGCGCAGCGAAGACGGCATCCACGGATAGTCGGCCTTCATCCGGTCGCGGAAGGTCTCGTAATCGGCGTTTTCCATGTCGCCGCCGGGCAGCGGCGCGCTGTCGGTCCAGTCGCCGCCCATGCCGGGGAAGAATTTCTTGAGCTTGTGCATGCCGCGCTCGGCAAGCTCGCGAAACGTAGTGATCTTGCCGCCGAAGACATTGAGCATCGGCGCGCCGCCGGTCTCGTCGAGATCGAACACATAGTCGCGGGTCACGGCCGACGGATTGCCCTGGCCATCATCGAACAGCGGGCGCACGCCGGAGAAGGTTTCCTCGACATCGTCGCGCGTAAGCTTCTGCTTGAAGTATCGGTTGACCACGTCGAGCAGGTACTGAATCTCGCCCTCGTCGGCCTGCACTTCCTCGGCGCGGCCCTCATAGGCGATGTCGGTGGTGCCGATCAGCGCCTTGTTGCCCTCATAGGCATTGATAAAGATCACCCGCTTGTCGTGGTTCTGGACGAGATAGCTGTGCGGCCCCTCCCAGAATTTCTCGGTAATGATATGGCTGCCCTTGACCAGGCGGACATTGCGGCTGGAGTTGGAGCCGGCGACGCGGCGCACGACATCGTTCACCCAGGGGCCTGCCGCATTGACCAGGATTTTCGCCCGGAAGGTCCGCGCCTCGCCGGTGATCATGTCCTTGGTCTCGATCGTCCAGCCGCCATCCTCGCGTCGGGCGGAAACGCAAGGGGTGCGGGTCAGCACGGTAGCGCCCTTCCTTGCGGCATCGACGGCGTTCAGCACCACAAGGCGGGCATCATCCACCCAGCAGTCGGAATATTCAAAGCCGCGGGTATATTTGTCGAGGAGCGGCGCGCCGACCGGATCGCGCTTCAGGTCGAGAACGCGTGTGCCGGGCAGCTTCTTGCGGCCGCCGAGATGATCGTAGAGAAACAGGCCGAGGCGCACCAGCCAGGCCGGCCTGTCATCCGGCGAATGCGGCAGCACGAAGCGCAGCGGCCAGATGATATGCGGCGCGTTGTTCATCAGCACCTCGCGCTCGATCAGCGCCTCGCGCACCAGCCGGAATTCGTAATATTCCAGATAGCGCAACCCGCCATGGACAAGCTTGCCGGAACGCGAGGACGTTCCTTCCGCAAGGTCGTCCTTTTCGCAAAGCACCACCGAAAGCCCGCGGCCTGCGGCGTCGCGGGCAATGCCGGCGCCATTGATACCGCCGCCAATCACAAACAGATCGATCATCCCGGCTTCGCTCATTTCGTAGTCCTTTCATCGGCGGCATCGGCCGCGCCATTGCGTTCGGCGCGGCGATCCTTCGCCATTGCATTCCAGATCGGTTCCAGCGCGCGCCGCGCGGCGGCATAGGTCGGGTAGCGCCGCTGATAGAGCGCGGTCAGCGCGGGATCGGGGGTTTCAGCCTCGCCCAGAAGCGGGGTGACCCATTCGCCGATACAGCGCTCCATATCGGGATAGACGCCGATTGCGACGGCGGCCATCATCGCTGCGCCAGCCGCGCCCGCCTCCTCGCGCGCGGAAACCCTGACCGGCGCGCCGATTGTCGCCGACAACACGCTGCGAAGGCCGCGCGAGCGGGCGGCCCCGCCCGTGAGGCGGAGTTCGCCCGGCATATCGCCCATTTCGGCGTAGCAATCATGCGCCGCCATCGCGAGGCCCTCGACCACCGCGCGCACGAGATCGGGGTATCGATGGTTCGCCGACAGGCCGATGAAGCCGGCACGGGCATCGGCGTTGATGAAGGGCCCGCGCTCGCCGGCCTCGGAGATATAGGGGTGGTAAAGCAGCGTTCCCGGCCTCGCCTCGGAAAGCCAGCCATCGATCTTCCCGACCAGATCGCGGTGGGAGACCTCGACGCCCATATCGGCAAGCAGGCCGCGGCCCACCTCCAGCACCCAGTCGAGATTGAGCGTCGCGGCCATATTGGTCTGGACCTGGGTAACCATGTCCGGGACCGGCAGCGCGATGACATAGCCGGTATTGTCGTCGTTGAGCCGCACGCCCGAGGCATGGACGGCGCGCATATGCACGCCGGTCGAGCCGATGGTGGAACAGGCGGTGCCCGCATCGCCGGTATAGACGCCAGCGCCAAGCGCGGTCATGACCATGTCGACAAAACCGAGGCTGACGGGCGTTCCGGCAAGAAGGCCGGTCTGGCGCGCCGCATCGGCGCTCAGGGGATGCGTCACCTCTGTGCCGTCGATGATTTCGGGCAGGAGATGACGGAAATCGTGGAGGCCGAGCGCATCGATGACGGCATCATCATAGGCGCGGTTGCGGAAATTGCCGAAGGTGAAGCTCGCTTCGGAGGGATCGGTCGCCCGCACGCCTGTGAGATTGAGATAGAGCCAGTCCTTGCAATGCAGCGCCACTGCGGCATTTGCGAGAAGCGCCGGCCGCGTTGCCGCCATATGCGCCATCTGCGCGCCCTGCTGGCAGGTGTTGAGGCCGGTGCCGGTCGCCTCGAAGCGGGCCCGTTCTCCGGCGCCCTTGTTCAGCCGGTCGACGGTGGGGGCTGCGCGGGCATCGAGCCAAAGCCAGGCATCGCCGACCGGCCTGTTGTCCGCGCCCGCAAGCCAGGTGCCGTCGCCCTGCCCCGTCACGGCGATCGCCGCCGTGCGCGCAGCCAGCCCCTCGACCTTTTCGCCGAGATGCCGGAGCGCCTCGGCGCAATCCAGCCAGATTTCTTCCATCGACTGGGTCGCGGATCCATCGCCGCCGGTCCGGTAGCGGTTCTTGACCGCCGCCTCGGCGATCTGCCGGCCAGAGAGGTCGAAGGCGACCGCCTTGATCACCGAGGTGCCGGCATCGATGCCGATCAGAATATCGCCCTGTCCATTGTGACTGGCCATGATGCTGCCTCCCTATCCGGTCCTGCCGTCCGCAAGCGCGGTCGCAGTCGCCTCGTCGGTGATCAGGCCGCTGATCGTGCCGCTGCGCAGCACGGCGGCCATGGCATTGAGTTTCTCCTCGCCGCCCGCGATCGCGACGATCCGGCGCTTGCCCAGCGCTCTGATGTCGAGCGACACGGTGCGGGCCGAAAGCGAGGTCTCTACAAGCTGACCGTCGCGGTCGAAGAAGTGACCGAGCACCTCGCCCGCGCCGCCGCGCTCCCGCACCTCGCCGATCTCAGCGACATCGATCATGTGGGACGCGACAAGCTGCGCGCCCGGATTGGCGGTGCCAATGCCGACCAGCATCAGGTCGGAGCGGGCCGCCAGATCAATCACCTGCGATACGCCGCGCTGGGCGAGAAACACCTCGCGGTCGGCGGCCGTGTTGGCGAAGAACGGGATCGGCATGACATAGGCCGAGGCGCCGGTCTTTTCGGCAAGCCGATGTATGACGTCATGCGGATTGGCGGCATAGTTGCGGGTCAGACCGCCCATCAGCGACACGAAGCGCACGCCGTTGGCCGTAATGCGCGGCAGCGCGTCCACCGCGCTCGCGAGCGTCCGGCCATGACCGACGCCGATCACCTCCGAGCGCTCGGATTCGATTTCCTGGCGGATGAAGCGCGCGCCGGCAATGCCGAGCGCCCTCAAGGGCATGCCGCGTTCGCCGAGATCGGGAACCACCTCGCAATGGGTCAGGCCGAATTCTTCGGCAAGTCGGGTCTCGAGCGCGACGCATTCGGCGACATCGCCATCGATCGAAACCTTCACGGCACCGCTCTGGTTGGCCCATGCGATCAGCCGGTGGGCCTTGACGGTGGAGATGTCCAGGCGCGCGGCGACCTCGGCCTGGGTCAGCCCGCCGCCGTAATGAAGCCACGCGGCGCGCAGCGCCATGCTCTCGTCAAAATCGCGCCGTCGACCCGCTCGCGCCATGCTCTCTCCCTTTTTGTAATTTTTTATATTTATGGCAATTTATTTCACCAGAACCGCATTCTGTCAATGAAGCGAACTTGATGTTGCCTGATGAGGCAGGCCGTACAAACCGCCTTTCATCGCCAAAACTATGGGGAATAGCGTATCCGGAAAGGATAGGACTCGGCTGCGATCAAGCGCCCGTCAAGCGGATTTTGACCCCGGTGATTGACAGCCAAGTTTAATTATAACATAGTTTGCCGAATAGATAACATAGCGATAACACGAACTGTTATCCGTGGCCGCCGGTTCAGCCGGCCGTGCCGAAGCAGCGAGAGGACGCTGCGGAGGCGCGCCATCATGGAGCCGCAAGGGAGGAGCGACCTGATGCCAACACTGCCATCAATCTGCCGTGTCCGCCTTCCGGCGTCGCCTGCTGCCCGCGGGGCCGGCGGCGCGCTTTCATGTTCAAAATTCCAGCGTCTGAAGGTCACCTCCTGATGAGTGCACAAACCACAAACCCTTCTTCCGGTCATTCCGCCCGTCCGCGCGGCTCGAAACTGCCGATGATCATCGGCACGCTTGCGGTCGTGGTCGTCATTGCCGCCATGGCGCTCGATACCAAGGTCGTGCGCATCGGCACCGCCAAGCATGTGACGGAAGACGGTTTCTCGCCGGACGCCTTCGGCGCCGAGAACTTCCCCATTGTTCAGAAAAGCGTCGAGGACCGGGCCGTCGATGCGGCAACGCTTGCCAGCGACATCGCCGCCGACAAGGACGCGGCGATCGAGAAATACGGCGTCAAGGCCGGGATCGGCGCAGTCATGCCGGTCAGCTTCACCGGCGTTGCCGGCGAGGCCAAGAGCGGCATCTATCCCGTTTCCGTCGAAGGGGTGCCGGAAGAGATCACCATCCGCGTCCAGACCGGCCCGGCGATCAACGGCACCGACCTGCGTGATGCCACCGGCACGATCGCCTTTGGCCAGTTCAAGAACCAGATCGAATATCAGGATGCCGGTTCCGCGCTGAACAACGAGATGAAGAAGGACGTGCTCACCGATATCGACACCGCAAGCCTTTCCGGCAAGACGATCTCCGTCACCGGCGTTTTCAAGCTGATCAATCCGAAGAACTGGCTCGTCACGCCGGTGGAGATGAGCGTAGAATGACCAGGACAACCGACAACCCGCGCAGCAGGGACGAGGTCGTCCTCGCCGCCCGCAACATCGCCAAGTCCTATGGCAATATCCACGCGCTGAAGGGCGTCAATTTCGACGTCCATTACGGCAGCGTCACTACGCTTTTCGGCGAGAACGGCGCCGGCAAGTCGACGCTGATGAAGGTGCTTTCCGGCATTGTGCGCCCCACCTCCGGCGAGATCATTCTCGACGGCGCGCCTGTGACCTTTACCTCGGCCGCCGATGCGGCCTCGCAAGGCATCTCGATCATCCACCAGGAGCTCAGCCTCGCGCCCAATATGAATGTGCGCGACAACATCTTCATGGGCCGCGAGATCCGCACCGCGAAAGGTGTCGATTTCGCCGAGGAGGAGCGCCAGACCCGCATCCTGATGGAAGAGCTGGAGGAAGACATCGATCCGCTGACGCCGGTGGAGGATCTGCGCCTCGGCCAGCAGCAGATCGTCGAGATCGCCCGCGCGCTCTCCGTCAATTCCCGCATCCTGATCATGGACGAGCCGACCTCGGCACTCAGTGCCTCGGAGGTCGAGGTGCTGTTCAAGGTGATCGCGGACCTGAAGAGCCGCGGCGTCTCGATCGTCTACATTTCGCACCATCTGGAAGAAGCGCTGCAGATCACCGACCATGCCGTGGTTCTGCGCGACGGCACCATGACCGCTTTCGGCGAGCGCAAGGATATCGATCTCGAATGGATCGTGCGCAACATGGTCGGCGACAATTTCGACCTCGGCTCGCCGCCGACCGGCTATGAATTCGGCGATGTGAAGCTGTCGCTGCGCGATCTCTGCGTCGAGGATGCCTCGGGCACCGGGCGGCTTGCCGTCGACCATCTGTCGCTCGACCTGCGCGCCGGCGAAATCGTCTGCATTTACGGGCTGATGGGCGCCGGACGCACGGAAATGCTGGAATGCATTGCCGGGCGCAGCCGCAGCGTCGGCGGACAGATCCTGCTCAACGGCGAGGACGTGTCGCATCTCAGCATTGCCCAGCGGATCGAGGCCGGGCTGGTGCTGGTGCCGGAAGACCGGCAACGCGACGGGCTGGTGCAGACCATGACGGTCGGCCGCAACCTTTCGCTCGCCTCGATCCCCAGTTTCACGCGCCGGGTCTTCACCTCCCGCAAGGCCGAGCGCGGCATCGTCGATGGCGCAATCGACGATGTTCATATCAAGACCGATGGCGGCGGCGCGCCGATCGGCTCGCTTTCGGGCGGCAACCAGCAGAAGGTCGTGATCGGTAAGATGCTCGCCACCCATCCGGGCGTGATGCTGCTCGACGAACCTTCGCGCGGCATCGACATCGGCGCCAAGGCGGAGGTGTTCAAGCTGCTTGGGGAACGCGCCGGGCGCGGGCTTGCGGTGATCTATTCCACCTCGGAAGTCGGCGAATGCTTCAGCGTCGCCCACCGCATCATCGTCATGGCGCGCGGGCAGATCGTCGCCGAGTTCGACCCGTCGGTATCAAAAGAGGAAATCATGGCCGCATCCGGCGAAGCCGTGGCCGCGTGATTTCAGCGTAAAATTTCGGAGCATAATAATGACCGACACACGTCAAGTTCAAAAATCCTCCAGCTCCGGCCGGCGCGGCGGCTTCAGCCTCGGGCGTATCCTGCTGGAAGGCCGGGCGTTCTTCGCGCTGATCGCGATCATCGTGGTGTTCTCGCTGCTGTCGCCGGTTTACCTGTCGACCAACAACTTCCTGATCATGTCCTCGCATGTGGCGATTTTCGGCCTGCTGGCGATCGGCATGCTGCTGGTGATCCTGACGGGCGGCATCGACCTTTCGGTGGGCTCCACGCTCGGGCTTGCGGGCTGCATTGCCGGTTTCCTGATGCAGGGCGTCCAGCTCGACATGTTCGGCGTGGTGCTGTTTCCGCCGGTCTGGGTGGTGGTAATCCTGACCTGCCTTGTCGGCGCGCTGATCGGCACCATCAACGGCGTGCTGATCGCCTTCTTCAAGGTGCCAGCCTTCGTGGCGACGCTTGGCCTGCTCTATGTCGCGCGTGGCGCCGCGCTGCTGATGACCAACGGTCTGACCTACAACAATCTCGGCGGCAAGCCGGAGCTTGGCAATACCGGTTTCGACTGGCTCGGCTTCAACCGCCTGTTCAACGTGCCGATCGGCGTGCTGGTTCTGGCGGTTGTCGCGATCATCTGCAGCATTCTTCTGACCCGCACGGCTTTCGGCCGCTGGGTCTATTCCACCGGCGGCAATGCCCGCGCGGCGGAGCTTTCCGGCGTGCCGGTCAAGCGGGTGACGGTGTCGGTCTATGTGCTTTCCGGCATCTGCGCCGCGATCGCAGGCCTCGTTCTGTCCTCGCAGCTCACTTCCGCCGGCCCGACCGCCGGCACCACCTATGAGCTGACCGCGATCGCCGCCGTGGTGATCGGCGGGGCGGCGCTGACGGGCGGACGCGGCAATGTCCGCGGCACGCTGCTCGGCGCCTTCGTCATCGGCTTCCTGTCCGACGGTCTCGTGATCATCGGCGTGTCGTCCTACTGGCAGACCGTCTTTACCGGTGCGGTCATCATTCTCGCGGTGCTGCTCAACAGCATCCAGTACGGACGCCGCAGGGCCGCTAAGCCGGCCGATGGCGACGCTTCGACCAATACCCCTTCCGCCGCGGGGGCCAAGACCAAAACGGCTTGATAGAGCGCGGAAAACCCCGCCGGGCAACCGGCATATGAGAAGCATTGAACTGTTCAACCAAGGGAGAGAGAATACCATGTTCAACAAGAGACAGTTTCTGATGTCCATGGCAGCCGCCATCATCGCGGTTCCGCTTGGCGCGGGCGCGGCGATGGCCGACGGCCTGATCTCGATCATCGTCAACGATCCGTCCAACCCCTACTGGTACACGGAAGGCGAAGTGGCCAAGGCGGAAGCCGAAAACCTCGGCTATTCGGCAACGGTTGCCGCCCACAAGGGCGACACCAACACCGAAAGCAACCTGATCGACACCGCCATCACTAACAAGGCCGTCGCGATCATCCTCGACCCGGCCAATGCCGATGGCTCGGTGGGCGCGGTGCGCAAGGCCGTCAATGCCGGCATTCCTGTGTTCCTGGTCAACGCCGAAATCAACCAGGAGGGCCTTGCCAAGTCGCAGCTCGTCTCCAACAACGCCCAGGGCGCAGCGCTCGGCGCCATGCAGTGGGTGGAAGATGTCGGCGACAGCGGCAATTATGTCGAACTGTTCGGCGCGCCATCCGACAACAACGCCCAGACCCGCTCCAACGGTTATGAAACCGTGCTGAGCCAATATCCGGATCTGGTCAAGGTCGGCCAGGATGTCGCCAACTGGGACCGCACCCAGGGCTACAACAAGATGCAGAGCCTGCTGCAGGCCCATCCGGACATCATCGGCGTTATCAGCGGCAATGACGAGATGGCGCTCGGCGCGATCGCCGCGCTGAAGGAAGCCGGCCGTCTGGAAGACGTGAAGGTCGGCGGCTTTGACGGTTCTCCGGATGCCGTGGACGCGATCAAGGCCGGCGAGCTGGAATACACCGTTCTCCAGCCGGTCGCGATCTTCTCCAAGGAAGCCGTCAAGCAGGCGGACTCCTTCATCCGGACCGGCAGCACCGGCGTCGACGCCGAAAAGCAGCTGTTCGATTGCCTGCTGATCACCAAGGACAATGTCGACGACTATACCGGCCCGTTCGTTCTGGCCCAGTAAGACCTGACAAAGGGAAGGGGCGAGAGCGGCTCGTCATGAGTGCTGAAAGCCCTCCTCCTCTCCATGCGTCACCCTCGGGCTTGACCCGAGGGTCCAGGCAGCGCACTCCGTGTGGCCTGGATGCTCGGGTCAAGCCCGAGCATGACTCATGAGAGGGTGGAGGGTCCGTCCAGCAACGCCCGCGCCCCCTCCTCACGCAAAAGCGGCCCAGCATGAAAGCGGGGCGAACAGGCCGCCCTGTAAAACAGCATTCACCTCAGCGACCGGGCCGCCTATAACAACATCCTTCAGCCGCGAGACCAATGCCGCCGACGGGAACGGGAATGACGAGTCAGAGCAACGACGCCATGGATCATCTGATGTCGGAGGAGATGCCCTCCGATTCCAGACAGGCCCGCCAACTCGCCCGCCGCCAGTTGATCACCGAAACCGTGATGCTGGAAGGGCCGATGCGGATCGAGGACCTGACCGAGCGTTTCGGCATCAGCCTGATGACGGCCCATCGCGACCTCGACGATCTCGTGAGCCGCGGCCTGTTGCGCAAGACGCGCGGCACGGTTTCGGCCGCGCCGACAAGCCTGATCGAGGCGAGCGACGTCTACCGCTCCAGCCGCCAGTCGCCGGAAAAGGCCGCGATCGCCGCCGCTGCCGCCGGCTTCATCGAACCGGGCCAGGCGATCTTCGTGGATGATTCCACCACCGTTCTCCACATGGTGCCGCACCTGCAGGACCATGCGCCCCTGACCGTGATCACCAACTCGCTGACGATGATGAACGAGCTGCGCGGCCTGCGCGACATCACCCTGCTGGCGCTTGGCGGCGAGTTCCGCAACTGGTGCAACGCCTTTCTCGGCCGCATGACCACCAATGAAATCGCCAATCTGCGCGCCGACACCGTGTTTCTGTCGATGGCGGCGATCACCGACGACATGGTGTTCCACCAGTCCTCCGAGATGATCGACGCCAAGCGCGCCATGCTGGACGCCGCCTCGAAGCGCATACTGCTCGCGGACCACACCAAGTTCGAGCGCCGCGCGCTCCACAGCCTTGCCGCCCTTTCCGATTTCGATACCGTCATCGTCGATGACGGCACGCCGCCCGCCCATATCAAACGGATGCATGCCAAGGGCATCAATGTGGTCGTCGCGCCGCGCAAGACCGATAAACAGGCTAAATGATATAATTGACTATATGTAACGCTCTTTGATATTAACTTAACAGATTTGATGGTTAAGTTTGCCCATTGGGAGCGTCCCATGCCGAGTCTTCTTGGAATCGATAACGGCCTGACGGTCACCAAGGCCGTATTGTTCGACACGGACGGGACGGTGCTTTCCGTCGCCCGCCGCCGGGTTCCGCAGTCAATCCCCGCGCCGCGCTTCGTCGAGCGCGACATGGACGGGCTCTGGCGCGCCACCGCCGAGGCGATTGCCGAGGCCGTTTCGCTCAGCGGCCGCCCCGCCGCCGATATTGCCGCGATCGCCGCCACCGCCCATGGCGACGGGCTTTATCTGCTCGATGACGACAGCAGGCCGCTCGGCCCCGGCATTCTCTCGCTCGACAGCCGCGCCGGCGACGTTGTCGCCGAATGGGAGAAGGACGGCACGGCCGACAAGGCGCTGACGCTGACCGGACAGATGCCGCATCTCTCCGCCCCATCGGCCCTGCTCGCCTGGATCAAGCGTAACCAACCGGAGCGTTATGCCCGCATCGGCGCGGTGCTCGGCTGCAAGGACTGGCTGACCTTCTGCCTGACCGGCCATGTCGGCACCGACCGCACCGAGGCCAGCACATCCTTCACCGATGTGAACAGCCAGGACTATTCGTCCGCAGCCGCTGAGCTTTACGGCCTTGAGGAGATTTTTGAGAGGCTCGCGCCGAGCGCCCATTCGGCGTCCGTGATCGGCCATGTCAGTGCCGAGGCCGCCCGCGCGACCGGCCTTGCCGCCGGAACGCCGGTCGCCGCCGGGCTTCATGACGTGACGGCATCGGCGCTCGGGATCGGCGCGCAGAAAAGCGGCGTCATGGGCGTCGTCGCCGGGACCTACTCGATCAACGAGATCGTATCGGACAGGCCGCTCACCGATCCGCGCTGGTTCTGCCGCAATGCCATCGAACCCGGCCAGTGGAACGCGATGTCGATTTCGCCGGCCTCGGCCGCCAATTACGACTGGTTCCTCGACACCCTCTGTCAGGGCGACCACGACAAGGCCGCCGCCGGCGGCCTCCCGATCCATGAGGCCCTTGCCGGCGAGATCGAAGCCGCGATCGCGCGTCCCTCCAGCGTGCTGTTCCATCCCTATCTCTTCGGCTCGCCCCATGGAGCTCCCAGTAGCGGCTCCTTCGTCGGCCTGCACGGCTGGCACAATCGCGGCGACATGCTGAAGGCGGTTCTGGAAGGCATTGCCTTCAACCACCGCGAACATGTCGACGCGCTGGAGGACGGCTTTCCGTATGATGAGGTGCGGCTCACCGGCGGCATCTCGCGCAACGCCGCCTTTGCGCAGATGTTCGCCGATATTCTCAACCATCCGGTCACCGTGACCGCGACCGAGGAGGCCGCCGCCTGGGGCGCTGCCCTTTGCGCCGGCGCGAGCGTCGGGCTTTACAAGTCCCCGACCAACGACCCGCGCGATCTCGACGCCATCAGCCGGACATTCCGACCGAATGCCGAGAAGGCTGCGGCCTATGACCGCCGCTTCGCCGTCTACCGGGATATATCGGAAGCGTTGAAGCCCCACTGGCAAAGCCTCGAAGCGCTTGGCGACAGGGAGAACGGACAATGACCACGGCAGACAGCCGACGCGAGGAAATCGCGGATTACGTAATCGCCCACGGCCAGGTGCGCATCGACAAGCTGGTCGAGCATTTCGGCGTGTCGCGCATGACCATTCACCGCCATATCGACCAGCTCGCCGCCAAGGGCGTGCTGCGCAAGCTGCATGGCGCGGTGACCGCGCAGCCCTCGGGCATCTATGAAAGCCTGCACCGCTATCGCGCCACCGTCGCCACCACTGAGAAACAGGCCCTGGCAAAGGCCGCGCTGGCCCATATCGAGCCCGGCCAGGTGATCTTTCTCGATGATTCCACCACCGCCGGCGCGATCGCGCCGTTCCTCAACGAGATCGATCCGCTGACCGTGATCTCCAACAGCGTCGCGGTGGCGAACGCGCTCGTGGACGCCGATGTCGTCGATTTCATCTGCCTCGGCGGCCAGTATCACCGCACCTACAACGCCTATATCGATCATATCTGCCTGCGCGCGATCGAGGCGCTCAGGGCCGATCTGCTGATCTGCTCGGCCTCCGCGATCGAGGGCACCACCGCCTTCATCCAGGACCAGCAGGTCGCGCGCGTGAAACAGACCATGGTCGCCTCCGCCAGCAAATCCATCCTGCTTGCCGACCACACCAAATTCGGCAAGGTCGCCCTCAACGTCTTCGGCGATCTCACCGCCTTCGACACCGTGATCGTGACCGACAGCCTTGATCCGGGCGAAATCGAGCGGCTGCGGAAGGCAGGGGTCAATCTCCAGATCGTGAAGGGCGCTTCCAAATGAGCGACGACACCGCTTTCGACGTGGTCATCATCGGCGCGGGCGTCAACGGCGCCGGCCTTTTCCGCGACCTCTCGCTTCAGGGCATCAACTGTCTGATCACCGAAAAGGCCGATTTCGGAGCCGGCACCAGCGCCGCCCCCTCGCGGCTGATCCATGGCGGGCTGAAATATCTCGAGACCGGCGAATTCGGCCTCGTCGCCCAGTCGACGCTAGAGCGCAACCTGCTGCTGCGCAACGCGCCCCATTGCGTCGAGCCGCTGCCGACCATGATCCCGATCTTTTCCTGGACCAAGGGTATCTGGGCGGCGATCCGAACGCTGTTCGGCTCCACCAGCGCGCCGCGCAGCCGCGGGGCAATCCTCGTCAAGATCGGGCTCTGGCTCTACGATTTCTATGGCGCGCGCCACAGGGTGATGCCGCGCCACAAGCTCGTCGGCAAACGCCGGGCGCTGTCCGACATGCCGGGGCTGACGGATACGATCGTCGCCGCCGGCACCTATTATGATGCCCGTATCACCCAGCCCGAGCGCCTTGTGATGGAAATGATCCGCGACGGGCTTGCAGCCAACCCCGGCTCGGCGGCGTTCAACGCCGCGAATATCCGTGAGGCCGATGCCAACCGGATCGTCTTCGGATCCGAAGCCGGCGAAACCCTCTCCGTCAAACCCGGCCTTGTAGTCAACGCCGCCGGCCCCTGGATCGATCACGTCAACGCCATGCTCGGCCTCGAGACCAAGCTGATCGGCGGCACCAAGGGCTCCCATGTGCTGCTGCGCAATGACGAGCTGGTAAAGCGGCTTGCCGGCCGGATGATCTATTTCGAGGCCGATGACGGGCGCATCTGTCTGGTCTACGAATATCTCGGCCTTGCGCTGGCCGGCTCCACCGATATTCCCGCCGACAACCCGGATGAAGTGCGTTGTGAGGATGACGAGATCGCCTATTTCATCAACAGCCTCAAGGCGTTGCTTCCGGGCCTCGAAATCGGCGAGGACCAGATCGTCTATGCCTATAGCGGCATCCGCCCGCTCCCGGCCTCCGACGCCGATATTCCGGGGCTTATCAGCCGCGACCATTCCGCTCCGGTTCTGGAAGCCAACGATGACCGGCACTTCGCGATCATCCCGCTGATCGGCGGAAAGTGGACGACATTCAGAGGCTTTGCCGAGGAGGTCGCCGATGCCATTCTCAAACGCCTCGGCCGCGACCGGCGCATCTCCACCGAGAAAAGCCCGATCGGCGGCGGCAGGGATTTTCCGACCGACGCGGCGGCACGGCGGGCATGGATTGCCGATGCGGCCCATGCAACCGGCCTTTCGGAAGCCCGGATCGACGAACTGCTGACCCGCTACGGCACCACCGCCCGCGCCATCGCCGCCTATGAGGCGAGCTTCGGCAATCAGGAGCGCCTGCCGCAGGCCAGCGAATATTCCGTGGCCGAGATAGACTGGATAGTCCGCAACGAATTCGTCACCCACCTCGCCGACATCGTCATGCGCCGCACCACGCTTGCCATCACCGGCAGGCTGCACAGGAGCGATATCGAGCGCATTGCCGAAGTGGCTGGCGACGTGCTCGGCTGGAGCGCGGAAACCCGCGCGGCCGAAATCGCGACGGTGGAAGAGCACCTGCGCTCGGTGAACCGGGTGCGGCTGTAGTCGGCGGATCGCCGCTGCCGGCCCGATATCCTCCACGCATCGGGGACGCGCCCTCATTCCTTTCATCCCGGGGGGAGAAAGGAATGGTGATTGCACTGGAGAGGCAAGGCCTCGCCCTCAGCTCCCCGCCGCCATCTTCGCCTGTTTGGCGGCAAGGCGGGCGCGGATGCTTTCGACGTCGGCGCGTGGCGTCGCCTTGAACAGGGTCTGGGTGTATTCGTGCTGCGGGTCGGAGAACACGGCGTCGCGGGTGCCGCGTTCGACCACTTCGCCGAAATACATCACCATGATCTCGTCGCAGATATATTTCACCACCGAAAGATCGTGGGAGACGAAGATATAGGTGAGGTCGAACTCGTCCTGGAGATCGGCAAGCAGGTTCAGGATCTGCGCCTGCACCGAGAGATCGAGCGCGGAGACCGGCTCGTCGAGCACCAGCAGCGACGGGTTCAGGATCAGCGCCCGGGCGATCGCGATGCGCTGGCGCTGGCCGCCGGAGAACATGTGCGGATAACGGTCGAAATGCTCCGGCCCGAGGCCGACCTTCTTCAGAAGGTCGTGGGCCTTGTGGCGGCGGTCGTTTGCCGTGTCGTCGGTGTTGAGCAGCAGCGGCTCCATCAGCACGTCGCCGATCTTCTGGCGCGGGTTGAGCGATCCATAGGGGTTCTGGAACACGATCTGCACCTTGCGGCGCTGCTCGGGGGTGGGGCGCGTCTTTGCGATGTCGATCGTCTGGCCCTCGATCGCAAGATCGCCCGCCGTCTGGGCATCGATCATGGTGATGATCCGGGCAAGCGTGGACTTGCCGCAGCCCGATTCCCCCACAAGCGCCAGCGTCTTGCCGCGCTCGACGGAGAAATCGACGCCCTTCAGCGCCCGCACCGTGCGGGCGGACTTAAACATGCCGCCCGGCACGACGTAGTCGCGGACAATGTTCTTTCCTTCAGCAACGATCTCGCTCATGCCGCGCCTCCCGTATAGTCGGCGGAATAATCGATGGTGGGCAGCCGGTCGCCGGTGGCGTTTTCCGGCAGCGCCGAAAGCAGTGCCTTGGTGTAGGCGTGTTTCGGGTTTTCGAACAGCGACAGCACGTCGGCCTCTTCCATCAGCCGGCCCTTGTACTGCACCGTCACCCGGTCGGCGGTTTCGGCAACCACGCCCATGTCGTGGGTGATCATGATCAGCGCCATGCCGGTCTCGGCCTGGAGATTGGCCAAGAGTTCGAGGATCTGCTTCTGGATCGTCACATCCAGCGCGGTCGTCGGCTCGTCAGCGATCAGCAGTTTCGGCGAACAGGCCATGGCGATCGCGATCATGATACGCTGGCACTGGCCACCCGACATCTGGTGCGGATAGGCCTTCAGCCGGTCTTCCGGGTTCGGCAGGCCAACGGCCTGAAGCAACTCGATGGCGCGGGCGTGGCGGGCCTTCTTGTCAAGATCGGTATGCTGTTTCAGCACTTCTTCGATCTGGAAGCCGGCGGTGAAGCACGGATTGAGGCTCGCCACCGGCTCCTGAAAGATCATCGCGATATCCTTGCCGATGATCCGCCGGCGATCCGTTGCCGAAAGGTTTGAGATATCGCGGCCCTCGAAGACGATGCGATCGGCCTTCACGGTGGCGGTCGTCGGCAGGAGGCCCATCACGGCGAGCATGGCGACCGACTTGCCGGAGCCGCTCTCGCCGACGATGGCCAGCACCTCGCCCCGGTCGATCCGGTAGGAGGCGTTGTGCAGCACCGTGGTTTCGCCCGCCGCGGTCGGGAAGCTGACGGAGAGGTTTTGAACGTCGAGGAGTGGTTCCATGGTCTCTAGCTCCGCTTCAGCTTGGGATCGAGCGCATCGCGCAGGCCGTCGCCCACGAGGTTGATCGCCAGAACCGTGATCAGGATGGCAAGGCCGGGGAAGGTGACGACCCACCAGGCGCGCAGGATGAACTCGCGCGCTTCCGCCAGCATCGTGCCCCATTCCGGCGTCGGCGGCTGCGCGCCCATGCCGAGAAAGCCCAGCGCCGCCGCCTCCAGAATGGCGTTGGAGAAGGAGAGCGTCGCCTGCACGATCAGCGGCGCGAGGCAATTGGGCAGGATGGTCTTGAACATCAGCCTGAGATTGCGCGCGCCGGCCACACGGGCCGAGACTACATATTCGCGGCGCGCCTCCGCCATCACCGCCGCCCGGGTCAGCCGCGCGAAATGAGGCTGCAGCACGAGCGCGATCGCGATCATGGCGTTGAACAGGCCGGGGCCGAGAACGGCGACTAGCACCAGCGCCAGAAGCAGCGGCGGGAAGGCGAGGATCACGTCCATCACCCGCATGATCGCGACATCGACCCAGCCGCGGAAGAAGCCAGCCAGAAGCCCGAGCGTGATGCCGAGCAGCAGCGCCACCGACACCACCACAAGGCCGATCACCAGCGAATAGCGCGACCCGTAGATCAGGCGCGAGAGCATGTCGCGGCCGACCGCATCGGTGCCGAGCGGGAAGGTCCACGTTCCGCCCTCCTGCCAGAAGGGCGGGGTCAGGAACATGTCGCGATATTGCTGATCGGGATTATGCGGCGCCAGAAGCGGCGCGAAGATCGCCATCAGCACCAGAAGGACGATGACGACGAGGCCCGCGACAGCACCCTTGTTCTGGCTGAAATAGTGCCAGAATTCGGAAAGCATCTGCAGGCGGATATTCCGTTTTTGGACCGGCTGGCCCAGCGTGCTGTCTGACATGGCTGAGCTCCTATTGGTGACGGATGCGCGGATTGATGAGGCCGTAGGCGAGATCGACGAGCAGATTGACCAGCATGACCAGACCGGCGATCAGCACCAGCCCGCCCTGGACGACCGGATAGTCGCGGCGCGAGATCGAATCGATCATCCATTTGCCGATGCCCGGCCAGGAAAAGATCGTTTCGGTCAGGATCGCGCCGGCCATCAGCATGCCGACCTGCAGGCCGATCGTGGTAATCACCGGGATCATCGCGTTTCGAAGCGCGTGGATGCCGATGACGCGCCTGCCGGAAAGCCCCTTGGCCCGGGCGGTGCGGACATAGTCTTCGCCGAGCACCTCCAGCATCGCCGAGCGCGTCTGTCGCGCGATCACCGCCAGCGGAATGGTGGCGAGCACGACCGACGGCAAGATGAGGTGGGAAACCGCCGAGGCGAATGCGCCCTTTTCGCCCGAAAGCAGCGAATCGATCGTCATGAAGCCGGTGACCGAGGGGAAATAGTAAAGCAGCGAGATCCGGCCCGAGACCGGCGTCCAGCCGAGGATCCCGGAAAACAGGATAATCAACAGCAGGCCCCACCAGAAGATCGGCATCGAATAGCCGGTGAGCGCGATGCCCATGGTCGCCTGGTCGAATACCGAACCGCGCTTGACCGCGGAGATGATGCCCGCCGGAATGCCAATGATGACGGCGAGCAGCATCGCCGAAATCGCAAGCTCGGCGGTGGCCGGAAACAGGTTCAGGAACTCCTGGAACACCGGCTGCTTGGTGGCGATCGAAACGCCGAAATCGCCATGCAGCAGGCTCCAGACATAGTCCAGATACTGGACGACGATCGGGCGGTCATAGCCGAACTGGTGAAGGAGTTTCTGGTATCGGTCGGGGTCCATGCCGCGTTCGCCGGCCAGAAGCAGCACGGGATCGCCGGGCAGGACGCGCACGAAGCCGAAGGCAACAATGGTGATCCCGATAAAGGTCGGAATAATCAGCAATAGCTTGCTGAACAGAAATCTGAGCATGGCGATTCCCGAAAACGGAAGAGGGCCGCATTTCCGGCCCCCTTCTCTTGTGCGAGGCCTTATTCGGCGATGGTTACATCATCGAAGCGGTGATAGCCGAGCGGGTCCATGACGAAACCCTCGACCGAGTTGGTCATGGGCATGAACACCTTGGAATGGGCGATCGTGTTCCACGGCGCCTGTTCCTTGAAGATCACCTGAGCCTGCTTGTAGAGCTCGGTGCGCTCCTCGGTGTCGGAGGTGACCTTGGCCTTCTGGATCAGCTCCTCGAAGGGCTCGTAGCACCACTGGGCACGGTTGGAGCCGCCAACGGCATCGCAGCCGAGCAGCACGGCCAGGAAGTTGTCCGGGTCGCCATTGTCGCCGGTCCAGCCGAGAAGCACGGCGCCGTCGCGGTCTTCAGCGGAAGACCGGGCCAGATACTCGCCCCACTCATAGGAAACGATCTCGGCATCGACGCCGACCTTGGCGAGGTCGGCCTGCATCAGCTCGGCCATGCGCCGGGCGTTCGGGTTATAGGGACGCTGCACCGGCATCGCCCAGATCTTCATCGAAAGATCGGTGACGCCTTCCTCTTCCAGCATCGCCTTGGCGGCTTCCGGATCGTAAGGGTCGTCCTGCACCTCGTCATTATAGGACCACATGGTCGGCGGGATCGGGTTCTTGGCAACCTCGCCGGCGCCCTGGAACACCGATTCCAGAATGGCTTCCTTGTCGACCGCCATGTTCAGGGCCTTGCGGACCTTCGGATTGTCGAAGGGCGCCATCTTGGTGTTATAGGCGAGATAGCCGACATTCAGGCCTTCCTTGGCCATGACCGTGATGTCGTCATTGGATTCCAGCGCTTCCAGATCGGCGGGCGCGGGATAGACCATGATCTGGCACTCGCCGGCTTCCAGCTTCTGGCGGCGAACAGCGGCGTCGGTGGTGATCGCGAAGATCAGGGTGTCGAGATCTTCCTGGCCCTTGTAATAGTCCGGATTGGACTTGTAGCGGATCACAGCATCCTGCTGGTAGTTCACGAAGGTGAACGGGCCAGTGCCGACCGGCTTCTGGTTCAACTGCTCCAGATTGCCGGCTTCTTCGAGCTGGTCGGCATATTCCTTCGACATGATCGAGGCGAAGTCCATGGCGAGGTTCGCGATCATCGGCGCTTCCGGCCGGTTGAGCACGAACTTGACCGTCATGTCATCGACCTTTTCGATGCTCTTGATCAGGTCCGGCATCGACATGCCGTTGAAATATTCCCAGGAGATGCCCGGCGCATACTGGTACCAGGGGCTTGATTCATCCATCTGGCGCATGAACGAGAAGATCACGTCGTCGGCGTTCATCTCACGCGTGGGGGTGAAATAATCGGTCGTCTGGAACTTGACGCCCGGACGCAGGTGGAAGGTGTATTCCAGCCCGTCATCGGACACGTCCCAGCTCTCTGCAAGGCCGGGCTCAACCTCGGTGGAGCCGTGCTTGAATTCGGCGAGGCGATTGTAGATGGCGCGCGAGGAGGCGTCGAAGGTGGTGCCTGCGGTATAGGGCGCCGGATCGAAGCCCTCGGGGGAGCCTTCCGAGCAGTAGACCAGCGTTGATGCGCTGGCGGCGCCGCCAAGCGATACGAAAACGCTCGTGGCGAGCGCCAAAGCCTTCAGTTTCTTCATCATTTTCCCCTTGTGGTTGATGTCGTCGACGGCCTCTCGCCGCCAAAGGTTTCGCACTTCCCGGCACCGCTCTCGGCTTTTTCGCGATCCCGAATTATGCTGAACTTCATGCGGGTCTGCGCCCAACCGCAAACGTCACACTGATGGCGAGACTAGCGCTTTTTATTGACCATGCAATCAAAAAACTTCAGGCTGGCTTGAAGTCGGGAAAATGCAAGACGCTGAATTTTTTGCCTATTTCGCGAGATCGGACCAAAGTGGAAAAATATGACCCATGCTGCGCAATTCTGTTTCGAAAGGCCGCCGCACGACTTTAAGATGATTGCTTCACCGCGTGCACCGGAGTGACCCTACGAAAAAAGCTTGGTGCTTTGAAACCTCAGGTCAGGAAGGAAAAGAGTGTCCGAAGAAGACCATATCGCCGAACTGATAGCGGACTATGATGCTCGCTGGGCCACACAATACGGGGACTTCATCCGCGGCGAGCGCGATTACCGTTCTCGGCACACTTATCCTGTGCATGTCACAGCCTCACTGTTCCCCTTGGCGCCGGACCTTTCAAGCACCGTCTTCATTCATCACAGGGCGACTGGCAAATGGTTTCAGCCGGGTGGCCATGTCGATCCAGGGGAAACGCTGCAGCAGGCGGCCCGGCGGGAATGTCTTGAGGAAACCGGGCTTGCGGCAGACCTGCCTGACGACGCCCGGCCCGTCAGCATCGACCTGCACCGGATTCCGGCAAATCCGCACAAGGCCGAGCCAGAACACTATCACCTCGACATTCGCTTTGCGGCCATCGTATCGGGCACGATCGCAGCAGACCTTGCCGAGGTTCATGCCGCTCGTTGGTGTCCAATTGAAGACCTTGATGCTGTTGACGAGCGCGTACGCCCACGGCTTGCCGCGACGCTTTGCACCACGGCAGATTGATGCTACCTCGCAAGAAGCAATATCGCCGGGGGGCAACGTTGTGACCGAAGCCCGCGTCCATGCCGAACTGATCGCCGTTCTCACCGCGCTTACAAATGATGCGCCGCGGGTGATGACCGTGCGCATGGGCGCGGCCCTGCCCTCCGGCCCGTTCGAGAACGGCCACCGCACTCTGCAGGGCGGGCTCAATTCCTGGATCAGGGCCCAGACCGGGCATCCCGTCGGCTATCTCGAGCAGCTCTACACCTTCGCCGATCGCGATCGCGGCTTCGACGGCGAGCGCACCATCTCGATCAGCTATCTGGGCCTTGTGCGCGAACAGCCGCCGCCCGGCAGCGGCGGGCCGCTGTGGAAGGACTGGTACACCTATTTTCCGTGGGAGGACCTGCGCGAGGGCCGGCCGGAAATCCTGGAACAGGTCAGCGACCTGATGATGCAGTGGGCGATGAGCGAGCGGCCGGGCCGGGCCGAGCGCCGCCAGCGCATCCGCTTCGCCTTCGGCGTGGATGGCATGGTCTGGAACGAGGAACTGGTGCTGCAGCGCTTCGAACTGATGTATGAGGCGGGCCTGATCGCCGAGGCCGGACAGACGCCGGCCTTCTGGTTCGGCAAGCCGATGGCCGCCGATCACCGCCGGATTCTGGCGACCGCGATCGCGCGGCTGCGCGCCAAGATCAAATACCGACCGGTGATCTTCGAACTCATGCCGGAGAGCTTCACGCTGCTGCAGCTTCAGAAATGCGTCGAGGCGCTGGCCGGCCTCAAGCTGCACAAGCCGAATTTCCGCCGCCAGATCGACCAGCAGAACCTGATCGAGGAAACCGGACAGACCTCCGACAAGGCCGGCGGCCGCCCGGCCCGGCTCTACCGCTATCGTCATGCGATTGTCGAGGAACGGGCGCTGACGCTTTCAAGGCTCCCGATCGCGCGTTCTTGACTCCCCGTCAATAAGGGCGTAATGCTTGCGCCCATGATATACTCAGATTGAGTATTAATCGACCAGCGCGAGGTTGCCCCAACGCCTCCCCTGGCAGGCCCGGCGCGGCTTCCCCGATTCTTCCGCGCCGGGCCGAACACAGGAGATAACGCCGATGAACGCGCCCTTTTCCGCCGATGCCCTTTATGACCGGGTCGCAAACGTCATTCCCAAGGCGGAATGGCTGAGCTTTTCCGACGATATCGGGGCGATCCATCGCCTGAAGCGGGAGCGCAACGCCGTCATCCTCGCCCACAACTACCAGACGCCGGAAATCTTCCACGGCGTCGCCGACATCGTCGGCGACAGCCTGGCTCTGGCGCGCGAGGCGACAAGGGTCGATGCCGACGTGATCGTGCTGGCCGGCGTCCACTTCATGGCCGAGACGGCGAAGCTCCTCAACCCGGAAAAGACCGTACTGATCCCGGATATGGGCGCCGGCTGTTCGCTGGCGGATTCGATCACGCCGGAAGACATCGCGCTGATGCGGCAGGCCCATCCCGGCGCGCCGGTGGTCACTTATGTCAACACCTCGGCCGCGGTGAAGGCCGCCTCCGATATTTGCTGCACCTCGGGCAATGCCAGGAAGGTGGTGGAATCGCTCGGCGTGCCGAAAGTGCTGATGCTGCCGGACGAATACCTCGCCCGCAACGTCGCCCGCGAGACCGATGTCGAGCTGATCGCCTGGCGCGGCCATTGCGAGGTGCACGAGCTGTTCACGGCGGAAGACGTGCGCGAGATGCGCGCGGCATGGCCGGGTGTCACCATCATCGCCCATCCCGAATGCCCGCCCGAAGTGGTGGCCGAGGCCGATTTTTCCGGCTCCACCGCCGGCATGTCGGATTATGTCCGCGATGCCAAACCGGGCCGGGTCGTGCTTCTGACGGAATGCTCGATGAGCGACAATGTCGCGGTCAATCATCCGGACGTCAATTTCGTCCGCCCCTGCAATCTCTGCCCGCACATGAAGCGGATCACGCTTTCCAACATCAAAGAAGCCCTGCAGGAGATGCGCCACGAAGTCACCGTCGATCCCGCGATCGCGGATGATGCGCGCCGAGCCGTCGAACGGATGCTCGCGGTATGACCGTCGCAGTCATCGGATCAGGGATCGGCGGGCTGGCGACGGCGCTGGCGCTTGCGCCGTTGCCGGTGACGCTGGTGACCAAGGCGGCGCTCGGGGCCGAGACCTCCACCGGCTGGGCGCAGGGCGGCATTGCCGCAGCCCTTGGCGAAGACGATAGCGCCGAGCTGCATCTCGCCGATACGCTCGCCGCCGGCGACGGATTGTGCGATCCCGAAGCGGCCGCGCGCATATTGCAGGGCGCGCCCGAGGCGATCGCCTTTCTCGAGCGCCACGGCGTCGTCTTCGACCGCGACCCCGAGGTTGGGCTAGCCTTCGGGCTGGAAGCCGCCCATTCCCGCCGGCGGATCATCCATGCCGGCGGCGATGCCACGGGCGCGGCGATCGTCAAGGCGCTGACGCAGGCCGTTGCCGAAACGCCTTCAATCACTGTCATCTCCGGGGCGGAGGTGCGCTGCCTGCTCGTGCACGACAATGCCGTCTGTGGGCTTGCCGGCGTAAGGGATGGCCAACCGTTTCGGCGTCCGGCCTCCCGCATCGTGATCGCGACCGGCGGCATTGGCGGGCTCTACGATGCCTCGACCAATCCAGCGGGCAATTTCGGTCAGGGCGTGGCGCTCGCCGCGCGCGCCGGAGCCCAACTTGCCGATATGGAGTTCGTGCAGTTCCACCCGACGGCGCTCGCAACCGACATCCGCCCGCTGCCTCTGATCAGCGAGGCGGTGCGCGGCGAAGGGGCCCTGCTCCTCAACGAGCGGGGCGAACGCTTCCTCGCCGCAACGCCCGGTGCGGAGCTTGCGCCCCGCGACGTCGTCGCCCGCGCGATCGCCGCCGAGATCGCCCGGGGCGGCCGCGTTTTCCTTGACGCAAGGCAAGCGCTCGGCAGCCGGTTCAAGCACCGCTTTCCCGAAATCTTCGCGATCTGCGCCCGCGCCGGTATCGACCCGACGACCGATCTCATTCCGGTGCGCCCCGCCGAGCATTATCACATGGGTGGGATCGCAGTGGATGCTGCGGGCCGCAGCTCGGTTGAAGGCCTCTATGCCGTCGGCGAGTGTGCTGCCACCGGGCTCCACGGCGCCAACCGGCTCGCCAGCAATTCGCTGCTGGAGGCTGCTGTTACCGGCCTTGCCGCCGCCGCCGAAATCGCCGCTGCGCCCCCTGCCCCCGAGCGTCGGCTTCCGGCGTTGTCGCTAGCGGCAGCGCCCCGTCTTGCGACCGTGCGCGGCATCGCTTCGGGCGCGCTCGGCGTCACCCGGAACGGGGCAGCGCTTGGCGATGCCATCGCCGCCCTGCTGCCGCTCGCCGAAGGCAGCGGCCCGGATTCCGATCCGGCGATCGTCGCGCTCTCGATAGCAGTGTTCGCCGCGATGCGCGAAGAATCGCGCGGCGGCCATGCCCGCACCGATTTCCCGCAAAGAAACCCGGAAAGCCGGCGTCAGCGCATGACGCTCGACGACGTGTTCGCCCACGCCCGCGCCCTTGCCGCGCGCCCCGCGCTTGCCCGTAGCGCCTGAGGACCATGCCATGCTGCCCCGCCTGATCATCGAACCCACTGTCCGCCGCGCGCTTGAGGAAGACCTCGGCCTTGCCGGCGACATCACCGCCAATGCCGTGATCCCGGCCGGCCACCGCTCCACCGTGGTGATGGGCGCGCGCCGGCCCGGCGTGATCGCCGGCCTCGATGCCGCCGAACTCGCCTTCAATCTGGTCGACCCGGCCATCAGCATGACCCGAAATGTGGAAGATGGCGCGAAGGTTGAGGCCGGCGATATCGTCGCCACCGTCACCGGTCCCTCGCGCGCGCTACTGACGGGCGAGCGCACCGCGCTCAACTTCCTCGGCCATCTCTCCGGCATCGCGACTGTCACCGCCGGCGTTGTCGCGGCCGTCGAGGGCACGGGCGCTGCGATCGTGTGCACCCGCAAGACCACGCCGGGGCTGAGGGCGCTGGAGAAATACGCGGTGAAGGCCGGCGGCGGCGGCAATCACCGCTTCTCGCTCGCCGATGCGGTGCTGATCAAGGACAACCACATCGCGATCGCCGGCGGCATCCGCCCCGCGCTGCGGGCCGCGAAGAAGCATGCCGGCCACATGGTCAAGATCGAGATCGAGATCGACACGCTCGACCAGTTGCGCGAGGCAATGGACGAGGGCGTCGACGCGGTGCTGCTCGACAACATGTCGCCGGAAACGCTCAGCGAGGCGGTTTCGATTGTCGCCGACCGCGCGATCACCGAGGCCTCCGGCGGCATCACGCCCGAGACCGCCGGCGCGGTCGCGAAGGCCGGCGTCGACCTGATCTCGATCGGCTGGCTGACTCATTCCGCACCGGTGCTCGATATCGGACTCGATTACCGGGAAGCCGTCTGAGCAAAACTGTAATGCAGCCGGACACAGCCTCGATCTAGCGTGGTGGCGCTGATCAGGCGCGGTTGCGCCGCAAACCCCGTCGCCGGAAACAGCGGCGACCCGCCGCCGATCAACTCCGGCATGACATAGATCTCGATCTCGTCCAGCGCGCCGCGCTCCATGAACGCCATCTGCAGCTTGCCGCCGCCGAGCATCCAGACGTCGCCATCATCGAGCGCGCGCAGTTCCGCGATCAGGCTGTCGACGTCCGCCCTCGTCTCAATTGCCCCCTTCGGCCGGTCGATGGGGCGCGACGTCACCACCAGCGCCCGCTTGCCCTCATAGGGCCAGGGACCTTCCATGCGGTCCAGAAAGTCATAGGTGCTCCGGCCCATGACCACGGTGCCAATCCGCTCCAGGAAAAGATTGTAATCGTGCTCGCCGAGATCGAGCCCGTCATAGCGGAAAAGCCAATCGAGATTGTCGTCCGGTCCCGCGATGAAGCCGTCGAGACTGACGGCGATATAACCCACAATTTTTGCCATGGTTGCTCCTTGTTAATAAATAAACATTCATTTATAAATAGACCATGCCCAGACGCAAGACAATTTCCGAACCCGCCCTGCTCGCCGTGTTGCTCGACGCGATCGCCGAAACCGGTCCGGATGGCCTCACCTTTGCCAGGGCGGCAGCACGCAGCGGCCTTTCCGCGCCGACGCTGGTACAGCGCTTCGGCGACCGCGCGGCGATGGTCGAGGCCATACTGCTTTACGCCTGGGACCGGCTTGATGAGGCAACCGAAGCCGCCGATGCCGCCTTTCCGGTCTCGCCGCGCGGCGCGGTCGACCTGCTTCTGCATCTCACGCCCGATCCCGAACATGGTCTTGACGGTGGACTGCCGCTTCTGCGCGAGGACATGCGCAACCCGGCGCTGAGGGCGCGCGGCAGGGCCTGGGGCGAGCGGCTCGCGGCCGCGCTTGCGCGCCGGCTCGGCGACGACCCGGCACTGGGCCGGCAGATGGCGAGCCTGTGGCAGGGCGCGATCATCTGGTGGGGCTTCAACCGCAATGGCCCGCCGCAGGCGGCGATCGGCGCGGCTCTCGAAGGCTGGTGCCGCACCGCTGGCCTCGATCAGCTGGCTGCCCCATCGGGCTCCGCTTCCCGGTAGCGCGTCCGACAATAAAAACGCCGCAAAACGAACCGGCGGGCGTTTTTGCCCGTAATTCCCCTTGTCTGGTTGTTGTTGATGCGCGCGGCGCAAAGGCCCGCCTTTGCCGGTCGCGCGCAAAACCGTGAGAGGAGACAGGGATGAACCGGAGAACCTCATTTTTGCTTGCGCTTCCGCTGGCGGCCGCGCCCGGCCTCGCCGAAGCCTCCGACCTTGCCGGGGTGTGGGCGCGCGGCGATGGCAAGGCGCGGGTGGTGGTCGAGCAGTGCGGCGAAGACCTGTGCGCCACCAATGTCTGGGTCAGGCCGGGCACGCGCAACGAACGGGTCGGCGACACGCTGGTCATGGATGTCGACCCGGTCGGCCCGTCGCGCTATGAGGGCCGGGCCCGCGATGTGCGGCGCGGCCTCACCTATTCGATGGAGATCTCGCTCGACGGCGCGGCGATGGAGACGCGCGGCTGCATTCTCGGCAAGCTGATCTGCAAATCGGCGAACTGGACCAGCATGAACTGAAGGCTCAAAGCCCGTAATACCAGGGCGCCGTCAGCGCGAACACCACGGCGAGCAGCACGATCAGGGGCACGCCGGCGCGGATGAAATCGCCGAAACTGTAATGGCCCGGCCCCATGACCATGAGATTGGTCTGGTAGCCGATCGGGGTCGCGAACGAGCAGTTGGCGGCATAGATCACGGCTGCGGCGAAGGCCTCCGGCGGCGCGCCGATCTGCCGCGCCATGCTGAGCCCGATCGGGATGAACAGCGCGACCGCCGCATTGTTGGAAAGCACATTGGTGAGGATCGAGACGCCAACGAACAGCATCACGATCATCAGCCACGCCGAGGAGCCGCCGCCAAGCGCGACGATCCCTTCCGCGATCAGCTGCGCGCCGCCGGTTGCCTGAAGCGCGGTCGCCATGGCGATCGACGCGCCGACGAGCAGGTATATCTGCCGGTCGAAGGCGCGGGCTGCCTGTTGCAGCGTCAGGCAGCCGAACAGGATCATCAAAAGCGCGCCGGCGACGGCATTGACCACCATCGGTGTGAGACCCGTGGCCGAGAGGATGACGATCGCCGCGAAAATGCCGCTCGCCAAGAGCGCCTTGTCGCGCGGCGGGACGCTTTCGGCCGAATGCTCGAGCAGCAGGATATCGTGATTGCCGCGCATGGCGCGCAGATCGTCCTCGCGACCACCGATCAGCAGCGTATCGCCCGCCTCGAAACGCAGTTGCGAGAACGGCGTGCGCGCCATCCGGCTTTTGCGGCGGACGCCGAATATGGTGATGTTGAAGCGCTGCTGGATGCCGCTGAAGCGGACCGTGCGGCCCTCGAACAGCGAGCCGGGCGTGATCACCGCTTCGGCCAGATGATAATGCGCGCCGACCCGCCGTTCCGCCGACGGCGCGGTTCCATCCGGCGGCGCCATGAGGCTGATCTCGCCCTTGGCCAGCAGATCCATGAACCCCTTGCGGGTCCCTGTCATCTGCAGCCGGTCGCCCGGCTGCAGCGTCAGACCGTCGTCATAGGGCGGCAGCAGCACCTTCTCCTCACGGACCAGGGCATGCAGCGACATCGGCGTCAGCACGGGAAAGAAGCCCGAGCGGGCGCGTTCCCCGACAAAGCGGCTTTCGCCGAGCAGAACCACCTCGCCGAGAAACTGGGTGCCGGCGCTCTCCTGTTCGAAGCGCTTTTGCGACCGTTCCCGGGTGAAGATCCGCGGCATGACGAACAGCACATAGACAGCGCCGGAAACCGCAAGGATGACGCCCATGCCGGTGATATCGAAGAAGCCGAGATTGACGCCCTCGCGGCTGGCGATCCCGGCCGCGATCAGGTTCGTCGAGGAACCGATCATCGTGGTCATCCCGCCCAGAATGGTGATGAAGGAGAGCGGCATGAAAATCTGGTAGGGCGGCAGGCGGAACCGCGCGGCAAGCGAGGCCAGCACGGGGATGAAGATGACGACGACCGGCGTGTTGTTCAAAAAGGCCGAGGTGATGCCGCAGGTCGCCAGGATCACGACGATCAACATGCGCGGATTGGCGCCGTAGAACTGCCCGATCCGGTTGGTCACGCCCTCCAAAGCGTCGGTCGCAAACAGGCCCTGGCCGACGATCAGGAGAGCCAGCACAGTGACCAGCGCCGGCGAGGAGAAGCCGGCAAGCATATCCTCGATCGGCAGCGGCTTTCCGCCCTCCAGCGTAAACGGGAACGCGCCGAACAGCACCAGAAGCATGCCGAGCGCGGCGAGCGACACCGCCTCGATCGGGAACCGGTCGAGGGAATAGAGACCGATCGTCCCGACGATAATCGCCATTGTCGCCACAAGATGAAAATGTTCGATCAAAAGAGCCTCATCAAAGAAGTCCGGACACGCCTGCCCCGCGACCGAAGCGATCCCCTCGCTCCCGCAAAATCTGGCTGTCCCGGCGTCATCGAAAAGGCGACTTTGACAGCATTCCAGCGGCTTCCGCAAGTGTTGGCTAAAAAGTCCGCCGCGACTGCACCGTCCTCAAGCCTGCCGTATTTTCGGGCTTTATCGGACGTGGCCGCATTTTCTCCTATTTTGGGTTCTAGGCGCTCCTTGAACCCAGTGACGCAAACGTAAAGGTCAAATGACCCAATACCAAGAAGGCCAAATCCAGTGTTAGAGGACCAAGCCCGCATGCCGCCACGCAATTTTTTTTCCCTTCGTAAAACCCCGACATCCAAAGGCGCTTCCGCCTGTTCGGGCCGTCGTGACACCCGCCAGTCTCTGATCGTCCGCTCAGGCCGTAATGAAAAATTTACCCTGCGCCCAGTATTTTTCCGACTGGCACCTGTCACACCGTCTTTGAGTTTTGCGTAGGAAGTGTGTTTCGTGACGTCGATCAAGAATTCGAAATCCCGCCCCAAGCGAGATCGCAGGAACGGCTTGCTGCGGCTTTCGCTCGCGGGCATCATGGTGGCGATCGCCGGCGGCGCGATCATCACCATCGCCTCATCGCCGATCCTTTCGGCGACGGTCTCCAAACCCGAATTCGCCTCCTCGCGCGGCATCAGCCTCACGGTCAATCCGGCGTTCAAGGCGCCCCAGCGCGCCCAAAGCGCCAAGGAAGCGCGCCTTCTTGCCGCCAGAACCGGACAGAGCCGCGCGAAGCCGGCGCTTGCTCCGGATGATATAAGGCAGGCCCTTCTTGCGGGTCGGTTGGAACAGGCCGGTCGCATGGCGCTCGCCGATCTCCAGCGCGGCCTTGTCGGCCGCCAGATCGCCGATAATGCCGGCTCCGAAATTGCGCTTGCCGGGGTTCCGCCCGAGCTTCAGCCGAAGATGGCACCGGCGGCGGTCCCCTCGCCCGCCGCCCCGTCCACCGCGCTTGCGGCACTCGCTCCAAGCGGCGACACCAATGCCGACGACGCCTTCAAACTGGTGCTCCAGGGCGCCGATTCATCCCGTCTCTCGCCGGGCGAAGTGCCGGTGCCGGCCAAACGGCCCGCCGGCATGCAGCTTGCCTATGCCGATTTCGGCCATGACGATCTCAGCGACATCATGGGCGAGGTGCCCGGCCGCACCAAGAAGGTCGCCGTCTACGACATCTCCGCGGCCAAGGTCTACATGCCGGACGGCGAAGTCATGGAGGCCCATTCCGGCAAGGGCAAATACCGCGACGACCCGAACCATACGCATGTGAAGATGGCCGGCGCCGTTCCGGCGGCGACCTACAAGCTGACCATGCGCGAATCGCTGTTCCATGGCGTGCCAGCACTGCGCATGACCTCGGTCGACGGCACCAATCCGCTCGGCCGCACCGGCATTCTCGCCCATACCTATATGCTGCGCACGCCGGGCGATTCCCATGGCTGCCTGGTGTTCAAGGATTATTACAAGTTCCTGAAAGCGTGGAAGGCCGACAAGGTTGATTATATCGTCGCCGTTCCAAGCCTCGAGGAAGGGGCCAGCACGCTGCTGGCGAACCGGTAAAACTGACGCGGCCAGGCGTCTCCGCCTGGCCGTAAAATACCCGAGACTCTGCTGAAGGGATCAGAAATCCCAGTCGTCGTCCTCGGTGGCGATCGCCTTGCCGATGACGTAGGACGAGCCGGAGCCGGAGAAGAAGTCGTGGTTTTCGTCGGCGTTCGGCGACAGCGCCGAGAGGATCGCCGGGTTCACCTTGCAGGCTTCCGGCGGGAACAGCGCCTCGTAACCGAGATTCATCAGCGCCTTGTTGGCGTTATAATGCAGGAAGGCCTTCACGTCCTCGGTGAGCCCGACCGCATCGTAAAGCTGCTCGGTGTATTTGGACTCAATTTCATAGAGTTCGAACAGCAGGCCGAAGGTGAAGTCCTTGATCGCCTCGCGCTCGGCCTCGGACACCTTCTTCAGCCCCTGCTGGAACTTGTAGCCGATATAATAGCCGTGCACGGCCTCGTCGCGGATGATCAGGCGGATCAGGTCGGCGGTGTTGGTGAGCTTGGCGCGGCTCGACCAGTACATCGGCAGATAGAAGCCCGAATAGAACAGGAAGCTTTCGAGGAAGACGCTGGCGACCTTCTTACGAAGCGGATCGGTGGCGCGGTATTCCTGCAGGATGAGCTGCGATTTTTCCTGGAGGAAGGCATTTTCCTCAGACCAGCGATAGGCATCGTCCACTTCCGGCATCGAGCAGAGCGTGGAGAAGATCGAGGAATAGGAGCGCGCGTGGACGGCCTCCATGAAGGCAATATTCGTCAGCACCGCTTCCTCGTGCTGGGTCACGGCATCCGGCATCAGCGTGATCGCGCCGACCGTGTTCTGGATGGTGTCGAGCAGCGTCAGCCCGGTGAAGACGCGGATGGTGAGCTTCTGCTCGTCCTCCTTCAGCGTCGACCAGGACGGAATGTCGTTCGACAGCGGCACTTTTTCCGGCAGCCAGAAATTGCCGGTGAGCCGGTTCCAGACCTCGAGGTCCTTCTCATCGACGATACGGTTCCAGTTGACCGCGCGCGGCACGGCGATGGCGGGCTTCTTTGTCTGCATGTTCATGGTTTTTCCCCCGCGCATTACAGGCTGCACGAAACACAGCCTTCGACCTCGGTGCCCGAAAGCGCCATCTGCCGAAGACGGATGTAGTAAATGGTCTTGATGCCCTTTTTCCAGGCGTAGATCTGCGCCTTGTTGACATCGCGCGTGGTGGCGGTGTCGCGGAAGAACAGCGTCAGCGAAAGGCCCTGGTCGACATGCTGGGTTGCAGCAGCATAGGTGTCGATGATCTTCTCCGGCCCGATTTCATAGGCGTCCTGGTAATATTCCAGATTGTCATTGTCCATGAACGGCGCCGGATAGTAGACGCGGCCGATCTTGCCTTCCTTGCGGATCTCGATCTTGGAGACGATCGGGTGGATCGAGGCCGTGGCGTTGTTGATGTAGGAGATCGAGCCCGTCGGCGGCACGGCCTGAAGGTTGCGGTTGTAAAGCCCGCCCTTCATCACCGCTTCTTTCAGTTCCAGCCAGTCCTCGCGGGTCGGCAGGTCGATGCCGGCCTTTTCGAACAGGTCGCGCACGCGCTCGGTCGCTGGTGTCCATTCCTGCTCGGTGTATTTGTCGAAATATTCGCCGCTGGCATATTTCGACTTTTCGAAGTCGGCGAAGGAGACGCCGCGTTCGACGGCGATCCGGTTCGAGGCCTTCAGCGCGTGATAGGTCACGGCGTAGAAATACATGTTGGTGAAGTCGACGCCTTCCTCCGAACCGTAGAAGATGCGCTCGCGGGCGAGATAGCCGTGCAGGTTCATCTGGCCGAGGCCGATGGCGTGGCTTTCGTCATTGCCCTTTTCCACCGACGGTACGGAGGAGATGTGGCTCATGTCGGACACGGCCGTCAGCGCGCGGATCGCGGTGTCGACGGTGCGGCCGAAATCGGACGAATCCATCGCCATGGCGATGTTCATCGAGCCGAGATTGCAGGAGATGTCCTTGCCCATATGCTTGTAGGAAAGGTCTTCGTCGAATTCGCTGGCTTCCGAGACCTGCAGGATTTCCGAGCAGAGATTGCTCATCGAAATCCGGCCGGCAACCGGGTTGGCGCGGTTTGCCGTGTCCTCGAACAGGATATAGGGATAGCCGCTTTCGAACTGCAGCTCGGCCAGCGTCTGGAAGAAGGCGCGGGCATTGATCTTCTTCTTGCGGATTTCCGGGTTGTCGACCATCTCGCGATAGTGCTTGGAAATTTCCACCTCGGTCATCGCCTTGCCGTAGACGCGCTCCACGTCATAGGGCGAGAACAGGTACATGTCCTCATTGTTCTTGGCGAGTTCGAAGGTGATGTCCGGGATCACCACGCCGAGCGACAGCGTCTTGATGCGGATCTTTTCGTCGGCATTTTCGCGCTTGGTGTCGAGAAAGCGCATGATGTCGGGGTGATGCGCGTTCAGATAGACCGCGCCCGCGCCCTGGCGCGCGCCGAGTTGGTTGGCGTAGGAGAAGCTGTCTTCAAGCAGCTTCATCACCGGGATGACGCCGGAGGACTGGTTCTCGATCTTCTTGATCGGCGCGCCATGCTCGCGGATATTGGTGAGCGACAGCGCCACGCCGCCGCCGCGCTTGGAAAGCTGCAGCGCCGAATTGATCGAGCGGCCGATACTCTCCATGTTGTCTTCGATGCGCAGCAGGAAGCAGGAGACCAGTTCGCCGCGGCTCTTCTTGCCGGCGTTGAGGAAGGTCGGGGTCGCAGGCTGGAAACGGCCGGCGATGATTTCATCGACGAGCGCGGTGGCAAGCGTCTCGTCTCCCTTGGCAAGCGCGAGCGCGACCATGCAGACGCGGTCCTCGTAGCGCTCGAGATAGCGTTTGCCGTCGAATGTCTTCAGCGTATAGGCGGTGTAATATTTGAAGGCGCCCAGAAACGTCTGGAAACGGAACTTCTTGTCGAAGGCGTGGTCCCAGAGATCGCGCACGAAATTGAACGAATACTGGTCGAGCACTTCCTGCTCGTAATAGCCCTCGTCCACCAGATAATCGAGCTTTTCCCGTAGGTTATGGAAGAACACGGTGTTCTGGTTGACGTGCTGCAGGAAATACTGCTTGGCCGCCAGCCGGTCCTTGTCGAACTGGATGTGCCCGTTCTCGTCATAGAGATTGAGCATCGCGTTCAGGGCATGATAGTCGAGCGTCGCGGGCTTCGCCTTGGCGGCGCCCTTTTCCGCGACCTTCTCGGTGCCCTGCACGGTTTCTTCCTCGGCGCTTGTGGCCATCCTCAATTCTGCCGTTTCCAAAACTCTTCCAGCCCCTGTCTGACGTTGTTGACATCCTCTTCCGTGCCGAGAAGCTCGAAACGATAGAGGTACGGTATCTTGCATTTTGCCGCGATGATATCGCCGGCAATGCCGTATGTATTTCCGAAATTCGTGTTTCCGGAGGCTATGACGCCGCGAACCAGCGCCCTGTTTTCCGGATCGTTGAGGAACTGGATGACCGGTTTCGGCACCGCTCCCCTGCCGTCGCCACCCGCGTAGGTCGGCACGACCAGCACATAGGGCTCGTCCACCTTTTTCGTGTCGCCCTGCGGGCCGAGACGCTTTGCCGGAAGGCCTGTCTTGGTCACGAAACGATGGGTGTTGCCCGTAGCGCTGGAATAGTAGACGAGCATGCCCGTCATCCTCTTGTCCTCTTCACCAACACGGCGCGCCCGTCTGACGCGCCGTCTGATCGCTCAGGCGCCCGCCGCATGGATGCGGCGCAACGCCTTCTTCAGGCTTCGCCGGCTTGTCAGCCGGCGGCATTCATGGTCAGGCAAGCGCGCCGATCATGTCCGGACGGAAGCCCGACCAGTGCTGCTCGCCGGCGACGACGACCGGGACCTGCCGGTAGCCCATGCCAACGACCTGATCATAAGCATCGTTGTCCACCGACACATCAACCACTTCATAGTCGAGGCCCTTGCGCTCCAGCGCGCGGGTCGTTGCATTGCACTGCACGCAAGCCGGTTTGGAATAGACAGTGATCTTCATCGTTATCCTCGCATAATCATTTTCTTCAAAAAGCGCCGCCGGGCGAACCCTCGGCGCTTCCCGCGCATCTGGCGAGGCTGGCGGCCAATACGGCATAGCCTCGTCCCGGACCCATGGCCGGCTTCCGCCTGATCAAAACGCCGGCGGTTGCAAACGGCCGCCGCCACCATTTCTCAACAGACATCTCGAACACATTGACCGGACTGGCATTTCGGCTCTCCAGAAGCCGGCAGAAATCGCGCTGTCCACGAGGAACACCAATCCGACATATGCCTATGGAGACTCAAAAAACCTGAGAACCGGACGCCGCTGACGTGTCAGCATTGATTCGATAGACTCACCATAACACAATATCTGCGAACTGGAATGCCCGAACCAACCATATATAGTGTTTCGTGGACCTGTTTTCCACATTCAGGGTTAACGCATTGTGACAGGGAAAAAATACAGGCCGGAACGGGCGAACAGTGCTGATGCAGCATGTGCCGGCCCGGCGAATCGGTCTTGGGAAATTGCCGATGGCCGTGAAGATGGCCCCTCGCCACCGGCAACGGCTACCAACCGAAAGTTGAACCGTCATGCACGCGGGATTTCTTTCGCGCTTTCCACAGGGGGGACAAAAAGCAGGGGATGAACGAAACTTCAGGCCGGCAACAAAGCGCTCAAGGGACAAGCCTTTGAGAAGCCAGCCCTATTCGTCGTCGGGGGACGATGGCCGCCGCTCATAGCGCAGCACGAAGACATAAAGCCCGAGCGTGCCGAGCGCCATCGCAAACCATGTCAGCGCATAGCTCAGATGTGCATTGCGGAACGAGACCACGGTCAGGCCGCCGATCGGCAGCTTGCCCGCGGGGCCGCTGGCTTCGGCGTCGACGAAATAGGGGGCGAACGGCACAAGACCTCTGGTCCCCATGATCGAGGCGACGTCGCGGCGATACCATTTGCCATCGGCCGGATCGTTGGAGCGTGAAAACAGCCAGCCTTTGCTCTCCGACATGCGCAAAAGCCCATCGACGGTGACCTCGCCTTCAGGCGCGCGATAATTGGCGGGATTGTCCTGCCTGCCCTCCGGCACGAAGCCGCGGTTGATCAGCACATAGCTGCCGTCATCGCGTAGAAGCGGCGTCATTACGAAATAGCCGGCGCCGAGCTGGGTCGGATAGTAGATCAGCGTCTGCGCCGCCTCGATATAGCGCCCGGTGACGCTGACATGGCGATAGGCGTCGTCTTCGCGCGTGACAGTCTCGTCCGCCCCCGGCGCGGGCGCCGCCGGCGCCTCAACGCGGGCATCGACGGCGGCGATGAGATCGCGCTTCCATTGCAGGCGATAGACCTGCCAGATGCCGAGCGCGGTGAAGCCGGCAAACAGGATTGCGGCGATCGCGGTGATAATCAGAAATTTCTTGCGGGACATGGCGGCCATTGCGGCAAGGACCTTTCGGGCCGGTGTCTTACAATGCTTTGTAAAGCACGCAGGACGACGGCGCGTCACCTCCGGCGCAATCAAGGCCATCGCCCTAGAAGGCGCCTCGGATTGGAATGACGCCGGAACGTGGCGAAACGGCGTTCGCCGGATAAAAACGGAACCGCCCCGCAGCCTGGCTGCGGGGCGGACAAAGCGTTACTGCTGGCCCTGCACGATGATATTGCCGGTGACGCCGGCGTCGCGCAATTGCTGGGCAATCTCGGGCGTGGCGCAAACGATGGTGCCGTCGTCGAGATAGGTGAACCCGCTTTCCGGCAGCGGCATCATGTATTTGTTCATGTTGTGCATGACCCAGAGCGAGCCCGCCAGCACGATCAGGAGCAGGATCAGCGCCAGAAGCGAGGACGCCATGGTCCAGCCCTGTTCCTGATTGGTGCTGAGCAGCAGGAAATAGCGCAGATGCACCAGGATCTGGGCCGCGGCGCAGATCATCACCACCGTCAGCAGGAAGGCCTTGCTGGAGATTGCGTCCGCCATCACCAGCCCGAAGGGGATGATGGTCAGCACCGCCGCCAGCACGAAGCCGGTCATCAGCCCCTTGAAGCTGCCATGGCCGTGGGAAGTGTGTTCAGCGCTGCTCATAGGATCGCTCCAGTAAGATAGACCAGCGAGAAGACGCCGATCCAGATCAGGTCGAGGAAGTGCCAGAACATCGACAGCGTCGAGACCCGGCGGCGCATCGGCTCGTTCAAGCCACGCTTCGAAACCTGGAAAAGCAGGACGATCAGCCAGATCGTGCCGAAGGTCACGTGCAGGCCGTGGGTGCCGACCAGCGTGAAATAGGCCGACAGGAAGGCCGAACGGTCCGGCGTGGCGCCTTCGGAAATCAGGTCGTGGAACTCGTAGACTTCCATCGCCAGAAAGCCGACGGCAAACAGGCCTGCGACGATCAGCCACTTCATCACGCCGGCCTTGTCGCCCTTGTCCATGCGCAGCATGCCCATGCCGAAGGTGACCGAGGAGAACAGCAGCAGCGCCGTTTCCACCAGCGCGAACCACAAATGGAACAGATCGTTCGGCGCCGGACCGCCCGCATAGGAGCGGCCGAGCACGGCATAGGTCGCGAACAACGTGCCGAAGATCAGGCAGTCGCTCATCAGGTAGACCCAGAAGCCAAGCTGCGTCGGACTATCGTGATGGGCGTGGTCGTCGTGATGCGCGCTCGTATCGGCGCCCGTATCAGCGATCGTCGTCATACAAGTGCCTCCTTGGCCTTTTCCTGGTCGCGGGCGACCTGTTCGGCCGGAATGTAGTAATCACGGTCGAAATCGAAGGTATGGTAGATGATCGAGCCGACAGCGAGCACGAAGCTCAGCACCACCAGCCACCACATGTGCCACACCAGGCCGAAGCCGAGCGCCAGGCAGAAGAAGGCGGGCACGATGCCGGCCCAAGTGTTCTTCGGCATGTGGATCGGCTTGTATTCGGTCGGCCACTGGAAGCCTTCCTTCTTCATCCGCCACCAGGCATCACGGCCGGTCACGACGAAATCGGCAGGGAAGTTGTAGGGCGCGACCGGAGAAGTGGTCGCCCATTCCAGCGTGCGGCCGTTCCACGGATCGGGACCGCATTTCCGCGCGTCGCGGTTCTTGATGGAAACGACGAGCTGGATCACGGTGGAGGCGATGCCGCAGCCGATCAGCAGCATGCCGATGCAGGCGATGATGAAATAGATCTGCCAGCCGGCATCGGTGTAGCTCTGCAGACGGCGGGTGACGCCCATCAGGCCGAGCACATAAAGCGGCATGAAGGCGACGTAGAAGCCGATGCACCAGAACCAGAACGAGCGGCGGCCCCATTTGTCGTCCAGCTTGAAGCCGAACACTTTCGGCCACCAGTACTGGTAACCCGCCATCAGCCCGAAGACCACGCCGCCGATGATGACATTGTGGAAGTGGGCGATCAGGAACAGCGAGTTGTGGAGCTGGAAGTCGGCCGGCGGAACCGCCAGCATGACGCCGGTCATGCCGCCGATGGTGAAGGTGATCAGGAAGCCCACCGTCCAGTACATCGGGGTCTCGAACCGGATGCGACCGCGATACATGGTGAACAGCCAGTTGAAGATCTTCGCTCCCGTCGGCACCGCGATGATCATCGTCGAAATGCCGAAGAAGGTGTTCACATTCGCCCCGGAGCCCATGGTGAAGAAGTGGTGCAGCCAGACGACGAAGGACAGCACCAGAATGCAGGCCGTGGCATAGACCATGGTGCGGTAGCCAAACAGCGGCTTGCCCGAGAAGGTAGCTACCACTTCGGAGAAGATGCCGAAACAGGGCAGGATCAGGATATAGACTTCCGGGTGGCCCCAGATCCAGATCAGGTTCACATACATCATGGGGTTGCCGCCCATGTCGTTGGTGAAGAAGTGCATGCCGAGATAGCGGTCAAGCGCCAGCATGGCGAGTGTTGCCGTCAGCACCGGGAAGGCGGCGACGATCAGCACGTTGGCGGCAAGCGTGGTCCAGGCGAACACCGGCATGCGCATCATCGTCATGCCGGGCGCGCGCATCTTCAGGATGGTCGCGACCATGTTGACACCCGATAGCGTCGTTCCTATCCCCGCTATCTGTAGCGACCATATGTAATAGTCGACCCCCACATCGGGCGAGTATGCGATCCCCGAAAGCGGCGGCATGGCGAGCCAGCCGGTGCGGCCCAGAAGACCGATGAACAGCGAGACGTTGAGCAGGATGGCGCCCGAGACGGTCATCCAGAACGAGAAGTTGTTCAGCCAGGGAAAGGCCACGTCGCGCGCGCCGATCTGCAGCGGCATCGCGATATTCATCACGCCGACCAGGAAGGCCATGGCGAAGAAGAAGATCATGACCGTGCCGTGGGCGGTGAAGATCTGGTCGAAATGGTGCGGCGGCAGATAGCCCTGCGCCCCGCCGGCGGCGATCGCCTGCTGGGTGCGCATCATGAAGGCGTCGGTGAAGCCGCGGAACAGCATGACCAGCGCCAGCACGATATACATCACGCCGATCTTCTTGTGGTCGACCGAGGTGAACCACTCGCTCCACAGATAGCCCCATTTGCGATGGTAGGTGATCAGGCCGAACACCGTCAGAAAGGCAATCACCACGGCGGCGAAGGTCACATCCAGGATCAGGACATTATAGGGAATGTCGGCCCAGGTGAGCTTGCCGAAAATGAAGTTCCAGAAATCAGATCTCATTACTGCCTCGCGGATTCGGATGCGTTCGGCGCATTGTCGCCGCCGGCCAGGTTTGTGACCGTCTGGTCAGGGTTCTTGACGTTGACCGGGCCCTTGGTCGGCTCGTCCGGATTGGCGTGGAGCGTTTCCTCGAAGGCGTGCTGGTCGAAGCCCTCACCGGGCGCGAACTCGTCATAGACATAGGAATCCTTGGTTTCGATCCCCTTCAGTCCGCCGCCGCCCATCATGTCCTGCATCATCATGTCGCCGATGCAGACCTTGCCCGGTTCGACGCACAGGCCGACGATCTTGTCGAACAGGTTGTCGGCGACGCCGTTGTAATAGGACACGCTGTCGGCAACTGTCGGCTTCGCCAGCGTCTGGTAGGCGTCGACCGTAAGTTCGGAACCGGAGGTCTTGACCGTGCTTAGCCAGTTGTCGAACTCGTCTTCGGATACGGCGAAGGTCTCGAAATCCATATGGGCATAGCCGGGACCGGAATAGTTGGCCGAGCGGCCGTAATATTTGCCGGCGTCATCGGCCACCAGATGCAGCTTCGTTTCCATGCCGGCCATGGTGTAGATCATGCCGGCGAGCGCGGGGACCGAAAATGTGTTCATCACCGATGACGAGGTCAGCCGCAGGTTCACCGCCCTGTCGGTCGGCAGCACGAGCTGGTTGACCACGGCGATGTTTTCTTCCGGATAGATGAACAGCCACTTCCAGTCGAGCGAGACCGCCTCGATCTCCAGCGGTTCGCCGGCGATATGGTCGAGCGGCTTGTAGGGGTCGAGACGGTGGGTATAGACCCAGGTCAGCGCCCCGAGCGCGATGATGATCATCACCGGAACGCCCCAGATGAAGGCCTCGAACAGGTTGGAATGCTCGAATTCCGGATCGTAATCATCGGTGGCCTTGCGCGAATCGCGATAACGCCACGGAATGTAGACCGCCATGACCAGCACCGGCACGATGATGACCATCATCAGCACGGTGGAGGCGATCAGCAGGTCGCGCTCTTCATTGGCGACCCAGCCTGCGGGGTCGAGAAGGATCAGCTGACAGCCCGAAAGAGCGAGCACAAGCGGCAGCAGCAATGCCGGTTTTATTAGCTTGGAAAGGTTCACAATCGTTTCATTCTCTGCCAAACGCCCGGGTTTCGCGGAAAAACGCGGGCCTTGTTTTCGATGACGTGTCTGCAGCCTGCCGGCCCCTGGTCCCCGCGACACCGGTGCGGCACAGACATTCCCGTTGAGACCGCCCGTCCTTCAGGACCGGGCGCACATGCGGCAGCTAGTAACCCAATTTCGTCAAAAATAAACCGCTTTCGTGCTGTGGCATTTTGGCACAAGGGCGTTAACGCGTCACCTATACCCCCGATTTTTTCGCGCGCATTGCGTGAAAATTGCCACGTCGCAAGGCGGCGGCTTCCGCCGCGCGGCAGATTGTCACGTCGGGCCCGATCCCTCCAGTCGAAAATTTCACCCTGCCGGTCGCGATGCGACTGGGTGGAACCAGCGGGGCAGTCCGCCCGTTGATTCTCCAACAATCACTTTTCGCAGTTGCGGTACTGGAAACTTTCATGCGACAATACGACACATGTGACAAATTGCGCATGACCGTTTCGAGGAGGAAACGACTATGACCGGCCTATTTTTCTTTCCCTATGTGACCAGCGCCGTGGGCGTTCTGCTCGGCGTCTACTGGACCAATGAAGCGCGCGAATATAACCGCCTCGACTATATCCTGCGCGCCTGCTTCATCTTCGTCATCAATATCGTGATCTCGTTCCTGCTGGAATTCGCCTTCCCGATGGAAACCGTGACCAGTTCGGGCATCGCGCTGTCGACCGCCTATTTCCTGGGTCTTTCGATCTACGCCGTGGTGCCGGGCCTTGCCTTCGGCCGGTTCACCGCGTTCCGCGCCCGCAATATGGGCCTCGACAAGTCCGCGGCCTACTGGTCCGCGATCCCGTTCGTGTTCATCTATTTCATGCTGGTCGCCCACAAGAGCGAACACAAAAAACCGACCGCCACCCACGCCTGATTGGCGTAGGACGGAGGAAATCAAAAAGCCCCGGCGGTGTGCCGGGGCTTTTTTGTTTGCGTTTTTTCGTCTCGGAGGCCCCCGCTTTTCAGTCCGGTGTTATCCGACCTCGTCGACCTTCTTTTCAAGAAGGCCGAACAACATGATGTCGCGATCAAGAGCGCTCTGAAAACGCTGAGCGTCCCGCCTCACTTCCCTTCGAGATAGGGCCCGATCAGCGCCAGATCGGCCTCGCCGAGACGTTCGCTGGCCGAATTGCGCTGGTGCCAGTAGGGGTATTGCAGCCAGGGCTGGCTGACGGCATCGAGGCGGCTGCGCTCGTCATCGGTGAGTTTCAGCTCGGCGGAGGCGAGGTTATCGCGGAACTGATCTTCCGTGCGTCCGCCGATGATCACCGAGGTCACGCCCTTGCGGCCGAGCGTCCAGGCAAGCGCCACCTGGGCCGCCGAAACATCGCGGGCATCGGCGATTTCCACCAGCGTATCGATGATGGTCCACAGCCGCTCCTCGTCGCGGATCGGCGGCTCGGTCCAGCCGGCGAACTGGCGGGTACCCTCCGGCGCCTTCTGGTTGCGACGATGCTTGCCGGAGAGAAGCCCGCCGGCGATCGGGCTCCAGACCAGGATGCCGAGCCCCTGATCCACGCTGATCGGCACCAGCTCGTTTTCGGCATCGCGGCTTTCGAGCGTGTAGTGAATCTGCTGGCTGACGAAGCGCTGACGGTGCTCGCGCTCGGCAATGCCCAGCGCCTTCATGATATGCCAGCCGGAGAAATTCGAGCAGCCGACATAGCGGACCTTGCCATGGCGCACCAGCGTATCGAGCGCCTCCATGGTCTCCTCCAGCGGCGTCATCCCGTCCCATTCGTGAACCTGGTAGAGGTCGATGACATCGGTCTTCAGGCGCTTCAGGCTGGCCTCGCAGGCGGCGATCAGGTGGTGGCGGGACAGGCCGGCATTGTTCGGTCCGTCGCCCATGGCAAAGCGCGCCTTGGTCGCGATCATCATCTTGTCGCGGCGCGGCTTGTCCATGATCTCGCCGATGATTTCCTCGCACACGCCTTGCGAATAGGCGTCGGCCGTATCCATCAGGTTGACCCCGGCATCGATGCAGATATCGACGAGACGTCTTGCGTCATCAGCGCCAAGATCGCCCACGGTCTTGGCCCAGCCAACGCCGCCGAAGGTCATGGTGCCCATGGTGATGGTCGAGATTTTGAGGCCCGAACGGCCGAGCTGGCGATATTCCATGATGTTCCTCCGGGATGTCTTTTCGGATGTTTGAAAGGTGGCGTCGCCACGCGCGACACAACAATGAGAGTGGCCTCATCGTAAGCAGCGGCCGAAGCGAAATCAATTCCCGCGGAGAAATCCGCCCGGCGCTACCGGTCGGCCTCAGCCGAAAGCGCGCCAAGACGGTCGGCGATGATATCGAAGACCACCCGGATGCGCCGGCTCGAATGCAGTTCGCGGTGGGTGACCAGCCAGATCGGCACCGTGATCGGCCGGAAGGCCGGAAAAACCTCTTCCAGCTCGGCAAACAGCCCGGCATCCTCCCGCATCATCAGGCCGATGCCGAGCCCCGCGCGCATCAGCTCCATCACCAGCGTTCCGCTCTCGGTGATCACCGGAAAATTGTTGGCCGTGAGCTCGATCCCGGCCTCGGCATAGATCGGCAGCAGCTGCTCGCGATATTCGAAACCGATGAAATCGGCGGTCTGCAGCTTCTCGATGGTGACCGGCCGCCCCAGCCGGTCGAGATAGGCGCTCGAGGCATACATGACTGCGAAGGAAACGCCGACATGGCGGGCGATCAGCTCCGCCTCGGTCGGCCGGGCGTGGCGTATGGCGATATCGGCCTCGCGGCGGATGAGGTCGCTCAGATGGTTCGATGTCCTGATTTCGAGCGCGATGCCGGGCGCCTCGCGCCGCACGGCCTCCACGATCGCGGGCAGATGATAGGTCGCCATCGCATCGGTGGCGGCGATCCGCACCAGGCCCTCGACCGCCTGGGAATGACCGGACGCGACGAGCGAAATCCTGTTGGCGGCGCCCGTCATGGCACGCGCCTCGGCAAGAAGCTGAAGGCCCGCCGCCGTGAGCGTCATCGACCGGGTGCCGCGTTCGAACAGGATGACACCGAGGCTTTCCTCCAGACCCGCCACCTGGCGGCTCAGCGTCGGCTGGGTCAGCTTCAGGGCCCGCGCCGCGGCCGAAAGCGAGCCTTCCTCGGCCGTGGCGAGAAAGGCGCGCACCTGGTTCCAGTCATAGGACACTGCATTCCATTTCATCGAAATCCGTATAGCAGTTCTAGGAATTTAGGCAATTCCCGCATAGGCTGAAACCGAGTAGAAGCGGCCCGGCTTCATCAGACAGTGCGAGAGCAGCGGGGATAGTGCGATGCCGGTTTCCAAGACGAAAACCAAACGCTTCTGGGACAAGATAGCGGCAAAATATGCGAAGGATCCGATCGCCGACGAGGCGTCCTACCGGACCAAACTCAACGTCACGCGCGACTATCTGGGACCGGATATGCGGGTGCTCGAATTCGGCTGCGGCACCGGCACGACCGCGCTTTACCACGCCCCGGCCGTGGCCGAGATCGACGCCTTCGACATTTCCGACGCCATGATCGCGATCGCCCGCAAGAAGGCGGAAGATCAGGGGATCAGCAATGTCCGCTTCCAGCAGGGCGATATCGATGCGCTTGCGGGCAGCGCCGGTCGCTACGATGCGGTCATGGCGCATTCGATCCTGCATCTTCTGGAAGACCGCAAGAGCGTCATCGCCAAGGTCCACGCGATGCTGAAGCCCGGCGGCGTCTTCATTTCCTCAACCGCCTGTCTCGGCGATTTTTCATTCTATATCAGGGCGGCGATCCCGGTCATGCAGATGGTCGGCAAGGCGCCCCATGTCGGCATGTTCACCGAAGATGAGCTCGTCGCGGAAATGGAAGCAGCCGGTTTTGTAATCGCCCACCGATGGTGCCCCGGCAAGAACAAGGCGGCTTTCCTTGTGGCCCAGAAGGCGGAATAGCAAGGCCGGAACACGCGTTCCGGTCTCGGCCTGCATACGGCCATGATGCAGACCCTCTGAGCCTGCCTGCAACTCTGTCCGTCACCCCGGACTTGATCCGGGGTCCAGGGCTACGGAACGCCGCACGTGCAAAGGGCTACCGTTGATAGACCTCGAAAGCTGGCCCTGGATGCCGGGTCAAGCCCGGCATGACGAACGTATATTTCGAGGACGCCGCCAACAAAAGGAGGCCGGAAACATGCGTTCCGCCCTCCTTCTGCAAGAACGAACTGCGGAAATGCCGCTACAGAATATACCGCGACAGGTCGGTGTCCTGGGCCATGTCGCCGACATGCTTGCGGACATAGTCGCTGTCGATGGTCAACGCCTGTCCGGACTGGTCGGGGGCGGTGAAGGAGATTTCGTCCAGCACCCGTTCCATCACCGTCTGCAGCCGGCGTGCGCCGATATTTTCGACGGTGGCGTTGAGATGCACCGCAACATCAGCGAGCGAATCGATCGCATCCTCGGTGAAGTCGAGCGAGACTTCCTCGGTTCCCATCAGCGCCTTGTACTGGCGGATCAGGCTGGCCTCGGTTTCCGTCAGGATGCGGCGGAAATCTTCCTTGGTCAGCGCCTGCAATTCGACGCGGATGGGCAGGCGGCCCTGCAGCTCCGGCAGAAGGTCCGACGGCTTGGAGACGTGGAAGGCGCCGGACGCGATGAACAGGATATGGTCGGTCTTGATCGGACCATACTTGGTGGCAACCGTGGTGCCTTCCACCAGCGGCAGCAGGTCGCGCTGCACGCCTTCGCGGGAGACGCCGGCACCCATGCGGCCATCGCCGGCGGCGATCTTGTCGATCTCATCCAGGAACACGATGCCGTCTTCCTGCACGAGGCGAACGGCCTCACGCTGGATCACCTCGTCATCGAGCAGCTTGTCGCTTTCATCGCGAACCAAGTCGTCATGGGAAGCCTTGACCGTGGTGCGGACCTTCTTGGTCTTCTGCTGCTTGCCGAACATTTCGGAAAGGTTGAGCACGCCGATATTGGCGCCGGGCATGCCCGGGATCTCGAAGCCTCCCATGCCGGAACCGGTATCGTTGATCTCGATGTCGATTTCCTTGTCATCAAGTTCGCCGGCGCGCAGTTTTTTACGGAAACTATCGCGGGTGGCGGGCGAGGCGGTCTTCCCGACCAGTGCGTCAAGCACGCGCTCCTCGGCATTGGCGTGGGCCTTGGCCTGCACCTCCTGGCGCTTCTTCTCGCGCACCAGCACGAGGCCGATCTCCACGAGATCGCGGATGATCTGCTCCACATCGCGGCCGACATAACCGACCTCGGTGAACTTGGTGGCCTCGATCTTGATGAAGGGCGCGCCGGCGAGTTTGGCAAGCCGGCGCGAGATCTCGGTCTTGCCGACGCCGGTCGGGCCGATCATCAGGATATTCTTCGGCATCACCTCGTCGCGCAGGTCATCGGGAAGCTGCTGGCGGCGCCAGCGGTTGCGAAGCGCGATCGCGACGGCGCGCTTGGCGTCGTGCTGGCCGATGATGTGGCGGTCGAGCTCGGAAACGATCTCGCGGGGGGAAAAATTGGTCATCTGTCACTGCTCCTCAAGGGTCGCGGGCCATCAGCAGCGCCGGACCGCCTGTCATGCTGAAAGTTCCAAGCCGGACAAAGCCGGCCTTCTCGTAGGCGCGGATCGCCGCCGCGTTATCGGGATGCGGATCGACGAGCACGCGCTTCGCGCCGTCATTCAAGGCCCGCTCCGCCATGGCGGCAACCAGCCGTGTGCCGAGGCCCTTGCCGATCATCTCCGCCGGGCCGATGAACTGGTCGACGCCGAACGTGCCCTTGGGCTGGCCCTCAAGCGCCGGCTCGTTATCGCGCTCATGATCAAGATCGCAGAGCTGGATATAACCAAACGGCACGTCATCCAGCAGCACCACGAAGGGCGACACCGTCGGATCTTCGATATGGGAGCGCATCTGCTCGACCTGTTTTTCCGCGCGATGCCACCACGCGGCGACATGCGGCGCGGCGAGCCAGCGGGCCATCAGGTCGAGATCATCCTCGGCAAGCGGGCGGAAGCCTATGACGCCGTCACTATGCGGCATCCAGCGTTTCCACGATGATGTTGCCATTGGTGTAGACACAGATCTGCGAGGCAATTTCCATGGCCCGGCGGGCGACATCCTCGGCGGGCTTATCGGTATCCATCAGCGCAAGGGCTGCGGACAGCGCGTAATTGCCGCCGGAGCCGATCGCCATGACGCCCTGCTCGGGCTCCAGAACATCGCCATTGCCGGTGACGGCAAGGGTAATGTCCTTGTCGGCGACCAGCATCATCGCTTCAAGATTGCGCAGGTACTTGTCGGTGCGCCAGTCCTTGGCAAGTTCCACGCAGGCGCGCATCAGCTGGTCGGGATATTGCTCGAGCTTGCGCTCCAGCCGTTCCAGCAGCGTGAAGGCATCGGCGGTGGCGCCGGCGAAACCGGCGATGACATTGCCGTTCTTGCCGATGCGGCGCACCTTGCGGGCATTGCCCTTCATCACCGTCTGGCCGAGCGAGACCTGGCCGTCGCCGGCCATCACCACCTTGCCGTCCTTGCGCACGGTGATGATCGTCGTCGCATGCATGGTGCCGAAGGGATTGTGTTCGCTCATGATCAAAAAACCTCAATTGCGGCCCGTCGCGACGGGCCTTTCCGGCTCCCTATGTAGGCAGCCATGCCATATTTGCAATCCGCTCAGGCTCTCGGACGGGCCTGCGCCAGAAGAATGCCGGCCAGAATGAGCGCGAGGCCGGATATCCGAAGCACCGGCGAGGCCGTCACCCCCTCCGCCATATCCATCGCCGCGCCGGCGATCATCTGGCCGCCGATGATCAGCACCGCCGTGTTGACCGCGCCGATCTTCGGGATCACCCACGAGCCGGCGGCGACGAAGATCACCCCGAGCGGCCCGCCGAGCCAGGCATAGGGCGGAATATCGGAAAACGAGGTCGGCCACAGGCCGCCGATCGCAAGCAGTACCGCGCTCATGACCGCGAAGCCGACAAGATGGTTGTAGAAAGAGGACGTCATCGGCGAGGTGGAGAGGCTGAGGCGCCCGTTGACCTGCCGGCTGAGGATCACCAGGATGCCGGTAACGACTGCATAGATGATTGCCGCGATCATATCTCCGCCCCCGAAAGGATGACCAGAAGGCCGCCGGCGAGAATCAGCGCCACGACAATCACATCACGCCGGTCGAGCCGGCGCGCCGGCAGGCCGAAAAAACCCCAATAATCCGCGGCCAGTGAAAACAGCACCTGGCTGGCAAGCCCGATCGCGATCGCGCCGGAGAGCGCCAGCGGCGAATTGACGGCCAGTGCGGCGCATACCACGGTCGCCGCGCCGAACACGCCGCCGAGATAGGCCCACCACGGGATCGAAGGCTTCTGCACTGCCGCGCCCGCCCGCTTCCTGAGGCCAAGAAGCCCGAGCAGCGCGATCGACACCACCGTGCCGGTGGCATGCGCCGTCCAGGAGGCGAACATCGCGTTGCTGTGAAAGCTCATGACGGCGTTCAGATGCGTCATCAACGCCAGCACGCAGCCGGATGCGAAGGCGGCGAGGAAATAAAGCAAGGCGGGGCGTTGGGCGGCGGGCATCGGAAGGGCTTTCAATGACGATTGCTCCTCCCTTAGCCGAGAATGGGCGCGCGGGAAACACGCCCGCTTTTCTTTTGCGCTTCCCGACCCTGCCTGATAAGAAACGCCCATTATCCCGTTTCGATGGAGGCATCAGGCATTATGGCCGCTCAGACCGAAGCCCGCCGCGCGGAAATTTCGCGCTCGACCAAGGAAACTTCCGTTTCCGTGACCCTCAATGTCGACGGCACGGGCGAGGCGCGGATGGCGACCGGCATCGGCTTCTTCGACCATATGCTCGACCAGCTCTCCCGCCATTCCCTCATAGACATGACGATCGAGGCCAAGGGCGACCTCCATGTCGACGACCATCACACGGTGGAAGATGTCGGCATCGCCATCGGCCAGGCGCTGGCCAAGGCGCTCGGCAACCGCGCCGGCGTGACCCGCTACGCCTCGATCGATCTCGCCATGGACGAGACCATGACCAAGGCGGCGCTCGACCTTTCCGGCCGGCCCTTCCTGGTGTGGAACGTCACCTTCCCGAGCGAGAAGATCGGCACATTCGACACAGAGCTGATGCGCGAGTTCTTCCATGCGCTCGCCCAGAATGCCGGCATCACGCTGCATGTGCTCAATCACTATGGCGCCAACAGCCACCATATCGCCGAGACCTGTTTCAAGGCGGTGGCGCGGGCCTTGCGCGCGGCTGCCGAAATCGATCCCCGTCAGGAAGGCCGCGTTCCCTCCACCAAGGGCATGCTGGCCTGAGGCCATAACACCGGAAATGACACCATGACCCAGACAGTCGCGATCATCGACTATGGTTCGGGAAACCTGCGCTCGGCCACCAAGGCCTTCGAACGCGCCGCCCGCGAAAGCGGCGCAAACGCAGAGATCGTGCTCACCGACAGGGCCGATGTGGTCGCATCCGCCGACCGCATCGTGCTGCCGGGTGTGGGCGCCTATGCCGATTGCCGCGCCGGCCTTGCAGCCGTTAACGGCATGGTCGAGGCGATCCGCGAGGCGGTCGAGCAGAAGGCCCGCCCCTTCCTCGGCATCTGCGTCGGTATGCAGCTGATGTCGGAGCGCGGTCTGGAGAAGACCACCTCCGAAGGCTTCGGCTGGATCGCCGGCGATGTCGTGCCGATCACGCCCGCCGACCCCAACCTCAAGATCCCGCAGATCGGCTGGAATACGCTGACGTTGACGACCCCGCATCCGCTCTTCAACGGCATCGAGACGGGCGAGAACGGCCTCCACGCCTATTTCGTGCACTCCTATCACCTTGCCGCGAAGAAGCCGGAACAAGTGATCGCCACCACCGATTACGGCGGCCCCGTCACCGCCTTCGTCGCCGACGGCAACAAGGCCGGCAGCCAGTTCCACCCGGAAAAGAGCCAGACCCTCGGCCTCAAGCTGATCGCCAATTTTCTGACGTGGGCGCCGTGAGGCTGCCTCGCACTATTTCGAAAGACTGAAGCCAGATGATCCTTTTCCCCGCAATCGACCTGAAAGACGGCCAGTGCGTGCGCCTGAAGCTTGGCGACATGGAGCAGGCGACGATCTATAATCCCGATCCGGGCGCACAGGCGAAGGCCTTCGAGGATCAGGGATTTTCGTGGCTGCATGTGGTTGATTTGAACGGCGCCTTCGCCGGCGAGAGCGTGAACGGCGCGGCGGTTGACGCCATCCTGAAGGCGACGAAAAACCCGGTGCAGCTTGGCGGCGGCATCCGTTCGCTCGCCCATATCGAGAACTGGCTGTCAAAGGGTCTTGCCCGCGTCATTCTCGGCACCGTGGCGGTGCGTGACCCGGAACTGGTGAAGGCCGCCTGCAAGGCATTTCCGGGCAAGGTCGCCGTCGGCATCGATGCACGCGGCGGCAAGGTCGCGGTCGAAGGCTGGGCGGAAGCCTCCGAACTTGAAGTTGTCGAGCTTGCCAAACGCTTCGAGGGTGCCGGCGTCGCCGCGATCATCTACACTGATATCGATCGCGACGGCATTCTGACCGGCATCAACTGGGACTCCACGCTGGCGCTTGCAGCCGCCGTCGAAATCCCCGTCATCGCCTCCGGGGGGCTCGCCTCGATGGACGACATCGCCCGGATGACGAAGCCCGACGCCCAGATCCTCGAAGGTGCAATCTCCGGCCGCGCGCTCTATGATGGCCGGATTGATCCGGCGGAAGCGCTGGCACTGCTGAAAGGCTGATCCCATGACCCTCAAAGCCCGCGTCATACCCTGTCTCGACGTCAAGGACGGTCGGGTCGTCAAAGGGGTGAATTTTGTCGATCTTATCGATGCCGGCGATCCGGTGGAAGCGGCCGAGGCCTATGACGCGGCGGGTGCCGACGAGCTCTGCTTTCTTGATATCACCGCCACCTCCGACAATCGCGAGACGATCTTCGATGTGGTGACCCGCACCGCCGAGCACTGCTTCATGCCGCTCACCGTCGGCGGCGGGGTGCGGACCGTCGCCGACATCCGCAAGCTGCTGCTTTGCGGCGCGGACAAGGTGTCGATCAACTCGGCGGCGGTGAAGAACCCGGAATTCGTGGCGGAAGCCGCCGACAAGTTCGGCAATCAGTGCATCGTCGTGTCGATCGACGCCAAGCGGCGGGAAACGCCGGCCGGCGAAGGCGACAGCGCCTGGGAAATCTTCACCCATGGCGGACGCCAGCCGACCGGCATCGACGCGGTGAAATTCGCCCGCAAGGTCGTTAATCTCGGCGCGGGCGAAATCATGCTGACCTCGATGGATCGCGACGGCACCAAGGCCGGCTACGACATCGAGCTGACCCGCACGCTTGCCGATGCGGTTTCCGTGCCGGTGATCGCGTCGGGCGGCGTCGGCACGCTTGATCATCTGGTGGAAGGCATTCGCGATGGCCATGCCACCGCCGTTCTGGCTGCGTCAATTTTTCACTTCGGCACCTATTCCATAGGCGAGGCGAAACAGTATATGGCTGACAGCGGGATTGCCGTCAGGCTCGACTGACGGCAAAGGAGAGGACATGTCAGAATTCACGCTTGCCGATCTCGAGGCAATTGTCAGAACCCGCGCCGCGGCTTCGCCCGAGGAAAGCTGGACCGCCAAACTCATAGCCGGCGGCCAGCGCAAGGCCGCCAAGAAGCTCGGCGAGGAAGCCGTCGAAGCCGTGATCGCGGCGATCGCCGAAGACCGCGAGAACCTTGTCGGCGAAAGCGCCGATGTGCTGTTCCATCTCCTCGTGGTTCTGAAGATCGCGGACATTCCGCTCTCGGCCGTCATGGACGAACTTGCAAGCCGCACCGGCCAGTCGGGCATCGCCGAGAAGGCGGGACGCGCGCCCTCATGATCGCCGGTTTCGAGGAAACGCTGGTCGCGGAGGGTGATGTTTCCGGGGGAACCGTCTCGCCCTATCGCTTCTTCACCGCCGAGGAATGGTCGCATTTCCGCGCCGATACGCCGCTGACGCTGACCGCCGAGGAGGTTCGCAAGCTCCGCTCGCTGAACGACCCGATCGAACTTGAAGAGGTGCGGCGCATCTACCTGTCGCTGTCGCGGCTGCTGTCGAGCCACGTGGAATCCTCGCAGATGCTGTTCCGCCAGCGCGGCCAGTTCCTCAATTTCGGCGAGGCGGACGCGAAAACACCCTTCATCATCGGCATCGCCGGCCCGGTCGCAGTCGGCAAGTCGACCACGGCGCGCCTGTTGAAGCAGCTTCTCGCCCGCTGGCCCTCCAGCCCCAAGGTCGATCTCGTCACCACCGACGGCTTTCTCTATCCCAATGCCGTCTTGGAGATGGAAGGGCTGATGCGACGCAAGGGCTTTCCCGAAAGCTTCGACACCGCCGCGATCCTGCGCTTCCTTTCGGCGATCAAGGCCGGCATGCCGAATGTGAAGGCGCCGCTATATTCGCATCTGAGCTACGACGTTCTGCCCGACGGCTTCGTCACCGTCGATCGTCCCGATATCCTGATCTTCGAGGGCATCAACGTGCTGCAGGCCCGCGACCTGCCGGCCGGTGGCCGGATGGTGCCGATGGTCTCGGATTTCTTCGACTTTTCGATCTATATCGACGCCAGCACCGACCTCATCCATCACTGGTATGTCGAACGCTTCATGAAGCTGCGCCAGACCGCCTTCCGCGACCCGGCCTCCTATTTCCATCGCTATGCGCGGCTGACCGAGGAGGACGCGCTGTCAACGGCGGAGGATCTGTGGAACAACATCAACATGAAGAACCTGATCGAAAACATCCTGCCGACCCGCCCGCGCGCCGACCTGATCCTGCGCAAGGGCCGCGACCATCTGGTGGAAACGGTCGCGCTGAGAAAACTCTGAGCGCAACCGCGAGACAGCCGGTCAATCCTCGATCGGCTCGGGTTCCGGCTTCTTTTTCCTCTTCCTCGGCCCCAGATAGACGATCGAAACCACCGAGAGCGCCAGAAGCACGAGCGCGATCGGATGCTGGAACACGACCATCGGGTCGCCGCGGCTGATCAGGATCGACTGCACCATCTTCGACTCCAGCTCCGGCGTCAGCACATAGCCGATGATGAAGGCGACCACAGAAAAGCCGAAACGCTGCATGAAATAGCCGAGCACGCCGAAGGCGAGCATGATGTAGACACCGAACATCGAGCCGGCGGTGACATAGGCCCCGGTGATGCACAGAAGCAGCGCTGCCGGATAGACCACCGAATTGGGCGCGGCGATCGCCATCGACCAGATCCGCATGCCGACCTGGCCGACCCCGAGATTGCAGAAATTGGCGATCAGCATCGCCCCGAACAGACCGTAGATCAGCCTTCCCTGCTCCTCAAACAGGAGCGGGCCCGGCTGGACGCCGTGAATGATGAAGGCGCTGACCAGTAGGGCGGCCGCGATATTGCCGGGAATGCCGAGCGTCAGAAGCGGGATCAGATTGGCGCCGACCACAGCGGAATTGGCGGCCTCCGACGCCGCGATGCCGCGCGGATCGCCCTTGCCGAAGCTTTCCGGATCCTTCGCAGCCTGCTTGGTGACCGAATAGGATAGAAATCCTGCGGTCGCCGAGCCGAGCCCCGGGATCGCCCCGATCACCGTGCCGATCACGAAGGCGCGGATCGCGACATATTTGTTGGCGAGCAACTCCGTCAGGGTAACGCCCCTGTCGTCCGGATCGTCGGAACGCACCCGGATCGGCGAGGCCGTGCTTGTCGCCCGCGTGGTCGCCGCGATCTGGCGGAAGATCTCGGAGACGGCCAGAAGCCCGATCGACATCGCTGTCAGCGGCAGGCCGTCATAAAGATCGAGCGAGCCGAAGGTGAAGCGCGGCGTGCCCAGCCCCGGATCGATGCCGACGGAGGCGAACAGAAAGCCGAGCGCCGCCGCCATCAGCCCCTTCACCATCGAATTGCCGACAAGCCCGGTGATCACCGTGAAGGCGAGGATCATCAGGGCCGTAATCTCGATCGGCCCCATGCGGAGCGCCACCAGCGCCAGCGGCGCGGAGATGGTGATCAGCACGATGTCGCTCGAAATGTCGCCGAAGACCGAGTAATAGAGCGAATATTTCATCGCCTTCATCGGACGGCCTTTCTTGGCCATCGGGTGGCCGTCCAACGCGGTTGCCGCCGATTCCGGCGTGCCCGGCGTGTTGATCAGGATCGCCGGGATCGCGCCGCCAACCGTGCCGCCCTTGTTGACCGAAATCAGGAAGGCCAGCGCCGTCAGCGTGTCGAGCGTGTAGGTGAGCGGAATGGCGATCGCGAGCGCCATTAACAGCGTCATGCCGGGAATGGCGCCGACGATCTGGCCGACGGCGACGCCGAGAATGATATAGAGAAGATTGGTGAGCGTGAGCGCGTCCGTCAGCCCGCCGATAATGGTTGCAAAATCTGGCATCAGGGCGCTCTCAGAATGAAATTGCGGGCAGCGGACGGCCCATGACGATGACGAAGACGAACCATGTGCCGACCGGAACGGCGGCAATCGTCGCGGCAAGCCAGGCATAGCGCCGCTCGAACATGAAGGCGCAGATCACCGCCATCAGCGCCACCGCCGAGGGCAGGAAACCGATCCGCGGCATGGCAAGCGCCGCCACAAGCACCGCGACGGTGAGACCCGCCAGACGGGCGAACTCGTAGCCATCGAACCCGGCCGCCTCGCGGGGCTTCATGACGAGTTGCACCGCGCCGAGCAGGATGAACAGCCAGGCCGCGATCCTTGGAAACAGCGACGGATCGATCGGCCCGGCGCTGGCGGTGACCTGATCGGGGATCAGGTAGAAGAGAAGGAAACCGCCGAAGATGATGGCGGCTCCCCCGATCAGACGTTCGAACTGCATGCTGCCGGACCTTTCCCGCGTCACTTGCCGAGATAGGTTTTGTAGAACTTCGCGTTTTTGGCGATCCTGTCCGTCGTGCCCTGAGGCCCGAGGTTGAGCGGCTCGTTTTCAAGCCTCGTCATCAGCTCGCCATAGCTTTCGGAATCGACTGCCTCGTCGAGCGCTTCCTCTAGGCAGGTCCGGATCGCCGGGTCGACGCCCTTGGGGATCATGAAGATCGTCTGCCCCTCGATCGTGGCATCGAGACCGACCTCCACCAGCGAGGGCGAATCCGGCGCATAGGGCACGCGCGCATCGGTGAGCGAGGCGAGCTGGTTCATCGCGCCGGCCTTGATCTGCTGCACATGCTGGGTGCCCTGGGTGGTCGCGTCGACATGGCCGCCGAGTGTCGATTGCAGCGCGTCGGCAGCGCCCTTGCTCGGCACCGCGATCAGGTTGACGTCATAGTGCTTGGCCATCTGGTCGACAAGGATTTCCTGGCTCTTGCCGCCGACGGCGATGGTCGCGCCATTGTTTTCCTTGGCATAGGCGATGAACTCCTCGAGATTCTGGTAGGGCCGGTCGACCAGGGCGACGAGGCCGTAATTGATCTGCATCGCCGTGCCCAGGTAGTCGAAGCTTTCATAGGTATAGGGCGTGTCGTCATTCTCGTAAGGGTTCAGCGCCACCGTGCCGGTCGCGCCGACGCCGATCGCATAGCCGTCCGGCTTCATGTTCATCAGCATCGCCGACATCACCCCACCGCCGGCGCCCGGCTTGTTGTCGACGATGACCGTCCAGCCCTGGCTCTCCTCGATTTCGGCCGCGATCGCCCGCGCGATCGCATCCGTGCCGCCGCCGGCGCCATAGCCCACCAGCATCTGGATCGGCTTTTCCGGAAAGCCATCCGGGCAGTTCGCCGCGTAAGCGCCGGTTGCCGTCATTGCGGTCATGCCAAGCACGATCGTGCCGAAAATTCTCTTGTTCATGATAGTCCTCCTCCGTTGAGGGTGCTGGCCTCCATCCCCGATGCCATTTCACACCCTTCTCCTCCTGCTGCCTACCAAGCCCCGTTCCGCAATCATACCGCGCGGGCTGGGCGTTTCGACAGGCGAAATATCTCAGCGTCCCAGAAAGGCTTCCATTTGGCCGAGCATCGCATCCCGCCCGCGTTCCGGCCGGTCGAAAAGAATGTAATGCGTGGTGTTTTCCGGCTGCCAGTACAACACGTCCTCTGCATTGATCAGGTCCGCCGCCAGCGCATCCATGTCATCCTTCCGGCTCAGCGTGTCGAATTCCGGACGCACGATCATGACGCGCGCATAGACCTGGCTGGCATCGACCAGCTTGTGGCCGATGCCCATCAGAAACAGGTCTTCCAGCATGCCATTGGGGCTGCGATAGGTCGGCGGATCGCGATCCTTCGCGGTCGGGTCGCCGTCGATCAGCGCCTGTTCGAAGGCCTTGACGATCGCCGGATCGCGCCAGGCGGTCTTGTCCGCGATCGGGATCTGCCGGTCCCATTCGCGGGTCAGCATGTCGACGGCGTTGAAGGTGTAATTGCCGAAATGCGGCCGGTTGAAATGGCCGGGCCGCGCCGGGTCCTCCCATTGCGAGCCGTGGCAGAATTTCGGGTGGTTGCCGGTCGCGCCATACATCATGACGTAGAGCACGAGATGGCTGACCTTTTCGGGAAAGAGCGCCGCATAGGCCATCACGCAGGTGCCGCCGACGCCCCAGCCGAACATGCCGACCCTGCCCTGACCGCTCGCGGTGCGCAGATGGTCGACGGCGGCGTCGAGATCGCGCGTCAGTTCCAGCGTGCGGTAAAGCGGTCTCGTCTTTGCCGGCGGCTTTTCCATTTCGGGCGGGCGCTCGGACCGGCCGAAGCCGCGGCCGTCGACGATGTAGCAGCGATGCCCTCTTCTGGCGAGGTCTTCGGCAAGCGAGCCGTTCGGCACATCGAGATCATACTCCGACAGGCCGGGTATGCGGGTGCCGTGCATCAGGATCATCGGCACCGCTCGATCGGGCGCCGTGGCATCCACGACCTCCCGGATCGCGATCCTCACCCCGTCGCGCGTCGTTACGAAAAAATCCCTGCGGCTGATCTCGCCCACCATGCATCCCCCTTGTTGTTGCGTTGTTCACAGGCGCTGCGGCGCATCCCCTGCCGCCATCGCGTTTCGTCAGCCGGAAGACTTACCCGGCATTGCGCGCGGGCACCTGACCCAGAGACGTGTAGGTCATCACTGTCTCGCCATCCTGGTTGGTCATCGTCACTTTGGTGCGGATGCGGCCGTATTCGGGACGTTTTTCGTGCCTGGTGGTTTCCACCACCTCTCGGGTTACGGTCAGCTGATCGCCGGGCTTGACCGGCCTGCGCCAGCGCAATTCGTCGATGCCGAGGCCCACCATCGGCGTTTCACCATAGCCGCCCTCCTCCACGAAAAGACGCATGGACAGCGCCGCAAGCTGCCAGCCGCTGGCGATCAGCGAGCCGAACCGGCCCTTGGCCGCGGCTTCCGGATCGGTATGCATCGGCTGCGGATCATATTCGCCGGCAAAGCGGATGATATCGGCCTCCGACAGGGAAGTGGTCTTGCTGGTCCAGGTCTCGCCGACCTCGAAATCCTCGAAATAGCGCCGCATGCGGTCCTCCTTTTATGAGATGATGTTCTAGATAGCCGCGCAACGCCAGGCAAAAGCGCGCGGCCCTCATTTCGGCAGACGAAATGCGGCAGCGCCCCGATTGCGGCCCGGGCGGTTGCGGCTAAAGTCGCTGCAGCCGAGCGAGGGAGGGATCATGGACGCGCTTGAATTCTATATCGACGGGACCTGGGTGAAACCTGACGGCGCGCGCGAGATGGCAATCATCAACCCGGCCGACGAGCGCCAGATCGGCCGGGTCGCGCTCGGCTCCGCCGCTGATGTCGATCGCGCCGTTACCGCCGCGCGCCGCGCCTTCGACGCCTGGTCCACGACCACCCGCGAGGAACGGCTGGAGGCGCTCCGCCGCATCGTCGACGGCTTCCGGGCGCGACTGCCGGAACTTGCCCGGTTGATGACGATGGAAATGGGCGTGCCGATCACCTTTTCCACCGAGCGGCAGGCGACGGTGGCGCTGTTTCACTTCGAAGAGGCGATCCGGGTTCTGGAAGCTTACGAATTCGAGCGCGCAGAGCCGACCGGCATCATTAGGCGCGAGCCGATCGGCGTCTGCGGCATGATCACGCCGTGGAACTGGCCGCTGAACCAGATGGCCTCCAAGATCGCACCGGCGCTCGCCACCGGCTGCACCATGGTGCTGAAGCCGAGCGAGATCGCGCCGCTGAGCGCGAGGGCGCTTGCCGAAATCATCGATGCCGCGGGCCTCCCCGCCGGCGTGTTCAACCTCGTCCAGGGCGACGGCCCGACCGTCGGCGAGGCGATCGCGAGCCATCCGGAGGTCGACATGGTCTCGATCACCGGTTCGGCCGGCGCGGGCATCCGCGTGGCAAAACTTGCCGCCGATACGATCAAGCGCGTGGCGCAGGAGCTTGGCGGCAAGTCCGCCAACATCATCCTGCCGGATGCCGACATGGCGAAGGCCGTCGCCGCCGGCGTCCACGCCTGCAACACCAATGCCGGCCAGAACTGCCAGTCGCCGACCCGCATGCTGGTGCCGCGCGGCCACCGCGAGGAGGCGATCGCGGCCGCCCGCGGCGCGATCGAAACGATCGTGCTCGGCGATCCGATGGACCCGAAGACCACGATGGGCCCGCTGGTGAGCCAGTCCCAGTTCGACAAGGTGCAGACGCTGATCGCCGCCGGCATCGCAGAGGGCGCGACGCTGGTCGCCGGCGGGCCCGGTCGCCCGGCCTTTGCCAATGCCGGCTATTTCGTGCGGCCGACCGTATTCGCCGACGTCACGCCCGACATGCGGATTGCACGCGAGGAGATCTTTGGCCCGGTGCTGTCGATGATGTTCTATGAAAGCGAGGACGAGGCGGTCGCGATCGCCAACGACACGCCCTTCGGCCTTGCGGGCTTCGTGCAGTCGCCCGATCCCGAGCGGGCGCGCAAGATCGCCAATCGCATCCGCGCCGGCCGGGTCTACTATAATGGCGCGCCCTTCGACCGGTCGCTGCCCTTCGGCGGCTACAAACAATCCGGCAATGGCCGTGAATTCGGCCTTGCCGGCTTCGAGGAATATCTGGAAACCAAGGCGCTTGTCGGCTTTACGGCCTGACCGATGCACTAACGCGGAGGACAATATGCAACCCGAAACCGAACAGCGCCTGCTGGAGATGCTGGAGCGCGAGGAACTTTTCGACCTGGTGCGGCGGGAGCGCTTCGCCCGCGACCAGGGGCGCTTCGATGTGATGCGCGAGTGTTTTCACGACGATGCCTATGTGCGCACCAGCTGGTATGACGGCAAGGGCGGGGCCGCCTATGTCGATTCCACCCGCGCCTTCATGCAGAAGGTGCGCGGCGGCAAGCACTGGGTGTTTCCCGCCTTCGCCCGCATCAATGGCGACCGGGCGACCGTGGAAAGCCCGGCGATGATCTTCAACCGCGCGAAGCTGGAAGACACCGCTGTCGATTTCCACGTCTTCTGCCGTTTCTTCTCGCGTTGCGTGCGCGAGAATGGACGCTGGAAGATCATGAGTTTCGAAGTGCTGTTCGAGCGCGACGTGATGAGCGCGGTAAACCCGCGCGAGGCGCTGCCGATCGACTGGGACAAGCTCGAGAGCTATCGCCCGAGCTACTGCTTCCTGTCCTATCTCCAGGGCAGCCGCGGCATCACAGTCAACCAGGACCTGCTGGGCGACGACCGCCCCGAAGCCCTCGCCGCCTTCCACGACGGCGAGGAGGCGTGGCTTGCATCAAAGTGATTGGAGCTGATGCAGATATGATGGGGAGCTTTAGGCCGAAGCCTCTCGCAACAAGCGTCTGCGTTCTTAACCTCAAGTCTACAACTGTCAGCGGCTTTCAGGGCCGCTTTTTTTCTGCCGCCAGGGTATCATCGTCTCCGGCACATATCGCGGCACCTATTTCGTCTAGCGAAACGCATCTGGATTGAAATATCCCGGAAACGCAAGTCATCCTAGTTTCGGCGCGGGACGGCAGAAAGGCCGCGATTGCGCTGGCCATGCCAAGGAGTCAGCCAAAATGACGAGGAGGAAAGACCAATGAGATTATTTGCGCGCATGGCGCTCGGTGCACTCTGCCTGGTGGCGGGAGGCGCGGTCGCCGCTGATGATACCGTAACGCTGCCGAAAACGCTGGTGTGGACCAGCTTCGACACCGGCAGTCTTGGCTATAACCAGTCGATAGCGGTCGGCAAGGCGCTGGAAGATGCCTATGGCATTTCGCTGCGCGTGCTGCCGGCCTCCACCGACCTTTCGCGCATTGCGCCGGCGCGCGAGGGCCGTGTACCGTTCGCGCTGGCCGGGAGCGATGCCTTCTATGCTTTCGAGGGTGTGCTGAGCTATGCCGCGCCCGAACTCGGGCCGCAGAAACTGACAGCCGTGGATCTCGCGGGCGCCGATAATGGCGTGGCCATGGGCGTTGCCGAGAATGGCGACATCAATTCGATCCAGGACCTGAAGGGCAAGAAGATCGGCTGGGTGGTCAGTTCGCCCTCGCTTCAGTCCAATGTCCGGGCGTTTCTGGCCTTTGGCGGCCTTACCGTCGATGATGTCGAGCTTGTCGATCAGCCGAGCTATGGCGGCGCCTGGCAGGCGTTCACCAGCGGCCAGATTGACGCGATGACGGCGGTGACCTCCGGCAGCGGCGTGCTGGAACAGGCGGCGGCCTCGCCGCAGGGCCTGAAATGGCTGCCGCTGCCCTTCTCCGACAAGGAAGGGTGGGAGCGCCTGCAGGCCGTCAACCCGCACTTCACCCAGCGCAAGGCCACCGTCGGCGTCCATATCGACGAGGACCATCCGCTGGAATGCGCGGGCGTGCCCTATCCGGCGCTGATCACCTACACAGCACCTGAAGACCTGGTCTACAACGTCACCAAAGCGATCGACCTGCAGGCCCCGGTCTATTCCAAGATGCAGTCGGGAACCTCGGGCTGGGCGGCAGACCGCCAGGTGTTCGACTGGGTCGTGCCGTATAATGCCGGCGCCATCGAATACTACAAGGAGGCCGGCGTCTGGACGGACGAGATCCAGAAGCACAATGATGACCTCGTCGCCCGCGGCAAGGTGCTGCAGGATGCCTGGGCCACGATGGAAGGCGAAAGCGGCGACGGTTTTGCCGAGAAGTGGATGCAGGTGCGCGCCGATGCGCTGGAAGCAGCGGGCTTCCCGGCTTATTTCAGGTAAGAGAATAAGAATGTCCGAACCGGAAAAGATCTATCATGACGGCGAGTCTACGCCGACTCGCCATCTCCCCGGTCCGGCGCGATGGGCGGTCAGGGTCTTTACCCTGATCCTCCTCGTGCTCGGCACCAACCAGACGTTTAATCTCGGATCGCATTTCGGTTTCACGATCCTCGAAAACCAGTATTTCTATCTCGTGCTGGCGCTTGCCATCCCGATGGTGTTTCTGCTGATTCCCGGCTTCGGCGGCAACACCGCCAAGGGTCCGGGCATCATCGACTGGGCGCTTGCTGCGATCACCGTCGGCACGCTCGCTTATTTCGTCATCCATTCCTATGACATCGTGCTGCTCGGCTGGGAAATGTCGCCGCCTCAAACGGCGGTGATCTTCAGCGCGATCCTGTGGGTGCTCATGCTCGACGCCGGCAGGCGCGCGGGCGGGCTGATCCTCGGTCTGATCGTGCTGTTCTTCTCGGCCTATCCGCTGTTTGCCGACCGTATGCCGGGGCCGATCTCGGCGTTCTCATCGCCGTTTTCCTATGTCGCCGCCTATCACGCGATGAGCCTTGAAAGCATGCTCGGCATTCCGCTGAAGGCGTTCGCCAATCTCGTGTTCGGCTTCGTCGTGTTCGGCGCAGCACTGGAACATACCGGCGCGGGCCGGTTCTTCATCAATCTCGCCTTCGCGCTTCTCGGTCACGTCCGCGGCGGACCGGCCAAGGTCGCGATCCTTTCGAGCGGGCTGATGGGCTCGCTTTCGGGCAGCGTCGTCACCAATGTGCTGACCACCGGCGTCATGACCATTCCGGCCATGCGCAGGGTCGGCATGAAGGGCACGATGGCGGCCGGGATCGAGACCTGCGCCTCGACGGGCGGCGTTCTTATGCCGCCCGTCATGGGGGCCGCCGCCTTCGTCATGGCGGATTTCCTGCAGGTGCCCTACGCCACGATCGCGGTGTCTGCCGCGATCCCCGCCTTCCTCTATTTCATGGGCCTGTTCATCCAGATCGACGCGCGCGCCGCGCGTGACGGGCTGAAGGGCATTCCGGTCGAGGAACTGCCGAAGCTGAAACAGACTCTCAAGGAAGGCTGGCACCATGTCTTCGCCTTCGGGCTTTTGACCTTCATGCTGCTGGTGATGCAGAACGAGCAATATGCGCCCTTCTATGCCACCGCCGCGCTACTGGTGATCAACCAGATCGTCTCGAAGACCGATCGCTGGGGCAAAAAGGAACTGCTGCATTTCATCGATTCGCTTGGCCGACTGTTCGCAACGCTCGCCGCAACCCTTGCCGCCGTCGGCATGATCGTCGGCGGGCTTTCGATGACCGGCCTTGCCGGCACGCTCGTCAACGACCTGTTGTCGATTGCCGGCGACAGCCCCCTGCTGCTCCTGATCATGGGCGCGCTGACGAGCCTCGTGCTCGGAACCGGCATGACGGCGACGGCGTGCTACATCTTCCTCGCGGTGATGCTGGCGCCGGCGCTGATCCAGGTCGGGCTCGATCCGCTGGCCTCGCACCTGTTCATCTTCTACTGGGGCATGCTGTCCTTCATCACCCCGCCGGTGGCGCTCGGCGCGTTTGCCGCCGCATCGGTCGCCAACACGCCGCCGATGCGTACCGGCTTCGAGGCGATGAAGATCGGCAGCATCGTCTATTTCATCCCGTTCTTCTTCGTGTTCGATCCGGCGCTGATCGGCCACGGAAGCTGGGGCAATATCGTGGTCTCGCTGATGTTGGCGCTGTTCGGGGTATGGATGTTCGCGGGCGGCATCCAGGGCTATATCATGGGCATCGGTCCGGTGTTCCGCGACAGCCCCTATGCCTGGGTCCTCAGGCTGCCGCTGCTGATCGGCGCGATCCTGATCGCGCTGCCGGGCGAAGCGATCGCCGGGATCGGCGATCTGGAACTGCTGGCGATCGGCCTTGCGGTAATGTCGCCGGTGGTGATCGCGGCGCTCATCCAGAACCGCCGCGGGTTAAGTCCCACAAGCGCGGTGTGAACACAGCCTCCCAAGGCGCGCCGGCGGGTCATGCCCGCCGGCTTTTTTGTGTGCGGTGACAGGTAGACGCGCTACGCCGTCACCCGCCGCAGTGTCAGATTGATCCGGCCGCCATTCTTCAGAAGCGTCGAGGTGCCGGGATAGGTGCGGGTGACGCCGTGGAAGGCGAGGCGGCTCTTGCCGGCAAGCAGGACGATATCGCCGCTCTTGAGCTTCAGCGACACCGTCTTGCCGCCCCGCTCGGTCCCTCCGACGCGGAACAAGCAGGTATCGCCGAGCGAGACCGAGAGCACGGGCGCGTTGAAATCGGCCTCGTCGCTGTCCTGATGCAGGCCCATCTTGGCGCTCTCGTCGTAGAAATTGACGAGGCAGGCCTCGGGCGGACGCTCGTAATCGGCAAGCGTATCCCAGAGGTTCAGAAGGCTCGCCGGCATCGGCGGCCACGGCCTGCCGGTCACCGGATGGGTTTCCTGGTAGCGGTAGCCGCGCTGCTTGTCGGTGACCCAGCCGAGCGCGCCGCAATTGGTCATCCTCACCGACATCGGCTTGCCGGTGCGCGGCATGGTCGGCACATAGAGCGGGGCGTCCGCGACCACGGCGCGGATTTCGCCGACCAGCGCCTCCTGGGCGGCGCGATCGAGATAATCCGGCAGATAGCGGAAGCCTTCGGGCAGGTCGTTCATCGCTCTCACTCGTCCGGCGCGGGCTTGCCGCGCATCTTCTTGATGGCGCCGCGTCCGGTCTTGGCCTTCAGCCGGCGCTCGATCGAGCCCTTGGTGGGTCGGGTCTTGCGGCGTCTTGGCGGCGGCGGGGCGGCGGCGGCGAGGATCAGCTCCTTCAACCGCTCGCGGGCATCCTCGCGGTTGCGCTCCTGGGATCGGAACCGGTTGGCCTCGATCATCAGCACGCCCTCCTTGGAGAGTTTGCGGCCGGCGATGCGCGCGGCGTTGCGCTTGACCGTGTCCGAGAGCGAGGGCGAGGCCGTGAGCGGAAAGAACAGTTGCACGCCGGTCGCGACCTTGTTGACGTTCTGCCCGCCGGGCCCGCCCGACAGCACGAACTGCTCGGTCAGCTCCCAGCCGAAAATGGTGATCCGGTCGTTGATGATGAGATCGCTTGAGGCCATGGATGGCGTTATCTCACGCTCCACCCTGCCCTTCAAGGCCGCGGGCCTTGCTTGACGCGGAGAAAAAACCGGCGTACCGAGCAGGAACGGCAAGGGTCGCCGGCCGCCCGCGGGTTTATTGAAGCCCATGGTGAAGTGCCCGTTGAACCGATGAGCGAGTTTTTCAAACCTTGCGCATTCGCGTTTCAGGCAATGCGGGCACCGGAACACCATAAAAGCGAATGCGAAGGAAAGACTTCGCAATGTCTCATACACCACTGCCATCCCTTGAGACGCTCAAGGATCAGGCGAAACGCCTGCGTTCTCGGCTGGCCCAGGAAGGCCAGACCATCAGCCACTCCCGCGCGCTGGAACTGGTTGCCGCGCAATACGGTTTTCGCGACTGGAACACGCTGCATGCAAGGGTCGGCAACCGGCCGCCGCTCAATCCATGGATGCTCGGCGCGCGCGTCAGCGGAACCTATCTCGGCCATCCCTTCACCGCCGAGGTGATCTCCGTGCAGGCCATGCAGAACAGGCCCGGCTACTACCGGCTGACGATGAAATTCGACGAGGCGATCGATGTCGTCACCTTCGAGAGCTTCTCGGCCTTTCGCCGCCGGATCAACTGCACCATCAACGAAACCGGCCGCTCGCCGGCAAAGACCTCGGACGGACGCCCGCATGTGGAGCTGTCGTGGTAGCTGGTTGCTCGCGGAAAACAAAAATACCCGGACGACCTCAGTGTCCTTGTATCCAGTCTGTTAACAAACCTGTCCTTAAACTCGGCGTCACCCTCGGGCTAGACCCGAGGGTCCAGGCAACCCGGCAAGGATTCGCAATAAGTCCACTGAGATTCAATGACTTAAGTCGCCTGGATGCTCGGATCAAGTCCGAGCATGACCCCTGAGAGGAGAGGGCCATCCCCGCCAACACCTCGCATTTGGAAATGCTGCAGCAGCCCGAATACCCGGACGACCTTCGCCGTCCGGGTATCGCGCACCCTTTAAGGTCTCGCCTGTTTCTCAGGCCGCGGCCAGCACGCCCGGGGAAGCCGCCTTGACGCCGGCGTCCACATGGTCCTCGAACTTGGCGAAGTTGGCGACGAACATGGCGACCAGCTTCTTTGCCTGCGCGTCGTAGGCGGTCGGGTTCGACCAGGTGCCGCGCGGGTTGAGGATGGCGGCATCGACGCCCGGCACCGCGACCGGCACCTCGAAGCCGAAATTGGCATCGGTGCGGAACTCGGCGCCGGCGAGACGGCCCGACAGCGCTTCGGCCAGCATCGCGCGGGTCTGGCGGATCGGCATCCGGCTGCCGGTGCCATAGGCGCCGCCGGTCCAGCCGGTATTGACCAGCCAGCACTGGACGCCGTGTTTGGCGATCAGCGCCTTTAAGAGATTGCCGTATTCGGTCGGGTGACGCGGCATGAACGGCGCGCCGAAACAGGTCGAAAACGTCGCTTCCGGCTCGGTCACGCCCTTTTCGGTGCCCGCCACCTTGGCGGTGTAGCCCGACAGGAAGTGGTACATCGCCTGTTCGGGGCTGAGTTTCGCAATCGGCGGCAGCACGCCGAAGGCATCCGCCGTCAGCATGATGACGGTCTTGGGATGCGGCGCGAGACCTGTGCGCGAGGCGTTGGGGATGTAATCCAGCGGATAGGCGCAGCGGGTGTTCTCGGTCAGCGAGCCATCGTCGAAATCGGGCTCGCGGTCGGCATCGAGCACGACGTTTTCCAGGACCGTGCCGAACCGCTTGGTGGTGGCATAGATCTCCGGCTCGGCCTCCGCCGAAAGCCGGATGGTCTTGGCGTAGCAGCCGCCCTCGAAATTGAACAGGCCATCCTTGCCCCAGCCATGCTCGTCATCGCCGACCAGCGTGCGCGCCGGATCGGCCGAAAGCGTGGTCTTGCCGGTGCCCGACAGGCCGAAGAACACGGCGGCATCGCCATCCGGGCCGACATTGGCCGAGCAGTGCATCGGCATCACGCCGCGTTCCGGCAGCAGGTAGTTGAGCACGGTGAACACCGACTTCTTCATCTCGCCGGCATAGGAGGTGCCGCCGATCAGCACGAGACCGTTGACGAGATCGCAGGCGATCACGGTTTCGGTGCGGCAGCCATAGCGTTTCGGATCGGCCGAAAACGACGGCAGGTTGATGATCGTCAGCTTCGCCTCGAAATCCTCGACCTGATCGCGATCCGGGCGGATCAGCAAATTGCGGATGAACTGGGCGTGCCAGGCATATTCGGTGATCACCCGCGTCGGCAGGCGGTTGGCCTCGTCCGCACCGCCGATCAGGTCCTGGACGAACAGATCCTTGCCGGCGGCATGGGCCAGCATGTCGGCCTTCAGAAGCGCGAAATGCTCCGGCGACATCGGCTTGTTGTTGTCCCACCAAATCTGGTCGCGCGTGGCGTCGTCTGAGACCACGAACTTGTCCTTGGCCGAGCGGCCGGTGTGCTGGCCGGTAAGCGCGCGCAAGGCGCCACCGGCCGTCAGAACCGCTTCTCCACGACGGATCGATTCCTCGCAGAGTTCGGCCGGAAGGAGGTTGTAATAGACCGATTTCAGGTCTTTCAGACCCGCGCTCTCGACCGGAAAGCTGCGATTGTAGATTCCATGCTCCGCCATGTTCTCGCCTTTCAAGAGAAATTCAATTTTTTAAAAACATATTAAATTAATTCGCATCCGACAACCGGGGATGTCGCAAAATCTAATGAAATCAGTTATTTAATCGATTAAAGAAAATCCACACATGACAGTGTTATGAAATTTATCCTGCTTTCTCATGATCTTAACTGCTCATCCGAGTTGGTCCGCGGCTCGTTTTAAAACGCGGCGTCAGCGCGGAGCGGGCGGCCTTGCCACAATTTGTTCCAGTTTTTTTCCAAGAAATGCTAGAAACAGAGAGTTGGTCCGCTCTGCGGCGGCCCTTCCAAAAACAGATGCTGACAGGGAGTTCCCATGCAGACGATCGCTCTGGTCGATGACGACCGCAACATTTTGACCTCGGTGTCGATCGCGCTCGAATCGGAGGGGTACCGCGTCGACACCTATACCGATGGCGCGACCGCGCTGACCGGGCTCCAGGCCAACCCCCCGCAGCTTGCGATCTTCGACATCAAGATGCCGCGCATGGACGGGATGGAACTGCTGCGCCGCCTGCGCCAGAAATCCGATATGCCGGTGATCTTTCTGACCTCGAAGGATGAAGAGATCGACGAGCTGTTCGGCCTGAAGATGGGCGCCGACGATTTCATTACCAAGCCGTTCTCGCAGCGCCTGCTGGTGGAGCGCGTGCGCGCAGTTCTGCGCCGGGTCGCCGCCCGCGAGGCCGCCGCCAACGGCGTCAAGCCGACAGACGGCGAGGCCAACCGTCCGCTGGAGCGCGGGCCGCTGGTGATGGACCGCGAGCGCCACACCTGCACCTGGAAGGGCGGCCCGGTGACGCTGACCGTCACCGAATTCCTGATCCTGCAATCGCTCGCCCAGCGCCCGGGCGTGGTCAAGAGCCGCGATGCGCTGATGGATGCCGCCTATGACGATCAGGTCTATGTCGACGACCGCACCATCGACAGCCACATCAAGCGCCTGCGCAAGAAGTTCAAGATGGTCGATAACGACTTCGATATGATAGAGACGCTCTACGGCGTCGGCTATCGCTTCCGCGAGGCGGCCTGATTTTCAAGACGACGACCGGCGCACCACCGAGAGCGGCCGCGCCGGGTAGCCAGGACGTAGCGTGACGGACACAGCCAAGAAAACAGCCAAACCGGCCCGGCGCTGGCGAAAGCCCTTCGCCGTCATGCGCTGGGTGCTGGCCTCGACCGTGTTTTCGAGCCTCAACTGGCGCATCCTGTTCTTCAACCTTCTGGCGCTGTTTTTCCTGGTCGGCGGCATTCTCTACCTCAACCAGTTCCGCGAGGGCCTGATCGACGCGCGCGTCGAAAGCCTGCTGACCCAGGGCGAGATCATCGCCGGCGCGATCGCCTCCTCGGCCTCGGTCGAGACCGACACGATGACGATCGACCCGCAGAAGCTTCTGGAACTGCAGGCCGGCGAAAGCGCCCGGCCGACCGCCAGCGACGAGGATCTGCGCTTTCCGCTCAACCCCGAAAAAGTGGCGCCGATCCTCAGACGGCTGATTTCGCCGACAAGGACGCGGGCGCGGATCTTCGATCCCGACGCCAATCTGATCCTCGATTCGCGCTATCTCTATTCGCGCGGCCAGGTGCTGCGTTACGACCTGCCCGCCGCCAGCCAGGATGATACCGAAAGCATCGGCGACAAGCTCGGCAATCTCATGAACCGGTTCCTGCAGCCCGGCAACCTGCCGCGCTACGAGGAGGCGCCGGGCGGCGACGGCTCGATCTATCCGGAGGTCGTCAAGGCGCTTGATGCCCAACGGTCGGCGGTCGTGCGCGTCACCGACAAGGGCAAGCTGATTGTCTCCGTCGCCGTGCCGATCCAGCGTTTCCGCGCGGTGCTCGGCGTGCTGCTTCTGTCCACCCAGGCCGGCGATATCGACGAGATCGTCCATGCCGAGCGGATCGCGATCATCCGCGTCTTCGGGGTCACCGCGTTGGTGACGATGATCCTGTCCTTCATGCTGTCCTCGACGATCGCAAGCCCGCTGCGCCGGCTGTCGGAAGCCGCCGTGAGGGTGCGCCGCGGCGGCCCGCGCGAGCGCGAGGAAATTCCGGATTTCTCCGCCCGCCAGGACGAGATCGGCCACCTCTCGACGACGCTTCGCGAGATGACCACGGCGCTTTACGACCGGATCGACGCGATCGACAGTTTCGCGGCCGACGTCGCCCATGAGCTGAAAAACCCTCTGACCTCGCTGCGCAGCGCCGTGGAAACCCTGCCGCTGGCGAAAACCGAGGAATCCAAGGCCCGGCTCACCGAGATCATCCAGCATGATGTGCGCCGTCTCGACCGGCTGATCAGCGATATCTCGGATGCCTCCAGGCTCGACGCCGAGCTTGCGCGCGAGGACGCCAAGCGCTTCGATGTCGAAACCCTGCTCACTGATCTGGTGAAAATCTCGCGCGAGACCAGCAAGCGACACAAGCAGGTGACGATCGGCTTCACCGCCCATCCCGGCAATCACGGCAAGAGCGCGTTCGAGACCTACGGCCATGACCTGCGCATCGGCCAGATCGTCACCAATCTTATCGAAAACGCCCGCTCCTTCGTCCCGGAAAAGACAGGCCGCGTCGACGTGGCGCTGACCCGCACAAGGGCGCAGATCATCGTAACGGTCACGGATAATGGCCCCGGCATCCGTCCCGACGCGCTGGAGCGCGTCTTCGAGCGGTTCTACACCGACCGGCCCGACGGCGAGGCCTTCGGCCAGAATTCCGGTCTCGGCCTGTCGATATCGCGCCAGATCGCCGAGGCCCATGGCGGCACGCTGACGGCGGAAAACGTCGCCGATGCGGAAACCGGCGAAATCAAGGGCGCGCGCTTCACCCTCACCCTGCCGGCGGCCACTGGCAAGGCGTCATGACCGAAGCGGTCAATCTGCATGCAACCGCAATCGTGCTCGGCGCGACCGGCATCCTGATCACCGGTCCGTCAGGGGGCGGCAAAAGCGCGCTGGCGCTTTCGCTGATCCGGGCCGGACGGCTGCACGGTCTTTACGCAAGCCTCGTCGCCGATGACCAGGTGCTGGTCTCGGCGCTGAACGGCAGGGCGGTGGCGGCCGCGCCGCCGGCGACTGCGGGCCTTATCGAAATCCGCGGGACCGGCCTTGTGCCGATCGACCATCTGCCGGAGGCGGTGCTCGATTTCGCGCTTCTGCCCGTCGATCCGGCCACGGCCGAGCGGCTGCCGGCGACCGGCGAGCGGCTCGATCTTGTTGCCGGTCTGACGCTGCCGCTCGCGCGCCTCGTGTGGCCTTCGCCCGATCCGTTTTCGGCGCTTGCGGCACTTTGTCCCGGCCTCGAGCAGGGCCTTGCCGCGCGCCCGCGGCTGGCGGAATACTGATCGCGCCTCTTCGAGCGCGACTGTTTTCATGTGTGATTTCGCCGTTTTGGCTTGCACTTCGCGCCCGCTTCGACAAGATGCGAACGTTATCGCCCCGAGAAGGAGCTTGGTGAATGATCGGACTGGTTCTTGTGACCCATGGCGGCCTGGCGGAGGAATTCCGTCTGGCGGTCGAACATGTTGTTGGGCCCCAGGATGCCATCGAGACGATTTCGATCGGCCCGGAAGACGACATGGACCGCCGCCGCGACGATATCGTTGCCGCCGTCGGCAAGGTCGATGCCGGCCACGGCGTCATTATCCTGACCGACATGTTCGGCGGAACCCCCTCAAACCTCGCGATTTCCGTCATGAACAGCGGCACCACCGAGGTGATCGCCGGCGTCAACCTGCCGATGCTGATCAAGCTTGTGGCCGTGCGCCAGGAAAACGACATGGCAAAGGCGCTTGCCGAGGCGGAGGATGCCGGCCGGCGCTATATCAATGTTGCAAGCCGTGTGCTGAGCGGGAACTAGCAGGCCATATGGAAACCGTTACACGCCGCCTCACCATTCTCAACAAAAGGGGGCTGCATGCGCGCGCTTCGGCGAAGTTCGTCCAGACCGTCGAAAAATTCGATGCCTCCGTCGCCGTCGCCAAGGACGGCATGCGCGTGGGCGGCACGTCGATTATGGGGCTGATGATGCTTGCCGCCGGCATCAACAGCACTATTGTTGTCTCAGCCGCGGGCGCCGAGGCGGAAGCGGCGCTCGATGCCATCGAGGCGCTCGTCGCCGACCGTTTCGGCGAAGAAGGCTAAGCCCGACCGCAACGCGTCCCGCGCCGCGCCAATCCGGAAAAATGGATATCAGACATGACCATCAGAACCCTTGTTTGGGGCGAAAACGTCCACGAGCAGACCAACGAGACCGTGGCCGAACTCTATCCCGGCGGCATGCATACCGCCATCGCCGAAAGCCTCAACCGCAATGACGGCATCAAGGCGGACACCGCCGTTCTGCAGGACCCCGAGCACGGCCTGACGGAAGAGCGGCTCGCCGCAACCGACGTCTTGCTGTGGTGGGGCCATGCCGCCCATGGCGACGTTTCCGACGCGGTTGCCGAGCGCGTCTGCGAGGCGGTCTGGAGCGGGATGGGCATGATCTTCCTGCATTCGGCGCATTTTTCCAAGCCGTTCAAGCGGCTGATGGGCACGGCCTGCAATCTCACCTGGCGCGAAGCCGGCGAGCGCGAGCGGCTTTGGGTGACCTCGGCCAACCACCCGATCGCCGAAGGCGTCGGCCCGATGTTCGAGCTTGAAAACGAGGAGATGTATGGCGAGCCCTTCGGCGTGCCGGAACCGCTGGAGACCGTGTTCGTGAGCTGGTTCCAGGGCGGCGAGGTGTTCCGCTCCGGCCTCACCTACAAGCGCGGCGCGGGCAGTGTGTTCTACTTCCGCCCCGGCCACGAGACCTATCCGACCTATCACGACGCCAATGTCCAGCGCGTGATCGCCAATGCCGTGCGCTGGGCCCATAACCCGGCCCGCCGGATCGCCGATCCGACCGCCGCCCCCAACGTGCCCGTCGACGAGGCGCCCGAGAAGATCACCGAGCGCGGCGCCCGCCTGCACAATCCCGGCGAAGACGGTTTTCGCTGACCACGGAGACAGCCCGATGACGAAGACGAAGAAACCGGTACGGGTGCTGATTGTCGGCACCGGCGGCATGGCGCGCGTTCATGCCGAAGCCTTTGCCGAGATGGATGGCGTGAGCGTGGTGGCGGGCGTCGATCCGCGCGCCGATGTGCTCGCCGCCTTCTGCGACAAACACGGGATCGAAGGCCGCTACGCCACGCTTGCCGACGCGATCGAGCAATGCGATTTCGACGCCGCCTCGGTGGTGACGCCCGACGGCCTGCACTATGCCACGACCATGCCGCTGATCGCCGCCGGCAAGCATGTGCTGTGCGAGAAGCCGCTCAGCACCGATTACGCCTTTGCCTCCGAGATGGCGTCTGCCGCCGAGGCAGCGGGCATCGTCAACATGATCAATCTCAGCTACCGCAATGTCGCCGCGCTGCAGAAGGCGGCGGACATGATCGCCGCCGGCGAGATCGGCGCGGTGCGCCATTTCGAGGCCTCCTATCTGCAGAGCTGGCTGACACAGGACGTCTGGGGCGACTGGCGCACCGAGCCCGGCTGGCTGTGGCGGCTTTCCACCGCGCATGGCTCCAAGGGCGCGCTCGGCGATGTCGGCATCCATATCGTCGATTTCGCCACCTTTGCCGCCGGCTCCGCGCCGCATTCAGTCTCCTGCCGCACCGCCGTGTTCCACAAGGCGGAGGGCGACAGGATCGGCGAATATACGCTCGACGCCAATGACAGCTTCGTCATGCATATGGACCTCGCAAACGGCGCGATCGGCACGGTCACCGCGTCGCGCTTCGCCTCCGGCCACCACAATGATCTTCGCCTCAGGATTTACGGCGACAAGGGCGGGTTGCAGGTGCTTTTCGAGCGCAATGAGAGCCGTTTGCGCGCGGCCATCGGCCCGGATGCGCTTGCCAAGGAGGAGTGGAGCGATATCGACTGCCCGCCGGTCCCGACGATCTACCAGCGCTTCATCGCCGCGATCCGTGGCGAGGCGCCGGCCGAGCCGACCTTCCTGCGCGGCGCGGAACTGCAGCAGGTTCTCGACCTCGCCGGCCGCTCCCAGGAAATGGGAAGCCGTTCGCTGACGCTCGAGGCGGTTGCGGAACCGTCGTGAAACCCTTCCTCGCAGAGCAAATTAACTGAATTTCAGTTAATTTGCCCTAACAGGCTGAAAACAAAGGGATTCGACATATTCAGGCCTCGACGGGCGTTCCGTCGGGAAACCAGGATGTGTCGAGATTGGTGTGGCGGTCGGAGAAGTCGCAGATGCGCTTCATCCGGTCCTCCTCGAGAATTTCCACCGAGCCATTGGAGCGGCGGATCAGGCCGTCCTTTTCTAGCGCGGTGAAACTGCGGCTGACATAGACATTGGTGAGCCCCAGGACGTCTGAAATCTCGGTCTGGTTGAGCGGCAGGCGGAAGGTCGTGGTCATCGTCGTGTTGGTGATGCGCAGCCGGGCCTGGAGGTCGAGCAGCAGATAGGCGATTCGTTCGCGCGCGCTCATGCGACCGATGGCGCGCAGGAAATCGATCATGATCACCTGGTTGCGCACCGCAAGCGCAAACAGCAGCGCGGCAAGCTGCGGCGCGCGCTTGAACACCTCATCGAGGTCCTTTTTCGGAAACGGGCAGAGCCGCACGTCTTCGGCGGCCCTCAGCACCGTCGTGCGTTCGGTGAAGGCGATATCGGGAAACCCGACGATATCGCCCGGATGATGTATCTCCACGATCTGCCGGCGGCCGTCCTTGAGGTCGGCATAGCTGTAGAGCCATCCCTTCTTAACCACATAGAGGTGAATATTCTGGTCGCCCTCCTGGTAGACTTCGTCATTCTTGGCGAAATCCTTTTCCTCGCGTTCGAAGCGGGCGATGCTCTCAAGCGAAGCCTCATCGAGTTCGGCATAATGCGAGAGCTTCTGGGCCAGACAGCTTTTCGTGTGCGCGTTCATCTTTCCAAAACCTTCCGGCAGGGCGACTGTGGTGAAATGCTCGCTGCCACTGCAATTATGGCCGAATGATGGCGGCAACTGCAATCATCATGGTCGGGTCCGGCGATACTTTATGCGCGGCGTCCTCGTTTTCAACGTAATTTTAGACGATTTGTAACCAGTTTAATGCGCGCCTTTTCTAAACAGTTCAGGTAAATGACAAACGAGGAGGGCCCGATGTCAGAATTGCCATCGGGCCAAAAGAAGCAGTTCGCGGCCGGGCGGTTCCTATGGTCCGTGAAAATCCTTCAAAACGAACAAAGAAAGGAGGCACTCTAATGTCCTCCGCCATTGCTGTTATAGATCCTTATTGCCTTACACCCTACACGCTCGGCTCGCTGGAAGCCGGGGTGCTCAGCGGCGCCGAATCGATCGCCATGCGCGTTGCGAAAGCCCATGGCAGAAATTTCCGGTTTCACTTCTACCAGAACGGCCGCACCGATATCGACCGCGACGTCTGCGGCTTCTACCGGCCGCTCGGCTCGCTGAAGGCGGACGATCTCGCCGGCGTTCAGGCGATCGCGGTGGTCAGCTCTTGGAAATCCGCTCTGAAGGCGCGCAAACTCAACGCGCACGCCCCGATTTTTCTCAGGCTCCATTCGAACCCGGGACGGCACAACCGCCGCATGGGCGAAGCGCTTGCCGACGCCGGAATCGAGATCGTCTGCGTCTCTCATGCGCATGCGCGTCACGTGCGCGAATTCCTGAGCGCGGAAAACGAGAGGCTGCCGAAGATCACGACGATCTACAACCCGGTCGATGACCATCTCGCACCCGATGACACGCCGCGCGACGTGAACCGGCTGTTCTTTCCCGGCGCGCCGCTCAGGGGCATTTCGGAGGTTCTCGCCAAGTTCGAATTGCTCCGCCAGCAGCGCCCCGAGCTGAAGCTCGATATCGCCGAAGACGGCAACAAGATCTGGCCAGATGGCGCGCCGCCGGCCGGCGTCGCCTTCCTGGGGCGGCTCGACCATGACGAGATGATTGACCGAATGCGCCGGTCGCTTTGCGTCTTCTATCCGCAGACGCGGTTTTTCGAACCCTTCGCCCTGCAGCTTGCCGAGGCGAATGCGGTCGGCACGCCGGTGCTCGCGGATGAGGGGCTGGCGGTCAATATGGAAATTCTGGGCGGTGAGAGCCAATGCGTCGACACCGGCGACATCGATGCGATTATCGACCGGCTCGACGCTTGGCGCGAGACGCTGCCGAAGGTTACGGCCGCGCCGCATTACCGCATTTCCAATGTCGCGGAGTTGTGGCGGCAGAAGCTGACCGGAGTGCTTCAGCCGCCCTTGGGCGGCGCGAACGCCGCCCCGGATGCAGCTGCGGCGGCACCGGTTTTTCGTTAGAGCCCTGAAGGGCCTTAGCCCGTATGCCGCAAATCCTCCGGCAGCAGCGCCGTCGGCATGTTCTGATAGCAGACCGGCCGCAGGAAGCGACGTATCGCCATGGTGCCGACCGAGGTTCCGCCGAAATTGGTGGTCGCCGGGTAGGGCCCGCCATGGACCATGGCATCGGCAACGGCGACCCCGGTCGAAAACCCGTTGGCGAGCAGCCGGCCGGCCTTGCGCTCCAGCACCGGCAGCAGCGAGCCGGCGAACTCGGCGTCATCATGATCCATGTGCAGCGTGCAGGTCAGCTGTCCCTCCAGTCGCTCGGCAACCGCACGCATCTCCTGGGCGTTCGACGCCACTACAACGATGCCGAGCGGGCCGAACACCTCGTGGGAAAGCGCCGGGTTTTCGATGAACGCTGCCGCGGAAACCTTGTAGAGCGCCGGCGCCGCATTTCGCTCATGCGCCTCCATCTTGACCAGCGTCTCGACCCCGGATGCATGGGCAACCGCATCGCTGCCCTTGCGAAAGGCCTCGGCAATGCCGTCGGTCAGCATCGTCGCCGCCCCGACCCGGCCGAGCTCCTCGGCAGCCTCTTCGGCGAAACGGTCGGCCTCGGGGCCCGCCAGCGTCACCATCAGGCCCGGATTGGTGCAGAACTGGCCGACGCCCATGGTCAGCGAGCCGGCCCAGCCCTTGGCGATCTCGCTGCCGCGATTGGCGAGCGCGTCCGGCAGCAGGAAGTTCGGATTGACCGAGCCGAGCTCGCCGAAGAACGGGATCGGCTCATCGCGACGGGCGCAGAGATCGAACAGGGCCTTGCCGCCGGCAAGCGACCCGGTGAAGCCGACGGCCTTGATCAGCGGATGGGTGACGAGCATCGTGCCGGCCTCATGCGAGGCGCCCTGAAGCAGGGAGAACACGCCGGGGTGAATGCCGCATTTCTCCGCCGCCGCGGCAATCGCCTCGGCCACGATCTCGCCCGTTCCCGGGTGGGCGGGGTGGCCTTTGACCACCACCGGGCAACCGGCGGCAAGTGCGGAAGCGGTATCGCCGCCGGCCGTTGAAAACGCCAGCGGGAAATTCGACGCGCCGAACACGGCCACGGGACCGATCGGCCGCTGGATGAGTTTCAGATCCGGCGTGGGCGGGGTCGCCTCGGGATTGGCGGCATCATGCCTGCGATCGAGATAGTCGCCGTCCATGATGTGACGCGCGAACAAGCGGAGCTGGCCCGTCGTGCGGCCGCGCTCGCCTTCGAGGCGGGCTTCCGGCAAGCCGGTTTCCGCCACGGCGATCGCGGTGATGTCGCTGCCGCGTTTCTCGATCTCGTCGGCGACCTTGTTCAGAAATTCCGCACGGGTCCTGCGCGACGTGTAGCCATAGTCCCAGAACGCGGCCTCGGCGGCCTTGGCAGCCTCATCCACCAGCGCCTCATCGGCTTCGAAATAGTCGAGCGGCTTGCCCGTCACCGGCTGTAAGCTGAAGCGTTTGGCGGTTTCTTTCCATTCGCCGCCGACCAGGTGCCGGCCATGTGGTTCGAAAGTCATAGATGTCTCCATTCAGATGAGGTCGCGTTCGCCGAGATTGGTCATCAGCGCACGAATGCCGAAAGTCCACGGCGGGCATGACGTCGAGAGGCGCACGGTGTTGGTGAGCCGGCCAAGTCCCGCGGCTTCGATCGTAACCCTGTCGCCGATCTTGTGGGTGAAGCCTTCACCCTTCACGTCCCGGTCCTCGGTGGGCGCAAACAGCGTGCCGAGGTAAAGCATGAAGCCGTCGGGATATTGATGATGCGTGCCGATGGTCTGGGCGACGAGCATTTCCGGGTCGCGGCTTATCTCCGACATCGATGAATGCCCTGTCATGGTGTAGCCGTCCTCGCCCTCTACCGTCAGCGTCAGCTCTGCCCGGCGCACATCGTCGAGCTTGAAGCGATCATCGAACAGCCGGATCATCGGCCCGATCGCCGCCGAGGCATTATTATCCTTCGCCTTGCCCAACAGCAGGGCGGAGCGGCCTTCAACATCGCGCAGATTGACGTCATTGCCGAGCGTGGCGCCGACGATGCGGCCCGTCGAAGATACAGCGAGAACAATTTCGGGCTCCGGATTGTTCCATTTCGAGACCGGATGAAGGCCCACATCCGCGCCGGGTCCGACCGAGGACAAAACCTGCGCCTTCGAGAACACCTCCGCATCCGGGCCGATGCCGACCTCGAGATACTGGCTCCACAATCCTTCCTCGATCAAAGCCTCTTTGACCCGGGCCGCAGCCCTGGAGCCAGCCTCCAGGTTTTTCAGGCTGTCGCCGATCTTCTCGCCGATGCGAGCGCGGATGGTTTCCGCCTTCGCGGGGTCGCCGGCGGCCTTCTCCTCGATCACGCGCTCGACCATGGAGCGCGCAAAGGTGACGCCGCACGCCTTGATGGCCTGCAGGTCACAGGGGCTCAGCAGGTGGACCGGATCGCCGGGACGCGCCGCTGCAATGTCATCGAGCGGACCGAGCAACCGGCCTTCAGCGTTGCGGACATAGGCGACAGGGTCCGCCATCTCGCAAATGTCGCGCACCGTCGGCGCCGCTCTGTCGGTTATGTCGAAGAGCGCGCCATCGCGCACCGTTACGATTGCGGGTCCGTTTACTTCCGCAAGCCAGACGCGGCCGACATAGACGCCGGTTGGGTCGTCGATAATGCTCATCCCTGCCTCCCTTGGATCTGGCCTGCAAGAATGCGCAAAATGGCGTTTGACGCAAGCGCCCTCGCCGGCAGACGCGCCTCCCGGGCCGCGGAAAAGCGCTACTTGCGCGATATCTGCGCGGGCCAGTCGGCGATGCGGTCTTCAAGCGCGGTGAGCCATGCCCGCGCATTTTCGTCATCCACAAGATGGGCATCAAGGAAGGCGAGGGTCAGCATGGAGACCGCTTCGCGCTGGTCGGGGTGGCCGGGGGTCGGGTCGTTATCGGTCATGCCGCCGAGAAAATGATCGGCCTCATGCAACACGGCGAGATATTTGTCGCCGGCGGGCGCATGATGAAACGGCTCGGTCTTCCAGTTCCAGTCCTGCCCCTTGGCGCCGCCGTCCAGGGTGCCGGTCACCGTCAGCACGGGCCCGTCCATCGCGGCCCAGGAGCCCTCGCGCAGGCCCTGCTGGCCGCGGCCCTGGCCGCTCAACAGCACGGCGGCCGCAAACCGCGGATCCCGGAAGCTGCGCGGGCCTTCGCCCGGCATGTCGATTTCCGCGCCAGCGAGCAACTGCGAGGTATAGGCGCCGAAGGAATGGCCGGCGATGGCGGTGGGCAGGGGCGTGGACGATGCACCGATGGTTTTCTCCCGGATTTCCGCCAGATTGTCCATGATGGCGGTGACAATCCGGATCCGCTCCATCCAGTAGTGCGGCGTAAGCAGAATCTGGAACATCCGGTCTCTCAGCGGCGGAAAGATGATCCACTTTGAAACTTCCGGACCATCGGGCGCGAAGCCGAGCTCGCGCGCCACAGCTTCGAGCGCGGCGACGCCATCGGCAAAGGTCGGATGGATGACGAGATAGCCATGGCTTGCCAGAAACGTGGAAAGTTCGACATGATCTCCGCCATGGCCGCCGAGGCCATGGCAGAAAATGACGATGCCCTTCGCCTGTCCTTCGGCGGGAAAACGGCAGACGAGCGGCAGGCGCGCGTCCCGGTCCTTTATGTCAAACCGGACGGTGTTGACGGCGCCGGCCTGTCCCGGCCAATCGTTTGCGTCCATTGTCATGTCCTCACTTTCACCTCATCACGGTGCGCCTCGTTCAGATAACGCCGGCGCCGCGCAAGTCGTCGATCTCGCCGTCCGAAAGGCCGATCTCCTGCAGCACGTCCGCGGTATCGGCGCCGAGTTCGGGGGGCGGCGCATGCGCGGTCACCGCCTCGCCATTGGCGCGGAAACTCATCGAGGGTACATGTATCGGCCCGGCATGGCCTTCGATCCGGAATTCGGAAAGCAGGCCGCGCGCGGCAATATGCGCTTCCGAAAGGGTTTCGTCGAGACTGCGCACCCTGGCGGCGGGAACATCGACTTTTGCCAGCAGGGCCTCCCATTCATCCGCCGTACGCGTGAGGAAAGTGACGTTCAGCGTTTCGCGCAATGAGGCCGCATTCTCCTTGACGGCGGCGGGCGTGTTCCAGCGCTGATCGGCGAGAATATCATCGCGGTCGATCGCCTTGCAGAGCCTCATGAACTGCGGCGCATTGTTGGCGGCCAGCATCAGCACGCCATCCTTTGTCTCGAATGCGCCCGAGGAGGGGCTGGCGCTCCAGGCCTCGTTACCGCTCTGGGTCGGCATCCATCCGGCGGTCATGTGCTGGGTCATCAGCGAGGCCATCAGCATCAGCGCGGTATCGAGCATGGCGACGTCAACCTCGACGGCCTTGCCGGTGCGGGCGACCTCCAGCAGCCCGGCCATGATCGCCTGCGCGGCATTCATGCCGGTTGCGAAATCGATATAGGGCGCGCCGACCTTGGTCGGGCCGTTGCCCGGCTTGCCGGTGGTCAGCATGATGCCGCACATGCCCTGGATGACGTGGTCATAGGCGGGCCTGGCGCTCCACGGTCCGTTCTGGCCATAGGCGGAGATCGAGCAATAGACGATATCCGGCTTGATCGCCTTCACGGCCTCGAAGCCGAGGCCCAGCCGCTCGGCGACGCCGGGCTTGAAATTCTCCACGAAGACATCCGCGCCCGCGATCAGCTTCTTCGCGATCTCAAGACCCTTCGGGTTTTTCAGATCGAGCGTCACGGATTTCTTGTCGGCATTCTGGGTCAGGTAGCTCGAGGCCATGCGCCGCGCTGTGAGCTCCGGCAGCAGGCCGCCGATGCGCGTCCAGTCACCCTCGCCGGGCTTTTCGATCTTGATGACTTCGGCGCCCATCAGGGCCAGTTGATAGGTGGCATAGGGGCCGGCCAGAACCTGGCTCAAATCGATGACCCTGACGCCCTTGAGTGGCTGAAACATAACGGATTTCCGGTCTTGGGAGAGGAGCGCCGCGCGATCGCGCGACGCGATTTCGTCTGGCAGGCGGCCTGCTATTGCGCCGCCTTCTTGGCGGTCTCGATGATCTGCCTGTTCTTGTCGTAGGAAGAGTGTATTTCCTGATACGCCTCATCGACACCCAGGAACTTGATCGGGATATCGGCAGCAGCAGTGATCTTCTGGAAGCTCTCATCGGTTTCGGCGAAGGAAAGCGCCTCGGCGAGACGCTCGAGGATCGCGCGGGGCGTTCCCTTGGGCAGGAACAGGGTCGTGCGCGAATCCATCGCCATCGGATAGCCCTCCTCATCGATGGTCGGAACATTCGGCGCGGACGGGTGGCGGAAGGTGGTGAGCGCCGAGATCGTCTTCAGCTCTTCCGGATAGCGATAGTGGATGCCGCCGGAAAACGCCGCCGCCACCTGGTTGCCGAGCAGCGCATTGATCATCTCGCTGCCGCTTTGCAGCGGCACGATATTGACGTCGATATCATTCTGCTTGCTCAGCGCCTCGATGTAGAGCCGCGCTTCGGGGCTCAGCGCGCCGAAGCTGGAGCCCGGATTTTCCTTGGCCCATGCCAGATATTCGGTGAGATTGTCGTAGGGGCTGTCCTTGCGGGCGGCCATGCCGACCTGATAGGCGGTGATCATGCCGGCATATTCGAAATCATCCGAGGTGAAGTTGATGCCCTCCATGATGAATGGCGCGGTGTTGACCACCGAGTTCGACTGGAACAACATGGTATAGCCATCGGGCTTGGCCTTGGTCAGCTCGCGCGCGGCGACCGCTCCGCCTGCGCCCGGCTTGTTGACGATATTGATCGGCTGGCCGAGATGGTCGGACATGACCTGAGCGGCCGCGCGGGCGACCAGATCGGTCTGGCCGCCGGCGCCGTAACCCACCAGCATGGTGATCGGCCGGTCGGGATAGGCGTCTTGGGCAAAGACCACGCCGGAGAGACTGGCTAGGCTCAAGGCCGCGCCGCTGAAAAGGCCGAAAAGGCCCCGTTTGGTTATCGATTTCATCGCTCATCCTCCCTTTTGATTGCGAGAAACGTCCCGGTCTTCCGGACCGGTAAAATCATGCGCGTCGTGCCGGCCGAGCGATACCGCCATCTTGCTGCCATGGCCGATCCACCAGGCAATCACCACGGTCAGGACCAGAAAGACGAGCGCGATCGGGTGTTGCAGCAGGTTGAGTGCGTTGTGATCGAGCAGTTGCAGCGACTGGCGGAAGCTCAGCTCCAGATTGGGGCCGATGACGAAGCCGATCAGGAAGGTGACGAAGGAAAAATCGAGCTTGCGCGCGAAGAACCCCACCACCGCGAAGGCGAGCATCACATAGATCGAGAAAATGCTGCCGGTTTCCATGTAGGCCCCGATGCTGCATAAAAGCAGCACGCCCGGAATGATCAACCGCATCGGCGCCTTGATGATCTGGGCGAAGACGCGCTGGCCGAGATAGCCGATCGCCAGCATGATCACGCTGGCGCACAGCATCGCGGCATAGACATCGGCGACGAGGCGCGGCTGCTGCTTGAACATCAGCGGGCCGGGCGTCAGCCCGTGCAGGATGAAGGCGGCGATCAGGATCGCGGCGATGACGCTGCCGGGAATGCCGAGCGCGAAGAGCGGGATCAGGCTTGCCGGCACGACGGCGTTGTCCGCGCTTTCGGCGGCCGCCACGCCCTCGATCATACCCTTGCCGAATTTCTCCGGCGTCTTGGAGGCCTTGCGGGTTGCGCCATAGGACATGAACGAGCCAACGCTCGCGCCAAGGCCCGGCAGGATGCCGACGACCGAGCCGATCAGCGTGCCACGCGCGATCGCGGGAAAGCAGCGACGCCACTCCGACCACAGGATCACGCGGTCCTCGCGCCTGTCGCTGTCGCGGATCTGGTCGGTCGCGGAATCGAGCGCCTTGAGATTGCCCGCCTGCACCACCATCTCGGCGACCGCCAGCATGCCGATCGCCATCGGCACCAGCTTGATGCCGTCATCGAGTTCCAGCAGACCGAAGCTCATGCGCGGCACGAAGGTCTCGGTCTCGAACCCGATTGTGGCGAAGAAGATGCCGAGCGCGCCGGCAATCAGCCCCTTGGTCATCGAGGTGCCGGAAAGCCCGCCGATGAAGGTGAGCGAGAACAGCAGGATCGCGCAGAGCTCCACCGGTCCGATCAAAAGCGCATAACGCGCCAGCGGCGCGGCCAGCATGATCAGGATGATGGTGGAGAGAAAATCGCCGATCACCGAGGCGAACAGGCCCATTTTCAGCGCCTTCTGCGCCTTGCCCTGGCGCGCCAGCGGATAGCCGTCGAGCGCGGTCGGCGCCGAGGACGGTTCGCCGGGCGTGTTGAGCAGGATGGCGGAGACCGCGCTGCCCGCGCCGCTGCCCTTGGCGATGCCGATCAGCATGCCGATGGCCGCCGGCGGCGTGAGATAGAAGGTCAGCGGAATGGCGACCGCCACGCCGGTGCCCTTGCCAAGCCCCGGCAGCGCGCCGACGACATAGCCGATGAACACGCCGAGCGCGACCCATATCAGCGTGGCCGGGTGCAAGACATCCTGAAAACCGAGAAGGATATGGCTCATAGAATGCCCGTCCCCAGCAGCTTGTAAAACAGCAGCCAGACCGCGATCAGCAGTCCGGCGGTCATGCCGATGATCACCAGCGGCCGCCGCTCGCCCAGAAGCATCAGGCTCGCCGCCACCAGGAAGATGCCGCCGGCAAGCGGGGCGAGAAGCAAATAGAGCGCGATCGAGATCAGGAACACCGCGCCGATCTTGACCAGCGCCAGCATTTCGCCGCGCGTGATCGTCGGCTCGGCATCCTCCGGCGCGGGTTTGGCGCGCAGATTGGAAAACGCCAGAAAGGCCGACAGCGCGACCACGACGATCATCATCATGTTCGGCACGAGGCGGGGCGACATCATGCCCTGAGGCCCCTCGCTAATCCCTTTCGGAATGATGAAGACAAGCGCAAACAGGCCCAGAAGAGCCAGAACAACGCCGGAAACGATATTGGCGCGTCTCAATTTTTCCTCCCGATCGGTGACGCGTCGGCGATAAACGCCTGCCGTCACGCTCCTCGGTTGCACTATTTGCCGATTTAGCCAAAAGAAATAGTAGAAACTTTCTTCAATATGATAAGTTACGCTTATGGCTAGTGCATCACACCGACTCGATGGCCTGCGTTTCAGGCATCTGCGCATCCTCGAACTGATCGACGAGCATCGCTCCCTGCGCGCCGTCGGGCAGGTCCTCAATCGGACCCAGCCCGCGGTTTCGCAAATGGTGAAGGACCTGGAATATGCCTTCGGCGTCGAGCTGGTGGCGCGGTCGGTGCGCGGCGTCGAGCTGACGCCCGCCGGCCGCGTCGCCCTCGAGCGTGCCCGCTCAGGGCTGTCCTCGCTTGACCATCTTGTGGCCGAGCTGAAGACCAGCCCCTCGCCGATCGTCAGGATCGGCGCCAATCCGGCGCTGAACTTCAATCTGCTGCCCGCAGCGCTCAAAATTCTCGACGCCGAAAGGAGCGCGGTCCGCTACCGCATATCGGTCGGCGTTGTCGGCGATGTGTTGCGCGAGCTCTGGGAGGGCCGGCTTGACTGCTATGTCGGGCGGATCGACTGGAACCATATCCCGAAAAAGGTGATGCCGGTGTTGCGCCACGACCCGCTGACGCGCTCCGATCTTGTGATTGCCTGTTCGAAGAACCATCCGCTGGCGGAACGAACCGACATCGACATCGCCGAGCTGGCCGCGTGGCCATGGCTGCTGCCGCCGGAAGAGAGCAATAACCGCGTCGAGCTCGAAACCGAGCTGCGCAACCACGGCGTGATCCTTCCCCAGCCAATGCTGGAGCTCAACGCCGGCCCTGGTTCGCTGCTCACGCTGACCCATGAAATGCAAGTGCTGACGCTCACCCCGCGTTTCATGCTTGAAAGCCGGCTCGCCGGCGGCGAGGTGGTCGCGCTCGACATTCCCGGTTTCACGCTGCCGCAGATCCAGGTCGGGTTCGTCACGCTGGCCGAACACGAAACCATGGCCTCCGTCCGGGCCTTCCGCGAGGCCCTGCGTCAGGCCGCCAGGGCGCTGACGGGCGAATAGAACCGGCCGATCGCGACCCGGTTTAATCTGGTTTAAAGCCCGCCCCTTTCTGTCTCCCCATAATCGCAATCTTCTGGCGCGGCCTGCATTATTCGTCTACAAGGTCGCGTTTCCCGTATATTAATTTTCCCTAAAGTGGCGAATGGAACTGCTTGCCGAACTGCGAAACAATACCAGCGACCTGCATGAGCGCCTCGATCGCGCGGTCAGCCGCACTCCGTTCGCCTCGCCCCAAGGCTATCAGCGTTTCCTGCTGATGCATGCCCGCGTGCTGCCTGAGGCCGAGCGCTGGCTTGCCGCCCAACCGCTCTATGCGACGCTTCCCGGCGACAGGCTGCGCACGGCGGCGCTTGCGCGCGATCTTGATGCGCTTGCGCTTTCAATGCCGGCCGGCGATTGCGTCGCCGACAACAGCAGCTCGGTCGCGGGTCTGGCTTATGTGCTGGAAGGCTCCCGGCTGGGCGCGCGTTATCTGCTTGGCCAGTTGGCGAAGGCCGGCGCGCCCTACCCCGTCGCCTTCCTGCGCCATGGCGAGGGCGAGGATCACTGGAAAACTTTCCGGGTCTGGCTTAGCGCCCAGCCTGCAACCCAAAGCGCCGTCGCAACGGCCGTGACGTCAGCCAGGGCACTTTTCGATGCCTATCTGGAGGCCGTTTGCCATCTTGAAGGAGAACAGGCGCAATGAACGACCGGGTCGATCTGACCAATTGCGATCGCGAGCCGATTCATCTTCTCGGCCGCGTGCAGGAATTCGGCTTTCTGGTCGCCGTCGCGCCCGACTGGACGATCTCGCATGTCTCCGAAAACATCGGCAATTTTCTCGCCGTCGCGGCAGCGCCGTTGCTTGGCCGGCAGGCAGAGGCGCTGTTGCCGGCGGAGACGATCCACACCATCCGCAACCGCCTGCAATTCCTCAACCCGCATCGCGGCGTCGAGGTGATCTATGACCTCAGCATCGCCGGTTCTGAGAGCCGGTTCGATGCCTCGGTGCACCGGTTCAACGACACCATCATCATCGAGTTCGAGCCCGCCACCCCGGTGGAGGGTGCTGCCACCGACATGGCCAATGTGCGCAACGCCATCGACCGCATGGCCGAGCTTCCGTCCTTCGCCGCGGTCTATAGCCACACCGTGCGCTTCGTGAAGCTGATCACCGGTTTCGATCGGGTGATGCTTTACAAGTTCGGCGCGGACGACACCGGCGAAGTGGTGGCGGAAGCCAAGAAGCACGATCTCGAACCGTTCCTGAACCTGCGCTATCCCGCCACCGACATTCCCAAACAGGCGCGCGCGCTCTATGTCGAAAACCCGATCCGGCTGATCGCCTCGGTCGCCGACGAGGGCGCGCCGCTCCTCGCCCGTGACGGCAAGGTGCTGGACCTTTCGGGAAGCCGGCTCAGAAGCGTGTCGACCATCCATCTCGAATATCTGCGCAACATGAATGTCGGCGCCTCGATGTCGATCTCGGTGATCGTCAACGGCGCGCTGTGGGGGCTGATCGCCTGTCACCACGGCGCGCCCCATGTGCCCTCGATGCGGCTTCGCAACGCCGCGCTGCTGTTCGGCCACATGCTGTCGCTGGTGCTACAGACCCGCCTTTCGGCGGACGAGCGCGCCAATGACGAGGTGGTGCACCGGCTGACGACGCATATTTCCCGCACGCTTTCGAAAGACACCACCACGCCGGAACTGCTGCGGTCCTCCGCCGAATCCTTCGCCGACATTCTCAAGGCCGATGGCTACGCCGTGGTTCAGGAGAACAAGGTCGTGACCGGCGGCGATGCGCCGGAGGCGGCCGATATCCTCGCGCTCTGCGACCATCTGAACGCGCTGCCCGGCAACGCCGTCTACGCCAATCACGAGATCCAAAAATTCATGCCGGACGCAGAGCGCCTTGTCGAAAAGGCAGCCGGCGTGCTGTCGATCCCGATCTCGCGCTCGCCGCGCGACTATCTGCTGTTCTTCCGCGCCGAACTGGTGCAGCAGGTCAACTGGGCCGGCAATCCGGAAAAGCCGGTGAGCTACGGCCCGAACGGCGCCAGGCTGACGCCGCGTAAGAGTTTCGAAACCTGGCAGACCACGGTGCGCGGCCAGAGCGCGCCCTGGTCCGCCGCCGACATCCGCGCCGCCTCGCAATTGCGGATCATGCTGCTGGAAGTCGTGCTGCGGCTGACGGAAGAGGCCGGGCGCGAACGCAAGCGCGCCAATGAGAAGCAGGAATTGCTGATCGCCGAGCTCAACCACCGGGTCCGCAATATTCTGGGCCTGGTGCGCGGCCTGATATCGCAGACCAGCGTTGGTGCGATCTCCACCACTGAACTGGTCGCCAAGCTCGATGGCCGGGTGCAGACGCTGGCGCGCGCCCACGACCAGATTACGCGCCACCACTGGGCCCCGGCCGCGCTGACGGAACTGATCGAGGCGGAGGCGGAAAGCTACCTGCTTGACCGAAAGACGCGGCTTGAAACCAGCGGCCCCAACGTGCTTCTGACGTCGAAGGCCTATACCGCGATGGCGCTGGTGATCCACGAGATGATGACCAATTCCGCCAAATACGGCGCGCTGTCATCACCGCGCGGCACGGTCAGGATCGACTGGAGCCTCGGCCCGGACGAAAGCCTCCAGATCGACTGGCGCGAGATTGGCGGACCGCCGGTAAAAGCGCCGGAGCGCCGCGGTTTCGGCTCGACCATCATAGAGCGCACAATACCGTTCGAGTTGTCCGGACGGGCCGATATTTCCTATCGGCTTGAAGGCGTGACGGCCGCGTTCTGGCTGCCGGGCGAACATGTGGTTGCAGAGGAGTCCGCGTCGGTGCCCGCCGCTGCCCATGAGGTCGCCGCGGCGGCCGTCTTCACGCCCCCGGAAACGGTACTGGTGGTCGAGGACAATCTGATGATCGCCATGGATGCCGAGATGATCTTCGAGAAGCTCGGCAGTCTGGAGACCGTCATCGCGCCGACGGTGGAGGCGGCGATGGGCATGCTCGACCAGCGCGACAGCCCTTTCGGCTTCGCCCTTCTCGACATCAATCTCGGCAATGAGACCAGCTTCGAGGTGGCCCGGCGGCTGCAACGCGACGGCATACCCTTCGTGTTCGCCTCCGGCTATGGCGACAGCCTGACGCTTCCCGAAGGCCTCGAAGATATCCGCATTCTGTCGAAACCCTACGACAAGGACATGATCAGGGGACTGTTCGGCTGACTGCGGCTGACAAAGCCTCAGCGTTTCAAATGCTTTTCCAGCACCGCCTCCAGTTCCGCCACCGCATCCTCATCCAGCCGGCCGATACTGCGCGACAGATGGTTGGCGAAGGCGGTGTGGGCGGAGGGCAGGCCGATCGTGTCGATCACGACACGCGGATCGGACTGGTCGGCGATCTCGAAGAACGCCTCGGCGTCGTCCCAGATGATGTGGAAATAGCCCGCGACCCGCTGCAGGAAATCGAAGCTCGGCTTGCCGCGCCGGCCATGTTCCAGCGCGGACAGGTAGGCGGGGGAGACGCCGATCGCCTCGGCCATCTGCTTTTGCGTGACGCCGCGTCTTGCCCGCAATTCGCGCACGGCATCGCCGAAGGGGGTCATGCCGCCCCTCCCTTCCGGCGCGCAAGGCGGACATAAAGCGCGCCTTCGCCGCCATGCTGGCGGGCGGCGGTCTCATAGGAGGAAATCAGCGGCCGAAAATCCGGCAGCGAGAACCATAGCGGCACAGTGCGCTTCAGCACGCCGTCGCTGCCAAGCGACGCGCCCTTGCCGGTGATCACCAGGATATGGCGGTGGCCGCGTTCATGGGCGCGGCGCAGGAAGGATAGAAGCAGCGCATGGGCCTCGTCCTGAAACAGGCCGTGCAGATCGATGCGGGCATCGATGCCGATCCGCCCGCTGGCGAGCTTCCGTTTCACCGGCCGCTCGAGCGGATGGTGGCGCGGCTCCTTCGGCTGCCGGAGCGCAAGCGGCGAAACGCCGGCGCGCGGCGGCTCGGCCTTTATGGGTGCGGGCGCTTTCGGGCTCATCATCTCGGCGAAATTTTCGTCCGGGGCCTCAAGTTTTTCCGCCTTGCGGCCGGGAAGCGGCCGCGCCGTGCGGGCTACCTTGTTCCACAAATCGCGTTCCTCGGACGAGAGCTTGCGCCGGCTCATCAGTCGAACTCCCGTCAGGCGGCAGGCGCCGCCGGATCAATCGCCTATTCGGAGGCCGTGGCGATCAGCTTCCAGTTCGGATCGCGCGCCTTGGTGTCGCGGGCGAAGGTCCAGAGATCCCGGATTTCCGCGATTTCTTCCGGATCGCCCTCGACGACCTCGCCATCCCTGCCATAGGTGGCCGAGATCATCTGGCTGACGATGCGGAGCGTGATCCGGGCTTCGGACTTTTCGACCTCCGCCTCGGTAATCTCCGCCTTCTCGATGCCGACGAAATTCGCCCGCACCGTCTCGCCCTTGGCCTCGCGCTCGCTGATGGCGGCGTTGAAGCCGTCATAGACCTCCTTCGACAGAAGGTTCTTGAGGCTGCGCCGGTCGCCCTCGGCAAAGGCCATCACGATCATTTCATAGGCCGAGCGCGCGCCCTTCAGGAAGGCGTCGGGATCGAACTGCGGATCGGCGGCGGCAATCGCCTGGAGGCCGGAATTGACGTCGCTTCCCGCCGGCGCGATCCTGTCGATCGCGGCCTTGCGGGCGGCTTCCTGTTCCTTCTCGACGCCCGGCAGAGTGATCACCTTGCCCTCGCCGCGTCCCGGCTCCAGCGCATCGGTGCGCGAACGCACCGGCGTCTGCTCGTAACGTGGCTTTTCGTTGCCGGTGCGCCGCCCGAGAACGTTGCGAAGCTGGAAGAAAATCACCACAGCCGCAATCAGGAAGAAGAGGGTTATCAGATCGCTTGTGCCCATTTCGTCGTACCCGCGGCTTTCCTTGTTGTTTTCCTATCCCCATATAGACTTCACAGGGCCATGATTCAAATGTAACACATCGGATTATCAAGCGCATTTCCCATGGGCCGCGAAAAGGGAAAGAAAGCCAGAAAATACAATCTGGAAAAGACAAGCCAGACAGGAAACCGACTTGCCGCTTCTCATCGCCATCATTCTCTACCCGTTCATCGAAATCGCCGGCTTCATCGTCGTCGGCCGCGCGATCGGCCTGTTTCCGACGCTGGGCCTGATCATGCTGACCGCCGTGATCGGCGCGATCCTTTTGCGTATCCAGGGCTTCAGCGTGTTGCAGAGGCTGAACCAGGACGTCCGCGACGGCGGCAATCCGGGCCGCGACCTCGTGCATGGCGGCATGATCGTGCTCGCCGGCATCCTGCTGCTGCTGCCCGGTTTCGTCAGCGATATCTGCGGTTTCCTGCTGTTTGTGCCGCCGTTTCGCGATTTCGTGTGGAAGCGGATGAGCCGCAACATGGTGGTGGTTTCCGAGCGCTCCGCCGGGTTCAGCTACACGAGGCGCGAGCCGCCCAGCCACGAAGGCCCGCGCGAGGGGCCGAAAGTGGTCGATCTCGATGCCAATGATTTCTCCCACGACCCCGATCCGAATTCGCCCTGGGCGGGCAAGGGCAAGCCCGACGACAACGACAAGCCCAAATAGGCTGAAATGCAGGCCTTCACGGCCCGAACCGCCGGCACGAAGGGTTGTACGCCCGCCGGCGAGATGCTAATTCGCACACAACGACATTACTCGAAAGGACGCGCAATGGCCGAGGAAAACGGAGCGGCGGAGAAGAAGCCGAGCCCTGCACTGAGCATTCTCACCCAGTACATCAAGGATCTTTCCTTCGAAAATCCGGGAGCTCCCGCCTCGCTGCAGAAGCGCGACGCCCAGCCGGCGATCAACATCTCCGTCAATGTCAACGCCAACCCGCTCGGCGACGACACCTACGACGTGCTGCTGTCGCTGAAGGCGGAAGCCAAGTCGAACGACAAGCCGATGTTCCTCTGCGAACTGGTCTATGGCGGCGTATTCCGCGTGGCCGACTTCCCGAAGGAGCACGTGCTGCCGATGCTGTTCATCGAATGCCCGCGCCTGCTGTTCCCCTTCGCCCGCCAGATCGTCGCCGACGCCACCCGCAATGGCGGCTTCCCGCCGCTGCTCGTCGACCCGATCGACTTCGCGCAGATGTTCCAGAAGCGCATGGCCGAGGAACAGGCCCGCGCCAAGGTGCAGCAGCCGGCCAACTGAGCGGCGCAGCACTTTCTGAATTGAAAAAACCCGGCCGCGAGGCCGGGTTTTTTGTTGGGCACATTCCCTTGGCCGCCATTGCCGCCAAGGAACGTTGTGCCGGTTACGACGACCAGCCAGAGACCGATTTCACGGTCATGTATTCCTCGAGCCCCCAGACGCCGCCCTCGCGCGCGCCGCCTGAATGGCCGACGCCGCCGAAGGGCGAGCCGGCACCGCGCGGCTCGCCGTTCATCTCGACCATGCCGGAGCGCAGCAGCCGCGCCAGCCGGTTGCGCCGCGCGCCATCGCCGCTCTGGACATAATTGGTGAGGCCGTAGCGCGTGTCGTTGGCGATCGCCACAGCCTCCTCCTCATCGGCAAACGGGATGATGCTGAGAACGGGGCCGAAAATCTCCTCGCGCGCGATGGTCATGGCGTTGTCGACATCGGCGAACACCGTCGGCTGGACGAAATAGCCGCGGTTGAAGCCGGTCGGCAGGCCGGGACCACCCGCCACCAGCCGCGCGCCCTCGCGAATGCCGGTCTCGATCAGGTCCTGGATCTTGTCGAACTGCCCCTTCGATATCACCGGCCCCATATGCTTCCCCTCGGCCGATGAGGGGCCGAGCGCGATCGCGCCGGCCGCCGCTTGCGCCTTTTCCACGGCGGTCTCGTAGACCGAACGCTCGACCAGCATCCGGGTCGGGGCGTTGCAGTTCTGGCCGCTGTTGATGAAGCATTGCCGCACGCCGCGCGCGACGGCATCCTCGTCGGCATCGGCAAAGATGAGGTTGGCGCCCTTGCCGCCCAGTTCCAGCGCGACGCGTTTGAAGCTGTCGGCCGCGCCGCGCATGATGCTGGCCCCCGCGCGGGTGGAGCCGGTAAAGCTGATCATCGCGACATCGGGATGTTCGACGAGCCGCGCGCCGGCGGTCGCGCCATCGCCGTTAACGAGGTTAAAGACGCCCGCGGGCGCGCCGGCCTCGTGAATGATCTCGGCGAGCAGGTTGGAAGACAGCGGCGCGAGCTCCGACGGCTTCAGCACCATGGTGCAGCCGGCAAGAAGCGCCGGTATGACCTTCAGCGCGACCTGGCTCATCGGCCAGTTCCACGGCGTGATCAGGCCGACGACGCCGATCGGCTGCATCAGGATGCGATCATCCGGCGCATGCGGCCCGAGCGGCCTTACGAAATCGAAATGCTCCATGGCGGTAAGAAAATTGGTCATATGGCGCAGGCCTGCCGCCGCCTGACGGGTGCGGGCAAGCTCGATCGGCGCGCCCATTTCCTGAGAGATGACGCGCGCCATCTCTTCGATGCGGCCGGCATAGATATCGTGGATGCGTTTAACGAGCGCGACCCTGACTTCCGGATCGCTTTCCGCCCATGCCGGAAAGGCGCGCTTGGCGGCCGCCACTGCGGCATCGACCTCGTCTGTCCCGGCAAGCGCAACCGTGCCGAAGGGCTGCTCGGTGGTGGCGTCGACCAGCGTGTGGCTTGCTGTCGAAGCCGCTGGCGTCCAGCGACCGTCGATATAGAAATTGCTGAGTTCAAGCATCGGTCTTTTCCTTTCGCGCGGTCACACCGGATCTTCCAGCGCCAGTTCCGGCACCGGAGCGGCATCGAAGAAATGGATCGCATCCGGCGCGACTTGCAGATGGATCGTATCGCCCGGCTCCGCATCCGTGCGCCCGCGCACCAGGATGCGGATAACCTCGTCGGCAAGGCGGGCCGTGATCTGGGTTTCCGAACCCGTCGGCTCGACAATCGTGACCATCGCCGGCCAGCCGCTTTCGGCAAGCACGAAATGCTCGGGCCTGACGCCGACCGTGACGCGCTGCCGCCCCTTCGGTTCGGCGGTGGGCAGCGGCAATATCCGCCCGTCGGCAAGCTTCAGCCCGTTCCCGGCGACGATATCGCCCTGCAGGAAGTTCATCGGCGGCGAACCGATGAAGGCCGCGACGAACAGGCTGGCCGGCTTGTCGTAAAGCTCGAGCGGCGGGCCTTCCTGCTCGATCACGCCGCCATTCAAAACCACGACGCGATCGGCAAGCGTCATTGCCTCGATCTGATCGTGGGTCACGTAGATGGTCGTGGTCTTCAGCCGCTGGTGCAGCTCCTTGATCTCGGAGCGCATCTGCACGCGGAGCTTGGCGTCGAGATTGGAGAGCGGCTCGTCGAACAGGAACACATTGGGATCGCGCACGATCGCGCGGCCCATGGCGACGCGCTGGCGCTGGCCGCCGGACAATTGCCGCGGCTTACGCTCAAGCAGCGGCTCGAGCCCGAGAATGCGCGCGGCATCGCCGACGCGCCGCTCGATCTCCGCTTTCGGCACGCGTCGCTGCTTGAGCGCGAAGCCCATATTGTCGCGGACATTCTTGTGGGGATAGAGTGCATAGTTCTGGAACACCATAGCGATGTCGCGATCCTTCGGCGCGACGTGGTTGACCACGCGGTCGCCGATCACGATGTCGCCGCCGGTAATGCCTTCAAGCCCGGCGATCATTCTCAGAAGGGTCGATTTTCCGCACCCGGAAGGGCCGACCAGCGCGACGAATTCGCCATCCTCGATATCGATCGAGACGCCGTGCAGCACCTCGACCGCGCCGTAGGATTTGCGCACCTTGCGGATTTGAACCGTACCCATTCCAAAACTCCTCCCTTTGCCGCCCCTTTCCGGGACGCCTGATTTATGTCGCGGAAGCGCGGCGGCCCTCGGCCCGTCGGTTCGCGCCCTTGGCCGGCGCGGCCTCGATCAGATCGATCAGGAAATCGCCGGTGTTCTTTTCGTGCTGGTTCACAAGCGCGGCCGCAGCCGTGAAATCGCCCGCGCGCAGCCGGTCGCGGATGGCCTTATGCTCTTCCAGGGCATCGGCGAGACGCCCCGGCTGCGGCGGAATGCCGTGGCGCTGGGCCGACATGAGGCCATGCATGTTTTCAAGCAGCCTGCGGCACCAGGGCGATTCAGGATTGTCGCAGAGCAGCAGGTGAAACTCGTAGTTCTTGGACCCGAACAGGTCGAAATCCTCGGCTTGCAGCGCCGTGGCCGAGATCGCGATGTTCTCGTCGATCTTCGCCAGCCGTTCTGCATCGAAATTCCGGGCGCCAAGCTCCACCGCAAGGCCGCATATCAGGCCGCGCAGGGCGCTGATCTCGCGGATCTGCTCGGCGCGCAGGCCCTGCACCACGGCGCCGATATGGTTCTGCACCTCCAGCCAGCCATCGGAGGCAAGGCTGCGGATCGCCTCGCGGATCGGCGTCTCGCTGATGCCGAGCGCAAGCGACACTTCCCGCGTGGTGATCCTGTCGCCCGGGCCGACCGTGCCGGACAGCACCATATCCTGGATATGCTGCCGGGCATGTTCGGCCTTGGTCATGTAGGTCTTCGGGTGGTCCATGGTTTCCGTCCAGTTCCGGTTTTGAGGCTCCGGCGCAATTATCCCTTGGTCGCGCCGTCAGCCAAGCCCTTGATAAGCCACTTCTGCACCAGAAGCGCGAAGATCACCACCGGAACGACGGTGATCGTGCCGACCGCGGTGAGCGCGCCCCAGTTCGCGCCGTTGACCGTGTCGCCCGCAATACCGGCAATCGCCACCGGTATGGTCGAGGCATTGCGGTTGGTGAGCACGAGGGCGAACAGCAGTTCCTCCCAGGCCAGAATCATGCTGAAGATCAGAGTCGAGAGCAGGCCAGGCAGCGAGATCGGCAGGATGATCTTGAAGAAGGCGCCATAACGCGAGCATCCGTCGATCATGGCGGATTCCTCGAGTTCCTTCGGCAGCGAAAGGAAGAAGCTGCGCATCAGCCACATCACATAGGGGATCAGAAAGGTGCTGTAGGCGAGGATCAGGGTGATGTGCTTGTCGGTCAGCCCGAACTTGCGCGCCACAAGAAACATCGGAACCGCCAGCGCGATCGGGGGCACGCCGCGCGACAACAGGATCAAAAGCCCGATCGTGCCGGCTCCACGCAGCCGGATGCGGGCAAGCGCATAACCTGCCATGGTGCCGACCACGATCGACAGCAGCCCGGAGCCGGTGGCGACGATGACGGTGTTGATCAGCCGCCGGACGATATCGGCGCGCGCGATATATTCCTTGTAGGTCGCAAGCGTCGGCGTGAAGAAGAAGGTCGGCGGATTGGTGAAGATGTCCACCTGCTGCTTGAACGAGGTCAGCACCATCCAGTAGATCGGAAACAGGAAGAACAGGCTGACGATGATGGCGGCGGCGATCCGCAGCCTGTGCCCGAACGCGCCTGCAGGCGCTGACGATGGGACGGGGGCGCTCAAAACAGTTCCTCCAGCTTGCGGCTGCCGCGCAGGAAAATGCCGGTCAGCACCATGGTCAGGATCAGCACGATCACGGCCATCGCCGCGGATTCGGCAAAGCGCAGCGAGCGGAACGCCTCCTCGTAGATGAACAGGTTGATGACATTGGTGGCCTTGCCCGGCCCGCCATAGGTGGCGGCGAGCACAATGTCGAACATCTTCACCGCGCCGAGCCAGCGGATAACGAAGGTGGCCGCGATCACGGGCACCAGCAGCGGCACGGCGACGGACCAGAGCGTGGACCACCAGCCGGCGCCGTCGATCTTGGCGGCCTCGAACACATCCTTGGGCAGGGCAAGCAGCGCGGCGGTGGCGATCAGCACGATGAACGGGGTCCAGCGCCATGTGTCGATGATGATGATCGAGGCCATGGCGAGCCTGGCGTCGCCGAACCAGTCGAGCGGGCCGAGACCGACAAGGCCGAGCCAGTAATTGGCGATGCCCCAGAGCGGATCGAGGATCATCCGCCACATGCCGCCGGCGACCGCGGGGGCAACGACCATGGGAATGATGAACAGCGCGCGCAATATGCTCCGGCCCCACCACTCGGCATTGATAAGATAGGCGATGCCGAAGCCGAGCACGACCTGCAGCGGCAGGGCGATCACCAGATAGATCAGCGTGACCTTCAGCGATTCCCAGAACCGGTAGTCGCCGATCACCTCGCGGTAATTCTCCCAGCCGACCCATTGATCGGCGCTGAAACTCGCAAGATCGAAGGAGGAGAAGCTGATCTCGATCGTGTAGAAGATCGGATAGGCCAGCATGACGATCAGCACCAGCATGCTCGGCATCAGGAATGACCAGCGGCCAAGAAGGTCGGCGAGCGCATGCCGCCGGGCGTGGCGGGCGGCCCCGCCATCCGCGGCATCGCGGCGCAATGCAGTCTCAGTCGTCATCCCGGTCTCCTCTCATGCTTCCTCGTCCTTTCCGCCCCTCATCCGATGGCATCTTTCTCGCTGTCGCCAGTGCGCGCCTTGTTCAGGGCGCACGCCAGATCGGACCGCGCGCCCGCACCGGATCAAGCAGCGACAGGTCGCCCGCCTCCACCGCATATCCTTCCGGAAACGGCGGACGGACCTCGATGCCGATCGATGCCATGACCCTGTCATCGCGATAATAGCAGCGCGCGGTGACGGCCTCCATCACGCCGGCAAGCGCCGGCTCATCGGCGCGGAAGACCCGCAGGATCGTGGCCTGCTCCTCGCGCGAAAGCCCGGCAAAGCCGGTCACGGCCCGCGCCTCGACCGCCGCCAGCGCCTCTGCCAGCGCCTGCCGGTCACGGCCGACCGATCGCAGGATATCGGCATAGATCGCCGGATCATCGGCGCCGGGCACGCCGTGGCGCGCGCTTGCCGGGATCATGTGTCCGACGATCGCAAGCAGCGTCTTGCTATCGTCCTCGAATGGCGGCGGTTCCGCGCGGTCTGTCATCGTCTGTGTCATGGCCGGTTCAATCAAAAAGCTCGTAGAGGCGGGTCTTGATCTGGTCGGCGACGTAGAGCGCCACCGCCTGGATCGTCGAGGTCGGGTTGACGCCGCCGGAGGTGACGAAAACGCTGCCGTCGACGATGAACAGGTTCTTCACATCGTGGCTGCGGCCCCATTCATTGACGACGGAGCTCTCCGGGTCCGTGCCCATGCGCGCCGTTCCCATGAGATGCCAGCCGGCATAGGGCAGCGGCGACCGGGTGGTGATATCGCGCGCGCCGGCGGCTTCCAGTATCTCGATGCCGCGCGCGACCGAATGGTCGAGCATGAGGCGCGAATTCTCGCTCAGCCGGTAGCTGATCTTCGGCGCTGGAATGCCGTTTTCATCCTTCAGATCGGGATCGAGCGTGACACGATTTTGCGCCTCGGGCAGATCCTCGCAGATCGCCAGCATGCCGGCGCTGTGGCCGAACAGGCGGCGGAAGGCATCATGATGGTCCTCGCCCCAGGGCAGCAGGCCATCCGCCATGCCGGTCATCGCCGTGCGAACCGGGCCCATGCCGCGCGAAAACTGATAGCAATAGCCGCGCACGAAGCCGCGCGCCGCTTCCGTCTCATAGAATTCATGGCTCCAGATGCAGATCGGCGAGCCGCGATGACCATCCATCGGCTGGTCGAAATGGCCGCGTATCTGGGCATAGGGGTGGAGCATCAGGTTGCGCCCGACAAGGCCGCTGGAATTGGCGAGGCCATCAGGAAAGCGGCCGGACGCCGAGTTCAGCAACAGGCGCGGCGTGCCGATACCGTTGCAGGCAAGGATCACGATCTCGGCCGGCTGGAACTGCTCCTTGCCGTCCGCGTCGAAATAGTGAGCGCCCGTCGCCATGCCGTCCGGGCCGGTCTCGATCCGGCTGACGCGACAGCGCGGCCGTATCTCGACGCGCGCGCGCTGCGCCTCCGGCCAGTAGGTCAGATCGGTCGTGCCCTTGGCCCCCTGAGCGCAACCGGAGCCGCATTGGCCGAGATTGATGCAGGGCGCGCGGCCCTCATATTCTCGCGTCGCGATCGCCGCATCCGACGGCCACCAGTGCCAGCCGAGATCGTTCATGGCCTTGCCCAGCACCTCGCCCGTGCGCCCGAGCGGGATCGGCCCCATGACCTGATCTTTCGTAGGATAGGCCGGGTCGCCCGCCAGGCTGGCAACGCCCATCATCCGGTCGTTGAGCGCGAAGAAGGGCTCCAGCGTCTCGTAGTCGATCGGCCAGTCATCGGCGACGCCATCCAGGCTGCGGACCCTGAAATCGGAGGGGTGGAGCCGGGGATAGTGCCCGGCATAGAGGATGGTGCCGCCGCCGACGCCGTTGAAATTGGAGATCTTGATCGGCGAATCGTCGTCATTGACCGGATAGTCGGCGGCAAGCCGCCGACGGTTCGGGCTGAGGGCGAAGTCCTCCGTCAGGCGCGCTTCCCAGTCCCGCCCGTTGCTGGGGAAATCTGACGTATTCTGCCAGTCCCCCTGATCCAGGCACAGGATACGCATCCTGGTATCGGCAAGGCTCCAGGCCACGGCCGCGCCGGACGCGCCCGCGCCGATGATGAGGACATCCACTTTCTCATTCATGATCGAAGCCCGCGCCTCCCTCGCTTGCCATTATACCGAAAGCTTCGAGGCTTCGGTGCGCTGCCACATGCCGGCGCCTGGAACCGGCGGATACTTGGCAAGCGCCGCCTCGATCGGTTCCGTGCCCCAGCCGGGCCTGTCGGGAAGGATGAGATAGCCGTCCTTGAATTCCGGCTGATGGGTGAAAATTTCCGCATCCCAGCCGATCCGGTCGATATCGGTTTCCATGATCGTGAGGTTCGGCACTGCCGCGCAGAAATGCGCATTCATCATCGTGCACAGATGACCATAGAAATTGTGGCAGGCGACATTGGTCTCGTAGGCCTCCGCCGCGGCGGCGATCTTCATCGACTGCCAGACGCCGTTCCACGGCGTATCGATGATCGCGACATCGACGGCCTGTGCGCGGAAGAAGGGCAGAAACTGCTGCAGACCGATCAGGGTCTCGCACGAGGCGATCGGATGCCGGCTCTGCGAGCGGATATAGGCGAGCGCCTCGGGATCGAGCGTGTCGATCTCGACCCAGAACAGGTCCAGATCGGCGATCTCCCGCAGCATCTTCACATAGCCGTCCGTCTTTCCGTTGAAATTGAGGTCGAGCAGCATGTCGATGTCGGGACCGGCGGCTTCGCGCATGATCTCGAGATGCTGGCGCAGGCCGGCAAGCGTCTTGCGCTCGACATTGCGGCCGGTCTCGTAGGGACGGCCGAAGCCGGGAGACCAGGGCTCGATCCGGCCCTCCGCGTCATAGCGGAAGATATTGGTCTTGAGCGCCGAAAACCCCTTTTCGCCGACCTCGCGGGCGATCTGCTTGACACCGTCGATATCGGTGATGCCGGGCGAGAAATGCTGGGTGCGGGTGCGATAGGACACGCAATGCGACCAATAGACCCGGATCCTGTCGCGCACCTTGCCGCCGAGCAGAACATGGCAGGGCACGTCCAGCGCCTTGGCCTTGATGTCGAGAAGCGCGTTTTCGATCGCCCCCAGCGCCTGGCCGACGACGCCGCCGGAGCCGGGCCGCGTGACATTGCGCAGATCCTCGCGGATATGCTCGTGATGCATCGCGCTCTTGCCGATCATGCGCGGCGCAATCTGGCTGATCGCCGCGCCGACGCCGGGCGAGCCGAAATACTCGTCGAACTCGCTCCAGCCGACGATCCCGTCCTCGGTGGTGATCTTCAGGAAATTGTAGTTGCGCCAGGAATTGCTGCAGGACAGCGTCTTGACGTCACTGATTATGGCCTTCGTTGGCATCATGGTCCTCAGTCGGTATGGGCGCGGATATCTCCGACCCAGGCATTCGATGCCGAAAGCATCGACACGATCTCGCTCGCGCCGCGTCTCCGCCGGCAAAAGCTCTCGATAAATTCTGGAAGTTCGGCGGCGGATGCGGGAATGCCCCGCATCCGTATCGTCTGGTTGGCTGAACGGCCTAGTTCAGCACCCTGGAAATCTTCTTGGAGGCGGTATCGAGCGCCTCCTGCGCGGTCGCCTGACCGGCAAGCGCGCGGGCAACTTCATCCGCAAGCACCTGCTGGGCGGCATCCGATTTCGGGCTGCGGATGCGCCACATCTTGCCCTCTTCGGCAACTTCATAGGCATTCTGCAGCGTGGCATAGACCGGCGCCAACCACGGCTCGCTCGGCTCTCCGGAAAGCGTCGACTTGCGGGCCGGGAACGAGCCGACCAGCGCGGCGTTTACGCTCTCGCCCTCCTTGGAGGTCAGCCACTGGAGGAAGGCCCATGCCGCCTCGGGATGTTCCGTCTTGCTACTGATCCCGGCAATCCAGATGCCGCGATGCGTGCCGGCGCGGACATCGCCGACCGGAAGCACCTGAATGCCGACCTCATCGGTGGTGAGCGTCGTCGACTGCGGATCGACGGCGGTCGACTTGTAGACGCTGCCCCAGGTAATCATGTTGGCGACCGCGCCCTGGCGGAAGGCCTGGAGCGATTCCGAGAAGCCATGGCTGAGGCCGCCGGGCGGCGCATAGTCCAGCAGACGCTTGTGGGTTTCCAGCGAGGCGACGCCGACTTCGTTTGCAAAGGCGGGGTTGCCGTCATCATCGAGCAGGCTGCCGCCATTGGCATTGAGAATTGACTGCCAAATGGTCGGCGTCAGCGGCTCGCGCACGAAATAGGTATCGATCGCCCAGGCATCGACCTTGCCGTCGCCATCGGTATCCTGGACCAGCTTCGGCGCATTTTCGAAGAACTGCGTCCAGGTAAGCTCCGGCGTCGGCGCGGGCACGCCGGCCTTGTCATAGAGTGAGCGGTTATAGAACATCAAAAGCATGTTGGAGCGGACCGGGACCGCATACTGGACGCCATCCCATTCGCCGGCGGCAAGCGGCGCGGCATTGAAATCGGCCCAGTCGTAATCCGCGTCGGTGATCGCGGCGATCTCGTCGCCCTTGAGATCCATCAGCGCGCCGATTGAGGCGAGCTGCGGCACCCACGGATCATCCGCCAGCAGGATATCATATTCCGGATCGGGGCTCGTGGCATCGAGCATCATCTTGGCGAGCAGTTCCGTATAGGGAACGCCGTCGATGCGCACCTCGACATTCGGAAACTTCTTGTTGAATTCCGGAACCAGAATTGTCTGCCAGGTATTGGCGAATGCCTCATTGGCCATGATCTTGATTTCGACCGGATCGCCCGGCGAACCCAGGCCCTCCTGCGCATGGGCCGCAGCGAGCGGCATTGCCGCCAGCACCAAAGCCGTAGCCATCCCCTTGAGCACGCGCCGTCTTGCGGCACCCTTTCCTCCAATCATGCTTTTCACGACTTGCTCCTCCTCCGCGTTGCGTGTTCTATATTCTATAGAATATGGAAATTGGGTTCGTCAAGCGCCCGCAAAAGAGGTTCTTGCGATGGACGAATAGCCGCGTCACGGCGGAACCGGCGCGCAGGGAGGCTTGGACCGAACGCCCGGATCGGACATTCGGTCTCAGAAATAACTATTGAAAATCAAAGAGGTAAGTGGCGGCTCGCCTATCGGTCCGACGTGTGCCGGCGCGGGTTCATCCACGGCTCGGCATTTTCGGGCGCAAGCGGGTGGCGGCCGAGGATGTGGTCGCTGGCCTTTTCGCCGACCATGATCGACGGCGCGTTGAGATTGCCGTTGGTGATGCGCGGGAAGATCGAGCTGTCGGCAACCCGCAGTCCGTCGACGCCGATGACCCGGCATTCGGGATCGACCACCGCCATCGGATCGCTGGCCGCGCCCATCTTCGCCGTTCCGCAGGGGTGGTAGGCGCTTTCGGCATGCTCACGGATGAAGCCGTCGATCTCGTCATCGCTCTGGATATCGGAGCCCGGCTGGATTTCCTTGCCGCGATAGGGATCGAAGGCGGCTTGCGCGAAGATCTCGCGGGTGAGACGCACGCAGCGGCGGAAATCGGCCCAGTCTTTCTCATGGCTCATATAGTTGAACACGATCTTCGGGTCCTCCGCCGGATCGGCGCTTTTCAGCGTGATCTCGCCGCGAGAGGGCGAGCGCATCGGGCCGACATGGGCCTGGAAGCCATGACCCTCGGCTGCCGCCGTGCCATCATAGCGCACCGCCATCGGCAGGAAGTGATACTGGATATCGGGATAATCGACGCCCGCCGCCGAGCGCAGGAAGGCGGCGCTCTCAAACTGGTTCGAGGCGCCGATGCCGTTCTTGAAGAATAACCATTGTGCCCCCGCCAGCGCCTTTCCGAACAGGTTCCAGTGCTTGTAGAGCGTGATCGGCTGGGTGCTCGCCTGCTGGATATAGACCTCCAGATGGTCCTGCAGGTTCTTGCCGACGCCGGGACGGTCCGCAACGACGGCGATATCGTGTTCGGCCAGCTCCGAAGCCGGACCGATGCCGGACAGAAGCAGCAGTTTCGGCGTGTTGATCGAGGAGGCGGCGAGGATGACCTCGCGGCGCGCCCGCACCGTTTCGACCCTGCCGCCGCGCTCGATCTCGACGCCGACGGCGCGGCCGTTCTCGATGATCACCTTGCGGGCGAAACAGCGGATGAGGTCGAGGTTCTCGCGCTTCAGCGCGGGCTTGAGGTAAGCATTCGCCGCCGACCAACGCCGGCCTTTCCACACCGTCTGCTCCATCGGCCCGAAGCCTTCCTGCTTCTCGCCGTTATAGTCATCCGTCAGCTCGAAGCCTGCCTGTTTACCCGCCTCGACAAAGGCGTGAAACAGCGGGTTCTTGCGCGGGCCGCGGGTGACATGCAGCGGACCGGCATTGCCGCGCCAGGACGGATCGCCGCCATGGCCGCTGTCATGCCAGTTTTCCATGCGCTTGTAATAGGGCAGCACATCCGCATAGCCCCAGCCGCTCGCACCGCTTTCGGCCCAGTGGTCGAAGTCCATCGCGTGGCCGCGCACATAGACCATGCCGTTGATCGAGGACGATCCGCCGATCACCTTGCCGCGCGGGGTGGCGAGCCGGCGGTTGCCGAGGTTGGGCTCCGGCTCGGAGGTAAAGCCCCAGTCATAGCGCTTCATGTTCATCGGATAGGAAAGCGCTGCCGGCATCTGGATGAACGGCCCGATATCCGTACCGCCATATTCCAGCACCAGCACCGAATATTTCCCGTCCTCCGACAGCCGATAGGCCATCGCCGCGCCCGCGGAACCGGAACCCACTATGACAAAATCTGCTTCAGCCAATTTAGAACCTTTCATTGCCGCAGTGGGCGACCTTTTTCTCAGACGAACCGCATAGCCCCCAATCGATCTCCCCCCTTGAGGGGGAGATGTCGCGAACGCGACAGAGAGGGGTAGAGGGCGTAAGCCCTAAAAGCCGCAGTCTCCGTGCTCTCGGAGAGGATTCACCCCTCTCTGCCCCTGTCGGGGCATCTCCCCCTCAAGGGGGGAGATTGTTTGGTGCGGAGGCGCCGCTCTGAAAATCAATACGGACTATCCACCTTGCCCAGCGCCACATGCACCGTCTTCACCTGCGAATAAAACTCCATCGCCGCCCTGCCGTTCTCGCGGCCAAAGCCCGAATGCTTGACCCCGCCGAAGGGGATTTCGACCGGCGTCAGGTTATAGGTGTTGATCCAGCAGATGCCGGCGGCGAGCCTGCCCGCCACGCGGTGAGCGCGGGAGATATCCTTGGTGAACAGGCCAGCGGCCAGGCCGAACTCCGTACCGTTAGCGCGTTCGATCACCTCATCCTCGCTGTCGAAGGCGAGCACGCTCATCACCGGCCCGAAGATTTCCTCGCGCGCGATCGTCATGTCGTCGGTGACATCGGCGAACACGGTGGGTTCGATATAGCTGCCTTTGTCGAAGGCATCGCCCGGTGGAACGCCGCCGCCGATCACGAGCCGCGCGCCTTCCGCCTTGCCTTTTTCGATGTACCCCATCACCTTTTCGCGCTGGCCTTCGGAGATCAGCGGGCCGAGATGGGTCTCGGGGTCGAGCGGATCGCCGAGACGGATCGCTTTCGTGCGCTCGGCAAGCCGCGCCAGGAATTTCTCCAGAATCGACTTCTGCACGAACACGCGGGTACCGTTCGAGCAGATCTGGCCGGTGGAATAGAAATTGCCGAGCATCGCGCCGCCGATCGCGTCTTCCAGATCGGCATCCTCGAACACCACCAGCGGCGACTTGCCGCCGAGCTCCATGGTTACATGGCGCATGCCGGAAGCGGCCGCGGCATAGACCTTGCCGCCGGTCGGCACCGAGCCGGTGAGCGAAACCTTGGCGGTGGCCTTGTGGGTGGCAAGCGCCGCCCCGACATCGCCAAAACCCTGAACGACATTGAACAGACCCTTGGGCGCGCCGGCCTCGATGAAGATCTCGGCGAGTTTCAGCGCGCAAAGCGGCGTCATTTCGGAGGGCTTGAACACCATGGCATTGCCGCAGGCAAGCGCGGGCGCCGCCTTCCAGCAGGCGATCTGGGTCGGATAGTTCCACGCTCCGATGCCGACGCAGACGCCAAGCGGCTCGCGCACCGTATAGGCAAAGGCATCCCCCAGCGGCACGCTTTCGCCGGAAAGCGAGGCGGCCTGCGCGGAAAACCATTCGAGGCTGTCCGCCCCCGACGTCGCATCGGCCACCAGCGTTTCCTGTATCGCCTTGCCGGTGTCGAGCGTTTCGAGCTCGGAGAGCGCCTCGTTTCGCTCGCGAATGATATCGGCCGCGCGGCGCAGCACCCGGGCGCGCTCGACCGGCAACCACGATGCCCATTCCTGTTGCGCGCGAACGGCGGAAGCCATCGCCTTGTCGATGATCGCAGGCGTCGCGCTATGAAGGTTCGCGATCACCTCGCCGGTCGCGGCATAGACGCTCTCGAACGCCTTGCCGGCCGCGTCTTCCGCATATTCGCCGTCGATGAAATGGCTTGCTTTCGGCTGAGCCCGCATAATTTACTCCCCTCGCGGCCAGCGCTGGCTGGCCTCGAGTATGTTGAGATCCATGTGATTGCGCATGAAGCGCTCGGAGGCATCCTTGAACGGCTGGAAATCCCAGGGACGGTAGTGCCCGGCCCTCAGCGCCTCATAGACGACATGCCGTCGCGCCTGGCTTTCGCGCACCTCGTCGTCATAGGCCTTCATGTCCCAGTATTCCCGCACCTTCGCCGCAAACGCCGCCGCCTTTTCGGCATGGGCCGGATCATCGGCGAGGTTGTTCAGCTCATGCGGATCGGCCTCGAGGTCGAAGAGCTGGGGCGGGTCGAGCTCGCAGTGATTATACTTGAACCGGCCCTCGCGGATCGAGACCAGCGGAGCCTGAGAGGCTTCGGCCGCATATTCCATGCGCACCGGAAGCTTGCGTTCGGCACCGCGCGCGATCGGCAACAGGCTTTCGCCATCGACCCACGGTTCGATTTCGCCAAGGTCAATGCCGGCGATATCGGCAAGTGTCGGCGTGATGTCGATCGAGGAGGCCGGCGTCTTGACAAGACCGGGTTCAACGCCGGGCGCTGCCACCATCAGCGGCACGCGGGCCGAGCCCTCGTAGAAGCTCATCTTGTACCACAGCCCGCGCTCGCCCAGCATGTCGCCATGGTCGGAGACGAACACGATCGCGGTGTCCTCGCCATAGCCGACGCTATCGAGTGCGGCGAGGATTTCGCCAATCTTGTCGTCGATATAGGAGACATTGGCGAAATAGGCCCGCCGTGCATTGCGGATATCCTGCTTGTCGATCGTGGCCTTGTGCCAGTCATTGGCATCCAGAATGCGCTTGGCGTGATTGTCCTGTTGATCGTAATCGAGCGTGCCGATCTCGGGATCGAGGTGATCGCAATCCTCGTAGAGATCCCAGTATTTCTTGCGCGCCACATAGGGGTCGTGCGGATGGGTGAAGGAGACCGTCAGCATGAATGGCCGATCTTCCTTGCGGCGGCCGAGATCGTAGATCTTGCGCACCGCCTCATAGGCGACCTCGTCGTCATATTCGAGCTGGTTGGTGATCTCGCCAATGCCCGCCCCGGTGACCGAGCCCATATTGTGATACCACCAGTCGATCCGCTCGCCGGGCTTGCGGTAATCCGGGGTCCAGCCGTAATCGGCGGGATAGACATCGGTGGTCAGCCGCTCCTCGAAGCCGTGCAGCTGGTCGGGCCCGACGAAATGCATCTTGCCGGAAAGCGAGGTCTGGTAGCCGGCGCGGCGCAGGTGATGGGCATAGGTCGGGATATCGGGCGCGAACTCGGCGGCATTGTCATAGACGCGAGTGCGGCGGGGAAGCTGGCCGGCCATGAACGAGGCCCGCGCCGGCGCGCAGAGCGGCGAGCCGGTATAGGCGTTCTGAAACCGCGCCGAGCGGGCGGCGAGCTTCTTCAGGTTGGGGGTATGCAGAAAATCGGCCGGGCCATCGGGAAACAGCGTGCCGGCAAGCTGGTCGACCATCAAAACGAGAATGTTCGGTCGCGCACTCATGAAGACATCTCCTTGGCGAGCGTGAGTTCGAGATATTCCAGCGTCATGGCGACGGCGTCGCTCCGGCTCATGCCGAAATCCTTCAGCGCGGCGCGCAGGTAGAAACCGTCGATCAGGGAGCCGAGCCCGGTGGCGATCCGCCGGGCGGCCTCAAGGGGTACAAGCTGGCGCAGCGCGTAGACCAGGTTGGAGCGCAGCCGCGCCTCATAGATCGAGAGCAGCCGACTGGCATCGCCCTTCTGCTGGGCCTGGACGTAAAAGGCGAGCCATGCGGCCACAACAGCGGGGTCGAACTGATCCGGCCCGAACGAGGCCTCGATGATCGCCTCGAGCCGCTCTCTGGGCGTGGCCGCATCCTTGTAGCGGGCCTTGACCGAACTGCCGAACTCGTCAAGGATACGGCGCATGGCCGCAAACAGGATCTTTTCTTTGGAGCCGAAATAGTGATGCGCGAGCGCAGGCGAAACGCCCGCCCGCTTGGCGATCTTGGCGACCGTAACCTCGACCATGCCGACCTCGCCGACTTCGGTGATGGCCGCACGTACAAGCGCTTCGCGACGTATGGCTTCCATTCCGATCTTAGGCATTGGCTGAACCCGCTGAAAAAATGCTCACTGGCGCTGTCTGGCGAATTTCTGGGCAACCCGCCGTTTACATGACTTAGCATATGTTATATTGATTGACCGATCAATCAAGGAAGCCGCCAGTTTATTTTGACACGCCGAACGATCCATCACGGCCTTCGACAAACGAACCGAAAGGAAACGCTGACATGTCTTATAACTTGAAACTGACCCTCGCCGCGCTTGCCGCCGCGACCGCTCTTTCCGCCGGCGCCGCCAGGGCGCAGGAAGCAACCGCCTGCGATAGCGTCAGCTTCTCCGATGTCGGCTGGACCGATATCACCACCACCACGGCAACCGCCAAACACATTCTGGAAGGCCTCGGCTACAAGGTCGACGTCAAGGTTCTCTCCGTGCCGGTTACCTTCGCCTCGCTGAAGAGCGACGACGTCGATGTCTTCCTCGGCAACTGGATGCCGGCCCAGACCAGCGCGATCACGCCTTATATCGATGAAGGCGAGATCGATGTTATCGCCACCAATCTCGAGGGCACGAAATACACGCTCGCGGTGCCGACCTACACCTATGAAAAGGGTCTGAAGACCTATGGCGACATTGCCAAGTTCGGTGATGAGCTGGACCACAAGATCTACGGCATCGAGCCGGGCAATGAAGGCAATGCCTATCTGGTTTCGCTGATCGAGGCGAACAAGGATGGTCTCGGCGACTTCGAGGTTGTCGAAAGCTCCGAGCAGGGCATGCTCGCCATGGTCGGCCGCAAGTACCGCCAGGAACAGCCGATCGTGTTCCTCGGCTGGGAACCGCATCCGATGAACGCCACCTATTCGCTGAAATACCTCACCGGCGGTGAGGATTTCTTCGGTGGCGAGGGCATCGTGCGCACCGTCACCCGCAAGGGCTATGCGGAGGAATGCCCGAATGTCGCCAAGCTGCTTGAAAACCTGAAGTTCACCCTGCCGATGGAAAACGAAGTCATGGGCAAGATCCTGAACGACGGCGAAAACGAGGGCGATGCCACCGCCGAATGGATCAAGGCCAATCCGGATGCCCTTGACGCCTGGCTTGAGGGCGTGACCACCACCTCCGGTGAACCGGGGCTGCCGGCGGTCAAGAAATCGCTCGGTCTCTAAAATACTTCAAGCCCGGCAAGCCAACGCTTTCCGGGCTTTCCTTTTTCGATGATGATAGCTTTTCAGCCGCGCATTTCGCGGCGCGGGCCCGGGGCAAAATGCCGGGGCCGGATCGCTCTGCGTCGCCCTGGCCGGCCGCGCGTTTCGACACACTGAATTCGGGGAACAAAGGAGCAGTCTCTTGCACTGGCTGACGGATTACAAAATCCCGCTGGGACGATGGGCCCAGGATATTTTCGACTGGCTGCAAATGCATGGCGGCTGGTTTTTCGATGGACTCGCAGAGGTCATGGGCTGGCTGATCGACCAGCTCCTGTGGATCCTCCAGGCGCCTGGACCGATCGTGATCGCGGTGATCGTGACCGCGGCCTCCTACTGGCTGCAGCGCAACTGGAAGGTCTCGCTGTTCGTCTTTCTCGGCTTTTTGTTCATCATCAACCAGGGCTATTGGGAGGAAACCACCGAAAGCCTGGCGCTGGTGATCTCGTCCTGCATCATCTGCATGGCGATCGGCGTTCCGATCGGCATCTTCGCGGCCCACCGGCCCCGCCTCTATCAGGTCCTGCAGCCGATCCTCGACCTGATGCAGACGCTGCCGCCCTTCGTCTACCTGATCCCGGCGATCGTGTTCTTCGGCATCGGCATGGTGCCCGGTCTGCTGGCAACGGTCATCTTCGTCGTGCCCGCCTCGATCAGGCTCACCTATCTCGGCGTCTCCTCCGTGCCCAAGCCATTGCTTGAGGCGGCGGACGCCTTCGGCGGCACCGGCTGGCAGAAGCTAACCAAGGTCGAACTCCACTATGCCCTGCCGCAAATCATGGCCGGCCTCAACCAGACCATCATGCTGTCGCTGTCGATGGTGGTGGTTGCAGCCCTCGTCGGCGCCGACGGGCTCGGCGTGCCGGTGGTGCGCGCGCTCAACCAGGTCAATCCGGCGCTCGGGTTCGAAAGCGGCTTCGTCATCGTCGTCGTCGCGATCATCCTTGACCGCGTTCTCAAGATCGAGAGGAAAAGGTAATGGCCGATTCAGTCGTTTTTGAAGATGTGAACATCGTGTTCGGCGACCGGCCGCAATCAGCCCTGCCGATGATGGACGAGGGCAAGAGCCGCGCAGAGGTGCAGGAGGAAACCGGCCAGGTGCTCGGCGTTCACAACTGCTCGCTTTCCGTCGGCGAGGGCGAGCTTCTGGTGCTGATGGGGCTGTCCGGCTCCGGCAAGTCGACGCTGCTGCGCGCCGTCAACCGGCTGAACCCGGTCTGCCGCGGCCGCGTGCTGGTCAATGACGGCAACGGCATGACCGACGTGACGGCCGCGGACGCCAAGACGCTGAGGAACATCCGCCTGTCGCGGGTTTCCATGGTGTTCCAGCAATTCGGTCTGCTGCCGTGGCGCACCGTCGTTGAAAATGTCGCGCTCGGGCTGGAATTCGCCGGCATGGGCCAGAAGGAGCGGCTTGAAAAGGCGCGGGCCCAGCTTGAGCTGGTCGGGCTTCAGGACTGGGGCGACAAGCTTGTCGGCGAATTGTCGGGCGGCATGCAGCAGCGCGTCGGCCTTGCCCGCGCCTTTGCCACCGAGGCGCCGATCCTATTGATGGACGAGCCGTTCTCCGCGCTCGACCCGCTGATCCGCACGCGGCTTCAGGACGAACTGATCGAGCTGCAGAGAAACCTGAAGCGCACCATCATCTTCGTCAGCCACGATCTCGACGAGGCGTTCAAGATCGGAGACCGGATCGCGATCATGGAAGGGGGGCGCATCGTCCAGTGCGGCACGCCGTCGGAAATCGTGCGCAAGCCGGCCGACGCCTACGTCGCGGACTTCGTCGCCAATGTGAACCCGCTGGGTGTCCTGCGCGCGCAGGATGTGATGAGCGAAGACGAAGCCCTTGCGGATTCGCCCACCGTCGAGGCCGAAACCAAGCTTTCCGCGATGATGGATGCGCTCGGCGACGGCAAGGTGCTGCGTGTGGTGAGCAAGGATGGTAAGACGCTCGGCAGCATCCGCCCCTCCGACGTGGTCACCGCGCTCAATCCTGAAAGCAACCAGGAATCGGCATGACGCGTTCCTGACTCTGTTCCCGGCCTTGCGCCGGGAGCGCGGTCATCTCAGCGCGGCAGCAGGAAAAACTCCAGCACGCCGGTTCGGATTGCCCGGCGGCGGACCTTGCTCTTGAACGGCAGCGAGATGACGTTGCCGATCAGACGACAGATCTTGTAGGGCTTGTAGAACTTTTCAATCCGCTCGCGCTCGGGGTCTTCCACAGGCACCGGCGTGCTGGCGTCGACATGCTTGCGGTAGAGCCCGATCCACTCATTATGGGTGTAGCAGGTCATGAACGAGTTCGGATGCACCTTCATCACGAAGGTCGGCTTGGAGGGCATCAGGTCGAACTGGTCGAAGGTGAGAAAGACGAAATTCGAGGCGAAATATTTCTCGGTTTCGAGGATCGCCTGCGGATTGGCGTCCTTGTAAAACGCGCAGGGCACATGCCGGCCGTCGCGGCGCAGGGCGTTGACGAAAATATGCTGCTCGGGCGTGTAGCGGTTGTAACGCTGGCCGCCGGTATCCCAGTTCGCCTCCTCCTCGGTCATCAGCGGTACGTCGAACATCTTGCGGATGTCGTCGGTGTAGCCGAAGAAGGCGAGGTCCGAGGGGTGGAACGGAAAGCTCACCCGCGAGCGCGGATTGCGCGAAAAATAGCAGGCCGCCAGCAGCTTATGCGAAAACACCTGATAGGCATCGACGCTGTCCGGATAGGCATCGAAAAACCGCAGGAATCCGTCGCCCGTCAGCCTGAAATCGGTGCGCATGCGGAAGCAGAAACGGGTATCGACCTTTTCCAGCCCGGCGCGGGTGCCGACGATCTGGCGATTGACATTATTGGGCTTCTCGCCGGCGCGCGGGGAATAGTAGAAAAAGCCCGGATCCTCGCACAGCACCACTTCGTCGCAGTCGAGACCCGAAGTATCGGTTCCGACCCAGGTCGACAGAATGATCCTGGAGGAGGGAAAAAAGCGTCTGACCGCTGCGAAGCTACCGCGCAGGAAAGACTTGTCCACCACGCCCTGGAACAGAAATGTGATTTCGCCTTTGTCCATTTTCCCGCACCCCGCTGCTGCCAGCGTGCCCCAACTGAAGTCAACTAATATACTACACGTAGACCCAACAGATGTTGAGCGCTATTACCGAACGCCGTTAAGGTCCGGCGCCAACCGTATGCGAAACGCCGGCGTTCCGGGTTCGCTCCATTTCATACCTGCCCGGCGGGCCCCATATACTTGTCATTACTGGCGCCGGGAAGCTTCACCACCACATTGATGCTGCCATCCTCCAGACATTCGAAATCAGTTGCCTCTCCCGGCTCCATCACGATGATGTCGCCGGCGCCATACTCGACGCCATTCATGCGCACACGCCCCTGAACCACGACGGTGTATTCGGTGGCGACCTTGTGAAAATGCATGGCCTCGCTGTCGCCGCGATCATAACGCTTGACAGCGACCTCAACATCCTCGGTCTTTGCAAGGCTGGGTTCGAAATTGCCGATGAACCAGCCCTTCACCATGTCGTCGAGCCGCGCGGTTTTCAATGCAGCAGCCCCTCCTTGTGGTCATTGAGCTGGGAGATGTACTGCGCAAGCTGCATCTCCGTCTTCAACGGATGAAACCTGTCATTGCTGATGAACTCGATGCCGACCTTGGCGTGGCGCAGGATCATCTCGTTGATGGTCTGGCTGATGTAGAAAGCGTTGTTGATCTTGCGATCCTTGCGCACGACGTTGAGCGCCGCGCGCACGAAATCCTTGCCGCTGCGGAAATAATAGAAGCTCACCAGCGCATGCTTGCTGATCGGCCGCTTTTCGGCGACCTCGCAGACATCGCCGTCCTCACCGAGCAACGCGAAGGAATAGCGCGGATGCACCGAGCGGAAGGCCAGCACGCCGGCATCGCAGTCGCGCTCGCGGAAGGCTTTGACGATACCGTCAAGATCGGCCTCGACCAGTTCGTCGGCGGCGACCAGCACGATCTCCTCGTTCTCATCGATATGTTCAGCCGCCAGCAGCGCGGTGCACACCGAACCCGCCGTCGGGCCCGCAACCTCAACGCAGAGGCCGTTATCGGTGGTCTGGCGGATCACGTCATCGACATTGAACTTGCGGATATCGGCGGACCTGACGCAGAAGATGATCTCTCGCGGCGAAAGCTTCTGGAGGCCGGCGATCTGGCGTTCCAGAACCAGCTCCTCGTTGAACTCGGTCATGTAGAGCGGATAGAGCTCGCTCTTGATGTCGAGGTTTTCACCGCCCATCAGCACAACGATTTTCATGCCGCCGATCCCACTGACTTGGCTGCCTGATCGATCTCGGCGATCCGCGCCTTGATCCCGGCATAATTGACTTCGTCCACTTCCTTCACGACCATCACATGCGCGCCGGAAGCGGTCGCGGCCTTTATGCCGTTCGGATTGTCCTCGACGATCAGGCATTCCTTGGGGGAAAGCCCCATCCGCTCGATCGCCTTCAGGTAGATTTCCGGGTCCGGCTTGCTTTTGGTGACGTCCTGATTGGACAGCTTGAAATCGAGATAGGGCGCAAGGCTCGCCTTTTCCATCATCAGCGTCACGGTATCGCGCATGGAATTCGAGGCCACCGCCAGATGATAGCCTTCCATCCGCAGACGCGACAGCGCGTATTCGTGGTCGAAGCGCGGCCGGCAGCGCTCATAGATGATCTCCATCGTGTAGCGCTGCTTCATCTCATTGAGGAAGTCATGAAGATAGGGCGGCAGTTTCTTCTCCACGCTCAGCCGCTGCAGCTTGGTGCGCGTCGGCAGGCCGTCATAGACGGTGCGATGCTCGTGGCGCTCGATGGTGAAGCCGAACAGGCCGAGCGCCCGGTTGAGCGCGTCATAGTGCCATTCCTTGGCCTCGATCAGCACGCCGTCCATGTCGAAAATGACTGCCTTGATCGCCATCTTCACTCTCCCGAAAAATAATCCCGCGCCGCCTCCGGCGCATCGGTGCACAAATAGAGCCGGCTGCTATCGATGCATTTGGCCGATTTTATGATCGACCATTGCAGCGCGGTATCGCGCCGGTGCAGGTCGCTCGACACCACACAGACCCGCTTTCCCTGGCCAATCAACCCCTCGACGAGACCCGGACCGAACCAGTCGGAGCGGAAGGAGTCGAGCCAGACTCCGTCGCATTGCTCAAGCAACGGCGCATTGGGCTGAAGATCGCTCAAACCCGTGAATGCGGTCAACCCGTCAGCCAATTGCCGCACCAGATCGGGAAGCGACATGTCGAACACGAAATAATTGGTGTGGCCATAGGCCGCCAGTATCTCCTTCACCTTGCCGCTCAACCCGTCCGCCTTGATATTCAGCGCCAGCATCAGGTTCCGGCCAGCCATGACATCAAGAACGTCCGAAAGCCGCGGCTCGTTCCCGAGAGGCATGTCATGGGCAATGACAATTTCGCCCTCGTGGTCGCGCAGGTCCGTTTCCGTGCCGAAACCGCGATCGAAGGAGCGGACGAAGGCCGTCATGGCGTTCTTTTCCGCGGCGCTCTCCCAAAGCCCCCTGTGCGACAGAACCTCCATCAGCGCACCTTTTCCGAAACCGGATGGGCCAGAAACAGATCGAGGTCGGAGGGAATGCCGAGACCATACATGCCGTCGGCCTCGTTGCCGATCGAATAATGACCGATCCTGCGGCCATCGCGGATCAGGTAATTATAGGCCGGACAGATGTAGAACTCGCCATTGACGCGTTCGTCGTCGCCGATCATCGCCTTGGTAGCCGCCACCAGATCGCGTCCGGTCTTGAAGTTATAGACGCCGACCGTGGCATCATTGGAGATCACCCGCTTCTCCGCGGTCTCGACAACCCGGCCGTTCTCCTCGCGCACGAATGACCATTTCGGGTCATCCGCCTTCATCGTCATGATCATGCCGTCATAGCCGCCGTCGTCCATGAAGCGGAGATAGTCGTTGATGTCGATGTCGATATACTGGTCGGAATTGGCGGTCATGACCGGATCGTCATTGTCGATCAGGTGTCCGGCAAGCATGACCGTCGAGGCCTGGCCTTCGGTGATATGATCAATGCCGATGATCTCGACATTGCCTGCAAGCGCTTTCAGCTTTTCCTCCAGCCCGTAATCGCGAATGTGAGCGGACTGGCAGATGAAGATGAAACGATGATCGACGGCCGGCGTCAGATTTTCGACGACCACCTGGATCATCGGCTTGCCATGCACCGGAATAAGCGGCTTCGGGTCGCTATAGCCCGCATCGGCAAAACGGCTGCCGCGACCGGCCATCGGTATCACAATATTCAGCACTTAATCATCCCTGCCGGCTTCTTGCCGCCTATGCTCCTGCCGTTACAAAAGCACGTTCCTGATCATACCAGATCAGCTCAATCCATGTTCTCAACAAAGCTTACCTGTAGTCGCACGATATGAACAGTGATTGCGTTACCGCGCGGTGGTGTGGCCCGAGAACATGACTTCCCCGGATTTTAGGTAGTCCATGCGAAAGCCGCGGGCAACCATGCATGGCTCCTTCGTCCGATTATCCCAAACTATACTAAATTTCCGGGCACGGATTGACGTGGCGCAACCGATGGCCTAGAAATCGGAAAAATTGGAACGTGCCAAAAAGACGGGAGGCAGGGCATGCAGTGGGGGCTTATCGGCGCCAGCACGATCGCGGCCGAGTATATGATCGGCGCGATCAGGGCGCATGAAGGCAACAGCGTCAGCGCCGTGCTCTCGTCCAGCCGCGCGCGCGCCGATGCCTATGCCGCCGCCCATGGCATCCCCAATGCCGACACGGACCTTTCCGTCCTTCTGGCGCGTCCGGAGATCGATGCGGTCTATATCTCGACCACCAATGAAAAGCATCACGACCAGGCGCTGGCCGCCATTGCCGCCGGCAAGCATGTTCTGTGCGAAAAGCCGCTGGCGATGAGCGTCGCGGACGCAAGGACGATGGTGGAGGCCGCGCGCAAGGCCGATGTCGTGTTTGCCACCAACCATCATCTGCGCTGCGCCGGCGCGCACCGCGCCGCAAAGGCGCTGGTCACAGAGGGCCGTATCGGCAAGGTGCTGTCGATGCGGGTGTTCCACGCCGTCATGCTGCCGGAGCATCTGCGCGGCTGGCGCATCGACAATCCGGCGGCCGGCGGCGGCGTGATCCCCGATATCACCGTGCATGACGCCGACACCGTCCGTTTCTACCTTGATGAGGACCCGCAGCGGGTCGTGGCCCAGTCCGTCAGTTCCGGGCTTGGCAAGGGCGTCGAGGACAGCGTGATGTCAGTCTGGACGATGCCGTCCGGCGTCATGGTTCAGAGCCATGAGAGTTTCACCCATCCGTTTGCCGGCTCCGGCCTCGAAGTTCATGGCAGCAAGGGCTCGATCTTCGCCCGCAACGTCATGTCCCAACGGCCAACCGGAACCATCACGCTGGTGACTGCCGATGGCGAGAGCAATGTGCCCTACCAAAGCGAAGGCCTCTATGAATACGCGATCGCGGCCTTCAACCGCGCCGTTTCAGGCGAAGGCCGGCCGGCCGCGGACGGGATCGACGGCGTCAAATCGCTCGCCGTCGCCATGGCCGTGCGGCAGTCGGCGCTTGAGGGCCGCGCTGTCGACGTCAATTACGAAGGATATTGAGCATGCCGGGCAAGATCGTCACCGCAGAGGCTGCCGTCAGCCACATCGCCGACAGCGCCGTCGTCTCGGTCTCCTCCTCCTCCGGCCTTGGCTGCCCGGACAAGGTGCTGGAAGCGCTCGGCGCGCGCTTTGCCGCCACCGGCCATCCGCGAAAGCTCACCACCATCCACCCGATCGCCGCCGGCGACATGTACGGCATCAAGGGCATCGACCATATTGCCCAGGACGGCCTCCTCGACACCGTGATCGCCGGCTCCTATCCGAGCGGCGCGTCGTCGCTGCCCATGCCGGAAATCTGGAAGATGGTCGTCGAAAACCGGATCGCGGCCTATAACGTGCCGTCCGGCATATTGTTCGACATGCAGCGCGATGTGGCGGCCAAACGCCCCGGCGTGCTGACAAAGGTCGGTCTCGACACCTTCGTCGATCCCGAACGGCAGGGCTGCGCCATGAATGACCGCGCTGCGGAAAGCCCAATTGTCTCCCGCGTCGACTTTGCCGGTGATACCTGGCTGCACTTCAAAAACTTCGCGCCCGACGTCACCATCCTGCGCGCGACCACCGCTGATGAACACGGCAACCTCACCTATGAACACGAAGGCGCCTATCTCGGCGGGCTCGATCAGGCGATCGCCGCGCGCAACAATCGCGGCATTGTCATTGCCCAGGTCAAGCGCGTGACGGCGGCCGGCACGCTGCGGCCGCATGATGTGCGGGTTCCGGGCCACCTCATCGATTTCATCGTGGTCGATCCCGGCCAGTACCAGACCACCGAGACCTTCTACGACCCGGCAATTTCCGGCGAGATCATCCATCCGCTGGAGGATTTCGAACTGGCCGAACATGGCATCGAAAAGGTGATTGCCCGCCGCGCCGCGATGGAGCTTGCCGCGGGCGAGACCGCCAATCTCGGTTTTGGCATCTGCGCGCTGGTGCCACGAATCCTGCTGGAGGAGGGCCATGCCCGCAAGGTGACGTGGGCTATCGAGCAGGGCGCCGTTGGCGGCGTGCCGCTGACCGGCTTCGCCTTCGGCTGCGCCTCCAATGCCGATGCCTTCATGCCCTCGCCCAACCAGTTCACCTATTTCCAGGGCGGCGGCTTCGACGTGACCTTCCTGTCCTTCCTCGAGGTCGACCGCGAGGGCAATGTCAACGTCTCCAAACTCGGCAAGAAACCGTATCTCACCGCCGGCTGCGGCGGTTTCGTCGATATCACCGCCAATGCCCGCAGAATCGTTTTTGCCGGGCTTTTCGAAGCCGCGGCGACGCTTGTCCTCTCCGCCGACGGCCTGAAAGTCGAAAAGCCCGGCAAATTCTCCAAGATGGTCGACGACGTCGAGCACGTCACATTTTCCGGCCGCCGCGCCCGCGAAACCGGTCAGGACGTGCTCTATGTCACCGAACGCTGCGTGATGCGGATCACCGATAACGGCCTTCTCGCCACCGAAATCATGCCCGGCATCGACCCCGAGCGCGACATCGTCGCCGCCTCCGGCGGCCGGGTGCGGGTGGCCGAGAACGCGACCACGATGCCGCTGTCGCTGCTTGGCGAAAAGCCAATGGGGCTGGTGCTGTGATGGGTGCTGCAGGAAAAGCGCCCGTATGGGAAACGAAGACAGGCCACCTCCAAACAATCTCCCCCCTTGAGGGGGAGATGCCCCGGCAGGGGCAGAGAGGGGTGAACCCTCTCGACAGGTTCGGAGCTTGCGGCTCATGCCCCTACCCCTCTCTGTCGCTTTCGCGACATCTCCCCCTCAAGGGGGGAGATTGTAAGGTGGGCTTGGCAAGGTTACACACCGCCGCCGACGCCGCACAACCTCTTACCCCCTTGCGTCATGCCGGGCTTGACCCGGCATCCAGCGCGAATGGCACACGCTTCGCGACGCAAGTCGTGGGGCCCTGGACCCCGGCTCAGGGCCGGGGTGACGGAAGGAAGGAAATGCCTAAGGAGACCACCCCATGAGCGCCCTTCATCTCATCCGCCACGACGCCATTGCCGAACTCAAGCTCGACAATCCGGCGAAGCTCAACGCCTTCACGCCGGACATGCTGACAGCGCTCGATACCCATCTCGATGCCATCGACGCCGACCCTGACATCCGCTTCGTCATCCTCACCGCCGAGGGTGACCGCGCATTTTGCGCCGGCGCCGATATCCAGGCCTGGGGTGATCTGCCGCCGGCCGAGTTCGCCCGCCACTGGGTGCGTGACGGCCACCGGCGGTTCGACCGTCTGGCGCGGCTGTCGAAGCCGACGATTGCCGCGCTCTCCGGCCATACGCTGGGCGGCGGACTGGAGCTTGCGGCAGCCTGCGATATCCGGGTCATGACGCCCAACGCCACGATCGCAATGCCCGAGCCGAAGATCGGCATGGTGCCGGGATGGTCGGGCACGCAGCGCGTGGCGCGGCTTCTGCCGGAGCCGGTAATCAAGGAGATGGCGCTGTTCGGACGTAGGCTGGATGCGACACGCGCGGTTGCGCTCGGCTTCGCAGCCGAAATTGCCGAAGACGCACGCGCCGCCGCCTTCGATATCGCCGATGGCGCGTTCGCCTCCTCGGCTTACGCGACCGAAATCGCCAAATACATGCTTCATGCCGGCTACGGTGAAGATACCGCCGCCATGATCGAAACGCTCGGCAGCGGCATGATCGCCGCCTCCGCCGACAAGGCCGAGGGCGTCGCCGCCTTCCGCGAAAAACGCAAACCCGCATTCAAGGGCAGATAGGCATGACCGATCTTACCATCATCCCCGCCGGCAGCCCGCTTCAGGAGCCCGTCTTTCAGGCAAGGCATCTGATCGATGGCAAGTGGCAGACTTCCGCCGATGGCGCGAGTTTCGAACGCCAGTCGCCGGCCCATCTGGTGACCGTCACCAATGCCGCAAAGGGCGGCGTTGCCGAGACCGAGGCCGCGATCGCCGCCGCCCGCGCCGCCTTCGATGATGGCCGCTGGTCGCGGCTTTCCGGCAAGGATCGCGCCACCGTGCTGCTCCGGGTCGCCGATCTGATCGAGCGCGATCTTGACAGGATCGCGCTGCGCGACACGCTGGAAAGCGGTAAGCCGATCAGCCAGGCCTGCGACGAAATCGCGGGCGCTGCCGATCTCTGGCGCCACGCCGCGGCCCTCGCCCGCACGCTGTCCGGCGACAGCCACAACACGCTTGGCGATGACATGCTGGGCGTGGTGCTGAAGGAGCCGGTCGGCGTCGCCGCGCTGATCACGCCGTGGAACTTCCCCTTCCTGATCGTATCGCAGAAACTGCCCTATGCGCTTGCCGCCGGCTGCACGGCCGTGATCAAGCCCTCCGAGATGACGCCGTCCTCGACCGTGATCCTCGGCGAACTGCTGATCGAGGCCGGCATTCCCGATGGCGTCGTCAACATCGTGCTTGGCTACGGCGATCCGGTCGGGACGACGATGTGCGAGAGCGTTGATGTCGACATGGTCTCGTTCACCGGTTCCACCGGCGTCGGCAAGGCGATCGTGCGCGCCAGCGCCGGAACCTTGAAAAAGGTCTCGCTCGAACTCGGCGGCAAGAACCCGCAGGTGGTGTTTCCCGATTGCGATCTCGACGATGCCGCCGACGCGATCGTGTTCGGCGTCTATTTCAACGCCGGCGAATGCTGCAATTCCGGCTCGCGCATCATCGTCCATGAAGACGTTGCCGAGACGTTGACGGAAAAGGTGGTGGCACTTTCGCGGAAGGTCGCTTTCGGCGATCCGCTCGATCCTAAGACTAAAGTAGGGGCTATCATTTCCGAGGCGCATTTTGCAAAGATCGACAGCTATGTGGAGGCCGCGCGCGAGGCCGGAGCGGCGATCCCGCTCGGCGGCGGAGCGCTTGAAATCCCGGGGTTGTCAGGCCGTTTCTATGGGCCTACAGTTGTAACAAATATCAGTTCAGGCATGGCAATCGCACGGGAGGAGGTCTTCGGACCGGTGCTGTCGGTCCTGACCTTTAAATCGATTGAGGAGGCAATCGCACTGGCCAATGACGCAAGCTACGGGCTGTCGGCCGGCGTCTGGAGCAGGGATGTTTCGACCTGCCTCGCCTTCGCCCGCCGCGTTCAGGCCGGCACAGTGTGGACCAATACCTGGATGGATGGATATTCCGAGCTGCCGTTTGGCGGCGTCAAGCAGTCCGGCCTCGGCCGCGAGCTGGGTCGCTACGGGCTTGAGGAATACCTGGAGGTGAAAACCGTGACGATGCGCATCGGTCGCTCGCGCGCGCCCTGGGTGGAATGAACTGTTCCCTTCCAAGGGGAACATGAGGAGGAAATGCCTGCCGGGCCCCGTGGAGCAATGCTCCCCCGGCGGGACCATAAACGCAGACAGGAGGACACTATGCGTTTGAATTTTGCGAAAAGTGCAGCCGTTATCGCGATCGTCGCGGCCTCGGCTTCGGCGACGTCCGTGAAGGCAGAGGATGTGGAAGTCCTGCACTGGTGGACGTCCGGCGGCGAAGCCTCGGCGCTCAACGTGCTGAAGGAAAACCTGCAGGATCAGGGCATCGGCTGGCAGGATATGCCGGTCGCAGGCGGCGGCGGCGAACAGGCCATGACGGTGTTGCGCGCCCGCGTGACCGCCGGCAACCCGCCGGCCGCCGTGCAGATGCTCGGCTTCGACATCACCGACTGGGCCGAGGAAGGCGCGCTTGCCAACCTCAACGACATCGCGGCGGAGGAAAACTGGGACGAAGTGGTCCCGGAAGCGCTGCAGAAGTTCTCGAAATATGACGGCAACTGGGTCGCAGCGCCCGTGAACGTCCACTCCACCAACTGGGTCTGGGCCAACAAGTCGATCCTTGACGAACTCGGCATCGAACAGCCCCAGACCTGGGACGAGCTGGTCGCGGCGCTCGACAAGGTCAAGGAATCCGGCAAGGTGGCGATCGCCCATGGCGGCCAGCCCTGGCAGGATGCCACCATCTTCGACGCCGTCGTGATGGCGACCGGCGGACCGGAATTCTATCAGGCCTCGATGATCGATCTCGATCCGGAAGCCCTCGGCTCCGACACGATGAAGGAAGTGTTCGACCGCATGACCGTTCTGCGCGGCTATGTCGACGACAACTTCTCCGGCCGCGACTGGAACCTGGCATCCGCCATGGTCATCAACGACGAGGCCGCCTTCCAGTTCATGGGCGACTGGGCCAAGGGCGAATTCCTGAAAGCCGGCCTGACCCCGGGCGAGGATTTCCTGTGCTTCCGCTTCCCCGGCACGCAGGATCAGGTCACCTTCAACTCCGACCAGTTCGCCTTCTTCAACCAGGGCGACGAGCCGACGGCACAGCAGGTCGCGCTCGCCAAGGCGATCATGTCGCCGGAATTCCAGTCGGCCTTCAACGTCGTCAAGGGTTCGGTTCCGGCGCGCACGGATGTTTCCGACGCCGATTTCGACGCCTGCGGCAAGCAGGGCATGAAGGATCTGGCGGCGGCCTCGTCGTCCGGCAACCTGTTCGGCTCCATGGCTCACGGCCATGCCAACCCGGCCTCGGTCAAGAACGCGATGTACGACGTGATCACCGCCCAGTTCAACGGCGAGTATGATTCCGAAACGGCAACGGAAGAGCTGGTGACTGCGGTTCAGATCGCGCAGTAAAAGGCTCGTCCGGGCGTGGTTATGGCCGCGCCCGGACGGCTTGAACTGGCTGGGCTCGATGATCCCGCCCCACGCCGATCTCCCCCCTTGAGGGGGAGATGCCCGGCAGGGCAGAGAGGGGTGCAGCGCCAGCCCGAAACTCTGAATAAGCGGTGAGGGTTTACCCCTCTTTGTCGCTTTCGCGACATCTCCCCCTCAAGGGGGGAGATTGATTGGTGCACGTTGCACCGCCTCGAATAACACCGGCGGCAGGGCCGCCAATCCGGAGGGTTTGAATGGCTTCGTCCGCGCAAAGAAGCGGGAGAGCGGGGGATTTTCTACGCGATGCCCTGCCGAAGATCGTGCTCAGTCCATCGCTCGCGATGGTGCTGATCTTCGTCTACGGCTTCATCGCCTTCACCGTCTATCTCTCCTTTACCGACAGCCGCATCCTGCCGAGCTTCGATCTCGTCGGCTGGAAGAACTACATCAACCTGTTCCGGCTCAGGGCCTGGACCATCGCGATCAAGAACGTCGCGATCTTCGGCTCGCTCTATATCATCTTCTGCTGCGCGATCGGGCTGATGCTGGCGATCTTCCTCGACCAGAAGATCCGCGCCGAGGGGTTCATCCGCTCGATCTATCTCTATCCGATGGCGCTGTCCTTCATCGTCACCGGCACCGCGTGGAAATGGTTCCTCGATCCCGGCATCGGGCTTGAGGCGGTGATGCATTCCTGGGGATGGACCAGCTTCCAGTTCAACTGGATCAAGTCCAACCAGATGGCGATCTACACCATCGTGATCGCCGCCGTCTGGCAGACCTCCGGCTTCGTCATGGCGATGTTCCTCGCCGGCCTGCGCGGCATTGACGGCGAGGTGCTGAAGGCCGCCCAGATCGACGGCGCGTCGAATTTCTCGCTCTATCGCCGGATCGTGATCCCGCAGCTTCGCCCGGCCTTCATGTCGGCGATCGTGGTGCTCGCCCATATGGCGATCAAGTCCTACGACCTCGTGATCGCGCTGACCGGCGGCGGGCCGGGGCGCGCCACGGAGCTGCCGGCGACCTTCATGTATTCCTACACCTTCACCCGCAACCAGATGGGTATCGGCGCTGCCTCGGCCGTGATCATGCTGATGTCGGTCGCCGCCATCATGGTGCCCTATCTCTGGTCGGAACTGAGGGAGAAGAAGCAATGAGCAGCAACGCTTCCACCCAGGTCGTCTCCACGGGCCGCACGGCGCGGTTCTTCATCTACACCGTGCTCCTGATCTTCTGCCTCTATTACCTGCTGCCGCTCTACGTGATGCTGGTCAACTCGCTGAAGCCGCTCCGCGAAATCCAGGCCGGCGGGATGATGAACCTGCCCGAGGCGCTGACCTTCGAGCCTTGGAAAAGCGCATGGTCGACCGCCCAGATCGGCGTGCAGGCCACGGGTCTCAAGCCCTATTTCTGGAACTCGATCCAGATGGTGGTTCCCGCCGTGGCAATCTCCACCGTGCTAGGCGCGCTCAACGGCTACGTGCTGACCAAATGGCAGTTCCGCGGCCACAACATCATCTTCGGCCTGCTGCTGTTCGCCTGCTTCATTCCGTTCCAGATCGTGCTGATCCCGATGGCGCGCATTCTCGGCATTATCGGGCTTGCGGGCTCCGTGCCGGGGCTGATCTTCGTGCATCTGGTCTATGGCATCGGCTTTTCGACGCTCTATTTCCGCAACTACTACGCCCAGTTTCCGAGCGAACTGGTGCGCGCGGCGATGATCGACGGCGCGGGTTTCTTCACCATTTTCCGCCGCATCCTGCTGCCCTCATCCGGGCCGATCGCGGTGGTCTGCATCATCTGGCAGTTCACCAATATCTGGAACGACTTCCTGTTCGGCGCCTCGTTCTCCGATTTCAACAGCCAGCCGATGACGGTGGCGCTCAACAATCTCGTCCAATCGTCGACCGGGGTGAAGGAATACAATGTCCACTTCGCCGGCGCGATCATGGCGGCGATGCCGACATTGCTCGTCTATATCGTCGCCGGACGCTATTTCGTACGCGGCCTGATGGCCGGCAGCGTTAAGGGTTAAGGTCCATGGGTTTTCTGAAAATTGACAAGGTCACCAAGAGCTTCGGTTCCCTGACCGTGCTGCACCAGACCGATATCGAGGTCGAGGAGGGCGAGTTCCTCGTCCTCGTCGGCCCGTCGGGCTGCGGCAAGTCCACGCTGTTGAACATGATCGCCGGTCTCGAGCCGGTCTCCTCCGGCGATATCGTGATCAACGGCCGCTCGATGAACGGGGTGCGCCCGGCGGAACGCAACATCGCCATGGTGTTCCAGTCCTACGCGCTCTATCCGAACATGAATGTCGCCGAAAACATCTCCTTCGGTCTCGAAATGCACGGCGTGCCGAAGGAAGAGCGCGAAAAGGCGATCGACAGCGTCGCCGACCTCTTGCAGATCAAGCATCTTCTGAAGCGCAAGCCCGGCCAGCTTTCCGGCGGCCAGCGCCAGCGCGTCGCCATGGGACGCGCGCTGGTGCGCGACCCGGACGTGTTCCTGTTCGATGAACCGCTCTCCAACCTCGACGCGAAACTCCGCGTCGACATGCGCACCGAGATCAAGAAGCTGCACCAGAAGCTCGGCACCACCATCGTCTACGTCACCCACGACCAGATCGAGGCGCTGACGCTGTCGACCCGTATCGCAGTGATGTTCGGCGGTCATGTCCAGCAGCTCGGCACGCCGAAGGAAATCTACGACAATCCGGCCAACATGTTCGTCGCCGGCTTCATGGGCTCGCCGTCGATGAACCTGTTTCCGGCGAAGGTCACGGTCGAGGGCGGCAAAGCGGTGGCAAAGTTCCCGCTTGCCGATGGCAGCACCGCCGAACTGCCCTTCCCCGACGGAACAATGACCGATCATGGCGGACGGGATATCATTCTCGGCATCCGTCCGGAGGCGATCACCGACGAGCTGGGGGCAGACCGCTCCTCCGGGGCGGTGCATATCATCAAGGCGAAGGTCGAGGTGACCGAGCCCGCGGGCTCCGATACCTTCGCGGTCGCCGAGATGGGCGGCAAGGAGGTCACGGCCCGGTTCCGCGCCGATGTCGAGGTCAAGCCGGGTGACGTCTTCCCCTTCGCCGTCAATATGGACAAGGCAGTCGCCTTCGACCCGAAGACCGAAGAGCGGCTCCGATAGCAATGCGGGTTTCGCCTGATGTGGTCATCATCGGCTCCGGCATGGGCGGGGCGACGCTTGCCGCAAGCCTCGCGCCCACCGGGGCCGAAATCCTGATCCTGGAACGCGGGCAGCAGATCCCCGACGACGCGCCAGCGCGCGATCCCGACCGGATCTACAGAAACAGCGCCTTCCGCTCCGACGAGACCTGGCTGGATGCGGACGGCAAGCCGTTCTCGCCCGGCAATTATTACAATGTCGGCGGCAACACCAAGCTCTATGGCGCGGTGCTCTACCGCTACCGCCGGCAGGATTTCCAGGCGATGGAGCATCTCGGCGGCGTCTCGCCGGCCTGGCCGTTTGCCTATGAGACGCTCGCGCCATATTACGATGCCGCCGAAGCGCTCTATCAGGTGCGCGGCGATTTCACCGAGGATCCGACCGAACCGCCCCATGCCGGGCCATACCCCTACCCCGCCGTGCCGGACGAGCCGGCGCTTGCCGCTGTCCGGCGGCGGCTGGAGAAAGCCGGGCTGCATCCGGCGGCGCTGCCGCTCGGCGTCGACCTCGACCGCTGGCTTTCCCACGGGCATGATGGCTGGGACGGCTATCCCGACATCCGCTCCGGCAAGATGGATGCGGAGACCTGCGCGCTTGCCGCCGCATTGTCTCATAACAATGTACGCATGGAGACGGGGGCCCGTGTAACCCATATGACGGCCGAGCCCGATGGCCGCCGGATCGCCGGTGTCACGTACGAGCAGGCCGGCCAGACCATCACGGTGACGCCGAGGATCGTGGCGCTGGCAGCCGGCGCGGTGCAGACCGCCGCGCTTCTTCTGAAGTCCTGGCTTGCCAATTCCTCCGGCCAGGTCGGCCGCAATTTCATGAACCACAACGCCACGGCGATGATCGCCTATGATCCGCGGTTCGCCAATGATGCTGTCTACCAGAAGACCTTCGCGATCAATGACTGGTATCTTGCAGACGGCGACAACGGTCCACCGCTCGGCAATGTGCAATTGCTGGGCCGGGTGGTGCCGAAAATCCTGAAGGCGACCACGCCCTCGATGCCGATGGCGCTCGCAACGCACCTCTCGCGTCATTCCGTCGATTTCTACGCGATCTCGGAGGACCTGCCGAACCCGGAAAGCCGGGTGGTGCTCAATGGCAATGATATCCAGCTCCTGTGGCGGCGCTCCAACATGGAGGCGCATAATCGTCTGGTGAAGCGGATGAAGCAGGCGCTACGGCGCGCGGGCTTTCCCGTCGTGCTGTCGCGTCTGTTCGATGGCCGCGTACCCTCGCACCAGTGCGGCACGGCGCGGCTCGGCGATGATCCGGCGACCGCCGTTCTCGATCCCGATTGCCGCAGTTTCGACCATGACAACCTTTACGTCACCGACGCCTCGGCGCTGCCGACGTCAGCCGCCGTCAATCCGTCTCTGACGGTCGCGGCCCTCGCGCTGAAGGCCGGCGACGCCATCAAACGGGAGCTTGCAAAATGAAAACCGCGCTGATCACCGGCGGCCAGCAGGGCATCGGGCTTGGCATCGCCAGAGCCCTGGCCGGTGCGGGCTATACGATAGCGATCACCGCCGAGGCCGATCCCGAGAGCCAGACGGTCCGCGAGGCCCTGGCAGGACTTGGCGACAAGGCCAGCTATTATCGCCACGATGTGCGCGAAACCGCTGCAATTCCCGGCCTGCTTGACCGGGTTGAGGACGATCTCGGCCCGCTCACCACCTTCATCTCCAATGCCGGCGTTGGCGCGCCGATCCGCGGCGACATGCTCGACCTGTCGCCGGAAAACTTCGATTTCGTGATGGATGTGAACCTGAAGGGCGCGTTCTTCCTGGCGCAGGCGGCCGCAAAGCGCATGCTCGGCCATGATCAGGGCTACCGCGCGATCATCTTCATCACCTCGGTCAGCGCCGAAATGGTCTCGGTGGAGCGCGCCGAGTACTGCATCTCCAAATCCGCCGCCGCCATGGCCGCAAAACTGTTCGCGGCCCGGCTGGCTCCGGAAAATATCGGCGTCTTCGACATCCGCCCCGGCATCATCAAAACCGGCATGACGGCGGGCGTGAAGGACAAGTACACCGCCCGCATTAAAGCCGGCCTCGTGCCGGCCGCCCGCTGGGGCACGCCGGAGGACGTCGCCGCGGCCGTATTGCCGCTCGCCCGCGGCGACCTCGCCTTCGCCACCGGCTCGGTGATCGCGGCCGATGGCGGACTTTCGATCTCACGGCTGTGACGCGCTGGACAAGTCAAACCCCTCCGCCCGCAGTACCGTCCTAGTCACTGGCTCAAGCTCATCGTCTCGATTTTATTTGGAACGTTCCTAAACCTGTGCTAAATCGCCCTCGGGAGGATCATTGCATGGTCTATGATTTCATCATTATCGGCGGCGGTTCGGCCGGGTGCGTGCTGGCGGCGCGGCTTTCCGAAAACCCGGAGGTCAAGGTTCTGCTGCTGGAGGCGGGCGGCAGGGATCGGCATCCGTTCTATACGCTGCCGGCCGGATTCGCCAAGATGACCAAGGGCATCGGAAGTTGGGGCTGGCACACCGTTCCGCAGCGGCACATGAACGACATGTCGATCCGCTTTACCCAGGCCAAGGTCATCGGCGGCGGCTCGACCATCAATGCCCAAATCTATACCCGCGGCAACCGTCTGGATTACGACGAGTGGCGGCAGATGGGCTGCACCGGCTGGGGCTATGACGATGTACTGCCCTTCTTCAAGAAGGCCGAAGACAACGACACCTTCGACAACGACTATCACGGCAAGGGCGGGCCGCTCGGCGTTTCGAAGCCTTCGGCGCCGCTGCCGATCTGCGAGGCCTATTTCCGCGCGGCCAGCGAACTCGGCATTCCCTTCAACGCCGACATGACCGGGGAGAAGCAGGACGGCGTCGGCTATTACCAGTTGACACAGAAACATGCGCGACGCTCCTCCGCCTCAAAGGCCTATCTCGGCCCGGCGCGCCATCGCAAGAACCTCACCATCCGCACCGGCGTCGAGACCCGCCGCATCCGGATCGAGAACGGCCGGGCGACCGGGGTGGAGCTTGCGGGCGGCGAGGTGCTGACGGCGGGCCGCGAGGTGCTGCTATCCTCAGGCGCCATTGGCTCGCCGCGGCTGCTGATGCTCTCCGGCATCGGCCCGGCCGAGCATCTGCGCGCGGCCGGCATCGAGGCGGTCTTCAACCATCCGGAGATCGGCGAGAACCTGCAGGATCATCTCGACCTCTTCACCATTCTCGAATGCGCCGGCGATTTCACCTATGACAAATATGCCCAGCCGTTCTGGTCGGCGGTAGCCGGCCTGCAATATCTGCTCACCCGCAAGGGCCCTGTCGCCTCCAGCCTGTTCGAGACCGGCGGCTTCTGGTACGCGGAACGGGACGCGCGCTCGCCGGACATCCAGTTTCATCTGGGCCTCGGCTCCGGCATCGAGGCGGGCGTGGAGAAGATGGTTAATCCCGGCGTCACGCTGAATTCCGCTTATCTGCGACCGCGTTCGCGCGGCTCGGTGCGGCTGAAATCGGCAAATCCCGCCGATGCGCCGCTGATCGACCCGAATTACTGGGCCGACCCCCATGACCGGGACATGTCGATCCGCGGGCTGAAGCTGGCGCAGGAGATCATGCATCAGGATGCGCTCAAACCCTTCATCAAGCGTGAAATGCTGCCGGGCCCCGAGGTGAAGACGGATGACGACTATTTCGCCTATGCCTGCCGCCACGCCAAGACCGACCACCACCCCGCCGGCACCTGCCGCATGGGCAGTGACGATCGCGCCGTGGTCGATCCCGAGTTGAAATTCAACGGCATCAACGGCCTGCGCGTTGTCGACGCCTCGATCATGCCGACGCTGATTTCCTCCAACACCAACGCCGCAGCGATCATGATCGGCGAAAAGGCCGCCGACATGATTGCGCGTGAGCACGGGTTGTGAGGGCTTGCGCAGTGTGCCGGAAGGGGGCATGAAGCAAGCTTCGGCTTTAACGGGTTCTCCCTTTCTTTCGAGTCATCCTCGGGCTTGACCCGAGGATCCAGGCAGCGTTTTCCGTGTCGCCTGGATGCTCGGGTCAAGCCCGAGCATGACGCAAGAAGAAGGCGACGAGCAAAGAAAAATAGCGTCACCCGTGCCAACAAACGCAGTACGCGACAAAGGGAACAGGAAGTGGCGAAACGACCGACGATCATCGATGTGGCCCACCATGCGGGCGTGTCCAAGTCGACGGTCTCGCTCGTGCTGCAGAATTCGCCGCTGGTGAAGAAGGCCACACGGACGCGCGTCGAGCAATCGATGCAGGCGCTGAACTATGTCTATAACCGCACCGCCGCCAATCTGCGCGGAGCGGAGGCCGGGCTGATCGGCCTTGTCATAAACGACCTGCGCAACCCTTTCTTCGCCGAATTCGCGGCAAGCGCCCAGATGACCTTCGCCGAGCATGGCTTCGCCACCGTGATTGCCAATACCGACGAGGATATCGGCATCCAGGCGCAGGTGATCGCCTCCATGGTGGAGCACGGCGTTTCGGCGCTGATCATATCGCCGGCCTATGGCGATGAGGGGGCGGTGTTCGAGCGGATCGGCCGCGCCGGGCTGCCGGCGCTGCAGGTGCTGCGCATGGCGTCTCCCGATACCGCCCGTTTTCCCTTCGCCTCGCTGGATTACGAGGCCGGAAGCCTTGAGGCCGCGCGACATCTCGTCGAGAGCGGCGCGCAGAAGATCGCCTTCGTCGGCGGCCTGCCGGACCGGGCGGTGACCCAGGAGCGCATGGCCGGCTACCGCGCGGTTCTCGGCGATCGCGAACCGGTGACGCTGCTCGGCCGCCCGACCCGCGCCTTCGGCCGCGAGGCCGCGCTGAAGCTCGCGGCAGACCGTCAGGGCATCGATGCCGTGCTCTGTTTCAACGATCTGGTGGCGCTTGGAATGATGGCCGGCTTTGCCGAGGCCGGGATCGCGGTCGGCCGCGATATCGCGCTGATCGGCTTCGACGATATCGAGGAATGCGCGCTGGCTTTCCCCAAACTCTCCTCCGTCCATTGCGATATCGGCGCCTTCGGCCGCGACGCGGCAGCCACCATGCTCGCCTGGCTGGAAACCGGCGACCGCCCGCCGGAACGGCACCTGTCGCCGGTCACGCTGGTGGTGCGGGAGACGAGTGGAAGAGGGTAAGGTTGCAGGAGCGGCCAGGCTCCAACAATCTCCCCCCTTGAAGGGGAGATGTCGCGAAAGCGACAGAGAGGGGTCTGGGCATAAGCCGCAAACTTCGTGCTCTCGGATAGGGTTCACCCCTCTCTGCCCCTGTCGGGGCATCTCTCCCTCAAGGGGAGAGATTGTGGTTGAGAGGCTTCCTGATACGCCACAGCACCGCACCCGATATGGGCCTCATCCCGGCCGTTCCAGCGCGCAAATAGCGGAACCGTTCTTGCTACTCGGCCGCCTGCTTGCCCGTGCCGAAACGCTGCTCGATATAATCCGCCACCATCGCTTCGAAATCGGCGGCGATGTTGGGGCCGCGTAGGGTCTTGGCCTTCTTGCCGTCCACGAAAACCGGCGCTGCCGGGGTCTCTCCGGTACCCGGCAGCGAGATGCCGATATCGGCGTGCTTGCTTTCGCCCGGACCGTTGACGATGCAGCCCATCACCGCGACGTTGAGCGCTTCCACGCCCGGATATTTCTCGCGCCAGACCGGCATGTTCTTGCGGATGTCGGACTGGATCTTGGAGGCGAGCTCCTGGAACACGGTGGAGGTGGTGCGCCCGCAGCCGGGACAGGCGGCGACCACCGGCACGAACTGGCGGAAACCCATGACCTGGAGCAGCTCCTGCGCCACCTGCACCTCGCGGGTGCGGTCGCCGCCGGGCTCGGGCGTCAGCGAAACGCGGATGGTGTCGCCAATGCCGTGCTGCAGCACATAGCCCATCGACGCGGAGGAGGCGACGATGCCCTTGGTGCCCATGCCGGCCTCGGTGAGGCCGAGATGCAACGCGTGGTCGGAACGCTCGGCGATCATCGAATAGACCGCGATCAGATCCTGCACCTGGGACACCTTGGCCGACAGGATGATGCGGTTCCTCGGCAGGCCGATCTCCTCTGCAAGCTCGGCGGAAAGCAACGCCGATTGCACGATCGCCTCGCGGGTGACGTCGCGCGCCGAAAGCGGGGAACCGGCTTCCGCGTTCTCATCCATCAGCCGGGTCAGCAGTTCCTGGTCGAGCGAGCCCCAGTTGACGCCGATCCGGACCGGCTTGTCGTAGCGGATCGCCATTTCGATGATATCGGCGAACTGCTTGTCGCGCTTGTCCTTGAAGCCGACATTGCCGGGGTTGATGCGGTATTTGGCAAGCGCCTCGGCGCAGGCCGGGTGATCGGCCAAAAGCTTGTGGCCGATATAGTGGAAATCGCCGACGAGCGGCACGTCGAGGCCGAGATGCTCCAGCCGGTCGCGGATTTTCGGCACGGCGGCGGCCGCCTCATCACGGTCCACGGTGATGCGCACCAGTTCGGAGCCGGCCTTGGAGAGGGCGGCGACCTGGGCCACGGTCGCGTCGATATCGGCGGTGTCGGTGTTGGTCATCGACTGCACCACCACCGGCGCGCCGCCGCCGACGATCACGCCGCCGACATCGACGGCCACGGAAGCGCGGCGCGGCAGCGGGTCGTAGTTCGGGCGGGCGAGCGACATGGTCTTCTCCGGATATTCCATTGCCCTTCAGGTGGTACAATGCCGCGCGCTTGTCAACTCTCGCGCTCGCGCTCGGCATAGCGCGCCATCGGCGCCATTAAGAACACGATGACATGCAGCAATGACAGGCCGGTGAAGATCGGCGCGAAGCCGATATGCTCGGCGATGAAGCCGATCAGCGACGGCGCTGCCAGAATGCCGGAATAGCCGAGCATTGTGGTGACCGAAAGGCCGATGCCGGGCTGCAGCCCCGGCAGGTTGCCCGCCGCCGAGAATGCCACCGGCACCAGATTGGAAATCCCCGCGCCCGTGATCGCAAAGCCGATGATGACCACGGCCAGGTTGGGCGCAAGCCCGACGCACAGAAGACCGGCGACCGAGGCGGCGGAGCAGAAGCGCACCGTGTTGACCGGGCCGAAACGGTCGCGCACATGGTCGCCGGCAAAGCGCATGATCGTCATGGCGAGCTGGAAGGCGGCGTAACCGAAACCGGAGGCGAACAGGGTGATGCCGAGCTCGTCGCGCAGATAGACCGCGCTCCAGTCCAGTACCGCGCCTTCCGGGATCATCGAAAACAGCGCCATGATGCCGATCAGCCAGGGCAGCGGCGTCATCGGCAGGCGCACCTTCTGCCGGCGCACGCTTTCCTCCGGTGCATCGCCGAGAATCCTCGGAAAGGCAAAGGCAAGCATGCCGGCCCCGATGACGGTGACGGCCAGCGCGTGCCCGAGCGGGCCGACAGCGGAGATCAGCAGACCGCCGAGCCCCGCGCCGGTCAGTCCGCCAAGGCTCCAGAACGCATGACAGGACGACATGATCGCCCGGCCCTCGGCCTTTTCGACAGCCACGGCATTGCCGTTCATCGCCACATCCATCGCCGCCATCAGGCCGCCGAACACGAACAGCGCCAGCACGGCCAGCGGGATCGTACCGGCCAGGCTGACGAGCAGCAGCATCGGGGTGAAGATCGCGGCAACGGCCTTGACGACCTGGGCAGAGCCGAATTTCGCGATCATCACGCCGGTGAACGGCATCGCCAGCATCGACCCGACGCCGAAGGTCAGGATCATCAGACCGAGACCGCTTTCGGAGAGGCCGAGCCTTTCGGCGAAGACCGGAATCTTCGGAGCCCAGGAGCCCATCACGAAGCCGTTCATCAGGAACAGCAGCGAGGTCGCAAGCCGCGGCTTCGACATGTAGCGCGGGCGCGGCGCAATGGTGGAAATGGTCATCTGGCGGCTGTTCCGTCTGTCGTTTCAATCAGGTTCACGCCGGCCTGCAGCAGCGCGGCGCGGCTTTCGGGCGCGATGCCAGGCCCGAGGACAAGCCCGTCCAACGCTTCCAGCGCGATCACGCTGCAGGGCGCGCGGGTTTCAAGCTTGTCAGCGGTCACGGCGGTGATCACCCGGCGCGCATGGAGCGCGACCTCGCGCTTGAACAACGCGTCGTCATAGTGAAAGCAGGTCAGCCCCGCCTCGATATCGAGGCCGCAGGCGCCGATCAGGCAGAGATCGAAGTGGAAGCGCTCCAGCTCGGCGATCGCCTTGGCGCCGATCGCGCCGCCGACCTCGGGATGGATCATGCCGCCGATCATGATCACCGTCTGGCTTTCGCGCCCATCGAAGACGGTCGCGATCGCCGGCGCGTTGGTGACGACCGTCACGGCGCGGTCTTCGGCGAGCGCGCGGGCGGCGGCGATATTGGTGCTGGAGGCGTCGAAAAACACCGTCATGCCATCCTCGATCTGGGCGGCCAGCATCCGTCCGAGCATCTCTTTCTCGCCGGCATCGCGGCTCTTGCGGTGGCCGAGCGTTCCGCGCGCCGGCGCAATCGGCAGGGCCCCGCCATAGACCCGCTCGCACAGGCCGCGGGCGGCGAGATCGCGCAGATCGCGCCGGATCGTGTCTTCCGAAACCTTGAATTCCGCCGCCAGATCGGCCGCCAGCACCCGCCCCGAAGCCTTGAGGCGTCCGAGGATGATGTCCTGACGTTCGCGGATGAGATAGTCGTTCATGCATCACCCAAATCGTGCATAAACGTGCATAATATGGATTGAATGTGCACGCAAGTCCAAACAGGACACGCTTCTTCTTCGTTGAAAGCCGAGAGGACTATTCGAACGCGGCCAGCCACCGCGCCAGGAGGGCGTCGAGCGCCGCGCGCTCCGCCGGGTCGAGGGCCGCGATCAGCTTGTGTTGATTTTCAACATGGGCGGTCACGGCCTCGTCGATCAGCGAGAAACCCTTGTCGGTGAGCGCCACGGAGAAGCCGCGACCGTCTTCCGGGTTTCGGCGGCGGGCGATGAAACCGGCCGCTTCCAGCCGGTCGAGGCGGTTGGTCATGGTGCCCGAGGTCACCATGGTCCGGTCCATCAGCGCCGAGGGCGAAAGCGCATAGGGCGGGCCGCAACGCCTCAGCGTCGCCAGCACGTCGAAGCTGGCGGCATTCAGCCCGTAGCGGGCGAAGACCGTTTCCAGATTGCGCGCGAGATGCACCTGCAGCCGCTTCAGCCGGCCCATGACGCCCATGGGCATGGCGTCGAGGTCCGGGCGCTCCGCCTGCCACTCGGCCAGAATACTGTCGACATGATCCATGGCCAAAGCCTGTCGGAAAAATAGCTTGACGTCAAACTAATTCGATATAGTTTGACGTCAAGATAAATGGAGGCGATCATGCCGAAACCATCCGATTTCCTGCTGACCGCGCTGGCGCCGGCCATCTGGGGCACGACCTATATCGTCACCACCCAGTTGCTGCCGGATGGCTACCCGCTGACCGTCAGCCTGTTGCGCGCCCTGCCGGCGGGCCTTATCCTGCTCGTCCTTGTCCGGCAATGGCCGAAGCCCGCATGGCTGCCTAGGCTCTTCGCACTCGGTTTTCTGAATTTCACCCTGTTCTGGGGCCTGCTGTTCGTGGCCGCCTACCGGCTTCCGGGCGGGGTGGCCGCGACGCTTGGCGCGACGCAGCCGCTGATCGTGCTGTTCCTGGCGCGGGGTCTTATCGGCGCGCCGATCCGACCGCGCGCCGTCGTCGCCGCGCTCGGCGGGCTTGTCGGCGTGGCCCTGCTGCTTCTGTCGTCAACGATCACGCTCGATCCGCTCGGCATTGCCGCCGCTTTCGGCGGCGCGCTGTCGATGGCGCTCGGCACCGTGCTCACCCGCCGGTGGCAGTTCCCGGTCGCGCCGCTGACGCTGACCGCCTGGCAATTGACCACGGGCGGCATTCTGCTGCTGCCGCTGGCGCTTGCGCTGGAACCCGGTTTTCCGATGCCGGACGCCAGGGCCTTGGCAGGCCTCGTCTGGCTGGGCCTCGTCGGCGCGGCGCTCACCTATTTCTTCTGGTTTCGCGGCATCGCCCGCATCGGACCGGGACCAGCGGCCCTGCTCGGTCTCCTGAGCCCACTCAGCGCCGTTCTGCTCGGCTGGATAATCCTCGGACAGGCGCTGTCCCCACTGCAGGTCGCCGGCGCCGTTCTGGTCCTCGCCAGCCTCTGGATCGGCCGCTCGGCGAGCCGCGCCGCCGCCTCCGCAAACAAAAAGATCCCGGCCGAATGACCGGGATCTCGAGCTCTTTGAGCGGCATACGGGTTCACTACCCCTCGTAGACCACCAGCAGGTCCTTGGCGTCGATCTGGTCGCCGGCCTTGACGTGGACTTCCTTGATGACGCCATCGCGATCGGCGTGGAGGGCGGTTTCCATCTTCATTGCCTCGATCGAGACCAGAACGTCGCCGACGGAGACCTGCTGGCCGGCGGAGACGCCGACGGTGGAGATCACGCCCGGCATCGGCGCGCCGATCTGGTTTGCATTGGTGGGATCGACCTTCTGGTTGACGCCGGCGCCGGCGCCGGCATTGCGGTCCGGAACCTTGATCGAACGCGGCGCGCCGTTCAGCTCGAAGAACACGGTGACCATGCCTTTCTCGTCGGCGCTGGTGATCGCCTGGTTCTGGATCACCAGCGTCTTGCCGCGCTCGAGATCGGCGAACAGCTCGTCGCCCTCGTCAAGCCCGTAGAAATAGGCAGGCGTGGGCAGAACCGAGACCGGACCATAGGTCTCGCTCGCCATGGCGTAATCGACAAACACCTTGGGATACATCAGGTAGGAGGCCAGTTCGAAATCGTCGATCTCGCGGCCGATCTTTTCCTCCGCTTCCTTGCGTAGCGCGTCCAGATCGGCGTCCTCCAGCAGCGAGCCGGGGCGTACGGTGTAGGGTTTTTCGTTCTTCAGAGCCTTCTTCTGCAACCCTTCCGGCCAGCCCGCCGGTGGCTGGCCGAGGTCGCCCTTCAGCATGGAGATAACCGATTCCGGGAAGGAGATGTCCTTCGCCGGGTTCTCGACATCGGGAACGGAAAGGTCCTGGCTCACCATCATCAGCGCCATGTCGCCGACCACCTTGGAGGACGGCGTCACCTTGACGATGTCGCCGAACATCTGGTTGGCGTCGGCATAGGCCTGCGCCACTTCGTGCCAGCGGGATTCGAGGCCGAGCGAACGCGCCTGCTCCTTGAGATTGGTGAACTGGCCGCCCGGCATTTCATGCAGATAGACTTCCGAGGCCGGCCCCTTGAGGTCGCTTTCAAACGCGGCGTACTGGTGGCGCACCGCCTCCCAGTAGAAGGAAATGCGGCGGATATAGCCGGTATCGAGGCCCGGATCGCGCTCGTGACCCTTCAGCGCCTCGACGATCGAACCGAGGCAGGGCTGCGAGGTATTGCCGGAAAACGCGTCCATGGCCGCATCGACGGCATCGACGCCGGCATCAATCGCCGACAGCACAGTGGCGGCCGAAATTCCGGACGTGTCGTGGGTGTGGAAATGGATCGGCAGTTCTGTGGCATCGCGCAGGGCGGTGAACAGCTGCTTCGCCGCCGCCGGCTTCAGGAGGCCCGCCATGTCCTTGACGGCGATGATGTGCGCGCCGGCCGCTTCCAGCTCCTTTGCCAGATTGGTGTAGTATTTCAGGTCATATTGCGGCCGCTTGGCGTTCATGATGTCGCCGGTGTAGCAGATCGCCGCCTCGCAGAGCTTGCCTTCCTCGGCCACCGCATCCATCGACACGCGCATGTTTTCCACCCAGTTCAGGCAGTCAAACACGCGGAACAGGTCGATGCCGCCCTTGGCCGCCTGACGGACAAAATATTTCACCACATTGTCGGGATAATTGGTGTAGCCGACGCCGTTGGCCCCGCGCAGCAGCATCTGCAGCAGCAGATTGGGCGCGGCCTCGCGCACCAGCGCCAGACGCTCCCACGGGTCCTCGGTCAGGAAGCGCATGGATACGTCGAAGGTCGCGCCGCCCCAGCATTCCAGCGACAGCAATTCCGGCAGCGCGCGGGCATAGGTGCCGGCGATCGATGCGATGTCGTGGGTGCGCATGCGGGTGGCGAGCAGTGACTGGTGGCCATCGCGCATGGTGGTGTCGGTCATCAGCACGCGCTTTTCGTGGCGCATCCACTTGGCGAATTTCTCCGGCCCCATCTCGTCGAGAAGCTGCTTGGTGCCGGGCTTCGGATCGCCCTCGATATAGGGAACCACGGGCTTGGCAATATCCTCGGCGGGCTTCGGCCGGCCCTTGGCCTCCGGATGGCCGTTGACGGTGACATCGGCGAGATAGGTCAGAAGCTTGGTGGCGCGGTCGGCGCGCTTGACCTGATCGAACAGCTCCGGCGTCTCGTCGATGAAACGCGTGGTGTAGCTGTAATCCATGAACTGCGGATGGGTGATGATCGCTTCGAGGAAGGTGAGGTTGGTCGCCACCCCGCGGATGCGGAATTCCCGGAGCGCGCGGTCCATGCGGCGCGCGGCCTCCTCGGGCGTCGGCGCCCAGGCGGTGACCTTTTCCAGAAGCGGATCGTAGTAGCGGGTGATCACCGCGCCGGAATAGGCGGTGCCGCCGTCAAGCCGGATGCCGAAGCCGGTCGCGCCGCGATAGGCGGTGATCCGGCCGTAATCGGGAATGAAATTATGCTCCGGATCCTCGGTGGTGATCCGGCACTGCAGCGCATGACCGCGCAGCTTGATCTCCTCCTGCGGCGGAACGCCGGAGGCGGCCTCGTCGCCGATCGGGTGGCCATCGAGAATGTGGATCTGCGCCTTGACGATGTCGATGCCGGTGACGACCTCGGTCACGGTATGCTCGACCTGGATGCGCGGATTGACCTCGATGAAGTAGAACTTTCCGGTATCGGCATCCATCAGATATTCGATCGTGCCGGCGCCGATGTAATTGGTGGCCCGGCCGATCTTCAGCGAATATTCGGCAAGCTCCTTGCGCTGTTCTTCGGAGAGATAGGGCGCGGGCGCGCGCTCCACGACCTTCTGGTTGCGGCGCTGGATCGAGCAGTCACGCTCGAACAGATGCACGACATTGCCGTGGGTGTCGCCGAGGATCTGGCTTTCGACGTGGCGGGCGCGCTCCACCAGCTTTTCCAGATAGACCTCGTCCTTGCCGAAGGCGGCCTTGGCCTCGCGCTTGGCTTCCGTCACCTCGCGGGCAAGGTCTTCCTTCGCGCGGATCACCCGCATGCCGCGGCCGCCGCCGCCCCAGGAGGCCTTGAGCATCACCGGATAGCCGACCTCCTCGGCCATGCGGGCAACCTCGTCCATGTCGTCGGGCAGCGGATCGGTGGCAGGCACCACCGGCACGCCGACCTCGATCGCGAGATTGCGGGCGGCGACCTTGTTGCCGAGCCGGCGCATGGTCTCGGCCTTGGGACCGATGAAGGTCAGACCCGCGGCCTCGCAGGCATCGACGAATTCGGGGCTTTCGGAGAGTAGCCCGTAACCCGGATGGATCGCATCCGCGCCGGAGAGCTTGGCAACCCGGATCACCTCCTCGATCGACAGATAGCTTTCGATCGGGCCCATGTCGTGGTCGAGATGCGGCCCACGGCCGACCTGATAGCTCTCATCCGCCTTGAAGCGGTGGAGCGCCAGCTTGTCTTCCTCCGCCCAGATTGCAACTGTCTTGATATCCAGTTCGTTTGCAGCGCGAAAAACGCGAATGGCGATTTCGGAACGATTGGCGACAAGAATTTTCGAGATCGGCAAGGGAGGGCCTCCAGGGGACATCTGCGGGAAAATCGCGATACCGAATTCATACCCAAACTCCGGCACGAGCGCAAACCCGACCGTGCATTCCCTGCAAGCGGAATTGACGATCTGACAGGTTCCCGCGCTACGCGTCCCCGGCGGTTGCCCGGCGCCCGTTCAGACGCGGCCGTCTCTGCCGGAGGGCAGAACGTTGGACAGGAAGATCGCCACCGTCGCAAGCCCCGCGAACAGCGCCAGCAGGAAGCCGGGCGCCAGCATGAACCCGGTCTGCTGAATGATGAAGGTCGCCGTCAGCGGCGTCAGCCCGCCGACGATCGCAAAGCCGATATTGTAGACAAAGGCCACGCCGGTATAGCGCACATCGGTTGGAAAGATCGCCGTCAGCAGTACCGGCCCGACGCCCCAGGCGAAGGCGGCGATCAGCGAGATCACGATCATGGCCGGCAACAGTTCGGCCACGCCCTGCTGCATCCAGACATAGGCCGGGATCGCCGCCACCGCCAGAAGCAACGCGGCTATGAAGGCTGGAACCTTGATGCCGACGAAATCCGAGAGCAGGCCGGCCACCGGCATCGGCAGCGAAAACAGCACGATGCCGATAAGAACGGCGGTCGCCACCTGGTCGGGATCGTATTTCAGGAAATCGGTAAGATAGGAATTCATGTAGAGATAGAGCAGCGGAACGGTGGCGGCGCCGAGCCCGGTGATGAACAGGCCGAGCCAGACGGCGCGGGCATTGTCGCGGAACAGCGCGGCGAGCGGCACCTTGTGGGCATGGGCTTCCATCTCGGCGAAGGCCGGGCTTTCGGAAAGCCGCGCCCGCAGGAAGAAACCCGCGATCGCCACCAGCCCGCCGACGAAGAAGCCGATGCGCCAGCCATAGGAGAGCACCGCGGTCTCCGACATCAGATGGGTGATCGCCCACTGCACGGCCTGGGCGGCCAGCATGCCGACATTGATGATCATGAACAGGAAACCGCAGGCAAGCCCGCGCCGCTTCGGCATGGTTTCGGTGATCAGCGTCATCGCGCCGGGGATCTCCCCGCCGAGGCAAAGCCCCTGCACCATGCGCAACACCACGAGAAGCACGGTCGCGGCAATGCCCCAGCTTGCATAGCCGGGCATGAAGGCGATCAGGAATGTCGCGCCCGCCATGCCGGCGATCGAGACCCGGAGCATGGCCTTGCGGCCGTGCCTGTCGCCGAAATGGGAAAACAGGATGCCGCCGAGCGGGCGCACGAGATAACCGACGGCGAAGATCGCGAAGGCCGCCAGAAGCCGCGCGGCCGGCGCCTCGTCCGGAAAGAAGGTCTTGCCGATCTGCGAGGCGAAGGAGGCATAGATCACGAAATCATAGAATTCGAGCCCGCCGCCCATGCTCCCCAGAAAGAGTGCGCGTCTGCGCTCGCTCGCCGTCACCGTCATCCCGTTCCTCCGCGCTTGCCACTGAGCGACGTTCGCCGATGCCTGCCGGAAAGGCAAGGCGGAAAACGCAGGCCTCAGTCGAATGCGCTCGCAAGGCCCGCAAGCGCGGCATCGACGATCGCCTCCAGCGATTGATCGATGTCGACGACAACCACGCCCGGCTCTCCATCCGGCCGCTCCAGCGTCGCAAGCTGGCTCTGGAGCAGCGAAACCGGCATGAAATGGCCGGTGCGATGGCCCATGCGCGCGCTCAGCAAGGCCTCACTGCCGTCCAGAAACACGAAGGCCAGCGGTCCGCCGGCGGCCTCGCGCAACCGGTCGCGATAGGCCTTCTTCAGCGCCGAACAGGTAACGACGACGCCCTCCTTCCGATGGCCCGCGATCGCATCACCGATCAACGCCAGCCAGGGCCAGCGGTCCTCGTCCTGAAGCGGAATGCCGCGCGACATCTTTTCGACATTGGCGGCTGGATGAAGGTCATCGCCCTCGATGAAACCATGGCCAGCGCGCTCGGCAAGTCGCCGCGCAATGGAGGATTTGCCCGAGCCGCTGACACCCATGACGATGATGGCCTCGGGGAGTGCGCCCGAATTTGCGATGTCATGACCGTTCATTCTGTTCCCGCTCCGCAAGTGTGAGGCCATGGTCTAGAATGGTTCGCCCCCGAATGGAAGCGCGGGGCCGTTTCACCGGTCCGGTCTTTACACCCCCGCCGCTCCGGTGACGGTTTTGTGACGCGCAAGGGGTTTACCCCCGCCTTCCCCGAAGGCATAAGGGTTGAGGCATTACTTTCAGGCCCAATGAAATGAACGCATTGCAGACCCCCGACCCGAATGATGACCTCGCCGGCCTCGGCGACGACCGCAGTCTTCTGCTTGTCGATGACGACGCGCCGTTCCTGCGCCGGCTGGCGCGCGCCATGGAAACGCGCGGCTTCGATATCGAGACGGCGGGCTCCGTTGCCGAAGGGATAGAACTTGCAAAGGCGCGGCCGCCGGCCTTCGCCGTCGTCGATCTGCGGCTGGAAGACGGCAGCGGGCTCGACGTGGTCTCCGCCATCCGCGAGGCGCGGGCCGATACCCGGATCGTGATGCTGACCGGATACGGCAATCTCGCCACCGCCGTGACGGCGGTGAAGCTCGGCGCGCTCGACTATCTCGCCAAGCCCGCCGATGCCGACGATATCGTTCACGCGCTGACCCAGCAGCCCGGCGAAAAGACCGACCTTCCCGAAAATCCGATGTCGGCGGACCGGGTGCGCTGGGAGCACATCCAGCGGGTCTACGAGATGTGCGACCGCAACGTCTCCGAAACCGCCCGCCGCCTCAACATGCACCGCCGCACGCTGCAGCGCATCCTCGCCAAGCGCGCCCCGCGCTAGAAGCGGTTCCGCCATTCTCGCCTGATCGCTGTCTCCTCGCCCTGCGATGCGGGCGTTGAGCAAGCGTCGGCCGAAACACGCGGCCACTGCCGAAAAATTACCCTTTCGAAACAAGCATATTGCGGCATTCGCCCAAAGTATGAGCATTCGTCCACTTGACAGAGCGCGTCATTCTGGTGAGTAATTGCCCACATCGTAAGCTATTGCTCAATCTGAGGGAGGAACGAGTATGAAACTTCATTCGATGCTGCTCGCCGCTTGCTCGCTGGTCGCCCTGACCGGCGTTGCTTCTGCTGAGACGCTGACCATCGCCACCGTCAACAACGGCGACATGATCCGCATGCAGAAGCTCACCGACGATTTCACCAAGGATCATCCGGATATCGACCTCGAATGGGTCACGCTTGAAGAAAACGTGCTGCGCCAGAAGGTCACCACCGATATCGCCACCAAGGGCGGTCAGTATGACGTCTTGACCATCGGCAATTACGAAGTGCCGATCTGGGCCAAGCAGGACTGGCTTCTGCCGCTCACCGATCTGCCCGGCGATTACGACGCTGGCGACCTTCTGCCGGCCATCGCCGGCGGTCTTTCCGTCGACGGCACGCTTTATGCCGCGCCGTTCTACGGCGAAAGCGCCATGGTGATGTACCGCACGGATCTGGCCGAAAAGGCCGGCGTGACCATTCCGGCAGAGCCGACCTGGGACGAGATCAAGGCCGCGGCTGAAGCCATGACCGACAAGGACAACGGCATTTACGGCATCTGCCTGCGCGGCAAGGCCGGCTGGGGCGAGAACATGGCCTTCCTCGGCGCCATGTCCAACTCCTACGGCGCGCGCTGGTTCGATATGGAATGGAAGCCGCAGTTCGACACCGAAGAGTGGAAGGCGACGCTCACCGACTATCTGGACATGATGAACAATTATGGCCCGCCCGGCGCGTCCTCCAACGGCTTCAACGAGAACCTCGCGCTGTTCCAGCAGGGCAAGTGCGGCATGTGGATCGACGCCACCGTCGCCGCCTCGTTCGTGACCGATCCGGATGAATCCAAGGTCGCCGATTCGGTTGGCTTTGCCCTGTTCCCGGAAAAGGGCGATCTCGGCAACCGCGGCAACTGGCTGTGGTCGTGGAACCTCGCCATTCCGGCATCCACGCAGAAGGCCGATGCGGCCAAGGCATTCGTCGCCTGGGCAACCTCCAAGCACTACACCGATCTGGTGGCAGAGCAGGACGGCTGGCGCGCAGCACCTCCCGGCACCCGCACCTCGCTCTACGAGAACGCGGATTACAAGGAGGCGGCACCGTTCGCCGAAATGACGCTGGAATCGATCAACGCGGTCGACACCAACAAGCCTTCGGTTCAGGAGATCCCCTATACCGGCGCGCAGTTCGTCTCGATCCCGGAATTCCAGGGTATCGGCACCGCCGTCGGCCAGCAGTTCTCGGCAGCCCTTGCCGGCAACGTCTCCGCCGAACAGGCCCTCAACAACGCGCAGCAGTTGACCCAGCGCGAAATGATGAAGGCCGGCTACATCAAGTAACCTTCCTCCGCGGGCGGCCGGGCTCAAGGGTCCGGTCGCCTTCGGAGTTCAAGCCGACATGATGACGGCCGCCGCGCATGAAGTGACGGCGGCCAATCCGGTTTTGGCGCACCGATGAACGGCCTTGTCTGGCCCGACACACCGGGATGCGCAACGAACGGGCTCAAGGCGCCTGAGGGCGGCCTGACGATCCACTTTGCGGGGGAAACACCGAAATGGCGACGACCCATACCAAAAATGCGGCGCGGCTGATGATGGCGCCCTCGGTCATTCTGCTCTTGTTGTGGATGATCATACCGCTGTCGATGACGATCTACTTCTCGTTCCTGCGCTACAATCTTCTGATGCCGGGGACGGAAAGCTTCGCCGGCTTCATGAATTACCGCTTCTTCCTGACGGACCCGGCCTTCTTCCAGGCGATCGGCAATACGCTTCTGCTGGTGGGCGGCGTGTTGTTTGCAACCGTCGTCGGCGGCATCGCGCTGGCGCTGCTGCTCGATCAGCCGATCTTCGGACAGGGGATCGTGCGCATCCTCGTGATCGCGCCGTTCTTCGTCATGCCCACCGTTTCGGCGCTGGTGTGGAAGAACATGCTGATGAACCCGGTCAACGGGTTGTTTGCTTCGCTCGCGCGGTTCCTCGGCATCCAGCCGATCGATTTTCTATCGTCGATGCCGCTGACCTCGATCGGCCTGATCGTGACCTGGCAATGGCTGCCCTTCGCAACCCTCATTCTGCTGACGGCGCTTCAGTCGCTTTCCGAAGAGCAGAAGGAAGCCTCCGAGATGGACGGGGCCAACGCCTGGAACCGGCTGATCTACATCATCCTGCCGCATATGGCGCGCGCCATCACCGTGGTCGTGCTGATCGAGACGATCTTCCTGCTTTCGATCTTCGCCGAAATCCTGGTCACCACCAATGGCGGCCCCGGCACGGAAAGCACCAACCTCACCTACCTCGTCTACATGCAGGCATTGCTGCAGTTCGATGTCGGGGGAGCGTCCGCCGGCGGTATCATCGCCGTCATTCTCGCCAATATCGTTGCGATCTTCCTGGTTCGCATGATCGGCAAAAATCTGGAGGACTGACGATGGCACGCCGGGTAACAACGCAACGGAAAGCCGCTTTCACCGCATTGGCATGGCTGATCGCGTTCCTGATCTTCTTCCCGATTCTCTGGACCTTTCTGACCAGCTTCAAGACGGAGGGCGAGGCCGTCGCCTCGCCGCCCTCCTTCCTGTTCTTCCAGTGGACGCTGGAAAACTATGTCGAGGTGCAGGCGCGCTCGAATTATTTCCACCATTTCTGGAATTCGGTGGCGATCTCGCTGGGTTCCACTGTGATCGGCCTCCTGATCTCGGTGCCGGCCGCCTGGGCGATGGCGTTTTCGCCGACGCCGCGCACCAAGGACGTGCTGCTCTGGATGCTCTCCACCAAGATGCTTCCGGCGGTCGGCGTGCTGGTGCCGATCTACATCATCTTCCGCGATCTCGGCCTGCTCGACACCCGCACCGGCCTGATCGTGGTGATGATGCTGATCAACCTGCCGATCATGGTGTGGATGCTCTACACCTACTTCAAGGAAATCCCGGGCGAGATTCTCGAAGCCGCCCGGATGGATGGAGCAACGCTCGGCAAGGAGCTCATCTATGTGCTGACGCCGATGGCGATCCCGGGCATTGCCTCCACCCTTCTTCTCAACATCATCCTTGCCTGGAACGAAGCGTTCTGGACGCTGAACCTGACGGCCTCGAAAGCGGCGCCGCTGACAGCCTTCATCGCTTCCTATTCGAGCCCGGAAGGCCTGTTCTACGCCAAGCTTTCCGCGGCATCGACCATGGCGATTGCGCCGATCATCATTCTCGGCTGGTTTTCGCAGAAGCAGCTCGTACGCGGGCTCACCTTCGGCGCGGTTAAATAAGGACAGGACCAATGGGCAGCATCAGACTTGAAAAAGTTTCCAAGCACTTCGGCGAGCACGCGGTCATCCCTTCGATCGACCTCGAAATCAACGAGGGTGAATTCGTCGTCTTCGTCGGCCCGTCGGGCTGCGGCAAATCCACGCTTCTGCGCCTGATCGCGGGACTGGAGGACGTCACAGGCGGGCGCATCCTGATCGACGGCGAGGACGCCACCGACAAGCCGCCGGCAAAGCGCGGGCTTGCCATGGTGTTCCAGTCCTACGCGCTCTATCCGCATATGAGCGTTCGCAACAATATCGGCTTCCCGCTGAAGATGGCGAATGTCGACAAGGCCGAGATCGACCGCAAGGTCGAGGACGCTGCGAAGATCCTGAACCTCACCGATTATCTGGAGCGCAAGCCGCGCGCGCTTTCCGGCGGTCAGCGCCAGCGCGTTGCGATCGGCCGCGCGATCGTGCGCAATCCCGAGTGCTTCCTGTTCGACGAGCCGCTCTCGAACCTCGATGCCGCACTCCGGGTCAACATGCGCCTCGAGATCACCGAACTGCACCAGCAGCTCGATGCCACCTCGATCTATGTGACCCATGACCAGGTCGAGGCCATGACCATGGCCGACAAGATCGTGGTGCTGCGCGCCGGCAATATCGAACAGGTCGGCTCGCCGCTGGAGCTTTACCGCAAGCCCGCCAACCTGTTCGTCGCCGGCTTCATCGGCTCGCCGAAGATGAACTTCGTCACCGGCAAGGATGCGGAAGGCTACAAGGCGCACACGATCGGCGTCCGGCCCGAGCATCTGACGCTGTCGACCGAAAGCGGCACCTGGCGGGGCAAGGTCGTGGTCGCCGAGCATCTGGGCTCCGACACCTTCCTGCATATCGATGTCGAGGGCATCGGCCAGCTCACCGCCCGCGCCAATGGCGACTTCCCGGTGCGCCATGGCGATGTCGTCTATGTCACTCCCGATGCCGAGCGGATCTACCGCTTCGACGACAAGGGGCTGGCGCTCTAGACGGCAGGGCGCGCAGAGAAAACGGCGGGCACCACCGGCTGCGCCCGCCCCGGAATGCGAAGATCGGACAGGACAATGACCAAGGCACTTTCTCTTAACACACTCAAGGACCACGCCGACAAGGCGGCGGTGCCGACCTATGCGCGCGACGATCTTTCGCCGGGCATTGTCCATTTCGGCGTCGGCAATTTTCACCGCGCCCATCAGGCGGTCTATCTGCACGAGCTCTTCAACAAGGGCCGCGATCACGACTGGGCGATCATCGGCGCCGGCGTGATGCTGGGCGACGCGAAGATGCGCGACGTGCTGAAGGGCCAGGATTTCCTGACCACGGTGGTCGACCAGGAGGCCCATGCAAGCAGCGCCACCATCACCGGCGCGATGATCGACATGATCGCGCCGCCGGATTTTGACGCGATGATCGAAAAGCTCGCCGACCCGGCGATCCGGATCGTCTCGCTGACGGTGACCGAAGGCGGCTATTTCATCGATCCGGCAACCGGAAAGTTCGATCCGAAGCACCCGGCGATCGTGGCCGACGGCAACAACCCGGATCAGCCAAAGACCGCATTCGGCCTGATCATCGCCGGGCTGAAGAAGCGCCGCGCGGCGGGCCTTCCGGCATTTACCGTCATGTGCTGCGACAACATTCCCCATAACGGCGCGGTCACGAAGGCCACGGTGTCCGGACTTGCCGAACTCTCCGATCCGGATTTCGCCGGCTGGATCCGCGATCACGTCGCCTTCCCCAACGCCATGGTCGACCGCATCACGCCGGCCACCGGCGAGCGCGAGCGAAAGATCGCCGCGGAAGAACACGGCATTGCCGACAACTGGCCGGTGTTCTGCGAGGAGTTCCGGCAGTGGGTGTTGGAGGATGATTTTCCGCTCGGCCGGCCCGCGCTGGAAGAGGTGGGCGTCACCTTCGTCGATGATGTCAGCCCCTACGAAATCATGAAGCTCAGGATCCTGAACGGCGGCCACGCCGCGATCGCTTATCCGGGCGAACTGCTCGACATTCACTTCGTTCACGAGGCGATGGAGAACGAGCTGATCGCCGCCTTCCTGGAGAAGCTCGAAAAGGACGAGATCATCCCGATCGTGCCGCCGGTGCCCGATACCGATCTCACTGAATATTACAAGCTGATCGCGCGGCGCTTCGCCAATCCCAAGATCGGCGACACGATCGAGCGGCTGGCGCTCGACGGCTCCAACCGCCAGCCGAAATTCATCCTGCCCTCCACCGCCGTCCGGCTGGAGAAGGGCCTCGATGTCACCGGGCTTGCGCTGGTCTCGGCGCTGTGGTGCCGTTATTTCGAGGGCACGTCCGACAGCGGCCGCAAAATCAAGTTCAACGACGAGGCCGCAGACCGGCTCCATGCCGCCGCACTTGCCTCGCGGGAAAAGCCGACCCGTTTCCTGGAAGAGCGTGACATTTTCGGCGCCGTTGCCGATAATCCGCAATTCGTGAAGCGGTTCACCGGCGCGCTTGAAAGCCTGCGGGCCGACGGCACGGCCGCGACGCTGAAACGCTATATCGCCGGCGATCTGGAGTAACGCCGCAATCAGGAGGCTCATGCCCGCAAAGCCGCTCATCATTTTCGATTGCGACGGGGTGCTGGTGGACAGCGAACCGATTTCGCTCGCGGTCTTGAGGGAGGCGCTCGCCACCGAGGGCATCAGCATCTGTGACGAAGATGCGCGGCGGCTGTTTCTCGGCCGCTCGCTTGCCACCATGCTCGCAATCGTCAAGCAGGATTACGGCGCGACGCTCGGCGACGGGTTCCTGGACGGGCTGAGGCGCGACCTCTATGCCCGGTTCCGCGCCGAACTGAAACCGACAAATGGCATTGCGGCGGCCTGGGCCGAGCTGGAGGCGACGGGTTACGATTTTTGCGTCGCCTCCAGCTCCCAGCCCGAGCGAATCCGGCTTTCACTTGAGATCGCCGGTCTCCTGCCCCGGTTCGAACCGCCGATCTTCTCCGCCTCGATGGTGGAAAACGGCAAGCCCGCGCCCGATCTCTTCCTCTTTGCCGCAGGCCGGATGGACCGGCCGCCGCAGGAATGCCTTGTGATCGAGGACAGCCCGGCAGGCATTGCAGCGGCAAAGGCAGCGGGCATGCGCGTGTTCGCCTATCTCGGCGCCACCCATGCGCATTCCCCGGACTATCGCGAGCAGATTGCGGCGCTTCACCCCGACCTAATGTTTGACGCCATGGACAATCTCGTCCAACGTGCGGCAAAAGTCTGACAGGAAATCAAGGGTGGGAGCGACCGGGATGCGCGATCATGTGATTGCGGTCGATGTCGGCACGGCAAGCGTGAGGGCCGCCGTGTTCGACGCTGCCGGCGCGATGCTTGCCCGCGCGGCCACTCCGCTGCGCCTGAAGCGCCCGGCGCCCCGGCGCGGCGAATATTCCTCGCAAGACATATGGCAGGCGACAGCGGAGGCCGTGAAGGCCGCCCGCGCGGCAGCCGATATCGCGCCGGAGCGGATCGCGGGCCTTGCCTTCGGCGCCACCTGCTCGCTTGTGCTGCTGGACCGCGATGGCCGGCCGCTTGTGCTTTCCGAGGATGAAACCGGCGCATTCGACACCATTGCCTGGTTCGACCACCGCGCCGCTGCCGAGGCGGCCGAACTCAGCGGGTTCGACCATGAGGCGGTGCTCCATTCCGGCGGTTCGGTCTCCCCGGAAATGCAGGTGCCGAAACTCGCATGGCTGAAGCGCAATCGGCCGGATCTCTGGGACCGGGCCGGCGGCATCTTCGATCTCGCCGACTATCTCACCTTCCGCGCCACCGACAACAACCGCCGCTCGCTCACCACGCTTTCGGCCAAATGGTTCTATCGCGGCGACCACGTCCTTCCCTGGCCGCTCGGTCTTCTGGAAAAGGCCGATCTCACCGATCTGCGCGACAAGGCGGCAATCCCGGAATTCATTCTGGTGCCGGGCGACGCCGCGGGCCGGCTGACGACAGCGGCGGCCCGCGACCTTGGCCTTGATGGCGAAGTGGTGGTCGCGGCAGGCCTGATCGACGCCTATGCCGGCGCGCTCGGCGCGATGCCGCCGCCGGACATGAAAGGCGATGGCGAACTGGCGCTCATCGGCGGCACATCAAGCTGCATCGTCGGCTATGAAAGCCGGCCCGTCTTCGCGCCAAGCCTCTGGGGGCCCTATTTTTCCGCGCTCTATCCCGCGCGTTGGTTGTTCGAGGCGGGCCAGTCGGCCACCGGCGGCCTGCTCAACCACCTGCTGGAGGTCCACAGCGCCGGCGGCATTGCCACCGAGGAGCAGCATGGCAGGGTGATTGCCCGGATCGGGGACATGATTGCCGAGCACGGACCGAGCTTTGCCGATGGTCTCGATATTCTTCCCGATTTTCACGGCAGCCGCTCCCCCTTCGCCGATCCCTCGATGACCGGCATGGTTGCCGGGCTGACGCTCGACGGCAGTTTTGACGGGCTCTGCCGTCTCTACTGGCGCGCCTCGGTGGCGATCGCCCTGTCGCTGAAGCAGATTCTTGCCCTGCTTTCCGAAAACAGCATCGCCGCAACGCGCCTGCATCTCGCCGGCGGCCACCGGCGCAACCCGCTGCTCACCCGACTTTACGCCGATGCCACCGGCCTGCCGGTTCTGGTCTCGCCGACCGAGGACGTCGTCCTGCTGGGTTCTGCCATCCACGCCGCAACCGCCGCGGGTCTTGCCCCCGATCTCGGTGCGGCCGCGCGCGCCATGCAGGCGACGCCGGTCGAGATCGCGCCCGATCCCGCACTCGCGGATTACTATGCCCGTCAGTATCGCCGGCTGGAAATCCTGCAGGCCTGCCGCGACCAGCTCAAGACCCTCGCATAAGCGTCGACAGAAAGACATAAACAAACCTTTATGTCTTTCTTGCCAGTTTTCGCCAAGGCTGATAGGTACGGAACAGATGAACAGGCAAATTGCGGGTGCCGGTCGCGCTCGTCCTGCCGAAATGTTTCCGGAGTTTCAGATGAGCACCACAAACGACTATCTCGTCGCCGATATCGCGCTGGCCGATTATGGCCGCAAGGAAATCGACATTGCCGAAACCGAAATGCCGGGCCTGATGGCCGCGCGCGCGGAATTCGGCGACAGCCAGCCGCTAAAGGGCGCGCGCATTTCCGGCTCGCTGCACATGACGATCCAGACCGCCGTGCTGATCGAGACGCTGACGGCGCTGGGCGCTGAGGTCCGCTGGGCCTCCTGCAACATCTTCTCGACCCAGGATCATGCCGCCGCCGCGATCGCCGCCGCCGGCATCCCGGTCTATGCCGTCAAGGGCGAGACGCTCGCCGAATACTGGTCCTATACCGACCAGATCTTCCAGTGGGCCGATGGCGGCCAGTCCAACATGATCCTCGACGATGGCGGCGACGCCACCATGTATATCCTGATCGGCGCGCGCGCCGAGGCTGGCGAGGACGTGCTCTCCAAGCCCGGCTCGGAGGAAGAGGAAGTGCTGTTCGCGCAGATCAAGAAGCGCATGGAAGCCTCTCCGGGCTTCTTCACCAAACAGCGCGAGGCGCTTCTCGGCGTCACCGAGGAAACCACCACCGGCGTCAACCGGCTTTATCAGCTTGCCAAGAAGGGCCAGCTTCCCTTCCCGGCGATCAACGTCAACGACTCGGTCACCAAGTCGAAATTCGACAACAAATATGGCTGCAAGGAATCGCTGGTTGATGGCATCCGCCGCGCAACCGACGTGATGATGGCCGGAAAGGTCGCCGTCGTCTGCGGCTATGGCGATGTCGGCAAGGGCTCCGCCGCCTCGCTTTCGGGCGCCGGCGCGCGCGTGAAGGTCACGGAAGCCGATCCGATCTGCGCGCTTCAGGCGGCGATGGACGGCTATGAGGTCGTGCTTCTGGAAGATGTCGTCGCGACCGCCGATATTTTCGTCACCACCACCGGCAACAAGGACATCATCCGCATCGAGCATATGCGCGAGATGAAGGACATGGCGATCGTCGGCAATATCGGCCATTTCGACAACGAGATCCAGATTTCTTCGCTGCGCAACTACACCTGGACCAATGTGAAGCCGCAGGTCGACATGATTTCGTTTCCCGACGGCAAGCGCATCCTGCTGCTTTCGGAAGGCCGCCTTCTGAACCTCGGCAACGCCACCGGCCACCCTTCCTTCGTGATGTCGGCGTCGTTCACCAACCAGGTGCTGGCCCAGATGGAAATCTTCCAGAACCACGACAAATACGAGAACACGGTTCACGTCCTGCCGAAGCATCTCGACGAAAAGGTCGCCCGCCTGCATCTCGAAAAGCTCGGCGCCAAGCTGACAGTGCTGTCCGAGGAACAGGCCGCCTATATCGGCGTCACGCCTGAAGGCCCGTTCAAGCCGGAACATTATCGTTACTGAGTCCATTTGGGGGCCGCCGTCAGACGGCGGCCTGCGAACGTCACAAAAAAGGAAAGGCGGCCCCGCCTGGGAGCCGCCTTTTTTGATCAGAATCTCGATTTTCTCGGGTCACCCTCGGGCTCGACCCGAGGGTCCAGGCGACGCCCACCGTACGGCCTGGATGCTCGGATCAAGTCCGAGCATGACTCATGAGAGCGTGGCGTAGCGCGAAGGACACAAGAGCGTCGGGAATGTGGCGCCGAGCGCGTTTGCCGTCAGCGCCCTTCCAGCCCCACTCAGCCTTCGAGCACAACCACCTTGGTGCGCTTGTCGGGGTCGACGCGGGCGTAGAGGTCGATGATGTCCTGGTTGATCATGCGGATGCAGCCCGACGACACGGCCTGGCCGATCGAGGTCCAGTCCGGGTTGCCATGGATGCGGAACAGCGTATCGTTGCCGTTCTTGTAGAGATAGAGCGCGCGGGCGCCGAGCGGGTTCATGATGCCCGCATCCATGCCGCCGGCATATTCCTTCAGCTCCGGCTGGCGCTTGATCATGGCCTGCGGCGGATACCAGGTCGGCCATTCGGCGCGGCGGCCGATATAGGCCTCGCCCGACCAGCGGAACCCGTCCCGGCCGACGCCGATGCCGTAGCGCACGGCCTTGCCGTCTTCCAATACCAGATAAAGCAGCCGCTCCTTGGTATCGACGATGATCGTGCCGGGCGCTTCATCCGTTTCGTAATTGATGATCTGGCGGCGATACTTGTCGTCGACCTGGGTGATCGGCACGCGCGGCAGGTCCACGCCATTGTCATTCGTGGCCGCATAGGCGGAGATCGGCGCCATCGTCGTCGAAGAACTGTTGGTGGTGGTGCAGCCGGCGGCGGCGAGCAGGCTCGTCAGCGAGATTGCCAGAAAAAGGGATCGAATGTGCATGGACGGTCTCACGGCGTGGAACAAAAGGTGATAATGGTCAATTGATAGAAGCTTATGGTTAACATTTGATTGCAACACAAGCTCTGACATGGATCGGAGGTTTAGATCGCGCCCCGAGGGCGCGGGGCTGTTGTGAAAATGCATCGCATGAAAGGAAGTTCCATGGCGATTGTCGATCTGCATGGAAAAAACCCGACGGCGGATGGCCGCCAGTCGGACCGCGCCATCATGGTCCGTCGCGGCGTCCAGCAGTTGCTGAAGCATATGCGCGTTTCCGCGATCGCCGAGATGACGCTGAGGAGCGGGCGGCGGGCCGATCTGATCTGTCTTTCGGAGAAGGGCGAAATCTGGATCATCGAGATCAAGACCTCGATCGAGGATTTCCGCGTCGACCGGAAATGGCCGGAATATCGCGATTTTTGCGACCGGCTGTTCTTCGCCACCCATGCCGATGTGCCGCTCGAAATCTTTCCGGAAGATTGCGGATTGCTGCTCGCCGACCGCTACGGCGCGGAGATGATCCGTCCCGCCCCCGAACACAAGCTTGCTGCGGCGCGCCGCAAGGTGCTGACCCTTGCCTTCGCCCGAAACGCCGCCGACCGCCTGACCTTCGCCGAGCTGGTATTGGAGAAGCTGGAAGCGGAGGGCGTGGACGTCAGGATTTAGATTTGTTTTTACGCGCGTCCGGACGGAAAACCGGTATCCACTTTTCCTGGACGCGCTTTAAAGCGGCGGCGTGCCGTTTTCGGCGAGCGCATTGCCGGCGAAATAGAGCGAACCGCCGATCAGGATGCGCGGCGGCGGCTGATCGGCGCGCGCGCGCATGCAGATCGCGGCCAGCGCCTCGCCGATCGAGGACACGGGCTCCGCCGAAAGCCCGGCATCGGCCGCGGATGAAGCCAGTGCAACCGGATCGATCGAGGCCTCGGTGCCCCGGATCGGCGCGCAATAGACATAGGTCGCAAGCCCCGCGAAATGTTCGAAGAAGCCGAACGGGTCCTTGGTGTTGATCATGCCGATTACCAGATAGAGCGGGCGCGGGTCGCGCTCCTCGAACCCCGCCAGCGCCTCGGCGATCACCTCGCCGGCGCCGGGGTTGTGGCCGCCGTCGAGCCAGATTTCGGAGCCCGCGGGCGCCGCCGTCACCAGATCGCCCGTCGTCAGCCGCTGCAGACGGGCCGGCCAGAACACCGCGCCCATGGCGGTTTCGACGGCCTTTTCCTCCAGCGGAAAGCCGGCCGCCTTGACGGCCGAGATCGCGGCGGCGGCATTGGCATATTGATGCCGGCCCGGCAGCGCCGGCAGCGGCAGGTCCATCAGCCCGTCGCCATCCTGATAGACCAGCCGGCCATGCTCCTCATGGGCGGAAAAATCCTGGCCATAGACATGCAGTGGACATCCGAGCCTGTCAGCGCTGGCGATCAGCACCTCTTCCGCCGCCTCATATTCCTGCTGGCCGATCACCACCGGCACGCCGGGTTTCATGATCCCCGCCTTTTCGGCCGCGATCAGCTCCACCCGGTCGCCGAGATAGGCCTGATGATCGAGCGAGATCGGCATCACCACGGAAACGGCGGGCTTGTCGATGATATTGGTGGCGTCGTAGCGCCCGCCGAGGCCAACTTCGAGGATCACAACATCGGCTGGAATTTCGGCAAACAGCACGAAGGCCGCCGCCGTCAGCATTTCGAACACGGTGGCTTTCGCGCCCTCATTCGCCGCCTCGACCCGCCGCAGCGTCTCCGCCAGCAGCGTGTCGTCGACATAGCCGCTCGTCCCGCCCGGTCCGCCAATGCGGAACCGCTCGTGCCAGCGCACCAGATGCGGCGAGGAATGGACATGGACGGAAAGGCCGGACGCCTCCAGCAGCGCCCGGCAGAAAGCGGTGGTCGAGCCCTTGCCGTTGGTGCCGGCGATATGGATCACCGGCGGCAGGGAGAGATGCGGATTGCCGAGCTTTTCGAGCAGAACCCGGATGCGATCCAGCGACAGATCGAAGCCCTTGGGATGCAGCTGCATCAGGTGCTCGATCACGCGCTCGGCGGCGCCGAATGAGGGGTTATCCATGATTGATCCGATTCTGCGGGCTATCCCGCCCGTGGCGTTCGCGCGCCCTTATCATCCGCCGGAGGTGGCCGACCGGGAAGACCGCCGCCGCCTTGGGCCGCACGGGGTCTTCTTCGCCTTTCTCAGCCCTGCTGCGCCGGTGCTTCCTCCGCCGGAAGCGTCTGTTCGGCTTCCGCCTGCGACGCATGCGGGCCTTCCAGAAGCCCGTGCGGGGGCGTTGCCGGCGCGCCGGTCATGATCTTCAAAAGCCGGGCCAGCGTTTCGGGCAGGTCATGGCGCTTGACGACCATGTCGACCATGCCATGCTCCAGCAGATATTCCGCGGTCTGGAACCCATCGGGCAACTGTTCGCGGATGGTCTGCTCGATCACGCGGCGGCCGGCAAAGCCGATTTCCGCGCCGGGTTCGGCGATATGCAGGTCGCCGAGCATGGCGTAGGAGGCGGAAACGCCGCCGGTGGTCGGGTTGGTCAGCACCACCACGTAAGGCAGGCCGGCATCGCGCATCATCTCGATCATCACGGTCACGCGCGGCATCTGCATCAAGGAGAGAATGCCCTCCTGCATGCGCGCGCCGCCGGAAGCGGGGAAGATCACCAGCGGGCATTTTTCATCGAGCGCGCGCTGGAAGGCCTGGATGATCGCCTCGCCGGCGGCCATGCCGAGCGAGCCGCCCATGAACTTGAACTCCTGCACCACGGCGACGAGCTTCAAGCCCTCGAGCGTGCCGACGCCGGCGAGGATCGTGTCTTCCTGCTCGGTCTTCGCCCGGTTTTCCTTCAGCCGGTCGAGATATTTCTTGGAGTCGCGGAATTTCAGCGGGTCCTGCGCCACCTTCGGCTGCGGCAGGTCCTCATAGGTCCCGTTGTCGAACAGATCGGCGAGGCGGGCACGCGCGGGCATCTTCATGTGATAGCCGGAAGACGGGATCACCCACTTGTTTTCTTCCAGATCGGTATGAAACACCATGGCCCCGGTTTCGGGGCACTTGATCCACAGATTCTCGGGCACCTCGCGGCGACCGAACATGGAATTGATCCGCGGCCGCACGTAATTGGTAATCCAGTTCACCACATGAACCTCCTGAATTTCTTTGCCTGCCGTGTGCCAGATTTACTCGGCGGCTGCAAGGCGCGCGTCCCGCACCCCGCTTGAAAGGCCTTTTACAAAGGTCGAAACCGCATCGACCGTATCCTTGCCCGCTTTGCCATCTGCCGTCAGGCTGCCGGCAATCTGGTTCACCAGCGCCGTGCCGACAACCACGCCATCGGCGGCCGCGCCGATCAGGCGCGCATGCTCGGCGGTCTTGACGCCGAAGCCGACGCAGACCGGCAGATCGGTATGCGCCTTGATGCGCGAAACGGCCTCGCCAACCTTCGAAGGGTCCGGCAGGGCCGAACCGGTGATCCCGTTCATCGAGACATAATAGACGAAGCCGGACGTGTTCTTCAAAACCGCCGGCAGACGCTTACCGTCCGTGGTCGGCGTGGCCAGCCGGATGAAGTTCAGCCCGGCGGCAAGGGCTGGAATGCAGAGCTCATTGTCCATTTCCGGCGGCAGGTCGACGATGATCAGCCCGTCAATGCCGGAGGCCAGCGCATCGGTGATGAACTTCTCCACGCCGTAGATATAGATCGGATTGTAATAGCCCATCATCACGATCGGGGTATCGGCATCGCTCTTGCGGAATTCCCGCGCCAGATTAAGGGTCTTCGCCAGCGTCTGGCCGCCCTTCAGCGCCCGCAAGCCTGCCATCTGGATCGACGGGCCATCGGCCATCGGATCGGAAAACGGCATGCCGAGCTCGATCACGTCCGCGCCCGCCTTCGGCAGCGCCTTCATGATTTCAAGCGATGTATCGAAATCCGGATCGCCGCCCATGAAATAGGTGATCAGCGCCGGCCGGCCTTCGGCCTTGAGCGCGGCAAAGCGTTTTTCCATACGTTCGGTCATACTCTACTCCGTGGCATCGTCGATGCGAAATAATCGGCAAGCGGTGCGCCGGCCATGGCAGTTGCCATGAATGCGCGCCGCTCGAAGTCAATCACGCCCAGTTCCCATACACAGTCCATCGGCCCGGGCGGGACTGGCGAAAAGTCGGGCGGCGACATGCCGAGATCGGCGCGCCAGAGCCCATGAGAGAGGATCCCGCCGGGAAGCCACCAATGCAACAGCAGCCACCAGGCCTCCTCGCCGCGATGAAGCACCGCAAAACCGGCGCCGAAATTCGGCTTGGGCGCGGCGGCGCTTCTCAGAACGGAAATGGCGGCTTCCACGACGTCATCTGCGAAGTCCGGCGCGCCTGCAGCCGAAACGCCGCTGAGCTTGATCCTGCCGTCATCCGTCTCGACCGTCGTCAGATAACCGGCCTCGCGCGGGCGATAAAGCTCCGCCTCTGCCAGTCTATCCGCCATGACCTTCCTTCCTACTCTGTTTCTCCGTCCGACCACGCGCTGATCGCGGTCACCAGCGACTTATGGACGGACTTCATGTTCATCACGAGGCTGTCGATCTCGGCGGAGGCATTGCCGCCCGCGGCGAGCGCGTTCAGCGCCGAGACCAGTTCGATGTTGAACAGGTTCTGCTGCGCCAGTGCCTTGATCACCGCGGCTCGCAGCTCATCGCCGCCGTCCTCTTCCTCGATGATCTCGAACAGCGCTTCCGCCAGTTCCGACATTTCCTCAATCACGTCCCCCCGGCTCATTTATCTCACATCTCCATGCCGAGAATCTTGCCCACCGTGTGGACATCCTTGTCGCCGCGGCCGGAAAGATTGGCGAGGATGATCTCGTCCTTGCCCATTTTCGGCGCGCGCTTCATGATTTCGGCAATCGCGTGGCTCGCTTCAAGCGCGGGGATGATGCCCTCGAGCCTTGTCATGAGCTGGAAAGCTTCCAGCGCCTCGTCATCCATGATCGGCACATAGTTCACGCGGCCGATATCGTTGAGCCAGGAATGTTCCGGCCCGATGCCGGGATAGTCGAGACCGGCGGAGACCGAATGGCCTTCTTTGATCTGGCCGTCGCCATCCTGCAGCAGATAGGTGCGGTTGCCATGCAGCACGCCGGGTGCGCCAGCGGTGATCGAAGCGCAATGCTCCTCGCCCGAAAGCCCCTTGCCGCCGGCCTCTACGCCGACGATTTTCACGCCCGGGTCATCGAGGAAGGGGTGGAAAATGCCGATCGCGTTCGAGCCGCCGCCGACGGCGGCGATGACGAGATCCGGCAGCCGGCCCTCGGCCTCCATGATCTGCTCGCGCGCTTCCGTGCCGATCACGGCCTGAAAATCGCGCACCATTTCCGGATAGGGGTGCGGGCCTGCCGCCGTACCGATCAGGTAATAGGTATCCTCGACATTGGTGACCCAGTCGCGCAACGCCTCGTTCATCGCGTCCTTCAGCGTGCCGTGGCCGGCCGTCACCGGCTTCACCTCGGCGCCCAGAAGCTGCATGCGGAACACGTTCGGCGCCTGCCGCTCGACATCGGTCGCGCCCATATAGACCACGCAGGGCAGGCCGAAGCGGGCGGCGACGGTGGCGGACGCCACGCCGTGCTGGCCGGCGCCGGTTTCGGCGATGATCCGCGTCTTGCCCATGCGCTTGGCGAGCAGGATCTGGCCAATGCAATTGTTGATCTTGTGCGAGCCGGTGTGGTTCAGCTCCTCGCGCTTGAAATAGATCTTCGCGCCGCCAAGATGCTCGGTCAGCCGCTCGGCGTAATAGATCGGGCTCGGCCGGCCGATATAATGCTTGCCGAGCGATTTCAGCTCCGCCTGGAATTCCGGATCAGTCTTCGCCTTCTCCCACTCGGCCTCAAGGTCGAGGATCAGCGGCATCAGCGTCTCGGCGACGAAACGGCCGCCGAAAATGCCGAACAGACCAGTCTCGTCGGGTCCGGATTTGAAGGAATTCAGCTTCGGGGTCTCGTTCACGGTCATTCTCCATCAGGCCGTTGCATGGGCAGCGTCAACGGCATCAAAAAAGGCATCGATCCGGGCGGCATCCTTCACGCCGGGCGCGCTTTCCACGCCCGAGGAAACATCGAGCCCCGGCGCGCCGGTTTCATGAAGCGCGGCGGCGACATTTTCCGCCGAAAGACCGCCCGACAGGAAATAAGGGATAGTCGGACGATACCCGGCAAGCAAGCGCCAATCAAAGGTCACGCCATTTCCGCCGGGAAGCGTGGCGTTGGCCGGCGGCTTTGCGTCAAAAAGCAGGTGATCTGCGACACCCATATATTCATCGACACGGGCAAGGTCCTCCGGCGCGCGCAGCGAAAACGCCTTGATCACCGGCAGGCCGAACAGCGCCTTGATGGTCACCACCCGGTCGGGCGTCTCATGGCCGTGGAGCTGAAGCATGTCGGGCCGGGCGGCGTAGACGATCTCTTCCAGCAGCTCGTTGTCGGCATCGACCGAAACGGCGACGGTTTTGGCGCGGCCGCGCACATGATTGATCAGGCCGCCCGCGACATCTGGCTCGACATAGCGCGGGCTCTTCTCAAAGAAGATGAAACCGACATGGCTCGCGCCGCGACGGATGACGTGATCAATCGTGTCTACGCTGCTGAGACCGCAGATCTTGATGGCCGGACGTTTCATGGTGTGTCCTTAACATATCGCGAAAAACTTCGCGAGTTCTATACGGCGGGAGGATCGAAGCGGATCGCATGGAGGAAAGACCCTTCGGCTTTCAGCCAGCGGCGCGCCTCCGGGGTTCTCGGGCACAGTTTTTCGCAGAGCGCCCAGAAGCGCGGGCCGTGGTTCATTTCGCTGAGATGGGCCACCTCATGCGCGGCGAGGTAATCCACGACAAACAGCGGCGCCATCGCGATACGCCAGGAAAAATTGAGATTGCCGGCCGAGGAACACGAACCCCAGCGCGACTTGGTGTCCTTGAAGCTGATCGCCTTGAAGGGTCTGCCGCTGGCTTCCGCATGATACCGCACCCGCTCCGTGATCTCGCGCTTCGCTTCCTTCTTCAGATAGTCGGCCGCGCGCCGGCCGATGCTCTCGGCAGAGCCGGAGACCAGAAGAACGGGCGCGCCGTCCTCGACAAGGGCTTCGGTCAAGCCGCGCAGATTGCCGCTGTGGCGGATGGTGTGGGCGACGCCGAAAACCGGGAGCGACGCCCCGTCGCCGATTGTCGTATCGCGGCCGTCGAACCGTCCGATCCTGTCGATCAGCCAGTCGTGATGGCGGCGCAGGAAGCCGTCGACCTGATGGCGCGCCAGCCCCGGCGGCACGGTCAGGCTCACCGCATGCCCGCCCGGCTCGATCTTCAGCGTCATCCGACGCGCGCGCGCATTGGTTTTGACATTGAGCGGCAGCACCCTTCCGCCGATGTCGATTGTCCTGGCGTCCATTCCGTCTCTCTTAGGCCCCGGTGGCCTTCCTATACCGGTTACCGGGCCCCGCAGGCCACAAAAAAAGGCACCGCCCGGGGGATATGGGCGATGCCGAAAGGGGTAAGACCACGCCACAGGCGTGGCTATTGCATCAGTCCTGCGATGTGCCGCCGAAATTACCGCCGCGCTCGCGCATGAAACGGTCGAACTCCTCGCGGTCGCGGGCCTTTCTCAGCTCGTCGGTGTAGCGGTCGAATTCGGCGCGCATTTCATCGAGCTTGCGGCGCTCGGCCTCGATCCGTTCCATTTCGCTGCGGCGCCATTCATCGAAGGCGGCATTGCCGGTGGAGGCCATCGGTTCGGCGGCCTGGCGCATGTTGCGCTTGCAGGAGCCGAAGGCGCGTTCGGCGGAACGCTTCCACTCGCCGCGCGACATGTTCAGACGGTCGCCCCAGATAATATAGGCAAGCATCACCAGTCCAAGCGGCCAGAACACGACAAAACCGATCACCATCAGGGCAATCGTAAGTGGCGTCCACGCCGGACGCAGTAACGCAGTCTCGTTCATCTCGGTTTTTCCTCGCTTTAGAGCGGTATACACCGCCAATACTCAGGATATGGAAATGGACGGATGCCGCTTCAAGAGAAACATGGTCGAATCAGGCTTTTTATCTGAAATCGCTGCAATTTATCACACTGACGCCGATAACATCGACCAGCCGCTCATCGACCTCGCCCTCAGATGCCGGGACAAAATGCCGAACGCAAGGCATCGATTTCAGCCGCCGAACAAGCCCATCACGTTTCCGCACGGATACGGCATTCAGCTTCTCACAACGTGCGTTAATAGCCGAGCGCTATGCCATCCTTGCGGTGATCGGACGCGCCCCACAGGATGCCGCGCTCATGGTCGATCATGATCGCCTGACAGCCGCCGAGCGGCTCGTCGGCAATGCGGGTGCGATGGCCGCGCCGTTCCAGATCGCTTCGAACGTCATCGGAAATCGTCGGCTCCAGGCTGATCGCGCCTTCGGTGAAGAAGCTGCGCGGCTGATCGGAGGCCATCTGGACATCGAAGCCGCGATCGATGACCTGCGATATGAAATGGGCATGGCCATTGGCCTGATACTGGCCGCCCATGACGCCGAACGAGATGAACGGCCTGCCCTTGCTGAACAGCATGGCCGGAATGATCGTGTGGAAGGGGCGTTTGGAGGGGCCGATGCAGTTGGCATGGCCGTCCGCCAGCGAAAAGCCGCTGCCTCTGTTTTGCAGCAGAACGCCTGCCCCCTCGGCATAGATGCCGCTGCCGAAGGAGGCGAAGATCGAATTGATCAGCGAAATGGCATTGCCGTCGCGATCAACGACGCTGACATAGACCGTATCCTTGTGGACCGGCATGTCGAGCGCCTCGGCCGGCGAGGCCCGATCGAGCGAGATCGCGGCGCGGATCGCCGATATCCGCTTCTCGTCGAGCAGATCATCCACGGAAACCATCATCGCATCGGGATCGGCGATATAGATATCGCGCTGGCGATAGGCCGATTTCGCGGCTTCCGCCAGAAGATGGATGCGATCGGCCAGGGAAACCTTTCCTTCCCTGAGGTCGAACCCTTCCAGGATTCTGGTCATCAGCAAGGCGGCGAGCCCCTGGCCGTTCGGCGGACACTCCATCAGCCGGTGGCCGCGATAATCCGCCCCGATCGGTTCGACGGTTTCCGGGCGGGCGCGTTCGAAATCAGCGAGCGTGTGCAGCCCGCCCAGAGCGTTGAGCGTCGCAACAATATCCTCGGCAACCGCGCCTTCATAGAAGGCCTTGCGGCCCTCGCGCGCGATCCTTTCGAGCGTATGGGCCAGGGCGGGGTTTCGCAGCCGGTCGCCGGTGACGGGAGCCCTACCCGCCGGCAGAAACTGCCGTGCGGCCGGTTCGTGCCGCCGCAGCCGGTTGGAATAGCGCGCCCAGTCGCGCGCCACGCGCGGGGCCACGGTGAAGCCGTCCCTTGCGGCCCTGATCGCAGGCTGAAGGATCGCGTCAAGACCGATCTTGCCGAATGTTGCGCTCAGATAGTCCCAGGCCCCGACAGCGCCGGGCACGGTGACGGAATGCACAGAAAGATCCGAAATTCCGGTGATGCCCTGTTCCCGGAAAAACTCAGGATGGGCGGCAGCCGGGGCGCGGCCGGAGCCGTTGAGGGCGATCGGCTTGCCGCCGGCGGGCGTGAACAGCGCAAAGCAGTCCCCGCCGATACCCGTCATGTGCGGGTCAACCACGCCCTGGAGCGCGACGGCCGCGATCGCCGCATCGACCGCATTGCCGCCGGCGCGCAGAATATCGAGCGCCGCCAGCGTCGCCTGCGGGTGTGAGGTGGCAGCCATTGCATTTTCCGCAAGCGCCACGGATCGTCCCGGCTTCATGAAGTCGCGCTCAAGCATGGTATTCCAGTCTCCAGAGCCTGACGGCAACGGGACATTGATGTCCGCCGCAATTGGTACAGGCACCGATCTTATCCGGCCCACTTGTTGTAAAACAAGCGCTTCCTTGCCGAACACATTTTCAGGTTCGTTTGGCATCAATCCTACACACGCCATCTGTCATTCACCGCGCCGGTTCTGCAGAGCGGGAGGGCGGGAGACCATCTTCGGGCGTACGCCTCCTTGCCAAATGGCAGGAAAAGGCTTATATCTCGCCAAAAGGCTGGGATTGGATATGCCGCACCTGCAACTTGTTGAGAAAACCGCTTACCATTCCGCCGCCCCGGAAATCACCGATGCGGAAGGCGAGGCCATGGCGCGGGCGACGGTAAACCTGTTCTCGCGGTGGGGACTGACCGACGCCCAGGCCTGCATCCTCCTTGGCGGACTGTCTTCGCGCACATGGGCGCGCTGGAAAGCCGGCGAGATCGGCCGCGTGCCGCGCGACCTCAAGGCCCGGCTGTCGAACCTGATGGGTATACACAAGGCGCTGAGGATCATTTTCACGGAAGCCGAGCGGAGCTATCAATGGGTGCGGCTGGAGAACGCGGCTTTTGGCGGGGCATCCGCGCTGGACGTCATGCTCGGCGGCGAGTTGACCGATATCATGCGGGTACGGCGCTATCTCGATAATGTCAGGGGCGGTTGATATTGGAGAGCCCTGATACTGTTCGCGTGCGATGGGCGAAGACGCATCGGATCATCCGCTCCCGGTTCCCGCCGATCGATCTCTTTGAGGATATCGCCGATCCTGCCGACTGGGACGCGATCCTGTCGGCGGAGGCCAAGACCAATCCGCGCGTCAGCGAGAGCGTTGGCATGCTCGATCTGGTGCCGCCCGAGCGGCGGGTTGCCGGCGACGGGGCATCGTGGGCGATGGCGCCCTTTGTGCATATCTCGACGGATCGTCCGAGCAGGTACAGCGACGGATCTTTCGGCGTCTATTATGCCGGCGACCGGATCGAGGTCGCGCTGTTTGAAACAATGCATCACCACGCCAATTTCATGGCCGCGACCAGACAGCGCCCCGGATGGACCTCGGACTTCAGGGAACTTGTCGGTTCCGTTGATGCCGATCTCCGCGATGTCGCCGACCGCATGCGGTTCGCCGATCTCTACGACCCCGACGATTATCAGCGGCCGCAGGCGCTTGGCGCGCGTCTACGCGGCCAAAACGCCGACGGGATTGTCTATCGCAGCGTCCGCTATCCAGACGGATTGGCGATCGCGTTGTTCTGGCCGGATATCGCCGGAATTCCAAAACAGGGCCGGCATTTCTCGTATTACTGGGATGGCGAAAAGGTCAGCCAGGTCAAGAACCCCGGCTCGGGCGAGGTGTTTTCCGTGGTCGCCGACGCAGGCTCCTGAAACGCCATTCGGGAAGGAAATCGTAACGGCCTCCCTCGCCTTTTCCAAAAGATGATCAGGCCGTCAGGGGAAGAAATCACTCTTCCCCTCTCGTCCGGCCGTCAGATATCGAGGTTTGCCACCGAGAGCGCGTTGTCCTGGATGAAGTCGCGGCGGGGTTCCACCTCGTCGCCCATCAGGCGCGAGAACAGACCGTCGGCGCTGGTGGCGTCGTTGACCTTGACCTGCAGCAGCGAGCGGACATTGGGGTCCATGGTGGTTTCCCAGAGCTGCTCGGCGTTCATTTCGCCAAGGCCCTTGTAGCGCTGCATGGTCAGGCCCTTGCGGCCGGCCTCGAACACGGCTTCCAGCATGGCGCGCGGGCCGTAGATCGTGAGATCGCCATTCTTGCGCTTCAGGAGCGGCGGCTTCTCATAGACCTCGAACAGGCGCTTCTGGAGCTGGTCGATATAGCGGGCATCGGCCGAGCCGATCAGGCCCATGTCGATATTGGCGACTTCCTTGACGCCGCGCACCGTGCGCTCGAAGCGCAGACCGCCGTCCTCGCGCACGAAGCCTTCCCAGCCGCGCTCGGTTTCTTCCGCGATCATGTCGAGTCGGGCGGCGATATCGGCGGCAAGCCTTGTCGCCTCTGCCGGGTCGGTGACCCGCTCGGCATTGAGCGCGCCGGCAATCGCCGCCTGCTCCACCACGGCGCGGTCATAGCGCGAATGGATGCCTTCCATCAGGTTGCGCATGCGGATCGCATCGACGATCGCCTGTCTGAGGTCCGGTCCTGCGCGCACCTCGCCGGTGCCGAGCTCCAGCGACGCATCCTCGAGGCCCTGGTCGATCAGGTAATCCTCGAGCGCCTGTTCGTTCTTCAGATACTGCACCGACTTGCCGCGCGTGACCTTGTAGAGCGGCGGCTGGGCGATATAGAGATGGCCGCGCTCGATCAGCTCCGGCATCTGCCGGAAGAAGAAGGTGAGCAGCAGGGTGCGGATATGCGCGCCGTCGACGTCAGCATCCGTCATGATGATGATCTTGTGATAGCGGAGCTTGTCCGGATTGTACTCGTCCTTGCCAATGCCGGTGCCGAGCGCCGTAATCAGCGTGCCGATTTCCTGGCTCGACAGCATCTTGTCGAAACGCGCGCGTTCGACGTTCAGGATCTTGCCCCTGAGCGGCAGGATCGCCTGGGTCTCGCGCGAACGGCCCTGCTTGGCCGAACCGCCAGCGGAATCACCCTCCACCAGCACCAGTTCGGATTTCGCCGGATCGCGGTTGGAACAATCGGCGAGCTTGCCGGGCAGCGAGGCGATATCGAGCGCGCCCTTGCGCCGCGTCAGTTCGCGCGCGCGGCGTGCGGCCTCGCGGGCGGTCGCGGCCTCGGCGATCTTGGTGACGAGAATGCGGGCTTCGTTCGGGTGCTCCTCCAGCCATTGGCCGAGCGCGTCGTTGACGCAGCTTTCGACCACGGGACGCACTTCGGAGGAGACCAGCTTGTCCTTGGTCTGTGACGAGAATTTCGGGTCCGGCACCTTCACCGAGAGCACGGCCGTCAGGCCCTCGCGGCAGTCTTCGCCGGAAAGCGTCACCTTCTCGCGCTTCAGGATGCCGGACGTGTCGGCATAGGACACCATCTGCCGGGTCAGCGCGCCGCGGAAACCCGCCATATGGGTGCCGCCGTCGCGCTGGGGAATGTTGTTGGTGAAGCAGAGCACATTTTCGTGGTAGCTGTCGTTCCACCACATCGCGACCTCGACGGTGATCCCGTCCTTCTCGGTGGAAATCGCGATCGGTTCGCTCACCAGCGGCTTCTTGGCGCGGTCGAGATAGGCGACGAAGGCGGCCAGCCCGCCATCATAATGCATTTCCTTGGAGACCGGCTCGGCATGGCGGTTGTCGGTCAGAAGAATGCGCACGCCGGAATTCAGGAAGGCGAGCTCGTGCAGGCGCTTTTCCAGCGTGTCATAGTCGAACTCCACCATGGTGAAGGTTTCGGAGCTCGGCATGAAGGTGAGCTCGGTGCCCGTCTCATCGCCGGCATCGCCGATCACTTCCAGCGGTTTGTCGGCCACGCCGTGGGTAAACGAAATCTCGTGCAGCTTGCCGTTGCGCTTGATCTTCAGCTTCAGCCAGACCGACAGCGCGTTGACCACCGAAACGCCCACGCCGTGCAGGCCGCCGGAGACCTTATACGAGTTCTGGTCGAACTTGCCGCCGGCATGGAGCTGGGTCATGATCACTTCGGCCGCCGAGATGCCCTCGCCGGTGTGAATGTCGGTCGGAATCCCGCGGCCATTGTCGGTCACCGAGACCGAACCGTCGGGATTGAGCGTCACGGTCACCAGATCGGCATGACCCGCCAGCGCCTCGTCGATCGCGTTATCGACCACCTCATAGACCATGTGGTGCAGCCCGGAGCCGTCATCGGTATCGCCGATATACATGCCCGGCCGCTTGCGCACGGCATCCAGCCCCTTGAGAACCTTGATCGAATCAGCGCCGTATTCGGCGGGAACGCCGACGGCAATTTCTGGGGTTTCGCTCATAAACAGGTCTTTCCAAACGTGTTGGAGTGTGGGCGCAAAACATTGGCGCCGAATCACTGCCGTTTTCAGGCACCGATCCTAGGGGAAAAGCCCTTTTCACTCAAATCGATGGGGCCTCTTTTACAGTCAAATTGGGGATAAGCCCAGCCCGTTTCAATGGCGGGCGCTCGCAAGTGGGGCGGGACGCAAAAATCGCTGATCCCGAAACGGGATATTTCCGGCGGGCGGGGGCGCGGCCAGATAATTCTTGTGTATGCTATCGTTATAAACCGGCGGCGCACTATCTGAAAGTGGGGTCGCCATTCACCATCGCCCCCGGACAATGCCGGGCGGTGGCGAAGCGGCAGCTTCCTTGCCGGTCGCCAAAGATGCGGCCGGACGAATTTTTCGCGGCTGCGCCGTTTGCGGGGTGAGGACCCCAAGGCGCGGCAACCGGCCCGGGACGGGCCGTTCCTAGAGAGAGGGAACCGATATGAACCGACTTCTCACCCTGACCGGCGCACTGGCGATCGCAGCCTTCGCCGCCGCCCAGACCGCCGCGGCAGCGCCCGTGGTCGTCTCCTCCAAGATCGACACCGAGGGCGGCGTGCTGGGCAACATCATCCTCCAGACGCTACAGGCCAACGATATTCCGACAGAAAACAAGATCCAGCTCGGCGCCACGCCGATCGTGCGTCAGGCGATCACCGAAGGCCAGATCGACATCTATCCGGAATATACCGGCAATGCCGCCTTCTTCTACAACAAGGCCGCCCTGCCGGTATGGAAGAATGCCGAGGAAGGCTATGAAGAGGCGAAGAAGCTCGATTACGACGCCGAGAAGATCGTGTGGCTGACCCCGGCCAACGCCAACAACACCTGGGCGATCGCGATCCGCAAGGAAATCGCCGATGATAACAATCTGACCGACCTTTCCGAACTCGGCAAATACATCGCCGATGGCGGCGACATCAAGCTCGCGGCTTCCTCCGAATTCGTGACCTCGCCTTCGGCGCTGCCGGCCTTCGAAAAGGCCTATGACTTCCACCTTGATTCCGACCAGCTGATCACGCTTTCCGGCGGAGATACCGCGGCAACGATCGCGGCCGCCGCCAAGCAGACCTCCGGCGCCAATGCCGCCATGGTCTACGGCACCGATGGCGGCATCGCGCCCTCCGGCCTGAAGGTGATGGACGACGACAAGGGCGTGCAGCCGGTCTACCTGCCGACCCCGATCATCCGCGAGGCGCGCCTTGAGGAATATCCGCAGATCGCCGAGATCCTGAAACCGGTCTTCGAGGCGCTCGACCTTGAAACCCTGCAGGACCTCAACGGCCGCGTCCAGGTCGGCGGCGAGCCGGCCGATGCGGTTGCCAAGGAGTTCCTGACGCTGAACGGGTTCGTGAAGTAAGGTCGGGGTTTTGACCTAACCGTAAGGCCCCCAATAATCTCCCCCACACGGGCAGGGGTATCGCAGCTTGCTCCCAGTACTCTCTCCCGCTTGCGGGAGAGATGCCCCGAAAGGGGCAGTGAGGGTGAAGCAGCATTTCAAGTTGTGAGGGCGTTCGCGGTGAAAGTCTCCCCCCCTCACTGTCGCTTTCGCGACATCTCTCCCCTCCGGGGCGAGAAGATTGGGGGGCTATGCGACGATGTCATATGCCATAGCCCTGCCCGCAAGGGGAGAGATTGTTTGGAGCAAGATCGCCCCGCTTCAACGGAACAACGACCTAAGGCAGAACATGTCAGCCATCACCGAGACAGAGACGAGCGCGACCGGAAGGCTCGATAAGCTTGGCGTCATCGTTGCGGCGATCGCGCTTGCCGGTCTGTTTCTCCAACCCTTCGCGCTGTCGCGCGCAAACCGCATCGTGTCCGCCGAGGGCGTCATGCTCTGGGCGGCGATGCCGATGGCGCAGGCGATCGCGCTGATCGCCTTTTTGATGGCCGTGGTTGCCGTCATTCTGCTGAAAACCCCGGTAAACCTCCGGCTGGCTGCCGCGGTGGCCGCGATTGCGGTGCTGGCGCTGATGGTCGGGCGCGCCGGCTACTACCTGATGCCGGACGACAATCCCTATGCCCGCGTTTCGCCGGGCGGCGGGTTCTGGATCATGCTCTTTGCGTTTTCGATCGCGATGGCCGATGCGATCGTGCGCAAACAGCTCTCGCCGCTCGCCAGAATCATCTTTCTGCTCGCCGCCATTGCCGCGATTGGGGCGCTGCTGTGGTCGGGGGCGTGGAACGAGCTTTCGATCATCAAGGAATATGAAAACCGCGCCGCCGCCTTCTGGCGCGAGGGCCGCATTCACGTGGCGCTCGCCTTCGGATCGCTCGCGGCTGCCACGGTTATCGGCATTCCCATCGGCATATTGTGCTTTCGAACGCCGCCGGTGCGCGCCAGCATTCTGAACGCCCTGAACGTGTTGCAGACCATTCCCTCGATTGCGCTGTTCGGGCTTCTGATCGCGCCGCTGGCCTGGATCGGCCGCACCGTGCCGGGGGCCGCAGCGCTCGGCATTGCCGGGATCGGCTTTGCGCCTGCGATCGTGGCGCTGTTTGCCTATTCGCTGCTGCCGGTGGTCTCCAACACGGTCGCCGGCCTCGACAGCGTGCCGCGTGACGCCCGCGACGCCGCGCGCGGCATGGGCATGACCGGCCCGCAACTGCTGTTCCAGATCGAGCTGCCGCTCGCTTTTCCGGTGATCCTCACCGGCATCCGCATCGTGCTGGTGCAGAATATCGGGCTCGCCGTGATCGCCGGCCTGATCGGCGGCGGCGGCTTCGGCACCTTCGTATTCCAGGGCATCGGCCAGACCGCCACCGACCTCGTGCTGCTCGGCGCGCTGCCGGTGGTCGGCATGGCCTTTGCCGCAGCCATCATCCTCGACGCCCTCGTTGAAGTCAGCCAGAAGAAAAGGGTCCGCCGCCCATGATTGAGATCGATGCCGTCACCAAGGTCTATGGCGAGGCGCGGGCCGTGGACAATGTCTCGCTCACCGTCGAGCGCGGCGAACTCGCGGCCATCGTCGGCACGTCCGGCTCCGGCAAGACCACGCTGATGCGGATGATCAACCGGCTCGTGGAACCCACATCCGGCACGATCCGAATCGATGGCCGCGACAATCGCGACCTGCCGGCCTATGAGCTCAGGCGCGGCATCGGCTACGCGATCCAGGGCCACGGCCTGTTTCCGCATCGCTCGGTCGCCGAAAACATCGCCACCGTGCCGAAACTGCTCGGCTGGGACCGCAAGAAGCGCGACGAGCGCGTCGACGAGCTGCTGTCGCTCTTCAACCTCGAGCCCGAGCTTTATCGCGACCGCATGCCGCAGGAGCTTTCCGGCGGCCAGAAGCAGCGTATCGGCGTCGCCCGGGCGCTTGCCGCCGAGCCGGCGCTGCTGTTGATGGACGAACCCTTCGGCGCGCTCGACCCGATCATCCGCGCCAAGGCGCAGGAGGACCTGCTCAAGATCCAGCGGCAGTTCTCGACCACCGTGGTGCTGGTCACCCACGACATGGACGAGGCGATCCTGCTCGGCCACCGGATCGGCGTGATGCACGAGGGCAAGCTTTTGCAATATGCGCCGCCCGCCGAAATCATTGCCCATCCGGCCTCCGATTTCGTCAATGAACTGCTCGGCACCGGCGACAAGGCCTTCCGCATGCTGTCGCTGACGGCGGCGTCGAAAATGGTGGAGGAAGGCCCGGCCGAAGGTCCCCCCATCGCCGATACCGCGAGCCTGAGAGATGCGCTGGCGCAGATCCTCTGGTCCGGACGCGATGCCGTGCCGGTCGAACGCGACGGGGCCATCATCGGCCGCATTACCCGCGAAAGGCTGTTGCAGCGGGCGGAAGGTCCGGCTTCATGAAGCTTGCGATGCTGATAAGGCTGGCGCTTCTGGCGCTGCTCGTGACCTTCATCGTCACGCCCGAGACCTTCGCGCCGGTGTTCGCGCCGTTCACGCAGAACAACGCGCCGGCGATCTACACTCAATCCAGCATATTGTCGCTGACGCTCAGCCACCTTGCGCTGGTGGGGCTCGCAACGCTCGCCGCGACGCTGTTTTCGGTCAGCCTCGCCATCGTCGTCACCCGGCCCTTCGGCGTCGAGTTCCTGCCGCTGTCGCGCTCGATCGCCAATATCGGCCAGACCTTTCCGCCGGTCGCCGTGCTGGCGCTGGCCGTGCCGATCTTCGGCTTCGGGCCGATCCCGACGCTGATCGCGCTGTTTCTCTACGGTCTGCTGCCGATCTTCGAAAACGCGCTGACGGGGCTCACCAACCTGCCGGGCAATGTCTCGGAGGCCGCGCGCGGCGCGGGCATGACGGGATGGCAGCGGCTGGCGCAGGTGGAATTTCCGCTGGCCTTCCCCGTAATCCTCGCCGGCATAAGGCTATCGGTGGTGATTTCGCTGGCGACGGCCACCATCGGCTCGACGGTGGCGGCCAAGACGCTGGGCGAGGTCATCATCGCCGGGCTGTTGTCCAACAACACCGCCTTCGTGCTGCAGGGCGGCCTCGTGGTCGGCGTGCTGGCGCTTCTGATCCATGACGGCCTTGTCATGGTCGAACGCGCCATGGCACGGCGGACGGGTCGGCAGGCGTGAGGGGATACAACCCTGCGCTGCTGACAGAGCAACAAGCCTTGACCATCATCTGTCATCGAGCCTCATTCTTGGGTCATGCTCGGGCTTGACCCGAGCATCCAGGCGGCTTACGCAATTGAATTTGCGACGATTTTCAACGTCGCTGCCGGGCGGCCTGGATCCTCGTGTCAAGCACGTGGATGACTCTGAGTGTGGGGTGACGTCTCTCAGAAAAATGGCGTCCCGCGGCCCCTGCCCTGTTCTTCAGGATTTCGCGTCCTCGAACCGCTGCCATATGCCGTCCAGCGCCTTCGACAGCGCGCGATAGACGCCTTCCTCCTTCAGATGCGCCAGCACCTGTTCGTTGGTGCCGCCTCGGGTGGCGGATTCCCTGGTGAGGTCGGCGAAGGAATGCTCCGGCGCGTTCTTCGCGGTGGCGGCAAGGGCGTAGAACACCGCGCCGGAAAACTCCCGCGCCTTGTCGGTGGGCACATTCTTGGCCGCCAGCCAGTCGGCGATCGTCTCGTAATAGGCGAACGCGCCGGCAAGGGTCGCGGTGGCGACGCAGAGCGCCTGATATTCCTCTGCCGTTTCAACCGCGACCGGGGTGCCGAGCGGTTCGAACAGGTCCACCACCTCCTGATGCACCGGATGGATCGGCGTCGGACCGCCATGGAAGGCGACGGCGGGCAGCGGCGTGACCAGCGTGACCTTCTGCGCCGGGGCCGTCAGCTTTTCGATCTGCTCAACGCCATAGGTCGCCATGAACGAGACGACATGATGGGCCGGGCCGAATTTCAGGCCTTCGAGAATGCCCACGGCATCCTGCGGGCGCAGCGCGAGGCAGACCATCTCCGCCCCGTCGATGACATCCTGATTGCTGCCCGCGACCGCGACGTTGTCGAAGCGTTCGGCGAGGTCGCGCGCGATCGCCTCATTGCGCGGCGAAACGAGGATTGCGGGCTTCTCGCCCTCGACCGTGGACAGGCCGGTCACCACGGCCCGGGTGATTTCGCCGGTTCCGATAAACCCGATCGTCATGGCGGTCTCCTTTGCTGTTCGACGCCAACATAGAAAGCGCGCACCGGTTTGGAAACGCCCGGGAGGAAAAAGAAAGGCCGCCGGATGGTGCCGGCGGCCAGGTTTTCTCAACGGCCCCACGATGAGGCCAATTGCGGCCTCAGGCCGCCTTCGACTTGTTCTGGCGGTTTTCGATCAGGTCGTCGACCACGCCCGGATCGGCGAGGGTCGAGGTGTCGCCGAGCGCGCCGAAATCGTCCTCGGCGATCTTTCGCAGGATGCGGCGCATGATCTTGCCGGAGCGGGTCTTGGGCAGGCCGGGAGCGAACTGGATCTTGTCGGGGGTGGCAATCGGGCCGATTTCCGAGCGCACCCACTTGATCAGCTCCTGACGCAGAGCCTCGTCGCCCTCGTGGTCGCTCATCAGGCTGACATAGCAGTAGATCCCCTGCCCCTTGACCGGATGCGGATAGCCGACCACGGCGGCCTCCGAGACGAAATGGTGCGAGACCAGCGCGCTTTCGATTTCCGCCGTGCCGAGCCGGTGGCCGGAGACGTTGAGCACGTCATCGACGCGGCCGGTGATCCAGTAATAGCCGTCCTCGTCGCGCCGGCAGCCGTCGCCGGTGAAATACTTGCCCTTGTAGGTGGAGAAATAGGTCTGGATGAAGCGGTTGTGGTCGCCATAGACCGAACGCGCCTGCCCCGGCCAGCTATCGATGATGCAGAGGTTGCCGTCGGCCGTACCTTCCAGCACCTGGCCTTCATTATCTACAAGCTGCGGCTGGATGCCGAAGAACGGCGTGGTGGCCGAGCCGGGCTTCAGGGCGGTCGCGCCCGGGAACGGCGTGATCATCATGCCGCCGGTCTCGGTCTGCCACCAGGTATCGACAATCGGGCAGCGCTCCTCGCCGACGACGCGGTAATACCATTCCCAGGCTTCCGGATTGATCGGCTCGCCAACCGAGCCCAGCAGGCGCAGGCTTTCACGCGAGGATTTTTTCACAAGATCGTCGCCGGCGCCCATCAGCGCGCGGATCGCGGTCGGCGCGGTATAGAGGATATTGACCTGATGCTTGTCGACCACCTCCCAGAAGCGGCCGGCATCCGGGAAGGTCGGCACGCCCTCGAACATCAGCGTGGTCGCGCCGTTGGCGAGCGGGCCGTAGACGATGTAGGAATGGCCGGTGACCCAGCCGACATCGGCCGCGCACCAGAAGATCTCGCCCTCGCGATAATCGAACACATATTCGTGCGTCATCGAGGTCCAGACGAGATAGCCGCCGGTGGTGTGCAGCACGCCCTTGGGCTTGCCGGTGGAGCCCGAGGTATAGAGAATGAACAGCGGGTCCTCCGCCTTCATCTTGACAGGCGGGCAATCACCCTTGACGGTCTTGATCTCCTCGTGATGCCAGAGGTCGCGGCCGCGCGCCCAGCCGACCTTGCCGCCGGTGCGGCGGATGCACAGCACATGGTTGACCATGACATACTGCTTGGCGGCGATATCAATGGCGAGGTCGACATTTTCCTTGAGCTGGATCGGCTTGCCGCCACGCACGCCCTGGTCGCAGGTGATCACGAAAGTGCTCTCGCAATCGACGATGCGCCCGGCCAGCGCCTCCGGCGAGAAGCCGGCGAACACCACCGAGTGGATCGCGCCGATGCGCGCGCAGGCGAGCATCGCGTAGGCGGCTTCCGGCACCATCGGCATGTAGATCGTCACCCGGTCGCCCTTCTTGACGCCATGCTTCTTCATCACGTTCGCCATGCGGCAGACCTGATCGTAAAGCTGGTTATAGGTGATCTTCTTGTCGATATAGGGGTTGTCGCCTTCCCAGATGATCGCGGTTTCCTCGCCGCGGGTCTTCAGGTGGCGATCGATACAGTTGTAGGAGACGTTGGTCTGGCCATCCTCGAACCACTTGATCGAGACGCGACCCTTGAACGAGGTGTTCTTGACCTTGGTATAAGGCTTGAACCAGTCGATCCGGCGGCCGTGGCGGTCCCAGAAGATCTCCGGCTCCTCGACGCTTTCCTTGTACCACTTTTCATATTTCGCAGCGTCGATCTTTGCGCGCGCGCTGGCCGATTTCGGCACGGGATAGGTTTTTGACGACATCGTTTCCTCCTAACGGCAATTCCACGAGAACCGCTTAACCGGGCGGAATTGCGACACAATCAATAGATGGAGCGTTTTCGCGTTTCAAAGAAAGGCGGAAAGGCTCAAAAAACCGGGGCTCCTCCATTGATTCCCATTCATACAGCCTGATTTTGCGAGTTCAATAAGACATTGGTCAATTGCCGCCGGATCAATTGCAATTGCGACATTTTGCCGTTATATGAACGCCCATGTTTTCCCGGAAATAGTGGCAAAGACCCACGGACCGCGACACCGGCGCGGACGATAGAAGGACTATATCCAATGGCGCAAAAGCTGCTCATGCCCAAGGCGACTGCCGTATGGCTCGTGGACAACACGGCCTTGTCGTTCGACCAGATCGCCGAATTGTGCGCTCTGCATCCGCTGGAAGTAAAGGCGATCGCCGACGGCGAATCCGCACAGGGCATCAAGGGCCTCGACCCGATCTCCACCGGCCAGCTCTCCCGCGACGAGATCGAGCGCGCGGAAAAGAACCCGAACCACAAGCTGAAGCTTTCCGAGCCCAAGGTGCGGGTGCCGGAATCCAAGCGCAAGGGCCCGCGCTACACGCCGGTCTCCAAGCGTCAGGACCGTCCGAACGCCATCCTCTGGCTGGTGCGCAACCATCCGGAACTGAAGGATGCGCAGATCTCCCGCCTCGTCGGCACCACCAAGTCGACAATCGAGCAGATCCGCAACCGGACCCACTGGAACGCGGCCAATCTCGTGCCGATGGACCCGGTGACGCTCGGCCTTTGCAGCCAGATCGATCTCGACCTCGAAGTCAGCAAGTCCGCCAAGGACCGGCCCCTGCCGTCTGCCGACGAGATGGACAATGCGACGCTCGCCTCCGCTCAGGACACCGAGAACCTCGGTTCGGACGACGACAAGGGCATGTCCGCCGACGAAGTGTTCTCCCGCTTCGCCTCGCTCGGCAATTCGGTCAAGGATGACGACGAGAACGAAGACGACGACCGGTAAGGCATTTCCGGCTGCGGCCGCATCACTGCGGAACGATCGAGGGGGCGAAAGCCCCCTTTTGCTTTTGGGCGGTTGTCGGAGACTGGTCGTTCAGGCCGCGCGTCCATCGAATGCGGCTTGGGCGCGGGTGATTTCGTCGCCGTTTTCCTCGGTCCAGGTGTAGAGCGCGATGACATGGGCGCGCAGCGACTGACCGAGCGCCGTCAATTCATACTCCACGCCGACGGGCGAGGTCGGCAGCACCTTGCGATTGACGACGCCATTGCGCTCGAGCTTGCGCAGCGTGTCGGTCAGCGCTTTTTGGCTGATGCCCTCGAGCTGCTTCTTGATCGCGTTGAACCGGTGGGGGCCGTAGCCGAGCATGGTCAGAACCATGATCGACCATTTGCCGGAAATCTGGTCGAGTATCTTCCGGTTGATGCAATCCACCTGGAATTTCGGGCAGTGGGACGGATCATGCGTCACGGGGTCACCTCATCTATACCTAGGCAAATGATAATGCCTTATTGACACTAAGTCCATAATTTATACCTATGTCGCCACAAGTCCTCCCAAGGCTGCAAAGGAAATCCGAAATGTCAAACTCTGCCAATGAGGCCCTGTTCCGGCCCTTCAAACTCAAATCGCTCGAATTGAAGAACCGGATCGTGATGGCGCCGATGACGCGCGGCTTTTCGCCCGACGGCGTACCCGGCCAGAACGTCGCCGATTACTACCGCCGCCGCGCCGAGGGCGATGTCGGCCTGATCCTCTCCGAAGGCACGGTCATCGACCGCCCCTACTCCAAGAACCTGCCCGGCATTCCGGATTTCCACGGCGAGAAATCGCTCGCGGGCTGGAAAAACGTGATCGACACCGTCCATGCCGCCGGCGGCAAGATGGGGCCCCAGATCTGGCACGTCGCCAACACCATTGCCTCCGCCGACTATCCGCCGAACCCGGACGAGACCGAAAGCCCGTCCGGCTTCGTCAAGCCTGGCGAGAAGCGCGGCCACGCCATGAGCGAGGAGGACATCGCCGATACGATTGCCGCCTTTGCGAAAGCAGCGGCGGATGCCGAGCGGCTCGGCTTCGATGTCGTCGAGATCCACGGGGCGCACGGCTATCTTATCGACCAGTTCTTCTGGCAGGGCCTGAACCTGCGCGATGACCGCTGGGGCGGCGAGACCATCACCGAGCGCGCCCGGTTCGGCGCGGAAGTGGTCAAGGCCGTGCGTGAGGCGGTTTCCGACGACATGCCGGTGATCATCCGCCTCAGCCAGTGGAAGCAGCAGGACTACAATGCCCGCATCGCCACCACGCCGGACGAGATGGCCGAATGGCTGCAGCCGCTGGTGGATGCCGGCGCGGATATGCTGCATTGCTCGCAGCGCCGTTTCTGGGAACCGGAGTTTCCGGAGATCGACGGCGAAGAAGGGCTGAATTTCGCCGGCTGGGCCAAGAAGCTCACCGGTGTTCCGACGATTTCCGTCGGCTCGGTCGGGCTCAACGGCGCCGATTTCCTCGGCTGGTTCGGCGGCGCGGAGGCGAATGCGAAAACGCCCGATCTCGACCGACTTACCCGCCGCATGGAACGCGACGAGTTCGACCTGATCGCCGTCGGCCGCGCCCTGATCGCCGATCCGGAATGGGTGAAGAAGATCGAGGGCGGCGAGACCGAAACGCTCAGCACGTTTTCACGTGAAACATTGGGCGCGCTGGTCTGAGCCCTCCCTTTCATGCATCCGCCCGGAAAACCGCCAGCCGATTTTCCGGGCACTTCCAACGCAACTGCAAAAGCCATGCTTGACGAAGAAGACATCAGAAGCCGGCTGCTGGGGCTTGAGCCCGGCGAGTTTCACTTTCCCGCGCTTTATGGCGAGGGCTGGGACCGGCTTTATATCGGCGACAAGGTGAAGATCGGGCGGGAATTCCTGAATGCCGTGCGCAAGGGCAAATTCCCCGGCGTGGAGGATACCGGCCGCAAGAAGGGCGGCGGCCGGGTCTATCTCAAGCGCGGCTAAGGGCTCTCAGTCGGAATAGTCGCGCTCGCCGAAGATCGCCGATCCAACGCGCACGCTGGTGGCGCCGAAGGCAATCGCGATCTCGTAATCGCCGGACATGCCCATCGAGAGTTTCTGAATGCTGTTCTCGATCGCGAGATCGTGCAGCAGCGCGAAATGCGGTCCGGGGTTTTCACCGGCCGGCGGGATGCACATCAGGCCTTCGATCGCGAGGCCGAGCTCATCGCGGCAGAGCGCGAGAAAGGCTTCCGTTTCGCGCGGGTCGATACCGGCCTTTTGCGGTTCATTACCGGTGTTGACCTGAACATAGAGGCGTGGCGCCCTGCCCTGCTTTTGAATTTCCTTTGCCAGCGCTCGGGCAATCTTTTCGCGGTCGACGGTCTCGATCACGTCAAACAGCTTGACCGCGTCCTCGGCCTTGTTGGATTGCAGCGGCCCAATGAGGTGCAGCTCGATATCCGGCGTCTCCTGCTTCAGCGCCGGCCATTTCTTCTGCGCCTCCTGCACCCGATTTTCGCCGAAGACCCGCTGCCCGGCTTCGATGGCAGGGCGGATGGCGTCGGCGTCATGGGTTTTGGAGACGGCGACCAGGGTGACGCCCGTGCGCTCGGCCTCGTGTTCGGCGGCCCTGATCCGCCCCAGCACCTCTTCCAGATTGTCGCGCACGCCCATATCGTCACACCTCACATTGCCATTGCGGCGTCACCATATGGCAAAGGCATCCGGCGAGGCAACGCCGGCGGGCCCATTTCCGGGCCGTTTTGCTTGACGCTGAAGCGCTTTCATGGTGAAGCTCACCGCCAAAATCCCCAAGAAAAAGAACCGAGCAAATCCGACATGGCATCCGAACGTTACAATCCGCGCAAAGTCGAACCCCAGTGGCAGGCACGCTGGAATGACGAGAACGTCTTCGTCACCGACAATGCCGACCCGCGCGAGACCTATTACGTGCTCGAAATGTTTCCCTATCCCTCGGGACGCATTCATATCGGCCATGTCCGCAACTATGCCATGGGCGATGTCGTGGCCCGCTACAAGCGCGCCCGCGGCTTCAACGTGCTGCACCCGATGGGCTGGGACGCCTTCGGGATGCCGGCGGAAAACGCCGCAATGCAGAACAAGGTCCACCCCAAGGACTGGACCTACGAGAACATAGCGACTATGCGCGGCCAGCTGAAATCCATGGGCCTGTCGCTGGACTGGACCCGTGAATTCGCGACCTGCGACGTCGAATATTACCAGCGCCAGCAGCATCTGTTCCTCGACATGCTGGAAAAGGGCCTGGTCTACCGCAAACAGTCCAAGGTGAACTGGGATCCGGTCGACATGACCGTGCTTGCGAACGAGCAGGTGATCGAGGGCCGCGGCTGGCGTTCGGGCGCGCTGGTCGAACAGCGCGAGTTGACGCAGTGGTTCTTCAAGATCACCGATTTTGCCCAGGAGCTGCTGAACGCGCTCGACACGCTCGACCACTGGCCGGAAAAGGTCCGGCTGATGCAGAAGAACTGGATCGGCCGTTCGGAAGGCATGATGGTGCGCTGGGACATCGCCAACGGCAGCGCCATGGACGACGTCACCGTCTACACCACCCGCCCCGACACGATCTTCGGCGCATCCTTCCTGGCGATTTCCGCCGACCATCCGCTGGCGAAGGAGGCCGCGAAGCACAACGACAAGGTCGCCGCCTTCTGCGAGGAGACGCGCCGCGCCGGAACATCGGTGGCCGCGCTCGAGACCGCCGAGAAGAAGGGCATCGACACCGGCATAACCGTGCGCCATCCCTTCGACGAGAACTGGGAGCTGCCGGTCTATGTCGCCAATTTCGTATTGATGGATTACGGCACGGGCGCGATCTTCGGTTGCCCGGCCGGCGACCAGCGCGACCTGGACTTCGCCCGTAAATATGACCTGCCCGTCACCCCGATCGTGATGCCGAAGGATGGCGATGCGGCGACATTCGCGATCGGCGACGAGGCCTATACCGATGACGGCGTGATGATTAATTCGCGCTTCCTTGACGGCATGAGCACCACGGAAGCCTTTGAAGCGATTGCGCAAAAGCTGGAAGCCGAGACCGTACGCGGTGCACCGCGCGGCGAACGCAAGGTCAATTTCCGCCTGCGCGACTGGGGCATCTCGCGCCAGCGCTATTGGGGCTGCCCGATCCCGGTGATCCATTGCGCCGATTGCGGCGTGGTGCCCGTACCGAAGGCCGACCTGCCGGTGAAGCTGCCGGACGACATCGATTTCGAAAAGCCCGGCAACCCGCTCGACCGCCACCCGACCTGGCGGGATGTCGCCTGCCCGTGCTGCGGCAAGGCCGCGCGCCGGGAAACCGATACGATGGACACATTCGTGGATTCGAGCTGGTACTACACCCGCTTCACCGCGCCGCGCGAGGACGCGCCGACGGACCCGGCCGTTGCCGACCGCTGGCTGCCGGTCGACCAGTATATCGGCGGCATCGAGCACGCGATCCTGCACCTGCTCTATTCGCGCTTCTTCACCCGGGCCATGAAGGCGACCGGCCACGTGAACCATGATGAGCCGTTCAAGGGTCTGTTCACGCAAGGGATGGTGGTGCACGAGACCTATCGTCTCGGCGGCAGCGGCACGTCGGGCAGCTGGGTTTCTCCGACCGATGTGCGGATCGAGGAAACCGACGGCGCCCGCAAGGCCTATATGCTGGAAACCGGCGCGGAAGTGACGATCGGCTCGATCGAGAAAATGTCGAAGTCGAAGAAGAACGTCATCGATCCGGATGATATTCTGGCGACCTATGGCGCCGATACCGCCCGCTTCTTCGTGCTCTCCGACAGCCCGCCCGACCGCGACGTGGTCTGGACCGAGGCCGGCGTGCAGGGCACGTTCCGTTTCGTGCAGCGCATCTGGCGGCTGATTTCCGAGGCGGCTCCTGCCCTTGCCGGCGTCGAGGCGAAAGCTGGCGCGGACGGCAAGGCGCTGGAGGTTTCCCGCGCGGCTCACAAGACGCTGAAGGCCGTGGCTGCGGATATCGAGGCGCTGGCCTTCAACAAGGCGATCGCGCGGATCTACGAACTGGTCAACGTGCTGGCCGCACCGCTGACGGAAGCCGCCGAAGGCAAGGCCGATGCGCAAATGCTCGGCGCGCTGAAGGAGGCGAGCCTGTTCCTGACCCATTGTTTTGCACCGATGATGCCGCATCTTGCCGAAGAATGCTGGAAGGCGCTCGGCGGTGAGGGTATGATCGCCATGGCCGCATGGCCGGCCTTTGATGCCGGGCTGACGGCCGACAATGAAATCACCCTGCCGGTGCAGGTGAACGGCAAGAAGCGCGGCGAACTGACCGTTGCCCGCGACGCCGATCAGGACAGCATCAAGGCTGCGGTGATGGAACTGGAAGCCGTGACGCGCGCGCTGGAAGGCAAAACGCCGAAAAAAGTGATCGTCGTGCCGCAAAGGATCGTGAATGTTGTTGTCTGACCGCCTTTTCCGCACCGCCCTGCCGGCAGCGGCCCTTGCCGCGCTGATGGCGCTTTCCGCCTGCCAGGTCCGCCCGCTCTATGGCGGCGCGGAGGGCACGGCGCTGAATGCCAAGATGCATCAGCTCGCCTTCAACACGCCGACCACGCCGGTGGCGCAATATGTGCTGAACGACCTGATCTTCATGACCGCCGGCGGGCTCGGCGAAAGCGCCGATCCGAAATATGACGTCAATGTCTCGGCCTTTGCGATTACATCCGAAGTTCTGGTTGACGATTCCTCCGATACCGCGAGCGCGGGCCGCACCATCGTGACGGCGGATTATTCGCTGCGCCGCCGCTCCGACAGCAAGCTTCTGGCCTCGGGCCGCCGCAAGGCGATTGCGCTTGTCGATTTCCCGTCGCAGGAATTCGCGCGTCTGCGCGCCATCCGCGATGCCGAGCAGCGGGCCTCGAACGAAGTGGCCGAGATCATCAATGCCGATCTCGCCATTGCGCTCAACAAGGAGCCTCCGGAGGTTCTGCCGCCCGCCCCTGCCCCGCAATAGACAAGGGCCCCGATGACCGAGATAAAATCCCACCAGTTTGACGGCTTCCTGCGCCAGGATGCCCGCAAATATCGGGTTTTTCTGATCTACGGGCCGGATCGCGGCCTTGTGAGCGAACGCGCCGCGCTGATCGCCAAGGGCACCGGCGTACCCCTGGATGATGCCTTCGCGGTGATGAAGCTCGACAGCGGTGATGTCGACGCCGGCCGGATCATGGACGAGATGGGAGCGATCGGCCTGTTTGGCGGGGAGCGGCTCGTCTGGGTGCGCGCCGGCGGCAATGACAAGGCGCTGGCGGATGTGCTGAAAATGCTGGGCGAGAGCCCGCCCGAAAGCGCCTCGCTGATTATCGAGGCCGGCGAGCTGCGCAAGGGCACGGCGATGCGCAAGGCGGCGGAAAGTGCCCGCTCCATCGCGGCCATACCCTGCTACGCCGACGACGCCCGCGCGCTTAACGCATTGATTGACCAGGCTTTATCCGATGCTTCGCTTAGGATAACCCCGCCAGCGCGGCAATTGCTGTTGTCGCTGATTGGCGGCGATCGGTTGGCGACCCGCAACGAGATAGACAAGCTTGTACTTTATGGCCGGGGCCTCGATGTGATCACCGAGGAGCACGTCGCCGCCGTGATCGGCGATGCCAGCGCGATTTCCGCCGATGATGCGGTGGATGCCGTGCTTTCCGGCGATATGGCGGCGCTGCGCCACGCCATGGCCAAGACGGCGCAATCAAAAACACCGATTTTTCTGATCCTCAATGGCTGTATCCGCCAGTTTCACCTGCTCGACCAGATGCGCGCCGAAATGGAAAGCAAGCGCCTGCCCGCAAGCCAGGTGATGCAGACCCACGGGCGGCACATCTTCTTCAAGCGCAAGCCGATCTTCGAACGCGCGCTCGGCGCCTGGAACAGCGCCGCGACTGCCCGGGCGCTCAGGCTGTTGGCCGATACCGTGCTGAAGACACGCCAACATCCCGAGCTTGAGGAAAGCATTGCGATGCAGACCCTGCTTTCGCTCTCGCTGCGGTCAAACCGGGCGGCAACGCGGGCGTGACGTTTGGAAGGCGGGGAGCGGAATGTGCCTTCTGTTGAAGCCAAGGTTATCGCATACGGCGTAGCAGCTTGCTCCCATTACTCTCTCCCGCTGGCGGGAGAGATGCCCCGAGAGGGGCAGTGAGGGTGGCGCGGCGTTTCCACATGCGAGGCGTTCGCGGGGATGGATTCCCCCCTCACTGTCGCTTTCGCGACATCTCTCCCCTCCGGGGCGAGAAGATTGGGGGGCTATGCGATATAGTGCTGAAGAGCGGCCTTCTTGCCCGAACAACTCCTATTGGGCGTCATTAGGCGGGTGCAATCCAGACCTTCTTTCAGTCCTTTGAATTTCAATGAAAAAATTGTGTCATATCAATTTGGCGTGCGATCCAGACGGCGGCACAGATCGTCGAGCTGATCCAGCGTCTTGTAGCTGATCCGGATCTGCCCGCCGTTGGGTTTGTGATCGATCACGACCGACAGTCCGAGCCGATCAGAGAGCGTCTGCTCCAGCGCCAGCGTATCGGCGTCCTTCTGACGCGGTGCCCGATTGCTCTGGCCACCGCCCTCAATCGCCTTCTGCGCCAGCTTTTCGGCATCGCGCACCGAAAGACCCCGTTCGACGATGGTGCGGGCAAGGCTTGCCGGGTCGGGCGTAGAGATCAACGCGCGGGCGTGGCCAGCCGACAAAGCGCCTTCGGCCAGCATTGTCTGCACCCCTTCGGGCAGCTTCAGCAGCCGCAAACTGTTGGCAACATGGCTGCGGCTTTTGCCGATAATGTCGCCGAGATCGTTCTGGGTATAGCCGTGCTCGGCGATCAGCAGTTCATAGCCATTGGCCTCTTCCAGCGGGTTGAGGTCGGCGCGCTGGACATTCTCGACGATGGCGATCTCCAGCGCCGTGCGGTCGTCGACGTCGCGGATCAGCGCCGGAACATCGGCGAGGCCCGCAAGCTGCGCCGCGCGCCAGCGGCGTTCGCCGGCGATGATTTCGTAGCGTTGTGCGCCAATGGTGCGCACCACGACCGGCTGGACGATGCCGTGCTGGCGGACGGAGGCGGCGAGATCCCGCAGATCCGCCTCCTCGAAATGGCGGCGCGGGTTGCGCGGGTTGCGGGTGATGAACTCGATCGGAATCCGGCGATCGGCCGTCACCGGAGCACTGGCTTCTTCGGGCTTTTCGATATCGCCGATCAGGGCGGCGAGACCGCGGCCGAGACGCCGTTTGGAACTGTCATCACTCATCGCATTCACCATGTTAATCGCATCACGCCGCTGCCAGCGCGCGCTCGCGCTGGATGATTTCCGAGGCAAGCTGGATATAGGCCTGACTGCCCTGGCATTTGAGATCATAAAGGATCACCGGTTTACCGAAGGACGGCGCCTCGGACACCCGGACATTGCGGGGAATCAGCGTCTTGTAGACCTTGTCACCCATATACTCCCGCACATCGCTGACCACCTGCTGAGCGAGATTGTTGCGGCTGTCATACATTGTCAGCACCACGCCCTGGATTTCCAGCTTCGGGTTGATGGTGCTGCGCACTTCCGAAACGGTGTCGAGCAGCTGGCTGAGCCCCTCCAGCGCGAAAAATTCGCATTGCAACGGTACGAGAATGGCGTTGGCCGCGCCCATGGCGTTCATCGTCAGAAGATTGAACGAAGGCGGGCAATCGCAGAACACGTAGCGGTAATTGCTGATATCGCTGTGCGAAAGCGCATCGCGCAGCTTGAACACCCGGCGGGGATCGCTGGCGATCTCGAGCTCGAAACCGAGCAGATCGAGCGTCGAGGGAACGATATCGAGATTGGGAACGGCGGTATGCACCGCGGCCTCGGCGACCGTCTTCTCGCCGATCAGCACATCATAGGCCGAAATTTCCCGCTGGTTGCGCTCGATGCCGAGCCCAGTCGAGGCATTCCCCTGCGGATCGAGGTCGACGATCAGGACCTTCTCACCGATCGCCGCGAGCGCGGTTGCCAGGTTGATCGCCGTCGTCGTCTTGCCGACGCCGCCCTTCTGGTTGGCGACGGTGATGATCCTGGTTTTCTGGTTCATGATCGTCCCGCCTGTCTTCAAAGAACCGGTGCAAGGCGCGCGATTTCGAGGATTACGGAGCCGGGCTCGACCTTGCTTTCATGTTTTACCAGATCGAACGACCATCGGTCACGCGCTTTGTCGATCTCGCGCTGATAATCCCGTCCCTTGTGGAAAAAAGCGCGGAAGGAACGGTCTGCGGCGAACCAGGGTGCCGCATAATCCAGCAGTTGATCGAGCGACGCCAGCGCCCGCGCCGACATCAGTTGCGGCGCCTCGATCTCCGCCGGCGCCGTCTCGGCTCGGATGGCGTGGACGCTGGCGCGCGCGCCGGTCTCGCGGATCGCGGTGCGCAGGAACGAGGCCTTCTTGTTATTGCTCTCGACAAGGTGCACCCAGCCCTCGCCAGCCTCCGCCAGAAAGATCGCGGTCACGATGCCGGGAAAGCCGCCACCGCTGCCGAGATCGATCCAGGTCTTCGGTTCCGGCGCCAGTTGAAACAATTGCGCGCTGTCGGCGATGTGCCGATCCCAGATCTGCTGACGGGTCGACGGCGCAACTAGATTGATCGCCTTCGCCCACTTCTCGAAGTGGCTGACGAAGCGGTCCAGCCGCGCCCCTGTTTCACGTGAAACATCGATGCCATTCAGCTTCATCGCTCAGGCCGCCCGCAGCTTCAACCGCACCAGCAGCAGCGAAAGCGCCGCCGGCGTCATGCCGTCAATGCGACTTGCCTGCGCGATGGTCGCGGGACGCGCTGCCGAGAGCTTTCCCTTGAGCTCGTTGGAGAGCCCGGACAGACTGTCATAGTCGAATTCCAACGGAATCGCCCTGCCCTCGTCGCGCTGCACTTCCGCGATATCAGCGGCTTGCCGGTCGAGATAGACGGCGTAAGAGGCTTCGATCTCCAGCGCGCTCTGCACCGCCGAAGGGATAGAGCCAAGCTCGGGCCAGATCGCGGCAATCCCGGCAAAGTCCTGCTCCGGATAGGCAAGAAGATCATAGGCGCTGCGGCGCTGGCCATCCTGATTGAGCTTCAACCCGTAGCGAGCGGCCTCATTGGGCGTCAGCGAACGGCCCTTCAGCGCCGCCCTCCCCTCATCGATTGCCGTCATATAGTCCGTGAATTTTTCGCGCCGTTCACCGCACGCAATCCCCAGCGCCACCGCCATCGGCGTCAACCGTTGGTCGGCATTGTCGGCGCGCAGGGTCAGGCGATACTCGGCGCGCGAGGTGAACATGCGGTAAGGCTCCGCCACGCCCCGCGTGGTGAGGTCGTCGATCATCACGCCGATATAGGAGTCCGTCCGCGAGAAGGTCACCGGCTCGGAGCCCGACGCAAGCATCGCGGCATTAAGCCCGGCAACCAGACCCTGCGCGCCCGCCTCCTCGTAACCCGTCGTGCCATTGATCTGGCCCGCCAGGAAAAGGCCGCCCAGCTTTTTCAATTCAAGCGAAGCCGACAGTTCGCGCGGATCGACGTGGTCATATTCGATGGCATAACCCGGCTGCAGGATCGTCACCTGCTCCAGACCCGGGATCGCATGAATGAAGGCGTCCTGAACCTCCTCCGGCAAGGATGTCGAGATACCGTTTGGATAGACCGTGGGATCGTCGAGGCCCTCGGGCTCAAGGAAAATCTGGTGCCCGTCGCGATCGCCGAAGCGCATGATCTTGTCTTCGACCGAGGGACAATAGCGCGGACCCACGCCTTCGATCTGGCCGGAATACATCGCCGACAAGCCGATATTCTCTCGGATGATCTCATGCACCTTCGGCGTCGTCCGGGTGATGCCGCAATCAATCTGCGGGTTCTGCACGCCCGCCGTCATGAAGGAAAACGGCGTCGGATCGGGATCCGCGCTCTGGCGGTCGAGCGAATCCCAGTCGATGGTGCGACCATCGAGCCGCGCCGGCGTGCCGGTCTTCAACCGGCCGAGCGAAAGGCCAAGCCGCGCCAGGGTTGCCGACAGGCCGACGGAAGCCGCCTCACCCACGCGGCCGGCGGGTATCTTTCTGTTCCCGATATGGATAAGGCCCCGCAGGAACGTGCCGGTGGTCAGCACCGCAGCCGCGCAACTAAAGCGTTGGCCGTCACCAAGGATGACCGCTGAAACGCGGCCATTGGAGGTTTCCAGATCGAAGACATCGCCTTCCAGAATATCGAGATTGTCGATATCTGCCAGCGCCACCTGCATCGTCTGCCGGTAAAGCTTGCGATCCGCCTGGCTGCGGGGACCGCGCACGGCCGGCCCCTTGCGACGGTTCAGCATGCGGTACTGGATCGCGGCGGCATCGGCGACGCGGCCCATCAGTCCGTCCAGCGCGTCAATCTCCCGCACGAGATGGCCCTTGCCAAGACCGCCGATAGCGGGATTGCACGACATCGCGCCAATGGTTTCCCGGCGATGGGTGATCAGCGCGGTCTTCGCGCCGGCGCGGGCCGCAGCGCTCGCGGCCTCGCAGCCGGCATGGCCGCCGCCGATGACGATGACATCATAGGACATTCGTGACTCCATGGCTCGACGGGTCATTGCCCGGAGCCTTTCTCCGCCGCCTGCGCGGCTGGTCATTTTCGACGCGTTGTGCCGTCTGTCGGCGCGCGAGTCAAGATTGTTTCACGTGAAACAAATGCGCTCACTTGCCGACGCAGAACGACGAGAAGATCACATCCAGCAGATCCTCGACATCCACCCGCCCGGTGATCCTTCCAAGCGCGTTGGCGGCCTGCCGCAGCGCCTCGGCGGGTATCTCCGGCGAGTGGTCGCGAGCGGCCAGCGCCGCCTGAATATGATGCAGCGTTTCCTTCAGATAACCAACCTGGCGATCCCGCACCGGCAGCGACAATGAGGCGCCCGCAAGCCGCGCCTCCAGGCGCGCCTTTATCATCTCAACCAAACGATCCATACCCGCGCCGGTGCGCGACGATATCAGCAGATCGAAGTCAGCCTCGGCTCCATTCCCGGCATCCGCCTTGGTGCCGATACGCAGGCACTCGCCTTCGAAGCGCTCCGCTGCCTGGCCCGTCCTTATATCACTGAGGGAAAGAATCAGATCCGCCTCCTCGAGCAGTTCGCGCGCCCGGCGCATCCCTTCCGCCTCGACAATATCATCGCTGTCGCGCAGACCAGCGGTATCACACAGCCGAACGGCATAGCCATCGAGGTCGAGATAGACTTCCAGAACATCGCGGGTCGTGCCCGCGACATCGGTGACGATCGCGACATCGCGCCGCGCAAGCGCGTTCAACAGGCTGGATTTTCCGGCATTGGGCGGGCCGGCAATCACAACGCGATAACCATCACGGATGATCTCCCCTGCCCTGCTGCCGGCAATGTGGTTCTCGATCTGACGACCAACTTCCTCGACCGTGCCCCAGATCGTGGCCGATACCGAACCCGGAATATCGTCCTCATCGGAAAAATCGAGTTCGGCCTCGATCATCGCCCGCGCATGGGTCAGTTCGCGCGCCCAGCCGTCATAAAGCTCGGAAAGCCCGCCGCCAGCCTGTTCCAGCGCCAGCCGCCGCTGCATCTCGGTTTCCGCCGCGATCATGTCGGAAAGCCCTTCAGCCTCGACAAGATCGATCTTGCCGTTTTCAAACGCCCGGCGGGTAAACTCTCCGGCTTCGGCATGCCGCAGGCCCAGGCCTGCCAATCGATCGAGCATTGCCCGCACCACCGCCCGCCCGCCATGAAGCTGAAACTCGATGCAATCCTCGCCGGTGAAAGAGGCCGGGCCGGCAAAGGCCAGAACCAGAGCCGTGTCCATCGGAAGGCCTGCGCCATCAACAAGCCTCATCAGGCGCGCCTTGCGGGGCTCCGGCACGGCGCCGGCAATCGCGAGGCAACAGGAAAATGCATCTTTTCCCGACACCCGCACCACCGCCACGCCGGAAGGCAAGGCGCCGCTCGATAGCGCGTAGATAGTGTCGCCGGCAGCGGACATTTTTATGAAACCTATTTTATTTCAATGGTTTAATATGCATGAAGCATTACTAGAATTAACGCTCCATCGCTTAGTCAGAGCATTGCCGCTTGCTCTCTATACTCTCTCCCGCTGGCGGGAGAGATGCCCCGAAAGGGGCAGTGAGGGCGGCGCGGCATTTCAAAACGTGAGGGCTTTCGCGGGGATAGGCTCCCCCCTCACTGTCGCTTTCGCGACATCTCTCCCCTCCGGGGCGAGAAGATTGGGGGGCTATGCGGCGAATGCCACGGGGGTCCATCCCACCTTCAATGCCGTACACAACCAGTTGCAGATAGGCCTCGGCCAGACAAAACTCGCCCGGCTCCCGCCCCGCTCAGGTATTCATCGATTCGAAGAATTCGGCGTTGTTCTTGGTCTGCTTCAGCTTGTCGATAAGGAATTCGATGCCGTCCGTGGTGCCCATGGGGGCGAGGATGCGGCGGAGGACGAAGATCTTCTGCAGGTCCTGGCGCGGCACGAGCAGGTCTTCCTTGCGGGTGCCGGATTTGAGGATATCCATGGCCGGGAAGATGCGCTTGTCGGCGACCTTGCGATCGAGCACGATTTCGGAGTTGCCGGTGCCCTTGAACTCCTCGAAGATCACCTCGTCCATGCGGCTGCCGGTATCGATCAGCGCGGTCGCGATGATCGTCAGCGAACCGCCCTCCTCGATATTGCGTGCGGCGCCGAAGAAGCGCTTTGGCCGCTGCAGCGCATTGGCGTCGACGCCGCCTGTCAGCACCTTGCCGGAAGACGGCACGACGGTGTTGTAGGCGCGGCCAAGACGGGTGATGCTATCGAGCAGGATCACGACATCGCGGCCGTGCTCCACCAGGCGTTTTGCCTTTTCGATAACCATTTCAGCCACTTGAACGTGGCGCACGGCAGGCTCGTCAAAGGTCGAGGACACCACCTCGCCATTGACCGAACGCTGCATGTCGGTCACTTCCTCCGGCCGCTCGTCGATCAACAGCACGATCAGGAAACATTCCGGGTGGTTGGCGGTGATCGAATGGGCGATATTCTGCAACAGCACGGTTTTACCGGTGCGCGGCGGGGCGACGATCAGTCCGCGCTGGCCCTTGCCGAGCGGCGCCACCAGATCGATGACGCGGGCGGAATTATCCTTGGAGGTCGGGTTGTCGAGCTCCATCTTGAAGCGCTCATTGGGATAGAGCGGCGTCAGATTGTCGAAGTGGACCTTGTGACGGATCTTTTCCGGATCGTCGGAATTGATGGTGTTGACCTTGAGCAGGGCGAAATAGCGCTCGCCTTCCTTCGGTCCGCGGATCGGCCCTTCAACCGTGTCGCCGGTCTTCAGGGCGAAGCGGCGGATCTGGGAGGGCGAAATATAGATGTCGTCCGGGCCGGGAAGATAGTTGGCGTTGGCCGAACGCAGGAACCCGAAACCGTCCTGAAGGACCTCGACCACGCCCTCGCCGATGATCTCGACGTCCTGGGCGGCAAGCATTTTCAGGATGGCAAACATGAGTTCCTGTTTGCGCATCGTGCTCGCGCCCTCGACTTCGACGGATTCGGCAAAGGCAAGGAGATCGGTAGGCGTTTTACTCTTCAGTTCCTGAAGCTTCATTTGAGACATGAAGAAAACCGTGATGTTGTCATGATGATAGCAAGGCCGGTTGCGCTGGTAGAGCAGTGCCAATTCGGATTGGCAAAGGGAGATACTTTCGCACAGCCTTTTGGATGAGTGGCCGGAAGATACTGATTTGCCGCTGACGTTACAAGAGCAAAAACCGCATTTTTATCGCTGAAACCGGCCGAATCCGTTCATCAAATGATTAAAACGGCTTCAAAACCACCATTATGACGATAATGATCATCAAAACGGTCGGCGCCTCGTTCACGATCCGCCAGTGTTTCGCGCTCTTGGTACGCTTATCCGCCGCAAAATCCTTCATCGCCTTGCTGAGATAGCCATGGACGCCGGAGAGCAGGAACACCGCGAAAATCTTGACATGCAGCCAGCCGCCGGAAAACCGGAAACCCTCCCAGGCGAGGTATAGACCGAAGATCCATGTCAGAATCATGGCCGGGTTCATGATCGCCTTCATCAGCCGGTATTCCATGACCTTGAAGGTTTCTGAACTTTCCGAACCGGGCACCGTGTCGGCATGGTAGACGAACAGCCGCGGCATGTAGAACATGCCGGCCATCCAGGCGATCACCGCCATGATGTGGATCGCCTTGGCCCAGAGGTAGAAATTGTCGCGGTCGAAGATGTAGATGCCAAGACAGACCGCCAGAAACACCAGCAGCGCCGTCATGGCCCGTCCTGCCGCCTTGCTGCCGGCGTTGTTCCGATCTGCCATCAGGCATCCTCCCTCTTGAAAAAGACTATTCTTCGCCTCTGACGAGCCGCACCAGCGCTGCCACATGCTCGGGATCGGCCTCGGGCGTTATCCCGTGGCCTAGATTGAAGATCAGCGGCCCGTCCGCAAGCGCTTCAAGAATGGCAAGGGCGCGGCTTTTCATCGCATGACCGCCGGCGACCACGGAAAGCGGGTCGAGATTGCCCTGCACCGGCCCATCCTTCTGCAGGTCCTTGGCGATAGCAAGAGGCACCGTCCAGTCGAGGCCGATGGCATCCGCGCCGGTTTTGGCTCTGTAGGTAGAAAGATTAGGGCCAGCGCCCTTGGCGAAGACGATGATCTTCGCCTCCGGATGGGTAGCCCGCACCTTCGCAACGATCCGGGCGACGGGTGCCGCGGCAAAGTCGGCAAAATCCTGCTCGCCGAGCACGCCGGCCCAGCTGTCGAAGATCTGCACCGCGCCGGCGCCGGCCTCAAGCTGGCGGATCAGGTAATCGGCCGAGAGATCGGCGAGGTAATCGAGCAGCTTCAAAAATTCGCGTCTGTGGCGGTAGGCAAACAGCCGCGCCGGCGCCTGGTCGGGCGTGCCGCGTCCGGCAATCATATAGGTCGCCACCGTAAAGGGCGCGCCGCAGAAGCCAAGCAGCGCCGTTTTCTCCGGCAGCTCCCGGCGTATCCGCTTCACCGCTTCGATGACCGGATCGAGCCGACCTGCGTCATAGCTCTTTTCAAGAGCCATAATCCCGTCTGCGTCAATCGGATCGAGTCTCGGTCCTTCCCCTGCCTCAAAGCGGACATTGCGCTTCAGCACATCGGGTATGACGAGAATGTCGGAAAACAGGATTGCCGCGTCAAAGCCATATCGCCGGATCGGCTGCAACGTCACTTCCGTAGCAAAATCAGGATTATAGCAGAGATTCAGAAAACCTCCCGCCTTCTCCCGCACGGCACGGTATTCCGGCAGATAGCGCCCTGCCTGCCGCATCAGCCAGATCGGCGGCGGGTTTACGGTCTCGCCATCCAGCACCCGTTCCAGTGCCCTTTTCGCCATATCCCCAGCCTCGCCTCTAAATGAATCTTGTTTTATTCGGTTTCTTTTATTTCTTAGAGTCTGTGACGATCAAGGATTAAAGCTTTTGCCGCGGTCATGAGTCATTTCCCCGGTTTCCAGTTTCGCTGTAGCGATTTTCGCCGCTCGGATTCCGGCAGACCGGGGATTTCGCGATTAATCTCAAGGAATTCCGGCCCTCCGGACTCTGGCGCGCGGTGAAAACCCTGTGTAAAACCTCCGGAAAAGCGGTGCGGTGGTCGCCATTGTCCCCGTTTTCAACAGGCTGGATTTCTCGCTCTCCGTATTTGAGCATATGTGGATAAACGCTCCCGCTTCCCACAGGCGAAACCCGGACGAGATTTTTCATCCCGGTTTCTCCAGCGTTATGAACAGCAGGCGAAGGACATCGTGGAAAACCGGAAAAACTTCTTTCACCTGCATCTGATCTCCGATTCGACGGGCGAAACGCTGATCTCGGCCGGGCGCGCGGTATCCGCCCAGTTCGGCGGCCACGAGCCGATCGAGCACGTCTATCCGCTGATCAGAAGCCGCAAGCAGTTGCTCACCGTGCTGCGCGCGATCGACGAGGCGCCGGGCATCGTGCTCTATACGGTTGTCAACGAGGAGCTTTCCGCCCTGATCCACGAAATGTGCCGCAATATGGGGGTTCCGAGCGTCAATGTGCTGGAGCCGGTGGCGGCTGTCTTCCAGTCCTATCTCGGCACCACGCTGCAACGCCGGGTCGGCGCTCAGCACAGCCTCAACGAGGATTATTTCGCCCGCATCGAGGCGCTGAACTTCACCATGGAGCATGATGACGGCCAGATGCCCGAGACCTATGACGAGGCCGATATCGTCATATTGGGGATCAGCCGGACATCGAAAACGCCGACATGCGTCTATCTCGCCAATCGCGGCGTCAAGGTCGCCAATATCCCTATCGTGCCGGGGGTGGCGCTGCCGGACAGTCTCTATCGCGCGCAAAAACCGCTGATCGTCTGCCTGATCGCCTCGACCGGACGGATTTCGCAGGTCCGCGAGTTCCGCGAATTCGGCGCCGGCGGGGATCATGGCAAGAGCGATTATACCGACCGCGCCGTCATTGCCGAGGAGCTGAAATACGCCCGCTCGCTTGCCGCCCGCAATGACTGGCCGATCATCGACGTCACCCGCCGCTCGATCGAGGAGACGGCGGCGGCGATCCTCGCCCTGAAACACCAGCGCGGCTGAAGAGCCTGAGGGAGAAATATGAACGCCACCGATGAAAAACCCGCGATCGTGCTCGCCTCCACCAGCCGGTCCCGCCGCTCCCTGCTTGAAAATGCCGGCCTCGCCTTTACCGCCGTAAAGCCCGATGTCGATGAACGCGCCATCGAGGCCCCCTATCTGAAAGAGGGTGTCACACCGGCCTTCCTGGCGGGCCTGCTGTCGCGCGAAAAGGCGCTCGATGTTTCGGCGCGGGCGGAAAATGCGTTTGTGATCGGCGGCGACCAGGTGATGGAATTCGAAGGCCGGCCCTATTCCAAGCCGGAAAGCCGGGAGGAGGCCCGTGATCATCTGAAGCGGCTTTCGGGCAAAAGCCATTCGCTGATCAGCGCATTCGCGATTGCCAGAAACGGCGAAATCCTCTTCGAGGCGGCGGAGACGGCGCGGCTTACCATGAGCACGCTCGATGAGGCGGCGATCGAGCGTTATCTTGCCCTGCTTCCGGATGAGGTGCTTTTTTCCTCCGGCGTTTACCAGCTCGAAGGACCGGGCGTGCAACTGTTTACGAAAATCGAGGGCGATTTCTTCACGATACTGGGCCTGCCGATGCTGACGCTTTTGAAGGCCTTGCGCAAACTGGGAGCGATTGATGAGTGATTCACGTGAAACGGCAAAGCCAAGGGCCTGCGTTATAGGCCATCCGGTGGATCAGTCGCGCTCGCCGCTGGTGCATGGCTACTGGCTGAAGAAATACGGCATTGACGGAGACTATGTCCGCCAGGATGTCGCGCCCGGCGCGATCGGCGAATTCATGGACAAGCTGCGCTCCGGCGAGGCCGGCTATGTCGGCTGCAATGTCACCATGCCCTACAAGGCCGCAGCCTTCGAACTTGCCGACGAGCGCGACGAGCTCGCAACCACGCTCGGCGTCGCCAACACGCTGTGGGTGGAAGACGGCCGCATCCACGCCACCAATACCGATGGCTTCGGCTTTGCCAGCAGTCTCGATGCGCTCCACCCCGGCTGGGATTATGCCGAGCGCGCGGTGGTGCTGGGCGCCGGCGGCGGCGCCAGCGCCGTGGTGCTGGCGCTGAAGAATCGCGGCTTTTCCCATGTCCATATCGTCAACCGCACGCTGGCGCGCGCCTCAGAGCTCGCCTTCAGGCTCGGCGACCGGGTGCATGCTCACGACATGGACAATCTCGAGGCGGTGATGGAAGGCGCCGGCCTGTTCGTCAACACCACCTCGCTTGGGATGAAGGGCGGTGCTGTGCCGGATTTCGATTTTTCGCCGATGCACGAAAACGCGATCGTCGCCGATATCGTCTATGTGCCGCTCGAAACCCCGATCCTCAAACAGGCCAAACAACAGGGCTTCAGAACCGCCGAGGGCATCGGCATGCTGCTCTACCAGGCTGTGCCCGGTTTCGAGAAATGGTTCGGCAAGACGCCGGAGGTCGATGACGGGCTGATGGCCGAAATCCTCGCTGACCTTGGAGAAACCGCATGATATTGCTTGGTCTCACCGGATCGATCGGCATGGGGAAATCGACCACGGCGGGTTTCTTCGCCGAGGCCGGCATGCCGGTCTTCAACGCCGATGATGCCGTGCACCGGCTTTATCGCGGCCGGGCGGTGGAACCTGTGGAAGCCGCCTTCCCCGGCGTCGCCGTCAACGGCGCGATCGACCGGCAGAAGCTCAGCGCCGCGCTTGCCGGCAAGGCGGAAAACTTCAAGCGGCTTGAGGCGATCGTCCATCCGCTGGTGCGCGAGGAACGGCGCGCCTTCCTGGAGCAGGCGAAGGCGGCCGGCGCGCCAATCGCGGTGCTCGATGTGCCGCTGCTTTACGAAACCGGCGGCGAGCGCGATGTCGATTATGTCGTGGTCGTCACCTGCGATCCGGAAATTCAGCGCGAACGCGTGCTCTCGCGGCCGGGAATGACAGTGGAAAAACTGGAAACCGTGTTGAAACAACAGCTCCCCGATAGCGAAAAACGGGCGCGGGCCGATTATACTGTCGATACCGGACATGGCATCGACGCGGCGCGTGCGGCGGTAACCGCGATCATTGCCGACCTGAAAAAACGAGGCCCGCGGGCCGCAAGGGACAGCATCTGATGAAGGCGCAGCGCGATATCATCTTCGATACCGAAACCACCGGCATGGACAAGAATGACGACCGGATCATCGAGATCGGCGCCGTCGAACTGATCGACCACTTCCCGACCGGCCGCACCTTCCACGTCTATATCAATGCCGATGGCAAGACCGTGCATCCGGAAGCCCTTCAGGTGCACGGAATCACGGACGAGTTTCTTCAGGACAAGCCGAAATTCTCGGAAATCGCCGATGATCTCCTGGCCTTTTTCGACGGTGCGCGCTGGATCGCTCACAATGCGTCCTTCGATATGGGCTTCATCAATGTCGAGCTCGGTCGGCTGGGCAAGGGACCGATCGCCGATGAGATGGTGCTCGACACGCTGGCGCTGGCGCGGCGCAAACATCCGATGGGCCCCAATAGCCTCGATGCGCTCTGCAAGCGCTATGCGATCGACAACGCCCACCGCACCAAGCACGGCGCGCTGCTCGATGCCGAGTTGCTGGCGGAGGTTTATATCGAGATGTCGGGCGGCCGGCAGGCGGCGTTCCGGCTCGTCAATGCCGGCGACGGCGACCAGTATGACGCCGACGGCAATGTCCGCAAGCTCCCTCCCCTCGTCCGCCCCCGCCCGCTTGCCCCGCGCATCCACCCGGAAGAGCTGGAAGCCCATGCGAAAATGGTCGCCGAGATCGGTGACAAGGCGTTGTGGCATTCGGTGGCGGTTGAGTAGCGGGCGGGGCTTCGCCGCTTGCCCCCTAATCTCCCCCCTTGAGGGCAGGCGAATCGCATATGGCGTAGCGGCTTGCACCCAATACTCTCTCCCGCTGGCGGGAGAGATGCCCCGAAAGGGGCAGTGAGGGTGGTGCGGCTTTTCGTCTCGCGAGGGCGTTCGCGGGGAAACTCTCCCCCCTCACTGTCGCTTTCGCGACATCTCTCCCCGCCGGGACGAGAAGATTGGGGGGCTATGCGGTCAAGCCATATGCGACAGCCGTTGTCTTTTGCCCGCGCCTCACTTCACATACTTACGCCAGTCATGTTCCTCACGAAACCCCAGAACCTCGCGGATCTTGCGGTTGGAGAGCGGGGCCTCGTATTCGTCCAGTTCGCGGGTAATCGGCGTGTTGGGCGCGTATTTGGCGAGGAAGCTTGCGGTTGGTTCGTTGGCGGTGATGGTGTCGTTGGTGGCGTTGAACACCTGAAAGCCGAGGCCGTCCTTCTGAAGGCACAGATCGACGATCTGGCCGAGATCGCGGGCGTCGATATAGCTCCAGGCATTGCGCTTCCGCGAGGGCGGGTCGGCGAGGAAGCCCGGGAAATTGACGTAGTCTTCCGGCGAGATCACGTTGCCGATCCTGAGGGCGTAAATGTCGGCGTTGAAACGCATGGCGAAGGCGCGGGCGGTTTTCTCGTTGCAGACCTTCGAAAGCCCGTAGCTGTCCATAGGGTCGACATCGTAGTCCTCTTCCAGCGGGAACGACTTGAAGTCCTTGTCGCCCTCGGTGAAGCAGACGCCATAGGTGGTTTCGCTGGAAGCGATGATCACCTTGCGCACGCCAAGCTTCATCGCCGCCTCGATGACGTTATAGGTCGAGACCACATTGGTCTCATAGGTCACATTGTCGGGCTGCAGCAGCACCCGCGGCACGGCGGCGAAATGGACGACCGCGTCCGGCGCCTTCGGCAGCGCGCCGCTCTCATAGCCCTCAAAGCCGAAATGCAACGACAGCGCGTTGAAAACCTCGCCGCTCTTGGTCAGATCGGTGGTGAGCGTGTTCACGCCCGGATGGTCGAGCGGTTTCAGGTCGAGATTGAGGACGCTGTGACCCCTGTCCAGAAGATAGGGAATGACATCGCGGCCGGCCTTGCCGCTGCCGCCGGTGAAAACGATACGCTTGCTCATGAGTTCCTCACTGCCCGCCACCTGGAAATGGCGGCTTTTCCCGATCCGTTCAAACGGCGCGAAATCGCCGCCGACCGCTTTTATCGTCTTTGCCCCCCGACCGACAAGCTTCCGCGTGCCGGAAACCGGTTTTCGGGGAATGAGCGGCGGCAGGCGCCGGGACCGGTTCCCTTCCAGCCTTGCAGGCACTAAGCTGCCGCTTGATGAAGGCTCAACGAAGGAAGATAGCGGCCCCGTAATGGCGAAGAAAACCGGCAAAACCTCCCGTCTCGACGACGCGGCGCGCGCCGGCTGGCTCTATTATGTCGCCGGCCGCACCCAGGACGAGATTGCCGCCGCCATGGGCATTTCCCGCCAGAGCGCCCAGCGCCTCGTGTCGCTCGCCATGTCGGAACGGCTGATCAAGGTTCGCCTCGACCATCCGATCGCCGAATGCCTGGCGCTTTCAAGCGCGCTGCAGCAGGAATTCGGGCTGAAACAGGCGGTGGTGGTGCCGAGCGATCCGGGCTCCGACAGTTCCGTCGCCGGTATTGCCGAGGAAGGCGCTGCCGAAATCGAGCGCTGGCTCAAACGCGCCGAGCCGACCGTGCTTGCCATGGGCACCGGCCGCACGCTGCGCGCCGCCGTGGAGCAATTGCCGCCGATGGATTGCCCGCAACACCGGATCGTCTCGCTCACCGGCAATATCAGCCCGGATGGCTCGGCGGCCTATTACAACGTCATCTTCCTGATGGCCGACGCCATCAATGCCCGCCATTTCCCGATGCCGCTGCCGGTTCTGGTCTCAACACCTGAGGAGCGCATCCTGTTTCACGCCCAGCCGCTGGTGAAGCCGACGCTGGAGCTTGGCGCAACGGCGGATGCGACATTCGTGGGCATTGGCGAGCTCGGCCAGCATGCGCCCCTGCTGGTCGATGGTTTCCTGACCGCCGGCGAGATGGAGGAACTGCTTGCCGCAGGGGCCGCCGGCGAAATCTGCGGCTGGATTTTTGACGATAATGGCCAGCTTCTGGACCACCCGATCAACCAGCGCGTCGCCAGCATCCCCATTCCCGTTCACGAGGATACCACCGTGTTTGGCCTCGCCCGCGGCGCGCGCAAGCATCGCGCCATTCGCGCCGCCGTCCGCGGCGGACAGATCAACGCGCTGATCACCGATGAGGACGCGGCGCGCTATCTGTTGAAGGGCTGATGGGGAGGCCCACCCTTCCCCTCTTCGCGATCCTTTTCCCGTAACCCTTCCGCTTCGAGGTTGATTTTACCGTCCGCTTGAATATGTAGACCCCGACAGCCCGTTGCGCCCGGGCGCTTCTTTGACGCCGCCTGAAAGAGGTCACGCCGATGCAAACGCCCTATTATCTCATCGACAAGCAGCGCCTGACGGCGAACATGGAAAAGATAGCATGGCTGCGCGAGGCTTCCGGCGCGAAAGCCCTGCTCGCGCTCAAATGCTTCGCCACATGGTCGGTTTTCGATCTGATGAGCCAGTATATGGACGGCACCACCTCGTCATCGCTCTACGAGGTCAAGCTCGGCTACGAGAAATTCGGCGGCGAGACCCATGCCTATTCGGTGGCCTACGGCGAAGACGAGATCGATGAGGTGCTGGAGAACTGCGACAAGATCATCTTCAATTCGGTCGGTCAGCTTACCCGGTTCGAGCGCCAGTCGGCCGACAGGATCCGCGGCCTGCGCGTCAATCCGCAGGTCTCGAGCTCGGATTTCGATCTCGCCGATCCAGCCCGGCCATTTTCGCGCCTCGGCGAACATGATCCGGCGGTGATCGAGCCGGTGCTCGACAAGGTCTCGGGCTTCATGTTTCACAACAACTGCGAGAACGAGGATTTCGAGCGTTTCGACGACATGCTCGGCGTGATCGAGCAGCGTTTCGGCCATCTCCTGTCGCGGCTCGACTGGGTGAGCCTTGGCGGCGGCATTCATTTCACCGGCGACAACTATCCGCTGGAACGGCTTGCCGCTCGGCTCAAGGCATTTGCGGAGAAATACGGCGTTCAGGTCTATCTGGAACCCGGCGAGGCGGCGATCACCGGTGCTGCGACGCTGGAAGTGACGGTGCTCGACACGCTGAATAACGGCAAGGACCTTGCCATCGTCGATTCATCGATCGAGGCCCACATGCTGGATCTGCTGATCTACCGCGAGCGTGCGAAGCTCTCGCCCGATACCGGGCCGCACAAGGTGATGATCTGCGGCAAGTCCTGCCTTGCGGGCGATATTTTCGGCGAATTTTCCTTCGAGCAGCCCGTCAGGGTCGGCGATCGTCTTTCGATCGAAAACGCCGCCGGTTATACGATGGTCAAGAAGAACTGGTTCAATGGCGTGAAAATGCCGGCGATCGCCCATCGGGAGCTGGATGGAACCATCCGCCCCGTGCGCCAGTTCGGTTATGAGGATTATGTCGCGAGCCTGTCGTGACGCCAGATTTTTCACCGGCCCAGCGGCCACAACGGACGAAACCGGAGACGTTGTCCTGATGAAGAAGAATGTCCTGATTATCGGCGCAGGCGGCGTCGCCCAGGTGGTGGCTCATAAATGCGCCCAGAACAATGATGTGCTCGGCGATATCCATATCGCCTCGCGCACCAAGGCGAAATGCGATGCGATCATCGAAAGCATCATGGAAAAGAAGGCGCTGAAGCAGGAGGGCGTCCTTCAGGCGCACCAGCTCGACGCGCTGGATATTCCGGCAACCGTCGGCCTGATCAAGGAAACCGGCGTCGAGATCGTCATCAATGTCGGCACGGCCTTCCTCAACATGTCGGTGCTGGAAGCCTGCCTTGAAACGGGTGCGGCCTATATCGACACCGCCATCCACGAAGAGCCCGACAAAATCTGCGAAACCCCACCGTGGTATGCCAACTACGAATGGAAGCGGAAGGATCGCTGCGCCGAGAAGGGCGTGACCGCGATCCTCGGCGCCGGCTTCGATCCGGGCGTCGTCAACGCCTATGCGCGCCTTGCCAAGGACGACTATGTCGACGACATCACCGATATCGATATCGTCGACATCAATGCCGGCAGCCACGGCAAGTATTTCGCGACGAACTTCGATCCGGAGATCAATTTCCGCGAGTTCACCGGCGTGGTCTATGCCTGGCAGAACAATGAGTGGACGACGAACAAGATGTTCGAGATCGGCCATGAATTCGACCTGCCGGTGGTCGGCAAGCAGAAGGCCTATATGTCGGGCCATGACGAGATTCACTCGCTGGCAAAGAACATGGGCTCGCCCAATGTGCGCTTCTGGATGGGTTTCGGCGATCACTACATCAACGTCTTCACCGTGCTGAAAAGCCTCGGCCTGCTCTCCGAACAGCCGGTGAAATTGGCCGACGGCCAGGAAGTGGTGCCGCTCAAGGTGGTCAAGGCCGTGCTGCCCGACCCCTCCTCGCTCGCGCCAGGCTATACCGGCAACACCTGCATCGGCGATTTCGTCAAGGGCACCAAGGACGGCAAGCCGGCGGAAGTGTTCATCTACAACGTCTCGGACCACAAGGAAGCCTATAACGAGGTCGGCTCGCAGGGCATTTCCTACACCGCCGGCGTTCCCCCGGTCGCAGCCGCCATGCTGGTCGCCTCGGGCGAGTGGGACGTGAAGACCATGGCCAATGTCGAGGAACTGCCGCCCAAGCCGTTCCTGCACATCCTGAACCAGATCGGCCTGCCGACGCGGGTTAAGGATAAGGATGGCGACCGGGCGCTCGATTTTTCGAAGTAAACCGAGTCTCGGCGCGGCTTGTCGAAACAGGCCGCGCCGCCTTCAGCGTGCAAGGCCGAACTGAATCTCGATCCGGTGATAACCGGCCTTGGCGCCGTTCCAAGCATGATAGATTTCCCGGCTCTCGCCAGAGAAGACATGGCGGGAGTGCTCGATCTCTTCCACAAGCGGCGCGTAGCCCTTCGTGAACAGACCCCGCATCGTGCCCTGATAGGTGGTGGTCGCGACGATGATCGGCTCGAATGCCGTGAGCGTGAACTCCCCCTGATGGCGGTATCCGTCGGGCGCCGTCACCGGGCAACAGATCGTCCAGTCAAACAGCGTCTTGCCGTCATGGGGCAGGTTCTGCGCGATGAATATCCATGGACCGGCGACCGCGAGGCCACATTCCGCGGCCTCGTATTCAATCTGCGGCGATAGCTCGGCCGCGGCCGCCTTGACGTCGCGAATGGCAAGGCGGCGCGTTGCCGTCAGCCCCTTGAATGCTTCCGTCTCGATAATTTTCATCTCGTCCAACCCGTTTCGACAGGCGTGATAGACCCGCATTCGTTTGGAACCAACGAAATCTGTAGAAGATTTTTTCTTTATCGGCGTTCATCAGGCCGTCAGATGAAACAGATTTTTCTTCGGCCAGACTCTCGCCCTTCAAGGGAGGGTTTTTCGGCGCAGCATCCATGCTAATGATAGCGGCAGAATGGTAGGGAAAGCACGCTCATGTCGCTTCAGGAAAAACGCATCCTTCTGATCATCGCCGGCGGCATCGCGGCTTACAAGAGCCTCGATCTGATCCGCCGGCTGAAGGAGCGCGGCGCGGCGGTTACCCCGATCATGACCGCGGCGGCGCAGGAATTCATCACGCCGCTTGCCGTTGGCGCGCTCTCCGGCGGCCATGTGTTCACCGCGCTGTTTTCGCGCGAGGACGAGCAGGATGTCGGTCATATCCGCCTTGCCCGCGAGCACGACCTGATCCTGGTTGCGCCGGCCACCGCCAGCCTGATGGCGAAGATGGCGACGGGCATCGCCGATGACCTCGCCGGCGCGGTGCTTCTGGCGCGTGATTGCCCGGTGATGATCGCGCCCGCGATGAACCCGAAGATGTGGTCAGCAGCGCCGACGGCGCGCAACCTTGCAACGCTTGTCAGTGACGGCGTCATGACCATCGGCCCGATGGCGGGCGAAATGGCCGAGCGCGGCGAGGCCGGCACGGGCCGGATGGCCGAGCCGCTGGAGATCGTGGCGGCCGTCGAAGCATTTTTCGAAGAAGCACCGAAACCGCTTGCCGGACGGCGCGCAATCGTCACCTCCGGCCCGACGGTGGAGGCGATCGATCCGGTGCGCTATATCGCCAACCGCTCCTCCGGCCGTCAGGGACATGCGATTGCAGCGGCCCTCGCGCGGCTTGGCGCGGAGGTGACGCTGGTCGCAGGCCCGGTCAATATCGCCGATCCCGCAGGCGTCACCACCGTGCATGTCGAAAGTGCGCGCGAAATGCTGGCCGCCGTGGAGGCGGCGCTCCCCGCTGATATTGCGGTGATGGTCGCGGCGGTATCGGACTGGCGGGCGGAGGATTCCGCCCCGCAGAAGATGAAGAAGAAGCCCGGCGAGGCCCCGCCGCCGCTGAAGCTCGTTGAAAACCCGGACATCCTGAAAACCGTCGGCCACCACCATGATCGTCCTTCGCTGGTCGTCGGCTTCGCCGCCGAAACCAACGATGTCGCCGCCTATGCCCGCGACAAGCTCGCCCGCAAGGGCGCCGACCTGATCGTCGCCAATGATGTGTCGGAAGAGGGTGTCATGGGCGGCCAGCGCAACCGGGTTACGCTGGTGACGACGGGTGGCGCGGAGGATTGGCCCGATATGGACAAGGCCGAGGTCGCCGAAAGGCTTGCCGCATGGATCGCGGGCCGATTTTAGAACCCCTCCCCCATCCGCAAAGCTGCCCTCACTCCGTCTCCATCCGCCAACGTGGCCAGGTGATGGTGATGCGGGCGCCGCCGTGGTTTTCGAAGGTCAGCGTCGCGCCGGCGCGTTCCAGCAGCGTCTTGGCGATGAACAAGCCGAGTCCCAGCCCGCCGGCCCGGTTGCCCTCCTCGCGATCGGGTTGGCGGTCCGAGACGAAGGGATCGCCGATGCGCGCGAGAATATCCGGCGCAAAGCCGCCGCCATCGTCGCTGACGGTGATGGTCACGCGGGTGGCATCATGGCGCGCCTCGATTTTCACGGCGCGGCCGGCATGCTCGACCGCGTTTTCGATGATGTTGCCGAGGCCGTAAAGCACCGCCGGATTGCGCTGGCCGACGGGTTCGGGGCCGTCGCCCTCGATGCTGATCTCCATTTCCGCGACGAACGGCCGGTGGGGGGCCGCCGCCTCCTCCAGCAGCGAGGACAGCGGCAACCGTCGCATATGGCTCTCGTCCTCCTTGGAAAGCGAGGCGAGCCGGGAAAGGATGTCGCGGCAGCGCTGGCTCTGGCTGACGAGCAGTTGCACATCCTCGCCGTGGTCCGGATCATCGCCGAGTGCGCGCGCCATTTCCTTTGCCACCACCGAAATCGTCGCGAGCGGGGTTCCCAGTTCATGGGCGGCGGCGGCGGCTAGACCGTCGAGCTGGGACAGGTGCTGCTCTCGCTGCAGCACCAGTTCGGTCGCCGCCAGCGCATCCGAGATCTGCTCGGCCTCCAGCGAAATCCGGTGGGCGTAGAAGGCGGCGAAGCTCAGCATCGAGACGATCCCGATCCAGATGCCGAATTTCAGCACCGGCTCGATCTGAAGCGAAAGCCCCTCATACCAGGGCAGCGGAAACGGCTCGATCGCCAGCAGCGAAACGCCCGCGACCGCCAGCACCAGAAGCGCCATCGCGTGGCGCAGCGGCAGCGCCGTGAAGGAAATGATCACCGGCACCGAAATCAGCGGCACGAACGGATTGGCAAGCCCGCCCGTCAGATAAAGCAGGGCGGTGAGCTGGGCGAGGTCGAAGCCGAGCAGCGCGAAGGCGAAGCGCGGCTCCACCCGCTGCGTTGCCGGATAGCGCAGCGTCAGGATCAGATTGCCGAGGGCGAGCGCGGCGATCAGCGCGAACACGGGGATGATCGGCATCGAGAAGTCGATCCCGAAGGCCACGAAGGTCGCGGTCGTTGTCTGGCCCGCGACCGCCAGCCAGCGCAGCCGCACCAGCGTCTGCAGGCGCAGGCTGCGGCGGCGTTCCTTCTCCAGCATTTCCGGCGGCGGCGCCCTCATGGCCTGTCTCCTGTCACGTTCCGCGCGGCTTTGCCCGGCGCGTTGCTTCGGCCTCGGCCGGGTTTTCCGGCCAGAGATGTTTCGGGTAGCGCCCGCGCATATCGGCGCGCACATCCTTCCACGATCCGGCCCAGAAGCCGGGCAGATCGCGGGTCGTCTGGATCGGCCGTCCGGCGGGCGAGGTCAGTTCCAGAAGCAGCGGCACGGAGCCTGCGATCGTCGGATGGGCTTTCAGCCCGTAAAGCATCTGCACCCGGATCGACAACACCGGTTCGTCGCCATCATAGCGGATCGGCAGCCGGTCGCCGGTGGGCGCGGGGAAATGGGTGGGCGCCAGCCGGTCGAGATCGGCGGCAAGCGGATAGGGCAGCAGCGATTTCAGCCCGTCCGTCAGGCTTTTGGGGGTGATCGCGGCAAGCGACGTCTGACCGGTCTGGAATGGCGTGAACCAGGTCTTGAGGCTTTCGAGCAATCCGTCATCGCTGACATCCGGCCAAGGCGGGCCGAGCTTGCGGTGGAGGAAGCCGATGCGCTCTCTCAGATGCGCCGCCTCCTTCGGAAAATCGATGAGCGCCAGTCCGTGCTGGCGCAGCCCCTCGGCAAGGGCCTCGGCTGCCTGCTCACCCGCAGGCCTCTTCACCGCGCGTTCGGACAGCACCAGCGCCCCGAGCCGGCGGACATGGCGGGCGCGCACCGACAGGCTGTCGCGGTCGAACACGCATTCCTCCAGCGTCTCGATCCCCGGCTGCGTTTCGATAACGGCGCGCGACAGCGGGCAGGCGGCGAGTACGCGCCCGCGCGCGGCCGAGCCGGTCAGATCGGCGATGACCAGAAAATCCTCGCCGGCGAGCGGATCGTCCTCGGCAAGCTCGGCCCCGCGCCCGTTCGCCATCAGATAGCGCCCGCGCCCCCCGCGCGCCATCGCGATCCGGTCGGGAAAGGCATGGATCAGCGCTTCGCCGGGGTCGAACGGGCCGTCCGCGCGGCCGCTGCCCGCCGCCTTTGCGATCCGGTCCGCAAGGCCGCGCGCGGCCTCGGCGCGGGGTGAGCGGTCGGCGGCAAACCGCCGCAGCCGCTCCGACAGATCGATGCTTGGACCGCCAAGCCCCTGCTCGCTCATCAGCACGGCAAGTCTTGCCGCATCGCGCCCATGGCCGGTGCGGCCGGCTTCGATCACCATGGCGGCAAGGCGCGGCGGCAGCGACAGCGCGCGGATGCGCTCGCCGGTTTCGGTCAGCCGTCCGTCGTCGCCAAGCGCGCCGAGGGCTGCCAGCAACTTCTTGGCCTCGGCGAGCGCTGGTCCGGGCGGCTGGTCGGGAAAGGCAAGCTGCGCGGGGTCGGTGACGCCCCAATGGGCAAGGTCGAGAACCAGACCGGAGAGATCGGATTTCATGATTTCCGGCGGGCTGAAGGGGGCAAGAGCCGCCGTCTGGCCCTCATGCCAGAGCCTCAGGGCAATCCCAGGCGCGGTTCGGCCCGCGCGGCCGGCGCGCTGGTCGGCTGCCGCGCGCGATACCTTCACGGTTTCCAGCCTCGTGATGCCGGTCGCCGGTTCATAGGCGGGCTGGCGCTGCAACCCGCTGTCGATGACGATCGTGACGCCGTCAATGGTGATCGAGGTTTCGGCGATCGAGGTGGCGAGCACCACCTTGCGGCGGCCCGCAGGCGCGGGCTTGATCGCCGCATCCTGCTCGGCGCGGGTGAGATTGCCGTAGAGCGGGGCGATGTCGGTGTCTTCCCCCACCCTTCCCTCAAGTCGCTCGGCGGTGCGGCGGATTTCCGCCTGGCCCGGCAGGAAGGCGAGGATCGAGCCTTCCTCCGTGGCCAGCATGGCGCGCACGGCGTCCGTGACGCTGTCCTCGATGCGCGATTGCGGCGGCCGGGCCTGATAGCGGATCTCGACAGGATAGGCCCGGCCCTTGCTCTCGATCACCGGCGCATCACCGAGAAGGGCGGCGATCCGGGCGACATCCAGCGTTGCCGACATCACCAGCACCTGCAGGTCCTCGCGCAGGCCGGCGCGGATATCGAGCGCGAGCGCCAGTCCGAAATCGGCATCGAGCGAGCGCTCGTGGAATTCATCGAAAATCACCGTCGAAATGCCGGCAAGCTCAGGATCGTCCAGCGCCATGCGTGCGAACACGCCCTCGGTCACCACCTCGATGCGGGTTTTCGCGGAGACTTTGGTGTCGAGCCGCATGCGATAGCCAACGGTGCCGCCCGGCTCCTCGCCGAGAAGGGCCGCCATGCGAAAGGCGCTGGCGCGGGCGGCAAGCCGGCGCGGCTCCAGCAGGATGATCTTGCCCGGCGGGCCATGTTCCAGCAGGTGTAGCGGCACCAGCGTGGTCTTGCCGGCGCCGGGCGGGGCGGAAAGGACCGCGCGGCCATGGCGCTTCAGCGCCGCCGTCAGCGGCTCCAGCACGGCGGTGACGGGCAGCGCCCTGGCTTCGTCCTTCATGTGTTGGCGGTCCTGCTTCGCATCCGCATCCTGATAGAGCAAAAGCGCGGCTCGGGCAAAGCGTAGCTTGATCGGGTGCTCCTGTCTGCTTCACAAAATCACACTCAAACATAACATATTATCTTCACAATGATTGATTATGGGGGATCGTGATGTTAGTGACCTGTCATCAAACGCAAGGAGCCGCCTGTTGAAGCTTGAAGATCGCCGCCGGGATATTGTCGACCTGCTGGTCGAGGAAGGCACGGTTTCGCTTGACGATCTGGCCGCGCGCTTCGCCGTCTCGAAGATGACGATCCACCGCGATCTCGACGACCTTGAGGCCGAGGGCCTGTTGCGCAAGGTGCGCGGCGGGGCGACGATCGAGGCGAGCGGCCAGTTCGAAAGCGACTATCGCTATCGCGCGAAGATGGCGCCGGCGCTGAAAAGCGCGATCGCGCGGCGCGCCGCCGATTTCATCGAACCGGGCATGAGCGTGATGGTCGATGACGGCTCGACATCCGAGGCGGTTATTCCCTTCCTGATCGAAAAGCGGCCGCTGACGGTGATCACCAACAACCTTTCGATCATTAACGGGCTGTCCGGTCAGGGCGGCATCAGCCTGATCGCGCTTGGCGGCGATTTTTCAAAAAAATTCAACGGCTTTTTCGGCGTCATCACCACCGCTACGCTTGCCGACCTGCGCGCCGATATCGCGCTGATCACCAGTTCTTCGATCCATGGCCGCATCGCCTGCCACCAGGATCAGGAGGTGCTGCAGGTCAAGCGCGCGATGATGGCGGTCGCGCAGAAATCCTATCTGATGGCCGACCATAAAAAGTTCGGCCGCACCGCCCTGCACCGGCTGGCCGATCTCGATGCCTTCGCCGGCGTGGTCACCAGCCGGGCGCTGCCGGAAGACCAGGCCGCGGAGCTCGCAAGCCAGGGCATAGAATTGTATTTCGCAGAGGAAGAATAAGCGATGGCACGGTTTGACCGGTTCTTTGTCGGAACCAGCTGGAAGATGAACAAGACGCTGTCCGAGGCCGTCGCCTATGCTGACGCGCTCGCCGCTGCCGGAAGCGATGACCGCATCCAGCGCTTCGTCATTCCGCCTTTCACCGCGATCCGCGAGGTCAAGGCACGGCTGGCTGATGCCGACGTTCTGGTCGGCGCGCAGAACATGCATTGGGACGATCACGGCGCGTGGACCGGAGAGATTTCGCCGGTGATGCTCGCCGATTGCGGCATGGACATCGTCGAGCTCGGCCATTCGGAGCGGCGCGCCAATTTCGGCGAGACCGACGAGACCGTCGGGCTGAAGACCGAGGCCGCCGTGCGCCACGGCATGATCCCGCTGATCTGCATCGGCGAGACCGAGGCGGAAAAGGATGCCGGCCGCGCCGACGACGTGCTGCACGCCCAGGTCGAGGCCGCGTTGTCGCGTCTGAGCGATGAGCAGAAACAGGCCGAGATCATCTTTGCCTATGAGCCGGTCTGGGCGATCGGCGAACGCGGTCACCCGGCCACGCCTGATTATGCCGAGGCGCGGCAGGCCAAGATCATCGACACCACGCGGCTTGTGACCGGCCGCGAACTGCCCTGCCTCTATGGCGGCAGCGTCAACCCCGGAAACGCGGCCGACATGATCGCCTGCGACCATGTCGACGGGCTGTTCATCGGCCGTTCCGCCTGGCATGTCGAGGGCTATCTCGACATTCTGGAGCGGGTCGCGAAGGTCATCTGAACCACTATTCTCTCGAAAGGAAAGCACCATGAAGATTGCAGTCGCAGGAGACAGCGCCGGAGCCCCGCTCGCCAAGGTCATCGCCGAGCATCTGGCCGGCCGCGAAGGGTTCACCGTCTCCGAACTCAGCACCCCACCCAACAATGGCAACGAATTTTACGCCAACCTGGCCGACCGGGTTACCGCCGGCATTCTGGACGGCACCTATGACCGGGCGATTCTCTGCTGCGGCACGGGCATCGGCGTCGCGATCTCGGCCAACAAGGTCCCCGGCATCCGCGCCGCCCAGACCCACGACACCTATTCGGCCGAACGTGCGGCACTCTCCAACAATGCCCAGGTCATCACCATGGGCGCGCGCGTGATCGGAACCGAACTCGCCAAATCAATCGCCGATGCCTATCTCGCCTGCGAATTCGACCCCAATGGCCGCTCCGCCGGCAATGTCCAGGCGATCAACGATCTGGACGCGAAGTATAACGCCAAGGGCTGATCTGGCCGGCAGGCTCGCCTTGCCCCTTGCGGGGCGAGGCGGCTTTGACAGACCTTTCTAGCTTGCTCTCAACCCCTTGAGCTCCGAAGATCAGCGTCACACGTCCACCGCAAACGCGTCGTCCTTGCCGATCAGCGCCAGCCCATGGGCGATCGACAGCAGTTCGCCGCCGGTCTCGATATCCGCAAACCGGTTCTCGAAAATCCGGCGCACCGCCGGCACGAAGGAGGTGCCGCCGGTGAGGAACACCTTGTCGATGTCTTTCGGCGACAACCCTGCGCCGTCGATGGCCTCGTCGAGCGCAGATTCCATCTGGGCGAGCTCGCCGGCAATCCAGCCCTCGAAATCCGCGCGACGAATGCTGCGGCGGCTGTTGCGACCGAGGGGCGCGAAGAAGAATTCGGCCTCATCCGTTTCCGACAGCGCCCGCTTTGTGGCCGAGACCGCCTCGTAAAGCGGATAGCCCTCGTCATTCTCGATCAGCTCGATGAAAAGCTCCAGCGCGTCCGGATCGGTGGCGTCGCGCACCAGGCTTTTCAGGTCCGTGAAGTCGCGGGTGGTCTTGAAGATCGAGAGCTGGCTCCAGCGGCCGAAATTGGCGTAGTAGTTCGACGGCACGTCGAGCGTCTTGCCGAAGCTCTTGTAATGCGTGCCCTTGCCGATCATCGGGCTCACCACATTGTCGATGATCCGGTAGTCGAACATGTCGCCGGCGACCCCGACGCCGGAATGCGACAGCGGTTCGGCGGAGAGCTTCCCGGCGGCCTTCGAAAACTGGATGATCGAATAGTCGGTGGTGCCGCCGCCGAAATCGGCGACCAGCACATTGGCGTCGCTTTTGAGCCGCTCGGCGAAATACCAGGCGGCGGCCACCGGCTCCAGCACGAAGCGGATTTCCGGAAAGCCGAAACGCGACAGCGCGTCGTTGTAGCGTTCGAGCGCCAGCTCTTCATCCGCGCTGATGCCGGCAAAGCGCACCGGCCGGCCCGCAACCACGCGCGACACGTCGGAAGGCCATCCGTCGCCTGCATAGGTCATCAGCTTCTCCAGAAACACCGCCATCAGGTCGGAGAATGTATGCCGCCGGCCCAGCACCGCCGTCTCCTTGAACAGCGGGCTTGCCGCATAGGTCTTGATCGATTGCAGGAACCGGCACTCGCCGGGATGGTCGATCAGCGTACGGATTGCCGCAGCACCCGCCTCCGTTGCCAGCGGCGCGCCGAAACCTGCCTGACGATCCTTCATGAAGGACAGGCAGGTGCGCATCGTATCGGTGATCCCGGCGCGGCTTTCGAAGGCGAGCGAGCGGGTTTCGCCGGCGCTTGCGCCGGGGATCGCGATCACGGTGTTGGTCGTGCCGAAGTCGAGGCCGAGCGCGGTCATGGGGCTTATCCTGTCATGGTGGGCAAGGGCCGGCGGTTATACGTCGGCGGCCGGCGATTGCAAGGTCCACACCGAAATTTCTGCGATAAACCTATGCGTGTCGGCGGTGGCCATGAAGCCGTGTATGATGCCGTCAGCATAACAGGAGGACCCCATGAAGACTGCTGCCCTCATCGCCATCTCGTTTTCTTTCGCCGCCCTTCCCGCCCTGGCGGAGGACGCGGTTTCGATCACGCTGCCGAGCGGAGCCGCCGAGATTTCCGCCAGCTATGACTGCGGCGATTTCACGCTCGACGCCCGCTATATCAACAGCGACCAGATCATGCTTGCGGAACTCCAGTGGCCCGACAATCACGTCATCGCGGCCAATGTCATCTCGGGTTCGGGCGCGCGCTATGCCGCCGGTCCCTATGTCTGGTGGAGCACGGGCGATGACGCCACGCTCTATGACGTCACCAAGGGCGAGAACGATCCGGGCATCGCCTGCACGGGAAAATCCTGAGACGCAATGGACAATTTCTTCGTCCTTTCCGGCTGTTCGGGCGGCGGCAAGTCGACGCTGCTTGCCGCGCTCGCCCGTCGCGGCTACGCGACGGTGGAAGAGCCCGGCCGAAGGATCGTTGCCGAGGAACTGGCGGGCGAGGGCGCGGCGCTGCCATGGGTGAACCTTGCAGCCTTCGCCCGCCGCGCCATAGATGTCGCGATCGCCGATTTCGAACAAATGCGCGACCATCGCGGCCCGGTGTTCTTCGACCGCGGCCTGGTGGACGCGGCGGCGGCGCTTGCCCATGCCGGCGGCTTTCTCGAACCCGACCTGCTTTCAGCCTATCGCTACAATGCGACGGCGTTTCTCACCCCGCCCTGGCCGGAGATTTTCGAGACCGACGACGAGCGCCGGCACGATCTGGAACAGGGCCGCGAAGAATATCAGCGCCTTCTGCATTTCTACCCCGAACACGGCTATCATCCGGTCATTCTGCCGAAGACGACGGTGGAAGCCCGGGTGGATTTCATCCTCGGCCATCTTTGAGCCTCTCTTTAAGTCTGCGGGCGAACCGCCCGGCCGGTTGCGTGGCTTGACCCTCCGCGAGGGCGGCGCTATCGGCTGGTGACATTGCCCGGCATGCGGGTACAGGCGGGAGGGGTTCATGGCAGCAGCAAGCCGGATGTCCGGCATCGGCCTTGCGGTGGCGGCGGTGGCCCTGCTTTCGGGCGTGGATGCGCTTGCCAAGAGCCTCGGCGCGGAGCTCTCGAGCTTTCAGGTCGTGTTCCTGCGCTACGCCGTCTCGGCGCTGTTTCTTGCGCTGTTCGTTCTTGTCTTCGTGCGCCGCTGGCCGCGCCGGGGCTTCATGAAGGCTCATATGCTGCGCGGTTTTCTGGCGGCGGTGACGGCAAGCCTGTTCTTCTATGGCCTCGCCGGCATGCCGCTGTTGATGGCGCTGGCGCTGGCGATGACCGCGCCGATCTATATGGCGATGCTCGGCGCGCTGGTGTTCGGCGAGCGGCCGGGCCGCTTCGTGCTGATCGCCCTTGTGCTGGCGGTGTCCGGCTCGGCGCTGATCGTCGCCGCCAAGGGCTCGGGCTTCGCCGGCCCGCCGGTGACACTGCCGGTGATCGCGGCGGGGCTCGCCGCACCCCTTGCCTATGCCTTCACCGCGATCGCGATGAAGAAGTCCTCCGCCGACGATCACCCCGTGACGCTGAGCCTTATGCAGACCGCCTTCGCCGCGCTGTTCTGCCTGCCGATGGCCGTGGTGCTGTGGCAGACGCCGGCGGCCGGGCTCACCTGGCAGATCGGGCTGATCGGGCTTTGCGGCGCGCTTGGCTTCATCTGCCTGATTTCGGCGCTCGCCCGCATTCCCGCCTCGCTCTACGCCGTCATCGATTACTCGGCGCTGGTCTGGGCCGGCTTCTACGGCTTCGCGTTCTTCGGTGAGATCCCGGCCTGGCCGACGCTGATCGGCGGCGCGCTGATCGTGATCGCCTGCGTGCTGACGGCGCGCGACCAGCGACGGCCCGACGCGCTACGGGCAAAATCGGGGCTTGAACCCTGATGGTCGCAAGGCCTACATAGCCCGCGACAGAACCGACCGACAGGTGACCCGTGAACACGATTCCGACCGATATCGACGCCCTTGAGGCCGAGCGTCTCCAGCGCGAGGCCATCATGAAGGCGGTGCATGATATTCTGGTGGCGCTCGGCGAGGACCCGACCCGCGAGGGCCTGAGCGACACGCCGCTTCGGGTCGCCAAGATGTACCAGGAAGTCTTCTCCGGGCGCGATGAAGACCCGCGCGCCCATCTTCAGACCGTGTTCCAGGAAGACGGCCATGATGACATCGTGATCGTGAGGGACATCCTGTTCCACACCATGTGCGAGCATCACCTTCTGCCGTTTTTCGGCAAGGCCCATATCGCCTATCTGCCGGAGGGCGGGCGGCTGACAGGGCTTTCGAAACTCGCCCGCGTGGTCGACACCGTCTCGCGCCGCCCGCAGCTGCAGGAGCGCCTGACCGGCGACATCGCCGACGCCATCAATGATGCGCTGGCGTCCAAGGGCGTGATGGTGATGGTGGAGGCCGAGCACATGTGCATGGCAATGCGCGGCATCAAGGCCCACGGCTCCAAGACCGTCACTCTCGTCACCCGCGGCCTGTTCGACACCGACCGCGACCGCCGCGCCGAAACGCTCTCGCTGCTGAAGGGCATTGGCTGACCGCCATTTTTTTAAATGCCCCGCGCGCAAGACGCTTGAAAAACCGCCCGAGAGCCTGTAACAGCGCACTGCAACGCGAAACCGCGTTCGGGCCGCTTTAGCTCAGTTGGTAGAGCACATCATTCGTAATTACCGGGTCCGCCCGAGAATGACGTTCGAAGCCAGCGGGTTGGCGGATGACAGAATAAAATAGTAGGGCCATAGTAGGCCGGCCCTGCGCTTGGTAAGCCGCCTTAGCTCAGTTGGTAGAGCATCGCATTCGTAATGCGGGGGTCACGTGTTCGAGTCACGTAGGCGGCACCAGCTCTCCGAAGAAGAAGATCAGAGTATTCTGGAGAGCTCAGTTTCGATGGTCGCTATCTCATTCTCCAAAAGCCGCTCTGAAATATTTGTAGGCGTTCTGTGAACCTTACCCGCAAAGGCATCGAGAATCCCAAATTTCTCATTACCTGACCCTCGGTAACCACGACTTAACAATATTAGTCCTGCGCCTGCCTGATCGCGATTAATGCGCACATCCTTACTCGGATATATAGCAACAACATGCTGCGCATTTTTAGCTTGGTAAGAAAGTTCGGGCTCGATATGAACCGAGAAGGTCTTATGCGGAGAACGCCAGACGGCGCGCTTCGGTATGCTTGCCTGACCCGGATGACCGGCAACCCAAACCGCTACCCTTTCAAACACTTCCTTATTTCTATCGACAGACTTTGTCGTGGCTGAATTTTCTATATCCCTGAGCACGTTCTCCCGCGTTCGACCTGCTGAGCAATGCTTAACAATGCCATCTCGGGACGGTCTGTAGAAGTCAAACCCGCCCGGCTTTGCATAACGTTCGAGATCCCTAATTTTGTCACCCATATTCAAGGTAAGTAGTTTAAGGAAGGTTGCGAAATGCATTACTACCGGCATGTGAGAAACTCGCTATTTTAGCGTGAAGTTTAATGCTCTCGATCGCGTGGTGGGTTCGGATCGTTGCCGGGTGCGATTGTATCCTTGCTGCGGATCTCGCCGTTGGTTCCCTTTGTCGTGAGCTCGCCACCGCCCTGATTGTGCAGCATTTCTCGAGCTGTTTTGATCGCTTCCTTTTGTGTCTGATGCACACTAGAGGCTCGATTTGTGTCATTGCGCTTATTTACCCACGTCCCATCGGGACGCTTATACACCATCCTGTCTCTGTCTTTGCTCATCGAAATTATCTCCGCAATTAAACAAATAAAAATGTAGCTTGATTCGGGAAATATTGGGAGTCTATTTAATAGTAAATACTAATTTACATAAATATTAGCTGTGTGAGCGCGCCCTGATAGCCTTCCTCACGCGCCGCCAATATGTCTGCGCTGCGCCGTCGCTTCGATACCACGCGTCGTGCTGCCGCAATAAAGCTTCCTCTGAGGGATCGGCGAAGTGTTCAATAAGTTCGTCGGCGACACGCGCGATCTCCTCGGAGGGTATCAGTCGCGGTTTGATCGAGTCCGTCCAGATGCCCCACGCGATCAGTCCAGCGAATGTGATCAACTGCATACTGCAGAAGATCAGAATTAGCCCGGCAAGAAGCTTGATTGCCATATCCCACATCGCAGACCTCGACCTGTTGCGATGTAGCCTATAGTCAACATTCCTTCTGCGAAAGCCGAAAATGAGATTCATCGTCCGTGGGCTTATCGTCTTCATTCGTGACTTATTCCCCCCATGGAAGACGTGCGCGCGATACTCGCCCGAAACATAAAGGCCGCCCGCAAACGGCTGAATATCTCGCAGGAAGAACTTGCCGCGCGGGCCGAGATCGACCGCACCTATGTCTCGGGCATCGAACGCCAGGTCAGGAACCCGACGATCACCGTTGTTGCGCGGTTTGCAGAGGCCCTGGAGACCACCACGGCCAACCTGCTTGATGGCAATAGTCGGTAGCTGTCCCCGAAATACACCCTTCCCGCGACGCTCACGCGCCGCAAAGCCACGGTCGCCACCCATAACCCCGCTCAGCGGCCCGTCGGAGGCCGTCAGACGCGCCCGGCGCGTTTGTGCTGGGGTATTGCCCGCTGCGCTTGGGCGGCCTCGGAGGGCCGTGTGCGGGCGGCGGTGCAGTCCGGTCAATCTGCCCAAAGCTGGCGGCAGCGGGTGTAACCTGTAACCGTAACCTTGGCCCCAAAAAGACAAACGGGAGGAGGGGGAGTATGGCGCTCCCCCTTGCCGCCGCGCGGCACCGCGCACGGCACCGTTACGCGGGTTACGGTTACGCCATTGGCGTATACTCAAAACGGCGGTTCCGCGTCGGGTGAGCCTGCCCTGGCCCGCTCCAGCGTGGGCATGCCGCCATCGCCGCGCCGGGCGATCCACTCCGCCTTGCGCTCATCGTCGGTGCCGCGCGCGAACCCCTTGCGCGGCGAGATGCCGCCCTGGCCCGGATCGTGCAGGCGGAAGGTGTTATAATCCCAACCGATCCGGTCCATGATCATCCGCAGGCGTTGCGCCTCCGGTGCCCGCATCCTGCCGCCCTCGAAGCCGAGGAGGAGCTTGACGCTTTCCAGCGAGACGCGGCCTGTGCGCTCGCCGAACCAGTCTTCGAGCACCGGTTCGAAGGTGTCCTCGACAAGCCGCACGGTTTGCACGTCCGCTGCCGCCTGCCAGAGGTGGCGCGGAAGCCCGATCTCCTCGCCGGCCCGTTCCCGCACCACCGCCTCGGCCCAGAGCTGGTGCACGTCTTCCTTCAGCCTCGCCAGGTCGATTTCGCCCACCTTCACGGGCCAGAAACGGCGATTGCCGGTCAGGTCGCGAAGATAGGCGTCTTCATTGGTGGTGCCGATAATGATGCAGTGCCGCCGATAGCCGCGCGCATCGTGACCGTAGGCCTTGCGGTAATTGTCGGTATCCGTGCTGAGGAATTTCTTCAGGCTCTGGCTCGTGGTGTGGTTCATGCCGTCGAGCTCCTGGCACTCGACAATCCAGGCGCGGGCGAGCAGCTCGGCCTTGGTCTTGTCGTCGCTCTTCAGATCGAGATTGCCGCAGAACCACTCCTTGCGGACGGCAAGCCGCTCCGCGAGGCCGGACTTGCCGGCCCCTTGCGGACCTTCGAGCACCAGCATCGTGTCGAACTTGACGCCGGGCTGCTTGATCCGCCGCACACCGGCGATCAGCAGCTTGGAGCCGAAGGCGCGGTTGAGCTCGCTATCCTCGGCACCGCAATAGTCCCTCAGCCATGTATCGATGCGCGGCGTCCCATCCCAGGCGAGGCCGTCGAGATAGTCGATGACCGGATGATAGGCCTGGTCGTGGGCAACCGCGATCAGCTCCCGTTTGACGGCGCTTGGGCTCGCCTTGAAATGCAGGTCCCGCAGGAACTTGCTGCTCAGGATTTCGATGATCTCGTTGAGGTCGCGGTCGTCGAGACCCTGGCCGGTGATCTCGTCGGCATTGATGAAGAGGTTTCGGCGCGCATCGACGCCGAGCCGCATCAACGCATAGCGGACATTGTCGGGATGGTCCTTCAGCGGGTTGCCTTCGAGGCTCGCCTTCGGCCAGTCGCCGCGCCTGGCCTCGATATAGGCCAATCCCCGCGCCACCTGTCTTTGGGCATACCGCAGCGGATTCGGGTTTTCGAGCACATGCGCGCTGATCTTCAAGCCAGGATCGGTGATGATCGAGACCACGTGACCCGGATCGACATCGTTTCCCAACAGCCAGATGATGCAGGCCAGCACCAGCTCGGACCGCGAATCGTAACTCTTGCCGGGCGGGTCAGTGCCATCGACCAGCGCCGCAGCCCATTCCGGGCTCGGCGGGATGATCTCCGAGAGATCGACCGGCAAGGGAAGGGGCTGGATGTCGGTCGCTTCCGGCGTGGCGAGCGCCCTCGAAGGGGCGGCGAGCGCCTTGGCCGTGTCGATTTTCAGCTTGAAATCCGTCGCCATGTATTCGACGGGCGGATTGTCGAGACCGACCGGCTCCCCCACGAAGGCGAGCGCCGGTTCGCGCCCGGCCTCGCGCTTCTTCTGGTTCAGCCAGTTGACCGTGAACGGCACCCGCATCAATTGCGCGGGGCTCTGGGTATTACCCTTGCCCTGATAGGCCCTCAGGATTGCAAGGTTCAGCGCCTTCGCCGCCTCGCAATCCATCGGCTCCTTCAAGCGCCAGAAGGCCTGATAGCCGCCGCCGGAAAAGCATATCGCGGTCGGTGCCGGCAGGCCCTTCGGCATTCGCTTCGGATCGGTCAGCAGGGCGAGAATGGTTTCAAGCTGCTCCGCTCGCGAGCCGGGATAGTCCTTGCCGTCGAGATCGACATGGAGAAACCGTGCGGCGGAAAGATTGCGCTTGCCCCGGCCGCCGGACAGAAACTCGCCATTCGGCAGGAAATAGATGTTCCGCTGCAGATCGCCGGCATTGTTGATGCCGACGAATTTTTCTGCGGATTCCCGCTCTTGAAGCCCATAGGTCTTCTGTACCGGGCTTTCAGGGCCGACGCTGTTCATGCGTTCGAGATGCAGCGGCGCGCCCTGTGTCAGCCAGGAGAGGAAGGCGATGGCGCGCTTCGGGTCGGCTTGGAGATGGTCAGACATGATCGCCACCCTCCGTGTTGCATTCGCTGGCGGCGAGCCAGTCGAGGACATCGGGAAGGCGATAGCGGATCGCACCGACCTTGCTATGAGCATTCAGGCGGAGATACTTGGGTCCCCCGCCATATATTCTTCTCTTGTGAAAGAACGACGCGCTGAGCCCGGTGAGCGTGGCGACTTCTTTCGTGGTGAGAAGCTTTTCGGGATAGGCAAAGGTGCGCAACGGAGTGGCGCTGCTCGCGCGTGAAAGGGATGCTGCATTGTGAGACATTGTGTTAGTCCGTGAATGGCCGCGCCGTGCCACGGGCGGGCGCAAAGAGGAACGATAGGTTCCGGCCTCCGCTCGCTCTTGGTCTTCATCATTCACAGGACATGGCAGGGAATAATCCCCCGAAGGGTGTAGTCCAGAGTGTCCAAGCCCAAGGTCACCCGCCTACGGATTTTCATCCGCTGGAAGCTGTCTACTCATCCGTGTTAAACATCGCACAATGTCAGGTCTTGTTCAACCGTGAGTGCAGCACGTCAAACCTTTCGCGTCTAGCGGTTTGATTGCAAGCGATTTTGTTTCACCGAGAAGCTGTGATCATCCCATTCCGCAAGCTCGCACAGAATGCGCGAGACTGCCTCATCTCGCAGGGCCTCGGCCGCAGGATCGCTTTCAACGGCCTGTCGCTTATATTCGCGACAAAGCAGGTCTTTCGCCTCGCGGACCTCGAGCGGGCAATCGAGCCCAAGGATTTCACGGGCCGCACTTTCCGCGAGCGAGGCCACCGAACGGGCGGGCGCGCTGTTCGAAGTGGGAACCAGGGCGGACATTTCGGCATTGCAAATATCCCGCCGCCGTTCGCGGACCATATAGGCAAGCGCTTCATTGATTACGCGACCTTGCGCAGACTGCGCACCCAAGAGCGCTTTCATCGCCAGACCCAGGCGGCGTTCGACGCAATGGTCCGTCTCTGCGTCCACCGGATGCGCTGCGATGATTGTCCGCAAGACCCGCTCCAGCACCGTTTCGGTTCCCGATATCATCGCGTCAGTCCGCAGCATCGACCAGCTCCAATATCCGTTGCGCGACCTGTTCCACCGGCCCGCGCAAGCGCTCGGCATTGACGACGATGTAACCGCCCGTCACGTCGCCCGTGGCGCGATGGTTCAGCAGTCGCTTGAGCGCGTAATAGGGAACGTCCAGGCTCTCCGCGATGGTGATGAAGGTGCGGCGAAGGTCGTGAAGCGTGAAGTTGACCCCGGCACCGGCGCTGACGCGCTGAAGAAACTTCTTCGTCTCGATAAGGTGTCCGCCCTTGCCTGGCCCCGGAAACACGAAGGGCGAGCCATTCGACCGTTTGCGGCGCTCAGAGAGAAGATCGAACAGGAAGGTGGAAAGCGGCAGGGTCAGCGGGTCGCCGTTCTTCGTCTTGGGCAGATGCAGCGTCTTCGCGACAAGATCCACATTCTCCCAGCGCAGCGCCATCAGCTCACCCCGACGCATTCCGGTAAAAAGCGCCGTCAGCAGGAAGTCGCGGGAATGCTCCGGCTCCGCATGGACCGCCTTCCACCAGTTCGGCAAATCCTGCGCCGAAACGAGCGTCTGTCGACGCTGCTCGCGATGCCATGCCCGCGCTTGCGTCAATATCTGTGCCGGGTTGGGCGGCAACTCGTCATGCGTTGCGGCGGCGAAATTATAGACCGACCGGAAATGCCGGAACACATTGTTCGCGGTCGTCTTGCCCACTTCCGTCGAAAGCTCCTGATGGCGCTTCAGCACCATCTGTCGGGTGATTTCGTTAATCGGCTTCCTGCGCCAGGATTTCAGATAGAGCCGGGCCGAGCGGGTGTAGTTGTCGACCGTATGTCTGGAAAGGTGGGGACGCGCGGCAAAGAAACTGTCGAACGCATCGGCCAGCGTGACCCGCGCCACGACTTCTCGCTTCTTCTCGGCGTTGGGATCCTGCCCCTCGGCCATTTCGCCCAGGAGCGCCAGCGCCTTCTTGCGGGCCACTTCGGGCGCGAAGATATCCGCCCGCCCGATGGTGACGCGCCGCGTCTTCCGGTTCACCTGCCCCTCGGCGTAATAGACCTTGGATTGGGTGCCAACGCGCAGACCGAAGCCGGTCAGCAGCGTATCGCGATAGAAAACCTGCCCACTCTCGGCATGAGGAATTTCGTCAATCGCACGGCGGGTCAAACGTAAACTTGGCATTGAGACCTCCTTCTGGCCTCAACTCAAGGTAACGTGAATTACTTGAAAATACAAGCAATATCAGATAGTTATGAAAAATATTCTATCGACGGGAAAGACGATGAAACGCCATCCAACGCCTGCGCACGCGCGAGCGGACGAACATGAGCAACACCTGTTTCAGTTTAGCCCGGCGAAACGATTGAGCCCCTCTAATCCCATACCATGCAAAAACGACTTCTTTCATCCCGCAACCAGCCGTTAGAACTTGACCAAATCAGATTGAATGATTCTATCTGCTAAACAAACCATTTAGTCCTGCCAGGCAGATCGCAAAAACACGAGAAGTATAGTCCTAAATGAATATTCAGGCCCATGACCAGTTAAAGTCTCATATCTGGGAAATTGCGAACCGTCTGCGCGGACCATATCGCCCGCCGCAATATCGCTTGGTCATGTTGCCTATTGTCGTTCTGCGCCGCCTCGACTGCGTTCTTGAGCCGAGCAAGGATACGGTTCTCAAACAATACGAAAAGCTTACTGCGCAGAACATGCCGGAAAGCGCGATGGAGCGCCTGCTCGGCCGCGCTGCCGATCCGTATCGCAAGCATCCCCTTTACAATACCAGCCCGTACACGTTCGAGCGGTTGCTAGGTGATCCTGAAAACATCGCGCCGAACCTCGTCGCCTATATCAACGGATTCTCGTCCACCGCCCGGACCATCTTCGAGAAGTTCAAATTCACCGACCAGATCGAAAAGCTTGACGCCAGCAACCGGCTTTTCACCATCGTCAAGGCGATGGCCGATGTGGACCTGCACCCGGATCGCATCGACAACTTGCAGATGGGCTACCTGTTCGAGCATCTGGTGATGCGCTTCAACGAACAGGCGAACGAAGAAGCCGGCGACCACTTCACCCCGCGCGAGGTCATCCGCCTTATGGCGAACCTCGTTTATACGGGCGAGCAGGACGTCTACACGCCGGGCATTTTCCGTACCATCTACGACCCGGCCTGCGGTACGGGCGGCATGTTGTCCGAATCGGAAAAGTTCATCCTCGGTCAGAACAGCCAAGCCAACCTTGCCTTGCACGGGCAGGAGTACAACGACGAGTCCTGGGCAATCTGCTGCTCTGATATGCTCATTAAGGACGAAGACACAAAGAACATCGTGCTTGGCGACACGCTGGGCGACGGCAAGACCCGTGACGGTTTCGAGGGAAGCAGCTTTCACTACATGCTTGCCAACCCGCCCTTCGGCGTGGAGTGGAAAGACCAGAAAGTGATCGTTGAGCGCGAGCACAAGGAGATGGGCTTTTCTGGTCGCTTCGGCGCTGGCCTGCCCGCAATCAATGACGGTTCGCTGTTGTTCTTGCAGCACATGATCGAGAAGATGCACCCCTACGAGCGGGGGGACGAGGATGCGACCGGCTCCAAGATTGCCATCGTCTTCAACGGTTCGCCTCTGTTTTCTGGCGACGCCGGGTCGGGTCCATCGAACATCCGCCGCTGGATCATCGAGAATGACTGGCTCGATGCCATCGTCGCGTTGCCGGATCAGCTTTTCTACAATACCGGCATTTCCACCTACGTCTGGCTCGTCACCAACCGCAAAGCGCCTGAGCGGCGCGGCAAGGTGCAACTGATCGATGGCACACACTTCTTTGAAAAGATGAAGAAGAGCCTCAACAACAAGCGCAATGAGATCAGCGATGACCAGATCAATGATCTGACGCGCCTCTATGGGAATTTCAAAGACGGCGAGAAGGCCGAGGTTGTCATCGACCAGAAGACAGGTAAGAAGGAAGCCCGCGTCGTCTCGCGTATCTTTGAGAACCGCGAATTCGGCTTCCTTAAGGTGACGGTTGAGCGTCCCCTGCGGATGAATTTCGAGGCGACGCCCGAGCGTATCGCCCGGCTGGACGACCAATCTGCTTTTGCCAATCTCGCTATCTCCAAGAAGCGTAAGGATGCGAACGTAGTCGAGGCCGAGGAAGCGGCTGGACGCGCCAAACAGGATGCTATTCGCGCCTTACTTTCAACTTTGGAGGCCAAACGTCGCTACATGGATCGCGAGGCGTTCGATGCCGACCTGACCCGCGCCGCTAAGCGCGCCGGTCTGAAACTCGCCGCTCCTATCAAGAAGGCGATCTTTGCTGCGCTGGGCGAGCGCGATACGGATGCCGCGATTTGCCGCGACAGCAAGGGTAGGCCGGAACCGGACAGCGAGTTGCGCGATACCGAGAATATTCCGCTCCCGGAAAGATTCGAGATGCCCAGGGCATTCCTTAGTGCTGTCAGCAAACCCGAGAATGCAGCGCACAAGGGCGCGAAACTGCCCATGTTTTTCGGGCCGGACAAGCCAAACAGCCATCTCGTTGAGGCAATGCGACCAGCAATCGACGCCTACATGCTGCGAGAGGTGCTACCGCACGTTCCCGACGCCTGGGTTGACTATGACAAGACTAGGATTGGTTACGAAATCCCGATCAACCGGCATTTCTACGTCTACAAACCACCGCGCCCGCTGGCCGAGATTGAAGCCGACATCGGCGCACTGGAAGGCGAAATTGCCGGGCTGCTTAAAGGTTTGGTGATATGATCGTCGGAAACGAAGTAGCGGAAAACTTGCATATTCCCGATGGCTGGCAAGAACGCCGCTTCAAAATGCTTGTCGAGCGCTTCTACAGTGGTGGCACTCCTGCGACAGGGAATGACCTATTTTGGGGCGGCGACATTCCGTGGGTTTCGCCCAAGGACATGAAATTTAGTCGAATTAGTCTCTCTGAAGACAACGTTACAGCGTTAGCGTTGGAGGAAACGAACCTATCGCTTCTGGAGCCTGGACATGTGCTCATGGTTGTCCGTTCAGGCATTCTTAGACACACAATACCGGTCGCGATCAACTCGGTGCCGGTAACAGTAAATCAGGACATAAAGGCGATGCGCCTTTGTCCTGTAGTGGATTCGGACTTTTTCCGTTACTACGTCGAAGGCTTGCAGTCAGATCTTTTGCATCTGTGGCGCAAACCTGGCACGACCGTCGAAAGCTTAGAGTACGACTACTACTCTGAGCACCTGATCCCGGTGCCCCCACTCGCAACTCAGAAGCGGATTACGCGGTTTCTGGATGAGAAGACGGCACGGATCGACGGACTGATCGAGAAAAAGCGCGCGCTTCTGGACCGGCTTGCTGAAAAGCGTCAGGCCCTTATCACCCGCGCCGTCACCAAGGGCCTCAACCCCGGCGCCCCCATGAAGCCCTCTGGCATCGATTGGCTCGGCGACATCCCGGCGCATTGGCAGATTAAGAGATTGTCTTTCGTTGCTAACGTTATCGATTGTAAACACAGAACGCCGGAATACGTTGACGACGGTATCCCGTTGGTGAGTACGACAGAGGTGAAGCCGTTTCGCATTGACTATGCGACCAAACGGATGGTCAGTGATGACGAATTTGCACTGATGTCCGATGGCGGTCGGAAGCCTCACCTTGGCGACATTATCTACAGCAGAAACGCGTCAGTCGGTTCGGCGGCGCTTGTAAAGACAGCAGTTCCACTTTGTCTAGGTCAGGATCTCTGCCTAATTCGGCCGAAAGAGATCAACCCTGCATTCTTGGAGTTTTTCCTAAATTCTAGGGCATGCTTGGAGCAATTAGATCGAGAATTAGTAGGCGCGACGTTCAAGCGAGTTAATGTAGATGCAATAAAGAAATACTTCACAATTCTACCTCCTGCTGCAGAACAGGATGAAATCGTGGCAGGGCTGAATGAACGCCTGGCTAAGGACGAGGCGTGTTCATCAGATGTCGAGAGGAGCCTTGACCTCCTGGTTGAATACCGCGCGGCGATAATTGCCGCCGCGGTCACTGGTCAAATGGCTGACCTTGCATGACTCTCGACGCGTCCAGCTACTTCGATCATATCAAGGCGTACATCAGCGACGAGTACATAGTTCATCGCGGTGCTGGGGGCGAGATCGTGCTCCGCGAGAAGTACTTCCGTGAGGGCGAGACCAAGAAGACAACCCGTGAGGTGAAGCTACCCTACAAAGGCAAAGCATTCGCCATCAAGCTCGACGGACGCAACAACGCGCTGTTCCATTTCCTTGATGACAACGGCAAGGAGTGGTCCAAGCGCTGCGACTTCGTTGTCTTCCAATGCTACAACCGGAAGGTGACGGCATACCTGTTCGAGTTCAAGACGAAGAGCCTCGATGCGGGCTCGATCATCGACCAACTAAAGTCGGGGCTTCATTGGTGCGCCTGCCTGCGAAAGGTGGTCGCCCAGTACACCGGCGATAGCAGGCCGGTGAAGGTCAAGAAATTTGTCCTGACCGAGAACAACAATCCAGGCGCTTATCTCGACGCGGACAATAAATATCTGGCTCGTGATCCGTCTGTTCGTCACTATCACTATGATGAAATTGAAACGCTCGGGCTTGATGATCTTGAGAATGAATCCGTAAATACGGTTTGAGCATGGTGCTGCTGATGAAGGTGGCGTCCGCTGCCCGAATCTTGGCCGTTATCACGGTTGAACGAAAGCTGGGGGATAGAATGGCAATTGAATTTCATGACGGGCCAGACGCCTTAAAAGAGTTGGTAGCTTCGCATTGCATAAAGGGCGAATGGTCTGATGATGGAAAAGGACGCGTCTCGTTCAGGTCGCAGCGCAGTGGAGTCCTGAATTACTGGCCGCATAAGGGAACAGTACAATGTCAGGGAAAGGCAGAACCCAAAGCCGAACTCGAAGCCATTTTTTCGTCCGCTGGCATGGCTGTGCCTGCCGCCACAACGCCCAAGGCCAAGGACGGGAAGACGAAGATTTTTGTCGTTCACGGGCATGATACACGAGCACTTGAACAACTTGAACTGGTCTTACGGCGGCTGGGTCTCGATCCCTATATTCTACAGAACAACGACGGAGAGACCAAAACGCTAATCGAGGCATTGGAGCAGCAGATTTATAAGGAGGCTGCTTTCGGCATTATTCTGATGACACCCGACGATTATGGCTACCCGAAGGCCAAAGCAGACGAGGACCGCCAACCGCGCGCGAGGCAGAACGTTATTCTTGAACTGGGAATGGTTCTGGCATCGCTTGGACGCGAACGAATGGTTCTACTCAAAAAGGGCGCGCTGGAAATGCCTACCGATGTAAGTGGCGTCATCTACCTGGAGTTCAATGAGCATGTGAAAGAGGTCGCTGTTAAGCTTGCAACTCGAATGAAAGGAGCGGGCATCCAGATTGACGACGCACTTATACATGCGGCGGCGGCCTGACGATGGCGGGCCATACTGAAAGCGACTTTGAGACAGCTATTGAAGCCGGGCTGATCGGCGCGGGCGGCTATGTCACGCGGTCGCCGACCGCCTATAACGAGACGCTGGCGCTGTTCCCAGCGGATGTCACCGGCTTCCTAAAAGACAGTCAGGCGGCGAAGTGGGCGCAGCTTGAAGCACTGCTGGGGGCCAAGACCGAGGCGACAGTGCTCGACTGCCTCGCCAAGGAACTCGAAATCAAGGGCACGCTCCACGTTCTGCGACATGGCTTCAAATGTTATGGCAAGACATTCCGGCTGGCCTATTTCCGGCCCAACTCCGGGATGAATCCCGACGCTGCCGCGTCCTATGCCGCCAACCGGCTGACCATCACGCGGCAGGTCGCCTTCACCTCGGTGATGAAAAACGCGGACGGAAAGAACCGGCGCTGCATCATCGACGTGACGATCAGTCTGAACGGCCTGCCCGTAGCGACGGCGGAATTGAAAAACCCGCTGACGGGCCAGCGTGCGGCGGATGCCGTGCGCCAATATTGCGATGCACGCGACGAACGTGATTTGCTGTTCACCTTCAAGAAACGTGCGCTGGTGCATTTCGCGGTGGACCCGGACGAGGTGTGGATGGCCACGCGCCTCAAGGGTAAGGAGACGGTTTTTCTCCCGTTCAACAGGGGCAACAATCATGGCGCGGGCAATCCGCCTGTCGAGGGAAACTGGAAAACCCATTACCTCTGGGACGAGGTGCTACGGTCCGACAGCCTGATCGACATCCTCCAACGCTTCATGCACCTGGAAGTAAAGGAGCGGCAGGTCAAGACCGACAAGGGCGTGCGTACCATCCACAAGGAAGCGATGATGTTTCCGCGCTACCATCAGCTCGACGCGGTACGCAAACTCGTCACCCATGCGCGCGAGAACGGCGCAGGGCGAAACTACCTTATCCAGCACTCGGCAGGATCGGGGAAATCCAACTCTATTGCTTGGCTGGCGCACCGGCTAGCAAGCCTGCACGACGCCAACGACGAGAAGGTGTTTCATTCGGTCGTGGTCGTTACCGACCGCCGCGTGCTCGACCAGCAATTGCAGAACACCATCTATCAATTCGAGCACAAGACCGGGGTGGTCGAGAAGATCGACGAAGACACCCAGCAACTTGTTCGTGCCCTGTCTCAGGGCACGCCGATTGTCATCACGACGATTCAGAAATTCCCGTTCATCTCGCAAGCGCTGTCTACCCTCGAAGGCAAGGGTACAGGTGTGAAGATCGACACGGCAGGCAAGCGCTTCGCCGTGATTGTGGACGAGGCCCATTCCTCGCAAAGTGGCGAGACCGCCACCGCGCTTAAGGGGATGCTGAACAAGGATGGCATTGAGGCCGCGATTGCGGCACAGATGTCCGACGAAGAGGACAGCGACCTTTCCGACGAGGCCAAGGCGGCGATGCTGCGAGATGCGCTGAAGCGCGCCCGTCAGCCAAACCTCTCGTTTTTCGCCTTCACCGCGACCCCGAAATTCAAAACCAAGGTGCTGTTTGACGAGCCGGGACCGTCAGGCACACCGCCGTTCCACGAGTACACCATGCGGCAAGCCATCGAAGAAGGCTTCATCATGGACGTGCTTCTAAACTACACGACCTACAAGCGCTTCTTCGGTCTGATCAAACAGGTGGAGAACGACCCCGAAGTGCCGCGCAAGAAGGCGGCAAAGGCGCTGACCCGTTATCTTGAACTGCATCCGGTCAATATCGAGCAAGTTGTATCGGTCATCGTGGAGCATTTCCGGCTCTATGTCATGCACGAGCTTGGCGGGCGGGCTAAGGCTATGGTCGTCACCGGCTCACGCCTCGCCGCCGTCAAATACAAGCTGGCCTTCGACCGCTATATCAGGAACAACGGCTATACAGGCATTCGGTCATTGGTGGCCTTTTCAGGTACGGTCGAGGACCCAGAAGACCCCGGCGCGTCCTACACCGAGGTTTCTATGAACGAGGGCTTAGCCGAAAGCGAGTTGCCCGAAACCTTTGAGCGCGACGATTACCGCGTGCTCCTGGTCGCCGAGAAATATCAAACCGGCTTTGATCAGCCCTTATTGCAGACCATGTACGTGGTTAAGCGCTTGGCAGGCGTTCAAGCCGTACAGACGCTCTCCCGGCTAAACCGAATGGCTCCCGGCAAGGCGCGCACCTTCGTGCTCGATTTCGCCAATGAGGAAGACGATATCTACAAGGCATTCAAGCCCTACTACGAGGTGACGCCGATTGGCGAGAATGCCGATCCTCACCGGCTTTCGGAATTGCAGCACAAGCTATTGGAATGGGCAATTTTCGCGCCCGACGACGTCAATGCTTTCGCTGAGGTGTGGTATCGCGGCAAGCGCGATCACTCTGCTACCGACCACCGCCTGATGAATGCGGTGCTCGACGCGGTCGTGCAGAGATTTGGCGAGAGGGAAGAACAGCAACAGGACGAGTTTCGCGGCCAACTGACCGCCTTCCGCAACCTCTATGCTTTCCTCTCGCAGATCATCCCCTATCAGGACAGCGATCTTGAAAAGCTGTACGCCTTCGTCCGCAATCTGATCGCCAAGCTACCGCCTCCCGGCGACGGCCAAGCTTTCGCTTTGGACGACGAAGTCGCACTCCGCTTCTTCCGCCTCCAACAGATGACCGAAGGATCAATCGACCTCGGCTATGGCGAAGCTGCGCCGCTCAAAGGACCGACGGATGTCGGAACGGGAGGATTCAGCGAGGAGGCGATTGCGCTTTCAACGCTGGTTTCCAAGCTGAACGAGCGCTTCGGCACCAATTTTACCGAAGCCGACCAGTTCTTTTTCGATCAGATACGTGCGAGCGCGGAAGAAGACGACCAAATCGTCGAAGCCGCCAAGGCGAACAACCTCGCCAACTTCTCTTCCTATCTGGAACGGATGCTGGACGAATTGTTCATCGACCGCATGGAAGGCAACGAGGAAATCTTCTCGCGCGTGATGACCGACAAGGAGTTTCGTTCGGCTGCGCACGAGCATCTTGCGCTCGAAATCTTCCGGCGTGTTCGGGAAGGCAAAGGGGCAGAATGATCGATAACAGTAATAGAAAAACACGCGGGGAATTTTGATTGGCCAAGCATGGACTGCACGCCTTCGTCAGCCGGGGGGCAAAATTGGGGGAGCTACTGTTCCCTCATAAGCACGATGACGGCTGCTATGTCGTATCGAAGTCCCGCTTCGAGAATGACTATGTTCGGTTAGCCAACGAGACGGAAATTTTACCGTGGCTTGAAAAGGGATACGGGCTGCGAATGTCAAACCCAGACAAAGGCATCGCTGCCGCCAGCTTGATTTCGCCAGAGTCGATTTTTAGACCCGTAATCCTTTAGCGCAGCCTCGCGAGTTGACCGCACCGGAAAGCATTCAAGCGCTTAGCTAGATGATGCGGGGAAAGGCCAGAGGCATTTGGCATGAACGAATAGTTCACGCCCCCTCTCGGTGATTTCGGGCTCCAGCCATTGCGCAATTTCGTGATCTTGGAACCGGGCGTTGAGACGAAGCTCGCTGTTCGACGCTATGGCTGGTCGCTTTTTTACAAATGGCCCGTTGCTGACGGACGAGTTGAGTGCTTGGGTCAACAAGGTCAGATTGCCGACGGTATGCATGGCGTTTTGCCTTCTTGCCTCGGGGGTTAACCCATCCGGTTCTGTCGGCTCGGCTGGGTAAGGGTAGTCCGCTATGCTGCCTTGCTGAGGCAGCAAATGTTCAACGCTCACGTTCTCGGGCGCATGCTTGTACTCATTTTTGTTGGTACGCATTGCGTTATCGATGGCCGTCAAAAGCATAACTGCTCGATCCGGCCGGGATTTCACATATGTGGGTTTCTCCAGCCAGCCTTTCTCAAATTCAGTGTCATTTGGCCAACGAACGGTCACGTCATCCGACCTCGTAAGCTCTTCGCGAACAGTGGAAGCCAATTTTTCGCTTGTGGATTTATCATCAGTACCGGGAGCTTCTGCTCCGGCAACTTCTCTGACCTTCGCAAGCAGCGAAACGAAGAACTTATTGTAGTTCTTGTTCGTGAGTTGACAGACAAAGCGCCGTATCAACCAGCTTTCCACGTCAGCAATGATCTGGTTGCGATCAGCGGGGCTTAGCTTTTCTGCCGGGAGTCCGAGCACATAGAGCAATAGCGGGTACACGGTGCTTGTATCGAGAGATCGCAACCTGCCCGCAAAAAGTGCCACCTGATCTGCGCCTGTGGGCGAGATCAGCCCTCGAAAAATAACCGCGTAGCGCTTTAGCTCGCCGAGAAAACCTTCGAGGCTTTGGCCCGACTGGTCACGCCAATCGCGGAACTCCTGGAAAATGTGCCCGATGGAAAGTTCACGTCCAGTCTGCATTACGAGGAAATGGAAAATGAAAAGGTCAATGCGTGGCCTCGTCAGTCGGCCCTGCCTTTCAGTTATATGCCAATACCGGTCTTCCCCGTTGACCGGGACAGGCGTTCGATCATTGTCAAAAGGTCGCCAATAGGTCTCATACAATTCGTCGGCATAGTTCGGATTGCCACTGTGCGCAGGATCAACTGACGCCTGATGAAATATCGTATTGCGGATCAAATCGGACGGCAGAAGTGGTCGGCCGCGCGCGTTCAGAGTTTCGAAGATGACTTGCGGATCGTCGTTGTCTTCGAGCTCTATGACGACAAGCTGCAACCCGGTTCGCAACGCTTGCAACAGCCCGAAAATACGTCTGTCTCTTTCGTCGCTATCGGAAGATGAAGCGTAGCTCTCGACTTGGCGTCGAAAAAACGAATAAGCGCCGATCAATCGTGGCAACTCGCTCTTTTGCGTCAAACCATGCTGTTTGAGCAATGCGTCCGTTCCGCCGGCCATCATAATGGAACGGAACAGTGACCGATCGGTATTTGTGGGCCAGACCTTAAAACTGCTTTCCGAGCCGGGCTTCTCATCCTCGTTAATTGTCAGGCGTTTGAGCTTGTTCGCGTGGGCGGATTCTGTCGCAGCAGCAAAGTCGCGCAATGCCGCCACGAAAATCTGCAAAGTCGTTAGCCGCTGTTGTCCATCAATGACTTCTGAACGAGCGACAGCGCTACCAACGATCTTTTGGACGTTGAGGACAACCGCCCCAAGGAAGTGTGATCGACGGGGAACGCCGTTATCGGCTGCGAGGCACGCGTCCGCCTGCCGCTCTATATCATCCCAGAGGGGCTGCCACTGTTCATCCTCGTTCCACACATACGCGCGCTGGTAAAGCGGAACGGTATATCTGCGCTCTTTCTGAAAAAGGTCGTGGATGGAAAGTTTATCCGGTCTCATATCGCCCCCCAGCGCTAAATCAGCTCAGAAATTATTCATGCATCTATCGCAAATGACTTGCCCGCAATCCACAAAAAATGCCGCCTCGACACCCGACCTTCGTGGACGAAGGAACGTGCGCCATCCCGTCAGATGCTGCAAGGCGTGCAACAGCTTCTTCTAGGAAATTCACACGCAGCAACTTGTAAGAGATACTTACGAGTTCAAGCATGCGACTATGGTCACGTGATCCTTTCGTAATCGGACCTGGCGACCCTACCCAAACCACGATCAAGATCAAGATCAAGAGCCCAAAGACACCAGGACATCCCGGCGCCCATGGACTCCCACCCCCGGCCCAAACGGTCAGTGCCGTTGATGGGGGGAGGTCCGGCCGGTGCCGCGCCAATTAGTAGGGTACGCGGTGAGTTGTAGGCTTCTAGTAGTGGCGCGGGATCAAAGAGGTGGCAACAAGGTGATACCCCATGCTATCGCTCAACTCCTGAAAGTGGATTCTGGCCAAAGGCTTGTGCAATGGCGTCCAACCAAATAGTAGGATGTCTAACTCACTGAAATAATTGCGAAAAACAATTCGTAATGATGGGGTCACGTGTTCGAGTCACGTAAGCGGCACCAGATTTTATCTTTTCATTTATCGAGCCAAGCCCGGTTTTTTGGGTCGTGTTCCGGCGAGTCGCAGTTCTCTCGCAATTTTCACACCAGCGCACTGCTCTTCAACCGCGTCAGATCGCGTGTGATCTCCTTCGACGCTGATTTCAGCACCGGGGCGTAGCGGTCGCAGGCTTCGCGGTGGGAGGAGAAGGCGGAGCGGAAATAGGTGAGGCCGAGGCTGGCGACCACGCGGCCGGAATCGTTGAAGACCGGCACGGCGAGCGTATCGGAATTGCGCGGCTCGACATGGGTGGCGCGGGTGGCATACCCCCTGGCCTTTGTCATCGCGACCAGCCGGTTCATCTTTTCCGGGTTGCGGGCAAGCTCGTTTTCGGGGTCTTCCGAGGTCTGCAGCATGCGCAATATCAGCCCCAGCTCCTCCTCCTCGGCAAAGGCGAGATAGGCAAGGCCGAGCCCGCGGGTGATCAGCGGCAGGCGCATGTTGACGGTTTTGTGGAACGGCGAAACGGAACTGTCCGGCACGGTTGAAAACCGCACCACCACGGCATCGCGATCCAGAAGCGCGATCGAGACCGGCCATTGATGCTTGCGGGTGACGGCCACCGCCCAGGGGCGGCCAGCCTCCACCACCATCGGCTCCTTGTGATAGCCCGACGAGAGAGAGGCCACCAGTGCGGAAAGCTGATAGCCGCCCACGCGCGGATCGTTCTCCACATAGCCCGCCTGTTCCAGCGTCTTCAGAATACGCACCAGCGTCGGCTTCGGCAGTTTGGTGCGCTCGTGCAGGCTGGCGATGGATGTGTAGGGTTGCAGGTTCATTTCCTGCAGCACGCGCAGGCCGCGCTCAATCGAACGTATGCTCACCTTCTCCTCCCGGTCAGCGACGTTTCGTCTGTCGAAACGATATGGGTTTGCGCGTTGTCGGCGCAAATTGTCAAGCCCTATACCTTTTTCCAGCAAGACAAGGAGACTGGCATGGCAGACGTTGGGGCGGAGAACAGGGAGAAGGCGCGCGCGCTGATGGCGACGATCGATGACGGCGTCGTTGACGGGCTGATGAAGGGGGCGGTGGATTTGCACGTCCATTCCGGCCCCTCCACCATGGCGCGCCAGCTCGATCATTTCCAGGCCGTGGAACAGGCGGCAGCCGCCGGCATGCGCGGCATCATGTTCAAGGATCACCACTATTCCGTCGCCCCCTTCCTGCCGATCATGGAGCGCGTGCTCGGCCACCTGAACGTGGCGATGTATGGCGGGCTGGTGCTCAACAACACCACCGGCGGGCTGAACCCCTATGTGGTGGACGCCCAGCTCAACCAGGGCGCCAAGCTGGTGTGGATGCCAACGGCGCAGTCTGCGAACCACATCCGCTCCTCCCACCGCAAGTCCCGGCTTGCCTCCAATGTCCAGCTCAAGAAATCGCCCGGGATCACGGTGCTCGATGCCTATGGCGACATTCTCGATGTGGTGAAGGAGATCCTCGATTCGATCGCCGCGTTCGACGCGATCCTGTCATCGGGGCACCTGCATATCTACGAGATCTGGAAGCTGTTCGAGGAGGCGAAGAAGCGCGGCGTCAAGCGGCTTCTCGTTAACCACCCGATGTACGGCCTGCACTTCACCTATCAGGATATCACGGAGTTGGCCCAGTTCGGCGCGCTGATCGAGCAGTCGGCCTGCCTCTATATCGATTCGCGCTTCAATGTGTTTTCCCCCGACGAGCTGAAGGAACACATCCTTGCGGCCGGCGTGGAACACTCCTCGATCGGCTCCGATCTCGGACAGGTGGATAATCCCTCGCCGGTGGAAGGCATGCGCCAGGCAATCAAGCTGTTGCTCGCCCTCGGCTTTTCCGAGGACGAAGTGCGCCTGATGGTGCGCGACAATTCCGCAAAGCTGGTCGGCCTCGACCTCGGCTGAGCCGTCAAAAAAACAATCCGCCTCAGGAGGTTACCCCGTGAAACTAGGCATGATCAATCATCAGGGCCGACCGGCATTGGTCGCTCAAAAGGACGGCGCGCCGGTGCTGCTCTCCGCGCTCTATGAAAGCGCCGGTCTCGGCGAAGCGCCGCGTTCGATGCTCGACCTGATCGAGGACGGCAAGCTCGCCGAGGTGCGCGCGGCGCTCGACAAGGGCACGGCCGAGCCGCTTGAAGAAGCCGCCCTCGACTGGTTGCCGCCGCAGCCGCGCCCCTCCAAGGTGCTCGGCGTCGCCTTCAACAATATGGGCATTCGCAAATCCGCCCATCGCGATCCGGGCGTGCCGAATTTCTTCCTGAAGGCCCCGTCCTGCCTCACCGGCCACAACAAGCCGATCATCATGGAAGAGCATTTCGGCGAGACCATTCCGGAGCTCGAGCTCGCCGCCGTCATCGGCAAGCGCTGCAAAAAGATCACGGTGGAGGAGGCGAAGGACGCGATCTTCGGCTTCTCGATCATAAACGACGTCACCTCGCACGGCCTCAAATTCGGCATGGATTCGATCGCCACCACCCGCGAGAAGGACCTGATCCGCCCGCATCATCTGGAATGGCGCAACCGCCGTGACGAAAACGACAACGACGTCTATTTTGTCTACCACACCCGCTCCAAGGCGACCGACACGTTCGGCCCGATGGGCCCGTGGATCACCACCGCCGACGAGGTCAAAAACCCCGATGCGCTGGAGGTGAAGGGCTGGTTCGACGGCGAGCCCTTCGCGGTGGATTCGACGGCAAGCTACCGCTTCAAGGTCGCGGAAGTGATCGCCGAGGCGAGCCGCTATTTCACGCTCCTGCCCGGCGACATCATCTGCTTCGGCACCTCGGCCAAGGGCGTTGGCAACTTCCCCAATGGCCACCGTTCGGTCAATATGCACAAGCTTTCCGGTGTGATCGACATCGAGATCGAGGGGCTCGGCCATCTGTCGAACCCCGTCGTGCACGACTGGACGTAAGCTGAAACGACGCATGGCGCGGCGCCTGCCGCTCCATGCCGGGAGGAGTAGCCATGCGGCTTGTGGAAATTCAGGGCGCCGGGGGACCGGAGGTGCTCGCGATTATTGACGGGGCGACCCCCGAACCGAAGCCCGGCGAGGTGCTGATCCGGGTGATCGCCGCCGGCGTCAACCGGCCGGACGTCCAGCAGCGGCGCGGCCTCTATCCGCCGCCGCCGGAGGCCTCGCCGATCCCGGGGCTCGATGTCGCGGGCGAAATCGCCGCGATCGGCGAGGGTGTCACCGGATTCAGCATAGGCGATCCGGTGTGCGCGCTCGTCAATGGCGGCGGCTATGCCGAGTTCTGCACTGTGCCGGCATTGCAGTGCATGAAGGTGCCGCGCGGCCTCACCTTTATCGAGGCCGCCTCGCTGCCGGAGGTCTATTTCACCGCCTGGAACAACGTCATCTGGCTGGCGCGTTTGGCCGAAGGCGAGAGCCTGCTGGTGCAGGGCGGCACCAGCGGCGTCGGCATGGCGGCGATCCAGATCGCCCGCAAGCTCCGCAATGCCAATGTGTTCGCCACCGCCGGCAGCGAGGAGAAGCTTGCCGTGTGCCGCGAAATCGGCGCGCAGCATGCGGTCAACTATCGCGGCGACTGGGCGGCAGAGCTTCGCGCGCTGACCGACGGTTTCGACGTCATCCTCGATGCCCAGGCGGGACCTTACACGCAGAAGCAACTCGATCTTCTGAGGCCCGACGGCCGGCTGGTGTTCATCGCCAGCCACCAGGGCGAAACGGCGGAGGTCAATATCCGCGCGATCGTGCGCCGGCGGCTGACGCTGACCGGCTCGACGCTGCGCCCCCGGCCCGCTGCCTACAAGGGCCGGATCGCCGCCGAGCTTGTGCGCGAGGTCTGGCCGCTACTGGAAAGCGGCGAAATCCGCACCCGAATCCACAAGGTCTTCGCCTTTGCCGATGTCCGCGCCGCCCATCAACTGATGGACAGCAACGAACAGATCGGCAAGGTGGTGCTCGCTGTTGACGAGGCGCGTGCCGGAATGGCGCCGCGCGAAAGGGAAGAGAACTGATGCTGACGGTCGAACACGCCCGTGATCTCGCAAACCATGCCGGACAAAGGCTCGGGCATTCCGAATGGGTGGCGGTGACGCAGGACGCGATCTCCGAATTCGCGCGGCTGACCGGCGACGATCACTGGATCCATGTCGATGTCGAACGCGCCGCCCGCGAGATGCCGGGCGGCAGGACCATCGCCCACGGGCTTTACCTCGTCGGCCTGATGCCGCGCCTGCAGCGCGAGATCTACCGGATCGAGCGGCGCGGGCGGGGCCTCAATTACGGCTATGACCGGATGCGCTTCGTCATGCCGGTGCCGGTCGGAAGCCGCATCCGCCTGGCACTGACGCTGGTGGAAGCCGAGGCGCACCCCAAGGGCACGCGGATCGTCAATGACGCGGTGATCGAGCTCGAGGGGTCCGAACGCCCGGCGATCGTCGCGCGCCATATCCTGCTGATCGAAGACGCGGCGGGAGACGGCGCATGAGCGCGGAAGGCGGCCTGATCGCGGCCATTCTCGCTCATGCCGAGATCCGGCCGGGGGACACGGCGCTTCTCTGCAATGGCGAGAGCGCAAGCTGGGGGCAATTGCGCGACGAGGTGCTTTCGACCGCCGGTGTGCTTTCGGCGCATTGCGAGGGCAATGTCGGCCGTATCGCGCTTCTGGGCACGGCCGATATCGGGCTCGTCACCGCCTATCTCGCCATCATCGCCGCCGGCGGCTGCGCGGTGCCGCTGCCGGCGTCCGCCCACCCCGATGCGCTTGCCGGCATGCTTGCCGATTGCGATCCGGCGCTCGTCTTCGTGCAGGCTGGCCATGACCTGCCGACGGTCTATGCCGGTCGCGTGGTGAAGCTTGACGCCGATGCGGCGGGCGGCGTGCCGGCGGCGTTCCGCAACGAGGCGGCGCCGCTTGCCGCACCCGTCACCGCCGATCCGGATGCGCCGTTCAACATCATCTATTCCTCCGGCACCACCGGGCGCGCCAAGGGCATCGTCCATCCCCACCGCATGCGCTACCGCCAGGCGGCGCGCACGCTGTTCGGGCTCGATGCCGGCTCCACCATGCTGCTCGCCACGCCGATCTATTCCAACACCACGCTGATGCCGATGCTGTCGGCGCTGTTTCACGGCGCCCGCGTGGCGCTGATGCAGAAATTCGACGCCGAACGCTATCTCGATCTCGCCGAAAGCCTCCGCGCCACCCACACAATGCTGGTGCCGGTGCAATACCAGCGCATCCTCGCGGCCGACAGTTTCGGCAAGCGCGATCTCTATGCCTTCAAGGTCAAGCAGTCCACCGGCGCGCCGCTGCCCGCCGCCGCCAAGCGCGCCCTTGTCGACGCCTGGCCGGGCGATTTCTTCGAGGTCTACGGGCTGACGGAGGGCGGTTGCACCGCGATCCTCGATACCGCGCGCTATCCCGACAAGGCCCATACGGTCGGCAAGCCTGCCGCCGGCAACACGATCCGCATCATCGACGACAATGGCAATGACGTGAAACAGGGTGAGCGCGGCGAGATCATCGGCCGCTCGGCGATGATGATGTCCGGCTATTTCCGCAATGACGAGGCCAACCGCGCCTTCTACTGGCGGGACCCGGACGGCACGCTCTATCATCGCACCGGCGATATCGGCATGTTCGACGAGGACGGGTTCCTGGTGCTGCTCGACCGCAAGAAGGACATGATCATCTCCGGCGGCTTCAACATCTACGCCTCGGACCTTGAGGAGAAGCTGCTGGCGCATCCCGGCGTGCTGGAAGCGGCGGTGATCGCGATCCCGAGCGAAAAATGGGGCGAGACGCCGCTCGGTTTTGTCGTGGCGAAGGCGGGGGCGGCGCTCGATCCGGATGCGCTGCGCGACTGGGTCAATGCGCGGCTCGGCCGGATGCAGAAGATTTCCGCCGTCGAAATCCGCGACGCGCTGCCGCGCAACTCCGGCGGCAAGGTGCTGAAGCAGGACCTGAAAAAGCCCTATTGGGAGACGGTTTCATGAGCGACGACATTTTGCCGGTCCGGCCCCGCGTCGCCGTCATCACCGGCGCTTCAGGCGGCATCGGCCGTGCGACGGCTGAACGGCTGGCGGCGCTCGGCGCGTCGATCGTGATCGGCTATCACGGCAATCGCGAAAAGGCCGAGGCGCTGGCTGCCGCGCTGCCGGGCGAGGGGCATTTGCCGCTCCGCATCGCGATCGAGGAGCCGGAGAGCATCGCCGCCGCCGTCGCCGCGGTCGAGACCCGTTTCGGCGCGGTCGATCTGCTGGTCAATAATGGCGGAGCCACCGAGGTGGTGCCTGCAGGTGATCTCGACGGGCTCACCGACGACCTGTTCGACAGGATCACGCGGGTGAACCTGCGCGGCCCCTTCGCCATGGTCCGCGCCTTCCGCCCGCAGCTTTCCCGCGGGCATGACGCGGCGGTGGTCAATGTCTCCTCGATTGCCGCACGCACCGGGATGGGCAGCAATCTCGCCTATTGCGCGGCCAAGGCCGGGCTCGATGCGCTCACCATCGGCCTTGCCAAGGCGCTGGCCCCCGATATCCGCTTGTTTTCGGTCTCGCCCGCTGGCGTCGATACCGGCTTCGTGCCTGGCCGTCCGCGAGAAAAGCTGGAAGCGATGGCGAAAACCCTGCCGCTCCAGCGGATCACCACGCCCGACGACGTCGCCCGCGCCATCATCGCCTGCGCCACGCTGCTCACCAGCTCCACCGGCATCATCGTCCCCGTGGACGAAGGCCGGCATCTCTGAGGCGGCGTTCCGCCGAACCCGGCAGGACACGGCCGCACAGCCCCCAATTCTCTCGCCCCGGACGGGAGAGAGAATATTGGGAGCAAGGTCGGGGACCATAAGCGGGTTGACCGGCCACAAGTCAGCCCAAGCCGACGCCGCGCTCCGCCACATCCAGACCATGTGGATTGTCCACCATCGGCCAGATATCGCGCCGTGCATATTTATAGGCGGTGAGCCTCGGATTATTGGGGTAGGGGGTGCCGGCGGCGCAGTAGATGATCTCGTTGGAAATCCGCGAAAACGCCGCGTGGAAATGATTGGTCGACTTGATGACCAGAATATCCCTTTCCAGCGGATCGATGCCCATCGCGGTAAACAGCGAGGGGTCGTAGCTCTGGGCGCGCACGGTGTTGAGAATGATCTCTATGCCGGCAAGCCGCACCGTCACGGCCGGGCCGAAGGGCACGATGCTGTCGCCGAAGCGCATTTCGGCGTGCAGGTTGATCTTTTCCACCCGCATAATGCCATCGATCGGCGCGCCGGTCCCGGGCGCCGATTTGGCGCCGATGCGCAGCGGGATTTCCGCGCCTTCGCCGGCGGCCATGGCGATGCTGACGGCGACCGGATCCCAGATCGTGCCGACGGCGGTATTGGTTGCCCCCTGGCGCAGCAATTCGGCCAGCACCACCGTGGCGTCGCCCGCCGTGCCGCCGCCGGGATTGTCCCACATATCGGCGATCACCACCGGATGGTTTTTCGATTGCACCGCCTGCCGCACGGCCTGGGTTTCATCGATCTCCGGCATGCGGAAGGTGCCGCGCTTTTCGAACAGCGCCATGCCGAGTTCGCGCGCAAGCCGTTCGCCCTTCTCCCGGTTGCCATCGGTGACCGCGATCATCTTGGTGCCCATTTCCGGCACGTCGCCGGCCATGAAGCCGTGGATCACCGAGAGCGACAGGATTTCCGGATCGGCCTTTTCCAGCGATATCAGCCGATCGACGAAGCCGCGCATAGGATCGCGCGAGGTGGGAAACACGTCGATCATGCAACAGTCGAACACCGACATCACCGGTTTCACCCGGCCTTCCAGCGTATCGAGCGCGATCCGCCACAGATCGCTGGCGCGTTCGACGAAATCTGTATGGGGGAATTCCTTGAAGGCGACGAAGAAATCGGCGGCCGCGACCCTTTTCGCCGTCAGGTGACTGTGCGGATCGAGTTCGGCGCAGACCAGAATGTCCGGTCCGACCATCTCTCTAATACGCGTCAGAAGATCGCCCTCGGGATCCTGATAGCCGGCGGCCACCATCGCGCCGTGCAGGCCGAGCACGACGGCATCGACGGGGAGCGCGGCGCGCAACTGGCCGAGGATTTCGTCGCGCAGGCCCTCATAGGCCTGGCGGTTGACGAGGCCGGCGGGATCGGCCCAGGCGGCGGTGCCCTCGATCAGCTCGAAATTGCGCTCGCGGGCAAAGAGGCGGCCGACCGTGACCGGCGCGGTGCAGAGCGTCGGCGTATCGGGGTGCGTTCCGGGCGAAGCATAAAAGGAGGCGATGAAGGCAGAGCGATCGATGCAGATCGGCGAAAACGTGTTCGATTCCGTTGCCAGCGCCGCCGTGAAAATCCGCATCATCCGTTCCCCCTGCCGTCTGTCAGACCTAAAACGGATGCGGCAGGTAGCCGGTAAAGCCGGCGATCTTCCAGCTTCCGTCCTCGCGCCGGCAATAATAAAGCGTCTGCCAGTTCATGCTGTCAAATCCGCCATCGGCGCGTTTGATGCCGCCGTCGAATTTCTTGCGCACCAGCGCGCTGTCGCCGGAAATTTCGATCTCCTCCAGCCTTGTCGCGTTGAAGATCGCGCTGCGCGGATCGTCGGCATATTGCCCCTTGGCGAAATCCTGCGCCTGGCGCAGCCACTCATCGCGGTAGTGATCGAGATCGGGAAAGCCGAGCCGCCAGTCATCCGGATTGCGCTGCCGCCCGGCATCGAGCGCGAAAAAGCCGACCGAGACGAAGTCATCGGCGACCATCGACCAGTCGGCGGCAAGAAAGGCGTCGATATCGCGCGGCACCAGCATCTCCCAGATCGCGCGTCGGTCCTGATCGGAGAAGGGGTTGGCGAAGGGATCACGCATTTTGGGCCGTCTATCTAAATTTTTTTCGTGAATGGGGATTTTCTCTAGCCAGAATTCCGTTTTTATGGTGCCATGTCAACGAATAAAGAAAATAATTTGCATAGAGCATCGGGCAAAAAAGTGGAATCCGGTTTTTCGATAACCCGATGCGTCAAAACAAAGAGCCCGACCTTTCTGAATCTTTCCGATAAGCTGATTGAAGATTCAGGAACGGCGCCCGGCGCCGGCACAGGGAGAGTGTCGCAGGATATGGATATTTTCGCGGTTCTACAGGAAGAGCAGGATCAGTTTTCGCAGGCCGAAAAGCGCATCTGCGATATCCTGCTCAATGATTTCGATTTCGCGGTCAACGCCTCGATCGTGGAGCTTGCCGAGCGCGCCGGCGTTTCCGCGCCGACGGTGACCCGGTTCTGCCGTCGGCTGTCCTGCCAGAACTTCGCCGATTTCAAGGTCCAGCTCGCCAAGACCGCCTATGTCGGCGTGCGCTACCTCAATCCGGAAGCCAGAAGCTCGGGTGCCTCCGAAGTCGCCGCCGATGTCGTCACCAAGGCGCAGAACGCCCTCTTCCTGATGCATCGCGCGCTCGATCTCGACGCGGTCGAAAAGGCATCCGCCATGATCGCCGACGCGCGGATGATCTATGCCTTCGGTGCGGGCGGCAATTCCTCGATGATCGCGTCGGAGTTACAGAACCGGCTGTTCCGGCTCGGCAAGCAGATCACCGCCAGCGCCGACCATTCGATGCAGTTGATGATGACGGCTGCCGCTGATCCGAAAGACATCGTCGTCGGTTCCTCGTTTTCCGGCCGCAACCACGAGCTTGCCCGCACGCTCGAGATCGCGAAACGGGCGGGGCTGAAGACGGTGGCGCTGACCCAGCGCGACAGCATCGTCGCCAAGGCTGCCGATTGCATCATCGGCATCGACCTGCCGGAGGGCGAGAACATCTTCCGCCCGACCTCGACCCGTTTCGCCTATCTGGCGGCAATCGACATTCTCGCCAATCTGGTCGCCTATCGCACCCGCGACCATGCCGCCACAACGCTCCGCAACATCAAAACCCAACTCGTCCTTCACCGCGACAAGGAAGACAGTCAGCTTCTCGGCGACTGATCTTTCTCGCGCGGCAACACCACGCATAAATAATGAGGGGTCCATGACCAACGCCGCGTCCAGTTCCTTATTCCGTCTCGAAAATGCATGGCGTCCGGTTGAGGGCGACCCCACCGGGGCGCTCGATTTCCGTCTCGTCAATCTCTCCGACGCGCCGATTTCCGGGTTTTCGCTCGCCTATACCTCGCTCACCCGGGTGAGCGGCGTCTCGAAGTTCGAAAACGCGATCTTCATGGAGCGCAACGCCAATTACCACGCGTTCAAGGCGCCGGAAGGCCTCGTGCTTCAGCCCGGCGAGAGCTGGTCGTTCTCGGTGGTGGGGCTGACGCGTCCGGCCAAGCACCGCACCGATGGCGCCAAGTCCGCCTTTCTGATCCTTGAGGACGAACGCTACATCGATGTCGCCTGCGATGACCTGATGCTGGCCGGCGGCGTGGCCGAGCGCCCGCGCCCGCTGCTGCCGGAGGGAAAGATCGATGAGCCCTGGTTCATCCTGCCCTGGCCGGCCGCGCTCTCGCTCGACCCGGCCGAAGAGCCGCCGGTTGCGCTTTATCCGGCGGAAGGCAGCGCCCTTGAGGCCGTGAAGTCCGTCGACGGCATGATCGCGCTGTTTTCAAGGCTGTTTGAAAGCGGCCATGTGCCGTTCAGCCTCGCGCCGGTGGAGGGCGGTCAGGCGATCGTCTTCGAGACCGATGCGAGCATGGGAAAAGAATCCTATGCCATCGGCTTCGGCGATACGATCACGATCCGCGCCGCGACCGCCACAGGCCGCCAATACGCGCTGACCGTGCTGGCGCAGATGCTGTCGGCCGCCCGCGAAAAGGGCTCGGCCTTCCGCTTTCCGGCCTCCGGCACGATCGAGGACGCGCCGCGATATGGCTGGCGCGGCACCCATCTCGATGTCTCGCGCCAGTTCTACGAGACCGCCGATCTTCTGCGCCTTCTCGATATCCTCGCCTGGCACCGGATGAACATCTTCCACTGGCACCTTACCGATGACGAAGCCTGGCGGCTCGAGATCCAGGCTTATCCTTCGCTGACGGAAATCGGCGCCACCCGCGCGCCGGGCACGAAAATGCCGCCGCAGCTTGGCAATGGCGCCGAGCCGGTGCGCGGCTTCTATAGCCAGGATGATGTCCGCGCCGTGGTGTCGCACGCGGCCGCGCTCGGCATTGATGTCATCCCGGAAGTCGATATTCCCGGCCATGCGACCGCCGCGCTTGCAGCCCTTCCCGAGCTTACCGACGGGCAGGAGGCGCCGGAGAGCTATCACTCGGTTCAGGGCTTCCCCAACAATGCGCTGAACCCGGCGATCGAGGAGACCTATGTGTTTCTCGGCAAGGTGTTCGACGAGATGGTCGACCTGTTCCCCGCCCGCTACATCCATATCGGCGGCGACGAGGTGGCCGACAATACCTGGCTTGCCTCTCCGCTTGCACGGGCGCTGATGGAAAAGGAAGAGATCGACAGCACGTTCGGCCTGCAGTCCTATTTCATGAAGCGCATCCAGACGATGCTTGCCGAACGCGGCAAGACTCTTGCCGGCTGGGACGAGGTCTCCCATGGCGGCGGGGTCGCGCGCGAGGGCACGCTGCTGATGGCATGGCAGAAGCCCGAAGTCGGCATCGCGCTCGCCAAAGACGGTTACGACGTGGTGATGACGCCGGGCCAGGCCTATTATCTCGACATGGTGCAGGACGAGGCGTTTCAGGAGCCGGGCGCGAGTTGGGCCGGCACCGTGCCGCCCGGGCACAGCTATCATTACGAGGCAGAGGGCGAATTTCCCGAGGAACTGAAGGCCAGGATGCGCGGCGTCCAGTCCTGCATCTGGAGCGAGCATTTCCTGTCGCGCGGCTATTTCAACCATCTGGTCTTTCCGCGCATTTCGGCGGTGGCCGAGGCGGGCTGGACGCCGAAGGCGCGCAAGAACTGGCTGCGGTTTGCAGCCCTTGCCCCCAAAAGCCCGAAACTGTGAGGCGGACAATGACATTCAGGATCGCTGTCGGCGGCATCCACACCGAATGCTCGACCGGCAACCCGGCGCTGATGACGGCGGAGAATTTTCGGGTTCTCGCAGGCGATGCCTTGCCGAAGGCGGATTATTTCAGCTTTCTGCGGGAGGCGGACAATGTCGAAATCCTGCCGCTGCTTCACGCCCGCGCTGTGCCCGGCGGGCCGGTTTCGGCCAAGACCTATCAGACCTTCAAGGCTGATTTCCTAAAGCGGCTTGAGGCAAGCCTGCCGCTCGACGGGCTTTATCTTGCAATGCATGGCGCGATGAATGTCGAGGGCATGGACGATGCCGAGGCCGACTGGATTTCGGCTGCGCGTGAGACCGTCGGGCCGGATTGCCCGATCGCCGTTTCCTATGATCTCCACGGCAATGTCAGCCAGACGATTATCGACCAGATCGACATCTTTGCCGGTTATCGCACCGCGCCGCATATCGATGTGCGCGAAACCATGGTCCGGGCGTTTTCGATGCTGGTGAAATCGCTTGAAACCGGCGTGCGCCCCGGCGTGATCTGGGCCCCGGTGCCGGTGCTTTTGCCGGGCGAACGGACCTCGACCGAGGACGAGCCCGCCGCTTCGCTCTACCGCCAGCTTCCGGCAATTGACACCCGCGACGGCATCTGGGACGCCAATCTGATGGTCGGCTATGTCTGGGCCGACGAGCCACGCGCCACCGCCTGCGCCGTGGTGACGGCAACCGACCGGGCGGCGGCGGAAAAGGCGGCAACCGAAATCGCGCGTTCCTATTGGGATGCCCGCGCCGACTTCGCCTTCGGACCCGTCACCGGCCCGCTGGAAGAGATGCTGGAGATCGCCGAGAGGGCGGACACGAAACCCGTCATCCTGGCCGATTCCGGCGACAATCCCACGGGCGGTGGGGTCGGCGACCGCGCCGACGTTCTTGTCGCGCTGATCGCGCGCGGCTTCGACGATGCCCTGATTGCCGGCATCGCCGACCGGCCTGCGGTGGAGGATTGTTTCGCGGCCGGCAAGGGTGCGGTGCTCGACCTTTTCATCGGCGGCACGCTCGATGACAGAAGTCCCTCGGCGACCGCCACGGCCCGCGTCATCCGCCTCGATGATCCCGCGGGACCCGACGAGCGGCAGGCCGTGGTCGAGACCGGGGGCATCACCATCGTGTTGTCGGCGCGCAGGCGTCCCTACCACAACATCGCGGATTTCACCCGGCTTGGCCTTGATCCCAAAGCCTTCCGGCTGCTGGTGGTGAAGTCCGGCTATCTCTCGCCCGAACTCGCGCCGATCGCCAGCCCGAACCTGATGGCGCTCACCGATGGCGCGGTCAACCAGGATATCGAGGCCCTGCCCAACCAGAGGCGGCGCGGGCCGTGCTACCCGTTCCAGCGCGATTTCGCCTATGCGCCCGAGCCGCGCTCCTCGAAGCGGTGGAGCGGCACATCACAAGGATGAATGAGCCATGGGCGTCGCGGCGCTGAGAAGAGATCGGCGCTGCCCGCCGGCAACAGCGAGAGAGGCTTTCGCGACGGCGCGATTGCGGATACTGCGCTGGTCGCGATCTTCTGAAAACGCCCCTCGTCCGACGGCCTGACCCATGTCCAACACAGTCTCGCTTATCCTGAAAAACCCGGCGATCCGCATATCGGCGGCGGGGGTTTTCTGTTTCGGCTTCGCGGGCGCTGCAACCTCGCCCTATCTCTCGGTCATCGGCATCCAGGAACTCGGGATGAGCGACCGGGCCTATGCGTTGGTGATGGCGGCGGGGGCGCTGGTTTCGGTGGCGGCAAGCGTACTGATCGGCAACCTCACCGACCGGCTCGGCAGTTACCGGCTGATGCTGGCGCTTTGCGCCCTTTCGGGTTTCGTCGGCTTCACCGGCGTCTACCTTCTGCCGTCGATCGGCAGCTTCGCGCTGGCGAAGGTGGCGTTCATCCCGCTGTTCACGGCGCTTTATCCGCTGCTCTTCGCCAATGTCCGCACCGAAACGGCAAGCCTGCCCTCGGCGGAGGTGGCGTCGGTCAATTCCGGCATCAGGGCGGTCTTGTCGCTCTCGTGGGTGCTGGTGCCGGGCGTGGTCGGCGTCGCGCTCGCTGAAAACAGCAATATGTTGTCCGCCTTTCTGTTTGCCGGTCTGGCTTCGCTCGCCTGCCTCGCGCTGTTCGTTTTCGGCATGGCGAAACCGGACGAGGCACTGCGAGTGCGGCCGGCGGAATCCTTCTTCAGGGCGTTCGCGGCGTTTTCGCAGCGCGGGCTGTGGCTGCGCCTACTGGCGATCACCCTGATCACGGCCATGCTGCATATGAACGCCGCAGTGCTGCCGCTGATCGTGACCGGTCAGGCCGGCGGCGCGGTTGCCGATGTCGGCGTGCTGGTCGGCATCGTCGCCGGTCTCGAGATCGTGTTCATCATCGGCTGGGGCTATGCGGAACGATACGTGTCGCAGCTTGCGATCTTCGTCGTCGGCACGGTGATCTATGCGCTCTACCTGTTCCTGCTCGGCAATATCACGGCGGTCTGGCAGGCCTATGCGCTGACCGGGATCGCCGGCCTCGGGGCGGCCGCGATCATCTCGATCCCGGTGACCTATCTGCAGAACCTGATTGCCAACAAGGCCGGACTCGGTGCCTCGCTGATATCCGTCAACATGTTCGCGAGCGCCGGCATCGCGGCCGCGCAATTCGCGATCGGCACCAAGGTGACCGGCTATGCGGGAACCGCTATCTTGTCCGCCGCCGCCGGGTTCGCCGGCGCGCTGCTGGTGTTTTCTCTCGACCGGAGACGCTCATGACCCCAATCCTTGAAATCTGCGTTGGCGATATCGGCGGGTTTGATACGGCGGTGGCAGCCGGCGCAGACCGGATCGAATTATGCGCGGCACTCGACCAGGGCGGGTTGACGCCGTCCGCAGGGCTGATCGAGCTTGCCGCTGCCGCGCCGGTGCCCGTTCATGTGCTGATCCGCCCGCGCGCCGGCGGCTTCGTCTATTCGGCGCGGGAGTTCGAAACCATGCTGCGCGATATCGCCTTTTGCCGGGCGGCGGGTGTTGCCGGCGTGGTGATCGGCGCGCTCGACCGCAATCACGATCTCGACGCGGACGGGCTTGCGACCCTCATCGCGGCGGCCCAGGGCATGGATATCACCCTCCACCGCGCCTTTGACCTGACCCGCGATCCTTTTGCGGCGCTTGAGAGGGCGATAAGCCTCGGCATTCCGCGCATACTCACATCCGGGCAGGAACAGCGTGCCAGTGAAGGCCGCGATCTGATCATCGAACTGGCGGAGGCTGGGAAGGGCCGTATCGCGCTGATGCCGGGCGGCGGGCTCAACCCCGAAAACGCCCATCTGTTTCTGGCGATCCCGGGCGTCAGCGAACTGCATGCCTCCTGCACGATGCGCCATCAGGCCGAAGGGTTGAAGCTGCAGGGGTTCGAGAGCGCCGCCCCCGGCCGCACCGATGCCGCGGCGATCCGGGCGATGAAAGCGGCGATGGCCTGAACCCGATGTCTCGGGACCAACGCGACGCTGGTTCCCCTATCGCGTCAGGCCGCGGGCATCCACCGGCCATTCGCTGATCTCGCCATCGGCCTCGACCCAGATCTCGTCATGCAGATTGGTCACCGGGCAGACATGGTTGGGCACGATCCGCAGCCGTTCTCCGATCCGTGGTTTGGCGGCCGAGTTAGACAGGTCGACCATGCCGTGTTCCTCGCTCAGCCGGTCGATCACGGCATCGGGATAGGCACGGATAAGGCCATGGCCGGGACCGCCCTTGCCGGAAGGGTCGCTGGTGAGCGACTTCGACCCGGCATCGATGATCGCGCGGTTTTCCTCCGGGCGGCTCACCACGGTGGCGATCACATCAAAGGCGCAATCGGCAAGGCTTGCATGGCCGGCGCCGATCATCATCCTGTCGTTGTAGATATAGGTGCCGACGCGGAGCTCATCGATCACGCCGAGTTCATGGACGCTGAAGGCATCCGGCGTGCCGCCGCCCGAGACCATCGGAATGGCGATGCCGGCGTCATCGAAGGCGGCGCGGGCGGCGTTGACGAAGGCGACGGTATTTTCGTTCGCCGGATAGGTCATCAGCCCGGCAAAGGCCAGATGCGGCGTATCGGTGATCTTGCGGGCGAGTGCCAGCGCGTCCTCGACCCGAACCACGCCTGTGCGTTTCGCGCCGCTGTCGAATTCGACGAGAACGCCGATGTCCCGCTTGGCGAGCGCGGCGGCCTCGGCGGCGGTGGCGAGCGCTTGCTCGCTATCGATCGCGACCGTCACTTTCGCCCGCGCGGCAAGGGCCGCGAGACGCTTCGCCTTGCCGATCAGCGGATAGGAAATCAGGATGTCGTTGATCCCTGCATCGGCCATCACCTCGGCCTCGCCGAGCTTCTGGCAGGTGATGCCGTGCGCCCTGAGCGCGAGCTGGCGTTTCGCCATGGCGATGCTCTTGTGGGTCTTGATATGCGGCCTGAGCCTGATGCCGTGGCGATCGCAATAATCCTGCATCCGCTTCAGATTGGCATCGACAATGGCCAGATTGACGAGCGGGGCGGGGGTTTCGAGGTCTTCAAACGTCACATTATTTCCTTTCGGCGCGGCGCGCTCATGCGGATCGCCTCAGCGATCTTCCAGCGTCAGTTCGCGCGCCATTTGCAGATTGCCGGCCATCAGTCCGCCATCGACCGGCAGCGTCACGCCGGAGATGAAGCCGGCATCGTCGGAGGCAAGGAAGGTCACCGCCTTGGCGATATCGACGGGCTTGGCGACGCGGCCAAGCGGATACCATTTTGTCAGCCCGTCCAGCACGTCGGGCTTTTTCGCGATCCGCGCATCCCAGGCCGGCGTCTGCACCGTGCCAGGGCAGATGATGTTGGCGCGGATATTGTGCGCGCCATACTCGGTCGCCATGGTCCGCGTCAGGCTTTCAAGTCCTGCCTTTGCGGCGCTGTAGGCAGGCTGGCCGAGGGTGGTGAGCCCGTTGACCGAGCCGATCACCACGATCGCGCCGCGGCTGGCCGCCTTCATGCCGTCGATCACCGCGCGCACGGTGTTGAATGTGCCGGCGAGATTGTCGGCGACATCCTGGCGGAAACCTTCCGGCGTGGTCTTGTCGAGCGTGGGCGAGGTGCCGCCGACAAAGGCGTTGGCGACGATGATATCGACCGGACCCAGTGCGCCGCTTGCCGTATCGACGGCAGCCTTGAAGGCCTCGTAGTCGGTGATGCTGGCCGCCGCGCCCGCGACGGCGTGTCCCTCGGCTTTGAGGGATGCGACCGCCTCATTCACCTTGTCGGCGCGAATATCGCTGATGATGACGGCGGCGCCCTCGGTCAGAAAATCCTGCACCACCGCCGCGCCGACACCGCCGACGCCGCCGGTGACGAGCGCCACCCGCCCTTCAAGTCGTTTCATGCGGTCTCTCCATCCGGTTCGGTTTGATTTACCGATGCATAGCCGATGGATCGGGATCGGGAAAGCCTTCGTTGGAGAAGCAGGCCGCAGCCCTGCTACGATGCCTTGGCGCGTTGCGCGAAGCGGTTTTTCTGTGGCAGGTGTGCTGGAGAATGACGGTCCATTTTGCCAAACCGAAGAAAGGCCTTTCCATGAGCAAGATCGAGTATTTTCACGCCGAAGGCGGCGCGTCCAATCCCGCACCCCTGAGCCCTGCCGTCCGGGCCGGCGATTTCGTTTACGTGTCCGGCCAGGTGCCGACCCTTGCCGATGGCTCGGTGGTCGCCCATGACGTCGAGACCCAGACCGCGCAGGTGATGCGCAATATCGAGGAGGCGCTGAAGCTCGCCGGCTGCGAACTCTCCGATATCTGCAAGACCACGGTGTGGCTGCACGACGCCCGCGACTTCGCCCGGTTCAACAAGGCCTATTCGGCGTTTTTCGAACAGGGCAAATTCCCCGCCCGCTCGACCACAGAGGCGCGGCTGATGATCAATATCCTGGTCGAGATCGAGGCGGTGGCCTACAAGCCACAATAATGGAGGTGGCACGGGAGGCCCGATACATCACTGAAACCTTGGTTATCCTTCAAATCTATTCACTGTTCTTATGGCGGAAACGCTGCTAGATCGGAATTTTTGGAGGGTTTGAGGGACAGATGCGCGGGCAATCGGAAACCACCCAGAACATGACCACCATCATGGTCGCCGGCGGGCTCGTGCTGGCGCTCTCCTTCGGGGTGCGCTCGGTGCTCGGCGGGGTGATCGAGCCGCTGTCCAACGATCTGTTCGGCGGGCGGCTGGAGATCTTCTCGATCTCGCTTGCGATCCAGAACCTGGTGTGGGGGCTTGCCCAGCCCTTTTTCGGCATGCTCGCCGACAAATATGGCGACCGGCGCGCGATGTGGCTCGGCTTCGCCTTCTATGTGCTCGGCATGGGCATTTCGATCATCGGCACCACGCCCTTTGCCCAGCATATGGGCGCGGGCGTGCTGGTGGGCATGGGCATTTCCGGCACGGCCTTCGGGACAGTGCTTGCCGTCGTCGGCCGCGCCGCGCCGCCGGAAAAGCGCGGCTTCTATCTCGGCATCGCCTCTGCCTCCGGCTCGGCCGGGCAGGCGATCCTGCCGTTTCTGGTCGCCTTCCTGATCGCCCATTTCGACTGGCGCATGACGATGGCGATCCTGGCGGCGCTTCTGCTGCCGATGGCGTTCGCGATCCCCTTCCTCAAGGTGAAGCAGGCACCCGGCACAAGCGCGCCGCCGCCGATCGATCTGCCGCAGACCCTCAGGCAGGCCTTTGGCCACACCAGCTTCCTGATGCTGGGGCTCGGCTTCTTCGTCTGCGGCTTTCACCTTGCTTTCATCACCGCCCACCTGCCGACCTATGTGCAGAATTTCTGCGCCGGCACCGGCATGTCGCCTTCGCAATTGCGCGGGCTCGGACTGCAGGCGCTGGCGCTGGCGGGCTTCGGCAACATCTTCGGCACGCTGCTTGCCTCCAAACTCGGCAATATCTTTGCCAAGCCGCATGTGCTGGCGGCGATCTATGCCGCAAGGGCCGCTGTCATCCTGGTCTTCATCTGGCTGCCGTTGACGCCCGCCTCGGTGCTGATCTTCGGCATGCTCATGGGCGGGCTGTGGCTTTCCACCGTGCCGCTCACCAGCGGGCTGATCGTGGTGATGTTCGGCCCGCGCGCCATGGGCACGCTGTTCGGCTTCGTGTTCCTGAGCCACCAGATTGGCGGCTTCACCGGCGTGTGGCTCGGCGGCGCGTGGTTCGACCGCTACGGCAATTACGACATGATCTGGTATGCCGCGATCGTGCTCGGGCTTGCTTCCGCGCTGGTGCATCTGACGGTGCGCGAACGACCGGCGCCGGCTTTCGCCTGAAGGCTGACGCCACCCCTTTAAGACTTCCGAAAGCATGTCCGCATAATCTGGCAAGACGCCCGCCGGAACGCAGGCGCTTGCTTTATTTCCGCCGGACTCTTTTCGCGGATTCGTCAAGCGTCTATGTTTTGAAGGGGCGCGATTCGGCAATCGGCCGGATCTTCACGAACATGACATGCCTTGGGGCACAACCGTTTCAAAACGGCGCTGCTCCACAATGGCGATTCCGGCCGTAGCGCCGATCGCCGGAATGACGGATGGATTGATGGGCCGGGGCGGCACTTACAATAACAAGCGGCATCGTCGCGTTGGACGGCAGGCATCTCGCCTGCTTCTGGCTGGCACCGCCCTCGCCTTGACAGCGGCCTCCACCTTCGCCGCCGAGACCGCGCCGCCGATGCTTTCCTCGCGCGAGGTCATGGCGCTTGCGACCTTTGGCGGGATACTGGCGGCCACCGTGCTGTCCACGCTGTGGTTCATGCGCCTGCGTGGCCGCACCGAGGCTGAAAACCAACGCCTTGCCGCCGAGCTTGAGGCCGAGCGCGAGCGGATTTCCAATCTCAAGGCGCTGAACGCGGAAAAGAACCGCCGCATCATTTTCTGGGAAGGCCCTGAAAGTGCGCCGGAATTTCTGGGCGCCTTGCCTGACGAGGCGGGAGCCCCGGAAGACGACGACGCCTTCCTTTCCTTCGCCGACTGGCTGTCGCCCGGCAGCACCAAGCAGCTCGATACCGCTATTGCCGCCTTGCGCAATCGCGCCAAGGCCTTCGAAATGCTGGCCGAAACCAAAGGCGGCTATGTGCTGGAAGTGATCGGCGGCACCACCGGCGGGCGCGCCCATGTGCGCTTCGGCGCGCTGGAATCGCTGAGGGCGGAACTCGCCGAACTGAAACTGGAACACAAGCGCGCCAGGGCCGCGCTGTCGCGGTTCGAGACGCTTTTGAACGGCGTCGACGCGCCGGCATGGCAACGCGATGGCGAGGGCCGGCTCACCTGGGTGAACCGCGCCTATGCCGCAGCCGTGGAAGCGACGGACGCCGAGAGCGCGCTCAGCGAAAACCGCATGCTGCTGTCGGCTCCCACGCAGGAAAAACTCGACGGCAAGATCAGGGCCGGCGAGCCCTTCAAGGGCCGTCAGCCCGTGGTGACCGCCGGCGAACGCGCCTTCTATGATCTCACCGAAGTGCCGACCGGCGATGGCTCGGCGGGGCTCGCGATCGACGTCTCCTCCCTGCAGGCGAGCGAGACGGCGTTGGAGCAGACGCTTGAAAGCCATGCCGACACGCTGAACCACCTCAACACCGCTGTTGCGATCTTCGACGCCGACCGGCGGCTGAAATTCTACAATCAGGCCTTCGAGAAACTCTGGAAGCTTGATATGGGCTTTCTCGAAAGCCACCCCGACAATGGCGAACTGTTCGAGCGACTGCGCGCCGACGGCAAGCTGCCGGAGCCGCATCAGTGGCGCGAGTGGAAGGACAAGGCGCTGTCGGTCTATCACTCGGTCGCGCCCTATAACGACCTCTGGTATCTGCCGAGCGGCGAGACGCTCTCCGTCTTCGCCTCCGCCCATCCGCGCGGCGGCACCACCTGGGTGTTCGAAAACCACACCGAGCAGGTGGCGCTCAAGACCCGATACAACACGCTGGTCAAGGTTCAGGGCGAGACCATCGATCATCTGTCCGAAGGGGTCGCGGTGTTCGGTCCGGACGGGCGGCTGAAGCTTTCCAACCCGGCCTTCCTCGGCCTGTGGCGGATCGGCGAGAACGAGGCCGCGCCCGGCACCCATATCCGCGCGCTGATGCAGATCGGCGAAAAGGACGAGGAAGCGGCAAAGGGCTGGCGGCTGTTTGCCCGGATGATCACCTCGTTTGACGACGAGCGGGTCTCGCGCCAGGGCCGGCTGGAACTTTCCTCCGGCGTGGTGCTGGACTATGCCGTGACGCCGCTGCCCAACGCCCAGACCATGCTGACCTTCGTCAACAAGACGGATTCGGTCAATGTCGAGCGCGCGCTGACGGAAAAGAACGACGCGCTGCGCAAGGCGGAGGAACTCAAGAACGCCTTCCTCGAACACGTCTCCCACGAGCTGCGCACGCCGCTGACCTCGATCATGGGCTTCGCCGAGCTGCTGAAATCCTCCGAGATCGGTCCGCTGACGGCGCGGCAGAGCAATTATGTCGATCACATCGCCAATTCCTCCTCGGTGCTGATGACGATCGTCAACGACATGATCGACCTGAAATCCGCCGATGCCGGCATCCTGCAGCTTGAATGCGACCGGATGTCGCTCGACGACCTTATCGATTCGGTCGCCGAGGATATTTCGAGCCGGCTGCAGGAAACCGGGGTGACGCTTGAAATCACCGCGCCGCCGAAGCTCGGCGAGATCACCGCCGATTTCCAGCGGCTGAAACAGGTGCTGCTGAAGATCCTCGGCAATGCCATCCGCTATGCGCCGCGCGGTTCCATCATCGCGCTGTCGTGCTGGCGCGAAAACGCCGATTTCGTCTTCACCGTCACCGATAGCGGCCCCGGCATCAGCGACGATGCGCTCGAAAACGTGTTCTCCCGCTTCGAATCGGGCGGCAGGCAGGCGCAATATGCCGGCGCGGGCCTTGGCCTTGCGATTGTCGAGAGTTTCGTGGGCCTGCATCACGGCAAGATCTTCATCGATTCCGAAGCCGGCGCCGGGACCACCGTCTCCTGCCGGATTCCCGATGCCGTCGGCGAGAAGCGCTCCGCTGACATTATCGCTGCAGAATGAGCAGCTTCTTTCTTCCCGATGAAACAGCCACCATCGCTTTTGCCGGGCGACTCGCGCCGCTTCTGACGGTAGGCGATTGCCTGCTGCTCGACGGCGATCTCGGCATGGGCAAGTCGACCTTCGCCCGCGCGCTGATCCGCGCCCGGACGGGCGTTCGCGACCTCGAAGTCCCGAGCCCGACCTTCACGCTCGTGCAGGTCTATGACGGCGATCCGCCGATCTGGCATTTCGACCTCTACCGGCTTTCCGACCCCGACGAACTGATAGAACTCGGCATCGACGAGGCGCTGGAGGATGGCGTGAGCCTTATAGAGTGGCCTGACCGGGGCGAAGGGCTGTTGCCGAAGGATGCCTTGCGGCTGGCTTTTGCCGAGGAAGGCGCGGGGCGTCGGGTGCGGCTTACGGGCGCGCGGGCCGGGGACCTGGCGGCGGCGCTGTAGGGGCCTCCAACTTCTCCGGCATCGTGTTTTGAGGAAGCGCTGTTTCCCCTCACCCGGCGCATACGCGCCACCCTCTCCCCTCCGGGGCGAGGGCAGGGGAATCGCATATGGGATTTTTTGTTGCATGGTTGCGTGAAAGGGATTCTTTGAGACAGCAGTTTTTTGAAGGAAACTGCTATGTCCTGTCTCGAGGGTTGTTTTGGAGTGGTGCCGGACCCGCGCGGCGCCAATATCAGTCATCGGCTTGGCGATCTGATCGTGATGATGATCGCCGCAAGCCTGTGCGGTGCGAGCTCGGCGACCGAGTTTTCCCTGTTTGCGCAGGAGCGCCGGCAGGCATGGTCTCAGTTGATCGATTACGACGCGGCCCCAAGCCACGACACGTTCTCCCGCCTC
>NZ_JBAKFP010000004.1:0-604550 GCF_053484265.1 Martelella sp. FOR1707 | reverse complement strand
CCCCTCTCTGTCGCTTTCGCGACATCTCCCCCTCAAGGGGGGAGATTGGGGCTGAGAGGCTTTCGCTTGGCGGCGGGTCGGGAATGTACTGCAAGTTCGAGCCGGCTCAAACGCTTCACTGAACTATCCTCATTCATGCCCGCCGGGCTTCGCCCTGTCCGGCCGAAACGTATAGCCTGTTTCCACCGCCGCCAGACCATACTTGCCGCGCAGGCGGTCGATCGCGCCTTCGGCTGCGGCGCGTTTGGCGGCGCCCGGATCGACGAGGTCGGGCGGGTCGGCGGTGGCGGGGTCGCAGAGGTCGGAAATGCCGATGCCGATCAGGCGGTATTTCGTGCCGTCGGTCTCGTTCTTCAGCAGTGAAAGTCCGTTGGAGAAGATGCGGTCGGCAAGCTGGGTCGGCGCGCTCAGATGGCGGTTGCGGGTGCGGATCTTGAAGTCGGCGGTCTTCAGTTTCAGCACCACGGTATGCCCGGCAAAGCCGGCCGCCTTGGCGCGGCGGGCGGTCTTTTCGCTCAAGCGCCGGAGAATGGCGCTTAGCTCCTCGAGATCGGAAATGTCGGTGTTGAACGTGGTCTCGTTGGAGATGCTCTTGGTTCCACGCTCCGGCTTGACGGAGCGCGTGTCCTCGCCGCGGGCGAGGTGGTAGAGCCGCGGGCCGATCACCCCGTAGCGGCGCAGCAGCTCGTTCTTCTCCATGGTCTGGAACTGGCCGATCGTGGTGATGCCGTCGCGTTTCAGCGTTTCGGTGAACGCCTTGCCCACGCCCCAGATCATGCCGACCGGCTTGTCGGCGAGGAAGCGCATGGCCTCCGCCTCGCCAATGACCGAGAAACCGCGGGGTTTGTTGAGATCGGAGGCGATCTTGGCGAGGAACTTGCAGTAGGACAGGCCGATCGAGATCGTGATGCCAAGTTCCGCCTCCACGCGTTTCGCAAACCGTGCGAGGGTGATGGCCGGGCTCGCCTTGTGCAGCCGCCCCGTGCCGGAAAGGTCGAGAAAGGCCTCGTCGATCGAGAGCGGTTCCACCATCGGGGTCAGTTCCAGCATCATCGCCCGCAACTGGCGACCGACGGCGACGTATTTCTCCATGTTCGGGCGGATCACCACCGCATCCGGGCAGGCCTCCAGCGCCTTGAACATCGGCATTGCCGATTTCACGCCGCTGATTCGGGCGATGTAGCAGGCGGTGGAGACCACGCCGCGCTTGCCGCCGCCGATGATTAGCGGCTTGTCGGCAAGCTCGGGATTGTCGCGCTTTTCAATCGCGGCATAGAACGCGTCGCAATCGATATGGGCGATGGAGAGGGCGTGCAACTCACTGTGGCGCAACAGCCGGGGACTACCGCAATGGCGGCAGCGACGCGCCGCGCCCGCGGTCGCCTTCAGGCAATCGCGGCACAAGGCTTCCGGAGTGGGCGTCGTTTCGGCCATGACCATCAGAACAAAGGTTGAACAGCCGAAATTACCGCCGGGACTGCAGTAAGGCAAGGAGCGGCGCGATGGCGATCAACCGTTTTCGGCGATGTGGCGGCGGATCAGCCTGTCGGCATGGTGCCAGCCGGTCGCGACCACGGACGGGGCCTCGGTCTTCGGCGCCATCGCGCGATAATCGTCGTTGATCAGCAGGTTGATGGTGAGTGCGTCCGGCAGGGATTTGGCAACCGATCTGCAATTGTAGAGCATGTCGTCGACGAAGATCAGAGCCGGCGGGTCCTTGCTGCAAAGCGCGCTCAGCACCTCGCCCTTCGGCTCCTCCGATGCGATCAGCGGGAAGCCGAATCCGTAGCGGGACAGCAAGCGGCGGCGCGCGGCGCGATGGCGCGGTGGCATGGCCGTGAGCAGCAGAACATCGGCGATATCGTTGAGGCCATAGAGCGTTTCGCGTGCGGCCTCGAACGGCTCCTGCCATTCCTCCTGGGCGTCGTAGAACGCCGTGAGGAAAGCGCCGACATCGGCATCGGGAATTTTCTTGCCGGTGGCAAGAGAGGTCACGTTGCCGTTCAGGCTGAAGGTCTCCAGCACCAGTTCGTGGTCGTTCGCTTTCAGGAAGGCCTTGAACGGGTCGAGGAATTGCAGCACGACCTCGTCGACATCGACGACCACCAACGGGCGGTCGCCAATCTTCAGGTCGGAAAGATCCTCGTGTTCGCCGTTCACAGTTTTCAATCGACCTGTCCGCCATATTCGAGCTTCTGCCAGGCATAGGAAACCGTTTCCGGCTTGACGTTGCAGTCCTGGCAAAACGCCATCAGGGTGGGCTCATGCCCGGCGATGAAGCCGATCATGGCGCTTTCGAAGCCGGGGCTTTGCGAGAGCGCGCGCAATTCGCCGATATCGATTCCGGTCAGCGCGCAAAACCGGTTCAAAAGCTCCGGCTCGCCGGACAGCCAGACCAGAATTTCGATGGCCAGCGCATGTTCGCGCGAGGGATTTTCAGAAGGATCGGGAAAATTCTGCACGCGGATTTCCGTTTCTTAACCAAATCGGCCTAAACTTGGTCGATGATGCGCTCATAATTCGGTGAGAGCGATTCTAGCGTTTCACCGGCGCGTTGCAAGCCGGACCATGGGCCGGTGCCAGGGGATTGCGTCAGATGGCGAAACAGGTTCTGATTGTAGAAGATAACGATTTGAATATGAAACTGTTTCGCGATCTGGTGGAAGCTTCTGGTTATGAGGCGGTGGAAAGCCGCACGGGCGCGGATGCGGTGGAGCTGGCGCGGCTGTTCAAACCGGGGCTTATCCTGATGGATATCCAGTTGCCGGAGCGCTCCGGCATCGACATCGCCCGCAGCTTGAAAGCCGATGCCGAATTGGCGACAATACCGATCGTCGCGATCACGGCATTCGCCATGCGCGGCGATGAGGAGCGCATCCGCGAGGCCGGGTGCGATGCCTATCTTTCCAAACCCGTTTCGGTGCCGAACTTCATCAAGACCGTGAGAACCTATCTGGGCGATGCCTGAGGAAACGACCGTGAACAGCTTCGGCGAAGAAAGCATCGTTCTGATCGGCGGCGAGGGGGCTGTGGCCCAGACGCTCGCCGCGATGCTGAGTTCGTGGCCGGTCGATTTCTACCAGGCCGATTTTTCCGATAGCGACGGCATGATGGCGGCGGTCAATGCCGCAAGCCTGATCCTCGTCGCCGTCGATGACGAGGACCCCGCGCCGGCGCTCTCCTGTTGCGGGATTTTGAAGGAGCACGATTCGGGCATTGCCGCCCCGGTCGCGATCATCACGCCGGAAAAGGCGGATGCCGGCCTCAGGCTGGCGGCGCTTCGCGCAGGCGCCGATGACGTCATCGGGCTGGAGCACAATCTGAATGCCGCAGCCGCGCGGATTTCGGCGCTGCTGCGTTATAATGCGCTGCAAAAGGAAGCGGGGTCATGGGAACGCGCCGCCATGCGCACTCAGGCCGATCCGGTGCCGGATGACAGCGTAAAGGTGCTTGTCGTCGCCGAGGATGCGGGGCTGAGGCAGGATATTCTGAAATCCATGCTGTCGCTGACAACCACGATCGCCACCGGCGATCTGCCGGAAGCGCTTTATCTCGCCGCAAGCCACCGTTTCGATCTGGTTCTGGTGCACGGCGGCGGGGCGCTTTCCGATGCCATGCGGATCTGCGGTCAGCTTCGCTGCGTGCCGGGCATGCGCTTCGTGCCGCTGTTCGCGCTTTCCGAGCCAGGCGGTCTGTCGGTCGTCTCCAGCGATGCCGCCCGCAGCGCGGATGACTGCATGGACTGGCCGGGCGAGACCGGCGAACTGGTGCTGCGGGCGCTTTTGCATCTGCGCCGCAAGCGGTTTATCGAGACCATGGGCGCCGGCATGACCGATGCGGCCGGGGACGCGCCGCCGGTAGAAGCCAGCGAAGGGCTTCTGGCGCCCGATGGCTTTGCCCGCGCGCTCAACACGCTGAAGCGCGAGGCGAGCGAGACCGGAGAACCGCTTTACATGGGCGTGCTGCGGGTGCCCGAAAGTGTGGCCGACGAAAGTGCTGCGGCCGTGGCATCGCTGATCCGCTACCACCTGCGCGGCCGCGAGGCGGCGAGCCATGTCGAGGCCGGACTGTTTGCCATCCTCTATCCGGACCGGGGCAGGGATGATGCCGAACACGCGATCCATGCGCTGCATACCATGCTGGATGCGAGCTGGCGGCAGATCGCCGATGAGCGCGCCCGCGCCGGACTGCTCGGCTCGGCGGAGGGTGATGATATCCCGGTGTTCAAATCGGCGCTGATGGAAGTGGGGTAAAGCCCCTCGAGCATTGCCGGATGCAGCGAACCGCTCTCTTGGCCCGCTGCCTGACATAAAAAACGAACTTCACTTTCCCGTTCGATGATCTAATCGAATAGAGCTCACGTAATTAACCATAAAATAGACTGAATTGAGCGCGAACCGTTAAAAACGGTTGATTATTTTCTGTGTGCGTTCAAGTTTACTTTAGCTGCTTTAAGCAGTTGCCCCATGATGCTCAGGTCCGCCGCATCTCCTGGTCTCGTGGGGTCGGCCGGCCGACGGTAACAGGCTTCCTCGTGCCGTTTCCGTTGGCCGGTCGCTCTCGTGTTAGCGCTGTCGAATATACAAGAAAGCGGCGCGAAAGCCGGTTGCGGTTTCGCCGTAAAACCCCAAAAAAAACATAAAGTTACGCCCTCAATCATCCTTCATACGGGATCGAGGGCGCAGAGAGCCGCCGTCAAGCAGGGCGGCTTGGGACTACTTCTCGTCGGGCACGAAGTGCATCGCATGGCCGTTCATGCAATAGCGCAGGCCGGTGGGCTTCGGACCATCGGGGAAGACGTGGCCGAGATGGCCGCCGCAGGTGGCGCAGCGGATTTCGGTGCGCACCATGCCGAGCGAATCATCGCGCAGTTCGATCACCGCGTCTTTCCTGACCGGCTCGAAGAAGCTCGGCCAGCCGCAGCCGGCATCGAACTTGGTGTCCGAACGGAACAGCGGGGTCTCACAACCGGCGCAGTAATAGGTGCCGATTTCGAAACTATTCCAGTACGGGCCGGTAAAGGGGCGTTCGGTGCCATGTTCGCGCAGGATGTGAAACTGCTCCGGCGTCAATTTGTCGCGCCATTCTTCTTCGCTTGCCGGATTTTTCTGTTTATTGATGTCTGTCAAAGTCGCGCTCCAACGGTTTTTCACGTTTAATGGCTGTCTGTAGCGATAGATGTGTCGTAGGCTCAGAAAAAGCAATGCCTTGGCAGGAAAGCCGGCCATGGAGGGCGTTCGCGGTTTTGCGCTTGCGAAAAAGACTTGGACGCGGTTGAGCGCATGCTAAACTTAACGTAACTGATCAGGTTCAGTTGCGTGAATGCCCGGCAGACTATTTTTTGGAGATGCTATGTCGCCCAGTGAGACGACACTCATATTTCTGGCCCTTCTTCTGCCCTTCATCGGGGCGGTTTTATCTCCGATCCTCTACCGCATCTTCAAATCCTTCGCACCCTGGCTTCTGGCGCTGCTGCCGCTGTTTTCGCTGGTCCAGTTCGCCCGGCTCGTGCCGCGCATCGCCAATGGCGAGGCGCTGACCGGCGGCTATGACTGGGTGCCGAGCCTGGGCCTGCGTTTTTCCTTTCTGATCGACGGTCTTTCGCTGACCTTCGCCTTGCTGATTACCGGCATCGGAACGCTGATCGTGCTTTACGCCGGGGGCTATATGAAGGGCCATCCGCAGCAGGCGCGGTTCCTGTCCTTCATGTTCATGTTCATGGGCGCAATGCTTGGCGTGGTCGTCTCCGATGGACTGCTGATGCTGTTCATCTTCTGGGAGCTGACCTCGATTACATCCTTCCTGCTCATCGGCTTCGACCATGAAAAGGATGCCTCGCGCCGCGCCGCGATCCAGGCGCTGGTGGTGACCGGCGGCGGTGGCCTGGCGCTGCTCGCCGGCGTGTTGATGATCCAGTATATCACCGGCGCGAACGGGCTTTCCGAGCTTCTCGCAAGCGGCGATGTGCTGCGACAGAGCCCGCTTTATCTCGCTGCCTTCATTCTGGTTCTGGGCGGCGCGTTCACCAAATCGGCGCAGTTTCCGTTCCATTTCTGGCTGCCGAACGCCATGGAGGCGCCGACGCCGGTTTCGGCCTATCTGCACTCCGCAACCATGGTGAAGGCGGGCGTCTACCTGCTGATGCGGCTGAACCCGGTGATGGGCGATACCGCGGCGTGGATGACGGTGCTGCCGGTGTTCGGCGGCGTCACGCTGCTGGTCGGCACGGTGCTGGCCGTGCGCCAGACCGACCTGAAACTGATGCTGGCCTACACCACCGTCGCCTCGCTCGGGCTGATGGTGATGATGACCGGCATGGGCATCGAGCACGCGGTCGAGGGCGCGGTGCTCTATCTGATCGCTCACGCGCTGTTCAAGGGCGGGTTGTTCATGGTCGCCGGGCTGATCGACCACGAGACCGGCACCCGCGACCTGACAAAGCTGGGCGGGCTGGCGAAGGCGATGCCGATTACCTTTGCGGCAGGGCTTGCCGGCGCGATCTCGATGGGCGGCCTGCCGCCATTCGTCGGCTTCCTCGCCAAGGAAGGGATCTACGAATCGCTCGATGCCGGAACAACCTTTGCGACGATCTTTCTGATCGTTGCGATCGTCGGCAACGCGCTGATGTTCGCCGTCGGCTTCGGCGTCGGGCTGAAGCCGTTTATCGGCGCGAAGACCGAGACGCCGAAACACGCCCACGAGGGACCGGCGCTGATGTGGCTCGGGCCAATCGCGCTCGGCCTTGCCGGTCTGCTTTCGGCCGTGTTCGCGCATTATTTCAACACCCATTTCTCGGGCCCGATGGCGAGCGCCGTCGCGGGCGAGGAGATCAGCATCCATCTGTCGCTGATCCCGCATATCGGCCTGCCGCTGGCGCTGTCGGTGCTGACCGTCGCGATCGCGCTGGTGATCTACTGGCGGCTTGATGCGCTGCGGGCTGCGATTGCCGGCATGCTGACGCGTCTTGGCCCCGGGCCGGATCTCTGGTTCGACAGTTTCATGCGCGGCCTTGTGAGGCTGTCCTTCAAGGTGACGCAGACGATTCAGCCCGGACGGCTCGAATTCTACATCACCGCCACTTTCATGATGGTCGCGGCCGTGCTGATGGCCTCGCTGTTCTCGTTCGGCGAATTGCCGGTCTGGCAGGGCCTGCCGGAGGATCTCCACCTCGCGCACTGGGTGATCCTGCTGCTGGCCGTGATCGGGCTCGGCGCGGTGATCGGGGCGCATAACCGGCTGACGGCGATCGTGACGCTCGGCATCCAGGGCTTTTCGGTGGCCGTCCTGTTTCTGCTGCTCGGTGCGCCCGACCTGTCCTTCACCCAGTTCATGGTCGAAACCCTGTCAGTGGTCATTCTGACGCTGGTGATGACCCGCCTCAATCTGACGCCATCGGACCACCGCGCCATGGGGCAAAGACTGTTCGACGGCGCGCTTGCCGTGATCTGCGGGCTCGGTTTCACGCTGCTTTTGATGCGCGTCACCCAGGTGCCGTTCAATGACCGGCTGTCGGAGTTCTTCAACAGCTATTCGAAGGTGATCGCCCACGGGCACAACGTCGTCAACGTCATCATCGTCGACTTCCGCGGAACGGATACGCTTGGCGAGATTGCCGTGGTGATGATCACCGGACTTGCCATTCTGGCCCTGATCCGGCTGCGCAACACCAGGACCGGCACCACACCCAAGGAACCGACAGAAAGCGAGGTCCGATGAACACGCTGATCTTCAGAACGGCGGCGCCATTCCTGTCGGCATTGATGATGCTGTTTTCGATCTTCGTCCTGCTGCGCGGCCACAATGCGCCCGGCGGCGGCTTTATCGGCGGTCTGATCGCGGCCTCGGCCATCGCCATTTTCGGCATTGCCATGGGGGTTTCGGCGGTGCGCCGGGCGATCCACTTCCATCCGCTGGCCTATGCCGGAGCGGGGCTTCTGCTCGCCGCGCTTTCGGGTCTGATCTCGATCTTCGCGCACACGCCGTTCATGACGGCGCACTGGATCTATCCGGTGATCTACGGTGTGGAAGTGCCGATCTCGACGGTCACCACCTTCGATATCGGCGTCTATCTCGTGGTGTTCGGGGCGATATCGTCGATCTTCCTGGCCCTTGAAGAGAGGGACCATATCTGATGGAGTTCGTGCTCTCGTGCCTTGTCGGCATCTTCTTTACCGCCGCGATCTACCTGATGCTGTCGCGCCACAGTGTGCGCATCATGCTGGGCATCGCCATTCTCAGCAATGCGGTCAATCTGCTGATCTTTACCGCCGGGCGGGTTACCGGCTTCGTGCCGCCGATCATCCCGAAAAGCATGGATACGCTGCCCTCGGGAACGGCCAATCCGCTGCCGCAGGCGCTGATCCTGACGGCGATCGTGATCGCTTTTTCCTTCTTTGCCTTCCTTCTGGTTTTGACCTACCGCGCCTATCAGGATCTCAATACCGATGATACCGACGATATGCGGGCAGCGGAGCCCAAGGACCAGCCCATGCCGCCGCTCGGCTACTGAACGGGGATATCAAGACTGAACCCATGGCAGCTTCCGCTTACCAAATCGATCCCTCCGCCGCGCTGACAATGGCGCCGACGACGCTGACGGACTGGCTCGTCATCCTGCCGGTCGCGACCTGTATCGCCGTCGGCGCGCTCTTGACGATGATCCGCAAGCACACCGTCTGGCATCCCGTGATCGCCATTGCCGCGCTTGCCTTTCTGGTCGTCATCGACAGTCTGCTGCTTTTTACCGTGTGGAAGGACGGGCCGCTCACCATGGTGGCGGGCCGCTGGCTGCCGCCCTTCGGTATTGCCTTCACCGCGGACATCATGAGCGCGCTGTTTGCGCTGGCGGCCGCCATTGCGGGGCTTGCAGGCGCTGTGTTCGCGCTTGGCAGCATCGACACGAGCGGGCGCCGCTACGGGTTCTATCCGTTTCTGCTGCTGCTGATCGCGGGCGTCTCCGGAGCATTCCTGACCGGCGATATCTTCAACCTCTATGTCTGGTTCGAAGTGCTGTTGATATCCTCATTCGGCCTGCTGATCCTGGGTTCCACCCATGAGCAGCTTGACGGCGCGATGAAATATGCGGTGCTGAACCTGATCGGCACCACGCTGTTCCTGATCGCGGTTGCCTATACCTATGCCGTGTTCGGCACGCTCAACATGGCCGATATCGCAATCAGGGCGCGCGAGACCCCGGCACTGCCGACCGCGACGATCGGAGCGCTGTTCGTGCTGGCCTTCGGCATGAAGGCGGCGGCCTTTCCGGTCAATTTCTGGCTGCCGGCCTCCTATCATACGCCGCGCACCGTGGTCTCTGCGCTGTTCGGCGGGCTTTTGACCAAGGTCGGCGTTTATGCGCTGCTCAGGGTCATGGTGATGATCCTGCCGGCCGATCTTGCGTCGCTTTCCTCCGTCGTCGGTCTTGCCGCCTTCCTCACCATGGTGCTCGCCGGTCTCGGCGCGATCGCCCAGCATGATATCCGCCGCGCAGTCGGTTATGTCGTTATCGTGGGGATCGGCAATTGCCTTGCGGGCGTTGCGATCGGCGGCATGGACGGCTTGCAGGGCGCACTGTTCTACGCGCTGCATTCGATGATCCTGATGACGCTGCTCTATCTGATCACCGGCCTTGCCGGGCGGCTTGCCGGCGGCTTCTCGCTCAACCAGATCGGCGGCATCTACAAGCGCTATCCGGTGTTCGCCGGCCTCAGCCTTGGCGCGTTCTTCGCCGCCGCCGGACTGCCGCCGTTTTCCGGCTTCTGGCCCAAAGCCATCCTGGTGCGCGCCAGCGTCGAAACCGGGTCGTGGTGGCTTGCAGCCGGCATTCTTTTCGCCGGGTTTTGTTTGACGGTTTCGCTTGGCAGGATATTCCTCCTGGCCTATTGGCGGCCCGCAGAGGGTGGGGTTTCCGAGACGCTCAGGATACCGTTTTCCGAATGGCTGCCGATCATCGGGCTTTCCGCCATCGTCGTCTTCTTCGGGCTCTATCCGGAGCCGGTGCTGAACCTGACGGCAAAGGCTATTGGCGGGATTCTTTCGCCGGAGGGCTATTTCCTGTCGGTCTTCCCGGGAGGAAGCGTGCAATGAAGATACTGCTTTCCAATCTCGTTCTGGCGATCTTCTGGGTTGCCGTAACCGGCAGCGCCTCGCTGCACAATCTGTTCTTCGGCATCATCATCGGAGCGATCGCGGTCGGGCTGGTGCGCCACCAGATCGGCGGAACAGGCTATTTCTCGCGCGTGAAGCGGTTGCTCAAACTGCTGGTGCTGTTTCTGTACGAGCTCATGGCGTCGGCCTGGTCGGTCGCGAAACTCGTCTGCTCGCCGCGCATGAACGTCAAACCCGGCATATTCCGCTATGAACTGTCGCTCGAAAAGGATTTCGAAATCGTTCTGCTTGCCAACATGATCACGCTGACGCCCGGAACGCTGTCCGTCGACGTTTCGGATGACAATAAGTATCTCTTTATCCACGCGATTGACTGCGCCGATCCCGACGCGATCAGGAAGAGCATCGCCGAGGGCTTCGAAACCAAGATCAGGGAGGCTTTTGCCTGATGACGCCTGATGAGATCGTACAGCATGCCGCAGATATGTCCCTTGTTCTGCTTTCGATTGCGCTGCTCCTGACGGCCTTTCGGGTGGTGAAGGGGCCGACGCTGCCTGATCGGGTTCTGGCGCTCGATATGATCGTCGCCGTGGGCGTGGGGTTCATCATCGTGATCGCGGTGCGGACCGGGTTCACGCTTTACATCGACATCGCCATCGCGCTCGGCCTTGTCGGCTTTCTGGCGACTGTCGCCTTCGCGCGTTTCATCCGTTCGAGCGCGATGCGGGCCGATACCGAGACGGGCTTCAAGGTGAAACCGCATCCCATGGCCTATGATTCCGGGCCGTCGGGCGAAGACGTGCCGGTGGTTTCGGCCGATGCGGAAAAGAGCGGGGAGTAGGGGTATGGCGCAATATCTTCTGGCCGGACTGGTCTCCATCCTGATGCTTGGGGGCGCTGCCTTCACGCTTACGGCTGCAATCGGCATCATCAGGCTGCCCGATCTCTATTCGCGCATGCATGCGGCCTCAAAGGCCGGCACGGTCGGCGCGGGTCTGATCTTTCTGGCAATCGGCATCCATGCGGGTGAAATATCCACTTTCGTGCGCGCCTGTGCGGGCATCGTCTTCTTCATCATAACCGCACCGATCTCGGCGCACTTGCTGGCGCGCGCCTCTCATGAGGTTGGTTACCCGCTATACGAGAATACGGTCAGAGATGAATTACAAAGTAGAGACAGTGACTAGCAGCACGGTTTTTACGACTTTGGAATGTTTTTAAGTATTATGCCATGGGCGGACCCGAAATCGCGTGGTCGCGCTTCGCTGCTTTCAATAAAGACGTTAAAACGACGATTTAAACTTTACATTTGTCATTGAAGTGGTATTCCGTCCAAGAGCGCGCGAATATTTCACGCGTTGATGGAAATAATCAGGCCCTATCCGTGAGGCTGTGCTGCCGGTTTTCCGTGCGGCGCGGCTTTAATTTCTACGCAGAAACGACGACGACCAACGGCGCTGCTTGAAGAGATTTTCTGAAGGCGTCCTTGCGCAGAGTAACTGCGGGCGCGGGCAGGCAAAGAAAAGAACAGGAGTGAAGAATGACGGATGCAACGATCGAGCAGGACAACCAGGCCCTCGTGGAACTGACCGCCGATATCGTGGCCGCTTATGTGAGCAACCATGTGATCCAGACCGGCGACCTGCCGGGGCTCATTCACGAGGTGCACGCCGCGCTGAGCAACACCGCGAAGCCGCAGGCTGCCGCCCAGGCTCAGGAAAAGCAGAAGCCGGCGGTTTCGGTTCGTAAGTCGATCAGCGGCGACCATCTCGTTTGTCTGGAATGCGGCGGCAGCTTCAAGTCGCTGAAGCGTCACCTGATGACCCATCATGACCTGACCCCGAACGCCTATCGCGAAAAGTGGGACCTGCCGGCGGATTATCCGATGGTGGCGCCCTCCTATGCCGAGGCGCGTTCCCGCCTTGCCAAGGAAATGGGTCTCGGACAGCGCCGCGGGCGCTAATCGCGATCAAACGATTTCGCTCCGGATCTGGATGCCGGCGGTCGAGAGGCTGCTGGCATTTTTTTTATGTGCCAGCCCTCGCAAATGCGGGCGTCCTCTCAGGGGTATTGCCCTAAGGTTGTGTTTACCTTCGTGCAATGCCCGCATAGGTAAACGGTTGAAGAGAGTAGGAAAATAATCCTATTATGGAGGAAAATAAGTAAACAAAAACAACAGGCGGTTTTGAGGGTAACCCTCTTTATGTCCCCGCTTCCGGCGCCGATGTAAGAATAAAATCCTATTTTTCAGGGAGCTGACATGAACGAGCAACGCTTAGCATCGCCGGTCGCGACGACCTTCCATCAACGCCTGAACCATCAGCCAGCCTGGTGCATCGAGAGAGCAAGCCAGATGTCGGATATCCGCAAGGCTTGCCGCATTGTTCTGCTGATCACCAAGGAGATGGCGCTTGTCGCCGGCGAGCGGATTTCGATCCGCGCCGAGCGGCGGCGCTCCGTCTCGCATTATCGCCAGATCGCCATGTATGTCTGCCACGTATCGCTGCAGTTGTCGTTCAGCGAGATCGGACTTGCCTTCGGACGCGATCGCACAACGGTGGCCTATTCCTGCCGCGTGATCGAGGACCGGCGCGATGACCGGGCTTTCGATGAATTCATCGCCGCTGTCGAGCGGCTGGCCTATAACGTGGTTATTGCCGCCGAGGTGCGTCATGATGGCTGAGATGGGAGAGAAGACGCCGCTGGACATGCTGGCGCGGTTGAAGGCGCGCGACGGCTCTGCTTTTCTGACGGAGGAGGCGTTTGCGGCCGGCGAACGGCTGGCGGAGGATTTCAACCGCGCGCTGATGCAGCCGCGGATCTCGGCGTCGCTTCAGCCGCGCCTCAAGACTCGCGGTCGCTTTGCCGCCCCCTCGGCCATGTCGGATACGGCGATCGACGCACGCCGCCGCGTGGCGCGGGCGCTGAAGGCGGTTGGCCCGGAGCTAGCCGATATCGCGCTCGATTTCTGCTGCTTCATCAAGGGGCTCGAACAGATCGAGCGGGAGCGGCAATGGCCGGTCCGCTCCGCCAAGCTGATGGTGCGCACGGCATTGCTGGCGCTTGCCCGCCACTACGCGCCGCCGCCGGCCAAGACCGGCATTCGCGGTTGGGGCGCGGAGGGCTACCGGCCCGAAATCTCGGCATTTTTCACGGAGGAATAAACCCGCTCAGGCGGCGAGCTTGCGCGCCGCCGTCTCGCGGATTTTGGTGACCATGGCGTTGAGGCCGTTGGCGCGCTGGGCCGAGAGGTGATCGACCAGGCCGATCTTGCGGAAGGTTTCGATGGCGTCCGTCTTGGCGATGTCGGATGCAGTGTGGCCCGAATAGACGGTCAGCACGATCGATACGAGTCCTCGCACGATGAAGGCATCGGACGTGCCGCGGAATTCCATTACCGGGTCCTCGCCTTCGCCTGCCTTTGACACCAGCCAGACCTGGCTGGCGCAGCCATGCACGCGATTGTCCTCGATCTTTTCGTCCTCGGGCAGGTCCGGCAGGGCCTTGCCGAGCTCGATGACGTAGCGGTAGCGATCTTCCCAGTCATCGAGAAAGGAAAAGTCGTCGATAATCTGGTTGAGTTTGTCACTCATCATCCGGCCTTTCGATTGCTCTCGCCCCATATAGGTCGAAGTGGCGGGAATTGAAATGCGCGGGCGCGCAAGTAAGCCGAAATTAGCCGTGGTTCTCAGCGCGGACGCGGGGTCGGCACCGGAACGTTTTCAGGCAGGCCGGAGATGCGGACGGGAGTCTCTATCTTGGCCGGCTGGCCGATGATCGCGCCGGTCTGGATAAGATCGGGCGTATTGCCGGCAACCACGGCGGGCGGCGTTTCGGCGACGGGCTCAGGCGCGATGACGGGCTCTGGCGCGGCGGGCCGTGCGACCTTGGGTGCGGCAGCGGTTTCCTGCGCGGGTTTCGGCGTCTTGTCGCCGAAATGCTGGCCAAGATAGATGTAGACGATCTCCGCGCCCTGGCGTGCGCGGCGGCCGAGAAAGCTGATGATTCCCGAGCCGTCATTGCAGACATCGGGGCGTTCTTCGCAGATGCCGCTCATATACTCGAAGGTGCCGCGCGCGGCCGAGACCGCGCCGCCGATATCCTGGCCGCTTGGCAGCGCCTGCTGCTCACGCGTTGCTGCACCCCCAAGCATCAGCGGTGCGAAGAACGGCACCAGCAGGAGCAGAACAAAGATCATGAAAGCGGATTTCAGCAGGAATCTCATCGGCCCCCGGCCTGTTGGTTGTGCCCGCAAGCGTTGTACCCACACTTAACCTAAGACGGTAAATGAGCCGCTAAAAGGGCGTGCGAAAACGATCACATGAGCGGGACCCCAGCACCTGCCCATGGGTGTGCGTTGAAATACATCAATAAATCAAACCCTTGGCTTGAAAGCAGGGGTGTGTCTTGATGTGTTATGGCAACGTACGCCATTAACCATATACAGAGATTTTTTCGATTGTAGAGGCGCTATCGGCGCGCGCGACGCTGGCAGCGGAAGGCGTGCTCCATTACCCTTCGTTAACAGCCGCGGTCTATTTTCTGCGGCGAGAGGCGTGACCGGATGCCGATGGTTTGAAAAGCGGCGAAGATACGGGTGATGGACTGAATGGCGAAAAAGACGACGAAGAAAACCGGAAAGCGCGGGAAGAAGACGCCCTCGCTGATCGGGCGCACGGCGTCGTCGCTGGGCAGCCTGGCGGCGCGTCATCCGGGCAAGATCGGCGGGCCGCTGGTGTTCGGCGTGGTCTTCAGCTTCGTATCGGCCAATGCGCTTTGGTATCAGCCGGGGCCGCATCCGAGCCCGATGATGAAGACGCGCCAGCCGGCCAACCCCTATGCCGTTCCCGGCCGCCGCATGGCGGAGGCGACGGACTTCGAGAGTTTCCGCATCGAACTCGAGGATGGCGAGACCGCTGCCCCAGAAAAGCCGAAGGACGATCTGGTCGCGATCCTCGAACAGGTCGAGGCCAATCCGCCGCCGGCAACGAGCGCCGCGATCGAACAGGACGTGACCGCCTCAGCGCCGCCAGCGCCTGCGCCGGTTGACGATGAACCGGATATTCTCGCCGTTCAGCAGGCGCTGGCGGCGAGGGGTTACTACAAGGGCACGCCGGACGGGGTGACCGGCCCGCTGACGAAAGCGGCGATCAGGGCCTTCCAGGGCGATAACGGCATCACCCCGACCGGGGAGGCCGACGAGGAGGTTGTGGCGCTGCTCAGCGTAGCCGCGCCGTTGCCCGAGCCGCGTCCGGAGACCGCCGCATCGCCTGATCCGGTTGCCGATATCCTGAAAGCGGAGACAGCGCCCGCCGGGGCTGCCGTCGCCGATCCGATGGTGGTCGAGATCCAGCGCGGACTGGTGAATATCGCCTATGACGGCGTGGTGGTTGACGGCGTGGCCGGGGCGACAACGCGGGCGGCGATCCTCGAATTCCAGAAACATTACCGCCTGCCGGAAACGGGCGAGCCGAACGAGGCCGTGCGCGACAAGCTTCGGGAGATCGGAGCGCTTTAGGGCTGCCGATCTGCCGTTGCAAAAAGCCCGGTCATCGGGCATGCCATGATGACATCGTGGAAATCCTGGAGCGGCCGACATGCGCCTTCGTTCAGATTTTTTTGCTTCCGCACTGGTGCGCGACGCCTTTGCCGCGGGCGGTTTCGCGGTGATCGAGCGCAAGGGGGCGGCCGAAGCCGGAGCGATCGCGATCCGCCAGATTTTCCGCGACGGCACCGAGAGCCTCTATCTGCCCGCGCCGCAGAGCTTTGCGGAGGAGGGCGTCCAGGACCGGGTCTTCGAGAGGCGGCTCAACGCGGCGTCATCGGAAAAAGTGTCGGAAATGCTGGACCGCGAAATGCGTTTCGACAGCGATCTCTGGGTCGTGGTGCTGGAATGCGAGGAGGTGTCCGGCTTCTTCAATATTGCCGATGAAGAGCAGGGCTGAGCGGGTTTCTTGCGCTGAAGGCGGCCGGGCGGTTCACGCCGTGCGCCGCGCCGCTTCCTGTTTCTCGGCGGCGACGCGGGTTTCGCGCTCGCGCTCCGACTGCCAGCCGAGCAGTTCCTGGATGCAGGCTGCGGGCTTCAGCGATCCCACGAGCTTTTCGGCCGCGTGTTCGGTTGTTTCGTTGTCCTGCCGGTCGATCGCGGCGATGCGGGGCAGGACGTAGCCTGTGTCGGCATGATTCATGCCGAGCGCGATCAGAGCGACGGCAAGACGCTGGCCGGTGGGTTCTTCGAGAATGCGACGGGCCAGCACCCGGTCGCCGCCAAGCGCGCGCGTGAAGGTTTCGGTGAAGAACGGCTTCTCGGCGCGCCGCGCGAAGCGGACCAGGAGGGCGGTCTGCAACTCGGTGAGGGTGGAGACGCCGAGGCGGTCGGCATCGCCGGTGCCGGCGGCCATGGCCTTCAGCGTGCGGCGCAGCGCCTCGCTGTCGTCACGCGTGCCGGTGTCGATGTCGAAATTGCCGGCGGGCTCCTGCTGTTCCTCCGAGCGCCGTGCGCCGATCAGCGCCTGGATGACCTTCTGCGACAGGTCCGTCCGGTGGATGATGGCGCGGATATGTTCTTCCGTCGTGGTCTCGATCAGGGCGATCAGCGTGTCGTCGGTAATGGCGGGCGAGCGGGCGAGGAAGGGGGCCGCGACCGCGATCTCGCGGCTGCCGATATAGCGGCAGACATCCTGGGGCACATGGGCGTGGCAGGACAGGGCGGCGACCGCCTGACGGCGCGCCTCCGGCGACGAGGCCTCGTAGACGGGGCCGAAGAGTTCGGCGAAGCGCCGGCGTTCGGCCGCGCTCGGATTGTCGAGCGAGCCGAAGCCCGAAACCGTGGCCATCAGCACGACGTCGAGATTGCGCGTGTTCTTCAGCCCTTCAAGTTCCCGATACCGATCGACCAAGATCGTACTCCCCGACAAATGTCTTCTATCGACAACAGGTTAGGGAGAAAACGTTATAAAGATGTTAACCATAGTGGAGGGGATGGATGTCTCGGCTTGGAAGGTGCAGGAATCGCGCTTGCATTTTGAAGGCGGCATCGCATCGATGGCCATGAGGCTTGCTCCCGATACTCTCTCCCGCTGGCGGCAGAGATGCCCCGAAAGGGGCAGTGAGGGTGGAGCGGAATGTCAAATTGTGAGGGCGTTCGCGGTGAAAGTCTCCCCCCTCACTGTCGCTTTCGCGACATCTCTCCCCTCCGGGGCGAGAAGATTGGGGGGGCTATGCGGTGAGGTTGATGGAGAGACTGGCATGAGCCTCAGATCGCCAGATATTCCTCGCGCAGTTCGGCGTTGTCGAGCACTTCGGCCGCGGTGCCGGAGAACACGATCTGGCCGGTGTCCATGATCACCGCCTTGTCGGAGAGGCGGAGTGCCGCCACTGCGTTCTGTTCGACGATGATGGTGGTGATGCCGAGGTCGCGGATCTGGCGGACGATGCTTTCGATCTCGTGGACGATCACCGGGGCGAGGCCCTCATAGGGCTCGTCGAGGAACAGGATCTTGATATCGCGCGCGAGCGCGCGGGCGACGGCCAGCATCTGCTGTTCGCCGCCGGACATGGTGACGGCGTCCTGCCTGCGGCGTTCGGCAAGGCGCGGGAAATGGTCGTAGATCTTTTCGATGGTCCAGCCCTTTTCGCCGGAGACCTGGGCGAGCACGAGGTTTTCCTCCACCGTCAGGCCGCCGATGATGCGGCGGTCTTCGGGCACGAGCTGCGCGCCCATCTTGGCGGCCTGGAAGGCGCGCTTGTTGTGCAGCGGTTCGCCATCGAGCCAGATTTCGCCACTCTTCAGGGCCGGATTGTCGAGACGGGCGAGGGTGCGCAGCGTGCTGGTCTTGCCGGCGCCGTTGCGGCCGAGGAGGGACAGCACCTCGCCCTTGGCGATATCGAAGGAAACGCCCTGAACGATGTAGCTTTCGCCGTACCAGGCGTGAATGTCGCGGACGCTGAAGAATGCATCGCCCTTTTCGGTGGCCATCCGGTTTTGCTCCTCGCGGACATTGTTGCTGTGCATGTTCATGCCTCGGCCTCGCCAAGATAGGCTTCCTTGACCTTCGGGTTCCCGCGCACCTCATCGGGAGAACCTTCGGCGATGATCCGTCCCTGCGCAAGCACCGAGATCCTGTCGGCAAGCGAGAACACGACATGCATGTCGTGCTCGATGATGACCTTGGTCATGCCGCGGGCCTTGATGCGCTGAAGCAGTTCGATCGTGCGGTTGGTATCGTGGCGGGCCATGCCGGCCGTGGGTTCATCGAGAAGCAGCAGCTTGGGCTTCTGGATCAGGCACATGGCAAGCTCCAGCCGGCGCTTGTCGCCGCGCGACAGCGAGCCCGCCTCGTGATGGCGGCGCGGTGCAAGCCCGATATCCTCCAGAATGAATTCGGCCTCCTCGCGCACCTCCTTCTCGCCGGCAAGGGCGCGGATGGCATTCAGCTTGAACGCGCCATCGCGGCGGGCGAAGGCGGGGATCATGACGTTTTCGATCAGCGTCAGGTCCGGAAAGATTTCCGGCGTCTGGAACACGCGCGAGACGCCCATCTGGTTGATCTCGTGGGGCGCGTGGCTGGTCAGCGTCTGGCCGTCGAAGACGACCTTGCCATGGGTCGGCTTCAGGCGGCCGATGCAGACATTCAGCAGGGTGGACTTGCCGGCCCCGTTGGGGCCGATAATGGCGTGGACCTTGCCGCTTTCGACCTCAAGATTGACATCGGAGAGCGCGCGAAGCCCGCCGAAGCTCTTGTGGACGTCGTCGACGTGAAGGACGATGTTTTTGTCGGCCATGGTGCTACTCCGCGGGCTGGACTTCGGCGACGGACTGTTCCTCCGCCTTGCCGGTGCCGCCGCCGCCAAAGCGGGCGCGGACACGTTTGACGCCTTCCATGATGCCGCCGGGCAGGAAGATGACGATGGCCATGAAGATCAGGCCGAGCGTCAGGTGCCAGCCCTCGCCGACGAACAGCGACAGGATCTTGACCACCGGGGTCTCCAGCGCGTCCGGCAGGAAGGAGAAGGTCTGGTGCAGGGCCTGCTCGTTGAAGGACGAGAAGATGTTTTCGAAATATTTGATGACGACGGCGCCGATGACCGGGCCGACCAGCGTGCCGACGCCGCCGAGAATGGTCATCAGCACGACCTCGCCTGACGCCGTCCACTGCATGCGTTCGGCACCCGCCAGCGGATCGGTAACGGCCATCAGCGCGCCGGCGAGACCGGCGAACATGCCGGAGATGATGAAGGCGGAGCGGAGATAAGGCCGCGTGTTGAAGCCGGTATACATCATCCGGTTCTGGTTCGATTTCACTGCCTTCAGCATCATGCCGAAGGGCGAGCGGAAGATGCGGATCGTGAGATAAAAACAGATCAAAAGGGCGATAGCGCAGAAATAGAAGCCGCCAAAGCCCTGGAGCTGGATGCCGAAGAAATCGGGCGAGGGCAGGCCGGCGCCAGCTTCGAAGAACATCCGGTCGAGGATGCGCGGATCATTGTGCGAAAGCTGCAGGCCGGTTTCGCCATTGGTGATTGGCGTCAGCACCGAATAGGCGAGATTGTAGCTCATCTGGGCGAAGGCGAGCGTCAGGATCGAGAAATAGATGCCGGAGCGCCGAAGCGTGACATAGCCGATGACGGCGGCGAACAAGCCGGAACAGATCATCGCGAAGATAATCGCCGGGATCGCGTTCATCGTCAAAAGCTTGAACGACCAGACGGCGGCATAGGAGCCGACGCCGAGAAAGGCGGCGTGGCCGAAAGAGAGATAGCCCGTCAGCCCGAACAGGATGTTGAAGCCGATGGCGAAAATGCCGAAGATCGCGAACTTCTGCAGGAGCGCCGGATAGGCGGCGCCGAGCGGCATGAACAGGATGGGCGCGGCAAGCACGATGGCCGAGAAGATGGCAAACAGCAGCCAGTCATTGCGGGAAAGATTGGCGAACATGCGGGTCTATTCCTCCATCACGCCGCGGCGGCCCATGAGCCCGCGCGGCATGGTCAAGAGAATGATGACGGCGACGAGGTAGATGATGACCTGGTCGATGCCGGGGATGATGGCCTTGACCTCGTTCATCGAGGCGAAGGATTGCAGGATCCCGAGCGTGAAGCCGGCGATGATGGCGCCCGGCAGCGAGCCCATGCCGCCGACCACGACCACGACGAAGCTGAGGACAAGGAAATCCATGCCGAGGTGGTAGTTCGGCGGCAGGATCGGCGTGTACATCACGCCCGCAAGCCCCGCGACCACGGCGGCGATGCCGAAGACGACGGTGAAGCGCTTCTCGATGTCGATGCCGAGCAGGCCGACGGTCTCGCGATCACGCATGCCGGCGCGGACGACCATGCCGTAGGTGGTGAATTGCAGGAAGGCGAACACGGCCCCGATGATCAGGAGCGCGGTCACGAAATAGATCAGGCGCCACCACGGATAGACGATGAAGGCATCGGCCATGCCGATCCAGGCACCGACATTGGCGGTGCCGGAGAAGAGGGAGGGGGCGGTCTGCGGGATCGGATTGGCGCCGAAGATTTTCTTGATGATTTCCTGCAGCACGATCGCAAGGCCGAAGGTGACGAGAATCTGGTCGGCATGGGGACGCTTGTAGAAGAACCGGATCAGACCGCGCTCCATCGTGAGGCCGATCAGCAGCATGACCGGGATCGCAAGCAGGATCGACAATGGCACCGACCAGTTGATGATCGTGGCCCCGACATCGCCGAAAGCGTATTCCATGTAGGGGATGGCGCGGGGCGCGAACAGCGCGCCCTCTTCCTTGGGCGGCTGGATCGGCCAGGAGATCAACGCATTGAAGGCGACGGCGCAGAACGCGCCGAGCATGAACAGCGCCCCGTGGGCGAAATTGACCACGCCGAGCGTGCCGAAGACCAAAGTGAGGCCAAGCGCGATCAGCGAATAGGCCGCGCCCTTGTCCAGACCGTTCAGAATTTGAATGATGATGGCGTCCATTACCCGCTATCCGCTGTTTCGATGCGCGGGACCGGGCGCGGATTTGGCGCCCGGTCCGTTGTTCATCTGGCCGAGATCAGCACTGCTTGGCCGTATCGGGGCCGAGTTCGCCGCCGAAGATCGACGGGTCGTAATCGACCTGCGAGCGCGGCACGACTTCGACCACCTTGAGGAGGTCGTATTCGTTCTGCGGATCCGGGTTACCGCGCACGACCAGGCAATCCTTCATGCACTGGTGGTCGGCGGCGCGGTAGAGCGTCGGGCCATTGCCGAGACCGTCGAACTCGAAGCCTTCCAGCGCCTTGATGACTTCCGGTGCGAAGAAGGTTCCGGCGCGTTCCACGGCGTCGGCGTAAAGCAGGGCCTGAACGTAGCAGGTCTGGGCGGCCTGGGACGGCGGGAAGCCGTATTCCGCGCCGAAGGACTGGACGAAGGCCTTGGTGCCGTCATTGTCGAGCGACCACAGCCAATTGGCGGAGCCGAGGATGTTCTCGGCGGCGGAGCCCGCGCCCTTGGCCATGAGGTCGGAGAACAGCGGCACGACGATCTCGAAATTCTTGCCGTTGGCCTGCTTGTCCTTGAGGCCGAACTGGACGGCCTGGGTCAGCGAATTGACCATGTCGCCGCCGTAGTGGTTGAGAATCAGGACATCCGCGCCGGAATTGAGAACCGGGGTGATGTACTGCGAGAAGTCGCCCGCGCCGACGGGGGTCTTGACCGTCTGGACGGTTTCCCAGCCGAGCGCCTCGGTGGCATTCTTCATCGATTCCTCCTGGGTCCAGCCCCAGGTATAGTCGGCGGTGAGGTGATAGGCGCGGCGGTCCGAACCGTATTCCTTTGCGAGGACCGGACCGAGCGCTTCACCCGACTGATAGGCGTTGAAGAAATGGCGGAAGCCGTAGCGGCGCTTGTCCTTGCCGGTGGTATCGTTGGAATGGGTCAGACCGGCCATGAAGATGACGCCCATGTCCTGGCACAGGCTCTGCACGGCAATGGCAACGCCCGAGGACGAACCGCCGGTGATCATCACCGCGCCGTCCTTCTCGATCATGCGCTTGGCGCCGTCGCGGGCGGCATCCGACTTGGTCTGGGTGTCGCCGGTGACATAGTCGACCTTTTTGCCGAGAATGCCGTTGCCCTTCAGTGTCTTCGAGGAGAAGGTCGACAGCATGCCGCCATCGCCTTCGCCGTTCAGATGCTTGGCGGCGAGCTGGAGGGCCTTCAACTCGTCGAGGCCTTCATCGGCATAGGGGCCGGTCTGGGGCACGTTGAAGCCGAGCACGACATTGCTGCCGGTCGGCATGTTGCAGGACATCTTGTCCTGGGCATAGGCACCGCGGACGAAATGCATGGGTGCGGCGAGCGTGATGCCGGCGGCCGCGCCCGCTCTCAGCAGGCTGCGCCGGTTCATGATAAAGCGAGACATTCAGACTCCTCCCAAGTCGTGAAAAGGGCTGCGCTCTCCTCAGCGCAGAAGCGCTCGTCCTCCGGAGCGCATGGGAGGATGCTAGCAAGCGGGCAAATTGTCGCAATTGACCGATAGTGATAAGACCTTTGTTTAAGTCAGTAATTACTTACCTGATGTCCGGCCTGATGCGGGTTGAAGCGCGACCGCGATGCGCGCATATAGGCGGTTCGGCGAAAAGGAAGACCAATGGCTGACAAGGCGGACGAACCTTTCTGGCGGGTGAAGCGGCTCGAGGAGATGGACAATCGCGAATGGGAAGCCCTTTGCGACGGTTGCGGGCTGTGCTGTCTGAACAAGCTGGAGGACTGGGAGACGGGAGAGGTGGCCTTCACCTCGGTCGCCTGCCGGCTGCTGGACGGGCATAGCTGCCAGTGCTCGGATTACGAGCACCGGCAGAAGACGGTGCCGGAATGCATTCAGCTCGACATGGAGGGCGTGCGGGAAATACCCTGGCTGCCGCCGACCTGCGCCTATCGGCTGATCCATGAGGGACGGGACCTCTACTGGTGGCATTATCTGGTTTCCGGAGACCGCGAGACGGTGCATCAGGCCGGGATTTCGGCCCGCGACAAGACCATCAGCGAGATGAAGGTGGCGGTGGAGGACTACGAGGACTACCTGATCGAATGGCCGGTTCTGACGGGAGAGAAGACGGGATGAGACCTTCCTCGCTATTACAAGATAAGAAAAAATACCTATTATAGGAAAATAATCCTTGACGGCGTGACGGTGCTTTGGTAGCTTCTGTCTACGGTCGGGAATTTGCGGGTTTGACCCCGCTTCGCCTTCCCGCCCGATTCAGCCGTCACTCAGACTGGAGCGGTTCCGCTTTTCCTCGTATCGCGGAACCGCTCTATCTTTTTGACCTTCTGCGAGTCGGTGACGGCTCCATCCGGAATTGTTGCCGCCCGGTTTCGACCGGGCTTTTTTATGGTCGAACGGCCTCTCTCGTAAGAAGGCCGGAAGGAGCTTCACTGTGGCTGACCATGAGTCATTCGATATCTCGCTATTCGGGCTGTGGCCGCGCAACCCGCGCTATGAAGGCGGGGCGGGGCGGACGGAGGCCGGCTATCACTTCATCGAGCCGAAGACCCGGCGCGGCGGCGGCGATGATGACATGCGGCTGCTCTTGAACGACCTGACGGCGGAGATGCGGGCGCAGTTCGCCTTCTTCAAGCGGCTGCGCATGCGGGCGGTGAAGCGCGGAAGCCAGGGCGATGACGGCGATGCGCGCGCCGAGGTGAAGGCGGCGACCGATGCGATCGCGCTGATCATCCGCACGCTGGAAAAGGCCGACGAGTTGCAGCGGCGGCTGGCGGCCAGCCGCATGGACGAGGAAGAGCGCCAACTGGATTTCAGGGATTACGACAATGCCAAAGCCCACTTCCTCGACCTCATCGAAAAGCGGGCCGAGGAACTGGCGGAACGGAAGCTCGCCGGACGCGAGCGGGCCGGCTGATCCGTTTCAATACGCCGCCTTCCTTGCCAAGGAGTGGCGGTTTCTGGCGCGACCGGAGCAATTGCCCCCGCCCGCCGACTGGCGGACATGGCTGCTGATGGGCGGGCGTGGCTCGGGCAAGACGCGGGCCGGTGCGGAATGGGTGCATGATCTGGCGATTGCTCAGGGTGACAAGAGCGAGTTGCGCATCGCGCTGGTGGCGGAGACGCTGGGCGATGCCCGGGAGGTGATGATCGACGGGGTTTCCGGCATCTGCCGGGTGTCGCGGCGGATGAAGCCGGATTTCGAAATCACGCGTCGGCGGCTGGTATGGCCGAACGGGGCGATGGCCTATCTGTTTTCCTCCGAGGACCCGGAGGCGCTGCGCGGGCCGCAGTTCCACTTTGCATGGTGTGATGAACTGGCGAAATGGCGCTACGGGCAGGAATGCTGGGACATGCTTCAATTCGGGCTGCGGCTCGGACAATCGCCGCGGCAGATGGTGACGACCACGCCGCGGGCGGTGCCGCTGTTGAAGCGGTTGATGGCGGAAGACGACACCGTGCTAACCCGGATATCAACGGCGGATAATCGCGCCAATCTGGCGCCCGGCTTTATCAAGGCGCTCTCCAGCCGCTATGGCGGGACGAGGCTCGGGCGGCAGGAACTGGACGGGGAGCTGATCGAGGATCGCGAGGACGCGCTGTGGCGGCGCTCCGATCTGGAGACGATCGTCGCCCGGCGGGCGACGGCGTCCGGGCGGATCGTGGTGGCGGTTGATCCGCCGGCGGGCTCGGGGCGCAATTCGGTTTGCGGCATTGTGGTTGCGGGCGGGATGGAAAACGGCGGGGCGCTGGTGCTGGCCGATTGTTCGGTCGAGGGCGGTTCGCCGGCGCAGTGGGCGCGGGCGGTGGTGGAAGCCTATCGGCGCTTCGATGCCGACCGGGTTGTGGCCGAGATCAACCAGGGCGGCGATATGGTGACGGCGATGCTGAGGAGCGTCGATGAAAGACTGCCGGTTTCGACAGTGCGCGCCAAACGCGGCAAGTTTTTGCGCGCCGAGCCGGTGGCAGCCCTTTATGAGCAGGGCCGGGTGCGCCATGCCGGGCATTTTGCGAGGCTCGTTGACCAGATGTGCGATTTCGGGCCGGACGGGTTATCTGCGGGCCGGTCTCCCGACCGGCTGGATGCGCTGGTCTGGGCGCTGACGGCGCTGCTTCTGGAGGGCGACGGGATGCCGCGCGTGCGCGGCGTATAGCGACTTGCGCGCGGGATTTGGCCGTGATAGCCGAAGCCCGAACAGCGCAAGGGTCTCGGCATGATACGACATATTGTTTTCTTCTCTGTTCCCGAAGGTGGCGATGCGGATGCGATCGAGACCGGGCTTTCGATGCTGACCGAAAACCCGCATGCGAATGTGCTGGAAATCGGGCGCAATACGCGTAGCGACCTTTATGACGAACAGGTCGATTTCGTTGTCTATGGCGAGTTCGAGGACGAGGCGGCGCTGGCGGCTTATCGGGCGCATCCGATCTATCAGAAGTCGACGGCGACGGTGCGGCCATTGCGCGAGATGCGGATGGCGGCGGATTACGATACTGAAAAGGCGGTGAAGACATCGCGTTTTGTGGGATAGTTGTTGGGGCGCCGTAGGTGGTTTGTCCCGGTAGGTTTTTCGTAGGGATAGACTCCCCCCTCACTGCCCCTTTCGGGGCATCTCTCCCCTCCGGGGCGAGAAGATTGGGGGGCTTTGCGGTTAGGCCGGCGTGATAGTCGGCGTCCGGTTGGGCGGTGTCGTTGCCGCTTCTGTATTTTTCAAAGCTCCGGTTCTCCGGGGCTTTTTTTGTTTTGAAAACAGAGAGGTGTGGCATGAAGATGCCCTTTCATCTGCCGGGACGGCGTCCGGCGGACGTGGTTTCCGCGTCCGAGAAGAAGGCAGCGCCGGTGACGCTTTCGGCGCTTTCGATCAGCGGAGAGGCGCGGTGGACGGGACGATCCTATGCCGCGCTGTCGCGCGAGGGGTTCATGAAGAACCCGGTGGCGCACCGCGCGGTGCGGCTGATTGCCGAGGCCGCGGCGGCGATGCCCTGGCAGCTTTTCGATGAAGGGGCGTTGGTTTCCGATCATCCGCTGCTTGTCCTGTTGAAGCGGCCGAATGGGCGGATGAGCGGATCGGATTTCTTCGAGGCGCTGTTCGGGCATCTGCTGCTTTCCGGCAATGCCTATGTCGAGCCGATCCTTGTCGGCGAGACGCTGCGCGAGCTGCATCTGCTGCGGCCCGACCGGGTGCGGATCATCGAAGGCCGCGACGGGTGGCCGGAAGCTTATGAATACCGGATCGGCGCGCATGTGAGCCGGTTTGTCGCAGAAGGCGACGGGCTGACGGTGCTGCATATGCGGCTGTTTCATCCGCTTGACGATCATTCAGGGCTTTCGCCGCTGGCGGCGGCGCAGATGGCGCTCGATCTGCACAATGCGTCGTCGGTCTGGAACAAGGCATTGCTCGATAATTCCGCACGGCCGTCGGGCGCGCTGGTCTATCAGCCGAAGGATGGCGGGAACCTGACCGAGGAGCAGTATGAGCGGCTGAAGCAGGAGCTGGAGGACGGCTATGCCGGGCCGGTGCGCGCCGGCCGTCCGCTGCTGCTGGAAGGCGGACTTGACTGGAAGGCGATGGGGCTGACGCCGCGCGACATGGATTTCACCGAGGCGCGCAACGGCGCGGCGCGGGATATTGCGCTCGCCATCGGGGTGCCGCCGATGATGTTGGGGATACCCGGCGACAACACCTATTCCAACTATCAGGAGGCGAACCGCGCCTTTTACCGGCTGACGGTGTTGCCATTGATTGCGAGGACTGCCGCTGCGCTGACGAACTGGCTCGCTCCGGTCTATGGCGGCGGGCTGAAGCTTGAGGTCGATCTTGACCAGGTGTCGGCCCTTTCGGCGGAACGGGATGCGTTGTGGACCCGGGTATCCAGCGCCGATTTTCTCTCCGACGAGGAGAAGCGCGAGGCCGTCGGCTACTAAAAATGGCCGGCAATTTTCAAGGAGTGGATATGGGCGAGAACACAATGCTGGCCGACGAACTGAAATATGCCGACCTGTCGCTGACCGACCTTGCGGGCGACGGTTCATTCTCGGGCTATGCGAGCCTTTTCGGCGAGATCGATCTCGGCAAGGACATGATTGAGCGCGGCGCATTTTCTCGCTCGCTGCAAAAGCGGGGCGCGGGCGGCGTGCGGATGCTGTTCCAGCACGACCCGTGCGAGCCGATCGGCACGTGGACGAAGATCCGCGAGGACGGGCGCGGGCTTTATGTCGAGGGCGTGCTTTCCGCAGATGTGGCCCGTGCCCGCGAGGTGCATGCGCTGATGAAGGCGGGCGGGCTCGACGGACTTTCGATCGGCTTCCAGACGGTGCGGGCGCGGACGGATGCGAAATCCGGCGTGCGCCGGGTCCTGGAGGCCGATCTGTGGGAGATTTCGATCGTCACTTTTCCGATGCTGCCTTCGGCGCGGATCGCGAATGTGAAGAAGGCGGGCGATATCTTTCCGACGATCAGAGAATTCGAGCGATGGCTGACGCGGGATGCCGGCCTCTCCCGAAAGGCGGCGCGCCGGTTTCTGGCCGGCGGCTATGACGCGCTTGTTGGCAGGCAGGATGCGGCCGTAAGCGCAGACGGGGCGGATGACGACCGGCTTCTCGGCCTGTTGCGGCGGGCGAGCCGGATGATGACGCCCTGACACCCACAGGCGGGCCGGTTGCCACACGCGACGCCCGCATTCCAACGACAATTGCGAGAGGACAGGATTATGACCATGTCTCAGATGAAGGTCGCGCCGGAGATCAAGAGCGCGCCGATCAATCAAGCTTTCGAAGACTTCATGTCGAGTTTCGAGGCCTTCAAGGAAGCCAATGACCGCCGGCTCGGCGAAATCGAGAGCAAGATGGGCGAAGACGCCGTGACCCGCGAGAAGGTCGACCGCATCAACCGCGCCATGGACGCCCAGTCGCGGCTGATCGACGAGATGCAGCTGAAGAAGGCGCGTCCGTCGCTCGGCCGTTCGAATGCCCTGGCGGCGAGCGAGCACAAGGCGGCGTTCGAAAACTATATCCGCCGTGGCGACGAGCAGGGGCTTCGCGCTCTTGAAGCGAAGGCGATCTCGACGACCGAGAGCGATGGCGGTTATCTGGTGCCGGATGAAACCGACACCGAAATCGGTCGCCGGCTGACGGCGGTTTCGCCGATCCGGCAACTGGCGACGGTGCGCCAGGTTTCCGGCGCGGTGCTGAAGAAGCCGTTCATCGCCTCGGGCTTTACCGCCGGATGGGTGGGCGAGATCGCCGACCGTGACCAGACAGCGACGCCGGATATTTCCGAGTTGTCGTTCCCGACGATGGAGCTTTACGCGATGCCGGCGGCCAGCGCTTCGCTGCTGGACGATGCGGCGGTGGATGTCGAGAGCTGGATTGCGAGCGAAATCGACATCGCCTTTGCCGAGCAGGAGAGTGCTGCCTTCATCAACGGCAATACGTCGACCATGCCGAAGGGTTTCCTGAGCTACACCAATGTGGCTGACAGCGCCTGGGAATGGGGCAAGATCGGCTATGTCGCCACCGGCGCGGATGGCGCGTTCAAGGCGGCCGATCCTTCCGACACGCTGATCGAGACGATCTATTCGCTGAAGGCGGCGCATCGCCAGAACGCGCATTTCGTGATGAACCGGAAGACGCAGGGCGTGATCCGCAAGTTCAAGGATGACGACGGCAATTATCTGTGGCAGCCGCCGGCCGGTCTCGGCCAGTCCGCCTCGCTCATGGGTTTCCCGGTGACCGAAGCAGAGAACATGCCGGATATCGCGACCGACGAGACGGCGATTGCCTTTGGCGATTTTGCTGCGGGTTATCTGGTGGTCGACCGCACCGGTGTTCGGGTGCTGCGCGACCCCTATTCGGCCAAGCCTTATGTGCTGTTCTACACCACCAAGCGCGTTGGCGGCGGGGTGCAGAATTTCGAGGCGATCAAGCTGATCAAGTTCGGCGAAGCGTAAGGCGGGTGGCTTCTGACGGGCAGGTCGTTTGGCCTGGATCCTCGGGTCAAGCCCGAGGATGACCCGGAAGGAGACGAGAATTGAGACAGGACAGCTCCGGCGCTTGCGTCGGGGCTTTTTCGTTGCCGGAGGAATTTTGACGATGAGCTATGCCCTGATAACGCCCCCCGCTGAAGAGCCGGTGAGCCTCAGCGAGGCCAAGGCGTTTCTGCGCCTCGATGGCAGCGAGGAAGATGATTTGGTGGCCGCGCTGATTGTGGCCGCGCGGGAATATCTGGAAAGCGTGAGTGGTCTGGCGCTGGTGACCCAGATGTGGCGGCTCTACCGCGATGCATGGCCGACGAGCGGCATGATTTCGCTGGCGCATGGGCCGGTGCAGAGCGTGGATGCGGTGACGGCGTATGATGCCGATGGCGAGGCGACCGTCGTGGCGCTCGATGGCGGACGGCTTGATGGGCGGGCGCGGCCGGCGCGGTTCTACCTTCCCGGCATGGGCGGATGGCGGGCCGGGATCAACGGCATCGAGGTGGAGTTTACGGCGGGTTTCGGGGCGGCGGTGGATGTACCGGAAGTCGCGAGACAGGCAATTCTGCGCCATGTGGCGCACATGTTCCTGTTTCGCGGCGCGATCGGGCCCGATCAGCAGCCGGCTGGAACCCCCGATGGCTATGACCGGCTGATCGCGCCGCTCAAGGCATGGAGGCTTTGATGCGCACGTTTGATCCGGGGGCGTTTTCAGCAAGGCTTCAACTGATGGCGCCGACATTCACACCGGACGGGCAGGGGGGCGCGACCGAAAGCTGGTCGGAGGTCGCAAAGCTCTGGGCGCGGGTGGAGCCGGTTTCCATCGCCTTCGATGAGGAGGCCAATGGCGAGGTTGTTCGCCTGACTCACGAAATCTGGATGCGCATGCGATCCGATTTGACGCCTGGGATGCGGTTTCAACGCGGTGGGCGGGTTTTCAAGATCAATGGGTGGCGCGATCCCGACGAGACCGGGCGCTATCTCATGTGCCGCTGTGAGGAGATTACGCCATGAGTTCAACCGAGAACGCGCTTCTTGCGGCGATCCATGCGGTGCTTTCCGGCGATGGCGAATTGACGGGGCTGATCGGCGCGGATGCGATCTTCGACCGTTTGCTGAGCCGGCCGCGACTGCCCGCCATCGTCTTCGGCGAATGCGTCACCACCGATGTTTCGACGGTGGATGGCAAGCTGTTCGAGCATGCGCTGACGATCGAAATCTGGTCGGAGGCGCATGGGCGCAAGGCATTGCAGGAGATCGAGGCGCGGGTGCGGGCGCTGCTCGACGATGCGGCGCTGTCGCTTTCTGATGCGACGCTCGTCAATCTTGCGCATCGCTCGACCAGGGTGAAGCGGGTGACGCGCACCGGGTATTTTCTCGCCGAGATGCGCTTTCGCGCGGTGACCGAACCGGCGTGAGCCGCTGATTTCCAGACAGACAACGGAGAGTTCCATGACGGCCCAGAAAGGCAAGGACCTGCTTTTGAAACTGCATAATGGCAGTGGGTATGAAACCGTCGCCGGCCTCAGGTCGCGGCGGTTGGCATTCAATGCCGAGACGGTGGACATCACCGATTCCGAAAGCGCCGGGCGATGGCGCGAGCTGCTGGCTGGCGCCGGCGTGCAGCGGGCGTCGATGACTGCGTCCGGGATATTCAAGGATCAGGCATCCGACGAGACCGTGCGTGCGGCGTTTTTCTCCGCCGCGCTGGTGGAGGCGCAGATCGTGATCCCGGGGTTTGGCACTGTGGCCGGACCGTTCCAGATTTCCGCGCTCGAATATAGCGGCCAGCATAATGGCGAGGTTCAGTTCGAGATCGCGCTGGAATCGGGCGGGGCCGTAAGCTTCGGAGCGGCGGTATGAGCCGCGGCGGCAGCCGGGCCAATCGCCATCGTGGCGAGGTGGAGGCGGTCTTTGATGGTGAGCGGCGGATATTGTGCCTGACGCTCGGAGCGCTTGCGGAGCTTGAGACGGCGTTTGCGGCGGATGGGCTTGGCGATCTGGGCAAGCGACTTGCCTCGGGCGGGCTGAAGGCGCGTGACCTGATCGCGATCATCGGCGCCGGGCTTCGCGGCGGCGGCAATGCGATCGATGACGATGAGGTGGCCGCCATGGGCATGGAAGGCGGCGTTGCGGCCTATGCAAGCCTCGTCGGCGAACTTCTGACCGTCACGTTTACGGGAGGGGAGACCTCGAAGGAGGCGGACCCTTCCTAGCCGCAGCGGCAGAGCCCCAACCTCCCGTCGCCGAACCGTTCCCCTGGCGGGCGGCGATCCATACCGGGCTCTGCACGCTGCGGCTTTCGCCGGACGCGTTCTGGGCGCTGTCGCCGATGGAATTCGCGGCGATGGCGGGTGCGTTCGCGCCGGCCGAGAGCTATCCGACGCGGGCGGCCCTCGACGATCTGATGACCCGCTTTCCCGACAGATGAGGACGTTTCATGGACATTGAAGAGACGAGTATCGATGGCGCACGCGAGAGCGCCAGCGCGCTTTACGACGTGCTGCTCGATCTGGAAACGCAATCCGACCGGTTTGCGGGCGCGCTTACCACGGCGCTGAAGGACGCAACGCTTGGCGGCAAGGGGTTGCAGACGGTGCTGGGCGATCTTGGGCGTCGGTTGAACGACCTGGCGCTGAACGCGGCACTGAAGCCGCTGGAGGGCGTGATCTCGAGCCAGATCGGATCGCTGACAGGCGGGCTGGTGGAGGCCGTGGCCCATGCCAAGGGCGGGGTGCCGGGCAGGATCACGCCCTTTGCCGCCGGCGGCATCGTTTCGACGCCGACCTATTTCGGCATGAATGGCGGCCTGGGGCTGATGGGCGAGGCTGGTAGCGAGGCGATCCTGCCGCTGAAGCGTGGGGCCGATGGCTCGCTTGGCGTAGCTGCAGGTACCGGTGGCGGGGCGCGTATCGTCTTCAATGTTTCGACGCCGGATGCGGAGAGCTTCCGCAAGAGCGAGGGGCAGATCTCGGCGATGCTGGCGCGGGCGGTGCGTTCCGGCCAGCGCAATATCTGAGGAGCGGTCATGAGCGCGAGTTTTCATGAGGTGCGGTTTCCGCTGCGCCTTTCACTCTCGGTAAGCGGCGGGCCGGTGCGGCGCACCGATATCGTCAACCTCTCCAATGGTCACGAATCGCGCAATCAGCGATGGCGGGATTCCCGGCGGTCCTACGACGCGGGCTCGGCGGTGCGTTCGGTGGCCGATCTTTATGAACTGATGGCGTTTTTCGAGGCGCGGGGCGGCCAGCTTTACGGGTTTCGCTTTCGCGATCCGGTCGATTTCAAATCCTGCGGGCCGCTTGCCGAGCCGGAAGCCGGCGATCAGTGGATAGCGACCGGAGACGGCGCGACGGCGAGCTTTCAGCTGATCAAGACCTATGGCGACGGCGCGGCGTCCTGGACCCGGACGATCCAGAAGCCGGTGGCCGACAGCGTGAAGGTCTCCGTGGATGGCGTTGCCGCATCCGGATTCTCCGTCGATGTGGCGAGCGGGATTGTGACGTTTGCGAGCCCGCCGGCGAACGGCGCCGCGATTTTCGCGGGTTATGAATTCGATGTGCCGGTGCGCTTCGATATCGATCGCATCGACATCAACATGAAGGCGTTCAATGCAGGCAGCGTGCCATCGGTGCCGCTGGTGGAGGTCAAGCCATGAGGGAGATTGAAGCGGGCCTTCTGGCCCACCTTTCCGAAGATGCAACCACGGTGTGTTCCTGCTGGAAGGTTGTGCTGAAGGACGGCACGGTCATGGGCTTTACCGAACATGACCACGATCTTCACTTCGCATCCACGACCTTTATGGCGGCGAGCGGGTTTGCGGCGACGAACATCGAAACGGAGGAGGGGCTCGCGGCCACCACCAGCGAGGTCGCGGGCGGGTTTTCCAGCGCGGCGATAACCGAGGAAGCGCTGGCGGCCGGGCAGTATGACGGGGCGCGGGTCGAGGCCTATCTGGTCAACTGGCGCAACCCGTCCGAGCACCAGCGGATGTATGTGCACGAAATCGGCGAAGTGACCCGTGAGGGCGGCGGATTTACGGCGGAGTTGCGGTCTATAACGCACCGCTTGTCCCAGCCGCAGGGGCGCAGTTTCTCGCGCCGTTGTGATGCGGCGTTGGGAGACGGAAAATGCGGGTTTAACCTGGCCACGCCGGGGTTCACGGCGACCGGGACCGTTGTCGAGGTCGATAGCGATGCGCAATTGACGGTATCGGTCGGCGGAGAATTCGCCGCGGGTTTCTTTTCGTTTGGCGTTCTGTCGTTCGAGAGCGGGGCGCTTGCCGGCACGAAAGCGGATATCGAGACCAATCAGGGGGCGGGCGGGGCGATGCGGCTGGAGCTTTGGCTACCGCTGGAGGCGGCGCCGGAGATCGGCGATGCGGTGCGGCTGACGGCGGGCTGCGACAAGTCGTTTTCCACCTGCCGGGCGAAGTTCGGCAACCATGTCAATTTCCGGGGTTTCCCCCATATGCCGGGCGCGGACTTCGCCTATTCCTACGTGAATGGCGAGAGCGAGCATGACGGCCGGGCGCTTTACAAATGACGGCGCTTGGCGAAGCGGCCGTGGCAGCGGCCGAAAAATGGCTCGGGACGCCCTATCGCCACCAGGCGAGCGAATGCGGCCAGGGGTGCGATTGTCTCGGGCTGATACGCGGCGTCTGGCAGGAGCTCTATGGTTCCGCACCCGAGCCGGCAGCACCCTATGCCGCCGATTGGGCAGAGCGGAGCAGCGAGGAACGGCTGCTTGAGGCCGCGCTTCGCTATTGCGGGCCGGCGATCACGATTGGCGCGATGCAGCCGGGCGATATTCTTCTGTTTCGCTGGCGGGCGCAGTTTTCGGCCAAACATGCCGGTATTCTGTGTGGTCCAGACCATTTCATACATGCCTATGAGCAGGCGGGCGTGATCCGCTCCGCCCTTGTTCCCGCATGGCGGCGCAAGGTCGCAGGCGTCTTCCGCTTTCCCGATCGAGATTGAGGTTTCAGCATGGCAACTATCGTGTTTCAGGCGGCCGGCGCCGTGTTCGGCGGGCTGCTCGGCCCGTTCGGCGCGGTGGCCGGCCGGGCGATCGGCGCTCTTGCCGGCAATGCGCTGGACGGCCTTATCTTTTCCGGCGGGCAAAAGGTAAAGGGTAGCCATCTTTCAAGCGCACGGATTGGCGGCGCGGAGGAAGGTGCTGCGATACCCAGGGTTTACGGCACGTCGCGCATCGGCGGAACGCTGATCTGGGCAACGCGGTTCGAAGAGGAAGTCACCGAGGAACGCACCGGCGGTAAGGCCGCGGGCTCGACGGTCGAGAGCTTTGCCTATTTCGGTAACTTTGCCTATGGCCTCTGCGAGGGACCGGTGGCGGCGATCCGGCGTGTTTGGGCGGACGGTCGCGAACTCGATCTCGCCAATATTGAGATGCGGTTTTACCCCGGCTCGGACAGCCAGTTGCCCGATCCGCTGATCGAGGCGAAGCAGGGGGCCGGCAATGCTCCGGCCTATCGCGGGCTTTGCTATGTCGTGTTCGAGCGCCTGCCTCTGGACACGTTCGGCAACCGGATACCGGTGATCCAGTTCGAGGTGCTGAAACCGACAGGTTCGCTGGAAAGCCAGATCCGGGCGCTTGCGATCATTCCGGGGGCGACCGAGCACGGGCTTTGTCCGTTTCCAGTGACCGAGGCGCTGGGCAGCGGCCAGCAGCGGATCATGAACCGGAACACGCTGACGCGGGCGACCGACTGGGAAGCCTCGATCGACGAGTTGATGGCGCTGTGCCCCAATCTGGAGCGAGTGGCGCTGGTGGTGGCATGGTTTGGCTCTGACCTGAGGGCCGGAGAATGCCGGATCGAACCGGGCGTGGAAACGCCGTTCCGCAAGGAAGAGAGCACGCCCTGGCGGGTATCGGGCATTGGGCGCGGGCAGGCTCATATCGTTTCCACGCATGATGGCGGCCCGGCTTATGGCGGCACGCCCAATGACGAAGGGCTGATCGCAGCGATCGCCGATCTGAGGGCGCGCGGCATCGAAGTCTATCTCTATCCATTTCTGATGATGGACGTGCCGGCGGGCAACGGTCTGCCCGATCCGCATGGCGGCTCCGAGCAGCCGCGTTACCCCTGGCGGGGACGGATAAGCTGTCACCCCGCACCGGGCCGACCCGGCACTACCGACCGCAGCGCTTCGGCCCGTGCCCAGGTGGAAGCGTTCCTGGGGACGGCGGAGAACCATCAGTTCAACACCTTTGGCGGCGGGGTGAATTTTACCGGCGATGACAAGGGTTATCGCCGGTTCATTCTGCATTACGCGCATCTGGCGCGTGCCGCAGGCGGCGTGGACGGCTTTATTATCGGCTCCGAGATGCGGGGGCTGACCTCCGTGCGTGACGGGAGCGATGCCTTTCCCTTTGTGGAAGGGCTGATCGCGCTTGCGGCCGATGTGCGCTCTGTCCTGGGCCTCAGGGGGCGGGTGACTTATGCCGCCGACTGGAGTGAGTATTTCGGCTACCATCCCGCCGATGGCAGCGGCGATGTCTATTTCAATCTCGACACGCTATGGGCGAACCACAATATCGCTGCGGTCAGCATCGACAACTACATGCCGATTTCGGACTGGCGCGACAGCGATCTGGGCGCTGAAAACCCGGATGGCTTCAGGGTCGCGAACGATCCGGATGGCTTTTGGGGACAGGTCGCCGGCGGCGAAGGCTATGATTGGTACTATGCCAGCGATGCGGATCGGGCGGCACGTGTGCGAACGCCGATCACCGACGGTCTATCCGGCAAGCCCTGGGTCTATCGCTACAAGGACATCCAGAACTGGTGGGCGAACCCGCATTATAATCGCGTCGGCGGGGTGGAATCGCCGACGCCGACGGCCTGGGTGCCCATGTCGAAGCCGATCTGGTTTTCCGAGCTTGGGTGCGCCGCCGTCGACAAGGGGGCCGGGCAGCCGAATGTGTTTGCCGATCCGAAATCGGCGGAATCGGCGTTTCCCTATTTTTCGAGCGGACAGCGTTCCGATGCAGAGCAGCGCCGGTTTCTGGAGACGCAGCTTTCTCGGTTTGAAACAGTGGAGACGCCAGTCGACTTCGGGCATATTTTCCTCTGGTGCTGGGATATCAGACCCTATCCCGGCTTCCCGCAGAATTCCGATCTGTGGACCGACGGCGCCAACTGGACGACCGGTCACTGGCTGAACGGACGGCTGGGGGCGACGACGCTTGCCCACACGGTGCGCGCGCTTTTGGCCGATCACGGTTTTCACGATTGCGACGTGCGGCTTCTGAACGGCGACCTGACGGGCTATCAGCAGGCCGATATCGACAGTGCCCGCAATTTGATCGAGCCGCTGCTTTCGCTGTATTCCGCCGATACCATCGAACACGGCGGCGTTTTGCAGTTCCGCTCCCGGCTCAGGGCGAGCCTGCCGCCGGCGACGATCGACGTGACGGCGGAGCGCGAGGATGCCGGGCGCTTCAGGGAAACACGCAGCCATGAGAGTGATCTCGCCGGCGAGGCGGTGGTGTCATACTTCGACCCCTTCACAGATTATGAGCAGGCGAATGTGCGTTCCAGCCGCGTTGTCGCGGTCAATGACCGGGTGTTGCGCTATGCGCTGCCCACGGTGCTGCCGGAAACCACGGCGCTTTCGCTCGCGGGCGACATGCTGCGGGAGAACCGGATTGCGGTGCGCACGCTCTCGATCGATCTTTCTCCGCAAGCGCGTGGCCTGGAAGTCGGCGATGTCGTGCGCATCAACGACGGGCCGGCTGGCCGGTTCATGGTCACGCGCGCCGAGCTTGGCGAGACCCTGAAGATCGAGGCGCGCTCTTTTGCGCCGCTTGCTGGCGCGCGGTTTCTGCCGGTGGATCGGGGCCGGGTTCACGAAGATGCGTCCGACGGGTTTGCGCCGCGCGTGGTCTTTCTGGATCTTGCCCGCGACGGCGGCGGCGCGCCGGAGAGCTTTGCGCGTATCGCTGCGTTTGCGAGGCCATGGCGTCGCATCTTCGTTTCCTCGTCCGCCACCACGGAAGGCTATGGAGCCAATGTGGTGATCGAGAGGCCGGCAGGAACCGCGCGTCTGGCCGACACGCTGTCGCCTGGCGTGAGCGGCCGGTTTGACTTCTCCGAGGATCTGGTCGTGGACCTCGATTTTGGCGGCCTTTCCTCGGCTTCGAAAGACGCTGTGCTGAGCGGCGCCAACCGGATCGCGGTTCGCGCCGAGAATGGCGTTTTCGAGATTATCGGTTTTCTCGATGCCGTCGAGATAGCTGCGGGGCGCTGGCGGCTCGCCGGCCTGTTACGGGGGCTGCACGGGACCGAAGACGCCATGATGGCCGGGGCCTTGGCCGGCAATGACGCGGTTGTTCTGGGTGACGCGGTGATCCCTGTCGGCCTGAGCGCGCGCCACATCGGTCTTGCGCGCAATTACGTGATCGAGACCGCCTATGGGCAGCAGGATCCGAAGGGGCCTTACGTCTTCGCCGGCGGATTGCGGGCGGAGACGCCGCTTGCGCCGGTTCATCTGCGCGCGCGCCGGATGGCCTCCGGGGACATCCATTTCAGCTGGATCAGGCGATCGCGGCTCGACGCGGATGACTGGGCGGCAGCCGAGATACCGCTGGACGAGGATATCGAGCGCTACCGGCTCGAGCTGTTCGACGGGGCGACAATGGTGCGGCGTATCGAGATGGGCGTTCCGGAATTCGTGTACGCGGCGAGCGATCAGGCCGACGACTTCGGGACGCTGGCCGGCGCGATGACGGTCAGGCTTTGCCAGCTCGGACGCAAGGTGCCGCTCGGCATCCCGCTGACCGCAGAAATAAACCTTCCCAACTGACAGAAAGGAAAATGCTATGGATGTGAAAAAATGGTATCTCTCCAAGACCGTTTGGGGCGCTCTGCTGGCGGTTGCCGCGCCGCTGCTGCAGCTTGGCGGCATCTATATCGATGACGGCACGCAGAGCGAACTGGCGGCTTCGATTACCACGATCGCAGGTGCAGCGGGCGGGATGCTCGCGCTGTTCGGGCGGATTGCGGCGAAGTCGTCGCTAACCCGTTAGCTTGAAACCATCATCTTTACACAGGACTGGCCGGAGCTTCGGGTTCCGGCCAGGACGCCATTTTCGATTTTTCTGAAATTAAGATTGCAAGCGTTTCGACGGGGCTATTCATTTGGAGTTCAGCCACGTATCTTTATAAGGACTTGCGAATGGTGCGCAGGATGGCGAAGAAGAAGATTTGATGTCGTTGAAACCTCTATATATTCTGGTGCTGACCGGCTTGTTGCTGGGCGGAAACAGTGGAACGGCCGGCGCCGCCAGCTGCGCAAACGCCGCGCGCCAGGTCGCGGCCAGCACGGGCGGCGATCTGCTTTCCGCTCTGCCCGCGCCGGACGATCCGAATATGTGTCTGATAACGGTGATCGTTCCGGCAAGCGACGGCAGCCCACCGCGCAAGATCACCCGCCGCGTGCCGGCAAGCTGATTTTTCTCGGGCCGGCGCCTGCAAAAGCGGATAACTGAAATGCGAATTCTGCTGATCGAAGATGATGAGAACTTGAACCGCCAGCTTGCCCAGATGCTGCGGGATTCAGACTATGTGGTCGACTGCGCCTATGACGGCGAGGAAGGCCATTTCCTGGGCGATACCGAACCTTATGACGCGGTCATACTCGATATCGGTCTGCCCCAGATGGATGGCGTGACCGTGCTCGACAAATGGCGGCAGGCCGGTCGCAACATGCCGGTTCTGATCCTGACGGCGCGCGATCGCTGGAGCGACAAGGTGGCCGGGATCGATGCCGGCGCCGATGACTATGTCACCAAGCCGTTTCACATCGAAGAAGTGATGGCCCGCATCAGGGCGCTGATCCGTCGCGCCGCCGGTCATGCAGCGGCGACGATCACCTGCGGCCCGATCGAACTTGACGTCAAGGCCTCCAAGGCCACGCTCGACGGTGAGATACTGAGGCTTACCTCGCACGAATACCGGTTGCTGTCCTACCTGATGCATCATCAGGGCGAGGTTGTCTCGCGGACGGAGCTGACCGAACATCTTTATGATCAGGATTTCGATCGTGATTCCAACACGATCGAGGTTTTTGTTGGCAGACTTCGCAAGAAAATCGGAGCTGACTGGATCGAGACGGTGCGCGGCCTCGGCTATCGCATGCAGGCGCCGGGATGAGGTTTGCGAATTCCCTCACCCTGCGTTCGCTGGCTCTGACGACCGTATGGTTTGCGATCGCGCTTCTTGTGATCGCGATCGTGATTTCAGCTCTTTATCGCAATGCCGCGGAGCGCGGCTTCCGGCAGCTTCTGCAAGCCGAAATGTTCAATGTGATCAATTCGGTATCGATTGATGATGAGGGCGAACTCAAGGGATCGCCGCAGCTTGGCAATCTGAACTATCAGCAACCCCAGACCGGATGGTACTGGGTTGTCGATCCGCTTTACGACAAATCCAAAAAGTCGCTGCAATCGCCCTCTCTCGGCGCGCAAGACCTGCCGGTTACCCCTGAGAGCGAAGTTCCCTATGACGGCAATTATCGCCGCACCTATATCGTTCGCGACGACAACAATAATGACCTGGCGGTGATCGAAACCGTTGTCGTGATGGATGAGAAGGACCGGGCAACCCGGATCCGGGTGTCGGGCAATCGCGATGCGGTTGACAATGACGTACGCTGGTTTTCGCAGCGGCTCTACATAGCGCTCGCCCTTTTCGGGATTGCGAGCATTCTCCTTAATGGCCTCATCATTTTGTGGGCACTGCGCCCGCTCGACCGGGCGCGTGTGGCCTTGCGCCATATTTCCGAGGAGGGCGAGGGCGAGATGCGCGGGCAGTTTCCGGTGGAGATTCAACCGCTTGCCGATGAAATCAATGCCTTGCTGGCAAACAACAGGGCAATCGTCGAGCGGGCGCGGATGCAGGTCGGCAATCTCGCGCACTCACTGAAGACGCCGATTGCCGTGCTTTTGAACGAGGCCCAGGGCATGGCCGAGAAGGAAGGCAAGCTCATCGCTTCGCAAGTGGTGATGATGCAGGCCCAGGTTCAGGCCTATCTGAACCGGGCGCGCATCGCCGCGCAGACGGAATCGGTTCTCACGCGCTGTGAGGCGGAACCTGTGCTTGAACGGCTTGTGCGGGTGATGCGGCGGCTGAACCCGGAGAAATCCTTCGTGCTGACATGTGAGCCGGGACTTCTTCTGGCAACCGAGCAGCACGACCTTGAGGAGGTCGTCGGCAACCTTCTGGAAAATGCGGCTCGATTCGCCGAGAGCGAAGTGCATGTAAGCGCGCAAAGCCGGGCGGATTCCGCTGAGCCTGGAGACTGGGCCGAGATCATCGTGAAGGACGACGGGCCGGGCCTGACACCCGATGAAATCCGAAGGGCAATGAAGCGCGGCAACAGGCTGGACGAGAGCGGGGCGGGCTCCGGCCTTGGCTTATCGATCGTTGATGATATCGTGCAGGCCTATGGCGGTCGTTTCGAGCTGACCGGACTTGAGGGGGCTGGACTGCACGCGCGCGTTGTTCTTCCGGCCAAAAGCAGGAAATAGTTGATCGCGACCCCGCATGCGAATTATGGCCACATTCTGTGCTTAGCGACGAAATAGTGGGAGCGCTGTGGATCGGGGAACCATTCTTTCTGCTCAACGCTTTCTCTGATGACGCAAAACAATATGACGGGAAAACTCGTGATACGAAATTGGCAATTGATTGCTGTCGTTCTCATGATCTCAGGCTGTTCGGCAACCGGCGGCGGTGGAGCGGCGGTCGCTCCTCAGCCCGTGGCGGCGCAGGCAGCTGCACAGTCGGCGGCTCTGAATGGCGGGTTGGTGCAGCGCGCCGGCATTACATTGTCTTCTTTCGATCAAGCCAAGGCGCTGCAGGCCGAGCAATACGCCCTGGCGGCGGCGCCGGCGGGGGAAGCCGTCAACTGGCAAGGACAGGGCGCGCGCGGCTCTGTGACCGCGGCAAGCCCCTATCAGGTCGGCGATCAGAATTGCCGGCAATACACGCAGCGCATTGTGGCCGACGGTCGTGAATTTGTCGGCCGAGGGGCCGCCTGCCGCGAAGCTGCCGGTTCGTGGAGCCTGCTCGATTAACACAGCGGCCTCTTGCGGGATGGCCAGCCGAAGTGCGACGTTTTGAGGCAGGTTCGCCGCCTGATGTTTTGAACTGTTGGAATTTTCGCGGTGGTGGCGTACGAAGACGACATGATATTCGCGCTTGCCGCCATTGTCCTGACGCTTGCCGCGGCTTTTGCGGTTGCCGTACCGTTGTTCCGGCGGGACGCGCCGACAGATGCGGTCGCCGCCGGGCCGGACCCGGTCTATCGTTCCCAACTGAAAGAACTAGATCGGGAACGGCGAGACGGCCTTATCGACGAGAATGCCTATCTTTCGTCCCGTGCGGAAATCGGGCGAAGGCTGATGGCCTCGGAAGCGAAGGCGGCGGACAGAGCCACCGCGCTGCGGGGCGTTGCTTCGCGCGATCGCATCGCAACGGCGGCATGCGTATTTGCTGCGCTGATTGTGGCGGGCGTTGCCTATCCCCTCCTGGGCGCGCCCGGCGCGAAGGACTATCCGTTGTCGGCCCGCCTAAATTCGGAAAATCCGGAGCTTGCTGTCCTTGTCGCGCAGGTCGAACGCCATCTTGCGCAAAATCCCGACGATGGCCGGGGATGGGACGTGATCGCGCCGGTCTATTTACGCGAAAACAGGCTTGATCGCGCTTATGAAGCCTATGCCAATGCCATAAGGATTTCCGGCCCGAGCCCGGAGCGACTTATGGGGCTCGGCGAGACGCTTGTGTCGCTCGAATCGGGTTTCGTCAATGACGAGGCGCTTGAGGCGTTTCGTGAGGCCGAGGCATTGTCGCCGGACAATGTCAGGGCCGGATATTATATTGCGCTGGCGGATGAGCAGGCCGGGGACCACCAGGCCGCGCTCGAGCGATTCGACGCCTTGCTGGAAAAAATGACGGAGAACGCCACCGGACGCGACGTGATCGAGCGGCACATCGCCTTTAATCGAGGTCGGTTGGCGCAGACGGGCGCGCCGGCGTTCGGGCCCGATCAGCAGGACATCGACGCGGCGGCCTCGCTGTCGCCGCAGCAGCGTGCCGAAATGGTGGAAGGCATGGTCTCGGGGCTGGCGCAACGCCTTGAACAGGAGCCCGACGATATTGAAGGCTGGATGCGGTTGATCCGCTCCTACGCGGTGCTGGGTCGGGAGGATGATGCCAACGCGGCGTACGATGCCGCGCTGGCCTATTTCGGGGCGGAGAGCCCTGCCGGCCAGCGGCTTGAGCAGCTTGCGACGGAACTTGCGCTTTCGGGAGGAAGATCATGACGCGCAAGCAAAAAAGGCTCGCTGTCATCGGCGGCGGGGTGGCTTTCATCGCGATCGCGGTTCTGCTGGTGCTTTTTGCGCTGAGCCGCAGCGTCTCCTATTTTTTCATGCCATCTGATTTTGCCGAAAATCCCGTCAGTTCCGAAACGCGGATAAGGCTTGGCGGGCTCGTCGAGGACGGTTCGGTCCGGGGCGCGGAAGGGGCGGGTGTTGCCTTTGCCGTTACCGACGGCAATTCTTCCGTTGAGGTGCGCTACGCGGGCATTCTGCCTGACCTTTTCCGCGAAGGGCAGGGCGTGGTGACCGAGGGGCGGATGGGACCGGACGGGATTTTCCGCGCCGACACCGTGCTTGCCAAACATGACGAGAACTACATGCCCAAGGAAGTCGCCGACCGTCTGAAGGCCGAGGGCGTGTGGGAAGGCGAGGAGGGCGGCACACCTTGATCGTTGAACTCGGACTCTATGCGCTGATCCTCGCTCTGGCAGTCTCCGTTCTGACGGCGACGCTGCCGCTTGTGGGCGCGCGGACGCAGAACATGGCCTTGATGGGCATTGCGCGCAGCGGCTCGCTGACCCTTTTCGCGCTGGTGGCATTGTCGTTCGCCATTCTGATCAGGAGTTATCTTCTCTCCGATTTTTCCGTGCGCAATGTATGGGAAAATTCGCATTCGCTGATGCCGCTGATCTACAAGTTTTCGGGCGTATGGGGCAATCACGAGGGCTCCATGCTGCTGTGGCTCCTGATCCTGACGTTTTTCAGCGCGCTGGTGGCGGCCTTCGGGCGCAATCTGCCCGCCGATCTACGAGCCAATGTACTTGCCATCCAGGCCCTGATCGCCATGGCTTTCATCCTTTTCATTCTTCTCACTTCCAATCCGTTCAGCCGCATCTTCCCCGTTCCCGCAGAGGGTCGGGAACTCAATCCGATCTTGCAGGATATCGGCCTCGCCATTCATCCGCCGCTTCTCTATCTGGGCTATGTCGGCTTTTCGGTCTGTTTCTCGTTCTCGGTCGCGGCGCTTGTCAGCGGGCGGATCGATTCGGCCTGGGCGCTTTGGGTGCGACCATGGGCGCTGCTTGCATGGCTGTTTCTGACCGCCGGCATCGCGATGGGCTCCTACTGGGCCTATTACGAACTGGGCTGGGGCGGATGGTGGTTCTGGGATCCGGTGGAAAATGCATCCTTCATGCCTTGGCTGGCGGGCACGGCACTGCTGCATTCGGCTCTCGTCATGGAGAAGCGCGAGGCGCTGAAAATCTGGACCGTGCTCCTGTCGATCCTCACATTTTCGCTTTCGCTTCTCGGGACGTTTCTCGTTCGCTCCGGCGTGCTCACCTCGGTCCACGCCTTTGCGACGGACCCGACCCGCGGCGTTTTCATTCTGGCCATTCTTGCGTTCTTCATTGGCGGCGCGCTTACTCTCTTTGCCTTGAGGGTGCCGCTCCTGAAGGCCGGAGGCCTGTTTTCGCCGATCTCGCGGGAAGGCGCTCTGGTCTTCAACAATCTGATTCTGACTGTCGCCGCCGGCACGGTGCTGATCGGAACGCTCTATCCGCTGTTTCTGGAGACGCTGACCGGCGAGAAAATCTCGGTAGGACCGCCCTTCTTCAACCTGACCTTCGGGTTGTTGATGATCCCGTTGCTGCTGGCCGTACCCTTCGGGCCGATGCTTTCGTGGAAAAGAGGAGACCTGAAGGCTGCGTCGGAGCGTCTCATGGTGGCGGCGATCCTGGCGCTGATCTTCGCCGCGGTCTTCGTTTACTTCCATGAAGGCGGACCGGTTCTGGCCGTGCCCGGGATTGCAATTGCCTTCTGGCTTATCTTTGGAGCGCTGTCGGATATCTGGACCCGCTCAGGGTTTGTCCGTCTGCCTTTTTCGAAGTCATGGCCGCGTTTCAAGGGACTGCCGCGCTCGGCCTTCGGCGCGGCGCTTGCGCATTTCGGCCTCGGCGTGAGCGTGTTGGGCATACTGGCGGTTTCGCTTTACGAAACGGAAGCCGTGCTGGAGATGACGCCAGGTTCCGAGGTCGCCCTGAGCGGCTATACGGTCACCTTTGAGGGTGTCGAGACCGTGCGCGGTCCCAATTACACCGACGAACGCGGAACATTTGCGATCAGCGCGAACGGGAGGGCATCCGGCGTGGTGCACTCGGCCAAACGGCTCTACCCTTCAAGCAATACGCCGACGACCGAGGCGGGCATCAGGACGTTCGGTCCCAGCCAGCTTTATATTTCGCTTGGCGACCCGCGTCAGGATGGAGCCTGGGTCGTGCGGGTGTGGTGGAAGCCATTCATCTTGTGCATTTGGCTTGGATTCGTGCTGATGGCTGTCGGCGGGGTTGTCTCGCTTTCCGATCGGCGTTTGCGGATTGGCGCTCCGGCGCTGAGCAAGAAAAGAACGCAGCCAGCGCAAGCCCTGGGGGCCGCTGAATGATTCGGCTTGTTGTCTTGGTTTTCGCCGTGCTGCTCCCGATCGCTGCGGCCGCCGTCGAGCCGGATGAGATGCTGAGCGATCCTGCGCTTGAGGCGCGGGCGCGAGAGATTTCCGCGGAGCTTCGCTGCATGGTCTGCCAGAACCAGTCCATTGATGATTCCAATGCCGACCTCGCCCGCGATCTGCGCCTTCTGGTGCGAAGCAGGCTGGAAGCCGGCGACAGTGATGACGAGGTCATCGATTATGTCGTTTCGCGCTATGGCGAGTTTGTTCTGCTGAAGCCCCGCTTTTCGCCGCATACCTGGCTTCTATGGGGCGCGCCGGCCCTTCTCATCCTGTTGGGCGCCATCGGTTTGTGGCGGCTTGCGGCCGCTCGCCGCGGTGCTGACAGACCGCTCTCCCGCCAGGAGGAGGAGCGGCTGGAGAAGATTTTGTCCGAGACGGACGACCATTAACAAACCGTCATCTGGCGGACAGTGTTTTGTAAGGTCTCAGCTTTTATAGTCCCTCTATTCGATATGAAATCATTCAACCATCGACACCAGAGGAAAAGCAGACCTATGTTCCAGCAGCCCACCGGACCAAACAAGTTCAGGTCACTCTTGAAAGCCTCGGCAGCTGCAGGCGTCGCAGCCGTGCTGTTTTCCGCCGGCGCTACCCTGACGGTGACGGAAGCGCTTGCCGACCCCGTCCATGTTCAGGCTCCGGAAGTCCCGGGATTTGCCGATGTCGTCGAAGCGGTCTCGCCCGCGGTTGTCTCCGTGGTCGTTGAAAGCAACGTCCAGCCCGTCGCCCAGCAGGATGGCAGCTTCGGTTTCGGCTTTGGCGGGCGCGGTTTCGACAATCTTCCCGATGATCACCCCCTCAAGCGCTTCTTCCATGATTTCGGCGCGCCGAACGAGCCCACACCGCCGCCGCAGCCGCGCAAGGGCGGTCCGCGTCCGGTTGCGCAAGGCTCAGGCTTCTTCGTCTCCGAGGACGGCTACCTTGTCACCAACAACCATGTTGTGCGCGAAGGCGACGCATTCTCGGTGCGCATGGATGATGGCACTGAGTATGATGCGAAGCTGATCGGCACGGACCCCCGCACAGACCTCGCCGTGCTCAAGGTCGATGCCGATCGCGAGTTCACTTACGTGAAGTTCGCGGACGACAAGAATCTGCGGGTCGGCGATTGGGTCGTTGCAGTGGGCAACCCGTTCGGTCTTGGCGGCACGGTTACGTCGGGCATCGTTTCGGCGCTTGGCCGCGATATCGCCTCCGGTCCCTACGACGATTACATCCAGGTGGATGCTGCGGTGAACCACGGCAACTCCGGCGGCCCGACATTTGACCTCAGCGGTGAAGTCGTTGGCGTCAACACCGCGATCTTCTCACCTTCCGGCGGCAATGTCGGCATTGCCTTCGCTATCCCTGCGCACCTGGCCCAGGACGTCGTTGTCGACCTCATCAATGATGGCGTGGTCGAGCGCGGATGGCTCGGCGTTCGTATCCAGCCCGTCACCGAGGACATCGCCGAATCGATCGGACTTGCGAAACCGGAAGGCGCGCTCATCTCGGAGCCGACCAGTGACAGCCCCGGCGCCAAGGCGGGTCTGAAGCAGGGCGACGTGATTACCGCGGTGAATGGCGACGTGATCGAGGATGCCCGTTCGCTTTCGCGTATGATCGGCATGATGGAACCGGGCGACGAAGTCGAACTTTCGGTCTGGCGTGACGGAAAGTCCCAGACGATCGATGTCAAGCTCGGTGAATTCCCGACTGAGGATGAAATCGCCGCAGCCGATGGCCTTAGCGGGCCGACGGAAAGCTCGCTGATGACCCAGCTCGGCATCGAGGTTCGCCCGGCCGATGACGGCAAGGGCGTGACGGTCACGGCAGTGGACCCGAACTCCGACGCCGCGACCAAGGGCCTGGCAACGGGACAGAAGATCCTGAGCGTCAACAACAAGGACGTCAGCTCGGCCGCGGATATTCTGAAACAGGTCAAGGATGCCGCCGATCAGGGCCGCAAGCAGGCGCTGTTCCAGGTAGAGACCGAAAATGGCAGCATGTTCACCGCGCTGCCCACGGAAACCGACGCCGAAGACGCCGGCTGATTCCCCATCAGCATTGGAGGAGGCGCATCGCGGAAGCATGCGCCTTTTCCGTTTCAGGAGACCTCAGATGCTTTCTAAAGAGCCGGTTGAGCCTGCTTGTCACACCGAGGCCGATGGCGATATGGTCCCCGGCATGCGTGTTCTTGTCATCGAAGACGATCTGGAGGCGGCCGCCTATCTGACCAAGGCCTTTCGCGAGGCCGGCATTGCCTGTGAGCATGCCGGCGATGGCGAAAGCGGCCTGTTCATGGCCAGCGAGAATGAATACGACGTTCTCGTCGTCGACCGCATGTTGCCGCGTCGCGACGGGCTGTCGGTGATATCGGCGCTGAGGGCGCGCGGCATCAACACGCCGGTGCTGATTCTCTCCGCACTCGGTCAGGTCGATGACCGGGTGACCGGTCTCAGGGCAGGCGGCGACGACTACCTTCCCAAGCCCTATGCCTTCAGCGAGCTTCTCGCCCGCGTCGAAGTGCTCGGCCGGCGCAAGGGCGCGCCGGATCAGGACGTGCTCTACAAGGTCGGCGATCTGGAGCTTGATCGTCTTTCGCATGAGGTGCGCCGCGCGGGCCGCGAGATCACGCTTCAGCCGCGCGAATATCGCCTGCTGGAATATCTGATGAAGAATGCCGGCCAGGTTGTCACCCGCACCATGCTTCTCGAAAATGTGTGGGATTATCATTTCGATCCGCAGACCAATGTGATCGATGTCCATGTTTCGCGGCTGCGCTCCAAGATCGAGAAGGACTTCGACAAACCCCTGCTGAAGACCATTCGCGGTTCCGGCTACATGATCAAGCATGATGCGTAACGGATGAGGGAGCGGCTGAAGCTTCTGTTCAAGTCGACGGCGGTGCGGCTCTCAGCCGTCTATATTCTGCTGTTCGGGCTCTGTGCCGCGGTGATGGTGTTTTATGTCACCGCCGTCTCCGAAAGTCTGGTCGAGCGGCAGATGCGTGATTCGCTCCATCGCGAGATTGCCCAGCTTGATGCCGCGTTCGAAAGCGGCGGCATACGCAGGCTTTTCAATACGATCGAACGACGCGCCCGCCAGCCCGGCGCCAATCTCTATGTCATCGCCAGTCCGCAGGGCGAGATCCTGGCAAGCAATGTCGCCTCGCTCCAGCCCGGCGTCCTGGACAATGCGGGTTGGCTCGATACCCCCTTCCGCTATGAAGGCTTTGCCGAAAACAACAAGGGCGACCGCTACAGCCTTGCGATCGGCTATGTGATCGTGCTCGACAACGGCATGAAGCTGATGATCGGCCGTGATCTGGGCGATCCCGAACGGTTGCATATCGTCGTCAGGCAGGCCTTGCTGCTGGCGCTGATCATCATGGGCGTTGGGGCGCTGGTGATCTGGTTCGCCATCGGTCGCAACGCGCTGAAGCGTATGGACCGGATGTCGTCGGCGAGCGGCAAGATCATGGCCGGCGACCTTTCTCAGCGTCTCCCTGTAACCGGTTCGGGTGATGAATTCGACCGGCTCTCCAATTCGCTGAACCTGATGCTGGACCGCATCGTCCGCCTGAACGAGGGACTGCGGCAGGTTTCCGACAACATCGCCCACGACCTCAAGACCCCGCTGACGCGTCTTCGCAACAAGGCGGCCGACGCTGCCGCCGCCGAGGACCCGGAAGAACGGCGCACCTCGCTCGAAGGGATCATCGCCGAATCCGATCAGCTTATCCGCACCTTTAACGCGCTGCTGATGATCTCCCGCGTCGAGGCAGGCGCCGTTGCGGCAGAGATGTCGCCGGTCAACCTGTCCGCGATCGTCGAGGACAGCGCCGAGCTTTACGGCCCGGTGGCCGAGGAAGCCGGCATGACGCTGGAAATCGCGATCGAGCAGGATCTTTCGGTGAACGGCAACCGCGAACTGATCGGGCAGGCGATTTTCAACCTCCTCGACAATGCCATAAAATACGCCTCCTCCTCGGAAAACGAGCCGCGTATCTATCTGTCGCTCAAACGCGAGGGCGCGGATGCCGTGTTCATGGTCGCTGACAACGGTCCGGGCATTCCCGCCAATCGCATCGATGACGTCAAAAGGCGGTTCTTCCGTCTGGATGAAAGCCGCACCAAGCCGGGCACCGGTCTCGGCCTCTCCATGGTCGATGCCGTGACTGACATGCATGGTGGTAAATTCATGCTTGCCGAAGCCAGCCAGTATGTTCCGGGCTATGGCGGTCTTGCCGCGCTCCTTCGCTTTCCGCTCGTGCACAATCGGTCGCGCTGAGCGGCTTTTGCTTCCACTCCGTCAATGCTAAGGCGGAGAAAAGAAGTTTCGGAGGAAGCTATGCAGGAGACCGAGGGTCGCTTGGCCGACAGTGCGGCAGGGCGCATCTTTGCGCTGGATGAGGCGGCGGCAAGGGAAGCGGCGGGCGAACTCGCCGAAGCGGTCGAAAGTCATGGACTTCCGACTGTTCTCGCCGACGCCGAGGCCCCTTTGACCGCCTTTCTCGCGGCCGCCTTCACGCTCTCTCCCTTTCTCCACGACACCTTCCGCTCCCGGCCCGACCTGCTTGGCCGGATCGATGAGCCAATCGGCCCGCAAATCGAGGCCGAGATCGAAAAGGCGCGCACGGCCTGGATTGCTGAAGGCGGTGCGCAGGGCGATGGCGAGATCATGACGCGGCTCCGTCATGCCAAGCAGCGTGTGGCCTTCCTCACCGCGCTCGCCGATCTCGGCGGCATATTCGAAGCCGAAGTCACCACCGATCTCCTGAGCCGCTTTGCCTCCGCCGCCGTTGCCGCCACGCTCGACCATTTGCTTGTCTCGGCCGCCGGCGAAGGCAAGATCAGGCTGCCATCCTCCCGGGATAACCCTTCGGAAAACTCCGGCGTCGTGGTGCTTGGCATGGGCAAGCTCGGCGCGAACGAGCTCAACTATTCCTCCGACATCGATATCGTCGTCTTCTTCGAGCCGGAGGCGGAGATCATTATCGACCCCGACGATGCGCGGGAGCTGTTTCCCAAGCTGATGCGCCGCCTTGTGCGCATCCTGCAGGAGCGCACGGGCGATGGCTATGTTTTCCGTACCGACCTGCGCCTGCGCCCGGACCCTGGCTCCACGCCGCTTGCGATCCCTGTCGAGGCGGCGCTGATCTACTACGAAAGCCGCGGCCAGAATTGGGAACGCGCCGCCTATATCAAGGCAAGGCCGATCGCGGGCGATATCGCCGCCGGCGAATCCTTCCTCGCCGAATTGGCGCCCTTCATCTTCCGCAAATATCTCGATTATGCGGCGATTGCTGACATCCATTCAATCAAGCGGCAGATTCATGCGCACAAGGGGTTCGGCCTCGTGGCGGTGCATGGCCACAACGTCAAGCTCGGGCGCGGCGGCATTCGGGAGATTGAATTCTTCGCCCAGACCCAGCAATTGATTGCCGGCGGGCGCATGCCGCAATTGCGCTGCCGCCGCACGGTCGACGCGCTGGACGCCCTCCGGGAGGCCCGATGGGTCGACAAGCAGACCGCTGATGAGCTGAAGGCCGCCTACTGGTTCCTGCGCAATGTCGAGCATCGCATCCAGATGGTGCGCGACGAACAGACCCATATTCTGCCCGAGGATGACGCCGAACTGCTGCGGATCGCGCGCATGAGCGGTTTCGAGACGACCGAGGACTTCGCAACGGCGCTGGTGTCGAACCTCAAGACGGTCGAAAAGCGCTATGCCCGTCTGTTCGAGCGGGAACTGACGCTGTCGGGTGAAACCGGCAATCTCGTCTTCACCGGCGAAGACGACGACCCAGGCACGCTCGAAACGCTTTCGAAGCTTGGCTTCGAGCGGCCGGCCGATATCGCGCGCATCATCCGCACCTGGCATTATGGCCGCTATCGCGCCACCCAGAGCACCAAGGCCCGCCAGCGGCTGACCGAGATCATGCCCGATCTGCTGGCAGCCTTCGGCGCCAGTCGACGCGCGGATGAGGCGCTGCTGCGGTTCGACCGCTTCCTCTCCGGCCTTCCTGCGGGTATCCAGCTTTTCTCGCTGCTCAAGAGCAATCCCAACCTTCTTCTTCTGTTCGTCGAGATCATGTCCGCCGCGCCGCGCCTTGCAGAGATCATCGCGGCGCGCGCCCATATCGTCGATGGCATGCTCGATCCGGCGCTGCTCACCGAGATTCCCACGCGTGACTACCTTGCAGGCCGGCTTGAGGCATTCATGGCCGGCGCGGAAATCTATGAGGAGCGGCTTGATCGCCTGAGGATATTCACCGCCGAACAGCGCTTCCTCATCGGCATCCGTCTTTTGACCGGCGCGACCGGCGGCTTCGCTGCTGGTCGGGCGCTGACGGTGCTGGCCACGCTTGCGATCGATGAGGCGCTCGCCGGCGTGCTGTCCGAAATCGAGCAGTCCCACGGCAAGCTTGCGGGGCAGCGGGTCGCGGTGCTTGCCATGGGCAAGCTCGGCAGCGCGGAACTGACCGCCGGTTCAGATGTCGATGTGATCGTGCTCTATGATTGCGACGACCCGCTCGGCTCTTCCGACGGCCCGAAATCGCTTGACGCGCCGCGCTACTTCGGGCGCGTGACCCAGCGGCTGGTGGCGGCGCTCAGCGCGCCCACGGCTGAAGGCGTGCTCTACGAGGTTGACATGCGGCTGCGGCCCTCCGGCAATGCCGGGCCGCTTGCAACCCGTCTTGCGGCATTCGAGAAATATCAGCTCAACGACGCCTGGACCTGGGAGCATATGGCTTTGTCGCGCGCCCATCCGCTGTGCGGTGATCAATCGCTGATGAAGGACGCGGCCGCCGTCATCGATGCGGTTCTGGTGAAGCCGCGCGACCGGGCAGCGCTGGCACGCGACATCGCGGAAATGCGTGCAAGGATCGAGCGCGACAAGCCGGCGAAAAGCATCTGGGACCTGAAGCTGATTGCGGGCGGCCTGATCGATATCGAATTCATCGCCCAGTTCTGCCACCTCGGCTCCGACCAGCCGCGGGAAAAGGCCGGCGGCGGCGAGGCGATGAGCACGGATGACGTTTTGGTGCGGTTCGGGCCCGAGTTCATGAATGCGGGCGATCTCGAAGCCTGCCGAAAGGCGCTGGCGCTTTACACCGATATCGCCCAGCTCACGCGCGCCTGCCTGCACACCGGCTTCAAGCCCGATACCGCGCCAGCGGGGCTTCTGGACCGGCTTTGCAAATTGTCGGATTGCCCTGATATCGAAGCGCTGGAGGCGCTGATCACCGATACGGCTGATGAGGTGCGTTCGATCTTCAAGAAGCTGTTGCCGCTGGAGTAGCAGGCTTTAAGCCACCGTCCTGCGGATGATCGTCCCCGCTGCGTTGCCAGTCGTTTGTGACGAGAGCCCGGTTTCTTCATCATAACGAACCGGGATGTCGCGGCCGAGTGCACGATTGAGCGCGGCGCATTTAAGCTCCAGCCTGCGGCGCGCGGCGGCAAGGGCGGCGACCTTTTCGCGCAGCCTGGCCTGTTCGCCCTGAAGGCGGCATTCATCGCTCTTGAATGCGGTGATGTCGGAGCCGACGGTCAGCAGTGCGCCATCCGGCAGCCGGCTTTCGCTCACCGCCTGCCAGTGTCCGGCCGGCGTTCTGACCTCGCTCGACACAGCGTCGTCGCTGCGGATGCGGCGAACCACCACGGCATCGTCTGCCACGAGGTTGTCGCGGCAAGCTTTGCCGTCCACGCCATAGGCTGCGGCGAAGCTGGCATTCGCAAGCTCAAGGCGGCCGTCCTTGCCCCAGAGCGCCAATGCCTGCGGCATGGCGTCGAACGCGGCCTGGTAGAGGCTTGCGCGCTTCGTGGCCGTCTCGACTTCCCGCCGGCTCGCGCTGGCCGTGCGGATCGCCGTGCCGCTGACCGCAATTCTGCCGTCGGTCTGGCCGGCATGGGCGCGGATATCAATCCGGGTATAGCGACCGTCATGCTGGCGGATGCGGAAACTCGCCTCGATCAGCCCGGTATCTGCCGGCGCAAACCTGCGGAAGAAGCCGGCGCGATCGTCGGGATGGATCAGCGCAAGCATTTGCCTGTGGTCAAGCTGCCGCGGCGCGGAGCCCAGGCCGAGCGCCATTGCGGCGGAGCCGTCAAGAAGGGTGAGGCCGGCCTGCGGGTCGAACGACCAGAGGCCAGTTTCGCCATTGGCCAGCATGCCGTCGCGGCGCGCTTCATTTTCCAGCATCAGTTCGGTGGTGTGGTCGGCGCGGTTGAGCTGTGCGTAATAGGCGTAGACCACTACCAGCAGCAGCATCGCCATAGCCGCAAACAGCGTGACGTTAAGATTGATCTCCGCCCGCCACAGGGCGTTCATCGTCTGCATCGAATGCAGTGCGATCACCATGCCGCCATCATTGCCCGCCAGATGCATGGAGACCTGATACGGCACGCCATTGATATGCGTTTCCACGACGCCGCCGGACGAGCGGCTGGGGCGTGCGGAGGTCAGTTCGGGAAAGACGGCGGCAAGTGGACGTCCGGTCAGGCTCGCGCTGGCGCCGGTCGCGGCCAGAACAGTGCCAGCGGTGTCGATCACTACCAGGTCGGTGTCGGAACCGGCTGCGACAAGCGCGTTCAATTCCTGAGCGGTTTCGGCCGCGCTGGTCGGTTCGAAAAGCTTGAGCTCGTCCTCAAGCGAGGCGAGCGCCATGGCCGAGGTCAACTCGGTCGCCTGGCGGACGGCATCTTCCATCCGCTCGTGGCTCGACATCAGCGAGAGACCGCGCGCCGCCGCCACGCTGATGAGAAAAGCAATGATGAGAAGGGGAATGGACTTCTTCAGGATCCGTTCGATGGCCGGCCGCTCAAGCAAACCGAAGCCGCCGAGGCCGACAAATCCCGTCTGCTGCGCCGCGGTGAAAACCCGCTGCGTCCCCGCATGAGCGCGCAACGTCCCGTTGACTGTGGGGCGTCCCCACATGTCCGATCTCTTCATTGGTCTGGTTCCCTCGTGTGATTCGGCAAACCGCCTTTGCGAATCTACCCTAGTGAATCAAACGTGATTCGCCTTGTCCAGCGCCCATAGGGAACCTTTTGTTAACCATAAGCATAAAAAGGCTTTTTTGTGTTCGGGGTCTTTCCGTTCTCCCGCAATTGGCGTGGTGCTAGCGCTACGGGTTACGAAGGCAAGGACTCCGAACGCACTTTTTTGCAAGCCCTTCGTCAGCTTTTCAACATGCGGTTGACGATATCGCGGAGGTTGCGGGAAAGGTCTTCCTGGTTCGCAATGCGTTCAATCTCCGCCCGCGCCTTCTCGCGCCTCCCGGCTTCAAGCGATTGGAACGACCGCATCGCCGTCATCATCCGCGCCGTCAGCGTGGCGTTGCGCGGGTCCGTGGCGAGGATGAAATTCGCGAAGAACCGGTAGCCGGCGCCATCCGGGCGGTTGAACCCGGTGGGATTGGACGAAGCGAAAGCGCCGATCAGCGCGCGCACACGGTTGGGATTGCCCTCGTCGAAGGCAGGGTCCCCCATCAGTTCGGCCACGCGGTCCAGCGTGGCTTCGCCGGGAACGGTCGCCTGAGCGGTAAACCATTTGTCGAGCACCAGCGGCTCGCCGTCGAAACGCTGCCGGAAATCGGCGAGCACGGTGCCGGTTTCTGCGCTGCCCGGAAACTGGTGCGCCAGTATGCGAAGTGCTGCAATCATATCCGTCATATTGGTCGCCGCGTCATAGGCGCGCTGCGCCGGCAGCGGCGAATGTTCGGCTTCGGCGAAATAGGCGAGCGCCGTGTTTCGAAGCGCCCGGCGTCCCGCACTGTCCGCATCCGGGCTGAAGCCGTTGTCTTCCCGCAGTTCCTCCACGAGCCTGGCGAATGATGCGCGCCCGGAATTGGCGATCGCGGAAAACACCGCCTCGCGGGCAAGGTGGATCGCATCCGGGTCCACGTCTTCACCGATCTCGCGGCCGATATCGAGTTCGCTCGGCAGCGTCAGCGCCAGCGCGCGGAAGGCCGGTTCAAGGCTGCTGTCCTCCGCCGTCTCGATCAGGATCGCGGCGAGGGCGCTGTCGGTATCCACGCTGCGTGCGGTCCTCACTGCCGCCGTGGCGTCGGTAAGCACCTCCAGCGCCAGCCCGTTGATCGCATCCCAGCGCGCCACAAGGTCGCTTTCCGCGCCCGCTATTTTCAGTCTATCCTCACGCTGCTGATCAAACCGCACCCGCACGGGCGCGGAAAAATCGCGGTTGAGCGAGATCGCCGGCTTCGCCCCCAGGCCCTCGAACACGAAGGTCTGTTCGCTTTCCGTCAGATGCAGCACATCGCCGGTGCGCTCTCCGCCGCTAACGGAAGACGGTTCCATGTCGTCGCCATTCGGGCTGATAAGCCCGACGCGCAGGGGAATGTGGAGCGGCTTCTTGTCGCTCTCGCCGGGCGTCGGCGGGGTGCTCTGCGACAATGTGAGTTCCAGCCGTCCCTCTGCCGCATCATAGGAACTGTGCGCTCCGATCACCGGCGTTCCGGCCTGATGATACCAGAGCGCGAAATGGGAGAGGTCGCGACCTGTCGCATCCTCAAAGCATTTCAGATAGTCCTCGATCGTCACCGCGCCGCCGTCGTGGCGCTCGAAGAACAGGTCGAGGCCCTTGCGGAACCCGTCCTCTCCGAGCAGCGTCGCGATCATGCGGCTGACTTCGGAGCCTTTCTCGTAAATCGTGGTCGTGTAGAAATTGTCGATTTCCATATATTGCGTCGGCCGCACGGGGTGGGCGAGGGGGCCGCCGTCCTCGGGAAACTGGTGGGCGCGCAGGAACTTGACCTCATCCACTCTTACCACCGGCCGCGACCGCTGGTCGGCCGAGAACTCGTGCTCGCGGTAGACGGTGAGCCCCTCCTTCAGGCTGAGCTGGAACCAGTCGCGGCAGGTGATCCGATTGCCGGTCCAGTTGTGGAAATATTCGTGGGCCACCACCGCCTCGATGCGGGCGTAGTCGTCATCGGTCGCCGTCTTCGGATCGGCCAGGATCAGCCGGTCGTTGAAGATGTTGAGGCCTTTGTTCTCCATGGCGCCCATGTTGAAGTCGGAGACCGCGACGATCATGAAGATGTCGAGGTCGTATTCGCGCCCGAACCGTTCCTCATCCCATTTCATGGAGCGTTTCAGCGCGTCCATCGCATAGCCGGCGCGTTCCGCCTTGCCATGCTCGACATAGATGCGCAGCGTCACCGCGCGGCCCGACATGGTGGTGAAAAGATCCTCGATCATCGCCAGGTCGCCGGCCACCAGCGCGAACAGATAGGACGGCTTTCTGAAGGGATCGTGCCATTTCGCCAGATGCCGGCCATCGCCGAGATCGCGTTCCTCGACAAGGTTGCCGTTGGACAGAAGCAGCGGGTTCTTAGCCTTGTCGGCAATGATGGTCACCGTGTAAACGGTCAGCACATCCGGCCGGTCGTAGAAATAGGTGATCCGGCGAAAGCCCTCCGCCTCGCATTGCGTCGAATAGACGCCATTGGTGCGGTAAAGGCCCAGAAGCTGGGTGTTGGCGGTCGGATTGATATTGGTCTTGATCGTCAGCGTGAACGCGTCGTCGGCCGGCAGATCGTTGATCGTCAGATGGTCGGAGGTGCACTCGTAGCGCTCGGGCAGCAGCGGCTTGCCGTCAAGTGCTAGACCCGCAAGCTGAAGCCCGTCGCCGACAAATTCGAGCGGGGCGTCGGGCGAGACGCCCGGGCGGCGCTTCATCCTTATCTGCGACCCAACCGTCGTCAGTACCTCTCCCAGCTCGAAAATCAGATCCACGCCTTCGATGATGAAGTCCGTCTGGCGATAGTCTTTCAGATAGACGGTCCGGTCGTTACGCATTGTAGCCTCATTCTCTTTCACTGCGCCTGAGCGATTTGTGCGCTAAGAAAGCGCCGAATGTTCAAAAAAGCAAATCTTTGACTGCGCGGCGGGAAATCTGTGCATTCCCGCCCTATCTGGCCTATGGATGGTCCCATAGATACCGAACGTGAAGAACGCCCGAAAATGCCGCAAGCGCCTGACGATCCCCTGCGCGGGATCATCCTGAAACTGTCTTCAATCCTCGCCTTTCTGTGCATGCAGACCTGCATCAAGCTCGCCGGCAGCGGCATCGCGCCGGGGCAGGTGACCTTCTACCGCTCGCTGTTCGGCATCGTGCCGATCCTTGTCTACCTCGCCTGGCGTCGTGAACTGAAGGGCGCCTACAGAACCTCTCGCCCCTTCGGCCATTTCGTCCGCAGCCTTATCGGCATCACATCCATGGGCATGGGGTTTTACGGCCTCATGCACCTGCCGCTGCCGGAGGTGATCGCGCTCGGCTATGCCCTGCCGCTGCTGTCGGTCGTGTTTGCTGCGCTGCTGCTCGGCGAGGTCGTGCGGATCTATCGCTGGTCGGCGGTTGTGGTCGGGCTTTTGGGCGTGCTGATCATCTCCTGGCCCAAGCTGACGCTGTTTCGCCAGGGCGGGATTGGCGAGACGGAGGCGCTGGCGGTGGTTATGGTGCTTGCCGGCGCCTGTCTCGGCGCGCTGGCCATGGTGCAGGTGCGCAGGTTGCTGGTGACCGAGACCGGACCGACCATCGCGCTCTATTTCTCCACTTTCGCCGCCCTGATCTCGCTTGCGACGCTCCCTTTCGGCTGGGGCGATCTGGGTGCGCTGCCGCTGGCGCTGCTGATCGCTTCCGGCCTGTTCGGCGGCGCCGGGCAGATCATGATGACCGAATCCTACCGCTTCGCCGACGCCTCCACCATCGCCCCCTTCGATTACAGCTCGATCATCTTCGGAATCCTGATCTCGCTGTTCGTTTTCGGCGAGATACCGACCCTGAACACCATGGCTGGCTCGGTCATCGTCGTCGGCGCCGGCATATTCATCATTTACCGCGAGCACAAGCTTGGGCTTGAGCGCCGCAACCTGCGCCGCGTTTCGTCCTCACAGAACCCGAACTGATCGGCTCTATCCCGTCCGGGTGTTTTCGTCGAAGCTCGAGGCATCGTATTCCTCCTCGTAATCGACGGCGATGCTGCCGGCGGGATCGGTACCGCGCATCGGGACGGCGATCGCGTGGAAGTCCGCGCGGTCATCGGGGTGAACGGTCGGGTTGCCACGCCATACGCGCCAGCCGGCATAAGCGCCGTAGATCGCAAAGCCGACAGCCAGATAGAGCATCAGCCCGCGCGGGCCGGCAAGCTCCATCGCGCCGCCGCCGATCAGCGGTCCGGCAACGGTGCCGAGGCCGTAAAGCACCATCAGCGAGCTGGAGATCGTGACATATTCGCTGGGGTCGGCGCGGTCATTGGCATGGGCCACGTTCAGCGCGTAGATCGGGTAGAGCATCGAGCCGACGATGAAGGCGGTAATATAGAGCAGATTGGGCGTCAGCGGCGTCATGAAGAACATCGCGAAGGCCGAAACCACACCCGCCGCCCCACAAGCGATCATGACGTAGCGCCGGTCGGTCATGTCCGAGATCCTGCCGATCGGTATCTGGCCGAGCGCGCCGCCTGCCAGAACACAGGCGAGCAGCGTTGCGCCCTGTCCTGTCGAAAGCCCGCTTCCGGTGGTATAGACGCCGCCGAGGCTGCTCCAGGTGCCGGACAGGATGCCGGCAAGGATCGCGCCGATGAAGGCAACGGGCGAGCGGCTGTAGAGCTTGCCGAGCCCGAGCTGAACCTTGGCGATCGGGGCCGGGGACTGCGCCGTCGAGAGCGCGGTCGGCAGGATCGAAATCGCGAACAATATTCCGCAGACGATGAACAGCGTTGTCGTCCGGGGATCGCCGAGCGGCACCAGATACTGCCCGGCAATCGCTCCGCCGAGCGTTACGATCATGTAGACCGAGAACATCGATCCGCGGGTCTCGTTGGTCACCCGTTCGTTGAGCCAGCTTTCGATCACGAGATAGCAGCCGGCAACGGCAAAGCCGGCGATGGCGCGCAACGCCACCCAGACCTGCCATTCCACCATCAGCGAGCTTGCGAGAATTGCCGCCGTCAGCAGGGTGATCAGCGCGCCGAACACCCGCACGTGGCCGACCCGCAGCACGAGTGTCGGCGTGACGATGCATGAGAGCGTGAAACCCACCGTGTAGCCGGTCGCGATAAGTGAAATCAGCAACGGCGACCAGCCTTCGGCAACGGCGCGCACCGGCACCAGATAGTTCATCAAGCCGTAGCCCACCATCATCAGGAAGGTGGACAGCATCAGGCTGGCGATGGAGAACAGGCTGGCAAACATGATCGATCCGCTCCGACCGTTACGGGTTTCGATGGCTCTCCCTGGAGACTGGCCCGTGAGAACGCCCGGCCTATAGGATTTTCCCGGCCATGCCGCAACCGCCATGGCGGAAAAGGTGGCTGTCTTTTTGGTTGCGATGTCCGTAATACCAAGAGTCAATGATTAGAACTCATATGATGCGCGCTGGAATGGCCATCCGAGTAGGAAAATACCGCAGAGCGATGCCGTAGCATCGCGCGAGGATTTTGACGCCTTCGGGGGCCATTCCAGCCGCACCCTTTCAGGGCCGGGCGCTTTTGAAAGCCTGCGTCGTTGAAAGTCCTCGCCGTAGCTATGGCTACGACTGCGGCTTTCGCCTAGCCGGCTTTCAAAATCGCTCCGGTCATATGGGTCCTAATCATTGACTCTTGGTATAAGTTTTCAAAAAAAAGAATCGATCGGACCATAGTCTCCGGTCGTAATAATGCGCCCGGGTTCAGCTACGACATGCCACTTTCCGTTGACGTCATTTGTTCGCATCCAAGTTTCCTGCCGTCACTTGCATATTATGGTGAAGCCCTGGCGGACGTTTATCACACCAACCAGCGCCTCGGCGCCAATCTGGCGTCCCAGCGTCGGTGGTTGATTTCCCAGACGGCGCTTGCGCTCTACTGGGGCGATGAAGGCGGTCTGACGGTCAACCGTCTTATCGAGGTGCTGACGCCGTACAAGGTCGCCAGCCCGAATACGATCCGCGCTTTCATCAATGAATCCGTGCAATACGGCTTCATCGAAGTCGATCCCGACAGCCGCCGCATCCGGCCGCGTTACTGGAAGCCCACCGAGGTCGTGAAATCGGCACTGATGGAATGGGTAGGGCTCAATCTGGCAATGCTCGATGGCATCGATGGCCGCAACCGCGAGTCGGTGTTGATGCAAAGACCGGATATTGTCTTCTCACTCCAGCCGCGGCTTGCGTGGAATTGTCTGAACGATCCCGCCTGGCGCGAGCCGCCGCCGCGCGTCGCTCTTTTGCAGAACACGATTTCGGGCGGCATGGTGATGGATCACATTGTTTCGCAGATCGGCGCAGGCGCGCCTGAGGGCGACCACTATCTGATACCGCCGATCAATGCACGGCGTCTTTCCGAGCGGATTTTCATATCCCGCACCCATCTGCAGCGCATATTGAACAAGGCCATCGAGATCGGCGTCCTCGGCTGGAGCCGCCGGCCATTCGAGAGCGAGATGTGGATCGACAGGCTGTTCATCGAAGAATATTGCCGCTGGCAGGCTGTCAAATCCCATCACGTAGACGAAGCCTTCGCGTATTTTACCTGAAGCGGGGAGGCGCATTAGTTGCGTTTTGATGCCACGCGGGGACCGATTGCGTCGTCTTTTTGAGCAGTTTGCTGTTTAAGACACAATTTACCCAGCACTCATAATATAATAGCCTAACGCTTCGGCTCTTGTTTGCGGCGATCCGCTGCGAGGTTGAAAACCCCTGGAGGCTGGCCAATATGAACCGGCATTGGGAAGATAATCGGGTGCGCTTAATGAATTCCGAGGTCCCGCGCAAAGCGGACAACGCACAAGTGGTGCAGACGCTCAACCAGGCGCCTGAAAGCGTACTGCTGGTCAATGCCGCCGGCGTGATCGAACTTGCCAATGAAGCCGCCATCACGTTTTTCCAACCGGACGACAAGGCGCGCGACCTGAGCGGGACGCGGCTCGCCTCTCTGTTTGATATTCATGGAGCGGCGCGGATCGATCTTGCGCTTGCGCGCGTCCTGGGCGACGAACCGGGCAATCGTCTGGAAGAGGTGCGCGCCGATCTGGCCGCCGCGCCCCCGCGCGTCGTCAATCTTTCTCTTGCCCGAATGCGACATCGCGACGGCGTTTGCGTGGTCGCAACGCCCGTTGCCGCGACCGCCCCGGCGCGACAACCGTCTATGCCGAAGGTGGATGATCCGGACTTCGGACGGGAGCCGACCGCGCGCGAAACTGCTCGTCCCGCGCCGTCCACGCAAGCGCAGCAGCCCGCGCCGCTCGCCAACCATATGCCATGGAACAACCACGCCCGGCGCGTGTCTGCCGCGCAGGGGTTCGAGAGCCTGCAGCAGGCGCGGGCGGAAGACGGTCGGTCCATGCCTCCGCAGACTTTACCTGCGGGCGAGACTGCAAAGCCGGTTTGGGATGGCGAAGCAGAAGGCGTCGAAGAACGGTTAACAGATAATGCTGATAGCGCTGTCACGAAAACGACGTCGCATGACTCGACGGACGCGGCGAAGCGGGTAAGCTGGGCGCCCGGCCGGCGCGACATCTATGCCGAATTCGAGTCGGTGAAAGACGAGAAGGAACGCAGCCATGAGCTGCCGCTGATCTCTCCGGCAAAATGCCTGTCCGCGGCGATCGATCGCCATCGCGGCGAGGCGGTTTCGGAAAGCCTGCTGCTCGTTACCGAGATCAACGACGGCGAAAAACATGTCCGGCTCGATGAGGACATGCTCACCGCAATGTTCGGACATCTGGTGGAGCGCGCCATTGCCGTCTCGCCGCCTTATTGCGAGGCGAGGATTACTCTGGCGCCCGAGGGGCATGTGGGGTTCATCGCCAAGTTCGTCGATATCGGACGCGGGCTTAGCGAGCAGGAACTGGACGCCGTCTTCAGGCAGCCGGAACTCGCGCTCGGCATTTCGCATACCGGCCTGGTGGAGGCCCAGAAGCGGGCCGCGGCGCTCGGTCTCGGCTTTTCGATCAGCTCCGGCATATCCAGCGGCACGACCGTTGAGATCACGTATGAAGCCTGAAGGGCACTAGGGGTCGCACGAAAAAGAGCCGGCGTTTCGGCCGACTCTCGGGTCATGAAATATCGCATTGAAAATTTGGCGGAAGGCCTCGCTTCTCCGTGGAGAAGGTCGCTCCTCAGGCTCCGAGCGCGCGCGGCGCGGGCCGCAGCGCGCGAGCATCGTGGTGACCGACGAGCTTGGAGAAACCCTTGGCAATCGCCCGGTCGATGCCGCGCTGGCCATGGTAACCATTGGTCGAACGTCCGAGCTCGAGCGAAAGGCGTGTGTTCTGCATCAAAGTGGCGTCCATATCGTCAGTAGGTTTCATCTGCCTTGGTTCCTGTGATCCTCCCAAGACATGATGCGTTATCTCAGTTTCGCGTGATCGCAGCAATGGGACCTGCCGGAGGGCTGCTATGCGGTGGGCGCATGCCGGCATTAACAGAAAATAAATAGATGAAGAAAAAGGCGGTCAGCCGAGCCGGGCGCGAAGCGCCTGAAGGTCCAGCCATGCCTCTTTCTTGTTCTTCGGCGCGGCCAGCAGTTCCGAGGGGGAAAAGGTGACGAGCGTCTCGAAGCTCTGGCCGCCGATCTCCTTTTTGTGCCAGCTTCCGCGAAGGTCGAACACGGTCTTGTTCGGGTCGATCGTCATCCGGCAGGCAAAATTGCCGAGCGTCACCAGCAGTTTCGGTTCCGCGAGCGCGATCTGGCGCTCGAGAAATGGCTGGCAGATCTGTGCCTCGGAGGCGGTCGGGGCGCGGTCGCCCGGCGTGCGCCACGGCAGCGCGGTGGTGACGCCGACATCGGCGCGCGACAGGCCAATCGCGGCCAGCATCCGCTCGAACAAGCCGCCGGCTGGCCCGGAAAGGGCGGCGCCGGCCTTGTCGTCCTCGCCGGTCGGGAAGCCGCAGACCATCAGGATCCCGCTTTCCGGCATCTCTTCGAGAAGGATTGTGGAGCGGGCATTCTGCTTCAGATTGCAGCCGGTGAAGCCTTGAACGATTTCGGCAAGCTCTGCCAGGGAACGGGCGCTCTCGGCGGCAAACGCCGCATCGGAGACCGCCTTGTCATCGGGGATCGTGGTATGGACGGCCGGTGCTGCTCTTGGCGGTTCGGGCGCGCGCGCCTTGGTCTTCGCCGCCGCTGCCCGTGGTTCGGGTTCGGCGCGCGCCGCCTCGGCCTTCTCGGCAGCGAGCCGGGTCAGGTCCGTCGCCTCATCCTCCAGCATCGCGTCCACGCCGGCATCGGCGTAGAAGCTGAGGAGGGCTGCGGCTTCCCGGGCTGTGAGCGCGCTGGCGGTGGTCATGATGCTCCCGTCAGATGCTGCGCGTTGCGCCGCCGTCACAGCGCACGAGGCTGCCGGTCAGGTAGCTTGCCTGCTGCGAGCACAGGAAGGTCGCGACTGCGGCGAACTCTTCCACCCGCCCGAGCCGGCCCGCCGGTATGGCGGTCAGCGTTCCCTTGCGCACCTCGGCAAGGCTCTTGCCGCTGCGCTCGGCGTTCGCATGGTCCAGTTCGTCGATGCGGTCGGTGTGGATGCGGCCCGGCAGCAGAAGATTGGCGGTTATCCCCGAAGCGGCGACCTCGGTTGAAAGCGTCTTGTTCCAGCCGACAAGGGCGGAGCGCAGCGTATTGGAAAGCGCGAGATTGGGGATCGGCTCCTGCACGCCCCCGGACGCCACGGTCACGATCCTGCCCCAGCCCTTTTCTTTCATGTGCGGAATGAGCCGGTTGGTCAACGCGATGATCGGCGCGACCATGGAATTGAAGAACCTGTCGAGTTTTTCCGGCGTCATGTCGGCCACCGTTCCCGGCGTCGGCCCGCCGGAATTGTTGACGAGGATGTCCGCTCCGCCGAGTTTTTCCGCAATCGCCTCCATCAGCGTTTCGACTACGTTTTCCGCGGCGAGATCGGCGATGACATAGTCGGCCTTGCCCGGCGTCGTGTCGTTGATCACCTTGCAGTTCTGCGCCAGACGGTCTTCCGTCCGCCCGCACAGCAGCACATGGGCGCCCTCCTTGGCCAGCGCCTCCGCGATACCGGCGCCAAGGCCCCGCGAGGAGGCGAGTACAACGGCCTTCTTGTCGGCAATACCGAGATCCATGGCGAACTCCTTGTGAACATCATATGGGATCGAACGGCCAATCGGGCCGGATGGGTTGCCGCACCATAGCCTCTCGCGCCGTCGTGTTTCAATCACTATCGGACGTTATCACACGCGCCTATCAAATCGGTTTTATTGAGATTTGCAGCATTTGCCGCTGGAAAATGCTGCAATCATTACGATACCTTGTCGGCGCGCCGGACGAGGCCGGCCGGGAAAGAGGATACGCATGAACGAAGACCTACCGGAACGCGAAAGCATGGAATTCGACGTGGTGATCGTGGGAGCGGGCCCCGCTGGTCTTGCCGCCGCGATCCGCCTCAAACAGATCAACGAGGACCTCAGCGTCGTCGTGCTGGAAAAGGGCGCGGAAGTCGGCGCGCACATCCTGTCCGGAGCGGTGGTCGATCCCTCGGGCATTGACCGGCTCCTGCCGGGCTGGCGGGAGGAGGAAGACCACCCGTTCAAGACGCCGGTGACCAAGGACCAGTTCCTGCTGCTCGGTCCTGCCGGATCGCTCACGCTGCCCAATTTCCTGATGCCGCCGCTGATGAACAATCACGGCAATTATGTCGTATCGCTCGGCAATGTCTGTCGCTGGCTCGGCGAGAGGGCCGAGGCGCTCGGCGTCGAGATCTATCCCGGCTTCGCCGCCGCCGAAGTGCTTTACGATGAAAACGGCGCGGTCAAGGGCGTCGCCACCGGCGACATGGGCGTGGAGCGCGACGGCACGCCTGGCCCGAACTATACCCGCGGCATGGAGCTGCACGGCAAATATGTGCTGATCGGCGAGGGCGTGCGCGGGTCGCTCGCCAAGGAGCTGATCGCGAAGTTCAAGCTCGATGCCGATCGCGAGCCGCAGAAATTCGGCATCGGCCTCAAGGAACTCTGGCAGGTGAAGCCGGAAAACCACAAGCCGGGCCTCGTCCAGCATTCCTTCGGCTGGCCGCTCGATGGCAAGACCGGGGGCGGCTCCTTCCTCTATCATCTGGAGGACAATCAGGTCGCTGTCGGATTCGTCGTCCATCTCAACTACAAGAACCCCTATCTCTATCCGTTCGAGGAGTTCCAGCGGTTCAAGACCCATGCAGCGATCGCGCCCACCTTCGAGGGCGCCAAGCGGCTTTCCTACGGCGCGCGGGCGATCACCGAGGGCGGCTATCAATCGGTGCCGAAGCTTTCCTTCCCCGGCGGCGCGCTGATCGGCTGTTCGGCCGGCCTCGTCAACGTGCCGCGCATCAAGGGCTCGCACAATGCCGTCCTTTCCGGCATCCTGGCGGCCGATCGCATCGCCGACGCGCTTTCGGCCGGCCGCAGCAACGACGAGGTCAGCGAGATCGAGGCGGACTGGCGCGCGAGCGCCATCGGCAAGGACCTGAAACGGGTTCGCAACGTCAAGCCGCTCTGGTCGAAGTTCGGCACCTATGCCGGCATCGCGCTCGGCGGTTTCGACATGTGGATTAACACGATTTTCGGCTTCTCGCTGTTCGGAACGATCAAGCACGGCAAGACCGATGCCGAGGCGCTGGAGCCGGCGGCCAAGCACAAGCCGATCGATTATCCCAAGCCCGACGGCGTTTTGACCTTCGACCGGCTGTCATCGGTGTTCCTGTCCAACACCAATCACGAGGAGGATCAGCCGGTCCACCTCAAGGTCAAGGACATGGCGCTCCAGAAGCGCTCCGAGCTTGAGGTCTATGCCGGCCCGTCCAGCCGCTACTGTCCGGCCGGGGTCTATGAGTGGGTGGAGAAGGATGGCGAGGAAACCTTCGTCATCAACGCCCAGAACTGCGTGCACTGCAAGACCTGTGATATCAAGGACCCCAACCAGAATATCGTCTGGACGCCGCCGCAGGGCGGCGAGGGGCCGGTTTATCCGAACATGTAGATAACGGCATCCGGCGCCACCCGGCGCCGGACCGGAACCATCGCGACATGCCCGGCGTTATTGTGCATCAACCTTTCCAGGGAAATCGAATGCGTCTCAAGGGCATTTTCAACCGCGATGGCGGCACCTTCAAAACCACCGACATGGACGCGTTCCACAGGCTGGCGACCGAAATCTTCACCGATGCCGGCCATGAGTTCGACTGCGATATCGTCGCGGGCAAGGATGTCAAACAGGCGATCGCGAAGACCGCGGAAGGCTCGGGCTTTGACGGCATGATCGTCGGCGGCGGCGATGGCACGGTGTCTCTGGCCGCCGGTTTCCTGCACGGCAAGAACAAGCTCCTGGGCGTGGTGCCGGCCGGCACCATGAACCTGTTCGCCCGCAGCCTTGGTATTTCGCTCGATATCGAGGAGGCGCTGCAGGAGCTTGCCAATGGCAGGCCCGTGCGCGTCGACATGCCGACGATCAACGACCGGCCCTTCATCCATCAGTTCTCCGTCGGCCTTCATGCGACCATGATCAGGAACCGCGAAAAGCTCGACTACGATTCGCGTCTTGGCAAGATTTCCGCCAGCACCCGCGCCTGGTTCGATACGCTGAGACAGGTGCCCAATGTTAGGGTGAAGTATCAAAGCGATGACGGCGACGGAGAGGGCAGTTTCGCCCTGCTCGGCATTTCCAACAACCGCATTCACAACAATCCGGTGCCGTTTTCCGACCGTCCGCAGGGCGGCAAGCTGGGCGTGTACCTCGTGAAGGCGAGCTATTTCGACAATGTGGTCGGGTTCGCGATGGACTACCTCACCGGCCATCTCGAAGACAGCGAGCATATCACCCTTTTCGAGGCCGACCGGATCACGCTCGATTTCGCCGACAGCGACATGGACCAGTCGCTGGATGGCGATCTCATCGACGTGATCGATCACGCAGTGATCGAGCAGCATCCCGGCGCGGTCCATGTGATCGTGCCGGTCGGCAGCGATCTGCACTGATTACTGAAAAGCCGTCTCGTAAAAGCTTCTGAGCTTGCGCGAATGCAGCCTTTCGGGCGGCATGGCCGCCAGCTTCTGCACCGCCTTGATGCCGATATGGAGGTGCTGGCGCACCTGGGTCGTGTAAAACGCCGTCGCCATGCCGGGAAGCTTCAGTTCGCCGTGCAGCGGTCGGTCGGAAACGCACAGAAGCGTGCCGTAAGGAACCCGGAAGCGGAAGCCGTTGGCGGCGATCGTCGCCGATTCCATATCGAGCGCGATCGCCCGCGACTGCGACAGCCGCTTGACCGGCCCGCTCTGGTGGGAAAGCTCCCAGTTGCGGTTGTCGATGGTTGCCACGGTGCCGGTGCGCATCACCCGCTTCAGCTCATAACCCTCCAGCCCGGTGACTTCGGCCACCGCTTCCTCCAGCGCGAGCTGCACTTCCGCCAGCGCCGGGATCGGCACCCAGACGGGCAGGTCGTCGTCGAGCACATGATCCTCGCGCACATAGGCGTGGGCCAGCACATAATCGCCGAGTTTCTGGCTGTTGCGCAGCCCTGCGCAATGGCCGAGCATCAACCAGGCATGCGGGCGCAGCACCGCGATATGATCGGTGATCGTCTTGGCGTTCGATGGCCCCACGCCGATATTGACCATCGATATCCCGCAATTGTCGCCGCGCTTCAGATGATAGGCCGGCATTTGCGGCATGCGGCCACTGCGGCCTTCCTCCGGCTCGACCTCGCCCGGACGGGTGATGACATTGCCGGGCTCGACGAAGGCGGTATAGCCCTCGCCGCCCTTGGCCATGGTCTCGCGGGCAAAGGCGCAGAACTCGTCGACATAGAACTGATAGTTGGTGAACAGCACGAAATTCTGGAAATGTGCCGAACTGGTCGCCGTATAATGGCTGAGCCGGGCCAGCGAATAATCGACGCGCTGCGCCGTGAACGGGGCCAGAGCCTGCGGCTTGCCGGGCTCCGGCTCGTAGTCGCCATTGGCGATCAGGTCATCGGTGGTGTTGAGGTCCGGCGTGTCGAAAATATCGCGCAACGGTACATCGGCAAGCGCCGCGAGGTCGGCCTCGACATGGGTGTTCTCGCCGAAGGCGAAATGAAGCGGGATCGGCGTCTCCGATTCGCCGACGGTGACCGGCACGCCGTGATTCTTGATCAGCAGCGAAAGCTGGGCGACGAGATAGTCCTCGAACAGGTCCGGATGGCTGATCGCGGTCGCATATTGCCCGGGCGTTGCGACATGGCCGAAGGAAAGGCGCGAATCGGTAAGGCCGTAGCTTCCCGTCTCGATGCTGATCTGCGGATAGAAGGCGCGGTAGCGCCCCTCGATCGGCGCGCCGCCGGCAAGCGCCACGAAGGCGTCGATCAGAAACCGGGTGTTGCGCGTGTAAAGCGCCTGCAGCGCCTTCACCGCCTCGCGCGCATCGGTAAAGCTTTGCGGCTCCTGGCGGTCCGGGCTGATGATCCTTGCTGCCAGAGGTTCGTAGTCGCGCATTGTGTCACCCTTGCATTTCTCCGCCGATCGGCGCTCACTTGCTGCAACCCCGTCGGCCTTTTATCGGCTCGATATCGATCTATATCGTCTGGGACGGTGTTTTACGACACGAAGAGGATGAATTTCATGACCACTCCGATTGAACTCTATTACTGGCCCACGCCCAACGGCTACAAGATCACCATCTATCTTGAGGAGGCCGGCGTTCCCTACAACGTGAACTATGTGAACATCGGCAAGGGCGACCAGTTCAAGCCCGAATTCCTGAAGATATCGCCCAATAACCGCATGCCCGCGATCGTCGATCCGGACGGGCCGGGTGGTGAGCCGATCTCGGTGTTCGAGTCGGGCGCGATCCTGCAATATCTCGGCCGCAAGTTCAAAAAATTCTATCCCGAGACCGAGCGCGAACGCGTGGCTGTCGAGGAATGGCTGTTCTGGCAGGTCGGCGGCCTCGGGCCGATGGCGGGCCAGGCCCATCATTTTCGCAGATACGCGCCGGAAAAGATCGAATACGGCATTAACCGCTATACCAACGAGGTCAACCGCCTTTATGGCGTGATGGACAAGCGGCTTGCAGAGGTCGAATATCTCGGCGGCGACTATTCGATTGCTGACATGGCGTCGATCGGCTGGGTCCGGTCCCATGAGGGGCAGGGTCAGGATCTCAACGACTTCCCGCATCTCAAGCGCTGGTATGAGGCCGTCATGGCCCGCCCGGCCGTTCAGGCCGGCATTGCGGTCGGTCAGTCCGAGCGCGAAAAGATGAACCTCGCCACAGACAAGGACGCGCAATCCGTGCTGTTCGGCCAGAAGGCCCGATAAGGCTCCGTCGGAACGACTCGTGGGCCGGGGCGCCCGGCTTCAGCCGAGCGCCTCCAGCACGATCGGCAGTTCTTCGGCCAAAAGCTGCATGTCGCGGTGCGGGCCGGTGGAGATGCGGATGCAGCGGTTGAGCGGGGCGACGCCCGGCATCCGGATGAACACGCCGCGCGCGCCGAGCGCATCGACGATCGCGCGGGCATAGGCGCCGTCCCGGCCGCAATCGACCGCCACGAAGTTGGTGGCCGAGGGCAGGGGCGTGAGACCGTTGTCGCGGGCAATGCCGGCGATCTCCTCGCGCGAGGCGATGATGCGGCCGACCACCGCCTGCAGATAGGCCTGATCGGCAAGCGCCGCCTCCGCCGCCACGAGGCTGAGGCGCGGCATGCCGAAATGATTGCGGATCTTGTCGAAGGCGCGGATCGTCTGCGGCGCGCCGATGGCATAGCCCACCCTTGCGCCGGCAAGTCCATAGGCCTTGGAGAAGGTGCGGAAGCGCAGAATGTTCGGGCGGTCGATAAACCGGGAAATTTCGGGAAAGGCTTCGGCGGGCCCGCATTCGCAATAAGCCTCGTCCAGCACCAGCATGCAGGTTTCCGGCAGCGCGTCGGCAAAGCGGATGACGTCGTCGGCGTGCCAGAAACTGCCCATGGGATTATCGGGATTGGCGAAATAGACCATGGTGGCGTCTTCCGCCTTCACCGCCTCGACAAGCCCGTCCAGATCCTCGCGGTCGCCGGCATAGGGCACGTTGATGCGCCGGCCGCCATAGCCGTCGACATGGTAGTTGAAGGTCGGGTAGCCGCCGAGCGAGGTAACGACGGTGGTGCCGGGTTCCACGATCAGCCGCACGGCCATGCCCAGCAGCCCGTCGACGCCTTCGCCGATCACGATGTTTTCGCTGCCGCAGCCGAGATGCGCGGCCAGGGCCTGGCGCAACGACAGGTGTTCGGGATCGGAATATTTCCAGATTTCGCCCGCCGCCTCGCGGATCGCCGCCAGCACCGTGGAAGCAGGGCCGAAGCCGCTTTCATTGGCGCCGAGCCGGGCGTTGATCGGATAGTTCCGCGTGCGCTCCAGCGCCTCGGGTCCCACAAAGGGCACGGTCGCGGGCAGGTTCTGGGCAAGGGCGGTAAAGCGCGGGAAGTCGGTCATAGGGGCGTTCCGGTTTGAAATCCGGCCAAACATAATCGCTCGCCCGCCAATGGCAAGCATTCCCGCCACAAATGCAAACGGCGCCCGAAGGCGCCGTTGATCATGGCTTGCGTGCGGTTCGCTTAGCGAAAGGCGCGGGCCGAAACGCGGTCGATATCGGAGGGGAGAAGGCCGATATCCTTGAGTTCTTCAGCCGACAGGTTGCGCAGCTGGGCGCGGGTGCGGCGGTAGGAGAACCATTTCATGGTCAGGTCGAACGGGTTCATGGGTGTTTCCTCGTGATACGCGATGGAGCTTCCTGCTCCGGATTTCTTATGTGAGGTCCGTATACCCGAATTTGGAAGGAAAAGTTGTGCAAGTTTTATGCAACTGCCATGCATTTGTGCGTGATGTTGCACATCGCGAGTGCATGCACGGCGTTGTGACTATTTTTCAGGCGGATGGAGCGCATTACACGGCCGCTTCAGAACGCACGGGAATCACCGCGCAGTGCGGAGCATGAACGCAGCAATACAGGACGGGGTTCAGCGAAAGGCGGAAGAATTGGGCAAAAAAAATAACGCTCACCGGGGGAGGAGGATCCGGTGAGCGTCATTTGCGTTGGCTGACGACTGGGAGGAGGAGTGTCGTCAACCCATCGAAGCGCGTATGGGAGGAGGAGCACGCCACTTCGAATATGTAACCCGTTTCCGGGCCAGGGACCGTTTCGTCTCTCGATCACGCTGTTGATCCTTATATAGCGCGCGCTGGCGGTTTTGGGGAGTGACATATTGACATGGAAGCTATGCGCGAAGTGCATACCTGTCGAGAGGCAGGAATTGTGGAGCTTCCGCAATGGGCAAGAGGCCCGTTATTGCGGGCGCTGGGCGAGATAGCGAACGATCTGGGTCTCGTCCATCGGTCGAGCGAAGAAATAGCCCTGCTGGAAATGACAGCCGATGGCATCGAGTTTATCCCGGTGCTCGGCGGACAGAACGCCTTCGCAAATGACTGTGATCTCAAAGGATTCCGCGATCTTGGCGATCGTCTCGACAATCAGGAGGCTTTCCGGCGCGCGTATGATCGGCTCGATCAGTTGACCGGCGATTTTCAGCCGGTCCGGCCGCACCTGGGTCAGCCCCACCAGCGATGCATAGCCTGAGCCGAAATCATCGAGATCGATGCCGATGCCTATGTCGCGGATCTCGTTGACGATCTTCAGCAGGGCGTTGTCGCTGTCATCGAACGGGATCGATTCCAGCAGTTCGAAATGAAGCTTGCCCGGCGGCAGCTCGGCGTCCTTGAGTTGCCGCAGAAGGGAGGGGTCCTGAAGGCGCGGGGCGGACACGTTGACGGAGAGCGTCGGCACGGGCAGACCCTCGGCCTCGCAACGGCGCAGAATGTCGAGCGACTCGTTGAGCACGATCTCGTCAATCCTGTGAAGAAGACTATACTTCTCGGCGACATCAATGAAGGTCTTGGGCTCCAGCATGCCCCGCTGCGGATGTCGCCAGCGCGCCAGCGCCTCGACGCCGATGACCTCGGACGTTCTGCTGTCGAGGATCGGCTGGTAGAAGGCGGTGATCTCGCCGCGTTCCAGCCCTTCCTGAAGATCGTCCGCAAGGCGCTTCGTTTCGAAGGTCTGCGCCATCAGATCCTGGGTAAAGTGGACGGTGCGGCCCCGTCCGCGGTTCTTGGCGTCATAAAGCGCAAGGTCGGCCTTCACCAGAAGTTCGCTGGCGGAAATCGGTTCCGCATCGACAATCGCGATCCCGATGCTGATGCCGATACGGCAGGCGCGTCCGTCGATCTCGACCGGCCTTGCAAAGGCATTGGCGAGTTCATCGGCAAAGGCGTCAACATCGCTCTCCGGCGGCATCAGAACGACAAACTCGTCGCCGCCGGTGCGCGCCAGAAAGTCTTTGGGGCCAAGCTTTTCGCTGAAGACTTTCGCCGCCAGACGCAGCACGTCGTCGCCGAAGACATGGCCCATCGTGTCGTTGAGTGTCTTGAAGCCATCGAGGTCGATCAGCACCAGCTTGGTGCCCTCGCGCAGCGTTCCGCCGCTCTGCGCGGCTTCGAGCTTCTTTTCGAAATGCCGCCGGTTCGCGACGCCGGTGAGCGGATCCTCGAGCGCGAACTTTTCCATCTGCAGCCGGGCGTTTTCCAGCTCGGCGTTCTGCGCTTCGGCGCGGGCCTTGGCCTCGGTCAGCGCCTTCTGCTGCGCCTTGTCAGCGGAGACATCCCAGTTCACGCCAACATATTTTCGTCGTCCGGCGGCATCGCGGAATGAATTGCCGGCCGAACGGAGCGTCTTCTCGGTGCCGTCCGGCGTGACGATGCGATATTCCTGACGGAAGCTGGTGTCGCCGGTCTCCCGCCATTTGAACCGTTTCATCCGCGCGCGGTCATCGGGATGCAGGAATGAGCGCCATTCCTCGAATGTGTGGATACGGCCCTGACCCTCGATCCCATAGAGTTTCAGGATTTGATCGTCCCAGATCTGTTCTCCCGAATCGAGGTCATGCTCCCACAACCCGATATTTGAGGCGTTGAGCGCGACATAGAGCTGGCGCGACAGGTTGTCGATTGCCATCATGCTTTCGTCGATATGGCGGTTGTCGCGCAATCGTGCCCTGAGAAGAATGATCAGCGCGATCAGCGGGGTGAGGAACGCCAGCACGACAATGCCGGCGAACACCAAGAATATCCGGCTCCAGTTGTTGGGCCCCTGGTTCAGGGGATCCGGCAGGACGCGGATCGTCCATTTGGCGTTGCCGATCTGGGTGGAGAAATTGACGGTATCTTCCGGGTTGAGGTTTGCGTTTCCGGCAATCGCCTGGGCCTTGCCCGCGCCGTCGACCTCGACCGAGAATTGCGTCGACTGGGCAAGTTCCAGGAGGCCGACCGCTTCCAGAACGGACCTGAAGCCGATCACGAGTTCGATGACGTCGTCACCTGATTCGATCCGATAGATAAGCCCTTTCTGACCATCCGGCAGCGTGTAGGGGCCGAAAAACTGCTGGCTTGTATTCTCCTTCGGCGGCAGCGGCAGAGCGAGCACTGCCTCCCGCGCGGATTGCGGAAGCACCAGCGGGGTCTGGTCCGGCTGTTGCAGGACGACCGCCTGGGTCCAGGGGGCGGTCGCCAGATAGGATTTCGTCGCGCTTTCGAAATGGTCGTTGCCGCTGCCCAGCGCCGCCGAAAGCGTTTTGCCACCCTCAATCGAAACCTGGAAGATGCTCTGCAGCGCCTTGCCGAAGGTGCTCAGCCGCCCCTCTGCCAGAAGGCGGCGCTCCTCCTTTATGGATTCGCGCACAAATACGCCGCCCGCATAGGTGCCGATCGCGAGCGTGGCGAAGAACAGTATCGTGAGTGCCGTCAGCAGCCGGGTTGTCCGGCTGTGATCGTGGACGTTCCTCACATTCTTCAGCCTCTCCATCGGTTCGCCCGTTGAAGAAAGCTGGCACCATAACCCATCGCAAATCCCCTGTTGCGCCGTTGCCCGTTTCGGAGGCTGGAGCTTGTCGCGCTGCCCGGCAATGTCCCGTTGCCTGGCAAAGCATGCGCTCCGATCGTGCATTCATTTTGACCCCCGCTTTGATAGGAGCGCGCCGGCCCTTAGTCAAACGCGTTCGCCCTTTGCCGGACGTGAAGCCTCACCTCGGTTAATCGGCGATGAAGGGCAGGGCGAGCGCGCAATCGCGGCGTTGCATCGTCGGTTGCGCGAGACGGCCGGTCATCCGCCGGCATCGCTCCGTTTCTTCCCGCAAAGCGTCGGTCGCACCGGGATTTCACAACCGTGTCATCAAAAGGTTGTCAGACGGCGATTCCATTTGCCCGCGAAACCCACTATGAGATGGGCGCCGGGGGAACCGCATTTGCGGGGCAGCGTTGCAGACAGAAAGGTCATCGAAAAATGAGCCATCTGGACGAAGTATTGCCGGGTCAGAACGAACCGCCGCGCGACGCGCTCCTGGAAATCTACAATGAGGAAGGCGCCGTCAGCGCCGAGTTCATCGCCCGGATTGAGCAGGCGATCGAAGAAGGCGACGTCGATTTTCTGCGCGAGCAGATCGCGGGCCGCCACGAATCGGAGACTGGCGACGTCATTGAGGCGCTGTCCTTCGAAAACCGTCCGGAACTGGTGCGGCTTCTGGGCGAGGATTTCGACCTCACCGCGCTGACCGAGGTTGATGAAGCGATCCGCCTTAACATCATCGAATCGCTGCCTCCCGAACAGTTCGCCACCGCGCTGACCTCGCTTGATTCCGACGATGCCGTCTACATTCTGGAGGACCTCGCCGACGAGGAGCGCGAGGAGATCCTCTCCAAGCTGCCGTTTACCGAGCGGATCCGCTTCGCCCGGTCGCTCGATTATCCCGAAAGCTCCGCCGGCCGGCGCATGCAGACCGAGTTCGTGGCCGTTCCGCCGTTCTGGACGGTCGGCCAGACGATCGACTACATGCGCGAGGATGAGGAGCTGCCCGAAAGTTTCTCGCAGATTTTCGTGGTCGATCCGACATTTCGCCTCCTGGGCGCCGTCTATCTCGATCAGATCCTGCGCACCAAGCGCCAGGTCAAGATCGAAGCGATCATGCACGATACCAACCACCCGATCGCCGCCGAGCTCGACCAGGAAGAGGCGGCGCAGGTGTTCGAGCAATACGACCTTCTCTCCGCCGCCGTGGTCGACAGCAATGACCGTCTTGTCGGCGTGCTGACCATCGATGATGTCGTTGACGTGATCCACGAGGAGGCCGACGAGGATATCAAGCGCCTCGGGGGCGTCGGCGACGAGGAACTGTCGGATAATATCGTGCGCGCCGTGCGTTCGCGTTTCGGCTGGCTGCTGATCAATATGTGCACCGCCTTCATGTCGGCGAGCGTAATCGGCCTGTTCGACGAGTCGATCGGCAAGATGATCGCGCTTGCGGTGCTGATGCCGGTGGTCGCCTCCATGGGCGGCAATGCCGGCACCCAGACCATGACGGTGACGGTGCGCGCGCTCGCTACCCGCGACCTCGATATCTACAATGCTGCCCGGATCATTCGAAGGGAGGCCGGCGTCGGGCTTTTCAACGGGCTCGCCTTTGCGATCCTTATCGCGCTTGCCGCCGGCTACTGGTTCGACAATCCGCAGCTTGGCGGGGTGGTGGCCGCCGCGATGATCATCAATATGTTCGCCGCCGCCATGGCCGGTATCCTCATTCCGCTGCTTCTCGACAGGGCCGGCGCCGACCCCGCCATATCATCGTCGGTTTTTGTGACCACCACCACGGATGTGATAGGTTTTTTCTCATTTTTGGGAATTGCGACCTGGTGGTTTAATATCTAGTTATGTCAGCACTTACATTCTAAAGTGCTTAAATAATATCGTATGGGGCGGGAACGTGCAGAGAAGGCATTATTCGATTTCGGAATTGACGCGCGAGTTTGGTGTCTCGACACGAACGCTTCGCTTCTATGAGGATGAGGGTCTGCTGCAGCCCGAACGCCGGGGTCGGACGAGGCTTTACAGCGAAGGCGAGCGGCTGATGATCAAGGAAATCCTCCGCAGCCGCCGTATCGGTCTATCGCTTTCCGAGATCAAGGACGTGCTGGCCCTGTTCCACGGCCTTCCCAGCGAAACAAATGAGCTCAAGCGGACGATGGAATCGATCAAGGCCTGGCGCGAAGCGATGCGCCAGAAGCGCCGTGACATCGACGAGATGATGAACGAGCTCGATCTCGCGGAGGAAAATTGCCTCGGACGGCTCGCCGAGATCGGCGTCGGCACATGAACTTCCTATAAATACGAAACACGGTTAACGACTGCTGCACATCATCGAAATGCGACCGAGCGCGACGGCGTCCTGCTCCGTGGTCTGATTGCGCATCAGCGGGCCGAGCAGTCCTTCCTCCTTGAGCGTATCGAGCGTGCAGGCGCAGTAGGACGCGCAGAAGGCGGCGTCATCGGTGCGCTCGCAACTCGCCTGGCAACTGGAGAGATAGGCGGGCGAGGGGTCCGGCGGCACCACCAGCGTGGCGGCATAGACGAGGCCGAACAGGATCGGCTGGTGCAGCAGGTAGAAGATCAGGCTGTGGCGGCCGAAAAAATTGAGAATGTTTTCGTTCTTCGGCACCTGCTTCTGGCGCTTCAGCCAGTCGAGCGAGAGCTTCGATACCGCAAGCCCAGCCAGAAACGCGCCGATCCAGGGCAGAAGCGGCACGTAGTCATTGGAGGAAGGCGGATGCGCCGCCATGCCGATCCAGGCGAGCCAGCGCGGGTCGAGCGCATCGAAACTGACATAGTGCGGCAGGACAAGCGCAACGGCCGCGACCACCAGTGTCACAAGCGCCGGAACGCGCAGGAACAGCAGCCCGATGATCGAAGCGACCGCGATATTGTGCAGGATCCCGAAATAGATCACCGCGTCCGGCGTCGTGAACCACGACACGGTGGTAATCGCCAGCGAGGCCAGCACCAGTATCCCGAGACGCTTCAGGAACGATGCCATCCGGATACCGCCGCCCTGCGCCATCCACAGACTGTAACCGGCCACGAACAGAAAACTGCCGGCAATCAGATGGGCAAAGATCGCCCAGCCGCCGGTGGTCGCGAGACCGGACCGGACATAGCCGAAAAAATCGAGGTCCCAGGTGAAGTGGTATATCGCCATCGCAACCAGCGCGATCCCGCGCGCGGCGTCGATGGCATGGATCCGCCGTCGTGGAACTGTAGTCTCGCTCAAGGCTTTTCCTCCGCGCCCTCAAGGGCTTCAATAACGGTTGCTCGCGCGTCCGAAAAATACTGCCGCCGCATCAGGATCATGAACACGAAGGCGGTGGTGGCGATGAAGACATAGGGGCCGAGAAACCAGCCGAGATAGCCGATCGACAGGAAGATCGCGCGCAAGCCCGTGTTGAAGTGTCGCGCGGCGATGATGTTGATCTCGGCGATCCGCTCCGCCAGCCGTTCGGCCCTTGCCCTGTCGCGCTCGGTCTCCGCCATCATCGGCAACGATCCGAACAGGATGGTGTTGTAGTTGAACAGACGGTAGGACCAGCCGAACTTGAAGAAGGAGTAGCCGAAGATAGCGGCAAGACCGCCCGCCTTCATCTCGAAGGCCGCGCGCGTGCCCGGCGTCAGCAGCGGCAGGTCCTGAAACAGCGATTGCGCCGTGTCGGCTTCCCCCATGAGCGCGAAACAGCCGCCGATCGCGAAGATCGAGGTCGACGCGAAGAACGCGGTGCCGTTCTGCAACCCGGCCATGATCTGGGTATCGATGATCTTCAGGTCCCGCGTCAGCGCGTTCAGCATCCATCGTTTGCGGTGGATCGACATCACTTCTGTGAGGCTGCGGCGGGAGACGAGACGGAAACGGCCGATGACGATGCTGTCGAACAGGAACCAGCAGCCGAGAAAGAAGAGAAGCGCCAATAGATCGACTGTCGTCATGAGCTTTCTGCCTGCGCTTCCCCGGATGGCCCAGTGAAAATAAATATCAGAGTGCGTTCGCGTATGAAAGAAATGCGGGCAGCCTGTTGACGATGCACGGCATTTCCTTCACGACGCTACCGTTTTGTCCGCTGTCCCTTGCCTTTGCAAGCGGACATTTTCGAAATTTTCCGTCGCACCCCCATTGAAGTTTCTGTGACAGTTTAATAAAGCGATAACCATCCGCACGCATTCTCCCAAGCGCGTGCCGGGTCATGTCAATCGGAGTAATCATGGAAGATACCGCACACAAAACCTGTTGGGGTGTGACCCTCAGGGCTGTCATCGGCTTTGGTGCTATTCTCGGAATTGCCTATCTTATCGTCGCTGTTTGAGCGGCCCGGAATTTGAGGAAACAACGGCGTTGCCCGCCCGGGCCGCCGTTGTTTTCATTTCCGCTTCTTTCCTGCCATATTTCCCCTATGTCGTGGACGCATGCGCATCATGTCGGTCCAGAGCCTGCGCGATGGTGCCGTTTTCGATGAGGATGGCTTAAAGCGTCGGATGAAGAAGTGCGTGGAGGTGGCGGATTGTTTCTGTCGGTATTCGAAGTCTTCAAGATCGGGATCGGCCCGTCGAGTTCCCATACGATGGGGCCGATGTCGGCGGCCAACCGGTTCCTTGAGCTGCTCCTCTCGAACGACTGGCCGCGCCCAGCCGGAACGGTCGTATCCCGGCTGAGGGTGAGCCTGCACGGTTCGCTCGCCTACACCGGCGTTGGCCATGCGAGCGACCGCGCCGTGATCCTTGGCCTTGCCGGCGAGCGGCCGGACAGCGTCGACCCGGATGAAATGGACTCTATTCTCGACGCGATCCGCCAGAAGGGCGCGGTCGAACCGCCCGGCCACCCCGCCTACCTCTTCGATTGCGACGAGGATGTGATCTTCGACCGCAAGGAGGCGCTGCCGGGTCACGCTAACGGCATGGCGTTCTACGCGCTCAATGCGGATGGCAATGTGCTTCTGCGCCAGGTCTATTATTCGATCGGCGGCGGCTTCGTGCTCACCGATACCGAGCTTGCGGCCTGGAAGGAGCAGAAGGCCTTTCCCGCGGCCGAAAAGACCGACGAGAACACGCCGTTCCCGTTCCGCTCGGCAAAGGAAATGCTGGAGATGGCGAACCGCTCCGGCCTTTCCATCGCCGCCATGAAACGCGCAAACGAGGAGGCGCGCATGACGCGCGGCGAACTCGATGCCGGGCTCGATTCGCTGTGGCAGGCGATGGATGGCTGCATCGATCGCGGTCTGAGAGGCGAGGGCGAACTGCCCGGCGGCCTCAGGATCAAACGCCGCGCCGGCAAGCTTTACGAGAAGCTGTCAGAGGCGCGGCTTTCAAACCAGTTCGACCCGATGATGGCCAATGACTGGCTGTCGATGTTCGCCATGGCCGTCAACGAGGAAAACGCCGCCGGCGGTCGGGTTGTGACCGCCCCCACCAATGGCGCGGCCGGCGTGGTGCCGGCAACGCTGCGCTATTTCCGCGAGTTCCAGAAGCCGATGGGCACCGCCGCGATCCGCGACTTCCTGCTGACGGCGGCCGCGATCGGCGGCATCATCAAGACCAATGCGTCGATCTCCGGCGCCGAGGTCGGCTGTCAGGGCGAGGTCGGCTCGGCCTCCGCCATGGCCGCGGCAGGCTTGACGGCTGCCATGGGCGGCACGCCGGAGCAAGTCGAAAACGCCGCGGAAATCGCGCTCGAACATCACCTTGGCATGACCTGCGATCCGATCGCGGGCCTCGTCCAGGTGCCCTGCATCGAGCGCAATGCGCTGGGCGCGGTCAAGGCGGTCACCGCCGCCTCGCTGGCACTGAAGGGCGATGGCAGCCATTTCGTGCCGCTCGACAATTGCATCGAGACCATGCGCCAGACCGGCGGCGACATGCATGAAAAATACAAGGAAACCTCCACCGGCGGCCTCGCCGTCAATGTGGTGGATTGCTGAGACCGGCCGAGATTCGGCCTTGACTGGAAAGCCCTCCGGCGTTTGATGAGAGCATGAGCCTCAATCTCCTAAAACTTTGCGTCGGCGCCACAGGTATCGACGATTTGCGCGAATGGGTCTCGCGCCGGTCGATGGCGGCGATCGCGCTCGGCCAGGAGCCGCACAGCATCCACACCACCCGAATGACGCCGAAGCGCCGCGATGAACTGCTTGAGGGCGGTTCGCTCTACTGGGTCATCAACGGCCAGATCCGCGCCCGCCAGACGCTGCTCGACATCGCCAACCATACCGACAATCAGGGCATCCAGCGCTGCGACCTCATCCTCGGCCCGCAGGTGATCGACACGGTGCCGGTGCCCCGCAAACCCTTCCAGGGCTGGCGCTACCTGAAGGCCGAAGACGCCCCCCGCGACCTCGATTTCGGCGACGGCGGCGACGACATGCCGGAGGATTTGCGCGCCGAACTGGCGGAATTGGGGTTGTTGTAGAGGAGGGGGCTGCTTGTCTTCAGGCAGCTCGATATCTCGCAGCAAACACCGGTCTCGCCGCAAAGCCCCCAAATCTTCTCGCCCCGGAGGGGAGAGATGCCCCGACAGGGGCAGTGAGGGGGGAGTCCATCCCAGCGAACGCCCTCCCGATTGGAAATGCTGCATCACCCTCACTCCCCCTTTCGGGGGTATCTCTCCCGCAAGCGGGAGAGAGTATTGGGAGTAAGCCGCAAGCTCTTCTCGCAAATATGCGCTCTTAAGACTGGACGGCGGCCGTAAAGCCGCCGCCTCAAAACATCACACGCCCGACCGGCCGTCCATGCCGATATAGGCGATGCGCAGCATGTTGGTGGCGCCGGGGGTGCCGAGCGGCACGCCGGCGGAGATGATGATCCGGTCGCCGGGCTTTCCGATTCCTTCATCGACCACGATCCGGCAGGCGCCGTCGACCATGGATTCCAGATCGGTCGGCTCGTCGGCCACCACGCAATGCAGACCCCAGACCACGGAGAGACGCCGCGCGGTCCTGACCACCGGCGACAGCGCCAGGATCGGCACATTCGGCCGCTCGCGTGCGGCGCGAAGCCCGGTGGTGCCGGAGGCGGTATAACAGACCATGGCGGTCAGCTTCAGCGTTTCGGCGATCTCGCGCGCCGCCAGCGATATCGCGTCCGCGCCCGTTGCCTCCGGCTGGGGGCGCTGGGCGTAGAGGATCTGCGGATAAAGCTGCTCGCGCTCGATGGTGCGGGCGATCGAGGCCATGGTGCTGACGGCTTCAACAGGATATTCCCCCGCAGCCGATTCGGCCGACAGCATGATTGCGTCAGCGCCCTCGAACACGGCGGTGGCGACGTCGGAAACCTCGGCGCGGGTGGGAACCGGCGATTCGATCATCGATTCCAGCATCTGGGTGGCGACCACCACCGGCTTGCCAGCGGAGCGGCACAGGCGAATCAGCTTCTTCTGCAGGCCGGGAACGGTTTCGAGCGGCATTTCGACGCCGAGATCGCCGCGCGCCACCATCAGCGCGTCACTCATCTCGATGATTTCCTCGATCCGCTCGATCGCCTGCGGCTTCTCGATCTTCGACATCAGGCCCACCTGGCCGCGCGCGATCTTGCGCACTTCGGCCAGATCGTCAGGGCGCTGGATGAAAGACAGCGCGACCCAGTCGGCATCTCCGGTTTCCAGCACCGCATCGAGGTCGGCGCGGTCCTTTTCGGTCAGCGCGCCGACGCCGAGCAGCGTATCGGGCAGGCTGACGCCCTTGCGGTCGGAGATGCCGGTGCCGGCAACGACGGTGCATTCGATGCTCTTGCCGTCGCATTTTTCGGCGCGCAACTGAAGCTTGCCGTCATCGATCAAGAGGCGATGGCCGGGCTGAACGGATTGCAGGATTTCCGGATGCGGCAGGAAAACGCGTTTTTCATTGCCCGGCTCGTCGCGGTCGTCGAGCGTGAAGGTCTGGCCGACCTCGAGTTCGACCTTGCCGTCGAGAAACTTGCCGACGCGCAGCTTGGGGCCCTGCAGGTCGCAAAGAATGCCGATCGGGCGGCCGCAGCGCGCCTCGACATTGCGGATGCGCTTGGTCAGCGTGCGCATCAGGTCGTGGCTGGCATGGCTCATATTGATTCGGAACAGGTCGGCGCCGGCCTTGTGCAGCGCCTCGATCTGCTCTTCCTCGGAGGAGGCCGGGCCGAGCGTGGCGAGAATCTTTACTTTTCTGTGACGTCTCATCAATTCTGACTTTCCTGGGTGGAGGGCGTGTCGGAAAGCTGGACGGTCCAGCTCTCCTCCCGCCCCGTGTCATATTCGCTAAAACCCATCTGCTGGTAACCGCGCGCAAAGCAGTCCTGAACGCCGGTGATTTCGAATTCATCCTCGGCGACGCACATATTGGTGTAGCCGGTCCAGCGCCCGCTTCCGGAGGCATCCTCGGCGTAGAGATAGTAGTAGCGCGACTGAAGCGGACCCGGCACGACGGTCGCGCAGGTGGTGGCCGGGAGTTGCCACCATCCTTCCGAGATCCAGCCTTCTTCCGCCCGGTAGCCGACCGCCACGCCGACAAGATTGGCCGTGTCATTGCACACGCGGAATTCCGCGCGGGCTTCATGCGGCGACCAGAAGGCGGCGGCGAACAGCCCAGCGGCAAGCGTGCCGGCGAGCGTCAGGCCTTTTCCTGCAACGGCAAAGGCTTTGTTGGAGGCGGCGGAGGGAAGACGTTTCTGAGTTGACAGCATGGCAGCCTGATCTCGTGGGACGATCCGTGACGGGAACGCATTCAATCGATTTACAGCGTTATCATAGTGCCCCGCGGCGGGCGAGGCAAATGGCGGAGCACACGCTTGCCGAAAGCTGGCGGTGTGTGCCATCACCCATTATCGCAAATTCCGACCGGATATCCATGGCGAACATGTGTGCTTTTGAAGTTTTAGAAGGGAATTATGACAGCGGTTTGGTGCTGCTCGCCGATCACGCCATGGCCCGTGTGCCGGCGGAATATAGCGCTCTCGGCCTCGACCGCTCGGTGTTCGAACGCCACATCGCCTATGATATCGGGATCGAGGCGTTGACGCGCGCGCTTGCCGCCGAGCTTTCCTGTCCCGCCGTCATGGCAACCTTTTCGCGGCTGCTGATCGATCCGAACCGGGGCGAGGATGATCCGACGCTGATCATGAAGCTCTCCGATGGCGCGATCGTGCCGGCAAACCACCCGCTTTCTCCGGATGAGCGCGAGAGGCGGTTGGAGCGCTATCACCGGCCCTATCACCGCGCCATCGACAGCCTTATAGAAAAGTCCGTGGAGGCCACCGGCCGCCCGCCGCTGGTGATCTCGCTGCACTCGTTCACGCCGTTCTGGAAAGGCGTGGCGCGGCCATGGCATACCGGCGTGTTGTGGGACGGCGATCCGCGCGCGGTGCGTCCGCTGATCAATGCGCTGGCCGCCATCGAAGGCGTGATCGTCGGCGACAACGAGCCCTATGACGGCGCGCTCAAGGGCGATACGATGAACCGGCACTGCATGGAAAAATGCATCGCCCACGCGCTTCTGGAAGTGCGCCAGGATTTGATCGCCGATGCCGGCGGCGTTGCGCTGTGGGCCGGGCGGATCGCCCCCATTTTGGCCGCTTTGAACGCTGATGATGACATGCATGTGCTGCGGCATTTCCCCTCGCGGGCCTGAAAACACGATGGAGACGACCATGGAAAAGCTCAGCGAAGAACAGAAGCGCGATCTGGAGGCCGCCGCGTTCCGAAGGCTGGTCGCTCATCTCGGCGCGCGCACCGATGTGCAGAATATCGACCTGATGAACCTTGCCGGTTTCTGCCGCAACTGCCTTGCCAACTGGTATCGCGAGGCGGCGGAACAGGATGATATTCCCATGACCAAGGATGAAGCCCGCGAGTTCATCTACGGCATGCCCTATGACGAATGGAAGGCCCGCCACCAGAGCGAGGCGTCGGACAGCCAGAAGGCCGCGTTCGAAGCCGCCAGACCGCGTGATTGAGTGGAACAATCGGTCCCCGCCGCATTATCGGCCTTGACCTCTCACGCGGTTTTCGGCAGGCAGGGCCCCACGTATTTTTCTGTGACATAAGGAGTTGAGCATGGCCGACGACGCACACGGCATAGCGCGCGATCAGTTGCGTTCGATCATCGAGCGGATCGAACGTCTGGAAGAAGAAAAGAAGACGATCGCCGACGACATCAAGGATGTCTATGCCGAGGCCAAGGGCACCGGCTTCGACACCAAGGCGCTGCGCAAGATCATCGCGCTGCGCAAGAAGGACGAGCAGGAGCGCATGGAAGAAGAAGCCGTGCTCGATACCTACATGATCGCGCTCGGCATGATCCGCGCGCCGGAAGAAGAATAGGGCGGCTCCGGCGCTTCAGCCGGACACGCTTTTCCCTGACGACCTAAAACCCGTCCAGCACCAGTTTCAGCCCGGCAAGCCCCGCCATGGCGTACATCAGCGGATAGAAAACTTCCATCCGCATGCGCTTGATGATCATGCCGCCCGCGATCGTCGCGATCACGGCGAAGGGCAGCAGGCTTGCCGAGGCGGTGAGATTGGGCGCTCCGAGTTCGCCCAGGAAATAATAGGGCGGCAGCTTGATGAAGTTGACGATCGCGAAGAAGCGCACGCTCGCGCCGGTATAGCTTCTCGGATCGAGCTTCAGCGGCAATGTGTAGATCTGGAAGGGCGGGCCGCCGGAATGCGAGATGAAGCTGGTATAGCCGGCAATGCCGCCCCAGAAGGTGCCGGCGACCGGTCGCTGCGGAGCGGCCGGCTTTTCGATTTTTTCGCCCGGCTTCCAGCGGTCGTAGAAATATTTGCCGGCGAAGGCGAGCGTGGCGATACCCACCAGCATGCGCGTCAGCTCGAAAGGCACGGTCGAGAAAGTGTACCAGCCGAGCGCCGTCCCGATCAGCGCGCCGGGCAGCAGCATCACGAGCGTCGGCCAGTGGTTATAGTGACGCCAGGTCCACAGCGCCACGATGTCCATGACGATCAGGATCGGCAGCATCACCGCGGCCGCTGTCGCCGGTTCGACGACGAAGGTGAGGATCGGCACGCCCAGCAGCGAAAGGGCGCCGCCCATGCCGCCCTTGGCGAGGCCCACGAGTATCACGGCGGGAATTGCCGCTGCATAAAAGATCGGATCGGGAAGCATGAAGTCAAAGCACCTGTTGAAACTCCGCTCTAACGGATTTATCCGGGGAAGGCGAGACCCGCGGGACGGGCGCGAAAGGGATTGAGCGAGATGACTGTGGAACAGGATCGTTGCCGGCTGGTGCTGGTGGTGCCCGAAATCGCCGATGGCGCAGACCAGCAGAGGCTGTTGGCCGATGCCTTGCGCGGCGGCGACGTCGCCTCCGTCATCCTGCCGCAATATGGCGAGGACATCGAGGCCTTCCAGCGCCGCGCCGAACGACTGGTCCCGATCATCCAGGAGCATGGCGCCGCGGCGCTGATTGCCGGCGACAGCCGCGTTGCCGGGCGCGCCAAGGCTGATGGCATTCATGTCTCGGGCCCTGAGCTCGCCGATGCGATGGAGCGGTTCTCGCCGCGCATGATCGTCGGCGTCGGCGGTTTGAAGGATCGCCATGCCGCCCTTGAAGCGGGTGAGGCCAATCCCGATTATGTCTTCTTCGGCATACTGGACGGCGACACCCATGCAGCACCCCATCCCAAGAACCTCGATCTTGGCGAATGGTGGGCCTCTATGGTGGAAATTCCCTGCATCGTGATGGCCGGCAGCGATCCGGCCGGCGTTATCGACGTGGCGCTGACCTTCGCGGAATTCGTCGCCGTCGGAAAGGCCGTCTTCGACGCGCCCGCCGGCCCCGCCGCCATGGTGGCCGAGATCAACGCCGCGCTCGACGAAAAAGCGCCACGCTTTGGCGATTAGAAGGACCATGAGCGTTCGTCCCGTCATCACCGCAGCCATGCTTCTGGCGCTTGCGCCTGGCCTTTGCCTTGCCGCGACGCGGGGGCAGTTCGCGACCGACCCGGATCTGGTCGCGGGCGACCGGGTTTCGCTGTTCGGTGGCGGGCATCTGCTGCCGCCGGGGCTGGAACCCGACAGGCCTGCGCCCTATCGCTTCGCGCTTGCCGAGCCGGTCGACGACGCGCTTCCCGCGCTGCCGCCCGAGCCGGCCTATGACGGGCCGGTCGATCTCGCCTATGGGGCCTATCAGCGCGGCGCTTACGATGAAGCGTATGAGGCGGCGCTGCAGCGGTCCGGACGCGGGGACCCGAGCGCCGAAACCCTGATCGGTGAACTGGTGGAGCGAAATCTGATTGCCGAAGAGAGGGCCGGTCCCGCGCTTGAATGGTACCGCATGGCGGCCGAAAGCGGCGAGGCTTTCGCGCTCAACCGGTACGGCATGGCGCTGTTGTCCTCCGACGACGAGGCGGACAGGGAAAAGGGCGGCGCGCTGGTGAAACAGGCCGCCGAAGCTGGTGATCCGCTTGCCGCGTTCAATTACGGCAGCCTGCTGATTGCGCAGAACCCAGGCAAGGATGGGCTGAAGCTCGCTTTGCCGTGGTTCGAGGCATCGGCCGAGGCCGATATTGCCGATGCCCAATATGCGCTGTCGCAGATCTATCCGGCTCTGGACGACCTTCCGGAGGAGAAGAGGGCGCTCTGGAAATTCTGGCTGCGCCGCGCCGCCGATGGCGATCACGATACCGCCCAGCTCGATCTCGCGCTGGCGCTGATCAACGGCCGGGGAATGCCGCGCGATCTCGAGCAGGGCGTCGATTGGCTGCGCCGCGCCGCGCTCAACGGCAATCCGGCGGCGATGAGCAGGCTCGCCTATCTCTACAGTCAGGGCATAGGCGTGCGCGAAGACAAGGAAACGGCGGCGACCTTCTATCTCAGCGTTCGTCGGCTGGGGCTTATCGAGCCGGAGATGGAAAAGCTTGTCGATGGTCTCGACGCTGAGACCAGGGCGGCGGCTGACCGCCGCTCGCGCGCTCTGGCGCAAAGGTACTAGCCAAAAACGCCGCAACAATACGCGGTCCGTTGTCAATTTTCCTATTCCTCGCGCGTCAGTTTGTGTATTTTCGGTGTGACAGGTTGCAACTGTATTTTGGTGAGCGCGACTGGTGGAGGTTGGGGGAAGTCTTTTGGGGCGCCTAGATATTGTCGGTGAATTGATCACAAGCCTTGGACTCGGAGCGCTGATCGTCCTGGGCTACGGCTTTATCCTTCGCCATGTTCGTCAGCCCCGTCATCGGGTCTATGCTAGCGCTGTCGTTTTTGCCGGGGGTGCGGTCGCCGCGATGATGAACGCGATCGAAACGCAATCCGGCTATGTGTTCGATACCCGCGCGGTCTTCGTGGTTCTTTCCGCCGTCTTCGGAGGGCCGCTTGCCGGCCTGATTGTCAGCGTGATCGCGGCAGCGTTCCGCATCTGGATCGGCGGGGCTGGCGTGGCCGCGGGGGTTGTCGGCATCGCGATGGCCGGCGCGATCGGGATCGGCTTTGCCCTTTTCGGCCCAAAAACTCAGCGCTTTCGGTCTCTCCTGCTGCTTGGCTGTCTCAGCAACATCTATGTCCTGTCATTGCTGTTGGCGGGGTTCGAGCGGGCGTTCGATCTGTTCGCCGTGATCGGCGCGCCGCTGATCGTGATCAATACCCTCGGCACGGTCCTGCTTGGAACGGCACTGGAATCGACGAGACGTGCGACCTCCTATCTGCACGATGTCGAGTTCAATGCCGACCGCGATCCGTTGACCGGGCTCCACAATCGGCGGGCGCTCTCCCAGCTCGAATTCACGATCGACCGGGAGGCCGCCGCCGGAGAGCAGAAGGATGGTTGCGTCATCCTGTTCGATATCGACCGCTTCAAGGCGGTCAATGACCGCTATGGCCATCCCCGAGGGGACGAGGTGCTGAAGCAGGTGGCCAAAACGATCGTCACCCGCATCCGCCGGTCCGATTTCGCCGTGCGCTATGGCGGCGAGGAAATCGCCATCATCCTGCTGGCGACAACGGTGGACAATGGCTTCCGCGTGGCCGAACAGATCCGGACCACGATCGAGAAACTGGAATTTACCTTCGAGGGGCAGACATTCTCGATCACCATCAGCGCCGGCGTAGCCGGTTTTGCCGCCGGCGAGACGCGGTTGGCGGTGGCGCTCGATTATGCCGACAGGGCGCTCTACCGCGCCAAGAATGCCGGTCGCAACCGAACCGAAGTGCTCGATTTATCGTCGAAGAAGGTCGAACGGACCGAAGACGAAGTGCTTCAGGGCGATTCGATTTAGGCCTGCGGGCCTTGAATTTCACCGCGTTCTGTGATCATGAACCGCCGTGTCGCAAAAGCGCCGCGCGGTGCTCACCGCGCAGGCGCTCACAACCAAGGAAAATTTCCCGATGGCCCGTTCAGCTCTTCTCAACGTCATGGTGCAGGCTGCCCTTAAAGCCGGGCGCTCGCTGACGCGTGATTTCGGGGAGGTCCAGAACCTGCAGGTCTCGGTCAAGGGCCCGTCCGATTTCGTGACCCAGGCGGACCTGAAGGCCGAAAAGATCCTGCATACCGAACTGATGCGGGCCCGGCCGACCTATGGTTTCCTGGGCGAGGAAGGAGGCGAGGAAAAGGGTACGGACGGCCAGCACCGCTGGATCGTCGATCCGCTCGACGGCACCACCAATTTTCTGCACGGCATTCCCCAGTTCGCTGTCTCGGTCGCGCTTGAGCGCTCCGGCGAAGTCGTCGCCGGCGTCATTTTCAATCCCGCGCTCGATGAGCTGTTCGTTGCCGAAAAGGGCGGCGGCGCGTTCTGCAACGACCGCCGGATCCGCGTTTCGGCGCGGCGGAAACTCTCCGACGCGGTTGTCGGCTGCGGCGTTCCCCATCTCGGTCGCGGCCACCACGGCAAGTTTCTCGTCGAACTGCGCCATGTGATGGGCGAGGTCGCCGGCATTCGCCGTCTTGGCGCCGCATCGCTCGATCTTGCCTATGTCGCGGCGGGCCGCATGGACGGTTTCTGGGAAGAGGGGCTGAACCAGTGGGACATGGCGGCGGGCCTGATCATGATCCGCGAGGCGGGCGGTTTCGTCTCCGACATGAAGGGCGGACAGCAATGCCTGGAGACCGGCAGCGTGATCGCCGGCAACGAGATGATCCGCATCGCGCTTTACGACCAGCTTCAGCGCCGCCTCGAAAAATAGGCTTTGCGGTTTTGCGCCGCGCCCTTCAAATCGCCGTCGTTTTCGAATAGAGGTTGCAGAGCCGGCCGCTTCCGGCCCGCGGGCGTGGGCAGGGGCGGCAGACTGTAGCACAAGCCGCTTTCGGCCGAGCCGAAGTCGAGCGCAGAGCGGAGGAATTGGCGAATATGTCGGATTTCGAACTCGAGCATGATGACCGGCGCGCCCCGCCGCGTCCGGGCTATGCGCAGAAGATGTCGAGCCCGATGTCCTTTGTCTGGACGATGGTCATCTTCCTGATCCTGATCGGGTTCTGCGTCGCCATCCTCTACCGCCAGGCCCACACCGCCTTCATGACCAATCCCGGCCTCAACGGGCTGATCCTCGGCGTGCTCCTGATCGGCATCCTGATGGTGTTTTCCCAGGTGCTGGCGCTGCGCCGCGAGGTTGGCTGGCTGAATTCCTTCCGCGCCGCCGGCAGCGCCGATCGCGTCGGGCGCGATCCCAAGCTCTTGGCACCGATGCGCGCGCTGATCGGCAGCCGCCAGACCATGTCGCTGTCGACCACCTCGCTGCGTTCGATCCTCGATTCGACCGCAACCCGGCTTGACGAACAGCGCGATACCTCGCGCTATCTCGTCGGCCTTCTCGTCTTTCTCGGCCTGCTCGGCACCTTCTGGGGCCTGCTCAACACGATCGGCTCGATCGGCGACATCATCCAGAATCTCGACCCGAATGCCGGCGATTCCTCCGATGTTCTCGATGCCCTCAAGTCGGGCCTGTCCGGGCCGCTCTCGGGCATGGGCACGGCGTTCTCGTCCTCGCTGCTCGGCCTTTCCGGCTCGCTCGTTCTCGGCTTTCTCGACCTTCAGGCCGGCCGCGCGCAGAACCGCTTCTACATGGAACTCGAAAACTGGCTGTCCTCGGTGACCGACGTGACTTCCGACCTCGCACCGGCGCTCGAGGGCGTTGCCAGCGGCTCCAGCGAGCAGTTCGAAATTCTGGCCGAGGAGCTGCGCCGGATCGCCGAAAACGGCTCCGGCGCTGGCTCGGTGCCGGCGATGGCGCAGCTTGCAGAGGGCATTCAGGGCGTCGTCAAGAACATGCGCAACGAGCAGCAGATGCTGCGTGACTGGATCGAGGCGCAACATGAAGAATCCCAGGAAATGCGCCGCACACTGCAACGCCTGACTGACAAGCTCGGGGATCGCTGATCATGGCGCTTGCCCGCAACCGCCGTTCCAATCGCAGCGTCGATTACTGGCCGGGCTTTGTCGATGCGCTCGCCACGCTGCTTCTGGCGATCATGTTCCTGCTCACCGTGTTCGTGATCGGCCAGTTCATCCTGACGCGCGAAATCTCCGGCAAGGACGAGGTGCTGAACCGGCTCAACAGCCAGATTGCCGAGCTGACCCAGCTTCTCGCGCTCGAAAAGGGCAATACCCAGGACGCCGAGGACATGATCGCCTCGCTGCAGGCATCGTTGTCATCTGCGGAGGCCGCACGCAGCCGCCTGCAGGCGCTGCTCGATGCCGGCGCGGGCGCAAGCGACAGCGCCCAGGCGCAGATCGGCGCGCTGTCGGAAGACCTTGAGGCCGAGCGCCAGCTTTCTGCGCGCGCTCAGAACCAGATCGCCCTATTGAACCAGCAGATCGCGGCGCTGCGCGCCCAGCTTGCCGCCGTCGAGGAGGCGCTGGAAGTCTCCGAGGCCAAGGACGAGGCCTCGCAGGCGCGGATCGCCGATCTCGGCCGCAGGCTGAATGTCGCGCTGGCGCAGAAGGTGCAGGAGCTGAATCGCTACCGTTCGGATTTCTTCGGGCGGCTGCGGCAGATTCTCTCCGACCGCGAGAATATCCGCATCGTCGGCGACCGTTTCGTGTTCCAGTCGGAAGTGCTGTTCCCGTCCGGTTCGGACGAGCTCAATGATGACGGTCGCGTCGAACTCGGCAAGCTCGCCGATGCGCTGCTCGAAATCGTTCCGGAAATTCCCGAGGACATCAACTGGGTCCTGCGCGTCGACGGCCATACCGATGACGTGCCGATCCGTCCCGGCGGCCAGTTCGCCGACAACTGGGAACTGTCATCGGCGCGCGCCAACGCCGTGGTGCGCTACCTGATTTCCGAGGGCGTTCCGGCAAACCGGCTGGTGGCGGCGGGCTTTGCCGAGTATCAGCCGATCGCGGAGGGCAACTCGCCCGTAGCGCGCGCCCAGAACCGCCGCATCGAGTTCAAGCTGACGGAGCGGTAAAGTTCCGGCAGTGGCAGTTTCTTGCAGTCGAGCGCGCGAGCAAAAGCTGTTCTGGCGGGACGCTATCGGCTCCGAAAAAACAAGCCCGCAGCTCTGCGAAGAACTACGGGCTTTGTGTCACTGCTTTGGCTGTGGTCAGGCCTTGTCGACGGTCTTCTTGACTGCTTCCTTGGCCTTGCCTTTGGCCTGCTGGGCGTGGCCCTTGGCTTCCTGCGCGGCGCCCTTGCTCTTTGTCTCGTTGTTGCCGGTGGCATCGCCTACACCCTGGCGCGCCTTGCCGGCCACTTCATTTGCCTTGCCCTTAACCCTGTCTGAAGTGCTGCTCATCTTGTGTTCCTCCGGAACATGATCGTTCCGCCGCTTAAAACGGATGTATGGGCCGGTCGGTTCCGTGAGCTTCAACAAAACGTTGTCGGGTTCTCATCCCTTCGTTCCGGGCGATGGCGGGCCGAGGCCCTTGCCTTCCAAAGCGGCCTTTTCTATTGTGCCGTCTCCGCAAGGATGGCGAGGCGCTTGCGCCCTACCATCGCGCTTTTCCTGCGCTGATCTTCCTGTCAAGCGGACGAGGGCTCCTCCAGGAAGCATCCCATATTGCTTTGGCAGGAGAAGCCATGTCCATGTTCAGCGCCGCCCGGCGGCCCAGCACGCGCCTTGTCGCTACCCTTCTGATGATCGGCGGCGTCGCCTCGTTTACCCTCGTCGACACGTTTTCCAAGACACTTACGGATCGCCACGCGCCGGTGGTGGTGATGTTCATGCAATACGGCCTTGCGGCTGCGATGATGCTGCCGGTGGCGCTCGGTCGCGGCGCGGCGGGCTTTCGCATTATCGGGCCGCGGCTTCTGGTGCTGCGCGCCGTGATCGGCGTCGTCGTCAGCTTCCTGATCGTGACGTCGCTCTCTTTGTTGCCGTTCACGGTCGCAGCGACCCTGTTGCAGCTCGAGACACTGTTCTTCATTCCGCTGGCGATCGTGCTGTTGAAGGAGCGCGCGGACTGGCGGCGGTGGTTCGCGGTCGGTCTCGGGCTTGCCGGCGCACTTCTGATCCTGCGTCCCGGCACGGAGACCTTTCAGGTCGCCGGTCTTGTGGCGGTCGCTGCCGCGATCGCGCTCGCGCTCAAGAATGTCGTGCTGAAGCAGGTGGCAATGAGCGAGGCGACGGTGCCGGCGCTGTTCTGGATGTATGTGCTGATGGCCGGGATCGCCGCGGTCCCGGCCTGGTTCTATTGGACCGGCATGAGCGGCGGCGATTTCGCCCTGTTCGTCATCTCGGCCGCGCTCGTCAATGCCAGCAATTACTGTATGCTGCGGGCGTTCTCGATGGCGGATGCGGTGCAATTGACGCCGGCGCTGCACACCGCCCTGCCGATGGCGGTGCTGATCGGCCTCGTCGTCTTCGGCGAATGGCCGAGCCCGATTGTCTGGGCGGGCATCGCGCTGATTTTCCTCGCGACCTTCATGCCGTCCGGGCCTGCAAAGGCCGAATAGCTACCCCGCGCGCCGCTCGGTCTCGACATCGAACTGCAGCCGGGCGAGTCGGGCGTAGAGCCCATTCTTCTTCACCAGCGTTTCGTGCCGGCCCTCCTCGACGATCCGGCCCTCGTCCATGACCACGATCCGGTCGGCGGAGAGCACGGTGGCAAGCCGGTGGGCGATCACCAGCGTGGTGCGGCCCTGCATCAGCGTACCCAACGCCTGCTGCACAAGGATTTCGCTTTCCGCATCCAGCGCCGAGGTCGCCTCGTCGAGCAGCAGAACCGGCGCGTCGCGCAGCACGGCGCGGGCGATCGCGATCCGCTGGCGCTGGCCGCCGGAGAACGTGATGCCGCGTTCGCCCGCCATCGTGTCATAGCCATTCTCGAGTTTCGAGATGAAGCCGTCGGCCTGTGCGGCGATGGCGGCGGCGCGGACCTCCTCGCGGCTCGCATCGGGTCGGCCGAGCGCGATATTGTCGTGGATGCTCGCGGCGAAGATCGCGACATCCTGCGGCACCATTGCAAAACGTTCGCGCAGGGCCTCGGGGTCGACATCGCGCAGGTCGAGCCCATCGAGCGTGATGCGGCCCTGATCGGGATCGTAGAACCGCAGGAGCAGCGAGAACAGCGTGCTCTTGCCTGCACCCGAAGGACCGACAACGGCGACCGTTTCGCCCGGCTGAACATTGAGCGAGACGCCGGAAAGCGCCCCGGCTTTGGCGCCGCCCGTCGGATAGCGGAAGGCGACGTTTTCGATGCCGAGCGCGCCGCTGGCGGGCTGGGGCAGGGGGAGGGGATTTTCAGGCGCCGCGATCTGGCGCTGCTCGTGGAGGAGTTCGGTCAGGCGTTCGGCAGCACCCGCTGCCAGCGACAGCTCGCCCCAGACTTCCGAAAGCTGGCCGAGCGCGCCGGCGGCAAGCACGGAATAGAGCAGGAACTGGCCGAGCGTGCCGCCCGACATCGTGCCGGCAAGCACGGACTGCGCACCGAACCAGAGGATGGCGGTGATCGAGCAGAACACCAGGCTGATGGCGACCGCCGTCAGCGCGGCCCGCGCCTTCAGCGTCTTCCGGGCGGCCGCGAATGCATGCTCGACCGCCGAGCCGTAGCGCCGGCCGGCCATCGCCTCGGCGGTAAAGGCCTGCAGCGTTCTGGTCGCGCCGATCGCCTCGCCGGCAAAGGCGGTGGCGTCGGCGAGCTCGTCCTGCGCGGCGCGCGAGCGCGAGCGGACATTGCGGCCGGCCGCGATCAGCGGCAGCACCACGATCGGGATCGCGGCGATCGCCATCACCGAAAGTTTTGGCGAGGTATAGACCATCATCGCCAGCGCGCCGATGCCCATGATCAGATTGCGCAGCGCGATCGACGCGGTGGCGCCGAAGGCGGATTTGATCTGAACGGTATCGGCGGTCAGCCGCGAGACGATCTCGCCCGACTGGTTGACGTCGAAGAAGGCGGGCGACAGCCGCACGACATTGTCGAACACGTCGCGGCGCAGATCGGTGACGACCCGTTCGCCGAGAATCATCACGAAGAAATAGCGAAGCGCGCTCGATATCCCGAGCGCCAGCGCCATGAGGCCGAGAACGAGGAAATAGTTGTTGATCAGATTGGCGTCGGAGTCGGAGAAGCCGTGGTCGATGACCCGGCGCACCGCGATCGGCAGCGCGAGCGTGACGAGCGAGGCGGAAAGAAGGAAGATCAGCGCGCCCGCCACGAGCCCGCGATAGGCGCGGATATAGGGCAGCAGGCCGGCGAGCGGGCTCAGCGCGCGTATCCTTTCGCCCCCGGATGATTCATTTCGGCTCAATGGATTTTCCTCGTTTCCGCCGGTCACCGATATTGCTTTCGGCGGCTCTTGTTATTCGCCTCACGTTCCTGTATAGCGACCGCAACCTTTTCGACAGCCGTGGCCTTTTTGAGGTCTCACGGCTTTGTTTATTCAATAGGCCCGGCCGGCGCAATGGCCGCCAGACCTGAAACGAGCTTGCAGGAACGAGAGTTATGAAGGCTGATATTCATCCCGATTATCACACGATCAAGGTCGTCATGACCGACGGCACGGAATACGAAACCCGCTCGACCTGGGGCAAGGAAGGCGATGTCCTGAACCTCGACATCGACCCGACCTCGCACCCGGCATGGACCGGCGGCTCGCAGCAGCTGCTCGACCGCGGCGGCCGCGTTTCGAAGTTCAACAAGCGCTTCGGCGGTCTCGGCATCTGATTGCTGCCCGAGAGATGATTTTGAAAGACCCGGCCATCGCGCCGGGTTTTTTTTATTGTGCTGTTTTGTCGCAGGTAAATGGGCCGGATCCGGCCCGTTCAACGCCGCGCGAAGGCGGTCTGCAGCAGGTCGATCTGGGCGATCACCTGGTTTTCGGGAATTTCCGGGGCTTCGGCCTCGGCGGTCTTCAACAGGCTGTCGTCGAGCTTGCGGATGCGGGCTTCGAGCCGGTCGGTATGGGCGGCGAGATCGCGGAAGCCGGGGGGCAGTTCGTTCCATCCATGCGGGACGCGGTCGTCGCCGTCACCCAACCGGAGTTTGCGGCGCTCCTGAACGACCTGATCCAGCGTCATCTCGCCGGTGTTGAGCGATCGCTGCAGCAGCAGCCAGGAGGCGAGCTGCATCAGCCTTGTCGTCAGCCGGATCGATTCCGTGGAATAGAGCGCGGCGCCAAGCGGGCTCAGCATTTTCGCGGCGGCCCGGCCCGGACCATCCAGATAAGCCGCCGTTGTTTCCACGAGTTTCATGCCCTCGGCATAAAGCGCGTAAAACTGCGGAGAGCTTGCGGCCCTGCCGGCGAAATCTATGGGTTTGGCCCCGGAACTGGTCATCAACTTACTCTGGCTACGCTGCCTGCCCTTGCGAGCGGGACTTGGACACTACCGAAAACAAATATACCTGTAGCGCAAAACCGCAAGACGTTTCTTAATGAAAGGTTAATACCCACTGCCAATCAGGAAAAGGCAAAAAAAAGAGCCGCGAATAGGCGGCTCTGAAGTCAGAGGGTGATGATCGGAATCAAGACAGAGGTTCCGATACCGCATTGCGGATGTCCCCAATAAAATCCTGGAAAGGTTAATATTGCGTTTACGCGCCGGGCAGACGTCATTTCTTGAAGAAACTTTCGGCCGTTTGCCGGTCGCTGCCCTTGCGCGCGATCGCCGCCTCGATGCGTTCGATCTCGACTCTGAGCGCCGCCGCGAAGTCTTTCAGCGCCTCGACGGAGTGCGGCTCGAGATCGGAGCCGATCACGTAATCGCTCTTCTTCGGCGTGGGTTCATCCTCGTTCCACATTCTCGGCCTCCTCGTTTGCCGGCGCGCGTTCTGCGCTTTCTTCCTCATACTCCCGGGGCGGCGTTCTGAACGCAACCCCCTCGCGGGTGGAGACGGGCGTGGCGGCGTCCGGCATCGCCATGAAGGCTTCGCGCTCGGCCATCGGCACGGGTGGACGCAGGCGCGCGCGCAGCAGCGCATAAGCGAGGATCAGCAGGTGCGCTGTGGCGGTGATGATGAACAGCGCGTAGGGACCGAATGCCGACATGACCGGGCCGCCCACCGTCGGCCCGATGATTGTGCCGATCCCGAACAGGAACAACAGACCGCTCGAAATCTTCACATAGTCTTCCGGTCTCGCGAAGTCGTTGGCGTGCGAGGCGGTGATCGGATAGAGCACGTTGGCGGTCGCGCCGTAAATCACCACGAGGCCGATCAGCACCTCCGCGCCGGGCTTGAGCAGAAAGATCAGCACGGCGGCAAGCGCCGCGCAGCCGGCAAGTGCCGCGATCACATAGCGCCTGTCGGTCATGTCCGAGATCTTGCCGAATGGCACCTGCGCCACCGCGCCCGCGAGGATCGCGCCGGTGACGAGAAAGGCGATTTCCGCGTCCGGCAGGCCGGCGCGGGTCGCAAACACGGCGACCAGCGTGCCGAACGCGCCATTGGCGATACCGGTCAACAAAACCCCGAGACAGGCAACCGGCGAGTTGCGGTAGAGCAGTTTGATGTCGATCCTGACCGCCTCGAGCGGACGCGGCGAGGCCGCATTCGACATGGTCGTCGGCAGCATGGCCACGCAGTAGAATATGCCGGCCACCATGAACAAGATCGCGGTGTTGGTGTTGCCGAAGCCGACCACGAGCTGGCCGCCGACCACGCCGAAAAGGGTGATGCCGGTATAGAAGGTGAAGACCACACCACGGCTGGAATTGTCGACCCGCTCGTTGAGCCAGCTCTCGATGATCATCTGGGTGCCGGCCATGGCAAAGCCGGTCGCGGCCCTGAGCGCGATCCAGGCATATTCATCGATGAAGATGCCGGTCGTCAGCGCGACCATGCAGATGATGGCAATGAAACCCGAAAACGCGCGGACATGGCCGATACGCATGATCAGCTTCGGGGCGAACAGACAGCCGAGCACGAAACCGCTCGCCCAGGATGTGCCGATGAAGCCCAGCGCGGTGTCGCTGTAGCCCTCCGCCGCGCCGCGCAGCGGCAGAAGCAGGCCGTGCAGGCCATTGCCGAGAAAGAGAAACAAGGTGCCGAGCAGCAGCGCGAAAACGGGAAGTAAATTGCGTTTCATCAAAGAACCTGGGTAATCTGAAATCAATTTTGCGGGTATGGTTGCAACGCAACATGACCGCACTTGTTCCGGCGCGATTCTATCACCTGCGCGGCAAATTGCACTGTCGAATTATGGCTGTCGCGGGTGACGCGGCCGGCCTGTCGCTGTATGAGGGGCGAAAGCCCGTTGCGCCGGGCGGATGAGGAGAGACATGGCCAAGCTGATATCGCTGCTGCTGATCGCCGCCATGGCGGTTCAAATCATCAAACCGATCGGGCTGCCCGGTCTGAAGAAGCGCATGGATTTCTGGAAGATCGCGGTTTTCGCGCTGGCCATGACCGCGCTGGTGGTGGCCATCCGGCCGTCCTGAAAATCAGTCGCGCCCGGCCTTCATGATCGCCTCTGCGAGGGCTTCCGGATCTGTGAAGCACAATTCATGGCTGCCCGGCAGCTGCACCAGCCTGAACAGTCCGAGTTTTTCCGACAGGCGCGGATGCCAGCCGAGTGATTGCGGCAGGGCGGTGTCTTCGGTGCAGTTGATGTAGGATTTGGCGATCTGCATCTCAGCAGGGTTTGTCGCCAGGCGGATTGGGTCTGACATCGTGGCGTTCGGATGCGGGTTGAGCTTGTTGTAACTTTCCTCGGCAAGCTCCGCCGAAGCGTCATTGATGAACGCTTCGCGCCAGATCGGGTAGGGCAGGGTGACCGAGTTATCGCCGCTTGCTGCCGCGAGCTGGTCGAATAGGGCGCTGTAGTGTGGCGGCACCATATCGGTGAGGGCTTCGCCGTCATTGGGGACAAAGGCATTCCAGTAGATCAGGCGTCGGATGCGGGATGGCGTCCGGTCGGCAACCCCGGTGATCACCATGCCGCCATAGCTGTGGCCGAGCAGGATGATATCGCTGAGGTCATGTTCCTCGAGATAGGCGACGATCGATGCGATCGCCTCTTCAAGCCCGATGGTTTTGGCATCGCCCGGGCGGTTTCCCGCAATCGTCGGGCAGTGCACGGTATGGCCTGCCTTCCTGATGGGTGCTGCAATATCCTCGAACAGTTCGCCCGTATGCCAGGCGCCATGAACAAGCACATAAGTCAACATGACGTGTAATCTCCCCTGTTGCCCGAGAGCGAGATTACAGCGGTCATGCCTGAATGCAAGTGGCGATGGTACGAGTGACGCTGCGCGCGCTGGTTGTCGGCGGGGATGCGGCGTCGGCGGCAGCATTTCCGTGGTTCACGCAAACATGAATATGCTCAGTCGGTTTGCTTTGATCCAATTTCGCGCATGTCGGGTGTTTTGTCCTGCAAGTGAAATGGCTGGAACGCCGTGCGCCCCAAAGGGCGCACGGCGCTCAAACGAGTTGAATCTCGGCATGGTTCCTTTCGAAAATCGATCCCGATTTTCGAGCCGATACGCTAATGCAGGATCTGGCTCAGGAACAGCTTGGTGCGTTCGTGCTGGGGGTTGTCGAAGAACTCGGCGGGCGCGTTCTGTTCGACGATCTGGCCCTGGTCCATGAAGATCACGCGGTTGGCGACCTGGCGGGCGAAGCCCATTTCGTGGGTCACGCACAGCATGGTCATGCCTTCCTCGGCAAGGCCCACCATGGTGTCGAGCACTTCCTTGATCATCTCCGGGTCAAGCGCCGATGTCGGCTCGTCGAACAGCATGATCTTCGGGTTCATGCACAGCGACCGGGCGATCGCCACGCGCTGCTGCTGACCGCCGGAAAGCTGGCCCGGATACTTGTCCGCCTGCTCGGGGATCTTCACACGCTCGAGGTAATGCATCGCGATTTCCTCGGCCTGCTTCTTCGGCATCTTGCGCACCCAGATCGGGGCAAGCGTGCAGTTTTCCAGGATGGTGAGGTGCGGGAACAGGTTGAAGTGCTGGAACACCATGCCGACCTCGCGGCGGATCTCATCGATCTTCTTCAGGTCGTCGGTCAGCTCGATATTGTCGACGATGATCGTGCCCTTCTGGTGTTCCTCCAGCCGATTGATGCAGCGGATCATCGTGGATTTGCCCGAGCCGGATGGGCCGGCGATGACGATCCGTTCGCCCTTCATCACCTTCAGGTTGATGTCGCGCAGAACGTGGAAGTCGCCATACCACTTGTTGACGTTGATCATGTCGACCGCGACCTCGGTATCCGAGACGGTCATGTGGGAGGTGTCGATAGTGTCTACATTTGTCATTGCGGTGCTCTCAAAAATCTAGCTTCTGTGTCCGGTGTCGAGATGGCGTTCCATGAAGCTGGAATAGCGCGACATGCCGAAGCAGAAGACCCAGAAAACGAGACCGGCGAAGATCAGGCCGGTGATCGGGGTGACGGGCGAGGCCCAGGAGGAATCGGTGAAGTTGAACTTGATGATGCCGAGCAGGTCGAACATGCCGATGATCGAGACCAGCGAGGTGTCCTTGAAGATCGAGATGAACTGGTTGACGATCGCCGGGATCACCAGCTTGATCGCCTGCGGCAGGATGATCAGCCGCATGGTCTGCCAGTAGCCGAGGCCGAGCGAGGCCGCGCCCTCGAACTGTCCCTTCGGCATCGCCTGAAGCCCGCCGCGGATCACCTCGGCCATATAGGCGGAGATAAACAGCGACACGCCCACAATTGCGCGCAGGAACTTGTTGATCGTCATGCCTTCCGGCAGGAACAGCGGCAGCATGACGCTCGCCATGAACAGGATGGTGATCAGCGGAACGCCGCGCACCACCTCGATGAACATGATGGAAAGCGTGCGCACCACCGGCAGTTTCGATCGTCGGCCAAGCGCCAGCAGAATGCCGAAGGGCAGCGAAACGGCGATCGCGAAATAGGACAGGATTAGCGTCACCATCAACCCGCCCCAGGCCGAAGTGTCGACCACCGGCAGGCCGAAGACGCCGCCATAGATGATGAAGAAACCGAAGATCGGAAGCACGATGAACAGCGCTAGCGCATTCCAGCCCTTGAACGGGGCCTTCGGCATCAGCATCGGGATCAAAAGCGCGGTGAAGATGACCGCCACCAGCACGGGCCGCCAGAGCCACGGATCGGGATAGCGCCCGAACAGGATCTGATCCATCTTGTTGCCGATGAAGGCCCAGCACGCGCCGCTCCAGCCGTCGGGCTTGATGCCGCCCTGGGCAATGGTGGCGCAGGCCGCGCGGTCCGTGCCGGTCCAGGCGGCGTTGATCAGCAGCCAATCAACCATGGGCGGTATCGCCCATACCAGGAAGACGAGGGCGATCAGCGTCAGGATCGTATCCTTGGGCGTGGCGAACAGGTTGGCCCTGAGCCACTGGATCGCGGTCCCTTCTTTCTTCGGCGCAGGCTGCTGTGCCTGCATTTCCTTTCGGACATAAGCCAGATCTTGCGCCATCTTATCTCTCCACCAGAGCCATCTTGGCGTTGAACCAGTTCATGAAGATCGATGTCAGGATCGACAGCGTGAGATAGATGATCATCCAGATCGTCACCACCTCCACGGCCTGGCCCGTCTGGTTGAGCACGGTCTTGCCGACGGCGACGATATCGGCATACCCGATCGCGACGGCGAGCGAGGAGTTCTTGGTGAGGCTCAGATATTCGGATGTCATCGGCGGGATGATGATCCGCATCGCCTGCGGCACGACGACGAGACGGGTGACCTTGCGCGGATGCAGGCCAAGCGCGCTGGCGGCCTCGGTCTGCCCCTTGGCGACGCCCAGAATGCCGCCGCGGATGATCTCCGCCATGAAGGCGGCGGTATAGAGCGAGAGCGCCAGATAGAGCGACATGAATTCCGGGCCGAGAACCGCGCCGCCCGAAAGATTGAAGCGCCCTTTGACCGGAATGTCGAAGGTGACCGGCATGCCGGAGACGAAATAGGCGATCAGCGGCAGCAGGATCAGGATCGCGATGCTGACCCTGATCGTCGGAAATTGCTGGCCGGTCGCCATCTGGCGGCGCTTGGACCACATGGCGAGCGCCACGACGGCGATGATCGCCGCCACCAGCGCCGCGCCCATCAGCCAGGAACCGGGGCCGAAGATCGGCGTGGGGAAGGCGAGGCCGCGATTGTTGAGAAAGATATCGAGCGGCAGTGTGATCGAATCCCGCGCCGAGGGCAGGAGCGCCAGAACGCCGGTGTAGAAGAAGAAGATGACCAGCAGCGGCGGAATGTTGCGGAAGATTTCGACATAGACCTCGCTGAGCTTGGCCACGAGCCAGTTCGACGAAAGCCGCCCGATGCCGACGATGAAGCCGATGATCGTCGCTGTCACGATCCCCGCAAGCGAGACGATGACCGTGTTGATGATGCCGATGACGAGCGCCCGGCCATAGGTCATGTCGTTGTTGTAGGCGACCGGCGTCTGCGCGATATCGAAACCGGCGCGGCTATCGAGAAAGCCGAAACCCGATGCGATGCCGGCGTTTTGAAGGTTGGTGATGGTGTTGTCGGTGACCCACCAGACAAATCCTACGACCAGAATGACCGTCACCAACTGGTAGACGAAACCTCTGACGGCGGGATTGTACAGAAGTGCGGCAGCCCGCGACTCCCCCAAGGGAGCGTTGCTAGTCGTGTCAGCCATGTGTTCCCCGGTTTGCCCGAAAGGTTTATGTTATTTTGCCCGGAAGGGTTCTTATTTTATACGGCGCATGGCGGATGACCGCCATGCGCCTGATTGTATAGGTTTATAACCGCAGCTTAGCGGATCGGCGGGCCGTACTGCAGGCCGCCATCGGTCCACAGCGCGTTCAGGCCGCGGTCGATCTTCAGCGGGCTGCCCGAGCCTACGGTCTTGTCGAAGACTTCGCCGTAATTGCCGACGAGCTTGATGACGTTATAGGCCCACTTCTCGTCGAGGCCGAGATCGGCGCCGAGCTTGCTGTCGGTTTCGGTGCCGAGCAAACGCTTGATCCCCGGATTGTCGGAGGATTCGGCAATCTCATCGACGTTCTCGGAGGTGATGCCGAATTCCTCGGCGTTCAGCATCGCGTAGTGAACCCACGATACGACGTCGCCCCACTGGTCGTCGCCCTGGCGCCATGCCGGGCCGAGCGGCTCCTTGGAGATGATTTCCGGCAGGATCACGTAATTGTCCGGATCGGTGAGCGTCAGACGGATCGCATAAAGGCCCGACTGGTCGGTGGTGTAGACGTCGCAACGGCCCTGGTTGAAGGCGTTGTTGACGTCTTCGAGCTGTTCGTAGACGACCGGGTTGTAATCCATGCCGTTGGCCGAGAAGTAGTCGGCGAGGTTGAGCTCGGTGGTGGTGCCGGACTGCACGCAAACGGCAGCGCCGGAGAGTTCCTTGGCCGAGGAAACGCCGAGGTCCTTCGGCACCATGAAGCCCTGGCCGTCATAGTAGTTGACGGTGCGGAAATCGAGGCCGAGCGAGGTGTCGCGCGACAGCGTCCAGGTGGTGTTGCGGCTCAGAACGTCGATTTCGCCGGACTGCAGCGCCGGGAAACGGTCGGTTGCCGTCAGGGCAACGAAATTCACCTTGTCGGGGTCGCCGAAGATCGCGGCAGCAATGGCGCGGCAATATTCGACGTCCAGACCGGACCAGTTCCCCTCATTGTCGGGCGCGGAAAAGCCCTGAAGGCCCGTGCTGACGCCGCAGGTCAACGTTCCTTTGGACTTCACGTCGTCAAGTGTCGCGGCCGCAGCGCCCTGGGCGCCAAGACCCAAGACTACTGCGCCGATCGCGGCTGACAGAATCGTCTTTCTCATTTTCCCAACCTTTGTTTATCGTTGAAATCTCGAGTTGCCGCAGCGACCAGTTCAGCTCAGGCCGGTCACGACAACTGCCCGCTACCCCTCGGGGCGAGCGGACTTATCACAGTCGTTATTTTCCGGATGGTCAATACTCGGCTGTCAAAAATGGTCTGTTTTCATGGAAAAGGTACACTTTAGTCTAATAAATGGGCAGGGAGCCAAAAACTGTGCGCGGCGTTGCTGGGAAACAGGGCAGGTCGTTGTCTTGTTTGTTTTATTGACTATCGATCAACTACCGCGAAATCGTTCAGCCTTGACCGGCCTTCCGCAAAACTCCAAAACACCGGTGCGTTTTTCACAACCGTGCGATTGGATGCCATGGCCAGAATACCAGATGCCGCCTCTAAGCTGGGGGACAATAGCAAGCTCGCCCATTGCGGGAACGACCCGCACGCCTTTCACGGCTTCGTCAATCCGCCGGTGGTGCATGCCTCCACCGTGCTGTTTCCCGATGCCAAAACCACCGTGGAAGGGAGCCAGAAATACACCTATGGCACCCATGGCACGCCGACCACGGATGCGGCCAACGCGGCCTTCACCATGCTGGAAAACGCCGCCGGCACGCTGCTCTACCCATCGGGTCTTGCCTCGATCACCATGCCCTGGCTCGCCTTCCTCAAGCCCGGCGATCACATTCTGATCGTCGACTCGGTCTATGATCCGGCCCGTCGTTTCGCCGACAACGTGCTGACGGGGCTCGGGGTGGAAGTCGAATATTACGACCCGGCGCTCGGCGCGGATATCGAGGGCAGGTTCAGGCCGAACACGAAGCTCCTGCATACCGAATCCCCCGGCTCGAACACGTTCGAAATCCAGGACATTCGGCTCCTGTCCGATATCGCCCATGCCCATGACGCGATCGTGTCGATGGACAATACCTGGGCAACGCCGCTCTATTTCAAGCCGCTCGATTTCGGTGTCGATCTGTCGCTCAATGCCGCGACGAAATACCCGTCCGGCCATTCCGATATCCTCATGGGCACGGCCTCGGCCAATGAGCGTTGCTTCCCGCAGCTTCTCGAGCATTACACCTGGACCGGCATGTGCGCGGCCCCGGACGATGCCTACCAGATCCTGCGCGGCCTGAGGACCATGGGCGTGCGCCTTGCCCATCACCAGAAGAGCGCGGTCGAGATTGCGGCCTGGCTGGAAGGCCAGCCTGGCGTGTCGCGGGTGCTGCATCCCGGCCTGCCGTCATTTCCCGGCCATGATCTGTGGAAGCGCGATTTCAAGGGCGCGACCGGACTGTTCTCGATCGTGCTCGCCGCGGAGGAGGGCGCCTTCCGCCGCCGCCAGCACGCCTTCCTCGACGCGCTGGACCTGTTCGGCATCGGCTATTCCTGGGGCGGCTATGAATCGCTCGCGGTGCCGGTGAACCTTTCAAACCGCACGATCAGCAAGGCGCCCGCGGATGGCCCGCTGATCCGCCTGCAGATCGGCCTTGAGGATGTCCAGGACCTGATGGCCGATCTGGAAAAGGGGCTCGCGGCGGCACGGGCGGCGTAGCGCAAACCGCCTTTTCTTGGGTCAAAAGTTCAGGTCGCTGACAAACCTATCCTTTTAACGGACGTCATCCTCGGGCCTGTCCCGAGGAACTAATCACCGTTCCGCACGAGCGGAGTTGGCGTGTCCGGAAGGGATTGTTCTTAAATATCTTTCTCGTCCGAGACGCCTGTCGCGTTGATGCGTGCTTAGATGCTCGGGACAGGCCCGAGCATGACGGCGGTGAGTGGTGCCGGCCTGTTTTTTACCATCGTCCCCCGCGATGACCGCCGTGGAACTCCATCGGAGGGCGATGATATCCGGGCGGCGGACCGCCGTGATAATAAGGCGGCGGCGGGCGGTAGCCCGGGCGGCCCACCGGCGGATAATGCGGCGGCGGCGGCTGGCGGTAGACCGGGCGCGGTCCGCCCCATGGCGGGCGATATCCGGGCGGCGCGCGCCAGCCGGGCGGCGGACCACCCCAGCCGGGCGGGGCGCGCCAGCCAGGCGGCGGATAATAGGGGCGCGGCGGATAATAGGGCGGATAGCGGCCCCACGTATTGTACCAGGGATAGCCGCGATAATAATTGTTCCAGTAGGACTGGGAAAACGCGGTGATCGCAACGCCGGCGCCAAAGGCGATCGCAGGCGACAGCGTCTGCCGCTGGTTCTGGTAGACGATCTGGATGTAGCGCGCCGCCAGCCAGCCGCGATAATTGGCGTAGGACACGTCGCACCAGCTGTAATCGGCAAGGCAGCCATTATTGACGAGGCTGGCGCCCGCCGGAACAACGGTGACCTTGGGATAGGACGTTGAGGGACCGGCGCGAAGATTGACGTTGGAGGTGGCATAGGCGGCGGTCGCCGCATGCGCCTGAACCGACATCAGCGCTGCCGCCAGCGCGATGCCGGCAGATTTAATAACGGCGCTTGCTCTCATGGTTTCTCCCCGAAAAAAGTGTTGAAGCCGATGCTAACACAAAACGAACTATGAGGCGCGGAAGCTGAAGGCCAGATGAACGGGGCCGGGGTAACCGGCCACCCCGGAACTTGCGCAACCGGCGTCAGGCCTGATGAAGACCATAGGCCTCATAGCCATAGAGCCAATCCAGCTCCCGGACAAGGGAATCGGGCGAGCGCATGGTCAGCACGGCGTCGCGGCCAAGCCGGAAGGGGCCGCGCGCATGGTAGGCGAACCTGTTCAGGCCGGTGCGCTTCTTCAGCCGCTCCAGCCGGGGACGGCGATGGGCCTCGAAGGCCGCAAAGGCCGTCGGCGCGGGCATTTCGGACAGAAAGGCGGCAAGCTCGAAGCCGTCCTCGATCGCCATGGCCGCGCCCTGCGCCGAAAACGGCATCATCGCATGCAGCGCGTCACCGATCATGATGGTGTCGGCGCCATTGTGCCAGCGGCCGTCGCCAACCTCGTAAAGCGGCCAGGCCGCGGGTGAGACCTTTGAGAAAAGCCGCTTGAGCGCGCCGTTCCAGCCGCCGAAATGCTTTTCGCGGGCAACCTGCCAGCTATGCTCGGCATTGCCGTCCCAGGTCTCGCCCGGGTTGGCGCCTGCGGCGATTGCCACGAGGTTGAAGCCGCTGACATCGCGCAGCGGATAGGCGACGAGGTGGGCGCTCGGCCCCATGAAGGCGGTGATGTGCTCGCGGTTCAGGAAGGCCGGCGTATCTTCCGACGAGACCACGAAACGCCAGGCGATATTGCCCGAAAACCGCGCCGTCGCGCTGCCCTCTATCCGGCCGCGGCTGGCGGACCACACGCCGTCGGCGCAGATGATGGCATCGGGCTTGCGGCTGCCGTCGGCGACACGCGCCGCGATATCGCGCGATGTCGCGCGCGCGCCAAGCCTCAGCTTGGCGAGCGGTTCTTCGGCGACCGCCTGTGCCAGCGCCGTCTGCAATGTGGCGCGGTGCAGCACGCCATAGGGCGCGTTCCAGCGCGCGCGGGCCTCGCCCATGGGCAGACCGGTGATCCGGCGAAGGCTGACGCCCGAAGCAAGGGTGATCTCGCGCGGCTCGCGCCACTGGCTTTCCAGCCGGGAGAGCACGCCAACCCGTTCAAGGCAGCGCGCGGCATTGGGCGAAATCTGCAGGCCGGCGCCGACCTCGTTCAGTTCTTCCGCCTGTTCGAAGATATCGCTGGAAATGCCGCGCCTGGCGAGCGCCAACGCCACGTTCAGCCCGGCAACGCCCGCTCCGATGATGGCGACATGTTGAACTGTCATGGCATCCTTTGACCGCCGCGAATGCGCAGCAGGCAGGGTCAGACCGCGTCGACCTGATAGGCGCAGCCGGGCGGGTTGGTCTCATTTGCGTGAAGGGCGGGGTTGTAGCGGTAATGCGTCGAGCAATAGGAACAGACAGCCTCGTCGTCATCGCCCATATCGATGAAGATATGCGGATGGTCGAAGGGCGCGGACGCGCCGACGCACATGAATTCCTTCACCCCGACCTCGATGGAGCGATGTCCCTCGTCGTTCTTGAAATGCGCGATCGCGTGACCAGCCATAATTGTCTCCGGTTCCTTGAGCTTTCGGCGCGGACACTATAACTCTTTGCCGCAAATGTGTAGTACCCGATTTGTCGCTGAGGCGGCTTTTCGCGGGCTTGTTTTTGACGACCATCAGCCGCGGTGCAGCCATGAATTTCAATCTCCCGGATTTCGACAGTTTCAGCCATGACGGCCTCGATCTTTCCTATTTCGATGTCGGCAACGGCGAGCCTGTCCTGCTGATCCACGGCTTCGCCTCGACGGCATCCGTTAACTGGGTGCATCCGGGCTGGCTGAAGACGCTGGGGGAGGCGGGCTACCGGGTGATCGCGCTCGACAATCGCGGCCATGGCAAGAGCGACAAGCCGCATGATCCTGAAAGCTATTATCCGAGGTTGATGGCCGGGGATGCCGCGGCCCTGCTCGATCACCTCGGCATCGAAAGCGCCCATGTGATGGGCTATTCCATGGGCGCGCGCATCGCCGCCAATCTGGCGCTCGCCCATCCTGAAAAAGTTCGCAGCCTGGTCTTCGGCGGTCTCGGCATCGCGCTTTGCGACGGGGCGGGGGACTGGGACCCGATCGCCGAAGCCCTGCGCGCGCCTTCGCTGGAAGATGTCACCCATGAGCGCGGCCGCATGTTCCGCAGCTTCGCCGACCAGACCAAGAGCGACCGGATCGCGCTCGCCGCCTGTATCGAGACCTCGCGTGAGCTCGTGAGCCGCGAAGAAGTCGGCAGCATCGCCGCGCCGACTCTGATCGGGGTCGGCACCCGCGACGATCTCGCAGGTTCCGCCCAGACCCTTGCCGGACTGATGCAGAATGCGCGGGCGCTCGACATTCCCAACCGCGATCACATGCTCGCCGTCGGCGACAAGGTGTTCAAGCAGGCGGTTCTGGATTTCCTTGAGGACGCGGCTGACACGAAAAACTGAAGACCGCCGCATTGGTAATTGCGGCCGGCTGATCTATATTCCCGCAAATTGCGTCCTTTACCGTGCTGACGGTGCCGGCAGGTGCGACGCCCGGAGAAACCGGAAGAAAAGGAGGCCGTCATGGCCGCGCAGCCCGAAAAGAACAGCCAGGAAACCAATCTGAAGGCCGTCGATCCGATCTGGGCGAGCCTCAGGTCGGAGGCCGAATACGCGCTCGAAAAGGACCCGATCCTTGCGGCGTTTCTGTATTCCACCATCCTGAACCATGATTCGCTGGAGGATTGCGTCGTCTACCGCATCTGCGAGCGGCTCGACCATCCGGATGTCCAGGCGATCCTTCTGCGCCAGACCTTCGAGGAGATGCGCCGCGACTGGCCGGAATGGGGCGATATCCTGCGCGTCGATATCCAGGCGGTCTACGACCGCGACCCGGCCTGCACGCGGTTCATGGAGCCGGTGCTCTATTTCAAGGGCTTCCACGCGATCCAGACCCACCGGCTGGCGCACTGGCTGTGGAACCGCGGCCGGCAGGATCTGGCGCTTTACCTGCAGAGCCGATCTTCCAGCGTGTTCCAGACCGACATCAACCCGGCCGCGAAAATGGGCAAGGGCATTTTCCTCGATCACGCCACCGGCCTCGTGGTCGGCATGACGGCGACGATCGGCGACGATGTCTCGATCCTGCAGGGCGTCACGCTTGGCGGTACCGGCAAGGAAACCGGCGACCGTCACCCCAAGATCGGCGACAGCGTGCTGATCGGCGCGGGGGCGAAGGTTCTCGGCAACATCGCGGTCGGCAAGTGCTCCCGTATTGCGGCCGGCTCCGTGGTTCTGAAGCCGGTGCCGGCCAATTCCACGGTCGCGGGCGTTCCCGCCAAGGTTATCGGCACGGCCGGCTGCTCCGATCCCGCGCGCTCGATGGACCAGTTGATCATTTCCGAGGAATAGGCGCGGGCAGAGAACAAATCCGTGCGCCCGCGCGTTTGCGTTTCGCCGGCGCGCATGGCAAAAGCCGCGGACATTGCAAAGGCCAGACGGAGAAAATCCCTTGAAACAAGACGAAATCAAAAAACTCGACGCCTATTTCAAACGTCTCTTCGGCCCGAGCTTTGCGGTCCGGGCGCGCCCGCGCAAGGATGATTCCTGCGAGGTCTACAATGGCGAGGAATTCATCGGCGTCATCTATCTCGATGATGAGGACGGCGACCGCTCCTACAATTTCTCGATGGCTATCCTCGACGTCGACCTCGAAGGCTGAGCGCGCTTAAGCCTGTGGCCATTCTGTCCGGCCACAAAAAAAGGCCGGCCCGTGTGAGGGCCGGCAAAAGGCGGAAACATTTCGGTGATGTGAAGTCAGAGGGCAGTAAGGCACTCTTCAAAATCCGGGGCGGCAATAGGCAGGTTATGGCAATCGTACCAGGCAGCGGGTGGCGCCGCCTTGCCCCGTGGTTTGGATAGTGTAAGAACATCTCGTTTTGATGACATCGAGACGCATTTGAGCCTCATTCCGAAAAATTCGGAAAGATGCCGGCGTCTCAGAGGGGAATGAGATGCCGCCGCTTTCCGAACTTCTCGAACTTTGCGTATTGCTGGCGCTTGCCGGCGGAATTGCCGGCTTTCTGGCCGGGCTTTTCGGCATTGGCGGCGGCGCCGTTCTGGTTCCCGTTTTCTATCAGGCGTTTGCCCTGTTCGGCGTGGATGACGGGTTGCGCATTAAGCTGAGCGTCGGCACCTCGCTTGCGATCATCATTCCGACATCGCTGCGCTCCTTCCAGTCGCACTACAAGCGCGGCGCGGTCGACATGTCGGTGCTGAGGCGCTGGGTGATCGCGGTGCCGTTCGGGGCCGTGGTTTCGACGCTGGTGATTGCCTACGCGCCCGGCAGCCTGCTGCGCGGAGCCTTCGCGGTGATCACGCTGTTGATCGGTCTCAAGATGCTCTATCCGAAATCGGCCGAATGGCGGCTTGGCGATGATCTGCCGAAGAACCCGGCGCTGTTCGTCTATGGCTGGCTTATCGGGCTTTTGTCCGGCCTGATCGGCATCGGCGGCGGCACGCTCAACAACACCTTCATGACGCTCTTCAACCGGCCGATCCATCAGGCGGTGGCAACGTCCGCTGGGGTCGGTGTGCTGATTTCAATTCCGAGCTTCATCGGCAATATCGTCGGCGGCTGGGGCAAGGCGGGGCTTCCGCCGCTTTCGACCGGCTATATCAACTGGGTGGCCGTCGCGCTGATCATCCCGATCACGATGCTGATCGCGCCGCTCGGGGCCACCGTCGCGCACCGGCTCAGCAAGCGGAAGCTGGAAGCCGGCTTCGGCATCTTCCTGCTGATCATCTCGGCGCGGTTTTTCTATTCGTTCTTCTGATCTGCTATTCGGTCAGCCGTAACTCGTCCGAGCGCATGTCGACCGAGGTGAGCGTTGACAGGAAGCTCATGCCGAGCAGGCTTTCGGCAAGCCGGCCCTCCGTCGCCACCATGGCCCTGACATTGCGCCGCGTGATCGGGCCGATCGAAACCTCGTCGAGCGTTATGGGCGCGGCCATCGCCGTGCCGTTGGCCGTGGTCACCATCGCGGTATAGCTGATATTGGAGCCTTCAAACCCGATGCGGGCGGCGTCGCGCGCCGTCAGCGTGACGCGGCTTGCGCCCGAATCGACCAGCATGGTGATCGTCTCGCCATCGACCACGACATCGGCGGCGAAATGGCCGTCCAGGCGCTTGTGGAGGATCACCTGCTGGCGTCCGTCGGCCGTGGTGGTTTCCATAGCCATGCCGGGAATGAGCCCGCCGAAGAGCCGCGCGCCGACGGTGCGGAAATCGTCGCGGAAGATGTAGGCCGCCGCCACCACGAGCAGCACCGCCGCCCAGATCAGCAGCGACTGGAACACGAAGCCGAGATTGCGCCGGCTTTGCAGCACGCCCGCGGAGACCAGCAGCAGGATGGGCGCGAGCCAGAGTGTGCGGGCAAAGTCATCGCTGTTGACGCCAAGCGTGGTGCCGCTGGTTCCCGTGACCATCAGGAGGATCATGCCGACCGAAACGACGGCGATCAAAATCCAGAAAAGGCGCAAGGCATGAACTCCCGGTCCGAGACGATGTTGTCCTGTCCGGATATCGGGTTTCAGGCGGCGATAGCAAGGGTTGTGAGGAAAACGATCTCGCCGATCTGCGCGGCAGCACCCAGCGTGTCGCCGGTATGGCCGGCGATCCTCTTGTTGACAAAGGCGGAAAACAGCAGCGATGCGACGCCGGCGGATGCCAAGGCTATCACAACCCCGCCGGGCGCGCTCGTCGCAATGCCGATCCCGACGCATAGAAGGAGCGTGATCGCCTCGGCCGAGGCCGTTGTCCGAACGCCGGGCCGTCCGAGCGTCGCGGCCGCGCCGTCCGCGCGCGCTGCGGGCAGCATTGTCCACTGGAGCACAAGGCTTCCGCGACCGGCAATGGCCGCCGCAATGAACAGCAGCGCCGCAGCCGTCGGGCCGTGATGCGCAACGAGCGCGGCAAGGGCCGCCGCCCGCAACAGCAGCGACAGAACGATCGCGGTGACGCCGAAAACGCCGGAATGGCTGTCCTTCATGATCGCCAGCGCCGTCTCGCGGTCGTGACCGCCGAAAAGCCCGTCGGCCGCGTCAGCGAGACCATCTTCGTGGAGCCCGCCGCAGACCATGATCGAGATCAGCACGGCGAGGAGCGCGGCAACCAGCGGCGAAGCGCCGAGCCAGACGAAACCCGCCAGCGAGATGGCGGGCAGGATGGTTGCAATCGCGCCGGCAAGCGGGTACGCCCAGGCGGCGCGGGCGCCCGCCGGCATCTCGGCCATAAGCAGGTCAGGCACTCTGAGACGTGTCAGGAAGCTAAGGGCGCTCGTCAAGTCGGTAATGAAGAATGGCATCTTCATTGGTTTGTGCTCGTTTCCAGGTCTTCGGCCTTGCTAGCCGGCCGTTTGAAAAATATGAGCTTTGGCAACGCTGTCAGCATAGCACGGGACAAAACAAATGAGCGATGGACACCCATTCGAGGATTTTCGCACTTTGCTGGACGCCTTCCCCAAGGCCGATGCACAGATACTCTCACAGGCGAGAAAACGCAACTCTGTACTTACCAAACCGCCCGGCTCGCTTGGCAGGCTGGAAGAGATTGCCATGTGGCTTGCGGCCTGGAGCGGTCGGACGCCGGCGGTCAACCGGCCCATGGTCGCTGTTTTTGCCGGCAATCATGGTATAGCAGCAAAGGGCGTTTCAGCCTATCCCCAGGCCGTCACCAAGCAGATGGTCGAGAATTTCGCCAAGGGCGGCGCGGCGATCAACCAGATCTGCGCCAGCGTCGATCTCAGCCTGAAAATCTTCGATCTCGCGCTCGATCATCCGACCGGCGACATCTCCGTCGAACCGGCGCTTTCGGAGCGCGATTGCGCGGCGACCATGGCCTACGGCATGGAGGCGGTGGCCGGCGGCGTCGATCTTCTCTGCCTTGGCGAGATGGGCATCGGCAACACTACCGTGGCGGCAGCGCTCAGCTATGGTCTCTATGGCGGCAGCGCCACCGACTGGGTCGGTCCGGGCACAGGTGTGGAAGGGGAGGCTTACGAACGCAAGGTCGCGCTGGTCGAGCAGGCCGTGGCGCTGCACAAGGATCACCTGTCCGATCCGCTGGAAGCCCTGCGCCGTCTCGGCGGGCGGGAACTTGCGGCGATCGCCGGCGCCATCATCGCCGCGCGAATGCAGAAAGTGCCGGTGCTGATCGACGGCTATGTCGCGACGGCCGCCGCCGCCGTGCTGAAAGCCGCCAACCCCTCGGCGCTCGATCACTGCATGATCGCCCATGTTTCCGCCGAGCCCGGTCATCTGAAGCTTGTCCAGAAGCTTGGCAAGACGCCGCTTTTGGCGCTCGGCATGCGGCTCGGCGAAGGCACGGGCGCTGCCCTTGCCGCCAGCCTGGTGAAGGCCGCCGCCGCCTGTCATACAGGCATGGCCACATTCGAGGAAGCCGGGGTGTCTGACCGGGAAGGGTGAGTCACAAACGTGTCGCAGGACTGTCACGGGCCTGTGGCAGTTTGCGCGCTACACCGGGCGACACGGCCGGCCTTTCAGGCTAAGGAAGTGCTTTGGCTGGTTTCGAAAACGGCGAAGGATAATGCATGGCCCCGATCGAGAAGAAGAAGGGTTTCCGCCATCTGCTCGCGGCGGGCGGCTATTCGTTCCAGGGTTTCATGCGGTTGCTGAAGGAAGAGGCTTTTCGCCACGAGTTGATCGGCTTCGTGGTCGGCCTCGTGGTGTTCTTCCTTGCCGGCGCCAGCGCGGTTCAATTCATGATCTTCGTGATCCTGATGCTCTGCCTGTTCGGCGTGGAAGCGCTCAATACCGCCGTCGAGGAGATCATCGATCGGGTGTCGCCGGAACTCTCCGTGGAAGGCCGGCACGCCAAGGACCTCGGTTCGTTCGCGACTTTCTGCCTGATCAGCAGCAATTTCATCTACGCCGTCTACGTGGTGTTTTTCTAAGGCACCGGGCGCTCATGCCGGTAGACGAGGTTTGCCGGGTGCGGGGCTTGGGCGTCCGGATCTAGCCGGCCGCCAAGCCGCTCGGCGAGCCGGATCGAGCGGGCGTTGTCGGGGTCGACATAGCTGACGCAGTCGCGCACGCCGAGCGTTGCAAAGCCCCAGTCGCGCATCGCTGACGCCGCCTCAAGCGCATATCCCTTGCCCTCGGCGCCCTCATAGGCGAACCAGCCGAGTTCCAGTTCGGGAAAGAGCGGCCCCTTGCAGAGCGCCACCTGTCCCATCGTTTCACCGGTGCTGCGGTCTTCGAACATCAGCGCGCCATGGCCGAAGAGCGACCACTGGGCGACATCGTTGCAGAAAAACGACCACGCCGTTTCCTGGGTATGCGGTCCGCCCATGTAGCGGGCGCGATCGGAGGCGAGGAAGGCGAAATAGGCGGGCCAGTCGGCAAAGACGAGCGGGCGCAGACGCAGCCGTTCGGTTTCGATCACCGGGATCGCGGCGATGTCATGCGGCATTGGCGGCCTCGTGACGACGCGCGCCGTCATCGGCCTGCAGCGCCTCGATGATCTCGGCTTCGAGCGCATCCTCGAAGGTGAAGTCCGCGGCGAGGTCTTCTTCCGGCATCGGCGGCGCGTCATTGGCAACCCTGCGGCCCCGGCGTTTCAGCGCCGCGGCAAGGCGGTCGCGGCCGCTGCGGGTTCCCGAAACCCTGGCCGGGGTTTCGATCGTGACGCTCTCTGGCGCAAACGGCATCGCCCGTTCGGGGGACAGGGCCACGGTGAGGCCGGTGTCCTGGTGATGGAGTGCTGCGGCCGGCAGGTCGATCACCCGGCCTGCCGGGAACAGGATCGTGGCAAGCGTACCCTCGCCGGGGGCGGATTGCAGGATCAGCTCGCCCTGATGGGCCTCGGCAAGCTGCTTCACGATCGCAAGGCCGAGCCCAAAACCTTCGACATCGCGGGCTTCCGCGCCGCGCGAGAAGGCGGTGGTGGCAAGCGTCAGCGCATCACCGTCCATGCCGCAGCCAAAGTCGCGAACGCTGAGATACTGGCCGCCTTCCGCGGTCGTGCCGGCCAGGATCAGCACCTCGGCATGGGCGTCGGAAAACTTGACCGCATTGGAGATCAGGTTGAGCAGCATCTGCTTCACCGCCCGGCCATCCGCCGTGATCGGGGCGAGCGCGCCAGCGACATCGCATTTGAGGGCGATTGCCCTGGTTGCGGCCTCGCCGCCGATCATCGCCATCGAGGCATCGATGACGTCGACGAGATAGACCGGCTGCTCGTTCAGCCGATAGCCGCCGGCCTCCAGCCGCGACAAGTCCAGCACGCTGTCGATCATGTCAAGCAGGTGACGACCGGACTGGTGAATGTCGGCGGCATATTCGCGGTAGTGGGCGTTCGGCAGCGGTCCCATCATCTCGGTTTTCATGATTTCCGAAAAGCCGATAATCGCGTTGAGCGGCGTGCGCAGGTCGTGCGACATGGCGGCAAGGAAGGTCGATTTGGCCTGGTTTGCCGCCTCGGCGGCCTCGGCCGCGGCTTCGGCACGGGCGAGGCTTTCGGTCAGTTGCCCGGCAAGCAGGTCCTTTTCACTTTCCCTGGTTTTCAGCGCCTTGTCGCTTTCGGCGATGTGATGGTTGAAATAGGCGATGAACAGCATGACGATCGCGAGCACGGCCGCCAGGCCGATATCGAAGGGCGCGCGGCTCTGATAGGCGACGAGGCCGAATGCTATCACCGCCGGCAGGAAGACATGCCAGGCCGAGCGCGGCAGCGCGACCGCGCCAAGCGCCATCATCGACAGCGCGACAATCACCATGGACGCCTTGAAGAAGGGCAGGGCAGCGCCGCCGCAGGCGCCGCATTCCAGAACGGAGAGAAGCGCCCATGCGCCGCCGGCAAGCCAGTAGGCGCCGATGACGCGGGCGTTCCATTTGCGCACCGATGCGGTATCGACGCCCGCGCGCGCGGCCTGACGGACGGTCAGGAATGCGACCCCGTGCAGGATCAGCGCCGCCAGCGCCCAGACCGCGAAGATCAGATCGCGCCCGAGATAGAGAAAGCCGAAGCCGGCGAGCGCCAGCATGATCGCGATCGCTGGCGCGCTCTTTTCGAGACTTTGAAGCGCGGCGCGGAATTCGCCGGCGGTATCGGCTTCGTTGCGGGGGCTGGCAATCACTTCGGCACGGTTCGTCATCGCATCCATCCTCGATTGCAAACGAGGATACGAACGAATTGTTAAGAAATCCGTAAAGGATTTGTTAGGGCTGTTTTTTAAGACGGCGGTAACACATCTATGCTGGGAGCCGGCAATAAGGGAGCTTTCGCTGACAGACCAGATCGAACTTGCAGAACGGATCGCGGCCTGCCGCATCTGCCGCGATTGTCCGCAGATGGCCGAGCCGCTGCCGCATGAGCCGCGCCCCGTCGCGATCCTGTCGCCCACCGCGCGGGTGCTGATCGCCGGTCAGGCGCCGGGGCTGAGGGTGCATGAGACCGGCATTCCCTTCAACGACCGGTCCGGCGACCGGCTGCGCGACTGGATGGGCGTCGATCGCGCGGCGTTCTACGACACGTCGCGTTTCGCCATCATGCCGATGGGCTTCTGTTTCCCCGGATACGACGCGCGCGGCAGCGACCTTCCGCCGCGACGGGAATGCGCGCCGCAATGGCGCGAGCAGGCGATGGCGGCGATGCCGCAGATCGAACTCGTGCTCGCCATCGGTATGTATGCCCAGAAATGGCATATGGGCGAGGCAAGCCGGAAGACGCTGACGGAAACAGTGCGCAACTGGCGCGCCAGCTATTTCGCCAATACCAACCCCCGTATCCTGCCGCTGCCGCATCCAAGCTGGCGCAATACCGCATGGCTGAAACGCAACCCGTGGTTCGAAACCGAGGTGCTGCCGGAGCTGAAGGCGGCGGTGCGGCTTTTCGCGGGCGATGGCATCCGCTCTCAGGCTGATTGACCCCTTTCAAATCAAAAAATTGATGCTATAAGAGCAAAAATATTTTACGGAGAGCGGAAATGGATCGCCTGGATAGGAAAATTTTGCGCCTCATACAGGAGGATTCGACGCTGGCGGTTGCCGATATCGGCAAGAAGGTCGGGCTTTCGACCACGCCCTGCTGGCGGCGCATCCAGAAGATGGAGGAGGAAGGCGTGATCCAGCGGCGCGTGGCGCTGCTCGACCCGGAAAAGGTCAACGCCAATGTCACCGTCTTCGTCGCGATCCGCACCAATACCCATTCGGTGGAATGGCTGAAGCGGTTTTCCGAGGTGATCGCGGAGTTCCCGGAAGTGCTGGAATTTTACCGCATGAGCGGCGAGGTCGATTATCTGCTGCGCGTGGTGGTGCCCGATATCGCGGCCTATGACGCCTTCTACAAGCGGCTGATCGCGAAGATCGAGATCCGCGACGTTTCATCGTCCTTCGCCATGGAGCAGATCAAGTTCTCCACCCAATTGCCGCTCGACTACATGAAGCTCGAGCTCGCCCGCAACGGCGAATGATACATCGTCTCGAGGTTGTGCGAATTAAGGGTATGTAAACCATAAGCTGACGCTTTCTTAACGCTTCATGCGCTATGGCTTCGATAAGTCATCACCTACGGAGCCTTCCATGAGAAAACTGTCAGCGTCACTTCTCGCCATTTACGGCGCGTCATGCTTTCCGGCATTTGCCGCCGATCTGGCGCTGCGCCCGCCAATTCAGCCGGTGGCCTATCAGGAAGTCTATGTCGAGGAGGAGCCGCTGTGGGACGGACCCTATGCGGGCCTTGGCGGCGGCTATGGCTGGACAGGCGCGCGCGGCACGATCAGCGGGGGAGGCGCCGACCGCCTGGACTATAACGGCGCGATTGCCAATCTGTTCGCCGGCTACAACAAGCAGCTCGGCAACAATATCGTCGTGGGCATTGAGGGCGATGCCGATTACAGCTGGGGCAAGCAGAAATTCGCGACCGGGCTTGGGTTTGACGTCGAGGGCGGCTCCGACTGGAGCGGCACCCTGCGTGGCCGGTTGGGGTATTCCTTCGGCAATGCGCTGGTCTACGTCACCGGGGGCGCGGCGGTTGCCAATGCCTATATTCGCGCGTTGAACGTCAGTCTCAGCGACACGATCTACGGCTATACGGTCGGCGCGGGCTTGGACTACGCCGTCACCGACAGCATCTTCACGCGGCTGGAATATCGCTATACCGGCTATCCGGATCAGAAGGTCGTCGACGATCTGGCCTCCGCCGCCGGCGCAACGGCCAAGTTCAAGATGCATACCCACGCGGTGATGGCCGGCGTGGGCATGAAATTCTGATCGCCTCTTATTTCGGCGTCTGACAGCAAGCGGCCTTGCGGCTTTACGCAGGGCCGTTTTTTCTTTATTGACCTGCCTCGTTTAAGACGCCGTGCGATACGGCAGATTGTCCACCCGCATTCGTTGGCGGGACTGGTTTCAAGGAGCATGACATGTCTGACCAGATTTCCCTCATCTTTCCCGATGGCTCGAAGCGCGACTATGCCGCCGGCACGACCGGCCGAGATGTCGCCGAATCCATCTCCAAGTCGCTGGCCAAGAAGGCCGTCGCGATCGCCCTTGATGGCGAACTGCGCGATCTCGCCGATCCGGTCACCGATGGCCGCATCGAGATCGTCACCCGCACCGATGACCGCGCGCTGGAACTGATCCGCCACGACGCCGCCCATGTGATGGCCGAGGCCGTGCAGGAGCTGTGGCCCGGCACGCAGGTGACCATCGGTCCGGTGATCGAGAACGGCTTCTATTACGACTTCGCCCGCGAGGTTCCGTTCACCCCGGAAGACCTGCCGAAGATCGAAAAGAAGATGAAGGAGATCATTGCCCGCAACGCGCCGTTCACCAAGGAGATATGGTCGCGCGAAAAGGCGAAGAAGGTGTTCGCCGAAAAGGGCGAGGCCTACAAGGTCGAACTCGTCGACGCGATCCCGGAAGGCCAGGACCTCAAGATTTACAGCCAAGGCGACTGGTTCGACCTCTGCCGCGGCCCGCACATGACCTCGACCGGCCAGATCGGCAACGCCTTCAAGCTGATGAAGGTGGCCGGCGCATACTGGCGCGGTGACAGCAACAATCCGATGCTGACCCGCATCTATGGCACGGCCTGGGCCGACCAGAAGGACCTCGACGCCTATCTGACCTTCCTCGAGGAAGCCGAAAAGCGCGACCACCGCCGCCTCGGCCGCGAGATGGACCTTTTCCATTTCCAGGAAGAGGGGCCGGGCGTCGTGTTCTGGCATTCCAAGGGCTGGCGCATGTTCCAGTCGCTGACCGCCTATATGCGCCGCCGGCTCGCCGGCGAATACGAGGAGGTCAACGCGCCGCAGGTGCTCGACACCTCGCTGTGGAAGACCTCCGGCCACTGGGAATGGTACCGCGAAAACATGTTCGCGGTCGCCTGCGCCGATGAGGAGGCTGAAGACAAGCGCGTCTTCGCGCTGAAGCCGATGAACTGCCCCGGCCATGTCCAGCTGTTCAAGCACGGTCTGAAGTCCTACCGCGAACTGCCCATCCGCTATGCGGAATTCGGCGTTGTGCACCGTTACGAGCCGTCGGGTGCGATGCACGGCCTGATGCGCGTACGCGGCTTCACCCAGGACGATGCCCATGTGTTCTGCACCGAGGAGCAGTTGGCGGAAGAATGCCTGAAGATCAACGATCTGATCCTGTCGGTCTATGAGGATTTCGGCTTCGATGAGATCGTGGTGAAGCTCTCCACGCGGCCCGAAAAGCGCGTCGGTTCCGACGAGAGCTGGGATCACGCCGAGGCGATCATGACCGATGTGCTAAAGACCATCGAGGAACAGTCGGGCGGCCGCATCAAGACCGGCATTCTGCCGGGCGAGGGCGCGTTTTACGGGCCGAAGTTCGAATATACGCTGAAGGACGCGATCGGGCGCGAATGGCAGTGCGGCACCACCCAGGTGGACTTCAACCTGCCGGAGCGCTTCGGTGCCTTCTATATCGACTCGACCTCGGAGAAGAAGCAACCGGTCATGGTTCACCGCGCCATCTGCGGCTCGCTGGAACGCTTCCTCGGCATCCTGATCGAAAACCATTCCGGCCACATGCCGCTGTGGTTCGCGCCGCTGCAGGTGGTGGTCGCCACGATCACGACCGAGGCAGACGGCTACGGTGAAAAGGTTGCTCAGAAGCTGCGCGATGCGGGACTGTCCGTCGAGACCGATTTCCGCAACGAGAAGATCAACTACAAGGTCCGCGAGCACTCGGTGGCCAAGGTTCCGGTCATTCTTGTCTGCGGCATGCGCGAGGCGGAAGAAGAGACGGTCAACATCCGCCGTCTCGGCTCCCGCGACCAGCAGTCGATGTCGCTCGATGACGCGCTCGCCCTGCTGATCGACGAGGCAACCCCGCCAGACCTGAAGCGCAAGCGGGCGTAATTAAGAAGGGGCGGGGCTTTTGGCTCCGCCTTTTTTACGGCTTGAAATCAATCACCTGTGCGCGCGCGCCGCTGGCGAAATTTCGCAGCTTCCGGCAGGCATAGGCCAGTCTATCCCTGATCCTGTTCGCCAGTCTTTCGCCCGGCGTCGCGCCATAGGATTTGTGGCTGGCCCTCTCGGAAATATTGCTTTTGTCGGCGGGCGCTCCGCCGGTCTGCAGGCGCGTCTGGATGCAGAGCGCGGGCGAGAGCTGGTAGAGCGACAGCGTTTCGGCAACGCCGCCACGCGGATCGAACAGCGTGGTGTCCACTGCCATACGCAGCTTTTTGCTTTCCGCCAGCATGCGGGCCGCTCCCTTGCGCGTGATCACATAACCGGCCGTGCCGATATGGCAGCCGGCGAGGCGCCGAATCTCGCGCGTATGGACGATGGTTTCCGGCGTCCGCCCGAGCTCTATCGGCTTCAGGCTGGTTTCCAGTTTGACGATATCGGCGTCTTCCGGCATCCAAGCTGCGATCGCGGACAAAACCTCGGTTGCGTCTCTGCTGAGGTCGATATCGTCCTCGAAAATGGCGGCGCACTCTTCGTCGCTGTCGAGTAACAGGCGCCAGGCCTTGATATGGCTGAGATAGCAGGCGATCTCACCGGGTTGCAACCTTATGCTGACGGGCGTCGGATAAGCGCAGACCGCCGCGATCTCGTCTGCAGAAAGCGACCTCCCGTCAACCGCTGTGACCCGGATGAAGGAAACGTCCCGTTCAGAAAGCAGCGCTTCGATGCGCTTCAGCCTTTCCGTATCGCGGTCGAGATTGATGACGAGTGTGAGCACGGTGCCCTTTCGCGCTGGCGGATCGCCTTTGAAGCCAGCTCCGGGCAAGGCGGCTCGCCATGCCTGAAACACTGAAATGGAGCTTTCCGGCGACTCGTCGAAAAGCTGCCAAACTATATTGCAGCTTTATAGCTCGGCTTCGCGCTCTGGCAAGATGGGTGGGCGCTTTGGCGAAAATCCACGGTCCGCTTCCGACAGCCGCCGATCAGACAACCCAACCGAAGTTTCGTCCGACGCAAGCAGTCGCCAATCAGATAGATACCGTATTCGAATGCATTGGCGCCGCGCGATTTCCGGCTCTTGGGCACGGGGTTCACCGAGAAGAAGCCGAGGCTCGGCAGGCCGCAGCGATGGCCAATGTCGTCCTGAATGCAGATTGCCGGATCGACCTGATAGTTGATCATGCCGTGTTTCAGCCTGGCGCGCGGATTGAACATGACCGCATCGACACCCATGGCGAATTTATCGCTGTTTTCCAGTAGCTTGTGGGCTCCCTTTCGGCTGAGAATATAGGCGGCTGAACCCAGATGCCGGGACTTCAAGCGATAGAGGTCGCGTCCGAAAACCGTGTCCACCGGGCTGGTTTCGAGGCGGACGGGCTGGAGACAGGTTTCCAGCTTGACGATATCGCCATCCTCGGGAAACCAGTTTTCCGCCTGTTGCAGAAAGGGGCCGATGTCCTCGGCAAGGTGAACATCATCTTCGAAGATCGCGACCAACGGGGCCCTGCTCTCAAGGAAAGCCTGCCAGCATCTGACATGACTGAGATAGCAACCATATTGGGTGGGCGTCAGCGCGTAGCTTCCGGCTTCGGGATAGCTTCCGCGGCTTGCGATCTCGTCGCCCGGAACCGTGCGGCCATCAATTGCATCGAACCACACGACGTTCAGGCCGGCCGCACCACACGCGCCGGCGAGATGCCTGCGCCTGTCGGCATGTTCTGGAAGATTGATTGCATATACCAGCAAATCTAAGCCCCACCCTCTGGCAGGATACTAATTCATAGGCTGCGCCGACAAAAGCGAGTCATCGGAAAAAAAGCAAAGGCGTCCACGGCGATGGCCAGATTAAATTGTTTGGAGCGACCCAATGGACGCAAGGTTTTAGTCAAACCCATCGCCATCGGTGTTCGCCTTGTTTTCGGACAGCAGCAATTCCACATCCTCGGTGCCGGCGGAGGAGACCGTGAAGGTCTTCTCAAAGAGGCTGTCCTGGTTGCGGGCAACGGCGGTGTAGCTGCCTTCGGCGAGGATCATCGTCGGCATCGCGCTGCTGCTTTCGGTCAGCACGTCGCCGGACGCGCCGAGCACCGTCCAGGCCGTGTCGGCGAGCGCTTCGCCACCGGCCCCGCCGGCAAGCTTCAACGTCACCTCCGCGGCCTTGATCTTCAGCTTGGCGTCGGTGATCTCGCCGGCCTTGACCTTCAGCCTGGCATGGGTTTCGGCATTCAGCGAGCCATAGGAGGATACCACGTCATAGGTTCCCGCGCGCAGGCGCAGAATGCTGCCGGGCGCGATATCCTCGGCCACCAGTTCGCGGCGGTCGTCGCGGTCTTCATAGACCGAAAAGCGAAGCTCGCTGGCGCTGGCGGGCTTGCCGTCGCCGAGCCGGGCATTGAGCATCAGCCCGCCGGCGTTCAGCACAAACGAAATCTGCTCCGCCTTGCCGGCCTCGTGGGCAATGCGGACCTTGCGCGTTGCCGAAGCGCGGCCGAAGGCGCAGTTGATGAAATAGTCGCCGGGGGAAAGCTCGATGGTCTTGCTGCCGCCTTCGGCCGATGCGACTAGCCGCAATCGGCCGCTGGTATCGGGAATGGTGGTGAACACCCGCCAGAACAGGCCGTCGCGCATGACATTGCCATCTTCGGCCAGCCGCGCCTCGAGCTTCACCGGGCGCTTTTCGCCCGGCTGCTGCGTTCCCCGCATCAGGGAGAAGGGATCGTCGGAGTGAACCGATGGCGTGCTCTGGGCCAGCGCTGCCGCCGGCGCGGCCAGCAAAAGCCCGGCCATGACGGCGGCGAGGGGCCGAAGGGTCTGATGTCTGGGCGTTCTGTGCGGAAACATGCTGCTCGCCGGTTGACTTGCCTGACGCAAGTGTTCACTTCAATGTCCGATTGCGTAGTGACCCGAATATCGTGGCGTTTTCAAGAGCGTCGCGTGATTTTTTGACCGAGTGAGGCCCGCCGTGAATGCCAAGAATGACACCCTCATCGATTTCCTGAAAACCCGCCGCTCGACGCCGGTGCTGCAGCTTGCGGCCCCCGGGCCGGCGCGCGGCGAGATCGAGGAAATGCTGACCATCGCCTCGCGCATTCCCGATCACGGCAAGCTCGCGCCCTGGCGTTTCATCGTCTTTGCCGGCGCGGCGCGCGAGGAAGCGGGCGAAAAGCTCGCCGATATCGTGAAGGCGGACGATCCGGAAGCCTCGGCGGAGCGGCTGAAGCTGGAGCGCGAGCGGCTTTCGCGCGCGCCGCTGGTGATCGCCGTCGTCAGCCGGGCAGCGGTTCATCCCAAGATCCCGGAATGGGAACAGGTGATGTCGGCGGGCGCGGTCTGCTACAATCTGGTGGTTGCGGCCAATGCCTTTGGCTACGGCGCGACCTGGCTCACCGAGTGGTACGCCTTCGACGAGCGCGCCAAGCCGGCGCTGGGCGTGGAAGCGGACGAGAAGATCGCCGGCTTCATCCATACCGGCACCCGCACGGAAGCGCCGTTCGAGCGCGTGCGGCCGGCGCTCGAAGATATCGTCACCTGGCGCGGAGAGGCCTGATCATGTTCTACACCACCGACACCAATGCGCATGGCATGCCGCACGATCCTTTCAAGGCGATCGTCGCGCCGCGGCCGATCGGGTGGATCGGCTCGCGCGGCCGGGACGGCAAGGACAATCTCGCGCCCTATTCGTTTTTCAACGCGGTCTCGTCCGCGCCGCCGGTGGTGATGTTTTCCTCCGACACGGTCAAGGACAGCTTTACCAATATCGAGGAGACCGGCGTGTTCACCGCCAGTCTCGTGAGCCGCGACCTTGCCGAAAAGATGAACACCACCTCGGCTCCATTCGCTCGCGGCGAGAGCGAGTTCGAGGCGGCCGGCCTGACCGCCGTCAACGGGCAACTGGTGGACGCCGCCTTCGTCGGCGAAGCCTATGCGGCGCTTGAGTGCCGCGTGACCCGGATGATGGCGGCTCCGACGCTTGAGGGGTTTTCCACCGAGAGCAGGCTGGTGTTCGGTCAGGTGGTCGGCATCCACATCCGCGAGGACGCGATCGGTGAAGACGGTCTTCTCGACATGGCAAGAATTCGCCAGGTCGGTCGCATGGGCTATCTCGATTATGCCGAGTGCGGCACGCCGTTCCAGATGAAGCGTCCACGGCGCGGCTGAGGCAAGGCTTTCTCAGCTTTCCGCATCGTCGGCCTTCGCTTTCCGCCGCGAGGCATAAAGACGCATGCCGGGCGTGGCGGTGACGCCATGGACCAGGATCGATCCCGCGACGCCCGCGCTGACGGCGTACCAGACGAAGTGATCGCCCGTCCGCTCCACGCTTTCCATCGCGTAGAAGATCGCCGCGATTCCGATCGGTCCGAACCAGCCCGCGAAGGCGATATCGCGGCCGCTGAACCGGTTCGACAGCACCGGTGCCAGCGCGAGCATCAGCGGCGGCCGGCGCAACAGAAGGATCGCCAGCGGAAACAGCACCGCCCACACGCCGAGGGTTGCCCAGCCGTGCCATGGAATGACGAGGCCGAAGATCACAAAGGCCGGCAGGTCCATCAATTTGCTGATGGTTTCGTGCACATTCTCCTCTTCCATGGCGTCGTGCCGTCCCACCGTCAGGCAGAATGCGCCTCCGGCGGCAAAGGCTGTGAGTATGCCATCCGCGCCCAGCATCCGTCCGAGCCCGAGCGCGCCAAAGGCGAGCGCGATCGATATTGCATGGTAGGAGTGGAACTCCGCCAGCTTGTAGCGGTCCGAGAGCCTTTGCAGACGGGCGACCAGCCAGCCGAGAACGATGCCGACGCCGGCCGCCAGCAGCACGTCGAGAACCAGGATATCGACAAGCCAGTGCCGAACCAGTTCGCCGCCTGCCTCGCCGCGCGCAATCGCCAACATGGGCAGCATGACGAACAGGTAGCCGAGCCCGTCATTCGCGCCCGATTCCAGCGAAAGCAGGCCACGCAGATTGGCGGGCAGCATGCTCTTGGCGATGGGGCCGGAGACGATGGCGCTGGCCGCCACCGGGTCGGTCGGGGTCAGGCAGGCGGCGATCAGCACCGCGGTCGCAAAACTCAGCGAGAATGCGGGGCCGAGCGTGACCCAGGAAACCAGCGTGGACATCGCCCACATGCCGGCCATGCCGAGCGTCAACATCACCGTGACGGGACGGACGAGACGTTTCCAGGTTTCCGGCGGTGTGCGGATCGCGATACCCACCACGCTGATCGCGATCGTGAAGCGGGCGACCTCGCGGACGATGATTTCCTTGCTTTGCCAGTCGGAAGGGTCGATCCAGCCGGTCAGGGCTGGCCCAGCGACAATGCCGGTTGCGACGGCAAGCAGTGGCAGAGACGCGAGCGTGCCCTGCACATAGGCGGAGAGCGCGCCGAGAATGATAACGACAAGGGAACAGAGGGCGACGACGTGGAAGATTTCGGACATGACGGACAGCGTTCATTGTTGCGCTCATATCCGTTCAATTACTGTCGGGCGGAGTTGTTCCGCACCGCGGCCTCGTTTTTCCCGCCGATCGGGATCAGGCGGCGCCGAAGGCGTGTTTGATGATGCCGATATGGTCGGGATTGCCGGTCAGCTTGCCGGTGAAGCCGGTGCGGGCGGACTGGTGGCAGGCGGTTTTGAAGGCGGCGGTGGCGCTGCCAGCGCCGGAGAAATCGATCGCCGGTATGCCGAGATTGCGCGCCGCCAGCATGGTGGCCACCGCGCCCTGGTGGGCGATGTCGCCGCTGCCGGAGTCGTCCTGCAGGGGGTCGGCATCGTAGCCGAGCGCGATCAGCCGGCCGAGCTTGTGGATGAAGTGGCGGGCGTTCAGCAGGCCGCCGCCATTGTCGCCGATCATCGCGATCAGGGCGATGGCGTTCTCGGTCAGACCTTCCCGGGCCTCGACGACCCTGAGCAGGGTTTCGGCCATCTGTATCCGAGCCGCGCTTTCGACGCCACGCAGGATGATGCCGTCCGGTGCGCATTTCGCGGCTTCGGAGAAATCCGCGATATTATAAGCCTTGGAGATCGGTTCGCAGATCAGGAATATCGGCAGCGACGGCAGCAGGTTGCGCAACGTCGCGACGCGGCCGGCAAGGTCCGTCTCGCCGGCAACGGGAAGACAGAGGCAGTCGGGCTGGGTCTCTCGAGGATCGAACGGCAGGGGCTCATCGGAGCCAAGCAACCAGACTTTCATGCGGCGAATGTCCATGCGTCATTCCTCCAACCGGGTCTCCGTCGGGCTGCAGAATGCCAAAACGCCCGCCGGTTTCAAGCGGCGGGCGCGGGTATCCACTTCATTTATGACTAATATGCTTCGGCTTCGTGAAATTTTTGCGATTTTCGCATTCACGGTCGGTGGGGATACGGACCGCAATCACGCCGAAGCCGAATCAGCCGGCGTTGCGGATCGTCGCCAGCGGCCCGGCCCATTTGAACAACTCGTCGAGCATGCCCTTGGCGCCCGCGTTCATTTCGTCGTTGGGCGTGAACACGCCGTCTTCGCTGATGAATTTGGGAAACAGCGGAACCGGAACGACCTGCGGAATGGCATGGGCATTGAGATTGCCGAGCAGCGTGCGAAGCTCCTGCGCGGAGCGAAGGCCGCCGGAAATGCCGCCAAAGCTGACGACGCCGGCCGGCTTGTAGCCCCATTCCAGCGAAAGCGCCTGGATGGCGTTGACCAATGCTGCCGGCGGAAAATAATCGTATTCCGGCGTAACGAACACGAAGGCATCGGCCGCCTGAACGCTGGCGCTCCATTTCTTGCTGTGTTCATGTTCGTATTTCTGCATCCGGGGATGCGCCACTTCATCGAGCAGTGGCAGGTTGAAATCGACGAGATCGACCAGTTCGACCTCGAACTTGCCATGTTCGCGAGCCGCAGCTTCCACCCATTTTGCGATCTTGGGGCTGACGCGGCCGGGACGGGTGCTGCCGATGATGATGTTCAGTTTCACAATCATTCTCCTTGCCGCCGCAGGCGCGGCGGTCTTCAAATTCAAAACCCTCGATGGGTGTCATTTCCGGGGAGGAACGCGACCAAGACGGTCACAAAAAATGACTTGCTAAAAATAAATGACCGAATACCCTGATGCAAGAACGCAATTTTTTGCAACCAGGTCACATCGAGATGACTAATACGGGGTCAAAGCCCGAAACAAGGCCAGATGCAAGGCCCGAGACCAGGCATGTTCTGGAACGGTGTCGAAATGTCGCGCCCATCTTGCAGCGCGTCGGCGACAAATGGTCGATGCTGATCATCATTGTGCTGATTGACGGGCCGTGTCGGTTCAGCGTCCTGAAGCGCAAGATCGACGGGATTTCCCAGCAGATGCTGACGCGGGTGCTGAAGGCGCTGGAGCGGGACGGGCTGATCAGCCGGACTACCTATCCGACCAGCCCGCCGCAGGTGGAATATGCCCTGACCGATCTCGGCCTGTCACTCAGCGAGCCGGTGCTTCGGCTTGGCGACTGGGCGCGGGACAATATCGCCGCGATCGAGGCCTCACGGGAAACCTACGACGCCGGTTAAACGGCCACGAAGCCGCCGTCGACCAGCAGTTCTTCGCCCCCCACGAAGCTGCTCTCTTGCGACGCAAGGAAAAGCACCGCTTTCGCAATTTCCTCGGTCTGGGCGAGCCGCCCGAACGGAATGGTCTGCTGCATCCATGCTTCGGCGCCCTCATTGTTTTGAAGATAGGTCGCCATCGCCGGCGTCAGCACCATGCCCGGGGAGACAACGTTCACGCGGATCCCGCGATCCTTCAGGTCGGTGGTCCAGCTGCGGGCAAGGGCGCGGATTGCCGCTTTGGTTGCGCTGTAGACGGAAAGGCCAGGAAAGCCTTTCATGCCCGCGCCGGACCCGGTCAGCACGATTGCGCCGCCTTTTGACATCAGCGGTAGCGCCTTCTGCACCGTGAACACCATGCCTTTCACATTGATATTGAAAAGTCGATCGAAATGGGCCGCGTCGATGTCGCCCAAAGCAGCCTGCTCGGAGATTCCGGCATTGGCGAAGACGACGTCGACATGGCCGCGATCGTGGGCGATCTCTGCGTAAAGCCGATCGAGGTCATCTTCGTTCGAGACGTCGCCCTGCACGCCGGTCGCCGCATTGCCGATCGCCTTGACAGCTGCATCAAGGCGGTCCTGGCTTCTCCCGGTGATGTAGACATGCGCGCCTTCCGCGGCGAAGGATTTGGCCGTGGTCAGGCCGATGCCGTCGGTTCCGCCGGTGACCACCACCACCTTGTTTTCAAATCGCTGAGTCATGTTGTTCGTCCTGTCTGCTGATAAGTGGAGTATTGTTCCACTTATGTATATGGAGTATCACTCCACTTAGCAAGACACAAAGAGAACCACCGTTGACCGATGACTCGCCACTGCGCGCGGACGCGCAGCAGAACAGAGACAAGATACTGGCCGCCGCCGAGGACATTTTCCTGGAGCGAGGGGCGACCGTTTCGATGAATGAGGTCGCAAGGCATGCCGGCGTGGGCATCGGAACCCTTTACCGGCGCTTTCCAACCCGCGAGGACCTTCTGGCTGCGGCCTACAGCGCGCGGTTCACGGCCTTCGCCGAAGAAATGTTCGCGCACGCCAAAGAGGTGGACTCGCTGTCGGCGATGCAGGCTTATCTCGAAGGCCTCGTCCGCCACACCATCGTCTATCGCGGCTTTGCAGCTTCGCTCGGTATCGTGTTGAAGACGGGCACGCCCGGATGCCTTGCCACGAGCCAAGTAGGGCAGCAGCTCCTGCAGGCGGCACAGGAGGCCGGCGAAATGCGCGCCGACATCACTTTCGACGACATGGTATGCGTCGCCACGGCAATGTCACTCGCGATCGAACGGGACGGAGCGTCACAATCGCGCATCGCTCACCTTGCGAGCGTATTCACAGAGGGCATGGCCGTCCGCTCGTCAGATCGTGCTAACCTTGAAGCGTCCTGATCCGATTCCGTGTGAAGCGGATAGCGGTTCCCATCCGGAATTGAGAGACCACAAACAGATACAGCGGCTCCGCGAGAAACGGAACCGCTGTAGCGGGCATTGCCAGCCACCCCCGGAAATCCGGGGGCGATGTACTTACTGATAGACGACGATCGGCGTCGGCAGGTTGTCGACCCGGTTATAAAGGTCGATCACATCCTGGTTCAGCATGCGGATGCAGCCGGAGGAGACCGCCTTGCCGATGGACGTCCAGTCCGGATTGCCGTGGACGCGATAGAGCGTGTCCTTGCCGTTTTCGAAGATATAGAGGGCGCGCGCGCCGAGCGGGTTCATCAGCCCGGCCGGCATGCCGCCATTGGCTTCCGAATATTCCTTGAGCTTGGGATCGCGCTCGATCATTTCAGCGGGCGGGAACCATTTCGGCCATTCCTGCTTCCACTTGATCACGCCATTGCCGCCCCAGGAGAAGCCGGCGCGGCCGATGCCGACGCCATAGCGCATTGCGGTGCCGTTTTCTTCCACCAGATAGAGGAAGCGGTTGGGGGTATCGACCACCACGGTGCCGGGCGCTTCGCCGGTCGGATCCTTCACGCGCTGGCGATAGTACATCGGGTCGATCTGCTGGTAGGGCACGGCCGGGATAAGATAGCCATTGTCCTCAACCGGGCCATACATGGCATCGAGCTCGGCGACCGTGTAGGGGGTGTCCTGGACGCGCGGGGAGGGCGGAGCGACCGGGGTGATATCGCGCTGGCTGACGCAGCCTGCAAGCACAGCGGTGGTCGAAACGGCGCCGAGAAGAAAAATCCGGCGCGACATCGTTTTATCAACGAGCATTCAAGCCTCTTGTATTGGTGATATGTAAATCGATTACGGCTTTTATCCGACCGGATTGCCGCTTCATAGCGGCGCGTGATCACAATCACGGGATCGCTGCACTTGGAGTGATGAGTGTGGCGGAAAACACGCATTTTCGCTAGAAAACCGCTGCCGCCGCGCCGATTATTGCACCGCGCAGCCGGTATCCTTGCCCAGATTGCAGATTTCTTTCAGCGCAGTCGTGCGCGCCGGCGACCAGTCCTGCGGACGGGAGACGGCGACCCAGGCATCGATATAGTCGCGGGCGAGGTAGTTGTGGCCGAAGCCGGCCGGCAGCGCCTTCGACAACGCCATGTCGAGCGCGAGCTGGAACTGGGTGACGATCGGCACGAACCGCAGATAGGGCGAAACATCGGGCGCCGGCGGCTCGCGCATCCACTCCGGTTCGATGAAGCTCGCGTTGGGCTCGAAAAACACAATCGGATCAGAGGCATATTGCAGGAAGTTGATGCGCACTCTGCCCCAGTCATCGCCTTCCGCCTGCGGTTTTCTGAACTGTGAGGAGAAACGGACGACGGCGCTGTTGTCGATCACGGGCAGCACGTAAGGCGTGCCGGCGTTGCGGGCGGCCACCGTGTGACGCCAGAGATAGGACGGGAAGGGCGGGCCGGCCCAGACCGCGCCGGCGACCGGTTCATCCAGCATCTGGAACACGTTGAAGGAATACATCGACGACCACGCGCCGAGACTGATTCCATGCATGTAGAGTTCCGGGCGGCTGTCTTCCGGCAGGGTGCGCCAGTAGCGATAGACTTCTTCCATCGTGGCGGTCGCCTGCTTGAGGCCGGTATCGGTCTCGAAGATCAGCGCCAGCGGCGATTGCAGGAAGGAGTACTGCACCGCCACAGTCGCGACATCGCCATTGTGCATATATTCGAAGGTGTCGTGCGCGCCGGGATCAAGCCAGCCGGTGCCGGTGGGGCTTGCGATCATCAGATAGGCGCGATCGAAGGCGCCCAGGCGCTGCATCTCCTCAAGGGCGATCCTGGCGCGTTCCTGCGGCTCGTCGGCCTGGGACCGGCCGACATAGACGCGGATCGGGCGTTCGGCCGGGCGGCCGGTGAAGGTTTCGATATCCTCGGCGGATGGCGCGCTGGTGACGAAGTTGCGGCCGGGCTGGCCCATCGCCTCCCAGCTTGCCAGCGAGCCGGGGCCGCCCGCGATGAAGGAATCAGTGGGCGGCGGCGGGGCGGTTTCGAACAGGTCCTGCGCGGTCTCGTAGCTTTCGTCGAGGAAGTCGAAGATCGCCGGCACCACCCAGTCGCGGCTTGCCACGACCACGACCAGCAGCACGATGACGACGCCGGCCAGATTGGCCGCGCGCGGCGACATTACCCGGTAAAGCCGCAGCCGGACGATATCGAAAGCCTTCTGAAACAGGGCGCCGATCAGGAACAGCACGATGAACACGGCAAGCCCGACGGCGAGGATGCCGAGCACGGTGCCGCCTTCCAGCAGTTCCATGTTGACGCGGGAGCGCACCGAGTTCTGCCATTCGGTCATCATCGACAGGCAATAGACCAGAAGGATCAGCGCCGCGGCGTTCACGACGGCCAGGCTGATCGCGCGCCAGCGACCGCGCGGCTCGGGGATCTGCAATCCGCGCCACAGCGCCACGATGAACCGCCCGATCATGTAACCGAGCGCCATCACGAGGCCGGCCAGCACGGCCTGCAGCGGCCACGCTCGTGGGATCAGCGACGGCGTGAGCGAGGCGGCGAAGAATGCCAATCCGAGCGCGAGCGAAAAAAGGCTGATTGAGAACCAGCGCGCGGTTGTCGGCGTTTCCGTCTGCATGGCGGCTGACCCGTCCTTATCTGTTCTGCTCTGCGAGCTCTTCCATCTGCCGCTTGAAGGCATCCTGGTCCTTGTCAACGGTCGAAAGGATGGTCTCTATGTTGAAGAAATCCAGAGGCTGATAACGCCCGACATTCGGCGCCACGAAAAGGTCCGGCGCCGCGTTTTTGAGTTTTTCCACCACGATCGAGTGTTCTGTGATGGAGAACGATCCGGCCCAGGTCTCGAACGACCCGGGAATGTTACCGTCATTCTCGATCGTCGACCCGGTCACGTCGATGCCGATGGTGATGTAGCGGTCGGCGTCGAGAAGGTCGAAGGGCGTCGGGTTCACGAAGCCGCCGTCGATCAGCACCCGGCCGTCGCGGCTGACCGGCGTCAGCAGAACGGGCAGGGCGGAGGACGCGGCGATCGCCGACAGCAACGGTCCCTCGCGCATCACATATTCGTTCTGTTCGTAGAAATCGGTCGCGATGATCGCGAGCGGTATCTCCAGCCCCGCGAAATCGGCGGGCAGGTCCGCAGGCAGCAGCGCTGCGAACAGCACCTCGGGCTCGATCACCGCCGGGCGGAACAGGTTGAACAGCGAGCCCCAGGTATCGCCGGTATCGATCAGCAGGCGCTTCAGCAGCGACTGGCGCTGGGTCAGCAGGTCCACGCCATATTCACGGATTTCGGTGCCGGTCATGCCGCTGGCATAGAGCGCGCCGATGATCGAGCCCATCGACGTGCCGGTCATCTGTTTCGGCTTGATGCCGAGTTCATCAAGGCTCTGGAGGTAGGGGATATGGGCAAAGGCCTTGGCCGCGCCGCCGCCGAGCGCCAGCGCGAAACCATCGCGGCCGACGGGCTCAGCCTCCAGCGCGACGCCGGGCAGGTTGCGGGTGATCGTTCCCGGTCGGCTCTCGGCCATGGCAAGACCGGTTGCGCCGGCCAGGCCGGCAGCAGAGGCGATGATGAAGTTTCGGCGCGAAGTCATTGTTTCACAGAGCTTTTCTGTTTTTGTCCGGCGCAAACTATAAAGAGCGTATCCATGCCCGACAAGCGCGGAAACCGGCTCAATTTTAGCGTTTACGGAGAAACTGGTTTAAGTCGTTGGTACCATGGTTTGAGTTTCCTCCGTAACGCCATGTTTATTAAAGATATAATTAACCTTAATGCCAGCCTTTCACCATCACGTGCGGGCCCGCGTTTAACGAGGATGCGGGCCCGCCTTATCGATTCGACCAGCACCGTCTCAGCGGCTGACGCCGGGCAGGCTTTCGATCCGGAAGGCCAGAAACTGGGTCTTCTGGTCGGCATTGAAATTGTTGTCGGAGGCCAGCAGCAGCAGCGGCGTTCCGTCTTCCGCCCGGCCGATCGTCATCGCCTCGATATTGTCGGGCTCGATGCCGATGGCGCCGAGATCGAGGATCTGCGTCTTGGCAACCGGAACGATGGTCTCGTCGGTGTCGGCAAGCGAGGCGATCGCCGAAACATCGGTCGCGCCGTCGAGGTCGATCATGAAGATCCGGATGGTGAAGCCGCGGTTTTCGGCGAAGCTGCGCTCGGAGACCAGAAGGCGGGTGTCGTCGAGCGGCATCATGTCGGACAGGCCGTTGTCGTTCCACGCGCCGCCGTCGACCGGCGCATGGGGAATAGGGTCGATCATGTAGACATACTGCGCCGTCGGTTCGCCGCTTTCGGCATCGTAGCGCACGATCCGGGCGGGGCTTGCGGTGGTCAGCGTCGAGGCGGGACCGTCCTGATAGAGGGCTGCCTCATTGGCCACGAGCACATCGCCTGCCGGCAGCACAGCGATGCTCTCGAAGGCGTTGTTGTTGCGGACGCCGGTGGCGTGGTCCTCGCTCGGCGCAAAGCCATCGGGCAGGGCGAATTCGCGCACGAAATCGCCATCGGTTGACGTGACGCGCACGAACGGCGCGATCATCGCCTTGCCGTCGCCCTCGCTCGACCAGATCAGATTTTCGCCGAACAGGCGGATCTGCTCGGGATCGACGGTCTTTTCCGCAAAGGGCGATCCATTCTCGTCCTTCAGCGTCACGGTCTTCACGACCGAGACATCGTCGATGCCGTTGGCGCCTGATTCGATATCGAGTTCGTAGAACCGGGCCGGAGCCTTCTGGGAACGGTCGTCGGAGATCGCGATGTAGCGGCCGGTTGCGGCATCGTAGTCGATCCCGGAAATGCCGCCGAACTCTACGCCGTCGACAATGGTGCCGGTATCGATGGCGAATTCGCCGGCGAATGTCAGGCTGACGGGGGCGTCGCAGTCGTTAATGGGGCAATCGACGGCAATTGTCTTGCCGATCTCGGCGGCATGGGCGCCGGCGGCGAGTATGGCGATAAGGGTAGTGGCGGAAAGCAGGGATTTCATGGCAGCACCTCGTGTGAGACGGCGGGAGTTGACCGTCATTGAGGTAGTGCCCTCGCTCGTTATCAGGCGTATGACACCGGCCCCCGTGAGAGCGTCTCCGGGCCGGCGCTCGCCGTCAGATATCCAGGTTTTCCGCGAACGCCGCGTTTTCCTGGATGAAGCGGAAGCGGGCTTCCGCCTTGGTGCCCATCAGGTCTTCCACCGCGGCCTTGGTGCCTTCGAAATCGACGTCGTCGATATCGACGCGCAGAAGCGTACGCTTCTTCGGGTCCATCGTGGTTTCCTTGAGCTGAGCCGGCAGCATTTCGCCAAGACCCTTGAAGCGGCTGATCTCGACCTTGCCGCGCCCGGTAAACACCGACTTCATCAGCTCTTCGCGGTGGGCATCGTCGCGGGCATAGGCCGTCTTGCCGCCCTGGGAGAGTTTGTAGAGCGGGGGGACGGCCAGATAGAGGTGGCCCTGGCGGATCAGCTCCGGCATCTCGGTATAGAAGAAGGTGATCAGCAGCGAGGCGATATGCGCGCCGTCGACGTCCGCATCGGTCATGATCACGATGCGCTCATAGCGCAGGTCTTCCTCGCGGTATTTCGTCCGCGTGCCGCAGCCGAGCGCCTGGATCAGGTCGGCCAGCAACTGGTTGGAAGAAAACTTGTCGCGCCCGGCGCTCGCCACGTTCAGGATCTTGCCCCGAAGCGGCAGGATCGCCTGGTTGGCGCGGTTGCGCGCCTGCTTGGCGGAGCCGCCGGCCGAATCGCCCTCGACCAGAAACAGTTCCGCGCCGGCGGCGGTGTTCTGCGAGCAGTCGGCGAGCTTGCCGGGCAGGCGCAGCTTCTTGACCGCGGTCTTGCGGTTGACCTCGCGCTCCTTGCGCCGGCGCAGCCGCTCCTCGGAGCGTTCGATCACCCAGTCGAGCAGTTTTTCCGCCTCTGCGGGGTTGGCGGAAAGGTAGAGATCGAAGGGGTCGCGCAACGCGTTTTCGACGATCCTCTGGGCTTCAACGGTCGCGAGCCTGTCCTTTGTCTGGCCGACGAATTCCGGCTCGCGGATGAAAACCGACAGCATGCCGACGGCCGAAATCATCACGTCGTCGGTGGTGATCTGCGCGCCGCGCTTGTTGCCGATCATCTCGGCATAGTTCTTCAGGCCGCGCATCAACGCCTGGCGCAAACCGGCCTCGTGCGTGCCGCCTTCGGGCGTGGGGATGGTGTTGCAGTAGGAATGGACGTTCGGGTCGCCGCCATACCAGGCCACCGCCCATTCGACCGCGCCGTGGCCGCCGGTCTTCTCGGTCTTGCCGGCGAAAATCTCGCGGGTGACGGTGAAGTCCTTGCCGATGGTTGCGGCGAGGTAATCCTTCAGCCCGCCGGGGAAGTGGAACTCCGCCTTTTCCGGCAGGTCCTCCTTGCCTTCGACCAGCGAGGGATCGCAGGACCACCGGATTTTCACGCCGCCGAACAGATAGGCCTTGGAACGCGCCATCCGGAAGAGGCGGGCGGGATCGAATTTCGCGCGCGGCCCGAAGATTTCGGCATCGGGATGGAAACGGATCTTGGTGCCGCGCCGGTTCTGTGTCGGGCCGCAATCCTCAAGCTCGCCCTGCGGCACGCCGCGCGAGAAGGAAAGCCGGTAGAGCCGCCGGTCACGGGCAATCTCGACCTCCAGCACATCGGAGAGCGCATTGACGACCGAGACGCCGACGCCGTGCAGACCGCCGGAGGTCTCATAGGCCTTGCCGTCGAACTTGCCGCCGGCATGCAGCTTGGTCATGATCACTTCCAACGTCGACTTGCCGGGCACCTGCGGATGGTTTTCCACCGGAATGCCGCGGCCATTGTCGGTCACCGTCAGAAAACCCTCGGCGTCGAGATGAACGTCGATGAAATCGGCATGACCGGCGACAGCCTCATCCATCGAGTTGTCGATGACTTCCGCAAACAGATGATGCAGCGCCTTTTCATCGGTGCCGCCGATATACATGCCCGGTCGCATGCGCACCGGCTCCAGCCCCTCGAGCACGCGGATAGAGGAGGCGCCATAGTCCGCGTTTTCCAAGGAGGCGGGGGCCGAGGTTCTCGGCTTTGCCGCGCTCTTGCGCTCGGGCTGCGTTGTATCGGTTTCGGCCTTGCTGCCGCCAAGATCGGCGAAGAGGTCTTTGCTGTTGTCCATAGGGTCGGGCAGCCTGTAAAGATCGGTTTGCGCTGGTGCCGGCGCTTTGCGGCGAATCACCCTGCTATTCTGGCAAAGTTTTGGTCGCGAGGCGATGCCGCGCCAGATTCTCGCGATAAGGGTGTGGATAGTCTGATGCGCCGTATAAAGCCGTGATTGCGCCTGCTGTCAAACCATGAGCGGCAAAACGCCCTTTGACGGCGCGCGCAAAACGGACGACAAGGGAAGACCTTTGCCGGTCGCGCCGGCCACAAAAGCAATGAACGGGAGAATGACGAAGATGACTGCCGCAATACGCCCCATGGTCGCCGGTAACTGGAAGATGAACGGCACCCGCGACTCGCTGGCTCAGGTCCGGGCCATCGCCGACGGGGTGAGCGGCGGGCTCGCCGACAAGGTCGACGCGCTGATCTGCCCGCCGGCAACGCTGCTCTACGTCGCGACCACGCTGACGGAAGACACAAAGCTGATGATCGGCGGCCAGGATTGCCACGAAAAGGCGCGCTCCGGGGCCCATACCGGCGACATCTCGGCGGAGATGATCAAGGACTGCCTCGCCACCCATGTCATCGTCGGCCATTCGGAGCGTCGCGCCGAGCACCACGAAAGCAACCGCACGGTCTGCACCAAGGCGCGCGCTGCCTATGACCAGGGCCTGACCGCGATCGTGTGCATTGGCGAGACCCGTGAGGAGCACGCCGCAGGCCGCACCATGGAAGTGCTGAAGACCCAGCTCTTTGAATCGATGCCGGACGATGCCACGCCTGAAAACACCATCATCGCCTATGAGCCGATCTGGGCGATCGGGACCGGTCAGACGCCGGGACCGGAACAGGTGGCCGAGGTCCACGCCGCCATGCGCGCGGATCTGGTCGAGCGTTTCGGCGAGGCGGGCGAAAAGATCCGGCTGCTCTATGGCGGCTCGGTGAAGCCCGCCAACGCCCGCGAACTCTTGAGCGTGCCCAATGTCAACGGCGCGCTGATCGGCGGCGCCAGCTTGAAAGCGCCCGATTTCCTCGCCATCTATCAGGCCTATGACGATATTCTGTCCTCTGCAAAGTAAGAATAGACCACGGTTCGGGCTCAAAACGGCCAGAAAAAGGGGTTGGATTGCGCGCCGGCCTCATGTAGAGAGACGCCAGTTATTCTAGCGGGCCCGGACCTTAAGGCGGGGCCGGATTGGACATTCATGCAGACGGTATTGATCGTAATTCACCTGATAATCGTCGTTGCGCTGGCCGGTGTGATCCTCATCCAGAGGTCGGAGGGCGGCGGGCTCGGCATCGGCGGTGGTTCCGGTTTCATGACCGCGCGCGGCACGGCCAATGCGCTGACGCGCACCACGGCCATTCTCGCAACGCTGTTTTTCGTGACCTCACTCGGTCTCGGCATTCTTGCCCGCTACCAGGGCAATCCGTCGGATATTCTCGACCGGATCGAACAGAACGCCGAAACTGACGGCCAGGGCATCCTGAACCAGCTCGGCGGTTCCGTGACCACGACGACGCCGGCAACGACTGACGAAAGCGGCGTTCCGAGCGGCAGCGAAGGCTCTTCGGCGCCTGCCGTCAGCGCTCCGGCGCAGGATTCGAACGCCACCGGCGTTCCCACCGGCGACTGATCGCCGACAAGAGTTAAAGACATCAGCCGGCGGGCCTCCCGCCGGCATTTCTTTGGGCCGCTCGTCCCGCGCAGGCGCGGGCGATGCGGCATTATTGTGACAAACGACCGGGAATGAACGGGCTTTTTTACGTGAAGGCTCTGGCAGAATCGGTTTGAAAACGGTATCGGAATAAGCCCATGGCGCGATATATTTTCATCACAGGCGGCGTGGTTTCCTCCCTCGGAAAAGGCATTGCCGCAGCAGCACTCGGTGCATTGCTGCAGTCACGGGGCTATCGAGTGCGGCTCAGGAAACTCGATCCCTATCTCAACGTCGATCCGGGCACGATGAGCCCGACCCAGCACGGCGAGGTGTTCGTCACCGACGACGGCGCGGAGACCGATCTCGATCTCGGTCACTACGAGCGCTTTACCGGCCGCTCGGCGACCAAGACCGACAACATCACCACCGGCCGGATCTACAAGAACATTCTCGACAAGGAACGCCGCGGCGACTATCTCGGCGCGACCGTTCAGGTCATTCCGCACGTCACCAACGAGATCAAGGACTTCGTGCTCGAGGGCAATGAGGAGTTCGATTTCGTTCTGTGCGAGATCGGCGGCACGGTCGGCGATATCGAGGCGATGCCGTTCATGGAGGCGATCCGCCAGCTCGGCAACGATCTGCCGCGCGGCAACGCCGTCTACGTCCACCTGACGCTGATGCCCTATATTCCGGCGGCGGGCGAGCTGAAAACCAAGCCGACGCAGCATTCCGTCAAGGAGTTGCAGGCGCTCGGCATCCATCCCGATATCCTGCTGGTGCGCGCCGACCGGGAAATTCCCGAGGCCGAGCGCCGCAAGCTCTCGCTGTTCTGCAATGTGCGCGAATCCGCCGTCATCCAGGCGCTCGATGTCGCCAATATCTACGACGTGCCGCTGGCCTATCACCATGAAGGGCTGGATGACGAGGTGCTGCACGCCTTCGGCATCGATCCGGCCCCCGTGCCGCGCATGGATGCCTGGAAGCAGGTGAGCGAACGCATCCGCACTCCCGAAGGCGAAGTGACGATCGCCATCGTCGGCAAATATACCGGGCTGAAGGATGCCTATAAATCGCTGATTGAGGCGCTGCACCACGGCGGCGTCGCCAACCGGGTCAAGGTCAATCTCGAATGGATCGAGTCGGAGATTTTCGAGAAGGAGGACCCGTCCCCCTATCTCGAAAAGGTCCATGGCATTCTGGTGCCGGGCGGCTTCGGCGAGCGCGGTTCGGAAGGCAAGATCCAGGCGGCCCGCTTTGCCCGCACCCACAAGGTGCCGTATTTCGGCATCTGCTTCGGCATGCAGATGGCCGTGATCGAGGCGGCGCGCAATCTGGCCGGCATCAAGGACGCCTCGTCGACGGAATTCGACCGCAATGCGGCCGAGCCGGTCGTCGGTCTGATGACCGAATGGGTGAAGGGCAATACGCTGGAGAAGCGCTCCGATACCGATGATCTCGGCGGCACGATGCGGCTTGGCGCCTACAAGGCCCATCTCGGTGCGGATACGAAGATTGCCGAGATCTACGGCACCACCGAAATCTCCGAGCGCCACCGTCACCGTTACGAGGTGAATTTCGGCTATCGCGACAAGCTGGAGGCCTGCGGGCTGGTGTTCTCCGGTACCTCGCCGGATGGTGTTCTGCCGGAGACGATCGAATATGCCGACCATCCCTGGTTCATCGGCGTGCAGTATCATCCCGAACTTAAGAGCCGGCCGCTGGAACCGCATCCATTGTTTGCGAGCTTCATCGAAGCCGCGCTTGAACAGAGCCGGCTGGTATAGGCTGACATCGGAAACGGCTGCGGCAGCTACACCAGTTCGGTCTGCTTCCGCAGCACTTTCTCGAACTCGCCGGCCGGCATCGGCCGGCCCAGCCAGTAGCCCTGAAGAACGTCACAGCCGAGCTTGGTCACGATCTCGGCGTGTCGTCTGGTTTCCACGCCCTCGGCGATCACCTTGATCTTCAGAGTCTTGGCGATGTCGATGATCGATTTGACGATCGCGCGCTGATCGGGCGAGTGCGGCAGCGGCAAGACCAGTTCGCGGGCGATCTTGAGGCCGTTGGGCGCGACCTTCAGGAGGCCGCTGATCGATGTATATCCCGTGCCGAAATCGTCGACGTCGATGCAGATGCCCAGCCTTCGAAGCTGTTTCAGATTGTAGGCGCTGATGTCGTCGGGCTCGTCCAGAAAGATCGATTCCAGCAGTTCGAAGGTCAGCTTGCCCGCCGGAAGTTCGAATTCCTCCAGCGCGGAGACCAGTGCCGGATCGCTCAGGCGACGCGGCGATAGGTTGAGCGATATGCCCGGCGGATCGAGCCCGAGATCGCTCCAGCGCCGGAAATCGCTGGTTGCCTGGGCGAGGATGCTGGTGTCGATCATGTTCATCAGGTTCAGCGTTTCCGCCAGCGGCATGAATTCCGAGGGCTGGCCGAAGCTGCCGTCGGCATGGCGCCATCGCGCCAGAGTCTCGATGCCGGTCAGCCTCAGCGTTCTCGCGTCAAACTGCGGCTGATAGAAGGGGACGAAGTCGTTCTGCTCCACCGCCTGCATCAGCCGGTCGGCTGGCGTCCGGTTGGCGGCAACCGCGCTTTTGAGATCGGGCGAGTAGAAGGCGATGCGGTTCTTGCCCTGCTGTTTTGCAAGCTTGAGGGCAAGGTCGCTGTTCTTCATGAGGCTGCCGGCGGACAGGTCCTCGCAGGCATCCGCGGTGACGATGCCGACGCAGGCGCCGATGCGGATGCGGTGCTCGCCCACTTCGAGTGGCTTGGACAGTTCCAGAAGCATGCGCTTTGCGATCTGTTCCAGGCCGGATGCGCCATTGCCATAGCTGCAGATGAAGGCGAATTCGTCGCCGCCCACGCGCGCGACGAAATCATTATGGCGACTGATGCTGAGAAGCACTTGGGCGGCATGGCGTAGCACCGCATCGCCGGCGCCATGCCCATAGCTGTCGTTGACGGCCTTGAAGTCATCGATATCGATCTGCATCAGGGCGAGCTTGCTGGCCGTTGCCGGCGCCATCTCGACGCGGCGCGACAATTCATCGTCAAGAAAACGGCGGTTGGGCAGGCTGGTCAGATAATCGTGCAGGGCTGCCTGCTCGATATCCGATTTGGCGCGGTCGAGCTCGAAGTTGCGGGCTTCGGCAAGTTGCTTGGCGGTGATCAGGTCCTGGCGCAGCCGCACCTCTTCGGTGACGTCCCAGTTGATGCCCAGAATGTTCTGCTGCCCGTCATCGTCGATCCGCATGGTCATCAAAGCGCGGACATGACGCACAGTTCCATCGTCCTCCCGGTTGATCCTGAACTCATCGGATATCGGCGGGTCACCGGGCTTCAGCGATTGCAATGCCGTATTAAGGCGGTTCAGGTCATCCGGGGCGGTGAGCGCGCTGAGGCGGCTGGCGTGGTAGGTTTCTGCCTCGTCCCCAAATCCGTAAATCTCGCATATGCGCTTGTCGGCAATCACCATGCCCGTCGCCGGATTGTACTCGAACACGCCGATGCGGGAGGTGCTCAGGGCCAGTTCGAGCCGTTGCCGGGTCCGCGAAAGAAGCATTTCGGCAGTCTTGCGGTCGGTGATGTCGCGATCGGTGCCGACGATCCGCGCCGGTTTGTGGTCGGAGAAGCTCGATACCGCGTCGCCCCGACACTCGATCCAGATCCAGTGTCCGTCCGCATGGCGCTCGCGGTATTCGAAGTTCATGTACTGGGGGTCGCCGGTCTTCTGGCGTTCGATCGCGTTGGCAACGAAATCGCGATCGTCGGGGTGGACCAGTTGCAGCCATTCCTCGGTCGATCCGAAGGGCTGCGGGCCGCCGCCGGGATAGCCGCGCATCGTCAGCCAGGTTTGCGAATAGAAGAACTGGCCGCGCCGGTAATCATGGTCCCATACGCCGAGCCCCGAACTGACGAGCGCGTAGTCCCAGCGATGGGCGCGTTCATTGGCTTCCAGCTCGCGCAGCTTCTGCGCGTTGATATCCGTGCAGCTCAGCAGGGAAAGCGTTTTGCGGCCGTCGTGTTCGGGCGGCAGGGGCTTGTTGGAGCAGAGCATCCAGCGCCATGGACCATCGGGGCGCGGGCCGAAACGTATTTCCCGGGTAAGTGGCTTGCCCTTCTTGTCCGCCGTGGACAGCAGGGACTGCAGCACCGGGCGGTCGTCACTGTGAACCCAATCGAGAATATTCGCGCCGACAAGATCGCTTCCCTGAGCGATCGCCTTGAAGCTTTCATTGACGGCCCGGATCTTGAAACTGAAGACGTCAAGCGCCGCCATTGCGACTGCCGAGCCTTCAATTGCGGCGGCCGCTATTCCGGATTTCCTCCAAAACTCACTCCTGTCCTCCGTCAACGTTTGCCCTCTTGCTGGAGGCGGTTTTGACAGATGCTGGACTTGCTTTGCTCGGCTGCAAGGCCGCATCAGCCCGGTTCGCGCGCTCCCCTCAATTTTCTATATTTGGCCGATCCGGATGCAAAGTCATCGTGGACCAACAATACAAGTGTGGTCCATGAGTGGAGAAAGTCAATTCTGATTTGAAAGCCGCAATGATTTCAGTTCGCTGAAGCGGCATTTGCGATATCGCGAAGTCCAGGCATCCTCCCGCGATCTCCGGTCTCACAAATGCGACAGAAAACGCCCGAACATTAATATTCCTTCCGGCCAGGGGCCGAAGCCGTCTTCCTCGTTGATGTGCCCGGCCTCGCCGACATCGAAGAAGGCCGACCCCCATGCATTGGCGATGTCGCCGGCATGGTCGAATGAGCCGAAGGAATCATTGCGGCTGGCGATCACGATGCTCGGAAATGGCAGCGGGTCGCGCGGGTAGGGGCCAAAGGTCTGGAGATGTTTTGGTCGAATCTTCGGATTGTCGACTTCCGGCGGCGCGACGAAGAAGCCGCCGGCCACCGGCTTTTCGAACTTGGGCAGCGCGAGGATGGCGGTGGGAATGCCGAGCGAATGGGCCACCAGCACGGCCGGGCGCGTCGAGGCGTTGACCGCTTCCACAAGCTTGTCGACCCAGTCTTCGACAACCGGCTTGTTCCATTCAGCCTGCTCCACCCGCCGGGCCGTCGAGAGCTTCTGTTCCCAGCGGCTCTGCCAGTGACCCGGCCCGGCATTCTTGTAGCCGGGGATGAGAATGATATCTGCTTCGGAGGCTTTCATGCGGATCGTCGTCTTTGATAGGGAGCGGGCGTCAGGCTTCGCCGAAAACCCGCTTGAAAATGGTATCGGCATGCTTGGTGTGGTAGCCGAGGTCGAACTTCTCGCGGATCGTCTCTTCGGAAAGCGCGGCGCGCACTTCCTCGTCGGCGAGCAGTTCCTCGAGAAAGTCCTTGCCTTCCTCCCAAACCCGCATGGCGTTGCGCTGGACGAGGCGATAGGCGTCCTCGCGCGACACGCCGGCCTGGGTCAGCGCCAGCAGCACGCGCTGGGAATGAACCAGCCCGCGGAACTTGTTGAGATTGTTCATCATCGTCTCGGGATAGACGAGCAGCTTGTCGACAACGCCGGTGAGACGCGCGAGCGCAAAGTCGAGCGTCACGGTCGCATCGGGGCCGATCATGCGTTCGACCGAGGAGTGCGAAATGTCGCGCTCATGCCACAGCGCCACATTCTCCATCGCCGGCATCGCGAAGCTGCGCACCATGCGGGCAAGCCCGGTGAGGTTTTCGGTCAGCACCGGGTTGCGCTTGTGCGGCATTGCCGAGGAACCCTTCTGGCCCGGCGAGAAATATTCCTCCGCTTCCAGCACCTCGGTGCGCTGCAGGTGGCGGATTTCGGTGGCAAGCCGCTCCACCGACGAGGCGATTACGCCGAGCGTGGCGAAGAACATCGCATGCCGGTCGCGCGGGATCACCTGGGTCGAGACCGGCTCCGGCTCCAGGCCCATGGCTTCCGCGACATGTTCCTCGACCCGCGGATCGATGTTGGCGAAGGTGCCGACGGCGCCGGAGATGGCGCATGTGGCGACTTCCGCGCGCGCGGCGACAAGCCGGTCGCGGCAGCGGTCGAACTCGGCATAGGCCTGTGCCAGCTTTATGCCGAACGTGGTCGGCTCGGCATGGATGCCATGCGAACGGCCGATGGTGATCGTGTCCTTGTGCTCGAAGGCGCGGCGCTTCAGGGCGGCCAGCAGCTTGTCGAGATCGGCGAGCAGCAGGTCGCTGGCGCGGGTGAGCTGGATGTTGAAGCAGGTGTCGAGCACGTCGGACGACGTCATGCCCTGATGGACGAACCGGGCATCGGGTCCGACGATTTCGGCAAGGTGGGTGAGGAAGGCGATCACGTCATGCTTGGTGACGGCCTCGATCTCGTCGATGCGGGCGACATCGAAGGTCGCGGCGCTGCCCTTTTCCCAGATGGTTTTGGCGGCGCTTTCCGGGATCACCCCGATTTCGGCGAGCGCATTGCAGGCATGGGCCTCGATTTCGAACCAGATCCGGAATTTCGTTTCCGGCGACCAGATTTCCGTCATCTCGGGGCGGGAATAACGCGGTATCATCGAGGCTTCGTCCTTCACATTTCCATCTGGCAAAGCGCATAGACCATTTCCGGCGCAAATGAAATCTTTGCGCCGGCAAAATGCTCCGTGTCCCTGTGTTTTACGGGCGGAACGGCACGGCGATCCAGCGGCCGTTGGGGCCCTCGAAGCCTTGCGACAGCACGATCACCAGCGCGACGTGGACCGCATCCGGCCCGCCGCCGCCATAGGTCATCATGCCGCCGAGGCGGTAATCCAGCGGGCAGTTGCGGCTTTCCGGCAGGCGCGTGTCGGCGTGGATTTCCCGCTCTTCGCCTTCTGGGCTGCGATAGGTCAGGCGAAAGCCGCGGGCATCGGGCGTGATGTCGGTGCAGGCGGGGTTCGGCGCGAGCGGAAAGGTTTCGAGGGTCATTTCGCTGACCGGCGACAGGTTCGGGTGAGCGCGATACCTGATTGTTCCGTTATCGCCATTGTTCTCCGTCACCGGGTTGAAGGCGGCGAGCCAGCCGGGATGGTCGAGCAGCTGGTAATCCTGGATCATCTGCAGGGCCTCGCGCACGGCGAGCGCGCGCGCCGCGCTGATCGAGGCATTGTCGGTTTCGGTGCGAAGGCGGAACGGCGTGCCGTCCAGAAAAGCGTCGTTTTGCGTGTCAATGAAGAAGATGTTGGAATAGGCGAAACCGGATCCATCTTCCTGACCGTATTCCTCGAAAGCAAAGACCTTGCCGTCCTCCGAAAAACCGAGCGGGGTAAAGGCGGCGAAATCGCCGGCGCTCGCGGTCGCGGCGGCGAGGCCGGAAAGCACTGTTGCGCCCAGAAGGCGTGTAAGACCTGGCATTGCAGCTCCTTGTTATTGGCCGGCGCGGCGCCGGCATATCGGCAAACCTCATCGGGCCGGGCGCGTAACATCGCCCCCGGCCGTTGACCCATTTTCCAGAATACGCCTGAAACGCTTTACGCTAAACTGCGGCCGACCGCATGGCATCCATGGCCGGGCGGTAGCTGCCGCCCTCGGCCTTGCCGAAGATGGCGGAGCCCGCGACCAGCACATTCGCGCCGGCCTTCGTGACCGCTTCCACCGTGTCCGGCGCGATCCCGCCATCGACCTGAAGCTCAATCGGGCGGTCGCCGATCAGCGCATCGACCTGCTTGATCTTCTCAAGCATGGCGGGGATGAATGCCTGGCCGCCGAAACCCGGATTGACGGTCATCACCAGGATGAGGTCGAGATCGTCGATCACGTTTTCGATCGTCGAGACCGGGGTTGCCGGGTTCAGCGCCACGCCCGCCTTCTTGCCGAGATTGCGGATGGTCTGCAAGGATCGGTGCAAGTGCGGTCCGGCCTCCTGGTGCACCGTGATCCTGTCCGATCCCGCTTTGGCAAAGGCCTCAAGATACGGATCGGCGGGCGCGATCATCAGATGGCAGTCGAAGACGGCATCCGTGTGGCCGCGCAATTTGGAGATGATCGGCGGGCCGAAGGTGATGTTCGGCACGAAGTGGCCGTCCATGACATCGAGATGCACCCAGTCGGCGCCGTCATCAACGACGGCGCGCACATCCTCTCCCAGTCTGGAAAAGTCGGCGGAAAGTATCGAGGGGGCGATGCGCAGGGGACGTTTCACTGCATGTATCCTTCTTGGTATTACTGGCGGGCCGAATCGAAAACCGGCACGAATTGATTACCCTGCCAGCGCAAAAGAAAATACGGATTGTCCGCCAGTTCGTGGCGATCGGTGAAGGAAACGGGGCCGAACGCGGTGTCGAACTCACCGGCGGCAAGCATTGCGGCGAGCCGGGCGGCATCGCCATCGGCTGCCGCCATTGCCTGGGCGGCAACATCGACCGCGCTTGCGGCAGCCACGACATAGCCTTCCGGGATGATGCCCTGGATCAAGGCAAGCTCCGCGAACTCGGCGGCAGGGGGAAGTTCGCCATATTCGGGCAGTCCGATCGCCAGAACGCCGGGCTCGAGCGGCACATCCGTTTCCCGGGCGCGGAGTGCCTCGGTTCCGAGGATCGTGAGATCGGCGCCCTGTTCGATCGCGTCGCGCGCGACAATGGCGACATCGCCGCGCGTGCCGCCGATGAAAACATGGGTTGCGCCCGCCTGCGCAAGGCGGCGCACCAGCGACAATTGCTGTTCCTGCGCCGGACGGAACGTATCGACGAGCACCGGCTGCAGCCCGCGTTCCTCCAGCGCGTTGCGCACGGCGTTGACCATCTCGCGGAAATAGATCGTTCCGTCATCGAGCAGGGCGACCGGCTGATCGATCCATTCGTCCATGATGAAATCGACGATCGCGGCGGTCTCGTCCTGATCGTTGGGCGCCATGCGGAACAGCGGCCAGCCTTCCTTCAGCGCGGTGGCCATCAGCGGCATCGACCGAGCGGAAAGGGTGATCGCCGGAATGCCGGAATCCCTGAGCACCGGCATCGCCCCGCGCACGGTCTCGGAGCAGAAAAAGCCGATGGCGATATCGACGCCGGCATCGGCAAGCGTGCGACCGATATCCGCGCCGCTGCCATCCTCGCAGCTTTCATCGACCGGAGTGAGCTCTATGTCTTGGTTTCTGGCGGCAAGGGTCGCGCCATCAAGCGCCTGTTCGCCGAGAATGGCGTAGTCTCCGCTCACCGGTGCGACAACGCCGATCTTCAGGCTCTCGGCCGCAAGGGAAGGAGCGGCGGCGAGCCCGGTGATGGCGAGGCCCAGGAGGCAGGCGTGAATGGATCTCATGATCGCGCGTCCTCTTCTCAAAACTTGCCGCAATGAACCCTGTCATAACCCTTGCCAGATGCAGGGGCAACGCCGTAAGTACCGCAACTGAGTATTAGAGGGATGGTTCCTTGACAGTCTTTTCCACGCATAAGCGCGGCGTTTCCCATGCATGATGATCCGCAGTTTTCCAAACATTACCGCGACGCAATGGCCCATTATGCCGGCCATGTTCAGATCGTGACCACCGCCCATGGCGGCGTGATGCGCGGCGTGACGGCGACCGCCGCCTGTTCGGTATCCGACGCGCCGCCGACGGTGCTCGCCTGCGTCAATCGCCTGAACGAGCACAATGCGATATTTGAGGAAAGCGGCAATTTCGCGCTCAATACGCTTGCCGCCCATCACCGCCCGCTCGCCGATGCCTTCGCCGGCTTCACCGGGCTTTCGGCCGAGGAACGGTTCGCCATGGCCGAGTGGGAGGTCGAGGCAAGCGGCGCGCCGGTTCTGGCCGATGCGCTGGCCAGTTTCGACTGCAGGCTGGTGGAAGCAAAGGCAATGACGACGCACTGGATCCTGATCGGCGAGGTCGTCGGCGTAAAGATGAGCGCGCCCGGCGAAGCCTTGATATACTACGGGCGCGGTTACCACTACTTGTCGTGAAGTGCGGACTTCTCGAAAATATAATTGACCGATAATGCGCATTTGTAGTATATAATGCGCATACCAAATGAATATTGAGAGATTTTTATCTGTATGTATTGCTGTAAAGGCAAGCTTACTGACGGTTTTTTGACGGTATATCAGGCATATGATGAGAGCCGCACCTCCTGAAGGAGATGCGGCTCTCATCATATTCAAGGAATAGTTCCGGCGTCAGGCCTTCGCGGCGACCAGCATGAAGGCCGGGATTTCGTCGCCGAAGCCGACCGGCGTCTGGTCGTCGTCGCGGTCGCGGCGGCGCGAGCGCCGGCGATCGTCATTGGCGGGCTTCTTCGACGGGGCCGGCTTTTCGGCCGGCGCAGGTTTCGCCGCTTCGGCGGGACGGGCTGCCTCCGCCTTTTCTTCAGCGGGCTTGTTGTCCTGCTTGCGCGACTTGCCCTTGCGGGTGCGCGCGGCGGGCTTTTCACCCTCGTCTTCAGTCGCGACCGTGCCGAGATCGCCGTCGAGATATTCGATCTTGCGGTCGATCAGCTTTTCGATGGCATCGACGAATTTGGCGTCCTTGGGGGCAACCAGCGTGAAGGCCGCGCCCTTGCGTCCGGCGCGGCCGGTGCGGCCGATCCGGTGGACATAGTCCTCGGCATGGATCGGGACGTCGTAGTTGAAGACGTGGCTGACATCGGGAATGTCGAGGCCGCGGGCGGCGACATCGGAGGCCACCAGCAGCGGCAGCTTGCCGTCGCGGAAATTCTGCAGGATCGTGGTGCGCGAATGCTGGTCCATGTCGCCATGGAGCGCGCCGCAGGGATATTCGTGGCGTTGCAGCGAGCGCAGCAGATCGGCGACCGACTTCTTGCGGTTGCAGAAGATGATCGCGTTCTTCAGATCGTCCTGCTTGTCGATGATGGCGCGTAGCGACGCGCGCTTCTCATAGTCCTTGCCGCCGGTCGCGACGAGCTTCTGCTCGACGGTTGCCGCGGTGGAGGAGGGCGGCGCGACTTCGACGCGGGCCGGGTTCTGCAGGAACCGGTCGGCGAGCTTCTGGATCTCCGGCGGCATCGTCGCCGAGAAGAACAGCGTCTGGCGCGTGAACGGAATGAGCTTGGCGATCCGCTCGATATCGGGAATGAAGCCCATATCGAGCATGCGGTCGGCCTCGTCGATGACGAGAATTTCGACGCCGGTCATCAGCAGTTTGCCGCGCTCGGTGTGGTCGAGCAGGCGGCCGGGGGTGCAGATCAGCACATCGGCGCCGCGTTCGAGCTTGCGGTTCTGCTCCTCGAAGGAAACGCCGCCAATCAGCAGCGCAACGTTGAGCTTGTGATTCTTGCCGTATTTGTCGAAATTCTCGGCGACCTGGGCCGCGAGTTCGCGGGTCGGCTCGAGAATCAGCGTGCGCGGCATGCGCGCCCGCGCTCGGCCGCGCTCCAGAAGCGTCAGCATCGGCAGCACGAAGGAAGCGGTCTTCCCGGTGCCGGTCTGGGCGATACCGCAAACATCGCGGCGCTCCAGAGCATGCGGAATGGCGCCCGCCTGGATGGGCGTGGGTTCGCTGTAGCCGGCCTCGGTTACAGCGGAAAGTACTTTGGGGCTAAGCCCAAGATCGGAAAATGAGGTCAAAGGAAAACGGGTTCCGTGTTTTCGTGACAAATTCGACGGCGCTTTCACCATCGTCATGCGTACGAGGGGCGGGATAGTCGCAAACGGCCCGAGAGTCAAGAAAACCGGGCGATCAAGGGCATTTCAGCGCAATGAAATGCCCTTTTTCGTCGGTTACCCGCCGTTGACGGCCTCAAGCACCGCTTCGGCATGTCCGTCCGCCTTCACCTTGCGCCAGATGCGCTTGAGCGTGCCGTCCGGCGCAATCAGAAAGGTCGAGCGCTCAATCCCCATATAGGTCTTGCCATACATGCTCTTTTCCTTCCAGACGCCATAGGCCTCGGCCACCGTGTGATCTTCGTCAGCGCCGAGCAGAACGGAAAGGTCGTGTTTCTTGGCGAACTTCGCGTGGCTCTTGAGCCCGTCGGGCGAAACGCCCAGAACAATTGTGTTCGCCTTTTCAAAGGCTTCCGCAAGGGCGGTGAACGCAATTGCTTCAACGGTGCAGCCCTTGGTGTCGTCCTTAGGGTAGAAGTAAAGCACCAGGTTCTTGCCCTTGGCGTCCGCCAGCGCGAACGTCTCTTCCTCGGAAACGGGAAGGGAAAAATCGGGGGCCTTGTCGCCTTCTTTCAGTTCGGTCAAATTCTTACTCCTTTGTTCATTTAGCGTTCAAGCACAGGTCGGCATAAATGGCGACCGGATGGAGAGTTGCGCGCTTGCCAGCGATGCGCTTCGTCGTGAATATGCCTTCAGAGATTCGCGCCGGGCAGACCTGTTTCAGCGCAGTTTATACGCTTACGGAGCGGCTTTGGACGACAGCAAGCAAAAAGATTCCCTGATCAGAGGCGAACGTACCCGTTTCGGCCGCGGCGAAAACGTTTCGCTCCACAAGCTGCCTTCGGCCCAGGCGCATGAGCCGATGATCGTGCGCGCGTCGACGCATCGCAGCTTCACCCGTCACTGCTTTCGTTTCCTGGCGTTTTTCGGACTGTTCGCCGGCGGTCTTCTCCTCATCGTCTACTATGTGATCGAAAGCGGATCGCTGGACCGGTTTCTGGCCGCCAAGGCCAATGAGCAGATCGCGGCGGCGATGCCGGATGGCTATCACGCCCGCATCGAGACCGCGCGGCTGAGACTGAGCGGTGATCTTGACCTGAATCTCAGCGTGCGCGGCGTGACGCTGCTCGGCCCGGGCGAAAAGCAGATCGCGTCGATCGGAACCATGGATTTCGCCGTGGACCCGATCAAGCTCGCCGGCGGTCAGGTGACCGTCAATTCCGTGTCCGTCGATGACATCGCGGTTGATTCTGCGGCGCTGCCTTCCACCGGGACCTTCCGCCTCACCGAGCACCGGGTCGACAGCCTGCCGGTTCTGGTGGAGCAGATGTTCACCCATACCGATTTCGCCCGCGGCATTCTCACAGCCGCCGATACCCGCTCGATCTATCTGAGCGACATCGTGTTTCCGGTTGGCAGCGCTTCGCCGGGCAAATCCGTCAATGTCGATATCCGCGAGATCAATCTCAACCTTCTGGCCGACGGTATCCTGCGGGTCGATGGCGAGGTCCTGCTGGACGGAACGGCGGCCGCGTTTTCTGCCGAGTCGGTGGAGCAGGACGGCCGCACGCAAAGCCTGCAGGCCGAGGTTTCCAACCTGGTGCTGACGCCGTTTCTGCTGAGGACGAAGGAAGACGGCGAACCGATGCTCGGCCTTGAGGGGACAGCCGACCTCGTGCTTTCGCTTGAGCGGGCGCGCGTTGACGGCGAGCCCGCGGTCGCCGCGCAGATCGATGTCGGCGCCGGCCGTTTCGTCGCGGATTCGATCGCGCGACCCTTCAACGACGCCAATCTGAACCTGATCTACGATACCACCAAGAAATCGATCGAAATCAGCGATTCCTCGTTCGAATTCGACGGCAGCCAGTTTCCCTTCACCGCCGGGATCATCGATCTCGACCGCTACCAGCCGGATGCCACGGATGGCTATGCGCTGGACGTGCTGGTGCGCGGGGGACGGTTCAAGTCGCGCGAGCCGGGCCTGCCGCCGCTGATCTTTGACGCCAAGTTCACAGGGGAATACCGCGCCTCGATCCCGCGTCTGCTGCTCGACGATATCTCGATCAGCTCGCCCCAGGGCATGATGGCGGCCTCGTTCAAGGCGGTGTTCGGCGACGCAAGCCCGGAACTGAGCTTCGGTGCGCGGATCGAACGGATGGATACCGAGGCGGTCAAGCAGCTCTGGCCGTTCTGGATCGCCCGGAAGCCACGCGAATGGGTCAGCCGCAATCTCCATGGCGGCGTGATCACCAATGGCGACATCGCCATCTATCTCTCTGCCGGGCGTATCGAGGGACCGGGCATTCCGGTTCAGCTCGACGAGACCGAGATGAAGGTCGCCTTCGATATCGATGACACAAGGATCACGCTCAGCGACCAGATGCCCGATGTCGAGCGCAGCGACGCCCGCGTCGCGATCAATGGCGGTCGGGTCGATGTCGAGATCAGGGACGGCTCGCTCAGCGTTGCCAAATCCCGCACGGTGAAGCTGAAAGAGGGCACCTTCGCGATCGCCGACACCTATTCCAAGCCGCTGACCGGGGCTGTCGACATCATGCTCGCCGGCGAAGTCCGCGATCTGGTGAAGCTCGCCGAGGCGCCGCCGATCAACGCGCTGAAATCGACCGATTTCACCTCCGACCAGTTTTCCGGAAGCACAGAGGTCAATCTCAGGGCGAGCTTCCCCCTCGATCGTGACGTCGCCTTCGATCCGGACTGGCATGTCGTGGCCGATATCACCGATGGCGCGATCGCCACGCCGATCAGCGGCCACCAGGTGAGCGGTCTCAACGGACTGGTCGAGATCGTGCCCAGCCGGATCTCCTACGAAGGCAAGGGCAGTGCGGACGGCATACCGCTTGACGTGCAATGGAGCATGCCGCTCGGCAAGCCGAGTGCGGATGCCGAGGATGCTCAATCGGTGCTGTGGCTCGCCGGCAATCTGAGCGATGCGCAGCGCAACCAGCTTGCGCCCGGCCTTGAGGAGTATGTCAGCGGCCCGGTTTCCGTCACGGTCGAAGGCGGCGATGAGGGCAATATCATCGCGGTCGACCTGCAGCAGACGACCCTGTCTTTGCCCTTCATCGGCTGGCAGAAGCCGGCGGGCGTGCCCGCGACGCTGTCCTTCACGCTCACGCCCGGCGAAAACGGGGTGACGACGCTCGATGATCTGCGCCTGTCGGGCAGCGGGCTTGGCGCCAGGGGGCAGGTTACCCTCGACAAGGTTGGCCTTCTGGCCGCGACGCTGACCGATGTGGCGATCTCGCCCGGCGACAGCGTCAATATCGGCATGCAGCGCGGCGCGAGCGGGCTCGACGTGACCCTGACCGGCCGGTCCTTCTCGGCCAAGCCGCTGCTCGACCAACTCGTCAAAAGCGGCAATGGTGGTTCGATCGGCGGCGGGGGAAGCGGCGGCGGCAATGTCGACGTCCATTTCGATATCGCCCGGGTTTCAGGCGAAAACGACCGGCAGCTTTCCGGCGTCAACGGCGACATCAAGGTTCGGGCGGGCAAGATGGCGGATGCCACGCTGAAGGCGACCACTGCCTCGTCGCAGCCGATGGCGCTGACCGTGGCGCCCGACGGCGACCGGCAGTCGGTGTCGCTCAAGACCAGCGGCGCCGGCGCGCTGCTGCGTTTTCTCGGCATCTACCAGAAGATGACGGGCGGCTCGCTCAATCTCGACATGATCGAGACCGATGCCGGCTGGCAGGGCATGGCGACGTTGACGGATTTCCGGCTGATCAAGGACGAGCAGCTCAAGAAAATCCTGTCGGACCCCGTCGCCGCCAATGGCAAGAGCCTGAACGCCGCCTACAAGAACCAGATCAACGAGACCGACCAGCGCTTCCAGCGCGCCCAGGCTGTGATCGATATATCGAACGGCGTGCTGCGGGTCTCCGACGCCTTCGTGCGCGGCGATCAGGTGGGCGCGACCATCAAGGGCGTGGTGCGCGACGCCGCCGGCAATATCGACATGACCGGCACCTTCATGCCGGCCTATGGGCTGAACCGGATTTTCGCGGAAATCCCGATCTTCGGTCCGCTGCTTGGCAACGGCAACGACAAGGGCCTGTTCGGCATCACCTTCCGGCTCACCGGCAAGACGGAAAAGCCGGAACTGATCGTCAACCCCCTCTCGGCCATCGCGCCCGGCGTGTTCCGCAAGATCTTCGAGTTTCAGTGATGTGAGGCTTTGCGGCTTGTCGTGATGATCACATTCAGGGGAGTATCCGCATAGCCCCCCAATCTTCTCGCCCCGGAGGGGAGAGATGTCGCGAAAGCGACAGTGAGGGGGGAGCCTATCACCGCGAACGCCCTCACATTTGGAAATGCTGCGCCACCCTCACTGCCCCTTTCGGGGCATCTCTCCCGCCAGCGGGAGAGAGCATTGGGAGCAAGCTGCAGAGCTATGTGAGACATCCGGCCTTAGAGCAAGAGGCGAGTAGGCGATCGTAGGACGCCGACACCGCAGCCCGTTGTCACACCGGCCGCACCAGAATGTGCTTCTTCTTGCCCACCGATAGCTTGGCCACGCCTTCCTGCGACAGCGCGTCGGCTCCGACCGTCATGCGGTCGTCGGAGACTGCGGCGTCGTTGAGCTTCACCGCGCCGCCCTTGATATGACGGCGGGCCTCGCCGTTGGAGCCTGCAAGACCGGCCTGGACCATCAGCGTCAGAATGCCGATGCCGCCGTCGAGTTCGGCTTTCGCCACCTCGATCGTCGGCAGGTTTTCGGCGAGCGCGCCTTCCTCGAAGGTCTTGCGGGCGGTTTCGGCGGCTTCCTCGGCAGCGGCGCGGCCATGCAGCATGGCGGTCACCTCGGTCGCAAGGATCTTCTTGACCTCGTTGATCTCCGACCCGCCGAGCGCTGCAAGCCGCGCGATCTCGTCCATCGGCAGCGTGGTGTAGAGCTTCAGGAAGCGGCCGACATCGGCGTCCTCGGTATTGCGCCAGTACTGCCAGAAATCATAGGCCGACAGCATGTCCGGGTTGAGCCAGATCGCGCCATTGGCCGACTTGCCCATCTTGGCGCCCGATGCCGTCGTCAGAAGCGGCGAGGTCAGCGCGTAGAGCTGCGGGCAATCCATGCGGTGGCCGAGATCGATGCCGTTGACGATGTTGCCCCACTGGTCCGAGCCGCCCATCTGCAACCGGCAGTCATAGCGCTTGCAGAGCTCCACGAAATCATAGGCCTGGAGGATCATGTAGTTGAATTCCAGGAAGGACAGCGACTGCTCGCGGTCGATGCGCATCTTGACACTCTCGAAGGACAGCATCCGGTTGACCGAGAAATGGCGGCCGACATCGCGGAGAAATTCGAGATAATTGAGCCCGCGCAGCCATTCGGCATTGTTGATCATCAGCGCGGACTTTTCGCCGGCGTCGTAATCCATGTAATTGGCGAACACGCGCTGGATCGAGTTGATATTGTCCTCGATCATGTCGAGGGTCATCAGCTTGCGGGCCTCGTCCTTGAACGAGGGGTCGCCGACCATGCCGGTGCCGCCACCCATCAGCGAGATCGGCCGGTGACCGGTCTTCTGCAGCCAGTGCAGCATCATGATCTGGATCAGCGATCCGGCATGCAGCGAAGGCGCCGTCGGATCAAAGCCGATATAGGCCGTCACCCGCTCCTTCGAAAGAAGGTCATCAAGCCCGGTCTCATCGGAAATCTGATGAATGAAACCGCGCTCGGAAAGCGTGTGCAGGAATTCGGATTTGAACGTCGACATGGGGCTATCTTCGATTGCTGGATAAAGGTCGCGCGGGCTTTAGCACGGTTTTTCAGCCATGTGCACCTGTTTTGACGATGATCTGCGTTCAGTTGGCATGAAGACAATATTGCCCCGGGGTAGTCAGATCCTTCCTCTGTTATCCCCGCTCAGGGCGGCTCGCTTAAACTCTGAATCGAAGACTGAGTTTGCAATGAGGGAAGATGAATGATCAATACTGCCTATGGTACTTCGCCGGTCGACGCATTGCGGAAGCTTTCCGGTCATATAAATCGAGAGAAATTTGAAAAGAAATTCCGACAATTCGACGTATGGGCCGGTCCCTTGATTTGGGGGCCTTGGACTGAAGTTTGGGCCCAGTATGGAGTGAAGGGACCTGATGCAGACCGGCATGTCAGCTATGTCAAAATCTCTTTCGATACATTGTCCGATGCTCCGTCGCCGTTCCAAGTGGAAATAAAGGGAGGTGAACGGTTCATCAGCTCGGTTGGGCCGGGTGATGAGACAGTCACCGTTTCTGGCAACATTTCGACAGCAATTTCCGTAAGGTGCAAAAGCGCAACGCTCGGCCAGCATGTGCTGGTCACTGTCGAATAAGCGGTAGCAAAATCACCTTAATGATCGGGTAAATGGCGTAGACGATCGAAAAGTAGCCAACCAGAACGAAGCCGATAATGTTCAGGATTATAGTGGCGACTGCGAGCTTGATGTGTTTTCTCATAAAAACATAGTTAAGTCCCTGCAACAGGACCATCACCAATACGCCGATATAAATTGAATTCCCGATCGTCACGATACCCGAGAGGCGAACGAGATAGGGAAGGAGCGCATTAATGACGAGCCAGACTGCGAGTAGTCTGTATTTTGTTAGATCGTCCATCGCTCCGGTCCCGGTTGTTTCCCTTCTTAAATCTATAATTGATGGCCGTGGAAACCAAAGCGATATTTCCCTTAAGTTGAGATTCCGCCGGGAGATCACGTAAAAATTGCTTACCTGATCCGCTTCGGCGCCGGCTCCGGCACCAGTTCGCCGTCGAGGCGGCGGTCGAGGTAGTCCTCGCATTCCGCGAGCAACTCGTCATTCTTGCCGGAGAAGAAGTGGTTGGCGCCTGCCACCGTCTTCTGGGTGATCAGGATGCCTTTCTGGGTCTTCAGCTTTTCCACCAGCCCGTTGACGTCGCGCTGCGGGGCCACCTTGTCGGCATCGCCGTGGATGATCAGGCCGGAGGAGGGGCAGGGGGCGAGGAACGAGAAATCGTAGATGTTCGGCTGCGGGGCGATCGACATGAAGCCCTCGATCTCCGGCCGGCGCATCAGAAGCTGCATGCCGATCCAGGAGCCGAAGGAATAGCCGGCGACCCAGCAGGTCTTCGAATCGGGGTGCAGGCCCTGCACCCAGTCGAGTGCGGCCGCCGCATCCGACAATTCGCCCGAGCCGTGATCGAACTCGCCCTGGCTGCGGCCTATGCCGCGGAAATTGAACCTGAGCGTCGTGAAGCCGCGCTTCTGGAACATGTAGAACAGTTCGTAGACGATCGGATTGTTCATCGTGCCGCCGAAGCGGGGGTGGGGATGCAGCACGATCGCGATCGGTGCATTCTTTTCCTTGGACGGCTGGTAACGGCCTTCAAGGCGACCGGCCGGACCGTTGAAAATCACTTCGGGCATTTGCTCTCCGGAAATTTCGGCTCAAACACTCCAACCGGCTTGCAGCGACCCGTTTGACTTGACTAATAGGGTCATCTTTTCTAAAACCAGTTTAGAATTGTTCGAAAGAAAGAGGTCTTCTGTTCTGCGGTCCAAATAGGGCAAGCGGGCAGTGAATTTCAAGGAAAATGCGTTGCCGGGCTGTTTTGCCCGTGTAAACAGGGCCGCCAAAAGAAAGAACATGAGCACCAACCGGATTTATCTCGACTGGAATGCCACCGCGCCGCTTCTGCCTGAAGCGCGCGAAGCGGTGCTGGACGGTCTTGATCTTTGCGGCAATGCCTCCTCCGTTCACCGCGAGGGGCGGGCCGTCAGGGCGCGCGTCGAGGCGGCGCGGCGGCAGGTGGCGGCGCTTCTGGGGGCGGACCCCGCCCATGTCACGTTCCTCGCCGGCGCCACGGAAGCGGCAAACCTGGTGCTGACGCCCGATTTCCGCATGGGGCGCAGGGCTGTGACGCTTGGCGGGCTCTATGTTTCCGGCATCGAACATCCGGCTGTGTTTGAAGGCGGACGCTTTTCCGCCGAGCAGCGTCATGAAATTCCGGTTCTGCCCACCGGCGTGGTCGATCTCGATGCGCTCGATGCCATGCTTTCCGCCCATGACAAGAGCCTTGGCCTGCCGATGGCGGCGCTGATGCTGGTCAATAACGAGACAGGCATCATTCAGCCCGTCGCGAAGGCGGCGGAGATCGTGCATCGGCATGGCGGGCTTCTGGTGGTGGATGCTGTGCAGGGCGCGGGCCGCATTCCGGTATCGATCGAGGCGCTGGAAGCGGATTTCTTGATCCTGTCATCGCACAAGCTTGGCGGGCCGAAGGGCGTCGGCGCGCTGATCTCGCGCGGCGAGACGCTGATGCCGGCCCCGCTGGTGCGCGGCGGCGGGCAGGAAAAGGGCCATCATTCCGGTACGGAAAACGTTCCGGGCATTCTGGGCTTCGCCGCTGCCGCAGCTTATGCGGCGCAGGATATCGAGGCACGGAACCAGCGAATCGCGGCGCTGCGCGACCGGCTGGAGAATGGCATGCGCGCTGCGGCCGCCGATGTCGAAATCTACGGCGCGGACCTGCCGCGGGTGGCCAATACCGCGTTCTTCACCCTGCTGGGTCTGAAGGCGGAAACCGGGCAGATCGCCTTTGATCTCGAGGGCATCGCTCTGTCGGCTGGCTCGGCCTGTTCGTCCGGCAAGGTCGGCGAGAGCCAGGTGCTGAAGGCGATGGGGCGCGATACGCGCCTTGGCGGCTTGCGCGTCTCGCTCGGCTGGGCGACCACGGATGAGGATATCGACGCGGCGATCGCGGCTTTCGGAAAAATCGCCGCGCGCCGCAGGGCGGCCGGACAGGCCGCCTGAAAAATTGACGAATCGCAGGCCGCGCGGGGTGTAATTGCCGCGCAGTCTGATTAAATAGAGCGGTGAACCCGCTTGGGAATGCGAACCGCCGGACCTTGAACCCGGTTATGAGTGGAGTGACAATATGGTTGCCGTAAAAGAGACCGTCGATCAGGTCGCTGAGATCGACGTCGATCAGTATAAATACGGTTTTGAGACGATGATCGAGGTGGACAAGGCGCCCAAGGGCCTGTCCGAGGACATCATCCGTTTCATCTCGCACAAGAAGAACGAGCCCGACTGGATGCTGGAATGGCGTCTGGAGGCCTATCGCCGCTGGCTTACAATGGAAGAGCCGAGCTGGGCGCGCGTCAGCTACCCGAAGATCGATTTCAACGACATCTACTACTACGCTGCGCCGAAATCCTTCACTGGGCCGAAGACGCTGGACGAGGTCGATCCGGAGCTGCTCAAGACCTATGAGAAGCTCGGCATTCCGCTGCAGGAGCAGGAGATTCTCGCGGGCGTCGAGGAAAAGCAGCACCAGCCGAAAAACCGCGTTGCCGTTGACGCCGTGTTCGATTCGGTTTCGGTCGTCACCACCTTCAAGAAGGAACTTGCCGAGGCCGGCGTGATCTTCATGTCGATCTCGGAGGCGATCCGCGAATATCCGGAGCTGGTTCAGAAATATCTGTTCTCGGTCGTGCCGCGCGGCGACAACTACTATGCCGCGCTGAATGCCGCCGTGTTCACCGATGGCTCGTTTGTCTACGTGCCGAAGGGCGTCCGCTGCCCGATGGAACTGTCGACCTATTTCCGCATCAACGAGAAGAACACCGGCCAGTTCGAGCGCACGCTGATCATCGCCGAGGAAGGCGCCTACGTCTCCTATCTGGAAGGCTGCACCGCGCCGCAGCGTGACGAGAACCAGCTTCATGCCGCCGTCGTCGAGCTGATCGCGCTGGACGATGCCGAGATCAAGTATTCCACCGTCCAGAACTGGTTTCCCGGCGACAAGGAAGGCAAGGGCGGCATCTACAACTTCGTCACCAAGCGCGGCGATTGCCGGGGCGACAATTCGAAGATCTCGTGGACGCAGGTCGAAACCGGCTCGGCGATCACCTGGAAATATCCCTCCTGCCTGCTGCGCGGCGACAATTCACGCGGCGAGTTCTATTCGATCGCAGTCTCCAACGGTCATCAGCAGATCGATTCGGGCACCAAGATGATCCATCTCGGCAAGAACACGTCGAGCCGCATCATCTCCAAGGGCATTTCGGCGGGCGTTTCCAACAACACCTACCGCGGCCAGGTCTCGGCCCACCGCAAGGCGGAAAACGCGCGCAACTTCACCCAGTGTGACAGTCTGCTGATCGGCGACAACTGCGGTGCCCACACCGTGCCCTATATCGAGGCCGGCAATGCATCCGCCCGCTTCGAGCACGAGGCCACCACCTCGAAGATTTCCGAGGACCAGCTGTTCTACTGCATGCAGCGCGGCATTCCCGAGGAAGAGGCAATCGCCCTGATCGTCAACGGCTTCGTCCGCGAGGTGATCCAGGAACTGCCGATGGAGTTTGCTGTCGAGGCGCAGAAGCTGATCGGGATTTCGCTTGAGGGCTCGGTCGGCTGATCGGTGCCCACCGCTTTTAGACATGTATTCAAGCGCTTGGAGCGCTGACTTATTCCTTGAAGGAAACGAAAAATGCTTGAGATCAAGAACCTGCACGCACGCATTGCCGAGGATGGCACCGAGATCATTCGCGGGCTGAACCTGACGATTCAGGACGGCGAAGTGGCGGCGATCATGGGACCGAACGGGTCGGGCAAGTCGACGCTCTCCTATATTCTCGCGGGCCGCGAGGACTATGAGGTCACCGAGGGCGAGGTGCTCTATAATGGCGAGAACATTCTGGAGCTCGATGCCGCCGAGCGCGCCGCCAAGGGGCTGTTCCTGGCGTTCCAGTATCCGGTCGAAATCCCGGGCGTCGCCACCATGCAGTTCCTGAAGGTCGCGATCAACGAGCAGCGCAAGGCGCGCGGCGAGGAAGAGCTTTCGACGCCGGACTTCATCCGCAAGGTGCGCGAGGCCTCTGCCGAGCTGAAGATCGATTACGACATGCTGAAGCGGCCGCTGAATGTCGGCTTTTCCGGCGGAGAGAAGAAGCGTGCGGAAATCCTGCAGATGGCGCTCCTGGAGCCGAAGCTCTGCGTCATGGACGAGACCGATTCGGGCCTCGATATCGACGCTCTGAAGATCGTTGCCGATGGCGTCAATGCGCTGCGTGCGCCCGACCGTTCGGTGATGGTCATCACCCACTATCAGCGCCTGCTTGATTACATCGTGCCGGACACGGTCCACGTGCTCTACAAGGGCCAGATCATCAAGTCCGGCGGCAAGGAGCTTGCCCACGAACTCGAAGCCAATGGCTATGCCGATATCATCGGCGAAGCGGCCTGAGGCGGGAGCGTTGTGATGAATGTGCAAAACAAGATAACGCTGACGGCCGCCGAGGAGGCACTGGTCGCCGCCTTCGGTCGGCTCTCCGGCTCGCTGCCCGGCAATGCCGATGTCACGATGGAACGCGACCGGTTGGCTGGCGAATTGCGCAAGACCGGCCTGCCGACCCGGCGGATCGAGGCCTGGCACTATACCGACCTGCGCAACCTGCTGCGCGCCGTGCCCGAGGATGCCGGCGAGGCGGTAAACCCGTTGCCGGCCCTGTTGCAAGGCAGCGACGTTCTGCCGCTGGTGCAGGGCAGAGCCGGTGATGGACCCGCTATCGATGGGGTCGCGCGAAGCAAGGTTTCCGACGCGCTTTCAGGCGGCGACAAGACGGTGCGTTTTGCGCTGTCCCATGCCGACGACGCGATCGGACGCATCAACGGCGCGCTGGTCACCGATGGCTACGCGCTCGAGATCGACGCCTCGCTTGAAGTCCCGCTGGAGCTGCAGGCCGTCCACGGCGGCGGGCAGGTGCATACCCGCAACCGCTTGAACTTTGCAGATGGCGTGACCGGCATGGTGATCGAACGCCATGTCGCGCCGGAGGGCGCTGCAGCGCTCGTCAGCAACCTTACGGCGCTGACGCTCGGCAAGGACGCCGAGATCACCTATGTTGTGATGCAGAGCCAGGGCGCGGACGACACCCATCTCGGCAAGCTGAAGATTGAACTCGGCGAAAACGCCAAGCTGAAGCTGCTGATCGTCAACGCCGGCGGCAAGCTGGTGCGCCACGAGATCGACTGCGCGGTTGTCGGCGAGGGCGCGGACCTGATGCTGCGCGGCGTCAACCTGCTCGGCGGCGACACCCACACCGACATCACCTTCGACCTCGGCCATAACGTGGCGAACACGACCTCGACCGAGATCATCCGCAATGTGGTGTTCGACAAGGCGAAGGGCGTGTTCCAGGGGCTGATCCGCGTCGCCCCCGATGCCCAGAAGACCGACGCCAAGATGTCGTGCAACACGCTGCTGATGAGCGATTTCGGCTCGTTCAACGCCAAGCCGGAGCTGGAAATCTTCGCTGACGACGTGCAGTGCGGCCACGGCGCGACGGTGACGGATATCGACCCGAACCACCTCTATTACCTGATGGCGCGCGGCATTCCGCGCAAGGTGGCCGAAGGGCTTCTCATCCACGCCTTCGTTGCCGAAGTGGTGGAGGAGCTGGAGCACGAGGCGCTGTCTGAAGCCGTGGAGGCGATCATGGCCGACTGGCTCGATCGCCATGAGTGACCGGCTCTGCGATCCGGATTGATGGAGTTCATCCGTTATGGACACTAAGGTTTCCGCCTACGACGTCGAAAAGATCCGGCAGGATTTTCCGATCCTGTCGCGCACCGTGCATGGTGACAAGCCGCTGGTCTATCTCGACAACGGCGCGTCCGCCCAGAAGCCGCAAGTGGTGATCGACACGATCGCGAATGCCTATGGCCACGAATATGCCAATGTTCATCGCGGTCTGCATTTCCTCTCCAACGCCGCGACCGATGCCTATGAGGCCGCGCGCGAGAAGGTGTGCGCCTTCCTGAATGCCGGTTCGGTGAACGAGATCGTTTTCACCCGCAACACCACCGAGGCGATCAACACCGTTGCTTACGGTTGGGCGATGGAGCACCTGAAGGAGGGCGACGAGATCGTGCTCTCGATCATGGAGCACCATTCCAATATCGTGCCCTGGCACTTCCTGCGCGAGCGCATGGGCGTCAAGCTGGTCTGGGTCCCGGTGGATGATGACGGCGAATTTCACATCGAGGATTTCGAGAACTGCCTGAGCGAGCGCACCAAGCTCGTCGCGATCACGCAGATGTCGAACGCGCTCGGCACCATCGTCGACGTGAAAGAGGTCTGCCGCATCGCCCATTCGCGCGATATTCCGGTGCTGGTCGATGGGTCGCAGGGTGCCGTGCACATGCCTGTCGATGTCCGCGATATCGATTGCGACTGGTATGCAATGACCGGCCACAAGCTCTACGGTCCGTCGGGGATCGGCGTGCTTTACGGCAAGTTCGATCGACTGTCGGAGATGCGGCCGTTCCAGGGCGGCGGCGAGATGATCGCCGATGTGTTCGAGGACCGCGTCACCTATGCCGAGCCGCCGCATCGCTTCGAGGCCGGCACGCCGCCGATCGTCCAGGCTATTGGACTGGGCGCTGCCCTTGACTATATGCAAGGGGTAGGGCGCGCTGCGATCGCCGCGCACGAAGCGGATTTGACGGCCTATGCGCGTGAACAGCTTGGCCATGTCAATGCGCTGCGGGTCATCGGCAACGCCGCGAAGAAGGGCAGCATCTTCTCCTTCGCGATCGAAGGCGTGCATGCCCATGACATCTCGACGATCATCGACCGGCGCGGCGTCGCCGTTCGCGCCGGCACCCACTGCGCCCAGCCGCTTCTGGCGCGTTTCGGGGTCACGTCGACCTGCAGGGCCTCGTTCGGCCTGTACAATACCCGCGCGGAAGTGGATGCGCTGGTGGAAGCGCTGGACTATGCGCGCACATTCTTTGCCTGATAGGGGCCGAAAGCGGCCTGAAAGAGGATTGCCATGAGTGTCGAGGAAAAGACTGAAGACCAGACGGCCGGCGCGACTGCCTCTTCCATTCCCCCGGAAGAGCTGGCGCGGCTGAGCGACGACATCATCTCCGCGCTGAAGACGGTCTATGACCCGGAAATCCCGGCCGATATCTTCGAGCTGGGCCTGATCTACAAGATCGATGTCGATGACGACCGGGTGGTGAAGATCGACATGACGCTGACCGCGCCCGGTTGCCCGGTCGCCGGCGAAATGCCCGGCTGGGTCGAAAATGCCGTGGGCACGGTCGAAGGCGTCTCCGGCGTCGAGGTCGAGATGACTTTCGACCCGCCATGGACGCCGGACCGGATGTCGGAAGAGGCCAAGGTGGCGGTCGGCTGGTATTGACGCCGCCCGGCCGCGCTGATGCAATGCACTTCTAACGCCGGGCCTTGAGCCCGGATGTTGATGGAGAATGAAATGGGCTTTCAGGTCATCACCCTTACCGATGCGGCAGCGACCCGCATCAACGAAATCACCGGCAATGCCGGGCCGGATGCACTCGGTATCCGCATATCGATCAAGAAGGGCGGCTGCGCCGGCTTCGAATATGCGGTGGACCTCGTCACGCGCGACAATACCAAGGCCGGCGACGACACCGTCGAGCATGCCGGAGCGAAGGTCTGGGTCGATCCCGCTGCCTCGCTCTATTTGCTGGGCACCGAGATGGATTTCGAGGTCACCAAGCTCAGAACCGGTTTCGTGTTCCGCAATCCCAACGAGACCTCGGCCTGCGGCTGCGGCGAATCGGTGGAACTCAAGGCCGCCGATCTTGCCGAACTGGCACGGGCGCGTGAAACCGCGGCGCACTGATCGGTGGGCGGGCCTCAGCCTCTGAGGCCGTCATATTGTATCACGCAGATTTTTTCGCTGACGCCGTCCCCGTTCGAAACGCGGTAGCTGCAGGAAATATAGAGCGTTCCGTCGTCTCCTTCCGTCACGGAAGGGTCGGTGATCCGGCTGCCGTCTTCCGCCGTCTCCAGGCAGATCGGGTCGAGCCATGCAAGCGGCCGGTTGCCGCGATCGGATGACGTGCCGAAGAAGCCAACGCAAAGATGAAGGTTCCGGCAATCCTCATCGGGTGCGTAGACCACGACGAACGGGCCGAGAGACGGGTCGAATCGCGAATGCTTCAGCGACAGGGCCGAGATACCTGAATCTTGGCTTTTGATGTTCGCATTGAGGATCGGCACGGCCGGGGACCACGTGATCCCGTAATCGCAGGACTCACTCACGGCAATGCGGTCGAGATACAATTCCGGCGCCTTGGCGCGCAGAAAGGCCGTGAGCTTGCCGGACGGGCGCTGGACGATGCTCGGCTCGACGGTGCCGCGGCCGAGGATCGGGGTTTCGGCGTAGTTCCAGTGCGCTCCGTCATCGTCCGAGTAGAGCACGACCGAGAGGTTGACGGCATTGGAATGGACCGGCAGCAGCAGACGGTCTGCGCCGTTCTCCAGCCTGATCTTCTGCGGCTGGGAGCGCGTCTGCCAGCCCCGTTCATAGCGGTCAGCGCTGAACATGTTGAACACCGTGAGCCGCATGACGACCATGTTGTAGGTGTCGTAGACCATGTACAGGAACACGATGAGCGTGTTTCTCCTCATATGCGCCTGCAGCGCATCGAAGAACCGCAGGATGTCGGAAAACCTGCGCAATCTGTCCAGTATGGGGCGGAGCGCCGGCCGGTTCTCCAGTAATTGCTGCTTCACGTCCTTGAGATAGGTGTTGTCGAATTCCCTTATCCTGGCGATCAATGCGTCGATCATCGCGTCGATTGCGGCGGCATCCACCTCCGGCGCTGCCAGATTATGTCCCTTCTCGGAACTGAACGACGGCGCCTTTTCGAAGCTCTTTTTCGGCTCGAATACGCCGTTCAGAAGCGGCCAGGCGTTGGGATAGAGTGCCGCGGCGGCATTGAGGAAATCATCGCCGCTCACCGATGTCGTCAAAGGGTCGCCATCGATCGGGGCGGTCCAGCCCACCGAATGAATGCTGTCGAAGGCGTCGGTTACATTTCCCGCGCGCATGCGAAGCTGGGCGCTTGCCTGGGTTCCGTCACTGGTCATCTGCCAGAACAGCCGCATCTTCCCGGCATCGCAATGAAACACCGGGTTGGTGGCCGGATATTTGGAAACAGCGCCGTCCTCGCCATTGTCCGCGATTTTCGCGAGTGGTCGCCAGGCATAGTCCACGGGGTCAGCCGATGAGGCATAGATGGCGGAGGATTGACCGTCATGCGCATGCTTGTGGGACCAGGACACAAGTAATTTTTCACCGAGAAACGATATGCTGCTGCCGTGATTTCCGGACGCCCAGAACTCAGGATTCTCACTGTCAATGAATATTACTTTTGAATTTGCCCTCATGGTCGATCACCTGTAGTATTTGTCCCCTTAAAATGCATATATATTAAATATTAAATGCGGTAAAGCTTATTTTGTTTCGGTTTATACATGTATTTTTACATGATTTATTTAGAGAGGGTGCAAAAGGCTTGGTTGCTGCACTCGGTTTTTCGTTTTGCCTGTGTGGGTTCTCCGCCCCGCCGTGGGCCGGGCAGGGATGCTTGCAGGACATTTACGGGCGGTTGCCTCATCGTCCGCCCTTGCGCGCGCAGGCCTATCATGATGAATTGATCGCGCCGCGTTTCCGGCGCAATCCATCATCTGCGAGGCTCTTCCGTGACATCAGACAAGAATGCACTCTGGCGCGAATGGCCGATTGTGCTGATCTGGTGCGCGTTTTTGCTGTTTACCTTCGCGGGCGCGTCGTTGAAGCCGGACTATCTCGGAACGGCGGCCTCGTTTGCGGTGCTTGCCGTTATCTTCGCGGTCATGCTGATGGCGGTGTTTCGCGTGGTGCATCACGCCGAATGCTTGGCGGCGATCTTCGGGGAGCCGCTTGGCACGCTGATCCTGACCCTTTCCGTCATCGGCATCGAGGTGGCGCTGATCACCGCGGTGATGCTGACCGGCGACAACGCGCCGACGCTTGCGCGCGACACCATGTTTTCTGTGTTGATGATCGTGCTGAACGGGCTTGTGGGGCTGAGCCTCCTGATCGGCGGGCTGCGGCATGGGTTGCAGGTGTTCAACCTATCCGGCGCCAATGCCTATCTTATCGTGCTTCTGCCGGTGGCGATCACCAGCCTGATCCTGCCGAGCTTCACATCCTCGGCGCCGGGCGGCGGGCTGTCGACGCTGCAGACCGTGTTCCAGATCGTGATCTCTCTGGTGCTCTACGGCATCTTCCTGCTGTTTCAGACCGTGCAGAACCCCGTCAGCTTCCAGCAGCCGCGCCATGGCGACGAGGCTCCGGATGACCATCACCACCATCTCCAGCCGAAGAGCGCCGGCTTTCATGCCGCGGGCCTGCTTCTGGCCCTGCTGCCGCTGGTGCTGATGTCGAAGAAGCTCGCCGTCTATGTCGATTTTGGTATTGCCCAGGTCGGCGCGCCGGTGGCGCTGGGCGGCTTCATCGTGGCGATCATGATCCTGACGCCGGAGGCGTTGGCCGCGCTGGAAGCCGCGCGCAAGAACCAGCTCCAGCGTGCCGTGAACATTTGCCTCGGCTCTGCGCTCGCCACGATCGGGCTGACGGTGCCGGCGGTGCTGATCGCCGCGCATTTCGTCGGCCTGCCGATCGAGCTTGGCCTGACGCCGGCCGGCGTCGTGGTGCTGACGCTGTCGCTCGCCATCAGCATCGTCACCTTCGTCGGCACCCGCACCAATTCGCTTCAGGGCGTGGTCCATCTGGCGGTATTCTTCGCTTACGTTATCTTGATCTTCGACGGCGATTTCTAAGCTCTGCGCGGAGGCAGGCATGCGAAACGACATCATCTTCGGCGCGGTCCTGCCCTATGCGGCATTTCTGATCGCCCGCCACTTCGGCCTGTCGACCGTCCACGCGCTGGCGATCGGCTCGATATTCCCGATCGCGGTGATCCTCATCACCTATGTCAGAAACCGCAGGCTTGCCCCGATCAGCGTGATCACGCTTGCGGCGACGCTGGCCTCGCTTGTCGGCAGCCTCTATTTCAACAGCGCCTATCTGGCGCTTCTGAAGAACTCGCTGATCACTGGCTTCGTCGGCCTGGTATTCGCTGCCTCGCTGATGATGCCGCGGCCGCTGGTGTTCTATTTCGCCACCGAAAAGGGCGGGGAGGAGCGCGAGAGCGGCAACCGGCTCTGGGAAATCTCGCCGCCCTACCGGGCGCTGATGCGCCGGATGACCATCGCCTGGGCGGTCGTGCTGATCTGCGAGGCGACGGCGCGCGCGCTGCTCATCCCGTTGCTGCCGGTCGATATATTCCTGGTGGTCTCGGAGGCGATGTGGATCGTGGTGTTCGCGCTGATGATCTCGTGGAGCCTGCGCTATGGCAACCGCAAGGGCGAGGAGATTGCCTCCGCCGCCGGAGAAGGCGGGGACGATTGAGGGCCCCGGCGTATTGCCAAAGCCCGCCCCACTCTCCGCCGTCATGCTCGGGCCTGTCCCGAGCATCTAAGCACATATCACCGCGAGAAGCGTCTCGGATGATACGGCTTTTCCGCCAATTCCGCTCGCGTGGAGCCGTGGTTAGGTCCTCGGCACAGGGCCGAGGATGACGTCCGTAAAAAGGATAGGTTTGTCAGTAAATTGACGGGGCCAATTGAGCGGCAACGGCGCGCCAGCGTCGCAGACGATGCTCAGGCGCGCTCTTCCAGCAGCGCTTCGCCCTTCTTCTCGCGCACGAGATTGATGAAGCGGCGGAAGAGGTAGTGGCTGTCCTGCGGGCCGGGGGAGGCTTCAGGGTGATGCTGGACGGAGAAGACCGGCTTGCCGGCAAGCGCGATGCCGCAATTGGAGCCGTCGAACAGCGACACATGGGTTTCCGCGACGCCCTCTGGCAGCGAGGCCGAATCGACCGCGAAGCCGTGGTTCATCGAAACGATCTCGACCTTACCGGTGGTGTAGTCCTTAACCGGGTGATTGGCGCCGTGATGGCCCTGATGCATCTTTGTGGTCTTGCCGCCGAGCGCGATCGCGAGGATCTGGTGGCCAAGGCAGATGCCGAAGATCGGCAGGCCGCTGTCGATCAGCTCGCGAATCACCGGCACGGCATATTCCCCGGTCGCGGCCGGATCGCCCGGGCCGTTCGAGAGGAACACGCCATCGGGCGAAAGCGCCAGGATCTGTTCCGCCGAGGTCTTGGCGGGAACGACAGTCACCTTGCAGTCAAGACCGGCGAACAGGCGCAGGATGTTGCGCTTCACGCCGTAATCGATGCAGACGATGTGATAGCGGGCGTCAGCTTCGGCGAGCGTGTCGTAGCCTTCGTTCCAGACCCAAGGCTTTTCGTCCCATTTCGACGACTGGCCGGAGGTGGCCTCGACGGCGAGATCGAGACCTTCAAGCCCGCCCCAGGCCTTGGCCTTCTCCTTCAGCGCGTCGAGATCGAACTTGCCGGACGGCTCGTGGGCGATCACGGCGTTGGGCGCGCCATGCTCGCGGATCCAGGCGGTCAGCGCGCGGGTGTCGATGCCGGAAAGGCCGATGATGCCGCGCTTCTTCAGCCAGGCGTCGAGGTCTTCGCTCGAGCGGTAGTTGGAGGGCGCGGTGATATCGGCCCTGAAGATCGCGCCGACGGCGCCGCGGCGGGCGGCGGGCACCAGGTCTTCGATATCCTCGCCATTGGCGCCGATATTGCCGATATGGGGGAAGGTGAAGGTGACGATCTGTCCGAGATAGGACGGATCGGTCAGGATTTCCTGATAGCCGGTCAGCGCGGTGTTGAAGCAGACTTCCGCCTCGACGCTGCCGGTGGCGCCCACGCCCTTGCCGTAGATTACCGTACCGTCGGCCAGAACCAGCGCGGCCGTCGGCGTTTCCTGTGTCCATGGGGCAGTCATGATCATTCCTTGCTAGTCGCCGGCCCGGGGCCGATTGAACGGGCCCTGTCCCGATCCTATATATGAGCCCGAGCCAAAGGGTTCGCGGGCAAGCTGCGTTCGGGTAGGCCACTTTTTGATGCGGTTGCGGGAAAATAGTGAAACCGCGCTTGCGGGTCAATTGCTCTTGCGGCAAAGTTGTGGCATCTGCTCAAAATAAATGACGCACCCGAAGTTTTGATTTGATCGCAGCCCCGGTATTCGGTAAACGCCGCCGCCATTCGGCATGTGTCGATGCGGTACTTTGAAGATGGCGTTGCCAGGAGTGAATGAATGTTGCGCGATAAACTCGCACTTGCACAAAAAGACGCTTCGAAAGAGGAAGATCCGGTACGCTTCTGCACATTGAGACTGGTTCACGCGGCCATCAAGGACCGCGACCTGGCTCATCGTGCCAACGGCAAGGACCCCGTCAGCGATGACGATATCGCCGGGATTCTGTTCCAGATGCTGAAACAGCGCAAGGAATCCTCCCGCCTCTACGAAGAGAAGGGCCGGCCCGATCTTGCCGCTCAGGAGCGTCAGGAAATGGCGGTGATCCGCGAATTCCTGCCCGCCCAGTTGCCCGAGGACAAGATCCGCGAAGTCTGCGCCTCCGTGGTCGAGGAGACCGGCGCGCAGGGCCTGCGCGACATGGGCAGGTGCATCGAAACGCTGAAGGACCGCTATTCCGGCCAGATGGACTTCTCCAAGGCCTCCGGCGTGGTCAAGGACATGCTGAAATAGCGGGCTTAGCTTCCTTGCTTGAGGCAGGGGAGATGTTTTCAGCCTTGCGGCTTGCTCCCCATATTCTCTCCCGCTTGCGGGAGAGATGCCCCGAAAGGGGCAGTGAGGGTGAAGCAGCGCACCCGGTCGTTAGGGCGTTCGAGAGGAAAGACTCCCCCCTCACTGTCGCTTTCGCGACATCTCTCCCCTCCGGGGCGAGAAGATTGGGGGCTTTGCGGAACGACCATGTGCGATGGGCCTGCCGCGAGGCTGTTTGGATAGAGTGCCGCGCGAGCCCTCGTGTGGATATCTGGGAAAACCGGAAAATACCGAAGCCGATCTGGATAACGCTCCTATAGTGCCAGTCCCGGCCAGATGAGGCTTATATGCGTTTTCCGCCATCCTTTCTCGATGAAATCCGCGACCGTGTGCCGATCTCGGCATTGATCGGCCAGCGGGTCACGTGGGATCGCAAGAAGACCAATGTCGGGCGCGGCGATTACTGGGCCTGCTGCCCGTTTCACGGCGAAAAATCCCCGAGCTTTCACTGCGAGGACCGCAAGGGCCGCTACCATTGCTTTGGTTGCGGTGTTTCCGGCGACCATTTCCGTTTCCTCATCGATCTCGATGGCATGAGCTTTCCGGAAGCCGTGCAGCGTGTTGCCGATATGGCGGGCGTGGCGATGCCGGAGCGCGACCCGCAGGCCGAACGCCGCGAGGAAAAGCGCCGCACGCTCGTCGATGTCATGGAGCTTGCCGCAGGTTTCTTTCAGGATCAGTTGCAGACCGGGGCAGGGGCGAAGGCGCGGGCTTATTTGCGCGAACGTGGCCTTTCGGCGCGCACGATCGACACGTTCCGGCTCGGCTATGCGCCGGAAAGCCGCAATGCGCTGAAGGAGTTTCTGGCTTCAAAAGGCGTCGAGAAGCAGGAGATCGAGGCCTGCGGGCTTGTGGTCCATGGGCCTGATATCGCGGTTTCCTATGACCGGTTCCGCGACCGGATCATGTTCCCGATCCTGTCGTCGCGCGAGCAGGTGATCGCCTTTGGCGGCCGCGCGATGCGGCCGGATGCGCCGGCGAAATATCTCAATTCCAACGAAACTGAGCTGTTCCACAAGGGCAATGTGCTCTTCAACTTCGCCCGCGCCCGCCGATCGCTTTCCGGCGCGGAGGGGGCGAAGACGGTCATCGCGGTCGAAGGCTATATGGACGTGATCGCGCTGCATCAGGCCGGCATCGAAAATGCCGTCGCGCCGCTTGGCACGGCCCTGACCGAAAACCAGCTGCAACTGATCTGGCGGATGACCAGCGAGCCGGTGCTCTGCTTTGATGGCGATGGCGCGGGCATACGCGCCGCCGAGCGCGCTGCCGGCCTGGCGTTGCCGATGCTGAAGCCCGGCCATTCGCTGAAATTCGCGCTGCTGCCCGGCGGCAAGGACCCGGACGATCTGGTGCGCGAGGGCGGCCGGCAGGCGTTTGACGCGGTGATCGCCCAGGCCCGTCCGCTGGCCGATACCGTATTCGAGCGCGAGGCAGGCCAGCCGGAAGCCGGCGAAACACCGGAGCGGCGCGCGGCGATCGAGGCGCGGGTCAACGCGCTGGTGGCGACGATTGCGGACGAAAGCGTGCGTCGGCATTACCAGCAGGACTTCCGCAACCGACTTTATCAGAGGTTCCGGGGAGGCTCGCGCGGCGGCGGAAATTTCGTTGGCGGCCGGGGCAATTTTGCCGGGTCTGGCAAAGGGGGCGGGCGGTTCAGCGCGCCGCGCGGCAACGGCCTTCTTTCGGCGTCCGAGCGCCTGTCGCGGTCCCCGCTCGCAAGCCTCCGCCCGGCAACCGCCAATCTCACCTTCCGCGAATGCCAGCTCGTGTTCTGCCTGATCTCGCATCCCGAACTGGTGCGCGAGGATTTCGACAGCATCTCGACGCTTTCCTTCGAGGCAGCTGAGATGCGGGCGTTCTGGCCGGCCTTTCTTGCCGAAGCCTCGCGTCCCGACATGGGCCGGGAAAAGCTGCGGCAGCGGCTGGAGGAGGCGGGCTTCGCCGGTCTCGTCGACCAGATTTCCGCCCATGTCGGGCGCAATGTCAACTGGATCGCCGGACCTGATGCGGCGCTGGAGGATGTCCGCGAGGTCTACCACCAGGCGCTGGCGCTGCATAACCGCGCCCGTTCGCTGGCCCGCCACAAGAGCGAACTGGAACGCGAGATCGCCGAGGCGACGGAGGAGGGCAATGCGGAGCTGCTTTCCGAACTGATGCCGGCGCTGGTTTCCGTTCAAAACGAAATCGCCCGCATCGACAACCAGGAGGCCGAAATCGACGGTTTTGGCCTGATGTCGGGACGCGGCGGGAAATCCGGAGCGGGCGGATAAAGCGGTGTGTAAAGACAATTCCGGGAGGAGCCGGAGGCGATTCCTTTCGCCCGCCACTTGTATTTGCGGCGAAGCATTCTAAATTAACGTTTCTAGGGCCGACAGAGAAGCTGCATCGGTTCCTGTCATCGTGAGAAGCGTCTCATCGGCGGATTTTCGATATGAAATCACGCAAATACGGAAATGATGCTTGACGGATGGCGAAAATCTGGGAATCACCAGTGCGGATGGCAGTGAGCAGCACATTTTCATGATCTGGACAGCATTCACCGGGGGTGATGAAAACCGCCGCGTTGAAGACTGTCCTGTTCATGTGTGGTTTTTTGAATCCGGCAGACCTCGCAAAAGAGGTCCTTAATCATTTGCCGGTATGCCGCTTGGCAACAGCGACAAAGCGTCAGGGAAACAATATTTATGGCTACGAAAGTCAAGGAAAACGAAGAAGCCGAAACCGAACGCGAAGGCGGTACCGACGGCCCTCTCCTGGACCTTTCCGATGACGCCGTCAAGAAGATGATCAAGGCCGCCAAGAAGCGCGGCTATGTCACTATGGATGAGCTGAATTCCGTTCTCCCGTCCTCGGAGGTAACCTCCGAGCAGATCGAGGACGTCATGTCCATGCTCTCCGAAATGGGCATCAATGTCGTCGAGGATGAGGACGAAGTCGATAACGACAATAATTCCGACGATAGCTCCGACGACAGCGACAACGACAATGACAGCGACAGCACCGAAGTCGCGACCACGACTGGTTCGGCTGTAGCGCAGACCAAGAAGAAAGAGCCCACCGATCGCACCGACGATCCGGTGCGCATGTATCTGCGCGAGATGGGCTCGGTTGAGCTTCTGTCGCGCGAGGGCGAGATCGCCATTGCAAAGCGGATCGAAAGTGGCCGCGAGACGATGATCGCGGGGCTTTGCGAAAGCCCGCTGACGTTTCAGGCGCTTATCATCTGGCGCGACGAGCTGAACGAAGGCACGACGCTGCTGCGCGAGATCATCGATCTTGAAACCACCTATTCCGGTCCCGAGGCCAAGGCTGCACCGCAGTTCCAGAGCCCGGAAAAGATCGAGGCCGACCGCAAGAAGGCCGAGGAAAAGGAACAGGCCCGCAAGAAGCGCTCCGACGACGTCACCGATGTCGGCGGCGAGGGCGTGCAGCCGGAGGAAGACGACGAGGAGGATGATGAATCCAACCTGTCGCTGGCCGCCATGGAGGCCGAGCTTCGCCCGCAGGTCATGGATACGCTCGACCTGATCGCCGAGACCTACGTGAAGCTCAGGAAGCTGCAGGATCAGCAGGTGGAAGCGCGTCTTGCCGCCACCGGCACGCTGACCAACGCCCAGGAGCGCCGCTACAAGGAGCTCAAGGAAGGGCTGATCACGGCTGTGAAGTCGCTGTCGCTCAACCAGAACCGTATCGACCTTCTGGTCGAGCAGCTCTACGACATCAACAAGCGGCTCGTTGAGAACGAAGGCAAGCTGTTGCGCATGGCGACCCATCGCGGCGTCAAGCGTGACGACTTCCTGGAGCATTATCACGGCGCCGAACTTGACCCGAACTGGATGAAGTCGATCGGCAACCTTTCCGGCAAGGGCTGGAAGGAATTTGCCAGCCAGGACGGCGCTGATATCAAGGTGCTGCGCACCGAGATCCAGAGCCTTGCGACCGAAACCGGCATCTCGATCTCCGAATTCCGCCGCATCGTTCACATGGTCAAGAAGGGTGAGCGCGAGGCGCGCATCGCCAAGAAGGAGATGGTGGAAGCCAACCTCCGCCTGGTGATCTCGATCGCGAAGAAATACACCAATCGCGGCCTGCAGTTCCTCGATCTCATTCAGGAAGGCAATATTGGCCTGATGAAGGCGGTCGACAAGTTCGAGTATCGCCGCGGTTACAAGTTCTCGACCTATGCAACATGGTGGATCCGGCAGGCGATCACCCGCTCGATCGCCGACCAGGCCCGCACGATCCGCATTCCGGTGCACATGATCGAGACGATCAACAAGATCGTCCGCACCTCGCGCCAGATGCTGCACGAAATCGGCCGCGAGCCGACGCCTGAGGAGCTTTCCGAAAAGCTCAACATGCCGCTCGAGAAGGTTCGCAAGGTGCTGAAGATCGCCAAGGAGCCGATCTCGCTCGAAACCCCGGTGGGCGACGAGGAGGATTCGCATCTCGGTGACTTCATCGAGGACAAGAACGCGCTGCTGCCGATCGATGCGGCGATCCAGGCGAATCTCCGCGAGACCACCACCCGTGTTCTCGCCTCGCTGACGCCGCGCGAGGAACGCGTGCTGCGCATGCGCTTTGGCATCGGCATGAACACCGACCACACGCTGGAAGAAGTCGGCCAGCAGTTCTCGGTCACCCGCGAACGTATCCGCCAGATCGAGGCCAAGGCGCTGCGCAAGCTGAAGCACCCGAGCCGCTCGCGGAAGCTCAGAAGCTTCCTGGATAGCTGAGATGGCGAAAGCCAATATGCAATAACGAAAAACCCGGCTGAGAGGCCGGGTTTTTCGATTTTAAAATGAAGACGAGGTTTTACCCTCGGCGGCGCATCGCAAGTCTGATCGCCCTTCCGGCGGCCGACTGACAAAACCAGGCAATTTCCCGCTTCTCGATATAACCGTTCGCCGGACCGGCGCCCTGCCGCGCGCCGGTTCAAGGCGTTGTGGCGCAGAAAACAGAAACCTATTCCGTGACCTGCAGGTTGACGGCCTTGGGGCCCTTGCCGCGGCGGTCCGGCTCGGTGTCGTAGCTGACCTTCTGATTTTCGGTCAGGCCCGTCAGCCCGGACGACTGCACGGCGGAGATATGGACGAAGATGTCCGCGCCGCCATTGTCCGGCTTGATGAAACCGTACCCCTTGTCGGTATTGAAAAACTTTACGATGCCAGTTTCGGCCATGCTTCAAGGTCCTTTTCTCGCCCATCCCCTTGCTGGCGGAGGGGCAGATATTTCGATGCTCGTTTTGCCCTGAGGGGCAGCGCAGGCGTTTCTCGAATTTGGAGGAAAGGTGCCTTTTATTACCGCGGGTTTCGATTTGCCTGGACAACGAAAGCAGGCCAAATCAAGGTCCGCCCGAAAAATTAGCGTTTCCGGCGCGCATCAGATTATATGGTCTTCCCGTGCTCGCAAAATGCCCGAACATGAACAGAATGCGGTGTTTGGGGGTTTTTGGCAAGCGAAACTTTGGAATCGGACCTTCAGGCGGCGCTCGCGGCCCGGTATTTGTGTATTATCCCGTTCTAATCAGATGATTAGATGGAACTATTTCGGGTTATACTGTGTCAAAGCGTTCGCCCTGTGCTACCCTTGGGTGAGGGGAGCTCTACAAAGCCTGTGGCCTAACCGGGCTGGGCCTAGCTTTTGCCGACGAAGCTGGTGTAGGAGCGAGTAACCGGCCAAGCATGACGAGCGCGCGGGCGGTGCGCAAATACTTGACTGGCAAATACCGGGGGTCCGCCATGCGTCGTGACATGTTCATACGCTTACTTGCGTCTATTGTCGTGATCTGCTCTTTCGCGTCCGTCGGCGCGCGCGCGTTCGAATATCGCCAGATCGAGGGCTGGGCGGTCAGCTGCAACAACGCCTATACCTGCAACATATCCCTGACCTCGGCCGCCGGTGCGAGCGGCGGCGCCACGCTTGCCGCCATCCAGTGGCAGCGCTCGGTCGCCCCATCGGCCCCGCTCACCCTCAGCATTCCCTATCCGCCCGGTTTCCTGCCGCGGGGCGATGCCTCCGGCGCGATCACCATCGCGGTCGATGGCGTCACTGGGTTTTCCGCCGATATAGCGAGCCTCGTGCGGGAGGATGCGCTCGGTATGTTCGGCGTCAACGAGCCCGAGGTTCTGGTGGCGCTGTTCCGCAAGATGGCAGACGGCGCCAGGGCGACGATCCGCTACGAGGGCGGGATCGGATCGTTTTCATCCGAGATCGTGCTGACCGGGCTTTCCGACGCCGCCCGCTTCATCGACGACTGGCAGGGCCGCGGCGGCCGCACCGATGCGCTGATCGATGTCGGGGAGAAGACGCCGCCCGAAAGCGTCGATGTCTGGACGATCGACAGCTACGATCAGCTCCCGCCCTCGGTTCTGCGCAATCTGAGCGATCCCGAAAGCGCGTGCTATACCGATCAGTCGCATATCGATCAGGCGGACGCCTTCGCCTTCAGCACCGGCAAGAGCACCATCATGCTTCTGCCCTGCGGACCCTCCGGCGCCTATAACCAGCCCTACCAGCTCTATGTCGGCAAGGATGACGAGTTCCACCGCGCGGAATTTCCCAATGTCAGCGATGCCGGCATCACCGTTCTCGATACCGTCTACAACGTCAATTTCGATCTGAAGGAAAAGCTGTTGTCTTCGGTCTATCTCGGTCGCGGGCTCGGCGATTGCGGGCTCGCGCATTACTGGACGATCAACGAGGCCGCCGCCGGCAATCCTCTGGCGCTCACGCTGGAGCGCTCGAAAACGGCCTGTGACGGCGTCGATATCGGTCCGGAAAACTGGCCGGAAATCTGGCGCCCGCAAATGACGGCGGATGAGAGGCAGGAGCAGTAACGCTCACTCAGCCCGGTAGACCCGCAATAGTGCGCCGTCGGGTTCGTCCGTCACCAGCAGAACAGCGCCGTCGGGCGCAACCTTGACGTCGCGCAACCGGCCGAATTCACCGGCAAACAGCCGGTTTTCGGTCGCGGGCATGCCGCTATCGTCAAGGCCAATGTGAGACAGAAGCTGGTCCTTCAACGCGGTGACCAGGAAATCGCCATCCCATTCGGGAAACATATCGCCCCGGTAGACCGCGATCGCGCTCGGCGCGATTGACGGGTCCCAGTAGTAGAGCGGCTGTTCAAGCCCCGGCGCCTTGGTGCCCTGTCCGATCTTCGCGCCCGAATAATGCACGCCGTAGGAGATTTCCGGCCAGCCATAGTTCTGGCCGGCGCGCGGTATATTGATCTCATCGCCGCCGCGCGCGCCGTGTTCAACTGTGTAGAGCGTGTCCGTCTCGGGATCGATGGTGATGCCCTGCGGGTTGCGGTGGCCGATCGACCAGATTTCCGGCTCCCAGCCATCAGGCGTCGGGTTGTTTTGCGGGATCCCGCCATCGGGCGTGATGTGGAGGATCGAGCCGGCGTGATCGCCCGGGTCCTGCGCCCGCTCGCTTTCGCCGCGATCGCCGATGCCGAAGAACAGATTGCCGGCGCTGTCGATCGCAATGCGCGAGCCGAAATGACGATTGGTGCCGGAAAACCGGTTCATCGCGAAGATCTGGCTGACGTTTTCAAGGCGCGCCTTCTGACGGTCGAGCGTTGCGCGGAATACCGCCGTTCCCTGGCCGCCGTCGCCGGAAACGGAGGCGGTCAGATAGATGCGGCCGTTTTCGCTGAAGCCGGGATCGAGCGCGACATCGAGCAGGCCGCCCTGGCCGGCGGAATAGACCTCGGGAACACCGCTGACCTGTTGCGTTTTGCCATCCTTTGAAACGATGTTGAGGCGGCCGGGTCGCTCGGTGACCAGATAGCCGCGATCGGGCAGAACCTCGACGGCCCAAGGGTGAGTAAGACCATCGGCGATGCGCTCAACCTCAAGCGGCGGGCTCGCCTCCTGCGCGGCGGACGGAAACGGGGAAAAGGCAAGGGCCGCGATCATGCCGGCCAGGACGGGGGTGGCTTTCATCAAAGTCTCCTCTCGTTTTACCGGTGACGTATGGCGCTCTGCCCGCCGCTCAAGTGTCGCGGTCTACACAAACGCGTGAGCCGCGACACGGATGCCTTGCGGATTTCAGAAACCGTCGAGGTCGTTGCGCTGCTGGCGCTCGGCGTCGGCCTTCAGATGGCTCACGTTCTCGCGCCAGAGATAGGACGCACCGACGACCATGGCGAGGCAGATCGCGAACATCGCTGCGATCATCAGATCGCGCGCGGCGGTGTGGGACAGAAGGCCCTGAAGCGCGCTGCCGCCCGGCGAGGAAAAGGGCAGGTAGCCGTCAAACAGCATCGCCCCGCCATTCGTTCCCGGCAGAGGGGCGGATTGCCATGCCTGGTCGGCGGAAGCTCCGGCGGGCGCGAACGCCGTCAGTACCGGCAGCGCCGCAAAAGCAAAAATCCCGCGTTTGATGAAAATCGAGCGCCTGGCGATCCCTCTCGCCATCCGTTTGACCATCCTCATATGCCTTCTCCTTCGGCAATGTTTCAGCGCATCTTCATAACGCCATGTAAATACGTCGCCTTCTGGATGAATGATGGTCGAACACGAACCATTTTGAGGCGGAATCATGGGAGGGGATTTGTGCCGCCACTGAAGTTGAGACGGCGGAATATCTCCGGTTGCGCGCTGAAACGGTCAATCCGCGACGATAGCGCTTGAAACCGCGGGCGAATTGCGTTTAGACCAAACGCTTGGAAGTTGTCGCTCGCTATAGCGCATTCCAAGGATCAATCTAGATATCAGGACATTGAAAATGGCCCTTCTTGCTGACGCTCTCTTTCGTGTGAAGCCTTCCGCCACCATCGCCGTGGCGCAGAAAGCGCGCGAACTCAAAGCGAAAGGCCGCGATGTCATCAGCCTTGGCGCGGGCGAGCCCGATTTCGATACGCCCGACAACATCAAGGCGGCCGCGATCGACGCGATCAACCGCGGCGAGACGAAGTATACGCCGGTGGCCGGCATCCAGCCGCTGCGCGAGGCGATCGCCGCCAAGTTCAAGCGCGAGAACAATCTCGACTACACGGCCGCGCAGACGATTGTCGGCACGGGCGGCAAGCAGATCCTGTTCAACGCGCTGATGGCGACGCTGAACCCGGGCGATGAAGTCGTTATCCCGGCGCCCTATTGGGTCTCCTATCCGGAAATGGTGGCGCTTTGCGGCGGCACGCCGGTGTTCGTCTCGGCAACGCAGGAACACGGCTTCAAGCTTCAGGCCGAAGACCTCGAAAAGGCGATCACGCCGAAGACCAAGTGGTTCATCTTCAACTCGCCGTCCAACCCGTCTGGCGCCGCCTATACCCATGACGAGCTGAAGGCGCTGACCGATGTGCTGATGAAGCACGAGCAGGTCTGGGTCCTCACCGACGACATGTATGAGCACCTGACCTTCGGCGATTTCAAGTTCGTGACGCCGGCGGAAGTGGAGCCCGGCCTCTATAACCGCACGCTCACGATGAACGGCGTCTCCAAGGCCTATGCGATGACCGGATGGCGTATCGGCTATGCCGCCGGCCCGGCCGAGCTGATCACCGCCATGACCACGATCCAGAGCCAGCAGACCTCGGGCGCATGCTCGATCGCGCAGTGGGCTGCCGTGGAGGCGCTCAACGGCAACCAGGATTTCATCGCCGAGAGCAAGAAGGCCTTCGAAAAGCGTCGCGATCTGGTGGTCTCGATGCTCAACCAGGCCCCCGGCATCGAGTGCCCGACGCCCGAAGGCGCGTTCTACGTCTATCCGTCCTGCGCTGGGCTGATGGGCAAGACCTCGCCGGGCGGCAAGGTGATGGAGACCGACGAGGACTTCGTCACCGAGCTTCTGGAAGCGGAAGGCATTGCCGTCGTCCACGGCTCGGCCTTCGGCCTCGGCCCCAACTTCCGCATCTCCTACGCGACCTCGGAAGCCGAGCTTGAAGAATCCTGCATGCGCATCCAGCGCTTCTGCGCCGCCTGCAAGTAAGGCGCACGCTGCGGCTTTTTGTTACGAAGCGCGATTTGACAACGGGGCGTGCCGCAAGGCGCGCCCTTTTTCGTTGCGGCTCTCAGCGTGATGCAGCTATAGACTGTCTCCGCGTTTGCCGGATTTCCTTGTGGCGGCGCGGGGACCGAATGAGTGCGGGAGAACATGCTGCAAACCTTCCACGACAAACTTCCGTTGCGTCGCTTTGTCGTGGCGGGATTTCTGGCTGCCTGTCTGCTGCTGGCCGCCGTCGTCGCTCCTGCCTTTGCCCAGGATGCGCCAGCGCCGCAGACAACCGCCGATCAGCCCATGACCGTCGGCGTGCATGCCCTGCCGCCCTATGTCATGCAGAACAAGGACGGCAGTTGGTACGGGCTCGGCATCGACATGCTGGACGCGATGAGCCGCCGGCTCGGCAGGGAATATCGCCTCGTCGAAGCCATGCCCGATGCGATGGTGCAGGATGTTGCGGGCGGCAAGCTCGACATGGCGCTAGGCGGGGTGCCGATCAATGCGGCCGACGAGGCGGTGATCGATTTCTCGGTTCCCTATTACAGCGGCGACCTTGGCGTGGCGCTGCGCGTGGTCGACAAGATCGGCCCGACGATGATGTTCCAGCTTCTGACCTCGCCGGCCTTTCTCTATATGCTCGGCCTGCTCACCGGGCCGGTCTTCGTCATCGGCGCGCTGATCTGGTTGCTGGAACGGCGGGCCAATCCCGAACAGTTCGAGCCGCGGCCTGCGCGCGGCGTCTTCTCCGGCTTCTGGTGGGCGACCGTGACGATGACGACGGTGGGCTATGGCGACAAGGCGCCGGTGACCTTCTTCGGCAGGCTGCTTGCCATGGCGTGGATGTTCACGGCGCTGATCCTCGCCGCGATCACCACCGCGCAACTGGCCGCCGGTCTGACTTCGTCGCTGCACACCAATTTCGTCGACAATATCCATGACCTTTCAGGGCTCACGGTCGGCACGATCATTGATTCGCCGGCCGCCGCCGAACTTGGCCTGCTCAACCTTTCCTTCACCTCATTCGACACCGTCCCGGACGGCCTCGATGCGCTTGAAAACCACGATATCGACGCGCTCGTCTATGATCGCGCGATCCTGCAGTGGACGCTCGACGATTATCGTGACCTCTATCTGAGCAATCTGGAGTTCATGCAGCAAAACTACGCCCTGATCCTTCCCCAGAACGATCCGGATCGCGACGCGATCAATGTCGCGATCCTGCAGACGCTCGAGTCCCAGCAATGGCATCTCATTCTCGAACGCTACCTGTCATCGGGCGTGCGCTAGCTTTCCTTGATCGGCCTTCCAATATAGGCGGACATGCCCTTTACCAGCGCATCGAAGACGACGCGGCAGCGCGGCGAGCGGCGCAGGTCCTCGTGCATGGCGATCCACAGCGGGAGCTGGAACGGGATCTGGCCGTGCAGCACTTCCGTCAGCGCGGGGTCGCGTTCGCCGAGCGGTTTCTGGCAGAGGCCGAAGCCGCAGCCGGCGCGAATGGCGGCAAGCTGGGCGAGATTGCTGTCGGAACGGAAGGTAAAGCCGGGCAGGGCAAGGTCGGGAAAGGCCTCCAGCACATCGCGCACATAGGCGAGCTCCCGGTCGAAGCCGATCGTCGGCAGCCCCTTCAGGTCTTTGATCGTCCGCGGCGTGCCGGCTCGGGCGATCACGTCGTTGCGGGCAAAGCAGCCGATCGGGATTTTGCCGATATGGCGCACCACCAGCGCCGACTGGCTCGGCTCGACCATGCGCAGCGCGATATCGGCCTTGCGGTTCAGCAGGTCTTCCACGGCGTCGGAGACGGAAAGCTCGAACTCCAGCCTGGGATAGGCGGCCATGACCGGCGCGAGGATCTCCGGCAGGACTTCGACCGCGATGACATCGGAAGCGCTGATGCGCACGCTGCCGGAGATCTGGTCGCGGGTTTCGGAGGAGGCCCGTCGCATGGCGTCGGCGGAGGCGGCCATCGCCTCGGCGAGCGGCTTCATGGCCCGCGCCGTGTCGGTCGGCTCCAGTCCGCGCTGCGAGCGGGTGAAGAGCTGCTGGCCGGCGTCGCGCTCCAGCGCCTCGATATGGCGGCCGACCGTTGGCTGGGTCAGGCCCAGACGCCGCGCGGCGCCGGAAAGCGAGCCGCTTTCAAGCACCGCCAGAAAGGTGCGGTAATAATCCCAACTCTGCGTATCCATAAAAATATGTATATCAATAGCACGATTTTATACAATTCCGTTTAATGAGATTTACCCCGATATTGCAGTCACACTCGAATAAAGGAGACGGCAATGTCGGACATGAACAGACAACCCGTGGCGCTTGTTCTTGGAGCCACAGGCGGCGTTGGCGGCGCGGTGGCCCGGGCGCTGCATGATAGGGGCTACCATATCCGCGCGCTCAATCGCGACCCGTCCAGATTGGACGGACGTCTGGCGCATTATGAATGGATCAAGGGCGACGCGATGCGCCGCGCGGACGTGGAGAACGCGGCGCGGGGCGCGGAGCTGATATTCCACGGCGTCAACCCGCCCGGTTACAAGGACTGGGATAAGCTGGTTCTGCCGATGCTGGAGAATACCATCGGCGCGGCGCGCCTTGCCAATGCCCGCATCCTGTTTCCCGGAACGATCTATAATTTCGGGCGCGATGTGTTTCCCTATCCGCACGAGGATAGTCCGCAGAACCCGCACACCCGCAAGGGGCGCATTCGGGTCGCGGTGGAAGAGCGTCTCAGGGAGGCGGCCTTTGAGGGCACACAGGTTATTCTGGTGCGCGCTGGCGATTTCTTCGGCGGCGGTGCCGCAGGCAATAGCTGGTTCGGTCAGATGGTCAAGCCGCATGCGCCGCTCACCCGGATCACCAATCCGGCAACGCCCGGCGTCGGCCATCAATGGGCCTATCTGCCCGATCTCGCGGAAACCTTCGCGCAGCTTAACGACAGGGCAGGGCAGTTGCCGAAATTCGCCAACTTCCATTTCGAGGGCTTTTACGATGCCGACGGCATGCATGTGGTGGAGGCGATCCGCCGTGTCTCCGGCGACCCGAAGCTGAAAGTCAGCCGGTTTCCATGGTTTATCGTGCCGCTGCTTGCGCCGTTCATGACGCTGATGCGTGAGGTGCTGGAGGTGCGCTATCTCTGGAAGGAGCCGATGCACATGACCGACGAAAAGCTGGTTGCCGTGTTGGGCCGCGAGCCGCGCACCCCGCTCGATACCGCGATCCGCAACGCGCTTGAGGATATCGGGGTCACCCTGCCGAAATCCTCCGCCCCGGAACCGCTGCGCATCAAAGGCCCAGTATCGAGAGCATGATGAAGGTTGCAAACAGCACGAAATGCGTCATGCCCTCGATCGCATTGGTCTCGCCGTCATTGATGTTGATGGCGGCGACGACCAGCGTAATGGCGGTCATGGTGATCTGAACCGGGGTCATCGCCATGGTGAAGGGCTGCCCGGTGAAAAGCGCGATCGCCTCGATCACCGGAACGGTCAGGATCACTGTGGAAAGCGATGCGCCGAGCGCGATGTTGACGACCGCCTGCATGCGGTTGCCGAGTGCTGCGCGCAGGGCGGTCAGGATTTCCGGTCCGGCGGCGATCGCGGCCACCAGAATGGCGGTCAGCGCCAGCGGCGCGCCGGTTCCTTCGAGCCCGTCATTGAGGAAGGCGGACATGAACTCGGCGAGAAGCCCGATCACGGCCACGCCGGCGATGAGGGTGACGACGGAGGTCGTGGTGGAGCCTTCCTCCGCTGCATGGCCGGTCTCGCCTTCGGTAGCCTTCTTCATGCGCGGATAGCGGTAGGAGAAAAAGTAGCTGTGCTGGCCGACCTGCAGCTTCAGGAACAGCGCATAAAGCGCGATCATGGCGGCGATGGTGAAGCCGGAATAGATATGCCAGCTCGCCTGCGGCACGAAATCGGGCACGACCATGGAAATGCCCATCGCGGTCATGATCATCACCGAATAGGTCTTTCCCGAATCATCGTTATAGGGCTGCTCGCCGTGCTTCAGTCCGCCCAGCAGCGCCGCCAGCCCGAGAATGCCATTGATGTCCAGCATGACGGCGGCATAGATCGTGTCGCGCACCAGCGTCGGCTGCTGGCTCTCGCGCATCATGATGACGAGGATGATCACCTCCACCAGCACGGCGGAAAGGGTGAGGATCATGGTGCCGTAGGGGTCGCCGGCCTTGGCGGCGAGGATTTCGGCGTGGTGGGCCACCCGCATCGAGGCGCAGGCGATCGACACGACCAGCAGGGCCGCGGCCAGAAACGAAAAGATCTGCCCGGCATGCATCACGTCATGTTCGAGAAACCACGCAAGCGCGCCCACAGGAATTGCCTGCAGCAGCAGGACTTCACCGCGCAGAAAGGTCAGCATCGATTGACAAGGCCCCCATGATGGCGCCGGTGGCGGCGCGTTGATCCGTGAGCGCTCCTGACGTGCTCAGCCGCCGAGGGGAGGGTAGTCGACATATCCCTTGGCATCGCCGCCGAAAAGCGTTCTCTGATCCAACGCATTAAGCTGCGCATTGATCCGTAGCCGGCGTACCAAATCCGGATTGGCGATGAAGGCGCGGCCGAAGGAGATCAGGTCGGCCCGCTCGTTTTCCAGCGCGTCGATGGCAAGCTGGCGGTCATAGCCGTTGTTGAGCATCCACGCACCGGACCCATCGGTGCGGTAGTAGGTCTGGCGCATTTCCTCGTAATTGAACGGGCGCGGGCCCTGGCTGTAATTGCGGTCCCCGCCGGTCGCGCCCTCGATGATGTGGATATAGGCGAGGTCGTAGGCGCTGAGCTGGCTTGCCAGATAGTTGAACAGAACCTGCGGGTTGTCGTCATGGACATCGTTGGAGGGGGCCACCGGCGAAAGCCGGATCGCCGTGCGGCCGGGCCCGATCTCGCGCGAGATCGTGCCGACGACGTCGAACATGAAGCGCGCCCGGTTCTCGATCGGGCCGCCATAGAGATCGGTGCGGTGGTTGCTGCCGGAGCGCAGGAACTGGTCGATGAGATAGCCGTTGGCGCCGTGGATCTCGACGCCGTCGAAGCCGGCCTCCAGCGCGCGGGCGGCCGCGCGGCGGTAATCGTCGATGATTCCCGAAATTTCGAAGGGCTTCAGCGCGCGTGGCATCGAGGTTTCGATGAAGTCGCTGGTCGAGTCGGAATAGACCACGAAGGTCTTGGCGCGTGCCTGCAGGGCCGATGGCGCCACCGGCGGGTCGCCGAAGGGCTGGAGTGATTTGTGCGACACCCGGCCGACATGCATCAGCTGGCAGAAGATCTTGCCGCCGGCCTCGTGCACCGCCCTGGTGACATTCTTCCAGCCCTCGACCGCGGCATCGGTGTAGAGGCCCGGGGCGTTGGAATAGCCCTGGCCCTGTTCGGTAATCGCGGTGGCTTCCGAAATGATCAGGCCCGCGCTTGCCCGCTGGCGGTAATAGTCGACATTGAGTTCGTTCGGAACGGCTTCAGGCGAGCGGTTGCGCATCAGCGGCGCCATAATGATGCGGTTCTCGATTGTGACATCGCCGATCGTTATGGGGTCAAAGAGGTTAGCCATCAAATTCCTTCCGGTGCCTACTTGTAGCGGAGGCCCGGCGCAGGCGCAATTTGCAGCCTCCGTCCCGGCTTGCCGTTGCGACGGCGGCTTTGCCAAGCTTGCCTGCCGTCTTTCTACATGGCTTACGCTCTAATGTATAAACCAAAAGAAAGCGTTTACGCACCTCAAAGGTCAGCGTTTCGAAGGACGCCGGCGATGCACAAAAAAAAGGGCCTCCGAAACGGGGCCCTTGTAAGTGTGAAGGTAAAACCTCCAGAGGGGAACAGCTGCTGCAATACGGCTGGGATGCCGTATCGAACGCATCAGCTATACTCGATATGGTTCTTTTTTGTGCGCGTTGCAATAGTTTTCATCGCAGATTGCGGAAAAAAACAACAAATTCCTGCGGGCAAAAAAAGAGGGCCACCGGAAAAACCGGGGCCCTTTGAGTTAGAAGGTCTCTCAAAACCTCCAGAGGGGAACAGCTGCTGCGGTGCACCAGGGAGAAGTTGGGCACCACCTGCATCAGCTGCGAGCTATATGCCCCTGAATTAGGCATTTCACAATGCATCTTTGTGCATGGCTGCCATGCGAAAGATGAAAAATGCAGCAGCTTTTGCTCAAATTTAAGACGAGCGATGGTAGAGCTTAAAAAATAGGCGGAACTTACCGGGGTGTTGACAGCCTCTTCACCCCTTCTGCGTCATCCTCGGGCTTGACCCGAGGATCCAGGCAGGTTGGTACAGCGTTAAAAACAACCCTATAATTCAATTGGTTGGTCAGTATGGATGCTCGGGTCAAGCCCGAGCATGACTCTCTGGGTGGGGCATCAACGATCGAAAACTCTGAAGCCGCGGCTCTGTCAGCAGTCTGATTTACCGCATGTTTTTCGTGATAATGCGGCTGCGCGCGAGGGTTTGCCGCGCAGCCGAAGGGAGCGAGGCTCAGAAGCTCCAGTTGCGGGCCTTGGCCACGATGAAATCGCGGAAGACTTTCAGCTTGGCGGAGTTCTTCAACTCGTCCGGATAGCAGAAATAGGTGTCGAAGCTCGGCACATCGGCATGGGTGACGAGCTGCAGCAGGCCGGGATCGCGGCCGACGATATAATCCGGCAGCATGACAATGCCGATTCCCAGGAGAGCCGCCCGCTTGATCGAGGTCAGCGAATTGATTTGCAGGTGCGCTGGGCGCGGGCTGTCGGGCGAGCGGCCGGCGATTTCCAGCCAGTTCACGTCGAGCAGATAGGCAGGCGCCGGCTCGCCGAAGGTGATGATTCGGTGGTTGTCGAGGTCTTCCAGCGACTGCGGCTCGCCATGCCGGTTGATATAGGAGGGCGAGGCGTAGACATGCATGTGCACGGTGAACAGCTTGCGCTGGATCAGGTCCGGCTGCTGCGGCTGGCGCAGCCGGATCGCGCAATCGGCATGGCGCATGTTCACGTCCAGCTCCTCGTTGTCGAGGATGAGCTGGATCTGCATGTCGGGATAGAGCTGGAGAAACTCCTGCACCTTGTCGGTGAGCCAGCCCTGGCCGAGGCCGACCGTGGTGGTGACCCGAAGCTTGCCCGAGGGCTTTTCCTTGGTCTCGGTCAGCCGCGAGCGCACGCTTTCGAGCTTCAGCAGCACGTCGTTGGCGGTGCGATAAAGCAGCTCGCCCTGTTCGGTGAGAATCAGACCGCGGGCGTGGCGATGAAACAGCTTGACGCCGACATCCTGTTCCAGCGCGGAGACCTGCCGGCTGATCGCCGATTGCGAAAGGTGGAGCTTGTCGGCGGCATGCGTGAACGATCCTGCCTCCGCCGCGGCATGAAAGATCCTGAGCTTGTCCCAGTCCAGAGGCATGCTCGTGCTTTTCATTTGCCTTACTCCGCGGCAGCCAGTGTGCCGGTCTTTTGCCCTGTCAGAAAGCGTTCCGCCTCAAGTGCGGCCATGCAGCCCATGCCGGCCGCCGTCACGGCCTGACGGTAATTGTCGTCTGTGACATCGCCGGCGCCATAGACGCCTTCAATGCTTGTCTTGGTCGTGCCGGGCTCGGTCCACAGATAGCCGTTGGGCTTCAGGCGGAGCTGGTCGCGGATCAGGTCGACCTGCGGCGTGTGCCCGATCGCGATGAACACGCCATCGGCGGGTATCGTCTGCTTCTCGCCGGTCTTGACATTCTTCACCGCAACGCCGGTCACCGAAGGCGGAAGCGGCGGCACAGCGCTGGTGCCGACGATCTCCTCGACCGCGTGGTCCCAGACGATCTTGACGTTTTCCAGCGCGAACAGTCTTTCCTGCAGGATGCGTTCGGCGCGGAAACTGTCGCGCCGATGCACGACCGTCACGGACTTGGCGATATTGGCAAGGTAAAGCGCTTCCTCGACCGCGGAATTACCGCCGCCGACGACCACGACGTCCTTACCGCGATAGAAGAAGCCATCGCAGGTGGCGCAGGCCGAAACGCCGCCGCCGTTGAAGGTCTGCTCGCTCTCCAGGCCAAGCCATTTGGCCTTGGCGCCGGTGGCGAGGATGACGGTATCGGCGATCCAGGTTTCACCGGAATCGGTGGTGGCGATGAAAGGACGCTTCGACAGGTCGAGCTTGGTCACGATATCGTTGACGATCTCGGTGCCGACATTTTCCGCCTGGGCGAGCATCTGCTCCATCAGCCACGGGCCCTGGATCGGATCGGCAAAGCCCGGATAGTTCTCGACATCGGTGGTGATCGTCAACTGGCCGCCCTGTTCGAGGCCCGCGATCAGCACCGGCTTCATCATCGCGCGCGCCGCATAGATCGCGGCGGTATAGCCGGCGGGGCCGGAACCAATGATGAGCACCTGGGTGTGGTGGTCTGCCATCTCAAAATCCTTTCGGCGCGCCACAAAAAGGGGCACGCCGCAACAGTTGCAAGTCTGCCCCCATTTATGGCTGGAAGGCCGTCTGTTTCAAGGCCGGACGGCAAGCTACCAACAGACCATTTCTCCCAGTTGAAAGAATCTGGCTGTATGTTGTAATAAAATTGCGTATACGCCCGATTTTTCCCGCCGCAGGAGCCCTTGATGCGCGCCGATCTCGATTCTGTCGATCTTAAAATCCTGCGCGAACTCCAGCGGGACGGCCGCATGACCAATGTGGAACTTGCCGAGCGGGTCGGCATTTCCGCTCCGCCTTGCCTGCGCCGGGTGCGCCGGCTGGAGGAGGCGGGGATCATCGAGGGCTATAATGCGATGCTGAACGGGCCGAAGCTCGGCTACGATCTCGTCGCCTTCTGCATGGTCGGTCTGAAGCATCAGTCGGAGGTGGAGCTCAAGGCGTTTTCGCGCGCGAGCGAAGACTGGCCGATCGTGCGCCAGGCCTGGATGACCTCGGGCGAGACCGATTTCCTGCTTCACTGCGTGTGTGAAAACCTGATGCAGTTCCAGGACTTCGTCATCGAGGTTCTGACCGCCAACCCTCATGTCGATACCGTGCGCACCATGCTCACCATCCGGCAGATCAAGAAGGAAGGTCTGGTGGCGATCTGAGGCGCTGCCGGTGAGACAGGGCGGAGGTCCGGCCCCGGTGATAGCTACGCGCTCATCACCGCCTCATAGGCGGAAAATTCCTTCTCCAGCATCATCTCGACCGTGAAATTGGCAAGCACATGGGCGCGCGCGGCTTCGCCCATCGCCTTCAGCCGCGCCGGGTCGGCAAGCGCCGCGTCGATGGCTTCGGCAAGGGCGTCGGCGTTTGCGGGCGGGACCAGGAAGCCGGTCTCGCCGTCGATGATCGTCTCGAGACTGCCGCCATGGGCAGTCGCGATCACGGGCGTTCCCATCACCTCCGCCTCGATCGCCACCCGGCCGAAGGCTTCCGGGCGGGTGGAGGTTGAGACGACGAGGTCGGAGGAAGCCATGATCGCCGGAATGTCGCGGCGGCTCCCGGCGATGGTGACGCGGCTGCCAAGGCCGCGCTCGGCGATCAGAGCCTTGAGGTCGGCGATAATGCCTTCATTGCCCGATCCGACGATGGCAAGATGCCAGGTCTTGTTCGCCGCGCGATCGGCCGCCTCGACGAGGTAGCGATGGCCTTTCCAGTCGGTGAGGCGGCCGACAATGGTGACGAGCGGCGCGCCGCCTTCCGCCCCGAGCTCTTTGCGGACTTGCGAACGCTGTTCATCGCTGACAGTGGCGGGGTTGAACAGGTCCGTGTCGACGCCGCGCGGGGAGAGGATGATGCGCTCGGCCGGAAAGCCATAGACCGAGATGATGTGGTCGCGGATGAAGGCGGAATTGGCCACCACAACCGGGGCCTTCAGCATCACGCTGTTATAGGCCCGCTTGAACCCGTTGCCGTGGCTGTAGACGCCGTGGAACGTGGTCAGAAACCGAGGCTTGCGGCGCGACAGGCGGCAGGCCAGCCAGCCGGCCCAGGCCGGAGCGCGGCTGCGGGCGTGCACGATATCGATCCGGTTTTCATCGATGATCCGGGCAAGCTTCCTGGCATTGGCGACAATCGCGAATGGTGATTTGCGGCCGACCTCCAGCGGAATGTAATGCGTGCCGGTCGCCTTCAGAGCTTCCAGCAGCGGTCCGCCCGCGCTCGCGGCCCAGTTTTCGATATGCCTGCGGGCAAGATAGGACGCCATTTCCACGGTGCCGCGCTCAACGCCGCCATCGCCGAGCGCCGGCAGCAGTTGCAGAATTCTGGGTTGTGTCTTATCCATGCGAGCCAACGCCGCATATCGTGATGTGTTTCGCCAAATTCGGGCTTGCTCCGTCTGAAACTGGGGATAAAAAGGTGTCCGGAGAAGAGGGGGCGCCGCAACCCATCCGAATTTTCCCCCATTCTAAATTACTGCCAAGGTTGCATTCGATGTGCCATATTACCTACATGGCTGACAAGTATCCCGGCCTCGTCCTGATGCGTCGGGTTCCCGCCGGAATTTCAAGGATTTGAACTTGCAGACCATCGTATGCATGAAATGGGGAACACGATACCCTGCGCTCTATGTGAACCGTCTCTGGTCCATGATCAAGCGACACACCGTGCGCCCGACGCGGCTGGTGTGTTTTACCGATGACCCCACCGGCGTTGATCCGGCTGTCGAAGTCTTTCCGCTGCCCGAAATCCACATTCCGGACGCGATCGCCTGGACGCCGTGGCGCAAGCTCTCGCTGTGGCAGTCTCCGCTTGCGAATCTGTCGGGCGATGTCCTGTTTCTCGACCTCGATATTGTCATCACAGGCGATATCGATGCGATGTTCGATTACAAGCCGGGCGTTTTCTGCGCGTGCGAGAACTGGACCCAGATCGGCAAGGGGATCGGCAACACCTCCGTCTTCCGGTGGAATGTCGGCCGCAACACCCATATCTTCACCGATTTCGAGGCCGATGGCGAAGGCATATGGCGCAAATACGGGATCGAGCAGGTCTATATTTCCAGGGTCATCGACCGGATGGAATTCTGGCCGCGCGACTGGTGCGTCAGCTTCAAGCACACGCTCGTGCCATACTGGCCGCTGAATTTCTTCAAGACACCAAAGCTTCCCGAAGGCACCAGGATCGTGGCCTTCACGGGCAAGCCCGACCCCGACGAGGCGGCCGTCGGCGTCTGGCCGGTCGAGCAGGCCTGGAAAAAGATCTACAAACATGCCCGGCCGACGCCGTGGATCGACGAATACTGGCAATAACGCTCAGGTCGAGGCGCGGCGCTTGCTCTTCATGGCGTAATAGGGCGTGCGCTTGCGATAAACGGGCTTGCCGACGCGAGAAGGCGAACGGAACAGCCGTTTCTTCGGCACGGATTCGTCATGGCCGGCATGGGCGGTGAGAAAGCCGAGGCCGAACGCCAAAAGCCCGACCAGAGCCAGCGCCGAGCCGCTGCCGGCCGGATGTTTGCGGGCGGTGCGGGCCAGCGCATCCACCTCGTCGCGCACCATCGCGCTGGCGCGTTCCACGGGTGTTTTCTGGGAAAAGCGCAGGCGATCCATGATGTCGCTTGCGGAAGTCTTCTGTTCGAACATGTCTGTACTCCCATGCGTTTTGCGCGACCGTCGCACTCAATTGCGGCGGTAGACGGCTTCGCAGTGCGCTCGAAAGCCACGCCGCGAAGTCCAGTCGTATAACGCGAAACCAGGGCCGCCGGTTCCTTGAAGGGCTGCATGCCCATCCGGCGCGGAACGATCCTTTAGATGAACAGCATGGCCGCGACGAAAACGAAGGCGGCTCCGATCAGGATCGTATGCAGGGAACGTGATAAGCTCATATCGTCTCCTCCATTTATGGTTACGAATATATGACTATTTTCGGCGCTGACAAAGCGATTTTGTTGCTGCGGTGCGCAAACTGCGGCGAAAAAGCGGTTCGTTTTTCGCGCCTCACGGCTCGCCTGAAGCGCCTAAACCGTTCACAAACAACGGCTTAAGGTGCGATGCCTTTTGGTTATATAGCGATTGCTCAGGCTTATATCTTTTTTTCCACCGCGCGGCACGCTTGAGCTTTTGAGGCGTTACCGCCTATGTTCTGATCCATAGCAAGTCGAAAGGAAATCGATGGAGCAGGTTGTCCACGAAGCCGTTGCGCAGGCGGGGTCCCATGGCGGCGATTTCGCGGCCGTCGCGCTGGTCATTGCCATTGCCGCGCTTGCAGGTCTCGGTTTTCTGTGGCTCAGACAGCCGCCACTTGTCGGGTTCATCCTAGCCGGCATCCTGCTCGGGCCGACCGGTCTGGGGCTGATCGAGAACAATGACAGCGTGGCCTTTCTGGGCGAAATGGGCGTTGTCGTGCTGCTGTTCTTCATCGGCATGGAGCTGTCGATCAAGGCCTTCGTGCTTTCCTTGCGCCAGGCGCTTCTGGTGGTCGGCGGGCAACTGGTCAGCGCGGCCGTGCTGGCGGTGCTGATCGGTATGTTGCTGGACGTGACCGCCCGCGAAATCGTGATTCTGTCCTTCGTCATCGCGATTTCATCGACCGTGGTGGCGATGAAGATGCTGGACGAGATGGATGCGTTGCGCGGCGATGCCGGGCGGATCGCCGTCGGCGTGCTGATCGCGCAGGACATAGCGGTCGTGCCGATGCTGATTTTCGTTTCGAGCTTCGGGGGCGAGGGCTTCGATATCACCGCGACCGCGATCCGCGTGCTGGTGGCCGTGGGCATCATGGCAGGGCTGCTTTGGTATTTCGGCCGTTTTGGCAAGCTCAAGGTGCCGTTTGCCGAAAAGGTCGAGGACAAGGTGGAGCTCTTGGCACTCGGCGCGCTGGCGCTGTGCTTCTCGGCGGCTGCGATTTCGGGCGTCGCCGGGCTTTCGCCGGCCTATGGCGCGTTTCTCGCCGGCATCTGCATCGGCAACTCGACCTTGCGCAGCCGGGTCATTCCGGTGGTGGAGCCGATCCAGAGCGTTCTGCTGGTGATCTTCTTCCTGTCCATCGGCCTGTTGATCGACCTGACCTTCATCTGGGACCATCTCGCGATCGTCCTGCTGGCCGCCGTCGGCGTCGTTGCGGCGAAGTCGGTGCTCAACGTCATGTTCCTGCGCTGGACCGGCTCTTCGCCGCAGACGGCGCTGATTGCCGGGCTTTCCATGGCGCAGGTCGGCGAGTTTTCCTTTGTGCTTGCCGCTGCGGGGCTGGCCGCCGCGGCACTCAGCGACGATCTCTATCGACTCGTGATCGCGGTCACGGCAATCACGCTGCTGGTCTCGCCGGTCTGGGTCTCTGTCATGCGGCGCGTGGAGGCGACGCTGAAGGAGGGGCTCGAAAGCTACCGCAACGCGCTTGCCGTCGCCTATGCGCAGGAGCTGCGCGAGGTCGGTCGCGGCCGGGCCTTTGTCGGCCATGCCGTTGCCGGCTCGCGCGCAAGGCTGATCGCCTTCAACCACGCCCGCCGCGAACGCCGCCGCCGCAAGGCGGACAAGAAAGCGGCAAAACGCGCGGCTGCCTCGGCGGCGAAAGCCGAACCTGACGAGGGACGTCAGCACTGACAGGGGTTGCGTTGCCATCGATCGCGGCGCTAACTTAAAATCGTTCAGCCTTCCGGTCCTCGGAGGGCCCCGGATCGGCAGACCGGGAGGAGGGCGGGTCTCGCCTTCGGTTCGCCCGGTTCAGAGGCTTTCGACATGCATTTCCTGTCATTCCTGCGCGAAAACGCCCGCTGGGTGGGCGGCGCCTTCGTGATGAACTATTTTACGGCCTTCGGTCAGACCTATTTCATCTCGCTTTCGGCGGGCGAGATTCGCGCCGAGTATGATCTCAGCCATGGCGATTTCGGCCTGCTTTACATGGGCGCCACCCTGCTGAGCGCGCTGACGCTGGCGCGTTTCGGCCGGATCGTCGATTACAAAAGTGTGGTCCAGGTGGTGCTGATCGTTATGCCGCTGCTGGCGCTTGCCACGGTCATCATGGCGCTGTCGCACTGGATCGTCTTGCTTTTCCTTTCGCTCTACATGCTGCGTCTGTTCGGGCAGGGGATGATGAGCCATATCGCGGTGACGGCCATGGGGCGCTGGTTCAATGCCATGCGCGGCCGCGCCGTATCGCTGTCCTCGCTTGGCTTTCAGGTTGGCGAGGCGAGCTTTCCGCTGATTTTCGTTGCCGTCTCGGGACTGGTCGGCTGGCGGGGAAGCTGGCTTGCGGCGGCCGCGCTGATTCTGGTTGTCGGCCTGCCGGTGGTGATCGCGCTGATGCGGGTGGAGCGGGAGCCGCAGACCGCCGCCACGGAGAACGGCACAGCCGCCACCCCGCGCGACTGGACGCGCGGCGAAGTGCTGCGCGATCCGCTGTTTTGGCCGGTGCTCGCGGTCTTTCTCGCGCCGCCCTTTATCGGCACCACGATATTCTTTCACCAGGTCTACATGGTGGAACTCAGGGGCTGGACGCTGGAGATGTTTGCCGGCTCGTTTTTCCTGCTTTCGATCGCAAGCCTCACCGCGATGCTGGTAACCGGCGTGCTGGTCGACCGGTTTTCCTCCGTCGCGGTCATGCCCTTCATGCTGCTGCCGCTGGTCGCCGCCTGTTTCATCATGGCTCTCACCGGCGCATCGTGGAGCCCCTACGTCTTCATGCCGCTGATCGGCTGCGCCATGGGCGCATCGAGCACGCTCAACGGCGCGCTTTGGCCCGAGCTTTATGGGTCGCGCTATCTCGGCAGTATCCGGGCGAGCGTGATTGCCTTCATGGTGTTCTCGACAGCCGTGGGACCGGGGCTGACCGGCTATCTGATCGACTGGCATGTCAGCTATCCGGGACAGATCGCGGCAATGGGAATCGTTTGCGCGGCGCTTGCGGCGCTGATGTTCGGCCTGCGCGGCCGGCTGATCGCACGAGCGGCGGTGTAGACTTCAAACGAAAAACGCGCGGGCGAGAGCCCACGCGTTCAAAAAATGCCGATGGAAAGCCGGGATTACTTGATCTTGGCTTCCTTGAATTCGACGTGCTTGCGCGCGATCGGATCGTATTTGGTCTTGACCATCTTTTCCGTCATCGTGCGGCTGTTCTTCTTGGTGACGTAGAAAAAGCCGGTGTCTGCCGTCGACAGCAGCTTGATCTTGATCGTTGTTGCCTTTGCCATTTTATTCCGCCTTCAAGAGCCATCCGCTCTCCCTGATGGAAAACGGAACCGGTACGCCCGGACTTTAATTTGAAAATCAAGAAGCGCCCGCATCGGACGCCTCGCATGCTCGCCGGACCGGTGGCCACGGCAAAATCTGGCGGGACACTACGAATCCTGGCGTAAAAGTCAATACGAAGCCGTTCCAAAAGCCGAACTTGTCGCATTTCTTCGTCGGTTGCGTTGCAGTGGGCGCGTTTTTGCGCGAGTTAGGAAGGGCAAACAAGCCTTACCCGTAAACCACCAGTCGACCGCAGCCATGATTCCCTGGATAGAACTTGATAGCGCCGCCATTCCCGGCGAGAAAGCCGCGCTGCGGCTCAAGCGCCGCGGTGACGAGTTCTCGATCATGCTCGGCGCGAACGAGTTGATGAACAGCCGGCTTTTCGGGTCCGAGGAGGCGCTGGCGGAATTGTCCTGCGCGAAGCTGGCCGGGCGCAAGGCGCCGGTGCTGCTGATCGGCGGGCTCGGCATGGGGTTCACGCTGCGCGCCGCGCTTGCCGTGCTGCCGGACGATGCCAGGGTCGTGGTGGCCGAATTGGTGCCGGCGGTGGTGAAATGGGCGCGCGGCGAGATGGCCGAAGTCTTCAAAGGCTCGCTCGATGATCCCCGTGTCGAAATTCATACCGGCGATGTCGCAAGCCTGATCGAGAAATCGAAATCGGCATTCGACGCGATCCTGCTCGATGTCGACAACGGGCCCGACGGGCTGACGCGCGCCTCCAATGACCGGCTTTATGATGCCGGCGGGCTTGGGCGATCCGCAAGGGCGCTGCGGCCCGGCGGCGTTCTCGCGGTCTGGTCGTCCGGCCCGGACCCGCGCTTCACCGCCAGGATGGAGAAAGCCGGCTTTGCCACGGAGGTTCGGACCGTCCGCGCCAATGCCAAACGCCGCGGCGCCAAGCATGTCATCTGGCTGGGCGGCCGCCACGGATAAACTGAGAGTTGGTTTAGGGCGGATGCTTGTCCTGTGTCTCAACCGGCCCATATCTGAGATTAGTTTCGAAGTAGTGCGGGCCAAAACAACGATCGCGCCGATATGGAACGAAAACTGAGAAAAATTCTGCGTTTCGTCGAGACATCGGGTGTCATGTTCGCGGTTTTCGATGAAAACGATGTTCTGGTCTATGCCAATCGGCTGTACCGGGAGGCGTTTTTCCTCGCGGAGGAGGAGTATCCCTACTGGGGCGATATGATGCGGCGCAATTTCGAGGCGCGCCGCGGGACAATTATCGGCGAGGCCGATTTCGAACTCTGGCTGAAGGGCACGCTGTCGCGTCGCGGCAAGGTGCCGTTCCGCGCCTTCGAAACCGACGTCCACGATGGAAGCTGGCTGTGGATGACGGAAACCGTCGACGAGGACGGCTGGATGGTCTGCATCGCCAGCGACATCACCAAGCTGCTGGTGCAGGACAGCATGTTGCGCCGGGAGCGCGATATCGCGCTTAGACGCTCCCTGACCGACGACCTGACGGGCATTGCCAACCGGCGCTTCGTGATGGAGCGGCTGAACGACATGATCGCCCGGGACGGCGTGGCGGCCAGTGGCCGGCCCGGCTGTTTCGCCATTCTTGATCTTGATAATTTCAAACAGGTCAATGATCGTTTCGGCCACTTTGCCGGCGACCGGTTGCTGATCGACTTCGCGCGAGAGATCTCTCTGCAGGTGCGCAGGACCGATTGTTTCGGTCGTCTGGGCGGGGAGGAGTTTGGTCTGGTGCTGCCGGGCACGACCGGCGCCGAAGCGATCGTTATCATCAACCGCATGCTGGCGCAGATCAGTTCGCTGCGGCCGTTCCCCGATCACCCGGAATTCTCCTATTCGTGCTCGGCCGGCGTGGCCTCGGTGATCCCGGGCGAAGCGCAGAGCGAACTCTATGCCCGCGCCGACGAAGCGCTCTATCGCGCCAAGAGCGAGGGCAAGAACAGGGTCTGCGCGGCGGAAATCGCTGCTTGAGAAGGACCTGATGATGCCGGCAGTAGACAGCCGGCGCGTCAGTATTCGGCCGGCTGGTCGTCGCCCTTGCCGTCGAAGCCGTGCATTTTCAGCGCCCATTGCAGGCCGACGACGGCGCCCTTGATGGGCTGGATGATCGCGAAGGCGGCGATCGCCGTAAGCGGCACCCAGATGGCGAGATGGACCCAGTCCGGCACATCCAGCAGTTCCGCGCCGGTCATGTAGCCGCCGACCATGAAGTGGCCGAGGATCAGGATGACGAGATAGGCCGGCAGGTCATCGGCGCGATGGTGATGGATTTCGGTGCCGCAGGCCGCGCAGGCATCGACGGTCTTCAGGTAGCGGGAAAACAGCTTGCCCTCGCCACAGGCGGGGCAGCGGCATTTCAGCCCGTTGATGATCGCGGGCATCCGCTGACGGTCGCTTTTCTCGCCATAGCGATGATGATTGGCTTGGTCGGCCATGATCGTCTCCGTGAAGCGTCCGACTGTTTCAGAATGGCGCGCCAAAGGCAATCGCCGTCGGTCAGTCGAGCCGGCCGGTCTGGCCGCGATCACGCAGGTAGTGATCGGCGATCGTGCATGCAAGCATGGCCTCGCCGATCGGCACTGCGCGAATGCCGACGCAGGGGTCGTGACGGCCCTTGGTGCGCAGCTCCACTTCCTTGCCGTCCTTGTCGATCGTCTGGCGTGTGGTGAGGATCGAAGAGGTCGGCTTCACGGCGAAGCGGGCGACGATCGGTTCCCCGGTCGAAATTCCGCCGAGAATGCCGCCGGCATGGTTGGAAAGAAACCGCGGACGCCTGTCATTGCCGATCCGCATCTCGTCGGCGTTTTCCTCGCCGGTGAGTTCGGCGGCGTTGAAGCCTTCGCCGATCTCGACGCCCTTGACCGCGTTGATCGACATCAGGCCGGCGGCGATCTCCTGGTCGAGCTTGGCGTAGATGGGCGCACCAAGGCCGGCAGGCACGCCCTCGGCAACCACTTCCACCACGGCGCCGACGGAGGAGCCGGCCTTGCGGATTTCATCGAGATAGTCTTCCCACACCGGCACCATTTCGGCATCGGGGCAGAAGAAATCGTTGTTGCCGATCTCGTTCCAGTCCCAGTTGTCGCGGTTGATCCTGTGCTTGCCGATCTGCACCAGCGCGCCGCGATAGGTCACATCGGGCAGCACCTTGCGGGCAATCGCGCCGGCGGCAACGCGGGCCGCGGTCTCGCGCGCCGACGAGCGCCCGCCGCCGCGATAGTCGCGCAGGCCGTATTTGACGTCATAGGTATAATCGGCGTGGCCGGGGCGGTACTGCCGCGCGATCTCGCCGTAATCCTTCGAGCGCTGGTCGGTGTTCTCGATCATCAGCGAGATCGGCGTGCCGGTGGTGATGTAGGTGACGCCATCCTCCTGCGGCAGCACGCCGGAAAGCACCTTTACCTCATCGGCCTCGCGGCGCTGGGTGACGAAGCGCGACTGGCCGGGCTTGCGGCGGTCGAGAAAGGTCTGGATGTCGGAAAGCGTGAACGCGATGCCGGGCGGGCAGCCGTCAACCACGCAGCCAAGCGCCGGCCCGTGGCTCTCGCCCCAGGTGGTGACGCGGAACATGTGTCCGAATGTGTTGTGCGACATCAAAAACCTCCTGCGACCGGCCATTTCTCAAGGCTCGGCTCTATAGCAATTGGTCGAGGAGGAAAAGGCTCGACGCTACACAATCCAGCCGATCACGCCGGTCTCAGGGTCGAGGCACAGGATATTGTCCTGCGGGATCGCAAGTTCGGCGGCCTCCGCAGCGCTGGCGCCGCCGACGATCCTGAACAGCGAGCGGATGACGCCGCCATGGGCGACGCAGACCGTCGGCCCCACGACGTCCTTCAGCCATGCGCCGATCCGCCAGGACAGGATTTCATAGCTCTCGGCATCGTCGCCGGGCGGCACGAAGGACCATTTGTCCTTTTCGCGCTCCTCGAGAAGCGCCGGGCTGACCGTCGAGAGTTCCTTGAGCGTGCGGCCTTCCCAGTCGCCGAAGGAGAGTTCCTTCAGCCGGTCGTCGGTGCGGTAGAGTTCAGGCGTCAGCCCCATGGCGGCGCGCACGCGCTCCATCGTCTCGCGGGTTCTGGAAAGCGGGCTTGCGACGAAGTCAAAGCGATGGGCGTCGGCGCCGAGAATCTCGGCGAGTTCACTGCCATTGCCATTGGCCTGGCTACGGCCCGTCTCGTTGAGCGGTATGTCCTGCTGGCCCTGAAGCCGGTACTCGGCGTTCCAGTCCGTCTGGCCGTGGCGGATGACATAGATCTGCAATTTCAGCGTCCCGTGGTTGCTGGCGCGTCGCCCGATCAACTTTCATTACAGGCGGATGCGAAAGTTCAAAAGGAGGAGGGGGTTTTGCACACTTTTCGGCGGACCGACATGGCGTTGAAGACACCTGAAAGAAAAAGGCGCGGGATGGTCCGCGCCCTGGCCGGTCAGGTGCCGCTCAGTCCTTGACCACCGAAATGTCCGGCGCGTCGACGGCCTTCATGCCGACCACGTGATAGCCCGAATCGGCATGCAGCACTTCGCCGGTGACCGAGGTGGACAGGTCCGAGAGCAGGAACAGCGCGGTGTTGCCGACTTCGTCGATCGTGCAATTGCGCTTCAGCGGCGAGTTGTATTCGTTCCACTTCAAAATGTAGCGGAAATCGCCGATCGCCGAGCCGGCGAGCGTCTTGATCGGGCCTGCGGAGATCGCGTTCACGCGAATACCTCTGCCGCCAACATCGACGGCCATGTAGCGCACGCTGGCTTCCAGCGCGGCCTTGGCAACGCCCATGACATTGTAATGCGGCATCACTTTCTCTGCGCCGTAATAGGTCAGCGTCAGCATCGAGCCGCCGTCATTCATCATCTTCTCGGCGCGCCGGGCGATGGCGGTGAAGGAATAGACCGAGATATCCATCGATTTCGCGAAATTCTCGCGCGAGGTGTCGATATAGCGGCCGGTAAGCTCTTCCTTGTCGGAGAAGGCAATGGCGTGGACCACGAAGTCGATCTTGCCCCATTCCTGCTCAAGCGTGGCGAAAACCTCTTCGATGCTTGCAGGGTCCGTAACATCGCAATGGCCGGCCATCAGGGCGTTGAGCTCGTTTGCGAGCGGCTCGACGCGCTTCTTGAGATTGTCGCCCTGCCAGGTCAGCGCGATCTCGGCTCCGGCGTCATGACATGCTTTGGCAATGCCCCATGCAATCGAACGGTTATTGGCGACACCGAGAATAATGCCGCGTTTGCCTTTCATGAGGCCGGTTGCTTCCGCCATGTGTCGATGCTCCTTGAAACTCATCTGGTTTCTGCCTATGGCATAGGCGGCTAATCGGTTCAAGCTGACCTTTCCGCGTCGATGGCGCTTTCGCCGGCGAAACGCCGCTTGCAAGGCGCCGCGGTTTGGTCTTCTCTCATATCCATTCTCTCGCTTGCCGGGACGGACGTCCGGCGCGATTTTTCCGCGATTTGATTTTGACCGTGCGGCAGGCGAAACATGATCGGGAGTGACGACGATGGCTGACGACGGCGGCAAGGCTGATTTCACCGAGGAGAACGACCCCTTCGAACTGTTCGCCAAATGGCTCAAGGATGCCGAGGCGAGCGAGCCCAATGATCCGAACGCTGTCGCGGTCGCGACTGTCGACGAGGACGGCCTGCCCAATGTGCGCATGGTGCTGATGAAGGAATTCGACGCCAACGGCTTCGTGTTCTACACCAATTTCGAAAGCCAGAAGGGCCGGGAACTTCTCGGCCAGCCGAAGGCGGCTATGTGTTTTCACTGGAAATCGCTGCGCCGCCAGATCCGGTTGCGCGGCCCCGTGGAAGTGGTGACCGACGCGGAGGCCGATGTCTATTTCCAGTCGCGCCCGCGCGGCAGCCGCATCGGCGCCTGGGCCTCGAAACAGTCGCGCACTTTGGAAAGCCGGTTCGCGCTCGAAAGGGCGGTTGCCAAGACCACGGCGAAATACGGCGTCAGCGAGATACCGCGTCCGGCGCACTGGTCGGGCTTCCGGCTGAAGCCGGTCTCGATCGAGTTCTGGCATGACGGCAAGTTCCGCCTGCACGACCGCATCGAATTCCGCCGCAATGCCGCCGAGGGCGGCTGGCACAAGGTCCGCATGTATCCGTGAGGGAGTTATCGATGGCAAACGAACTTGAAGATCAGGTCGCCGGCCAGGAGAAGAAGCTGGTTCTCGCCCGTTTCGACGAGACCGATGCCTGGGATCTCGGCCAGCGGCTGGTGGACCGTGCGCTGGCGCTCGACGCGCCGGTGGTGATCGATATCCGCACACCGAGCCGGACGCTGTTTCATGCGGCGCTTCCGGGTTCCGCGCCGGACAACGACATGTGGGCGCGGCGCAAATCGAACGTCGTGTTCCACTTTCATCGCTCGTCCTACGCGATCGAGCTGGAACACCGCCGCAAGGGCCGCACCATCGGTCCCGAACTCGGCCTGAACCTCACCGACTACGCCGACCACGGCGGCAGCTTTCCCGTCCGCATTCGCCATGTCGGCGTCGTCGCGGCGATCACCGTCTCGGGTCTTGCCAGCAAGGACGATCACGGGCTGATCGTCGACGTGCTGACGGATTTCCTCAAGGAAGACTGAAGTCCGACCGCTGCCACGTCGTCGGAACCGGCTTTTGCATCATGATCAGCGGGAAGGGTAGGCCGTTGTCGTCGGTTTGCCGCCGCTTGATGCCGCAGAAGCCGTGGCGGCGGTAGAAGGCCAGCGCGCGGCTGTTGGCGGCGTAGACTTCCAGCAGCAGGTGGCCCTTCAGACGGAAGGCGTGGTCGAGCAGCGCCGAACCGATGCCGCCGCCCTGGCAATCGGGTGAGACGAACAGGCCGCCGATGAAGCTGTCGATCAGGCCGATGAAGCCGACGGGCGTTTCGCCATTCACGGCTACCCAGGTCTCGGTTTCCGGCAGGTATTTTTCAGAAACGAGCTTCTTCTGCGCGACGAGCAGTTCGGCCGGCAGAAAATCATGGGCGACGGACGAGGCCCGATGCCAGATGTCGACAAGCACGGCGTTGTCCTCCGCCCGATAGGGGCGGATGTCGGGTCCGGCAGAGGCCATGGCGGCGGAAGAAGGGGTTACGCAATACATGGGCGCATTGAGCCCGAAAGGCGTAAACAATCCGCTAAGCCGTGCCTTCAAAAGGCAGCGCTTCCGTCTTTCAGCTTCACGAGATCGTATACGTAGGATTTGTCGTTCTTCTTGCTGACCCACTCGCCCTCGAAAGGGGTCGCGCCCTGTTCTTCAGGTTCCACATTCCACGGGCGGCCGTTGATCGTGCCTGCACTGTCGACCGTGCACCAGCCTTTGCCGTTGCGCCAGACCAGCCGGATATCGAAGTCGATACGTTTCCAGGCGGGAAAGCCGTTTTCACTGCCGTGCGGTGCGAAGCGGTAGACCACGTCATCAATGCGCCGCCGGAATTCGTATTCGACCGTCACGCCTTGGTGCCGCCGACGGTGATCTGGTCCAGCCTCAGATGCGGCTGGCCCACGCCCACGGGGACCCATTGGCCGGCCTTGCCGCAATTGCCGATGCCGTTGTCGAGCGCGAGATCGTTGCCGACCATGGAGACGCGCTTCATCGCGTCCGGCCCGTTGCCGATCAGCGTTGCGCCCTTGATCGGCGCGCCGATCTTGCCGTTCTCGATCAGATAGGCCTCGGTGCAGTCGAACACGAACTGGCCGGAGGTGATATCCACCTGGCCGCCGCCGAAGGTGACGGCGTAGATGCCCTTCTTGACCGAGGCAATGATCTCTTCCTTGGTCTTGTCGCCGGCCAGCATATAGGTGTTGGTCATGCGCGGCATCGGCAGATCCGAATAGGACTGGCGGCGGCCGTTGCCGGTGGGCGCCACGCCCATCAGCCGGGCATTCATGCGGTCCTGCATATAGCCGGTGAGCCTGCCGTTCTCGATCAGCACATTGTAGCCGGACGGCGTGCCCTCGTCGTCGATCGAGATCGAGCCGCGGCGGTTTTCGATCGTGCCGTCATCGACGATGGTGACGCCGGGGGCTGCGACCATCTGGCCGGCGAGGCCGGAAAAGGCCGAAAGCCCCTTGCGGTTGAAATCGCCCTCTAGCCCGTGGCCGACGGCCTCGTGGATCATCACGCCCGGCCAGCCGTTTCCGAGCACGACATCCATCGTGCCGGCCGGCGCGTCGATCGCCTCGAGATTGACGAAGGCCTTGCGCAGCGCTTCTTCCGCGCCCGACTGCCAGTCCTGACGCGCGAACAGGTCGGCGAAGCTTTGCCTGCCGCCGATGCCGAACGAGCCGGTTTCCTGACGGTCGCCGTCGCCGACGACCACCGAGATGTTGAGCCGCGTCATCGGCCGCACATCGCTGACGCGATAGCCATCGGCGCGCAGGATTTCGACGATCTGGTGGCTGGCGGCGAGCGAGGCGGAGACCTGGCGCACGCGCGGGTCGCGTTCTCTGAGATAGGCGTCGATCTCGCCGAGCATCGCGATCTTTTCTTCGAACGACGGCGCGCCGATCGGGTTGTCCTCGGAATAGAGCCTGGTATTGGTGCCGCGCGGCGGCTCGGCATAGGTGCCGTCATAGCCATGGGTCACGGCCTTGGCGGTGGCCGCTGCCCGCTTCAGCGCGCCGAGCGACAGTTCGCCGGCATGGGCAAAGCCGCTGGCATCGCCCGCCACCGCCCTGAGGCCGAAGCCGTGACCGGTGTTGAACGCGCCGCCCTTCAGCCTGCCATCATCGAAGGACAGCGATTCGCTCTGCGAATATTCGACATAGAGCTCGCCGTCATCGGCGCCGTGCAGCGTGTCTTCGACAATGCCGCGTATCGTCGCTTCATCGGCATCGAAATGGCTGAGGAGGTCGCGGTCTGTCATGGTCGTTTCCGTCTTTTTATCCGTCATGCGTCCCATATAGGAACGATCGCGCCGCGATATCAGGGCAGGGCGTCATAGCCCTCGGCAAAGCCCGACAGATCGACCGGAATGCCGATCGAGTTCTGGTCCACCGAGAAGTTGAGCGTGAACACCGCTTGGGTTCCGGCGCGCAAAATCCGCATCAGGTCATCGTCGATATCGACCTCGACATAGCAGCCGTCGAGATAGCAGCGCGAGAAATAAGCCTTGCCGATATCGACGTTGTCGACGAACAGGTTCATGCCTTCGGGCAGGAAAACGCCGAGCGGGGTGAGAACGCGCAGCAATTTCGCCTCGCGGTCGGCGGTCTTCAGCACCGCGATCGAAAGGCCGATCTCCGGGCGGTCGTCGGCGATCACGTTCTGCATCAGTGCGCATTGCTCGACGCTGGAGCCCGGCGGCTGATCGCAGACCATCGACCATGCGCCGTGATTCTCTCTGACCACGCTGTTATCCGCCGGCGGCTCGGGCGGCGCCGGCTGCGGAGCGGGTTCGGCGTCGGGCGTTGCGGGTTCCTCAGATGTTTCCCCGGCGCTATCGTCCGTGGCCTCCTGGGCGAGAGCGGGCAGGGCGGCTGAAAACAGCAGGCAGGCGAGGCTCAACGCGCCGACCCTTCGAAGCGCATGATCTGCGGGAAATACGGGCATGGCGCGGGCTCCTCGGGTGAATTGATATCTCTCTTTTCCGATACCGGGCTTTGTGCCGCGTTCGAAAGAAATTTTCAACGGCTGAAGAAGGACTTGACCTGGGAAAGCGCGGCGAAATATCAGTGGGTGCGCATGCCGCGTGAGACAATTTGACGCTTCAAATTGGCAAATGCTATGGCATAATTGTGACTGAGGGAGAAAAACCGGTCGACGGTGTCGCCTGTTCGCCGGCCAAGGGGTGCGTCGGCGTCTTGAGATGCTATCATGGCGCTATCGCGCCGCGGGCGGTTTTGTTACTTCTGGCGCAAACGAACAGGATCCGGTTTGACCGAAGTCAAACAATGGTGGGAGAATTCAACGTGATGAATAAAACCAGAGCATGCATGACAGGTCTTCTCTGTCTTGCCGGCAGCGGGAGCGCCTTTGCCGCGCAGCCTGAGCCGTGGGAGATGACCCTGCAGCCGGCAGCATCGCCGATCATGCATCAGATTACCTGGTTCGAGCAGTATACGCTCTGGTTTATCGTGCCGATCGTGCTTCTGGTGCTGGCGCTTCTGATCCTGGTGATGGTGAAGTTCCGGGAATCGAAGAACCCGACAGCATCGCGCACCAGCCACAACACCGCGATCGAGGTTGTGTGGACCGTCGCGCCCGTGCTGATTCTTCTGTTTCTCGCGGTGCCGTCCTTCAACCTGCTCACCAACCAGCTCACCATGCCGGAAGAGCCCGATCTGACGGTCAAGGCGACGGCCACGCAGTGGCTGTGGAGCTATGATTATCCCGAGATCGAGGACGGCGCGATCTCCTACGCCTCCTATCTGCTGACCGATGAGCAGCGCGCCGAATACGGCAAGGAAGACAGGGCGGTCTATCCGCGGCTTCTCGCCGTCGACAACGAGATGGTGGTTCCGGTCGGCGCGACCGTGCGTCTGCTCGTCACCGCAGCCCCCACCGACGTCATCCACTCCTTCGCGATGCCGGCATTCGGCATCAAGATCGACGCCATTCCCGGCCGCCTGAACGAAACCTGGTTCAAGGCCGAGGCCGAAGGCATCTATTACGGCCAGTGCTCGGAACTCTGCGGCAAGGACCACGCCTTCATGCCGATCGCGATCCGCGCGGTTTCTCCCGAGCAGTTCACCACATGGCAGGCCTCCGCCGCCACTGACGTCGAAGCCGCGAACCGCGCTTTGATGGCAAGCATCGACAATCAAGAGCAGGGCGAAAACGCCGTCATGCTCGCCGACAAGAATTGAGGAGAGCGATATGGCCGAAGCAGCGCACGCTCACGATCACGACCATAAGCCCGGCTTTGCCGCGCGATGGCTTTTCTCGACCAACCACAAGGATATCGGAACGCTCTATCTGATCTTCGCGATCTGTGCGGGCATTATCGGCGGGCTGCTGTCCGTCGCCATGCGCATGGAGCTGCAGGAGCCCGGCATCCAGATCTTCAACGGCCTGGCCGCCATGGTTTATGGCGATGCCGGTGCCGCAGCGATTGACCAGGGCAAGCATCTCTACAACGTGTTCACCACCGCGCACGGCCTGATCATGATCTTCTTCATGGTGATGCCGGCGATGATCGGCGGCTTCGCCAACTGGATGGTGCCGATCATGATCGGCGCGCCGGACATGGCGTTTCCGCGTCTGAACAACATTTCGTTCTGGCTGCTCGTGCCCGCCTTCCTGCTGCTTCTGCTCTCGATGTTCGTCGAGGGGCCGGCGGGTTCGTACGGCGTCGGCGGCGGCTGGACGCTTTATCCGCCGTTCTCCACCAGCGGCATGCCGGGACCGGCGGTCGATCTCGCGATCTTCGCGCTGCACGTGGCCGGCGTGTCCTCGATCCTCGGCGCGATCAATTTCATCACCACCATCCTGAACATGCGCGCGCCGGGCATGACCCTGCACAAGATGCCGTTGTTCGCCTGGTCGGTGCTGATCACCGCCTTCCTTCTGCTGCTGTCGCTGCCGGTTCTGGCGGGCGGCATCACCATGCTGCTGACGGACCGTAATTTCGGCACGACCTTCTTCTCGCCGGATGGCGGCGGCGACCCGATCCTGTTCCAGCATCTGTTCTGGTTCTTCGGTCACCCCGAGGTCTACATCCTGATCCTGCCCGGTTTCGGCATCATCAGCCACATCATCTCGACCTTCTCGAAGAAGCCGGTGTTCGGCTATCTCGGCATGGCCTACGCCATGGTCGCGATCGGCGCCGTCGGCTTCATCGTCTGGGCCCACCACATGTACACGGTCGGCCTGTCGCTCGACACCCAGCGCTACTTCGTCTTCGCCACCATGGTGATCGCGGTGCCGACGGGCGTGAAGATCTTTTCCTGGATCGCGACGATGTGGGGCGGCTCGATCTCGTTCCGCGCGCCGATGGTGTGGGCGATCGGCTTCATCTTCCTGTTCACCGTCGGCGGCGTTACGGGCGTGCAGCTCGCCAATGCCGGCCTCGACCGCTCGTTCCACGACACCTATTACGTGGTGGCCCATTTCCACTACGTGCTGTCGCTCGGCGCCGTGTTCGCGATCTTCGCCGGCTGGTATTACTGGTTCCCGAAGATCACCGGCTACATGTACAATGAGAAGATTGCCCACATTCATTTCTGGGTGATGTTCGTCGGCGTGAACCTGGTGTTCTTCCCGCAGCACTTCCTGGGCCTGTCGGGCATGCCGCGCCGCTATATCGACTATCCGGATGCCTTTGCCGGCTGGAACGCGGTTTCGTCCTACGGCTCCTATATCTCGGCCATCGGCGTACTGATCTTCCTGTTCGGCATTTTCGAGGCCTTCGCGAAGAAGCGGGTCGCCGGCAACAATCCCTGGGGTCCGGGCGCGACCACGCTCGAGTGGCAGCTTTCCTCGCCGCCGCCCTACCACCAGTGGTCGGAACTGCCGCGCATCCGCTAAGGCGATGCGACAAACAACAAAGCTCGCGCGCCGCCCAATGGCGCGCGGTCTTGTTTGAAATGAGAGCTGACAATGACAGTAATCGACAACGACCTTGGCGACGATCTCGTGCTTTCGGAAGCAACCGGGCGGGACTATTTCGCGCTGTTGAAGCCGCGGGTGATGTCGCTGGTGGTGTTTACCGCCTTTGCCGGCCTGTTCCTGGCGCCGGGCTCGATCAATCCGGTCATGGGCGCGATCGCGATCCTGTGCATCGCCATCGGCGCCGGCGCGGCTGGCGCGCTCAACATGTGGTATGACGCCGATATCGATGCCGTGATGTCGCGCACGGCGAATCGCCCCATCCCGGCCGGCCGGGTCCGCCGCGAAGAGGCGCTCGCTTTCGGTATAACGCTTGCCTGCTTCTCGGTGGCTACGCTCGGCCTCGCGATCAACTGGTTCGCCGCCGGTTTTCTGGCGTTTACGATCTTCTTTTACGCCGTGTTCTACACGATGTGGCTGAAGCGGGCGACGCCGCAGAACATCGTCATCGGCGGTGCGGCCGGCGCTTTCCCGCCCATGATCGGCTGGGCGGCGGTCACCGGCTCGATCTCGCTCGACAGTATCATTCTGTTTTCGATCACCTTCCTGTGGACCCCGCCGCATTTCTGGGCGCTGGCGCTCTTCAAGAAGGGCGATTACGACGATGTCGGCATCCCGATGATGCCGAATGTGGCCGGCGAGAAATCAACAAAGAACCAGATGGTCGTCTATGCGGTGCTGACCGCGATCGCAGGCGTCGCGCCGGCGCTGACGGGGCTTGCGAGCCCCTTCTACGCGGTGTTCGCGGCAGCGCTCGGCGGCTACTTCGTCTACCATTCACTGAAGGTGCGGGCGATGGCCGAGGGCGACAGCAAAATGGTGCCGGCAAAGAAGATGTTCGCGTTTTCGCTCTTCTATCTGGCGGCGATCTTCGCCGGTCTGATGGTCGATCGCGCGGCCATGCTGGTCTTTGGGTGAAGCCATGATCGAGACAGTGAAATTGACCGACAAGCAGAAGCGGGCCCGGCGCGCGCGCAATATCGCGCTCGGCTTCGTGCTGTTCGGCCTCGTGGTGCTGTTCTATATCATCACCATGGTCAAGTTCGGCGCGGCCTGAGGAGGCGAGATGACGCAAGCGAGCGGCAAACGCAACAACGGCGCCATCGTTCTGATGTGCCTTGTTTTCGTGTTCGGCATGACCGCGATGAGCTTCGCCGCCGTGCCGCTCTATCGCATATTCTGCCAGGTTACAGGGTATAACGGCACGGCCCAGCGGGTCGAGCAGTATTCCAACGTGGTGCTCGACAAGACGATCAAGGTGACCTTCGACGCCAATGTCGCGCCGGGTCTCGACTGGGAGTTCAAGCCGGAGCAGAAATCGGTTTCGCCGAAGATCGGCGAGACCGTGCAGGTCATGTTCAACGCCCGCAACAAGAGCAGCGAGCCTATACTCGGACAGGCGATCTTCAACGTCACGCCGCTTCAGGCCGGCGCCTATTTCAACAAGGTCGAGTGCTTCTGCTTCACCGAAACCGTGCTGCAGCCGGGCGAGACGCTGGAAATGCCGGTCGTCTTCTTCGTCGATCCGGCGATCGTTGAGGCGGAAGAGACCAAGGATATCAGGGTTCTGACGCTGTCCTATACATTCTTCGAACACGAGAAGCCGGTCGCCGCCAAGGCGTCTGCCGCAAGCTCGGACGGAAGCTCCTGAAGGAGCGCCGCCACCGCTCGCGGATTATCGTTCGCGGGGATTGATTAAGACGGCAAGTTCGGACCAAATGCTGATAAAGCAGCGGGCGATTTGCCAAAGACCGGAAACGGTGTAGATGCTAGTTTACTGAAACAGCGCCCGACGCGGTTTTCAGGGAGAGAGGAAACGGGGACCAGGAATGGCAGACGCGCAGCACAAGAACCACGATTATCATATCATCGACCCAAGCCCCTGGCCGCTGGTCGCCGCTATCGGCGCTTTCCTGCTGTGCTTCGGCGGCGTCGGCTATATGCGCTATCTCAGCGGTGGTTCGTTCAATATTCTCGGCCTCGATCTGGCGCAGCCCTGGCTGCTGCTGATCGGTCTCGCGGTTACCATCTATGTGATGTTCGGATGGTGGTCCGACACGATCAAGGAAGGGCGCGAGGGGCACCATACTCCGGTCGTTTCGCTGCATCTGCGCTACGGCATGATCATGTTCATCGCCTCGGAAGTGATGTTCTTCGTGGCGTGGTTCTGGGCGTTCTTCGATGCCAGCCTGTTCACCGGCGAGGCGATCCAGGCAGCGCGCGTGGAAGCGACCGGCGGAACATGGCCGCCGGAAGGCATCGCGGTTGTCGACCCCTGGCACTTCCCGCTCTACAACACCATCATCCTGCTTCTGTCCGGCACCACGCTGACCTGGGCGCATCACGCCCTGATCCATGGCGACCGCAAGGGCCTGCTCCAGGGTCTGACGCTCACCGTGTTGCTCGGCCTGCTGTTTACCGGCGTTCAGGCCTATGAGTATTACGAGGCGCCGTTTGCCTTCAAAAACTCCATTTATGGCGCCACCTTCTTCATGGCGACCGGTTTCCACGGCTTCCACGTGATCGTCGGCACGATCTTCCTGATCGTCTGCCTGATTCGCGCGGCCCGTGGATCGTTCACGGCGGAGCGCCATTTCGGCCTCGAGGCCGCCGCATGGTACTGGCACTTCGTCGACGTGGTCTGGCTGTTCCTGTTCTTCACCATCTATATCTGGGGCGGATGGGGCGCGCCGCTGGCCGAGACCGGCCACTGATTTTGAAACCACCCTCCGCCGCCCATCGAGGCGGCGGTCGGCTTTTGGGAAGGGCGCATCATGGCCATACAGGAAGAAAAGACCGCCTCGGGCGGCCGCTACTACACGGTCGTTGACGGCCATGAGGCGGAGATGACCTATTCCCGCAGCTCCGAACGGCTGATCATCATCGATCACACCGGCGTGCCGGATGCGCTGCGCGGCAAGGGCGTCGGCGAAACGCTGGCCCGCCACGCTGTCGACGAGGCGCGCAAGGGCGGTTGGAAGATCATTCCGCTCTGCCCGTTCTTCAAGGCGCTGAGCGTGCGCAACCACAACGACTGGCACGACGTTATCAAGTGAAGAGGCGCCTTCCGGTTTCAGGAAGGCTTTCAAATTCATGCCCGCAGACCAAAATCCGCTTGCCCCGCTCATTCTTTCCGGCCTCAAGGGCCGCTGCCCCCGCTGTGGCAAGGGCCCGCTTTTCGATGGCTTTCTGGCCGTGAAGCCGGAATGCGACAACTGCGGCCTGGACTACGGCTTTGCCGATTCAGGAGACGGTCCCGCGATCTTCGTGATGCTGGCCGTCGGCTTTCTGGTGATCGGGTTGGTGCTGTGGACCGAGATTACCTATTCGCCGCCGTTCTGGGTGCATATCGTCATCTGGGTGCCGCTCGCGATCGCGCTTTCGCTGGCTGCGCTGCGGGCCTTCAAGGGCGTGCTGATCGTTCTGCAGTACCGCCACTCCGCCGCCGAGGGCATGATCAAGCGCGATGACGATGCCTAGACGGAAGACGCTTGTGCGGGTGTTGGGGCTGGCGCTGGCAGCGCTTGCCTTCGTGACCCTGATCTCGCTCGGCAACTGGCAGGTGCGCCGGCTGCACTGGAAGGAGGCGCTGCTGGCCTCGGTCGAGCAGCAGTTGCAGGCGCCGCCGATCACGCTCGCCGAGGCAGAGGCGCTGCCGCGGAGTGAAATCGAATACCGGCCGATAGAGGTGACCGGCCGGTTTGAGCATGACCGTGAGCGGCATTTCTTCGCGACCTATCAGGGCCAGTCCGGCTATTACGTCTATACCCCGTTGCGGCTCGCCGATGGCCGCGCGATCTTCGTCAATCGCGGCTTCGTGCCGTTCGACATGAAGGATGCCGCGAGCCGGCCCGAAGGGCAGGTGACCGGCACGGTTACCGTGACAGGGCTTGCCCGCGACCGGCTCGACGAAAAACCCTCGTTTGCGGTGCCCGAGAACGATATCGCGCAGAACATCTTCTACTGGAAGGATATCGACGCGATGGCGCAATCGACCGGGCTTTCGGCCGGTGAGGTGGTGCCCTTTTTCGTCGATGCCGGTGACGCCCCCAATCCGGGCGGCTTGCCCGTCGGCGGCGTGACCCGGATTTCGTTTCCGAACGACCACCTGCAATATGCGGTCACATGGTACGGGCTTGCGGCCGTGCTGGCGATCATCGTTGGCCTGCTCGTCTGGCGGGGGCGGCGAAAGCATGATTGACCTGCTCGCGCCGGGCCTCGATATCGTGTTCTGCGGCACGGCGAAGGGGCACATCTCGGCGCGCACCGGCTCGTTCTACGCCAACCCCTCCAACAAGTTCTACCGCACGCTGCACGAGATCGGGCTGACGCCGGAGCGGGTTTCGCCGACGGATTTCCGCAAACTCCTTGATTACGGTATCGGCCTTACCGATCTAAACCAGAGCGAAAGCGGCATGGACAAGGCGCTGACCCTGTCGGCCTTCGATATCGCCGCATTCGAGGAGAAGATGCGGCATTTCCGCCCGAAGCTGATCGCGTTCACCAGCCTCACCGGCGCGCGCATATATTTCGGGGACAAGACGATAAGCTGCGGCCTGCAGCAGCGCACGCTCGATGGCATCGCGATTGCGGCGCTTCCATCCACCTCGGGCGCAAACGCGCATTGGACAAAGGACCGTCATCATTGGTATCAGTTGCCCGGAATGATTTGAGCGAGATGACCATGACCCCATTGACCATTCGCCTTTGCGGCCCGCGCGGCTTTTGCGCCGGCGTCGACCGGGCGATCCAGATCGTCGTGCTGGCGCTGAAGCGCTACGGCGCGCCGGTCTATGTGCGTCACGAGATCGTGCATAACCGCTACGTCGTGGAAGGGCTTGAGGCGCGCGGCGCGGTTTTCGTCGAGGAGCTCGACGAGATTCCGGCGGAGCATCGCGAGCAGCCTGTGGTATTTTCCGCCCATGGCGTGCCGAAATCCGTGCCGGCCGATGCCGAAAGCCGGAATCTCTTCTATCTCGACGCCACATGCCCGCTGGTTTCCAAGGTCCACAAACAGGCGATGCGCCATGAGCGGCTCGGCCGCCACGTGGTGCTGATCGGCCATGCCGGCCACCCGGAAGTGATCGGCACGATGGGGCAGTTGCCGGAGGGCGCGGTGTCGCTGGTGGAGACGGTGGAGGATGCCGAGCGCTACCAACCCGCCGATCCGGACAATCTCGGCTATGTGACGCAGACGACGCTCTCGGTGCAGGATACTGCGGCGGTGATCGCCAAGCTCACCGAGCGGTTTCCGAACCTCACCGCGCCGTCTGCCGATTCGATCTGCTATGCCACCACCAACCGCCAGGAATCGGTGTCGGCGGCAGCGCCCGGCTGCGATCTTTTCATCATTGTCGGCGCGCCGAACTCGTCCAATTCCCGGCGTCTCGTGGAGGTTGCGAAACGGGCAGGGGCGAAGGAGGCGATCCTCGTCCAGCGCGCCGCCGAACTCGATTTCGATGCGATCGGCCCGATCCGCACGCTTGGGCTTTCCGCCGGCGCTTCGGCCCCGGAGGTCGTGGTGAACGAGATCATCGAGGCGTTTCGCGCGCGGTTCGACACCACGATCGAGCTTGCCGAAACCACGGTCGAGAACGAACATTTCCTCGTCAACCGCCAGCTCCGCGATGTCGAACTGACCGTCGAGGACATGGCCTTCGTCAACGGACGATAAGCATTTGGCCGTCTATACCGATATCAATGAAGACGATCTCCGGCAGTTTCTGAAAGCCTATGACGTCGGCGGACTCCTGTCCTATCGCGGCATCGCGGAGGGCGTCGAGAACTCCAACTTCCTGCTCCACACCGAGAAATTTCCTCTGATCCTGACGCTCTATGAAAAGCGGGTGGATGAGGGCGATCTGCCGTTCTATCTCGGGCTGATGCAGCATCTGGCCGATCGCGGCCTGTCATGCCCGCTCCCGCTTCCCCGCGATGACGGCGCGCCTTATGGCAGGCTCTGCGGCCGCCCGGCGGCGCTGATTTCTTTTCTGGAAGGCATGTGGCTCAGAAAGCCCGCCGCGCCCCATTGCCGGGAACTGGGCGTCGCGCTCGCCCGCATGCACATCGCCGGGCAGGATTTCGATCTGACGCGCAAGAACGCGCTGGCGCTCAAGGGCTGGGTCGATCTGTGGGACAAGTCCGCCGCCCGCGCCGACGAGGTCCAGAAGGGGCTGGAAAGCGAGATCACCACGGAACTCGCGACGCTTGAGGATCGCTGGCCGGTGGACCTGCCGGAGGGCGTCATCCATGCCGATCTGTTCCCCGACAACGTGTTCTTCATCGGCGACAAGCTTTCCGGCCTCATCGACTTCTACTTCGCCTGCAATGACTTCCTCGCCTATGACCTTTCGATCTGCCTCAATGCCTGGTGCTTCGAGAAGGACGGCGCCTTCAACGTCACCAAGGCGCGGGCGCTGATCGAGGGCTATCAGAGCGTGCGGCCGCTTGGTGAGGACGAGATCGAGGCGCTGCCGCTGCTGTGCCGCGGCTCGGCGCTGCGCTTCTTCCTCACCCGGCTTTACGACTGGCTGAACACGCCGGCGGGCGCGCTGGTGGTCAAGAAGGACCCGCTCGAATATCTGCGCTATCTGCGCTTTCATCGTTCTGTGGCAACGGCCAGCGAATACGGACTGGAACAGGTTTGAAGAAGACAGTTGAGATTTTCACCGACGGGGCCTGCTCCGGCAATCCCGGCCCCGGCGGCTGGGGCGCGGTGCTGCGCTATGGCGACAAGGAACGCGATCTTTGCGGTGGCGAGAAGCTGACCACCAACAACCGCATGGAGCTGATGGCGGCGATCGAGGCCCTGAAGGCGCTGAAGGAGCCTTGCACCGTGGCGCTTTATACCGATAGCGTATACGTCAAGGACGGCATTTCGAAATGGATTCACGGCTGGAAGAAGAACGGCTGGAAAACCGCCGCGAAGAAGCCCGTCAAGAATGCCGAATTGTGGCAGGCTCTTGAAGCCGAGCGCAACAGGCACGATGTCACTCTACATTGGGTGAAGGGCCACGCCGGCCACGAAGAGAATGAGCGCGCCGACGAATTGGCGCGTCAGGGGATGGAACCGTTCAAAAAGGGGCCAGGGCGCTGAGGCGCTTCGGAAAACATCATGATCATGCATTGCGTATTCATTCGATTTCGACAGGAAGCCGGGGCCGAGGAAAAGCAGGCGCTCTACGATGAGATCGCCGGGCTGAAGCGCGTCATCCCCGGCATCGTGGATTTCAAGTCCGGCGCGAATGTCTCGCCGGAGGGGCTCGACAGCGGCTATGGCGACGGCTTCATCGTGACCTTCGAAGATTCGGCCGCGCGCGATGCCTATCTCGATCACCCCGATCACACAGTGGTCAGCGAGAAACTCGTCGCCGCCGCGGCCGGCGGCATTTCCGGCATCCTCGTCTTCGATATGGCGGTTTGAGCTCGCTCAAGCCCAGAGCCGGACAAGCATTCGTCCGGCCGGATAGAACAGAAACCGCCAGCCGACCCTGAGGGCGCGATAGCTGAAATAGGCCGCGCCCAGGAGCCACATCGCGAAAGTCGCCGTCCAGCTTGCCGCGATGAGCAAATACCCGGCGAGTGAGATGGCGCCGGAGCCCAGCATAAAGACGATGGCGCGGAAGCGCTTGCCGAAGCGGGTCGAGAGCTTGCCGAGCTTGGTCAGGTCGGCCGGCGTATCCGCCACTTTCAGCATGTCCGTGCCGGCCTTGAAGCCGTTCTTGGTCATCACCGTGCCGACCTCCATGGCCGCGTCCTGCATCTTCACCAGCGGCTTGACGTCGAGCGAGCTTGTCAGCGCCCGCCGTGCCGCCGGTACATTGCCGCGCTTGAGCAGCGGCAGGCTTTTGCGCAGCGCCGGGCCGCTGACGACCTCTCCGGAAAGCCGGGTAAAGGAACGGCGGAGCGGCGTGGCGATCGCGCCCGCCTTGCTCGCGGCCTTCAGCGTGCTGGTGCCGATCTTGGCGGATGACGCCGAGCCGCCGGACAGCACAACAGCGCCGGTGATCGCAAGACCTGCCATCGAAAGACCCAGGATCAGAGGGTCGTAGTCCTCGCCCTGCAGATAGGACCCGCCCTCGATGATGATGTCGCGGACATCGCCGACCGTCGTGAGATCGGTGGCGATCGCGCCCACGAGCCCGACGGCGCTGTCCGGCTTGCCGGTCAGCGCGCCATCCCACAGCTCATAGATCTGGTTGCCGAGGCTATTCTCCTCTGAGACGGCGATCTCGACGCGTTCCCGCTCGGCGCCGTCGATGCGCACGCCGCGGCTGTCGGCAAGGGTGATGACGCTTTCGGCAAGATCGGGATCGTCGCTGGCAAGCGCCTCGCGGATGGCGCGGTCGTAATCGGCGGGCGTGAGCTGCTCCAGCCGATAATCCGTCAGCTTGACCGGGTCATTGCGCAGCGCAAGCAGCTTCACGGATTCGATGCCGTTCGGCACCACGAACGGCGTGGAGACGATAAAGGCCACGGCGAGAAGCGCCGTTGCCGTCCGCCGGACGGTTCTGCTGGCAACGCGTTGCATTCGGGCCCTCCGTTCTCGGGTATCTTACCAGAGCCGATGAAGAATATGGAATGGTTTGTTATTGAGAACGGACAATGTAATACAATTAATATTAATTAATAAAAATGGTTTTAACTTTAAAATTGCATTGTATTATCTGCAGTGTTGTTTCGCATGGCGTAGAGACCAGCGTGCTTGTGGGGCCGCGGCTTGCGGCTCCGTCAAGCCTGGCGTGGTAATGCTACGGGCGCTTCCTGCCAAGTGTTGCGTCCGGGCATGAAAGAAGCCGGTCGGATATCCCGGCCGGCTTCCGTTTTTTCTTCAATGGCGTCTGCGCAAAAGTGCGCGATCAGAGTTGGCCGAGAATGGTCGCCGCGGCAGAGACGGTGGCCTCGCCGGGATTGTCCTCGACATTCAGCTCCTTCACCTTGCCGTCCTCGACGAGCATGGAATAGCGTTTGGAGCGCAGGCCGAGACCGGCGCCGGACATGTCGAGATCCATGCCAAGCGCCTTGGTGAACGCGCCGTCTGCATCCGAGAGGTAGCGAATCTTGCCTTCGCCGCCGGTGGCCTTGGCCCAGCCGCCCATCACGAACGGATCGTTGACCGCCACCACCGCGATCTCATCGACGCCGCGGCTCAAAATGGCGTCGCGGTTTTCGAGATAGGTCGGTAGATGGTTGATCGAGCAGGTCGGCGTGAACGCGCCGGGGACTGCGAACAGCACCACGCGCTTGCCCTTGAAAATGTCGTCGGTGGAGACCTGCTCCGGCCCGTTTTCGGTCAACTCGCGCAGGGTGGAGGAGGGCAGTGTGTCGCCCTTTGAAACAGACATGGAAAACTCCTTCTCTTATCCTCTGGGGACGAAACCTAAGGGGAGACCGTTTCAAACACAAGCGGCGTTTCCATGACCCGCCCGCCCGCCTTGGCAAGCAGCAACCAGTCGCCCGCGACGGAATCCCGGCCGTCGGGAAGGGAGGCCAGCGGTATGGTGATCGTGTAGGCTCCGTCCTTCATAGCGCCCGCCGGGGCCTCGACGATAAAGCCGCCGCTGCTGGCAAGCGTGATTTCGGGGTTTTCGGCTTCCGGCAGGGCGATCGCAAGCTCCAGGGCCTCGCCGGTCTTGACCGCGCGTTCGACGCGGAAATCGGCCGATGGCGCTTCCGGCAGCGTGGTTTCTGCGACGGCGAGGATCGCGGCATCCACCGCGCTGCCGTCATAGGTGGAGGCGGTGATCTCGAACGTCGTCTGGAACGGGATGCAGATATCCTTGCAAAGCCCGATAAAGGCGGTGACATCCATCCGCGGATGCGTGCCCGGCGCGGCCTTGAAGGTCAGCGGAAAGGTCACCGGCCCGTCATAGCCCATATCGGTCACGCCGGCGAGGTCAATGCGCTTGGGCACCGGGTAGGCAATCGCCTCGAGCGTGACGGCATCATTGCCGTCGACGGTGATCTGCGGAGGAATGCCGCTTTCGCCGGGCTCACGCCAGTAGGTGATGAAACCGTCGGCGGGCTCCACCTGCAGCGCGGCGCGGATCGTGCCGTCCTTATCGGGCGCCGTCATGATCATACGCATGCGCCCGCCGGCATCTTCGGCCCATTCGGTTTGTCCGGCATGGGAGAGGCTCGCGAAAGCGGGCAGGGCGAGTGCGGCGATGATCAGGATGCGGCGTGTTCTCATGCTTGCTCTTTAGCGCAGCCGGCGGGGCGGGGATATGGCGCTTCGATGATATTGCGGACAATTTGATTTGAATATCGCGTGACCTTGCCCCATCTTGGTTTCATGCCTACGATGAATTTTGAAAGCGGCGCAAACGGTTCGCTGGAGATCGACGTGTTGGAGAACTTTGCAAAAGGGCGTGAACGCGGGCCATTCGACGGCCAGTTTCTGATCGCCATGCCGCAGCTTGCCGAGAGCGAGTTCGAACGCAGCGTGATCTATATCTGCGCCCATTCCGGCGAGGGAGCGATGGGTTTTATCATCAACCGCGCTCAGTCCGTCACCTTTCCCGAAGTCCTCCATCAGCTCGACCTTGTCGGGGACGAGCGCGATCCGGAGATGCCGTCTCTGATCGATTTTCCGGTACTGTGCGGCGGGCCGGTGGAACCCGGCCGCGGCTTCGTGCTGCATTCCTACGATTATTCCGGCGACGGCAGCATTCCGATCAGCGATGATATGGCGATGACGGGAACGCTCGATGTGCTGAAATCGGTCGCCGCCGGCAGGGGCCCGGAACGGGCGACGCTGCTGCTCGGCTATACCGGCTGGGCGCCCGGCCAGCTTGAAAGCGAGATCGCCAACAATGACTGGCTGACATGCCCGGCGATCGAGGACATGGTTTTCGATCGCGATCTCGACAGCAAATATGAACGCGCGCTGTATTCGATGGGCGTGCGCCCCTCGTCGCTTTCCACCAATATCGGACACGCCTGAAACAATCCGGCCGGGATTCCCGTTTAGGGGCGTCTGCCAATGATGGCGGATGCAATTGCGAGGCCTCCATGAAGATCTTTGAATGCGATCACTGCGGGCAGACCGTTTATTTCGATAACGATACCTGCGTCGCTTGCGGCCATCGGCTGGGCTTTGCGCCGGATGATATCGCCCTCTATTCCATCAGGCAGGGCGAGGGAGACCTCTGGCACAAGGCGGATGATGAGAGCCGCCGTTTCCGGCTTTGCGAGAACACCGGGATCGGCGTGTGCAACTGGCTGGTGGATGAAGACGACGACGAAACCTTCTGCCTGGCCTGCCGGCACAACAACCTGATACCGGACACCAGCACCGAGATCGGGCTCAACCGTTTCAAGCGCATCGGCGCTGCCCAGCGGCATCTCTTCTATTCGCTGCTGCGCTGGGGCGTGGAAACGCCGACGCGCAAGCAGGACCCGCAAAACGGGCTGGTGTTCGATTTCCTTGAAGACACCGTGGAGGCTGACGGCTCTGTCACGCCGGCGATGACCGGCCACGAGGACGGCTTGATTTCACTCCGCGCGGCCGAGGCCGACGACGTCACCCGCGAGATCATCCGCGATCAGATGAACGAGCCCTATCGCACCATGCTCGGCCATTTCCGCCACGAGGTCGGGCATTATGTCTGGGACCGGCTGGTGCGCGACGACGGACGGCTGGAGAGCTTCCGCAAGGTGTTCGGTGATGAGCGCGACGACTATCAGGCGGCGCTCCAGCGGCACTATGAAAACGGCCCGCCGCCGGACTGGCCCGAGCACCACGTCAGCGCCTATGCGGCGACCCACCCCTGGGAGGATTTCGCCGAGAGCTTCGCCCATGCGCTCCATATCGTCGACACGCTGGAAACCGCGCGCGCCTTTGGCCTTGCGGTGGACGACGCACGGCTCGAACCACTCGGCGACCCCTATAAATGCGTCAGCGGCAAACGTCTGGCGGATGCGTGGATACCGCTGACGATCGCGATGAATGCGATCCACAAGTCAATGGGTCAGCAGGATTTCTATCCCTTCGTGCTCACCCCGGAAATCGTCGCCAAGATCGATTACATCGTCACCATGCTGAACGGCCCTAATGCCGGAAAAGCGGCAGCGTAACGCCGAGCCGCGCCCGGCAGGCCATGCCCCGGCTTTCGCGGGCGCGGGGCGGACCTTGCCGGTTCAGCTTGCTCCGTTCTCGCGCACAAGGCGGATCGCGGTGGTTGAGACGACCGCCGGCCCGTAAATCGGGCCGGTTGCATAGGTGCAGCCGGCTTCGGCAAAGGCTGTGGCATCGGCCTCATTGTCGAGGTCGCTGATCCCGATTGCCGTGCCGAGGCGCTCGGCCAGTTCGCTGAAGGCCTTGACGATTTCCGCCTGCGGTTCCTGATTGTATTTGAAGATTGCGCCGTCGACATAGGTCGCATCGAAGCGGAAGCTCTTCAGCAGCGTCAGCGAGCCGTGGCCGTTGCCGAAGCCCGACAGGGTAACGCCCGCGCCGATGGTGCGCAGATACTGCAGGGCGAGCTTCGCCTGCTCGGGCGCTTCCTGCACGATATCCTCCGGAATGGAGAACACGATCTGGCGCGGCGCGACTTCCGATTCCCGCACAATGCTTTCCAGCTCGATCAGCGTGCTGGTTTTCAGCATCTCGTTGCAGCTCAGCTCGACCATCACAAACGGGCGGGCATTGGCGACGGATTGCTGCCATGCCGCGAGATCGTTGGCAGCCTGACGGACGGTGTAGAGGATGAGCTCCGCCGAGCGGCCGCTCTCCCGGCTCAGCTCGAAAATCTCGCCGGCGGAGACATCGCCGCGCTGGGGATGCTTCCAGTTCAGCGAGCACCTGAAGCCCGCAAGCTTCTGCCCCTCGAACTTCACGATCGGCTGGTAGAGCACCGTCATTTCCTGGCGGTCGATCGCGCGGCCGAGGTCGCCTTGCAACTGCTTGCGCTCGTCATCGAGCATTCTGAGCGCCGGACGATAGGTCTCGACTGTGTTGCCGCCCATGCGCTTGGCGCGCAGCATCGCCAGCCGGGCATCCTCCAGAAACGCCTCGGCGGTCTCATGGTCGTCGTGCCACGACGCGATGCCGATCGCCGCCGTGAGCGCGATCTCGCGGTTCTCGAAGGTGATCGGCACATCAATCGCGGCGGTCAGGGCGTCGGTGAACTCGGCGATCGCGTCCGGGTCATTGTGGGATTGCAGGATGATCGCGAAGCTGCTGCCCCAGATTCTGGACAGCGTGTCCTCCGGCTTAAGCAGCCGCTGGATGCGGCGCGTCAGCGCGATCAGGATGTTGTCGCCGGCGGCAAAGCCCAGCGTCTCGTTGATCTCCTTGAACCGGTCGATATCCGCCACGATCAGCGTCGGGTGGAGATGCGGCGCCGTGCGCGACAATGCGATCAGCGATTGCAGCCGGTCGGTGAGGATGGTGTGGTTCGGCAGGCCGGTGAGATTGTCGATCACGGCGTCCTGCAACAGGCGCTGTGTGGAGACCTTGTGGTCCGTCTGGTCGTTCAGCGTGCCGACACAGCGGATCACCTCGCCATCCGAACTCAGCACCGGCCGGGCGCGGATGGTCATGAAATGATAATGCCCGTCATTCGCGCGCACGCGGAATTCAAGCTTCAGCCGGCCGCGCCGCCATTCGAGGAACAGGTCGAGGGTGGAGCGGAACCGGTCGCGGTCGGCGGGGTGGAGATATTGCAGCCATGTCCGCGCCGGGCCGTTCAGCGCGCCTGGCGCAAGGCCAAGCTTGGGCGCGAAATCGGGCTCTGTAACGATCCTGTCGCGGCCGACATCCCAGTCCCACACCGTGGCGTCGGTGCCGAGAAAGGCGAGCGCCTGACGCTCCAGATCGGAAAACAGGCCGGGCTGATAAACTCCGCCGGCAAAGGCGTGCTGGATCACGGTGAAGCCGAGCAGCAGCACGATCAGAACCATGCCGCCGTCAAGCGCCGGCTGAATGATGTCGTTGTCGATCCGGCCGGTCACAGCCATATAGCCGGCAAACAGCCAGGCGACGATCAGCGCCCAGGCCGGCATCAGCAAGATCGCGCGGTCATAGCGCCGGAAGCTCAGGTAGAACATCAGCACGATGCCGGCAAGCACGGTTGCGGCGAACGAGAGGCGCGCAATGCCGGCGGCCGCGGATGGGTCGAACAGCGCCACGCCGAACAGCGCCATCAGGAGCACGCCCCAGGCGGCCGTGCCATAGCCGAGCTGGGCATGCCATCGCGCCAGATTGAGATAGGTGAACAGGAACACCACCAGCGAAAACGCGATCGCGACATCGGCGCTTGCCCGCCATATGCGTTGATCAGACGCCGACAGCGGTATGATCTGGTTCAGGAAATTGAAATCGATCGCGACATAGAGCAGCACCGACCATGCCAGCATCGCCGTCGCCGGCAGCACCGAGGTTCCCTTGACCACGAACAGGATGCTCAAAAACACCGCCAGCAGGCCGGCAATGCCGAGCACGATGCCGTGGTAGAGCGTGAAGGCGTTTTCTGTGTCCTTGTAGGCCTCGGGCTCCCACATGTAGAGCTGCGGCAGTTCGGCGGTGTTGAGTTCCGCCACGAAGGTGATCACCGATCCCGGATTGAGCGTGATCGAGAATACGTCCGCGTCGTCGCTGTTGACGCGGTTCAGCGCGAAGCCCTCGCTCGGCGTGATCGCCTCGATCCGCGACGAGCCGAGATCGGGCCAGAACAGGCCGGAGCCGACGAGACGGAAATGCGGCGCGACGATCAGCCGGTCGAGCTGCTCGTCGGAAATATTGGCAAGCGAAAACACCGCCCAGTCGCCGGAGTGGCTGTCGCCGGTGGAGCGGACCTCGATGCGACGTCTTATGCCGTTCGGGTCGGGCACCGTGGAAATCTGGAAGGTCTCGCCCTCATTGGGATAGAGCTCGACCTGCGAGGTCAGGTCGATGGCGACATCGCCGCGCGACACTTCCACCGGTTCGAGCGCCAGGGCCGGCGCGGCCACAGCGATCATCACGACGATCGCGCCAAACAGCGCCAGAAGGTTACGGCAGAGCCAGCCGGTGAGGGGGGACATTGGCATCAGCGGTCTTTAATTCCCTTTGCGGTCGTAGTCGTCTTTGAGCAGGGCAAAGAGAATATGATCCTGCCATTCGCCGTTGATGCGCAGATATTTGTGCAAGTACCCCTCCTTGGTGAAGCCGGCTTTTTGCAACAGCGACGCGCTGCGCATATTGGTGGGGATACAGGCCGCCTCAATCCGGTGCAACCTCAACTCCTCGAAGATATAGCGAATTACGAGTTGAAGTGCGGCGAACATATGACCCTTGCCGGCATATTCCTCGCCCATCCAGTATCCAAGCATGCACATCTGCGCCACGCCGCGCCGGATCAGCCCGATCGTGATGCCGCCGACCAACCTGTCGGGGTTTCTGGCAAAGATGAAAAGCTGGATGCCCGAGCCCGACTCGAATTCGAGATTGACCCGGGCGATGCGCTTGCGAAATCCGCGCCGGGTCATGTCGGCAGCGCTCCAGACCGGCTCCCACGGCTGCAGAAAGGCGCGGCTGCGGGTTCTAAGCGCTTTCCACTCCTCGAAATCGGCCATCCGCGGCAGCCGCAGCATATGGTCGGCGGATTGTATGGCGAACCGATGGCGCCGTCGCGCGCGGGACGAAATCAGCAACGCAGCCACGCCTGCTACTCCGCCAACCGGCTGTCGGAGCCGCCGGACGCGCGCGCGGGACGGCCCCGTGGCGCAGCCGAAGGCGGGGCGGTTTTAACGGCGCGACGGGCAGCGTGCCCGTCTGGTCTACCCGGCAGCATTCACCGCCTGCTTGTGATTGAAGCTGAGGCTGCCGGCGATGTCTTCGATCCCGCCAAGCTGGTCCAGCGGCCCGATTGCCGACAGCGTCAGCGGCGCGTCGTAGAAGGAACGGCCGGCAAGGTCGGTCAGGCGGCGCGGCGTGATGTTTTCGATGCGCAGCATCATTTCCTCGTTGGGGATCGGCCTGCCCCACAGCATCACCTGGCGGGCGATCTGCCCGGCGCGGGCGGCCGCGCTCTCCTGTCCCATCAGAAGCTGGGCGCGGATCTGCTGGCGTGCGCGCTCGATCTCGCTTTCGTCGAAATGATCGGCCGCGCGCTGCAGCTCGTTTACGATGACGGGCATCAGTTCGGGCAGTTGCTCGCCGCCGGTTGCCGCGTGCACCGCAAATACGCCGGAATCCGAAAATCCCCAGTGGAAGGCGTAGACCGAGTAGCACAACCCCCTGATTTCGCGGACTTCCTGAAACAGGCGCGAGGACATGCCGCCGCCGAGGATATTGGCGAGGATCTGCGAGCAGTAGAAATCCTGCGCGTGATAGGCCGGGCCCTCGAAGCCGAGAATGATCTGCGCATCGGAAAGCGTGCGGCTCTCGCGCACCTCGCCGCCGGTGTAGATCGCGGCCTCCATCTGCGGCGGCGTTTCCGGTTTGCGCGGAAGGGATGCAAAGCGCTCCTCCACCATGCGGGCGAAGGACTGATGGTCGACCGCGCCGGTGGCGACGATGAAGATGCGGTCGGTCGTATAGTTGCGGGCGAGATAGCGGCGGATATCGTCCGGCGTGAACGCCATCACGGTCTCCGGCGTGCCGAGGATCGGACGGCCGATGGTCTGGTCGCGAAAGGCCGCGCCCGCGAAATTGTCGAACACCACGTCATCGGGGATGTCGTTGGCGGCGCCGATCTCCTGCATGATCACGTTCTTCTCGCGCGCCAGCTCCTCCTCGTCGAAGGCGGAACCGGTGAGGATATCGGCCAGGATATCGACGGCCAGCGGTACGTGATCCTTCAGGACGCGCGCATAGTAGGACGTGGTCTCGGTGGATGTCGCGGCATTGACCTCGCCGCCGACATTTTCGATCTCCTCGGCGATCTGGCGGGCGGTGCGGCGCTTGGTGCCCTTGAAGGCCATGTGTTCCAGAAGGTGGGCGATGCCATGCTCGTTTATGAGTTCATTGCGCGAACCAGACTTGATCCAGGTTCCGATCGCAACGCTTTCGATATGCGGCATGTTCTGGGTAACGACGGTCAACCCGGAGGAAAGCCGGGTGTACTCTACGGTCATGCGGTCCTGCTTTCGTTTTGGTCAGTGCTCAACCTTTTTGGATGCCTGAACGAATATAGGCCTCGATGGCATCCAGGTCGGGAGAGAGGACACTGAAACGCTCCTCCTTGTCCATCAAACCAGCAAGCCATGCGGGAAGCGCCGGGTCAATACCGCTTGCCGATTTTACTGCGTCCGGGAACTTGGCGGGATGGGCGGTCGACAGCACCACCATCGGGTTTTCCCTGCGCTCGTGCTTTCTGGCAACGGCGACGGCGACGGCGGTGTGGGGATCGATCAGCACGCCGGTGTCTTTGAGCGAGCGCGCGATCTCGGCGGCAGCGCCCGCCTGATCCGTTCTGCCGGCGGCAAACAGGGCGCGGATTTCGGCGAGCGTCTTCTCCTCGATATCGAACGCGCCGGATTGTTTGAGCCCGGCCATGGCGCGGCGCACATAAGCGCTGTCGCGGTCGCTTGCCTCGAACAGCAGCCGCTCGAAATTGGAAGAGATCTGGATGTCCATCGACGGCGAGGTAGTGGCCTCGACGCCGCGCATCTCATAGCGGCCGGTCTCCAGCGCGCGGGCGAGAATGTCGTTCTCATTGGTGGCGATCACCAGCCGGCCGACGGGCAGCCCCATCTTCATCGCGACATAGCCGGCGAAGATATCGCCGAAATTGCCGGTCGGCACGGTGAAGTCGATCTCGCGGTCGGGCGCGCCGAGCGCGATGCCGGCGGTGAAGTAATAGACCACCTGCGCCATGATCCGCGCCCAGTTGATGGAGTTGACGCCGGAAAGCTTCACCTCGTCGCGGAAGCCGCCATCGGCGAACATCGCCTTGACGAGGTTCTGGCAGTCGTCGAAATGTCCTTCCACTGCGATCGCGTGGACATTGTCGGCGCCGAGCGTGGTCATCTGCCGCTGTTGCACCGGCGACACCTTGCCATGGGGAAACAGGATGAAGATGTCGGTGCGGGTGCTTGCCGAAAACGCATCGATCGCAGCGCCGCCGGTATCGCCAGAGGTAGCCCCGACGATCGTGGCGCGCTGGCCGCGTTTTGCCAGCACGTGATCCATCAGCCGGGCCAGCAACTGCATGGCAACGTCCTTGAAGGCGAGCGTCGAGCCGTGGAACAGCTCCAGCGTGAACCGGTTCGCGCCGCTCTGGACCACCGGCACGACCGCCTCGTGGCGGAAGGTGGCGTAGGCGTCGTCGATCATCGCCTTCAGCTCGTCATCGGCGATCTCGCCATCGATGAACGGCTTGATGATCGTGAAGGCGATTTCCTGATAGGTCTTGCCGCGCAGCGCGCGGATACTATCGGTCGGCAGGAACGGCCATTCGCGCGGCAGATAGAGCCCGCCATCCTTCGCGAGGCCGGCCAGAACCGCATCTGAAAAACCGAGGACGGGCGCCTCGCCACGGGTAGAAATATAGTCCACGCAAAGCCCCTTTGTGCTTGCCAGAATACGGAAATTGTCTAGCTTGTGGCAGGCTTTACCTGTTAAGACCGTTCTAATGGAGACGAGGGGGCGGTCGACCAGACAATCTGTGTTGGCGCTGATATAAAGCAAAGCCCGAGTGCTTGAAAACCCCTTGAGAGAGGAAAGGAAGTTTCGCCGTGTCATTTCGCACTACCCGCCGCGTGGCAGCTGTTCTTGCAATTTCGGGACTGGCGGCCTGCTCGACGGCCCAGAACGAGCCGGAGCCCGCGCCCGCCCGCCCGGTCACCCCGGGCATCAACCTGACCGCCTTGACGAAGCTCTGCCCGAAGGTGATGCTCGATGACGAGGTTGCTTTCAAACGCGTTTACTCGCCGGCCAATTCCGAAGCGCCGGAAAATCTCGCCTACCAGGTCTCGCTCGGCGAATTCAGCCGCACCTGCGCGGCCGCGCCCGGCGGCAACCAGCTGCTTGAGACGATTTCGATCGCAGGCCGCCTCGTCGGCGGCCCGAAGGCAAAGTCCGGCACCTATCAGGTCCCGGTCCGCGTCGAGGTGGTCGATGGCGATGTCGCGCTTTACGACCAGGTGATCCAGCAGGAAGTCACGCTGCCCGCCGAAGGCATGTCGACCCAGTTCCTGTTCCGCGCCGACAACCTGCCGGTGCCCGCCACGGCAGGCCCGAACACCGCCGTCAGAGTTGGCATCGCCCGCTGAGCGGTCTGCATCCTTCTGCATTGGAACAATAAAAAAGGCGGCTCCGGGGCCGCCTTTTTCGTGTCGTGTCTTTCGCCTTATCGCAGCCTTCCGGCCGCGTGGGCGAGCATGGTGTAGACCTTGCCGGTGTCCGATGTCAGGTAGGACTGGACCACGCCGCGGTCGCGGTTGTTGTGCATCACGTCCGACAGAAGCTTCTCGAAATCGGCGATATAGCGGTCGACGGAGGTGCGGAATTCGCGGTCGCCTTCATAACGCGTCTTGATCTCGTCGAAGGTGCGCTGGCCCTTCAGCGTGTAAAGACGTCGGGAGAAGATGTCGCGTTCGCCCTGCTGGTACCGGTGCCAGAGATCGGCGGCGGTGTCGTGGTCGATCGCGCTGGCGATATCGACCGAGAGCGCATTCAGCGTTTCAGCGGCCGGCCGGCGTTCGGCGGGTTTGCGGCTCTGGCCGGCTTCCTCGCGGGCGGCGGCGCGCAGCAGATCGCTGATCCAGCCTTCGCCGCCGGGCGCGCTGGAGCCTGACGACCGGGTCACCGCCTGGCGGGCGGGCTGCGCGGGAGCGGCCGAGGCCTTGGTTTCGAAACTGCCGAGGCTGCGTTCGCCGGAAGCGTTGCCGGCGGGCGATGCCGAAAACGGCGGCAGGCTGTTGCTGTTGCGCGGCGCGGCGGCGGCAGGCGCGGGGTCCTGGCGCGTAGCCGGCTGCGAAAGCTGGTTGCGCGAGGTCGACACCAGCGTGGAGATATCCTGCAGCGCGCGGATCTGGTCCTCGACAGCCTTGCGCATGGCCTGCGCGCTTTCGCGGGCCTCCTCGGGCATGTCGTGAATGCCGCGTTTGACGGCTGCACGTGTATCATCAAGCTCGGCGCGGATGGCTGCTGCTGCCTGTTCGATCTCCCTGGTCGCGCCGGAGAAGCGCTTGGCGGCGTCTTCGACCGAGCCGCGCATGGTCTCGCCCACGCGCTGCGACATCGTCTCGGCCTCGCGGCCGGTCTGGTCCATGGTCGAGGCGATCATGGCGGCGACCGCCTTCAGACCGCGCTCGATTTCCTGCGAACGCTCGGCAAGCCCGTTGGACAGCAGGCCGAGAGCCTCCTGACGCTCGGTGAGCGTATTGGCGAGGTTGGACTGGGCGGAACCGATCAGGTTCGAGGCGCGGTCCAGAATGCCGGCATGGCTTTCGATCTTCTCGACCAGTTCGCGCACCGCGGCAAGCGAGTTGGACGCACTGCCGTCGAGCGCATCGACCTTGTTGCCGAGCATGGCGCCGGCCTCGGACATCGAGGCGGCGGAGCGTTCTGCGGTTTCGGTGATGCGGTTGGCGGTCGTGTTGAGGTTCCGGTCGACGGAAGACAGGCTGTCGGCGGCCTCGTTGACGACGCCGGCGAGCAACTGGTGGCTCTGGCCGAGATGGCGCACCAGCGCCTCGACATTGCCGGCCAGCGCATTGCTGTCATCGCGAAGCTGACGGCTGGTCTCGTCGGCGGCCTGACGGATTTCCTCCGCCGCGATCCGGCCGGTTTCGGCGTAACGCGCGATCAGCGGCTGCGCCTTTTCGTCGATCAGGGCGTTGAGTTCTGCGGTGCGGCCGGCCAGCATCGAGTTGAGGTCGCGCGAGCGCTCGTCGAGCGCGGTGCCGACGGCTTCGCCGCGGGCGGCAAGCGCACGGTCGGCGGCGCCGAGGATTTCCTGCAGCGATGCGATCTGCGAACCGAGATTGTCGCGCAGTTCGGCGGCCCGTTCGGTCATGGTCCGCTCGGTTTCGCCCATCGACTGCGAGATTGCGCCGGCGGCTTCGGTGATGCCGGCATTCATCCGCTCGGTGCGCTGGGCAAGCAGGTTTTCGGCATCGCTCATCGTGCTTTGGATCGTTGCGATCTGGTTGTCGATCCGCGCGCTGGTGGCCGACAGGATCTCGCTGATGCGGGCGCTGTTTTCCGATGCGTTTTCGCTTGCCGCGTTGCTCTGTTCGGCAAGCGCCTGCTGCAGTTCGCGGGCGCGGTCGAAGATCGCGTTGGCGGAAAGTTCCATGCCCTCGCGTGCGGAAGCGACGGAGTTCGTCACCTGCTCGGTGAAGGCGCTGCCGCTGGCTTCGAGCTTCTGACGCGCTTCCTCGGCATTGCGGGTCATGTCGCCGGCGGCCTCGGCGACGGTGTCGCGCAGGCGGCCCGCCAGCTCGCCGGCGCGGCGATCCATCGTGCTGTTGAGATTGCCGATGCCGTGATCGAGTGCCTGTTCCAGCCTGCCGAAGCGTTCCTCGATCTGGCCGTGGCCCTGTCCGAGCGTCTCGGAAATCCGACCGTGGCTCTGTTCCAGGGAATCGGAAAGTCGGCCCTCAGCCTGTTCCAGGGTCTCGGATATTCTTCCGTGGCCCTGTCCAAGCGTATCCGAGAGACGGCCCTCAGCCTGTTCAAGGCTCTCGGATATCCGGCCATGCCCCTGTTCCAGCGTCTCGCTGATCCGGCTGTGGCGGGCGTCAAGGGCTTCGCCGAGGCGGTCGGCGGCGGAGGAGGAGGCGGTCTCGATGCCGCGCGTCTTTTCGTCCAGCATGCTGTTCAGCCGCTCGTCGAACTGCGCGCCGATCAGCGAGAAGGTGTTTTCGTGCGTCAGCAGCGTCTCGTGGAGCCGTTCCGAAACGGTCTCGCCGGCCTGTTCCAGGCGCTTGCCATTGTCTTCCAGCGCGCCGGAGATGCGCGCGTGAAGCGCATCGGCGGAGGCATTGAGCTGGCTGCTCGCGTCATTGGCGGTGCGCTCGAAGGCCGAGCGCTGTTCGGCGAAGGTGTTTTCGAAACGGGTCCGCGCCTCGTCGGACGAGCGTTCGATCGCGCTGACGTGGTTGGTGAGCGCGTCGTCGAGACGGCGTCCGGTTTCCTCGGCAAGCCCCTCGATCCGGAACGCGCCTTTCTCCACGGCATCGCCATGGCGGGTGAGCGTTTCGTTCAGCACACCGAAGGAGGTTTCCACCCGGTCGGTCATGGTTTCGGCCGAGCGGGTGATGAGCCCGGCGGCGGTCGAGACCTTTTCGGCGATCGCGCCCGCCGAGCCGCGCAGGCGGCCTTCGAGCGCGGTGCCGGCCTTGTCGATGGTGTCCTGCAGGGCTTCGCGCCGGCCTTCCAGCGTCATTTCCAGGAGGCTGGTGGAGGCGGCGATCGATGCGGAGATATTGGTGGTCTGGTCGGTAAGCGTCTCGTTGACCTGTGCGCTTGCCTGGTCGAAGGCGCGCTGGATCTCGCCCGCATTGCTGCGCAGGGCGTCTTCGAGCTGGGTCTGGCCCTCGCGATAGGCATCGCGAATACCGGCTTCGCGGGCTGCGAAGGTTTCCGCAATCCGGCTGTCGATCGCGCTGATGCGGCCGTCAAGCGCGTTGGCTTCGTTGGTGATGGCCGCCTGCAGCCGGCTTGCCACGCCCTCATAGGCGCCTGCGAGCTGGCTCTGGCCGGACTCAAGCGCCGCGGCAAGGCGTGCGGTATTCGATTCGATGGTCTGGCCGAAGGTTTCCTCGCCGGTCGAAAGCGTGGTCGCCAGCATGATGGCGTGCTCGCTGAAGCGCTCGTCGAGCCGGCTGGCGGCCTCGGTGAGCGTTTTCGCGATGCTGCTTTCGCCATCGCCCAGACCCTGGGTGAGGCGGTCGAACTGCTGGTCGATCCGTTCCGAAGCGCCCGCAATGGCGGCGGAAATGCCGGTCTCGCCGGTGCTGATCCGGTCGCTGAAGCGTTCGAACTGGCTGCCGATCTCGCCGGTCGCCTGTTCCAGCGCCTGGCCAAGCCGGCCCTGGCCCGCGCCAAGCGTCTCTTCAAGCCGCGCGGAATGGGTGTCCAGCGTCTGGGCGAAGGATTCCTCGCTCGCCGAAAGCGCCGTGGTGAGCATGATCGTGCGGTCATTCAGCGTGTCGCTCAGGCGCTCGGAGGCGGCGTTGAGCGATGCGGCGATGCCGTTCTCGCTGTCGCCGATCTGGGCGTTGAAGCGGGTGAGGCGTTCCTCCAGCTTTTCGGCCGCGGTGTTGAGCGTGCCGTCGAGCTGGTCCTGGCTGAGGCGGATGGTATCGCCGAGCTTCTCCGCCTGGTTTTCGAGCGTGAGGCCGAAGGTTGCCTCGCTTGCCGAAAGCGTCGCGGCAAGGTCCATCTGATGTTCGTCGAGCTGCTCCTTGAGCCGGCTCGAAGCGTTTTCCAGCGTTGCGGCGATACCGCTCTCGCTGTCGCCCACCTGGGTGTTGAAGCGTTCGAGCTGGGCATCGAGCCGTTCCGAAACGCCCGAAAGCGTGCCGCTCAGGCGTTCATTACCCGCGCGCATGCTTTCCTCGACGCGCGCCGAATGGGAATCGAGCGTCTGGGCAAGGCTTTCCTCGCTCATCGAAAGCGTGGTGGTCAGCATGATCGCCTGCTCGTTCATGCGGTCGCCGAGCCGCTCGGCGGCATCGCTGAGTGAGGCGGCGATGCTGGCTTCTCCGCCGGCGAGCTGCTGGTTGAGGCGGGCAATATTGCCTTCCAGGCGGTTGCCGGCTTCATCGAAGGTCTGGCCAAGACGCTCGTGCTCGGCGCTGATCTTGCTGCCAAGCTCGCGGCTGCGGTTTTCAAGTGTCTGGTCGAGCGCTTCGACATTGGCCGAAAGGCTGGCGGCAAGCGCCTGGGTTTCGTCGCTCATGCGCTCCTGAAGGCGCTCGGATGCACTCTCCAGCATGCTGCCGATAGTGGATTCGCCCTCGGCCAGCGAACGCGAAACGCGCTCCACGCCGCCATTGAGACGATCTTCCAGAGCATTGCCACTGGCTTCGAGCGCGCCAGTGAAATTTTCCAGGCGGCTGTCGATATTGCTGCCGAGCCGGGTGAGCGTGGCTTCCAGCCGCTGGTCGACATACTGGCTGCGTTCGTCGAACCGGCTTGCCGCTTCCTCATTGGCCTCGTTGAGCTTCTGGGTAAAGCGGGCCTCGGTCTCGGTGATGGTGTCGGTCAATCCGCCGACAACGCGTTCGAGCGCCGCGTTCATTGCGGTTTCGCTGCTTTCGGCAACGTCGCGCAGCTTGGCGGTGCGCTCCGACAGGATTTCGTCAAGCTTGGCGCCGCGCTCGCTGAGCGTTGCCGTCAGGCGCTCGGTGTCCTCGTTCAGCGCGGTCGCGCTGGTGTGGAAATCGCCGATAAGCTTGCGACCGCGCTCGTCGAAGCGGTTGGAAAGGTCGTTGAAGCGGTCGTCGAAGAGTTCGCTCAACTGGCCATAGCTGCGATCGAAGGATTCGCGCAGTGTGGTCGAGCGTTCCTCCAAGAGGTCGCCAAGCGACTGGGCCGCGCGGCTTGTGCTTTCCGTGAGCGTCGCCGCGCGGGTTTCGAGCATCTTGGCAACGCCGTCGCCGGCGGTTCCGACCGTCTGGGTCAGTTCATCCATCACCTGGGCGATGTCGGACTTCATCTGGTCGTTGGTGCCCAGAAGCGAGGTGCGGATGCGGGCGGCGTGATTGACCACAGCCTCTCGCTCGGCCGTCAGTTCCTGCACCAGATTGCGGATCCGCATTTCGTTTTCGGCATAGCTGCGCTCGAGCGCATTGACTTCGGAATGGACCAGGTTTTCCAGTTCCGAGGCGCGCGCGATGGTGCGCTCGATGCCTTCATTCATGGCATAGACTTCGCGCCGCACCGCCTGGCTGACATTGCGCACCTGCTGGGCGGCGTTCTCATCCGGGTCGGAAAGCTTGAGCGCGACCTCGGCCATCGAGCGGGCGGCCTCCTGCATGTCGCGGGCGCGGGCGAGCATCAGGTTGAAGGCGTAGAACACGAAGATCGGCGCGACGGTGAGCGCCGCGGCAAGGCCGATGCCGTCGATCGAGAGAATGTCGGCGAAGGAGCGGGCGCGGAAGATTTCCGAACCGAAGGCGACCATGGTGCCGCCAATGCCGAGCGCCAGCCAGCCGGCGGCCATGATGGTGGAGTTGCGCAACGCCTTGACGGTCGACGAGCGCTCGAAGGCGCGCAGCACGCGCTGGGTCGAGACGATCCCGGGGTCGTTCGCGGGGCGGAATTCGGGTGATTTCGGCCGGGCGGCGGTGGCGCGCGACGATGCGGGCGCAGCGGACTGCTTGCGCTGCGACGGCGCGCGCAGCCGCGGGGCCTTCTTCTGCGCCGCGTCGGCTTCACCGGAAGTGTCGTCGCTCGCCACATCGGATGCAAGCGCGTCCTCCAGTGCGTGGAGTGCCTGATCGTCGAGCGAAGAGCCGCCAGTTTGGTTCGCCATAATACGCCTCGCAACACACGGGCGGTCTCGCATCAAGGCGAAAGCCGGCCCGATTACTCTATTTCAATCCCGAACCACACAGCCGTTGCGGCCTGTCTGGCGCGGTACGCATTTTCTGAAACAGCGTCCAGATGCCTTTTCAAACGGGACCTTTTCCATATGGGAAAGGCCTGTAAACTCGGGCAAATGTCTTCTATTTCAAAGGATTATCCCAGCTTTTCATCGCACATTCGCCAGACGCGCACAACATCGTGAAAGTCTCCCTCCCGAAGCTCCCCGCGATCGATCGCGCAAGAGCCGGTTTTGCGGCGGCAAAAACCGATCAAATTCCGATATTTAGCAAATATTAACCATAATGCGCCTTTTCTGAGGCTTTCGCAAAACCAAAACGCGGGGCCTTCAAGCCCGGCGTCCGCCACGCCATATGGGCAAGGCGATATTGACTGCCTCGCCCAGATGGCCCAATTAGCGCTGAACGACCCTCCCGAAAAGACCAAGGCCCGGCAAATGCTCAAACTGAAATTCATCGGCAATGACGATACGGTATATGACCTCGAGGTGCAGGACGGCTCGACCGTGATGGAAAACGCGGTCCGTAACGGCGTGCCCGGCATCGAGGCGGAATGCGGCGGGGCCTGCGCCTGCGCCACCTGTCACGTCTATGTCGACGAGGCCTGGACCGAAAAGGTTGGCGAGCCCGAGCCGATGGAAGAAGACATGCTCGACTTCGCGGTCGACGTACGCGCCAATTCGCGGCTTTCCTGTCAGATCACCATGTCCGCCGAACTGGACGGCCTGACGGTGCGGGTACCCGACAGCCAGGGCTGAGGCGCGCGCAGAAGGGGCAATGACGGCTTTCCGAGTGGACGAGCGGAAGGCCCGGATGTATGCGGGTCGTGACGGTTTCCCGTGCTTCGCCATGATGCCGCGCGCGTCATCTTTCTGTCTTGCCGCATGTTCGGGAACCTTGCCTGGTTCCGCCTGACTGCCAATTGCCCTGGAGGAACATCATGATCGAAGCGTCCGCCAGAATTTTTCAGCTGCGAAAGCTTGAATGCGCGCACGGGCGCTCGCTCACGCTCGGGCCGCGCGGCGTGCTGATGGCGATCGTCAATGTGACGCCCGATTCCTTTTCCGATGGCGGACAGTTCGACAGCGTCGAGGCTGCTGTTGACTTTGGCCTTGGGGCTGTGGAGGAGGGGGCAGCGATCCTCGATATCGGCGGCCAGTCGACCCGGCCGGGCGCCGCCGATGTGACGCCTGCCGAGGAGCAGGACCGCGTGCTGCCGGTGGTCGAGGCGCTGGCGGCGAAAACCGAGGCGCTGATCTCCATCGATACCTACCACGCCGAGACCGCCCGGCTCGCGGTGGCGGCGGGCGCGCATATCGTCAACGATATTTCCGGCGGCACGGCGGAGCCCGAGATTCTGTCCGTGACGGCCCGAAGCGGTGCGGCCTATTGCCTGATGCATACCAGCCGCCGGGATGACACGCTTTCCGATCCGATGGCCGATCAATTCGCCTTTCTCGAAGAAGCGCTTCGTGCGGCGCGCGCTGCGGGGATCGCCGATGACCGGTTGGTCCTCGATCCCGGCTTCGGCTTCGGCAAGGACAGCGACGACAATCTTGCAATCATGGCGCATTTTGAGCGGCTGCACGAGCTTCGCCTGCCGCTCCTGATCGGCACCTCGCGCAAGCGCTTTATCGCCGCCCTTGCCGGGGCCGACGACAATCTCGCGCGCGATTTCGCCACTGCCGCGACCACCGCGCTGCTGCGGCTTGCCGGAGGCGCGATATTCCGCGTGCACAATGTCGCGGCCAACAAGGCGGCGCTTGCCGCCGCCGACGCAATCATTTCCCGACGGTATGGAGACCGGTCATGAGCGGACGCTACACGATCACCATGAAAAACTGCGCCTTCTATGCCTATCACGGCGTATTGCCGGAAGAGGAGCGAATGGGCCAGCGCTTCTTCGTCGACGTCATCGTCGATGTCGATGACGCGGCAGCCCTTGCCGACGATTTCACCAATGCCGTCGATTACGGCGGGCTCTATCCGGTGGTGGGCGCGGTGGTGACGGAACGGCGCTTCCAGTTGATCGAGGCGCTTGCGGCCGCGATCGCCGAGGCCGTTGCCGCCTATCACCAAGCCATCACGCGCGTCGAAGTGGCGGTGCGCAAGCCCTCGGTGCCGATCTCGGGCATTCTCGATCATGTCGAGGCGAGGCTGGTGCGCGATGTCCGCTGAACCCGTCCGCGCCGCGCTCGGGCTCGGCGCCAATCTCGGCGATCCGGCGGCCGCCATGGCGCGCGCCTTGCAGTTGCTGGATGACGGGGAGGGCACCGCAGTTGTCGCCGTCTCGAAGCTTTACAGCACCCCGCCCTGGGGCCTTGTCGAGCAACCGCCCTTCATCAATTGTTGCGCGCTGGTCGAAACGTCACTGCCGCCGCAGGCGCTGATGCAGCGCTGCCTCGATATCGAAAAGCAATTGAAACGGGTGCGCGATGTGCGCTGGGGCCCGCGGTTGATCGATATCGATATCCTGACCTATGGCACGGAGACTTTGAATACCGAGACCGTGACCATCCCCCATCCGTGCATGCTGGAACGCGGCTTCGTGCTGATGCCGCTCGCCGAAATCGCGCCCGACCTTGCCGTCAACGGCCGCGCGGTGTCTGAATGGGCATCCGAGGCCGATATGGCGGGCATTGTCGCGATCAGCGATGACGGGGCATGGTGGACGGCGTGAGCGCGCTCCGGTTTTCCGAGGACGCCGCTATTTGATCGCGCCAACGGTGAAGGGATCGCCCTCGCGCTTCAGCGACAGGCCGATGACCGGAACATAGCGGGTGCCGCCCTTGATCAGAAGCGTGATGTTGAGATCGTTTTCGCTCTGCATGCTGGTCACCAGAGCGCCCTCGACCTCCTTGCGCCGCAGCGAAATCACGGCTTTCTGGTCCTCGATGCTGCCGCCGGTCACCGCCAGCCCGTCGCCATCCTCGCCGTCGAGAAACTGGCCGCGATAGCTGTCGCCGTCGCGGATGAACACGGCGGTGATCGGGTGGGAGAACAGGCCGGCGCGGCATTTGCCGTTCAGCTTGAAACCGCCTTCCTCGCCGGTTACCGGAAGGCCGTCGAGTTCGCATTTGAAGTGCGTGCCCTTCAGCTTGCCCTCGACGATCTTGCCGGGGCCTGTCCATTTGCCGGCAACCTGGCGGAAGAACGCGTCGTCATCGCTTTCGGCAAGGGCGCTTGCCGGAAGCGCCGCCGCGAGGGCCGCGATCAGCAGGGCGGAGCGAAGGATGCGGAAAGTGGGGGCCATCGATTGTTCCGGTTACGCAAGACATCAGTTCGGTAGCCAATCATGACGGCGAATGGTTAAGCTTTGGTTTGCGCACAATCTATGCTTGCGCGCAGGAGCCTATGGGTTCGACAGGTCGCGCTTTTCGCCGGGCGCGAGATCGCCGATGAAATCGCCCATGCCGGGGCGTTTCAGGGCGTGGAACGGCATCGGGCGGCAGAGATCCATGGCGGCGATGCCGATGCGGGCGGTCATCAGCCCGTTGATCATGCCCTCGCCGAAGCGGGCGGAAAGCTTGGAGGCGAGGCCATGGCCGAGCACCTGCTGGATTAGGCTGTCGCCGACGGCGATCGACCCAGTGACGGCCAGATGCGAGAGCACGTCGCGGATCAGCCGGAACATGCCGACAGAGCCGGGCCGGCCGCCATAAAGCTCCGCCATGTTGCGGATCAGGCGGATCGATTCGTAGAAGACATAGAGAAGATCGACGGCGGCGCGCGGGCTGATGGCGGTCACCACCGATACGCGCTTGGAGGCGTTGAGGATCAGCGCGCGGGCTTTCAGGTCCAGCGGCGCCATCATCTCGCGTTCGCAGAATTCCACAAGCTGCGGCGCGTCGACCACCTCCTCGTCGAGTTCGGACAGCCGCTGGCGGCCGCGCGCGGTCTCGGCCTTGCCGGCAAGCAGCGTGGAAAGCTCGCGGGCGGCGGTGCGGGCGCTTGCGGCATCGCTGCTCGCATGGGCCTCGGCCATCTTCAACTTGATATGCTGGATCGCGCCAAGCCGCATGATCGCGACGATCTCGCGGGCCACGACCACCAGCGCCGCCGCCACGCCCACCACGACAGCGCCGAGCGCCAGCCAGCCGAGCCAGGGCGCGCGGGCGAACAGCGAACGCACCAGATCGTCGATCCACAGCCCGATCGCCAGCGACAGCAGGATGCCGAAGGCGATGCCGGCAAGCTTGGAAAACGAGAAGCCGCGTTTCTTCATGGTCGCGACCGGCGGCTCCATCTCGTCGGCCGCGATCGTCTCCGCGTCGTTCAGGAACGGGTCGTCCTCATCGGGCGTCACCGGGGGCGGATCGAAATGGCGGGGCGGGCGGCGCGGCTCGTCTTCCTTGCGGGAGGCTTTCTCCTCGATATCGAATACCGCCGGGCGGCGCGTGTGGTCGGGGCTCATGCCAGTCTGTCTCCGATCAGAAACTGCAATGCCCGGTCGAGGCGGATATGCGGGATCGAAACCCCGCCCTCGCTGGCCTCGATGTCGATCTCGGGCGGGCGGAAACGCACGGCATTGATATCGGCAAGGCTTTCCGGCACGTCGCCGCCGCGCTTCAGCATGCGGAAAAACGCCTCCGGATTGGCCGGCAGGTCGCCGGGGAAGATTGCTGTTTTTCGAATTCCATCAAAGGTTTCCGTGCCGATCTTCTCGCCTTTTATAGGGGTGCCGACGATGACCGGAAGAACCTGCGATCCGGATTCAACCGTAGCTTCCCGCGTCGCCCGGACGGAGGCGATCGCCATCACGTCTATCCCGGCGCCGGAAATGCCGATGGTCTTGATCGCGTCATTGACGAGCCGGCGGGTCAGCTTTTCCAGCCGGTCATGGCTTTCGTGATGCAGATGGTCGGCCTTGGTGGCGGCGATCAGTACCCGGTCGATCCGCCGCCGCGCAAGCGAGGAGAGCCAGGAATTGCGTCCCGGACGGAAGCAGGACAGCACCTCGGAAAGCGCGCGCTCCAGATCGGCGATCGCCTCCGGCCCGCGGCTCAGCGCCTGCAGCGTGTCGACCAGCACGACCTGGCGATCGAGTCGGGCGAAGTGGTTGCGGAAGAACGGCTTCACCACGACGGATTTATAGGCCTCGAAGCGCCGCTCCATCTGGGCTGCAAGCGAGCCGCGCTTGAATTTTTCCTCGCCAAGACCCGGCAGCGGCGCGAAGGTGAGGGCGGGCGAACCTTCCAGATCGCCCGGCATCAGAAAGCGCCCGGGCGGCAGGGTGGAAAGCGAATGCTCATCCGCCCGGCAGGCGGTCAGATAGGCCGTGAAGCTTTCATGCAACGCCTTCAGGGCTTTTTCATCGGCAGGCGCGTCATAATCGAGAGAGCCTGCAAGCTCCATCCAGCCCTTGGCGAGCGCCGCTCGCGCCGGGCTTGTCGCCCGCGCCTCGGTCTCGCGACTGAAGGTGCGGAAATCCTGACCGAGCAGCGGCAGGTCGAGCAGCCATTCGCCTGGATAATCAACGATATCGATGGAGATGCTGCCACGCGAGAACATCCGGTTCCAGCGGCTCGCGCTCTGATAATGCAGCGTCAGGCGGAGTTCGGACACCGCGCGGGTCGAATCGGGCCAGATGCGTTCGTCGACCAGCCGGTCGATATGGGTTTCGTAGTCGAAGCGAGGGACCTGATCGTCGGGCTGCTCTTCCAGCCTGATGTCGGAGATGCGCCCAGAACGCATCGCCTCGAAGAATGGCAGGCGGCCATTATGCAGCAGGTTGTGGACAAGAGAGGCGATGAACACCGTCTTGCCGGCCCGCGACAGGCCGGTGACGCCAAGCCTGAGCGTTGGCTGAACAAGGTCGGAGGCGCGATCCGTGATGTTGTCGAGCGTAAGTCTGGCATTGTCGCCCAGCGACGTATGGATCGGCGTCAAGATCGGCCTCCTTTCACGGGTCTACCCGCAATATAGGGAAGCCGGCGCGCGGATCAAAGCGCTGTTGTGAACGGGAGCGTGCTTGCGCACTGGCCTAGTTCGGCGCGAGGAAGGCCGTGATATTCCATTGCGGCGTTTCGGTGCCCGCGCCATCGCCCGCGTGATCGAGCACAGCCATGCCGGCGGTGGGGAAGCCGTAGGGGCAGGCCCTGTTGAAGGCTTCGGGGCCCACCAGCATCAGCAGCGTTTCCTCTATGCCGGGATTGTGGCCGCAGATCAGCACGGTCTTGGCGTCGGCATTCTCGGCCAGCGCCTCCAGATAGGTGACGGGCGCGGCCTGGTAGAAATCGTCGAGGAACCGGCAGGCCGGCGCGCGGCCGAGCGTACGATAGGCGGCATCCGCCGTCTGCCGGCAGCGCATCGCGGAAGACGACAGGATCAGGCCTGGAACGTAGCCGCTCTGCTTCATCCGCTCGGCAAGCTCGGCCGCGTCATCGACGCCGCGCTTGGAGAGCGGCCGGTCGTAATCGCGCATGGTCGGCTCGGGCCAGACCGCCTGGGCATGGCGCAGAAGATAGATCCGGTCGGGGTGCGGGTTGATGGTCGACATTCTCAATCTCGAAGCGGCGTGAAGCGGTATCGAACGCGCGGTGGCTGCGCTGACATTCAAAAATCGACCATGTCTTTACCATGATTTTTTCACAAGGCCTCACGCTTTTTTGCCGGCTTTGTTCGATGCTTCCGGAGCGCGGAAAATCCATTCAAATACAGCCCTGGAGAGCGATATTCGCCGGTCCTGCAACGCAGGCGCGATTTTGAACGGCATTGTGACAGGAAGGCCGTTCTTCAGGCAGGGCCTATTTTTTCAACAGTTTTTTACCTGCCCAAATATGAAGCAGAGGCTTGAATTTTCGTATTTGTTTGGGATATACACCGCCCGTGGGGTGTTGTTCAGGAGAATGGCTTTGAACAAGAACATTGATCTTAGTAGCTATGTTCTCTCCGATAACGAAGAGTTCATGAATCCCAACCAGCGGGCCTATTTTCGCGCAAAACTGATCGCCTGGAAAAACGATATTCTGCGGGAAGCACGCGAAACGCTCGAACATCTGGCCGCCGAAAGCGCCAACCATCCCGATCTCGCTGACCGGGCCTCTTCCGAAACCGACCGTTCCATCGAATTGCGGGCACGCGATCGTCAGCGCAAGCTGATCTCGAAGATCGACGCGGCGCTGCGCCGTATCGACGACGGAACCTATGGTTATTGCGAGGAGACGGGTGAGCCGATCGGTCTCAAGCGGCTCGATGCGCGACCAATCGCAACCCTGTCGATCGAGGCGCAGGAGCGCCACGAGCGACGCGAAAAAGTCTACCGCGACGAATAGCATGACACATCAAAAGGCCGCGCCAGAGGACGCGGCCTTTTGATTCTCATGGCTGTTTGCGCTTGCCGCCGAATCACCTGGGCTCGGTGGGCGCGGCTGCGGGCTTTGCGGCGGTCTCTTCGGCCGAAGGCGCGCGGCGCGTGCCGATGGGCGCCGGTATGCGGGTTTCCAGAAGGATATCGTTCGGGCCGCCGATCATCACCAGATGTTCGACATTGTCGCGCCGGATCAGCACCACCCGGCGGCGCGCGTCGACGGCTGCGGCATCGACCACGAAAAGCCTGGGCTTACGGTTCTTGCCGCCCCTTATGAAGGGCGATGGCGGGCGCAGATGCATCAGAACCCAGATCGCGACTATGACCACGATGATCACGCCGATCGCGATCAGCGGTATATCGAAAATCATGCTGCCAAAACCGAGGTCGCCCATCGTCTGCCTTTCACTGCCTATGCCATGTCTGCGCATTGCCTGCGCATGCGCGGCACAATCTAGCATGGCTTACGGATTGAAATCGCGCCTTTTTTGGCAATATCACCAGAACGAAGCAAGGCATGGGCGCAACCGGGTCGCAGCGGGGCGGAAACCGTGCGGCAATACCGAAATTTAAGCATTTGTCGCTAGATATGCTTGCAGAACTGGCCGATCCTGTTGCATCGGGCACCAACGATGTTTCGCGGCGCGGGCCGGACGGATGACGAGGTTTCAATGACATCAGGGCAAAAGGACGACACGGGCAGCGAGACCACCGTCAGGCGCGGCTTCGGCGCCGGCATCATCTCCCGGCTGGCGCTCGTGCTTCTCATCCTGGCGACGATCGTCGTGCTTGCCTACCAGTATCGCGGCTATCTGCCGGAAGATCTTCTGCTGGCGATCCTCGGTCTGTTTGCCGTGCTCGGCGTGTTTTTCGTGCTGGCCACGCTGACCGGCCTTGCGGAACTGTTCCCGACGGGACGCCAGAATCACTTCGCCCGGCCGTTTCTCGACCAGTATCCCGAAGCCGTCGTGATCACCGATCACCGCAACCGGCTGGTCTATGCCAACGCCGCCTATGGCCGGCTGACGGGGGCGGCCGAGCCTGCAACGCTTGATACCCTGCTTTCGGAGGAGCCGGAGAGCTCGGAAGTGCTTTATCGCCTCAGCCAGGCGGTGCGCGCCGGCCGCGACGGGCAGGAGGAGTTCCGCCTCGTCAAGGCGCTTGCGAACGGGGAAGGCCCGCGCTGGTATCGCCTGCGCGCCCGCTTCTTCCCCGTCACCGACAGCCGCGCCACGACGCGCAATTTCCACATCTGGCAGATTTCCGACATCACCGAGGAGCGCCAGGAGCAGGAGCGCTATTTCCGCGAATTGCAGAAGGCGATCGACTATCTCGACCATGCCCCGGTCGGCTTCGTGGCGGCGGATAGCGACGGGAAGGTCAGCTATATGAACGCCACGCTCGCCGGCTGGCTGGGCGTCGATCTCGCCGCCTTCGTGGCCGGCCGGATGAAATTCTCCGATCTGGCGACCGGTGAGGGCATGGCGCTTCTGACCGCGCTCGATCCCGAACCCGGCGCGCGCGTCAGCGAACGGATTGAGGCGAACCTGAAGCTCGCCTCAGGACAGACCATGCCGGTGGTCATGCTTCACGAGGCCGTTGGCGGCCGCGAGGGCAGGGCGGGCGACAGCCGCACCGTGATCGTCCGGCGCGAGGCCGACGAACGCGCGGGCGATGCCGCCCCCGGCCGGTTCTTCGACGATACGCCGATGGCGATCGCCACCGTTGACCGCGATGGCAGGCTGCTCACCACCAACACCCGCTTCCTCACCATGTTCGCCGACCTTGTGCGGCGCGAGGATATCGGCACGGGCACCCGCGCGGGCGGGCTGATCGATGCCGGCGACCGGCCGCGGCTGGATGAGGCGCTGGCAGCGGCAGCGGCGGGCCAGAGCGATATCGCCCCCTTCGAGGCGCGCCATTTCAGCGACGACAGCCGCCATTTCCGCTTCTTCGTCCATGGCGCCAGCGGCTCCGCGCCGGATGCGCAGGCGCTGATCTATGTGATCGAAATCAGCGAACAGAAATCGCTGGAGGCGCAGATGGCGCGCACCCAGAAGCTCAATGCGGTCGGCACGCTTGCCGGCGGCATCGCCCATGATTTCAACAATGTGCTGACCGCGATCCTGCTTTCGGCCGATCATCTCCTGCTGCAGTCGCGCGCCTCCGACCCGGAATTCGCCGATCTGGTGGAGATCAAGCGCAATGCCAACCGCGCCTCGGGGCTCGTGCGGCAATTGCTGGCCTTCTCCCGCCAGCAGACCATGCGCCCGGAAGTGGTCGATCTCAACGACGTCATCGGCGACAACAGGATGATGATCGAACGCCTCACCGGCGGCTCGGATGTGCGCCTCACCACCGATTTCGCCCGCAATCTTTGGCCGGTGAAGACCGATCCCGGCCAGTTCGGCCAGGTGATCACCAATCTCTCGGTGAACGCCCGCGATGCCATGCCCGAGGGCGGCACGCTGACGGTGACGACCCGCAACGTGCCGGCGGCAGACGTCGCGAGCCTTGGCCTGCGCGAGGTGCCGGAGAAGGACTTCGTGATGGTCGAGGTCGCCGATACCGGCACGGGCATTCCGCCGGAAGTGCTGGACAAGATCTTCGAACCGTTCTTCACCACCAAGGATGTCGGCAAGGGCACGGGCCTTGGCCTTGCCATGGTCTATGGCATCGTCACCCAGTCGGGCGGCTTCCTGCACGCGGTTTCCGAAGTCGGCAAGGGCACGCGCTTCATCATCCTGCTGCCGCGCCATCAACGCGCTGCCGGCGAGAAGGACATGGCCGAAGCGCCGAAGGACCACAAGGGCAAACCGATCGCCGCCGCCTTCGGCGAGGGCAATGAGAGCGACAACGAAGCCCCGCGCGAGGAGGATATGGACCTCACCGGCCAGTCCGCCGTGGTGCTTCTGGTGGAAGACGAGGACGCGGTGCGCCGCTCCGGCAAGCGCATGCTGGAAATGCGCGGCTTCACCGTCTACGAGGCCGATACCGGCGTCCACGCCCTGAAGGTGCTGGAGAAGCTCGAAGGCGCTGTCGATATCGTCGTGTCCGACGTGGTGATGCCGGAAATGGACGGCCCGACGCTTCTGCGCGAGGCGCGCCGCATCTATCCCGACCTCAAATTCATCTTCGTCTCCGGCTACGCCGACGACGCCTTCGCCAAAAACCTCCCCGACGACGCCAAATTCGGCTTCCTCCCGAAGCCGTATAATCTGAAACAGCTGGTGGCGGCCGTGTGGGAGATGATCCGGGAGGGGTGAATGATACCCGAATTGATGGGCAACCGCATGGTTGATCCGGACGTCCGCCAGATCAGAGGCAGCATAAAGCAGACCGGAAACCACTTAAGAACGACCATAAGCCTGTTCAATCAATCCGAGCCAATTTCGACTGACTAACTATTTGCTGCATCGTCGGCTGAGAAACTCGCTATCGCGCTGGAGAATATTTTTCGCCTCTCAAGCTCTTCCTTTTTCTTTCTGTCATCTTCGAGAATGATGATGATCGACTGCTTCATGGCGTCGAACCAGCCCAAGCAAGTCTTGTCGTCGAGCGCGTGAATCCCAACGCTCAGAATCGAGTAAATCTTCCTGTTTTCCACCAGAAACTCCGGCAGATGGCCTTTCAAAAGGTCTATCTTGTCTTCCATCCGCACTGCGTAAAACTGCTTATCTTCCCAGCCTTCGGCCTCTTTAGACTCAACGAAACGCTTCTCGATCAGGCGCTCGAAGACCCGGCGTAAGTAGACGAATGACCCTACGCCTACTCCATGGGCAGCAAGACCGATGGCTTTGTGAAATTCTTGTGCGTCCAGCCTCTCCATATCTTTCCGATAGATGGCGACTTCATCATTGGCGATGTCTGCCAATGAAGGATATTGGCCAATCTTTTGGACAACCAATCTCTCAATACGGAAGAAATACTAGATGATGTGATCGCTCTTGCGGCTACAAGTCAGAGCCATCCTATCGTGTGCCAAACGTTTGGCGATCTCATTGCGATGAACGCCGCTGGGTATGTTCTGGAAGCGAACGCTAAATGTTGTTTGACGATTGCAGTAGGGGCAATGCCCGTCAATTTTGATTTCTTGCTCGAGCGAGTGTTCAGGCCAACCATAAAGTTGCCGGGGTCCAAACTCTTCATTCAGACCGTGGGGAGCGTAAAGAGGAACCTCAAAGAGAAAATGCTCAAGGCTCTTCAGTGACGGAATTTCTCTGGTCATTTATCGGTTCTTGCCGTTCTCGAAATGGTTGCCGCGTTTATTTTCTCAGTTCTATCACTGGGATCAAGTGAGGTCACACACGTTTCGCCAAAGTGATGTGAGAGCCTATGAATCATGAGACGTATTGCGGAGCGGGAGACCGCAAGTATCTGTTTCCATGGTTTTCAGACGGGGAGCAGGAACAAGATGAAATTAGTGGTATGGACCGAGCATCGACCGATTGTTTAACAGATACTGGTTTCAAATTTGGTTTTCAAAGTCCGTTCCTGCCTGACGCCATGTCAGCTTGCAGTCACAGCAAATGGCTGCTTTCCGGCCATTGCGGGAATTGTCCGTGCGCAGTACGAACGGCGGCTATTGGGGCAAGTCTCCATTGCTTCGAACGTCTGATAAGGCGCGCGCAAAACAGTCGCCAAATAGTCGCCCCTCATACGACACTTTCCTCTATTTGAGATCGAAGCTCGGGATGCTATTCTCGCAGCAGTTCGGAAAATTTTATGCGGGGGTAGTAATGGGCGATTGGGATTTCGATCTGGATGAGTACAATTTGGTAGACAGCGGAACTATCCAAGACCCTGTACTCGCATATTCTCTGGAAGAAACGAAATTTTATGAGGATGGTTCCCTGGCCAAGGGCGTCCTTCGCGAGGACACCTTATACAGGGGGCGTCTTTACAAAGGGGGCACCGAGCTATTGTTCTACAGGACCGGCGTTCTGCAAGCCGGTACGCTGGCCCGTGACGAGACTATTCCCATGCTTGGCGCATCGTTTAGTTTCGCGGCAGACACGCGAATTGTCTACCATGTCAATGCTATGATCCAGTCGGGCACCTTGAAGAACCATGCTGTCGTGCCGCAACCATACGGGCTGACGATTGGGCCCGCTTCCGTTAGCTTTCACATGAGCGGGGGCCTGGCCTTTTGCAGGCTGCTGAACGGGATTGCTGTGCAGATCGGCGTTTCGCAGCCGGTGATCAAGGCAAATACAACCGTTTCTCTGTTCGATTTCGATCGCGACGGCCAGGTATCGATAAAACAGGCTACTGTTACCGGGGGCTTCCGGTATCTTGATTTCGAAGCCGATCCCGCTACGCCGGTTTCTTTCTATCGCGGATCGTCAGTGGTGAAATGCGGTCCTCCTGAAGGATTCCAGGTGGCCCATGCCACGCTGGAGCAAGGATATATCGTCGCTGCTGGTTCATATGTGGGGCTCTACGAAAGTGGTCGATTGAACAGCCTCACCATGGGCGAAGATGCCGTCGTCGGTGAGCTTCGGCTGCTCACTGGAGAGCAGGTAGCGCTTTATGAGACAGGGCGGTTGCGTCTCTGGGTGCCGGAGCGGCAAGTCACCGTGGCCGGAGAGACATACGAAGCTTATGTGCCGATTCACTTCGATATCGAGGGGAATGTCATCTGAGGCCGTGAGGCCGCTCTTCCGCCGCCTCCGCTCATTTTCGGTCTCCAGGCAGGGTCGATGGTAAATCGGCCCTTTTCGATGAACGCGGTTCGCACTGGTCCTTATAGAACCACCCGATAAAGCGCGAACCCGTTCTCGCCGTCGCCCGCCGTTTCGATCTTCGCGCCCTTCACGTCGGCGATGTATTCCGCCGCGCGGGGGCCGGTTTCGAAGGTGGCGGTGGTGCCGGGCATGGGGGCGAAGGTCCAGTTGAAATCGGCCGACGGGTTGATCGTGCCTTGGTCGACGATGTAGCGCACGATCACGTCGCGGTTGGTGTCGGGGCCGACGAACACGATCACGTCCGAATTGATATCCGGGAAATTGCCGCCGCCGCCGGCGCGGTAATTGTTGGTCGCCACCACGAATTGCTGCTCGGGGTCGATCGGCTTGCCGTCATGGGCAAGATCGATGATGCGGTGGCTGTCCGGATTGGCGCGGCTGCCGTCCTTGGCGTAGCGCGCCGGCTTCGACAGGTCGATCTTGTAGGTCACGCCGTCGATGACGTCGAAATTGTAGGACGGGAAATCCGGGTTCAGCAGCGGGGCGAGCGAATATCCGCACCCACCGCAACACTTGCGACATTCGAGCAGGCAATGACATGTCGCTTCCTGGTGAGGCCGGCAACGGCCGCTGCGAGCCCGTTGTTTTTCAACCCTTTTCGCCCTTACATGGCGGCGTAAGCAAACCACCTTGGAATTTTTCTATGTCTCTTCGCCGCTTCTACCTCGTTATGTCCGTTCTCGGAGCCGTTGTTCCCTGGATATTTTTTGCAAATTTCTTCGCAGAAAACGGATTCGATGTCCCTCTGTTTGTAAGCGGCCTGTTTTCAAACGGCGCTGCTGGCGGGTTTTCGACGGATGTTATGATTTCAATTGGGGTATTTTGGGTTTGGTCGTGGGTTGATGCTCGGCAGCATAGTGTGCGCAACTGGTGGCTCGTCGTTCCGGCAGGGGGGCTTGTCGGTCTGTCACTCGCGCTGCCGCTTTACCTCTATTTCCGGCAAGAGATTGATCAGGAGTGAAGGGCAGACTTTTTGAGAACGTCCGCTTCAATGACGTCGCGTGCGAAAGCCGCCATTCTCCTCACTGCCCCTTAATGCGTGTTTCCGCTGTGCCGGCATTGCGCTCAAAGGGGCAGACTCGAGGATGACGCCCAAGGGGCAGTGGACAAAACAAAGGCCGACCCTCAGGCCGGCCCATGCCATTCCGCTCTGTCAAAAACTCAACCGATCACAGAACCACCCGATAAAGCGCAAACCCGTTCTCGCCGTCGCCCGCCGTTTCGATCTTTGCGCCCTTCACGTCGGCGATGTATTCCGCGGCCCGCGGTCCGGTCTCGAACACCGCCGTGGTGCCGGGCATGGGGGCGAAGGTCCAGTTGAAATCGGCCGACGGGTTGATCGTGCCTTGGTCGACGATGTAGCGCACGATCACGTCGCGGTTGGTGTCGGGGCCGACGAACACGATCACGTCCGAATTGATATCCGGGAAATTGCCGCCGCCGCCGGCGCGGTAATTGTTGGTCGCCACCACGAATTGCTGCTCGGGGTCGATCGGCTTGCCGTCATGGGCAAGATCGATGATGCGGTGGCTGTCCGGATTGGCGAGGCTGCCATCCTTGGCGTAGCGCGCCGGTTTCGACAGGTCGATCTTGTAGGTCACGCCGTCGATGACGTCGAAATTGTAGGACGGGAAATCCGGGTTCAGCAGCGGGGCGTCGGTCGCGCCGGGCGCCACCTGGTTGAACATGCCCGCCGACATTTCCAGCCACTCGCGCACCTGCGCCCCGTTGATCAGCACGGCGCGGGCGGTGTTGGGATAGAGGTAGAGGTCGGCGACGTTCTTGATGGCGATGTCGCCGGCCGGGACCTCGGTATAGTAATCCGGCCCGCCGCGACCGCCGGCCTTGAAGGGGGCTGCGGCGGAAAGCACGGGGAAGTCCCGGTATTCCGTGTCCTTCAGCATGTCTTTCGTGTACCAGGTCTGCGCCTTGGACACGATCTGCACGGACGGGTCGTCGGCCACCAGCGCGAAATAGGATTGCAGCGGCGCGGATGTCTTGCCGACCGGGGTGCGGACATATTCCAGCGTCGCCTCGTGATCGGCCTCGGCGGCGGCGATCACCGCCGCGTCGCTTTCGACATCGGCGATCACCTTGCGGTCTTCGGTGCGGTGGTAGATCGGCCGGGCCTCGGTGGTGAAGTCGACGATTTTCCAGCTATCGCCGTCCTTTTCCAGCAGCAGGTCGATCAGGCCCATATGCGAGCCCCAGAAGCCGGCCATCACCGCAGGCTTGCCCTTGAGCGTGCCCTTGTCGATATCGACGCCCTCGATGCCGGCGAAATCATCCGTGCCGGGGAAGACGAGATGCTGGTGGCCGGTGAACACCGCGTCTATGCCCCCGACGCCGGCGAGATGGAGCGAGGCATTTTCCATCAGGGGCGCGGGGCCCGTGCCATCGATGCCGGAATGCGACAGCGCCACGATGATATCGGCGCCTTCCTCCTTCATGACCGGCACCCAGGCTTCGGCCGCTTCCACGATATCGCGGGTATTGGCCTTGCCGGAAAGGTTCTTCTCGTCCCAGACCATGATCTGCGGCGGCACGAAGCCGATGAAGCCGATCTTCACCGGGCTCTTGTTGCCGTCGCCATCGGTGATCATCTGCTCCTGGATCAGGTAGGGCCTGACCATCAGATCGTCCTTGGTCGGGTCGTCCGCCAGTTCGCCGGTGGTCAGATTGGCGCAGACATACGGGAAGTTCGCGCCGGCCAGCACCTTGTGCATGAAATCGAGGCCGTAATTGAACTCGTGATTGCCGAGCGTGCCGACATCATAGCCGAGCACATTCATGGCCTTGATCACCGGGTGGACGTCGCCATCCTGCATGCCGCGCTCATAGGCGATGTAATCGCCCATCGGGTTGCCCTGCAGGAAGTCGCCATTGTCGATCAGCATGGAATTTGTCGATTCGGTGCGGATCGCGTCGATGATCGAGGCGGTGCGGGCGAGGCCCATCGTGTCGTTGGGCTTGTCGGCGTAATAGTCATAGGGAAACACGTTGACGTGGATATCGGTGGTTTCCATCAGCCGCAGATGCGCCTGATTGCCGGCGGCACGGGCGGAAAACGGATGCAGGGCGACCATGGCGGTGGCCGTTGCCATGCCGCGCAGCAGCGTGCGGCGGGAGATCGGTTGCAGTTCGAAAAGCGCGGACATCGGCGGCTCCGTTTTTGTTGTGGCGCGGGCTTTGCGCCGTCGGCGGTTGACAATGATCATGGAATGAATTGCAAGTCTGTGAAAGCTTAATGACAGGCTAGACGCGCAGCCGGCTTTGGGTCAATACGGGGAGGGGTGGATTGGTTTCGAGTTTCACGATCAGGGCAGCCACGGCGGAGGATGCGCCGGACATGGTGCGGCTCATCAATATCGCCGATCACGGCCTGCCGCTGTGGCGCTGGGGGCGGCTTGAGGGCGGCGAGGGCGATCCGTGGCAGGCCGGGCGCGACAGCGTCCGTCGCGAGGATCAGGTCGTCAACTGGAAGAACGGCACGGTGGCAACCCTTGGCTCCGATATCGTGGCGCTGCTGCTGGCCTATCCCCTGGAGCGCGATACGCCGACCGGCGAGGCCGACCATGCCGTGTTCGAACCGCTGAAGGCGCTGAAGGCGAAGGCCGTCGGCAGCTACTATATTCACGTGCTCGCGGCCTATGCGGAGTACCGCCGGCGCGGGCTCGGGAAATTGCTGATGGAGCGGGCGGCGCGGATGGCAGGCGGCCGCGATCTTGCCCTGATCGTCTCCGACGGCAATGCGCCGGCTCGCCGGTTTTATGATCAGCTCGGCTTTCGCGAGACCGCGCGTGAAGCGATCGTCACCGCCGAGGACTGGAAGGCCGAGGGCGAGAACTGGCTGCTGCTGGTCAAGTCGCCTAAAGCTTAATCGATGCCGACATTGATCCGTTCGATGATCGGCCTGAGCGCGAAGGACGAGTTGATCTGCACCACATGCGGCAGCGCCGACAGCCAGTCGCGGTGGATGCGCTCGTAATCCTTCAGGTCCTTCGCCGCCACCCGCAGCGTATAGTCATAGACGCCGGAGACCATGTAGCAGACGATGATGTTCGGGCAGCGCTTTACCGCCTCCTCGAACTCGGCAAGCGTGCGGGCGAACTGGCCGGAGAGCGAGATCTGCACGATCGCCACCATCTTGTAGCCAAGCGCCTCGGGCGAAATTCTTGCGGTATAGCCCTCGATCACGCCGCTTTTTTCCAATATATCGAGCCGTCTGGAACAGGCGGATGGCGACAGGCCCACGGTTTCCGCAAGGTCCGCATTGGTGATGCGGCCGTTCTTCTGGAGCGCCTTCAAGATCGCACGATCAATCTCGTCGATATCCATCGTTCGAATACCCTTCGATTTTTATTGTTCTTTTTCGAAAATTAAACGAAAAAAGTGAAAAATCAAGGATAACTTTGCAAGGACATTGCTGCGATTTCGCGTTTCAATCCCGGTTAGGTTGTACCGATTGGAGCGAGGAGATCGAAAATGCTTGTCGGCTGTCCGAAAGAAATCAAGAATCATGAGTACCGCGTCGGCCTGACCCCGGCATCGGTGCGCGAATATGTGGCGCATGGTCACCAGGTTATCGTCGAGACCGGCGCGGGTGCCGGCATCGGCGCCGGCGACGACGCCTACCGCGCGGCTGGCGCGACGGTTGTGCCGGACGCCGCCACTGTGTTTGCCAGGGCGGATATGATCGTCAAGGTCAAGGAGCCGCAGCCCTCCGAATGGGCGCAGCTCAGGGAAGGGCAGTTGCTCTATACCTATCTGCATCTGGCCCCCGATCCGGCGCAGACCGAGGGGCTGCTTGCCTCCGGCGTCACGGCGATTGCCTATGAGACGGTGACCGACGAGCGCGGCGGGCTGCCGCTTCTGGCTCCGATGTCGGAAGTGGCCGGAAGGCTTTCGATCCAGGCCGGTGCCACCGCGCTGCAGAAGGCCAATGGCGGGCTCGGCGTGCTGCTGGGCGGCGTTCCCGGTGTCCAGCCCGGCAAGGTGGTGGTGATCGGCGGCGGAGTTGTCGGCCTGCACGCCACGCTGATGGCGACCGGACTTGGCGCCGAGGTCACGATCCTCGACCGCTCGCTGCCGCGTCTGCGCATGCTTGACGAGCTGTTCCGCGGGCGGGTCAAGACGCTGTACTCGACCACGGAAGCGCTTGAGAACGAGATCTTTGCCGCCGATCTGGTCGTTGGCGCGGTGCTGGTGCCGGGGGCGGCCGCGCCCAAGCTCGTGACCCGCGAAATGCTGCCGGGTATGAAGACCGGCGCGGTCATGGTCGATGTCGCGATCGACCAGGGCGGTTGTTTCGAGACCTCGCACGCCACCACCCATTCCGACCCGACCTTCATCGTCGATGGCGTGGTGCATTACTGCGTCGCCAACATGCCGGGCGCCGTGCCGATCACCTCCGCTGCCGCGCTGAACAATGCGACGCTGCATTACGGGCTGATGCTGGCCGACAAGGGGCTCGCCGCGGTTTCCGAGGACCGTCATCTGCGCAACGGCCTCAACGTCCACCGCGGCCGGGTGACCAATGCCGCCGTCGCCGCCGCGCTCGGCTATGAGCTGGCCGCGCCCGAGGCGGTCCTGAAGGTCGCCTGAGGCGACTTGCTCCAGAAAACAAAAAAAGCCGCCCCGGAGGCGGCTTTTCGCATTCGATGTCGCGCGAGGATTAACGCGAGTAGAACTCGACCACGAGGTTCGGTTCCATGATGACCGGGTAGGGGATGTCGGCGAGCGCCGGGACCCGTACATAGGTTGCGGTCATCTTGTTGTGGTCGGCGTCGATGTAGTCCGGCACGTCACGCTCGGCGAGCTGGGTCGCTTCGAGAACGCTGGCGAGCTGCTTGGAGCGCTCGCGCACCTCGATCACGTCGCCGGCCTTGCAGCGGTACGAGCCAACATTGACCTTGACGCCGTTGACGGTGACATGGCCATGGTTGACGAACTGACGGGCTGCGAAAACGGTCGGCACGAACTTGGCGCGGTAGACGATCGCGTCGAGACGGCTTTCCAAGAGGCCGACCAGGTTTTCACCGGTATCGCCCTTGCGGCGGTTGGCTTCTTCGAAGATCGCGAGGAACTGCTTCTCGCGCAATTCGCCGTAGTAGCCCTTCAGCTTCTGCTTGGCGCGCAGCTGTACGCCGAAGTCGGAGAGCTTGCCCTTGCGGCGCTGGCCGTGCTGGCCGGGGCCGTATTCGCGGCGGTTGACCGGGGACTTCGGACGGCCCCAGATGTTTTCGCCCATACGGCGGTCGATTTTATGCTTGGACGATTCGCGCTTGCTCATCGTATTTCCTTAATCTCAACATAGCGGGACCGGCATGGCCGGGAGCCCAAGGAAACACGCCCTCCTTTGGCGCCCTCTTTCGAAGGGCCTGACAGGTTTTCGCGGAATAAAGCGCCCGGAAAACCACGGGACATGTCGGTTAGAACACCGATCAATTCAGTGTTGGCGCGCTGATAGTCGGCTTTTGCCTGAAAGTCAACGCCTGCGGCATGGACTCCTGCATGGGCGTCATGGTTTAACCGGGTGCAACAATCTTTCCAGCCAGGAATTACCATATGCCGATCACTTCCGAAACGCTCGACGCCATCGCCGGGCTGATGCGCCGCGCCGCCAAGCAGGAAATCCTGCCCCGTTTCCGCGCTCTTGGCGAAAGCGATGTCGCCGAAAAGACCGAGGCGAGCGATCTGGTGACCATCGCCGATACCGCAGCCGAGCGCGTGATCAAGGCCGGAATCGCCGAAATCCTGCCCGAGGCCCTGTTCATCGGTGAGGAAGGCGTTGCCGCCGATCCCGACCTTCTGACAAAGCTGAAGGACGCCGATGTGGCGGTCGTGGTCGACCCGATCGACGGCACGTTCAATTTCGCCCATGGCATTTCCGCCTTCGGTGTCATGGCCGCTGTCGTTGCCAATGGCGAAACCGTCGCCGGCCTGATCTATGATCCGATGGGCGATGATTTCATGATCGCGGAGAAGGGTGGCGGGGCCTGGCTGAAACGCGCCGACGGCTCATCAAGCCGGATGTCGGTGGCGGCGCCCGTTCCGCTCGAAGAAATGCTGGGCACCGCTTCGGTCGCCTTCATGCCGCAGCAAAACCGCACGGTCCTGCTCGGCAATATGGCGAAGGTGCGCTACGCGGCGAGCTATCGCGCTGCCGCCGTCGAATACCGCGCCTTTGCTTCCGGCGGGTCGCATTTCTTCACCTATTTCAAGCTGATGCCCTGGGACCATCTTCCGGGCGTGCTGATCGGCCAGGAAGCCGGCGGCTATATTGCCCGTTATGACGGCTCGCGCTACCTGCCAAGCCATCTGGACGGCGGCCTCCTCGGCGCGCCCGACAGGGATAGCTGGATGGAGCTGAAGGAAAAGGTCTTCACGCTTTAGGTGCGCCGGCGACGGCCTCAAGATAGGCGCGGCACATCACGATAACCTGCCGCTTCAGGGCGGCGATCTCGCCGGCATCAAGGTTTCGCTCGAAAGCATTGCGGACCGCGCCGAAGATTGTTGTTAGAAGGGCTAGGTTGACGGTTTCCAGATCGGGGATCGTGGCGTCTGACGCACTTGCAAACATGGCCTTGGTACAAGCATCGGCACGGTCGGCGAAATTGGCGACCAGAGCCGCGTTGTCGAGCTCCACGGCTGAGGCATAGAGCGCGCGGGTCACGTCGGCTCGCTCCGTCTTTGCCTGGAAATAGGTCTCGATCAGCGCTTCGCACATATCCCCGAGGCTGCTGCCGTGGTGGCTTTCGCAAACGGCTTCGAGGCGTATCGCCAGGGCTTCCAGATAGCGTTCATTGAGCGCATAGATCAGCGCCTGCTTGTGCGGAAAATACTGATACATCGTGCCAACCGAAACGCCGGCGCGCTCTGCGACGCGGGTGGTGGTCAGCCGCGCTACGCCGCCGCTCACCAAAAGCTGAATACTGGCTTCGACGATGGCATCGACGGTGACCGCCGCGCGCGCCTGACGCGGCTTCTTCCGGGGTCTCAGCGATGGTGGCGCGACTGCGGGCAAATGCGAATCCTCAAACTGAATGATCCTTCATATATTTGCCTCAGCCAGAACAGGCAAGAAAGGATTTGCATATGGACACCCAGAAGATCGCGCTCGTCACGGGAGCCAATAAGGGGATCGGGTTCGAGATCGCCCGCCAACTCGCCAGCGCCGGCGTCCGGGTTATCCTCGGATCGCGGAACCCTGAACGCGGCGAAAAGGCTGCGCGGAATATCACGGAAGGCACGGCGACGCCCATTCAACTCGATCTGACCAACCGCGATAGCATCGCCCGCGCTGCTGCCGAGATTGATGCCACATACGGGCGCCTCGACATTCTCGTCAACAATGCCGGCATCTTCGATTTCTCGGATGCTCCGCCGTCCTCGGCCTCGTTTGACGCTGTGCGGCAGACAATGGAGGTCAACTTCTTCGGAACCCTGGCGGTCACGCAGGCGATGCTGCCCTTGTTGAGAAAAGCGCCCGAGGGTCGGATCGTCAATGTGTCGAGTCCGCTCGGCTCGCTGACGCTCAACGGCACTCCGGATTGGATGTATTACAAGGCGCAGTTCATCGGCTACAACGCCTCAAAGGCGGCCCTGAACATGCTGACCGTGCAGTTGCGTGAGGAACTGCGTGACACGAATATCGTCGTCAATTCCGTCAGTCCCGGATACGTGGACACAGACCTAAATGGCGGCGCAGGCCACCTGACGCCCGAGGAAGGGGCGGAAATTCCGGTCCGCTTCGCTCTGGAGGGAGAAGAGAACGGCGGCTTCTTCGATACCGACGGCCGGATACCCTGGTAGGAGGATTTCACGGGAAAAGCGGTAACGAAAAAGGGCGCCGCGAGGGCGCCCTTTTTCCGTTTAGTGTGGTCTGCGTCAGATTTCCGGGTTGTGGGGCTGGAACAGCTTGCCCTTTTCCGCGATCAGCGTGAAGCCGAGCGCGACCGCGGCGAAGACGAAGAAGCCCGCGATCATCGGCGTGGTCGTGCCGTTATAGGCATAGCCTATCGCAGCGCCGAGCAGAGCCGAGAAAGCGGTGCTGGCGAAGCCGAGGATCGACGAGGCGGCGCCGGCCACATGGCCGAGCGGCTCCATGGCCAGCGCGTTGAAGTTAGGTCCGATCCAGCCGAACTGGAACCAGGCCAGCATGAACAGGGCATAGAACAGCCAGAACGGCATCGCCCCCGCATACATAAGATCAATCAGCAGCCAGACGCCATTGGTCAGTGTGAAACCGATCATTGCGCCGTGGGAAAGCCTGCGCATGCCGATCTTGCCCACGATCCGGGAGTTGATCAGCGAGGATGCCGCCATCACGATGCCGATGCCGGCGAAGGCAACCGGAAACAGCGTGCCCAGACCGTAGATCTCGACATAGACCTGCTGCGCCGAATTCACGAAGCCGAAAATGCAGGCCATGATGAAGGTCGTGCCGAGCGTGTAGAACAGCGCGACGCGGTTGGTCAGCACGGTCTTCGCGCTGTGGATCACCGCCTTTGGCGTCAGCTCGACAACGTCTTCCGGGTGCTGCGTTTCCGGCAGGCGGAAGGTGACCCAAAGAAAATTGCCGAACGCGGCAAGCGCCAGGAACACGAAGACCAGATGCCAGTCGCCGAACAGCATGATCGTCTGGCCGATCGATGGCGCGAGGATCGGGATGAGCATGAACACCATCATGATCAGCGACATGATCTCGGCCATGGCGCGGCCGCCATGAAGGTCGCGCACCACCGCCACGGAAATGACGCGGGTGGCCGCGGCCCCAAGGCCCTGACAGAACCGGACCAGCAGCATCAGGGTAAAGCTCGGCACGAAGGCGCAAAGCACCGCGCCGATGAAATAGATCACAAGACCGACGAGCAGCGGCTTCTTGCGGCCGAATCGGTCCGCGATCGGCCCATAGGCAAGCTGGGCGATGCCGAAGCCGAGCACATAGGCGGTGATGATGAACTGATGCTCATTGTCGGAGGTGACGCCAAGGCTGCTTCCGATCTGCTTCAGTCCAGGCAGCATGATGTCGATGGCCAGCGCGTTGAGCGCCATCAGCCCCGCCATCATGGCGACGAGTTCCCACTTGCCGGGCGCCTTGCGGGCGATCTCAGCCGGTGTCTTTAATGTTTCTGTCACAACAACTATTCCTGAAAGCAAAAGAAGGCGCCGCGATAGCGGCGCCCGGTCAATTCTGTGAGGTCACAGAGCGGGCGCGCCGAAAAAAACGCGCCCGAATACGGCTATGTGTGCCGGGATCGCCTCAGGCGGCGCCGCGAACGGCCACGCCCTTGGAGGAAAGATGTTCCTGCAGCTCGCCGGCCTGGAACATTTCCCTGACGATGTCGCAGCCGCCAAGGAACTCGCCCTTGACGTAAAGCTGCGGAATGGTCGGCCAGTTGGAGAAATCCTTTATGCCCTGGCGCAGATCGCCGTCGGCCAGCACGTTGACGCCCTTGTAGTCGACGCCGAGATAGTCGAGAATCTGGACGACCTGTCCGGAGAAGCCACACTGCGGAAACTGCGGCGTTCCCTTCATGAACAGCACGACATCATTGCTGTCGACTTCACTTTTGATGGCAGTCTGAATGTCACTCATGTGCAATCCTTTCACATACGGGTTCAAGGTCCGTAGCGTTTATTTGCTTTCAGCATATAATCGATCGATTGACATTCGCCAACCCCGCCGGGCGAGGAATTGAGCGAAAGCCGAATGGTTGCCGCGTCTCTATTGCGGCGCGGAGGTCTGCAGCGCCAGCGCGTGCAGAACGCCGCCCATATTGCCCTTCAGGGCGTCATAGACCATCTGGTGCTGCTGCACCCTTGTCTTGCCCCGGAAGCTCTCCGATACGACTTCGGCCGCGAAATGGTCGCCGTCGCCGGCCAGGTCCCTGATCGTGACGCTGGCGTCGGGAAGGGCGGCCTTGATCATGTCTTCGATTTCGCCCGCGCTCATCGCCATGTTGAATGCTCCTCGATGGATGCCGGTCTTATGCCGACTGGTTGTCGCCGCCCGGAGCGGCCATGAAGCGAGGGAACCACATTTCGTGGGCGGTGCGCAACTCCTCGACGGGCAAGGAAACAAGTTCATCGATCACCAGCGCATCGCCCTTGACGGTCCCGAGCCTGCGGAAGGCGATCGCGCTGCCTTCCGCCGAGGCGCAGACGAAATTGCCGTATTCCGCCGGAACGGTGATGACATAGCGCGCCTGATCCTCGCCGAAGAGCAGGGCATGCGCCTGGCCGCGCGCCTGGGCGATGCTGATCTCCATGCCCTTGCCGGCGGCCATGCACATTTCCGCAAGCGCCACGGCAAGACCGCCCGCCGAAATATCATGGCAGGCAGTGACCTGACCATTGTTGATCGCGGAGCGCACGAAATCGCCGGTGCGGCGCTCGAGATGGAGGTCGACCGTGGGCGCGGGGCCGTCCACGAGGCCGAGCACATCGCGCATATAGGCCGACGCGCCGAGATGCTCGCCGTCATTGCCGATCAGAATTACCTGGTCGCCCTCGGAAAACGAGCCGATCCGCGCCATCTTGCGCCAGTCGGCAAGAAGGCCGACGCCGCCGATGGTCGGCGTCGGCAGGATCGCCTCGCCATTGGTCTCGTTGTAGAGCGAGACGTTGCCCGAGACGATCGGGAAATCGAGCGCGCGGCAGGCCTCGCCGATGCCTTCGATCGCCTTGACGAGCTGCCCCATGATTTCCGGCTTCTCGGGATTGCCGAAATTGAGGTTGTCGGTCGACGCCAGCGGCTCCGCGCCGGTCGCGGTGATATTGCGCCAGCATTCGGCGACCGCCTGCTTGCCGCCCTCGAACGGGTTGGCCTCGACATAATGCGGGGTCACGTCGCAGGAAAACGCCAGCGCCTTGGTCGGGTGGCCATCGACGCGGATCACGCCGGCATCGCCGCCGGGCAGCTGCAGCGAATTGCCCTGGATCAGCGTGTCATACTGCTCGTAGACCCAGCGCCGGCTCGACTGGTTCGGGCCGCCGACGATCTTCAGCAGCGCTTCGTTGTAATCGGCGGGCGCGTCGACCAGATGGGCGGGCAGGGTGCCGCGGGTATCGGGCTCACGCCACGGGCGATCGTATTCCGGCGCCTGGTCGCCGAGATCCTTGATCGGCAGGTCGGCGACTTCCTCGTTGTTGTGGAACACGCGGAAGCGCAGATCGTCCGTGGTCTTGCCGACGATCGCGAAATCGAGGCCCCATTTGCGGAAGATCGCCTCGGCGACCTCTTCCTTTTCGGGGTCGAGCACCATCAGCATGCGCTCCTGGCTTTCCGAGAGCATCATCTCGTAGGCCGTCATGTTCTCCTCGCGCACCGGGACGCGGTTGAGGTCGAGCTCGATGCCGAGATTGCCCTTGGCGCCCATTTCGACGGCAGAGCAGGTGAGGCCGGCGGCGCCCATGTCCTGGATCGCGATCACGGCGCCGGTCTGCATCAGTTCCATGCAGGCTTCGAGCAGGCATTTTTCGGTGAAGGGATCGCCGACCTGCACGGTCGGGCGCTTCTCCTCGATATCCTCGTCGAATTCGGCCGATGCCATGGTCGCGCCGCCGACGCCGTCGCGCCCGGTCTTGGCCCCGAGATAGACCACCGGCAGGCCGACGCCCTTGGCCTCTGAATAGAAGATCGAATCGGATTTCGCGATGCCGGCCGCAAAGGCGTTGACGAGATTGTTGCCATTGTAGCGGGCATCGAATTCGACCTCGCCACCGACGGTTGGAACGCCAAAGGAATTACCATAGCCGCCGACCCCGGCAACGACGCCTGAAACGAGATGGCGGGTTTTCGGATGGTCCGGCGCGCCGAAGCGCAGCGCGTTCATCGCGGCAACGGGTCGCGCGCCCATGGTGAAGATGTCGCGCAGAATGCCGCCGACGCCGGTCGCGGCCCCCTGATAGGGCTCGATATAGGAGGGGTGGTTGTGGCTCTCCATCTTGAACACCACGCAATCGCCGTCATCGATATCGACCACGCCGGCATTTTCGCCGGGGCCCTGGATCACGCGGCGGCCGGTGGTCGGCAGTGTTCTGAGCCAGCGCTTGGAGGATTTGTAGGAGCAGTGCTCGTTCCACATCGCGGAGAAGATGCCGAGTTCGGTGAAGCTCGGCTCGCGGCCGATCAGCGACAATATCCGCTCGTATTCATCCGGCTTCAGCCCGTGGGCCGCGATCAGTTCCGGGGTGATGACCTGGCTGTTCGAAAGGGTCATGAGAGGTGAGCATCCCGCTTTGGTTTTTCAGATGGCATTCGCGTTCCATAACCGATGTTGCCGCGCGAGGCGACATGGTTTTTCGGTTTTTCCGGTCCGTCCGCCGGTGTCAGCTGCGCCAGTACATCGGCATCAGCACCACCATGACGGTCAGGATTTCAAGGCGACCGAGCAGCATCAGGATCGCCAGCAGGCAGAGCTCCGGATCGGCGAAGGTCGAGAAATTGCCCGCCGGCCCGATGATATCGCCAAGACCGGGGCCGACATTGGAAAGTGCGGTGAGCACGGCGGTGGTCGAGGTGATCAGGTCGTAGCCGAGCAGCGACATCGCCATACTGCCGAACGCCCACAGAAGGATGTAGGCGGTGAAGAACATTGAGACCGCGCGCTGGGTTTCCGAATCGACGCTGAGCCGGCCGTAGCGGATCGAGTAGACCGCGTTCGGATAGATCAGTTTCTTCATGCCGGTCCTCAGCATGTTGAAGAGGATCAGGAAGCGGTAGGATTTTATGCCGCCCGCCGTCGAGCCCGAGCAGCCGCCCATGAAGGTAAGAAAGAACACCAGCACCACCGCGAAGGCGCCCCATTGCGAATAGTCGGTGCTGGCGTAGCCCGTGGTCGACAGGATCGACGAGACGTTGAACGCCGACTGCGTCAGCGCGGCGAGGAAGTCCATCTGGTCGTTGAGGCTGATATAGAGCGAGAGCAGGAACACCGCCACGAAAAGATAGGTCAGGAACAGCATGATCTGCGGATCGCGCAGCGAATCGAGCCGGCCGCGCACCACGAACAGGATCAGGATCGAGAACGGCAGGCTGCACAGCGTCATGAAGAAGGTCGAGACCCACAAGAGCGCCGGGCTGTCGAAATAGCCGAAGGAGGCGTCATGAGTGGAAAAGCCGCCGGTCGCCACAGTCGTCAGCGCGTGGTTGAAGGCATCGAACTGCGACATGCCGGCGAAGCCGTAGCAGATCGCGCATAACAGCGTGATGCCGACATAGATCGCCAGAAAGGCCCGGGTGAAACTCGCCATGCGGGCAAAGGGCTTGTCGCCGGTATCCGACGATTCCATCTTGAAAAATGCCATGCCGCCGATCCGCAGGAACGGCAGGATGAACAGGCCGAGCGCGACGATGCCGATGCCGCCCATCCACTGCAGCAGCGAGCGCCACAGAAGAAGGCCAGGGGCTGCCTGATCGAGCCCCGTCAGAACCGTGGAGCCCGTGGTCGTGATCGCCGAGATCGATTCGAACAGCGACTGGGCAAAGGTCAGTTCACCGCTTGCGAGATAGATCGGGATTGCGCCGATCAGGCCGAAGGTCATCCACAGCAGATTGACCAGAAAGAAGCCGAGGCGGCGGCTGAAGGGCGGCGGATTGCCGCGCATGGCGACCGCAGTGACCGCGCTGGTGCCCCCGACCATGAAGCCGCACAGGGCGAAAACCTGCCAGTCGGCATTCGCGTAATAGAGGTCAACCATGGCCGGAACGAACATCGCGGCTGCGAGATAAATGCCGCAAATCGCCGCGATATAGAAGGCAGACCGCAGAAGCGTGGCGTTCAAGGGTCAGTTCCCTGTCATACTCTCTTGTCAGATACGGGCTTTTTCGTGACCCGGTTTGTATGCCATAGCGGTGTCACAGGACAAACTCAATGGGAAGCAGGAAATGCGCGATAACGTGATAGCGGCCAAAACGGCGTTGAGAGACCTGTGCGAGGCGACGCCGCTGCAGCGCAACGCCCATCTCAGCGCGAAGTACGACGCGGATATCTATCTGAAGCGTGAGGATCTGTCGCCGGTGCGTTCCTACAAGCTGCGCGGCGCCTTCAATTTCATGCGCAAGCGGATGGACGGCGACGGGGCCTCGAAAGTGTTCGTCTGCGCCTCGGCCGGCAATCACGCCCAGGGCTTTGCCTTCAGCTGCCGGCATTTCGGCGTCAAGGGCGTGGTCTTCATGCCGGTCACCACGCCGCAGCAGAAGATCGACAAGACCCGCACCTTCGGGGAGGGTTTCATCCGCATCGAACTGGTCGGCGATATATTCGACGTCTGCTATTCGGCCGCCCGCACATTTGCCGCCGAGCATGATGGGATCATGGTTCCGCCCTTCGACCATCCCGACATCATCGAGGGACAGGCGACGGTGGCGAGCGAGATCGAGGACGCCTGGCCGGAAGGGGAGGGCCTTCCCGATCTGATCGTGATGCCCGTCGGCGGCGGTGGGTTGTCTGCGGGGATAACGAGCTATTTCTCCGATCGCCTGCCGGATGACGCCTATCTGTTCGCCGAGCCGGAGGGCGCGCCGAGCCTGAAGCGTTCGCTTGAGGCCGGCGAGATCGTGACGCTCCAGGACGTCGATAATTTTGTGGATGGCGCGGCCGTCGCCCGCATCGGCGACGCCAATTTCGAGGCGCTCAGGCGGTTTTCGCCGGTTCAGGTGATGGCGGTGCCGGAAAATGCGCTGTGCGTGACCATGACCGAGATGCTGAATGTCGAGGGCGTGGTGCTGGAGCCGGCGGGCGCGCTGGCGCTGACCGCGCTTTCCCGTCTGCCGGCGGAAAAGGTGCGCGGCCGCAAGATCGTGGTACTCGTCTCCGGCGGCAATTTCGATTTCGACCGGCTGCCGGACGTGAAGGAACGCGCGATGCGCTATTCGGGACTGAAGAAGTACTTTGTCCTGCGCCTGCCGCAGCGCCCCGGCGCGCTGAAAGATTTTCTCGGCCTGCTGGGGCCGGACGACGATATCGCGCGGTTCGAATATCTGAAGAAATCGGCGCGCAATTTCGGCTCGATCCTGATCGGCATCGAAACCTCGCGGCCGGAAAACTTTCATGTCCTGTTTGAGAACCTCGCGAATAACGGTTTGAAATATCAGGATATTACCGAAAACGAAATTCTGGCGAACCTGATCATCTGACGGGCAGCGCTGGCGCGGCGCTCGCCGATCGACTAGAAAGATAAAAAAGGAGTTTTGAAGATGGCATCGTTTTTTTCTCGGATCGGCTCACTGTTTTCAGGCGGCGGAGGCGGCGAGGGGCGCGAGAACGAGCAGGCGGTGAAATCGATCGTCCATGAGGACTGCATCATCTTCGCCGAGCCGTTCAAGGAAGGGGCGCAGTATCGCCTTCAGGGCCGAATCGAAAAAGAGGTGAACGACGAGACGCTGACCCGGACCTTCATTCGCGCCGACCTGTTTTCGTCACAGGATGAAGCGATCGAGTGGACCTTCCGCAAGGGCAAGCAGATCATCGACCAGAATGGCCGCTCGCTGTTTTCAGACGGCGCCAAGAGCCGCACGGCCTGAAAACTCGCTCCAATGCGCCGACGCCCGCGGGGCGCCTGAGGACGCGACCCGGCTTCGAAGCTCTTTTGATTGAGCGCGTGGCCGTGGCGGCTTATGTGCAGCCGAAGCGCCGGCCGAGCACGTTTGCCTCGGACTTGGCATCATCACACGCAGTAGCCATGGCCCTCAGCCGCGTATTGCCTCTTCTGGCGGGTCGGATCGTCGACCCCTGAAGCACAGCTTGACCGAAAAGCCGGATTCCACTTTTTCGCCGACACTCCGACTCGGGCCAGAGGCCTGCTGACCAAACGACCAAAGCGCTGCCACTCCGCCCCGGATTTCCCTGCGGCGGAGGTGGCATGCGGCGCGCGCCGGGCGTCACACGTGGAAAAGCAGCAGATAGGACGTCAGAACGGCAATTCCGAAAAATGACAGCCATACGGGCATGTTGGACGATGCAGCAGCGGGCACCTGGGTGTTGCGTTCCCGCTCCATGACAGCGCCACCATGGGTTTCAAGCGCAGAAAGACTATAGCTCCCGCAACGCCGGCAAACGCGACCGGTGTTCTGCACCATCATGCAATCAGTGCATTTATAGTTTGCCATAATAGTGATCCTCCACAGCGGAGTTTATTATGGTTTTCTGTTACAGGCAATATAAAACGCGGAAGTATGATATGGTAAACGCAGGATTCTTCTGGATTTTTTGACCAGAAGGTCAAATATCGAGGCGGATTTTCAGTTTAAAACGTTTATAGTGCGCTCGGCTGGCCAAGCGGGGTCTGGATCTTTGCTTGCCGGACGCAATTTTCCGGCGGATTTCCGCAGCGCAGTTTTGCGGAACGTCAAAAACGCAAGGGAATCAGCAGCGTTACGCTGATTGAATCACTGCCGAAACGTTGGGCGGCACGCAACAGGCTCAACGAGACTGATCTGAAAACTACATGGAAAAGAAGAAGAATGGTGGGCGATGAGAGACTCGAACTCCCGACATCCTCGGTGTAAACGAGGCGCTCTACCAACTGAGCTAATCGCCCGACCGCGTTGGTGAGGCGTGAAATATGCGGATCGCGGCAAAACCGCAAGAGGGGAATGTACGGTTTTACATATTTTTTTCGCATCCGCGCCCGCAAAGCTTGCGACAGTCTGAATGAATTTGCGCCGCAGCTTTGACCGCGTCTTCGTCGCCCGCCCCTGGAGCCGGCCAAGGTGAGGTGCCTTTCCAGAACTTCGCGCATCTGCGATAACAGCGTGGTTGCAGAGGGTATTGCGTCATGAATCAGTCTCCCGGCATTGGCGACCGCCTCACCGACAGATCGGCCCCGCCCGATGACATCGCCATCCGCGACTGGATCGGGCCGGAGGCATATACGCAATGGTCCGCGCTGCGCGACTGGATTGCCGCGGCCTATCCCGGGGTATTCGCGCCGGACTGGATATATGGCGGCCAGAAGCACGGCTGGGCGCTGCGGTACAAGAAGAACAGGGCGTTCTGTACCTTTCTGCCGGAGTACCGCGCTTTTTCCGTGGTCATCGTGTTGGGAGCGGCGGAACGCGAAAAGGTGGAAGCTCGGCGTGACGCCTTTAGCCCCAGACTTATGAAGCTCTACGACTCAACGGAAACCTATCGTGACGGCAAATGGCTCAAGATTGGAGTGTCCTCGGCCGACGAGTTGAGAGATGTGACGGATCTGCTGATCCTCAAGCGCAGGCCGAGATAAGTCTCCTGATTCCGCCGGCTCGCGCACACGAAGCCGAAACTGCCACAGTAACCGATCGCAGATGCATTACTGGAAACGACGTCGCTTCGCTCTTGCGGCCGCGACTTCTCTTGTTGTTCCGGTAGATCCGGCGGCCCCGCCGAAAGGCGTCTTTTCGCAGGTTTCGCACAGGTCCCGGACGGCGATCGCAAAAAAATCAGAAATGCGTGACAAGCTGCTTGACACTTTCAGGCGACCCCCTTAAACAGCCGCTCACGCCGACAGACGAAGCGCTTCGAAAACAAGCGGTTCGAAACTGAAACGGCAAAAGCGCGGGTGTAGCTCAGCTGGTTAGAGTGCCGGCCTGTCACGCCGGAGGTCGCGGGTTCGAGCCCCGTCACTCGCGCCATTCTTCTTCTCCTAGGATGTTCCGAAAATTGCGCTTACAGCGTGGCTTGTTTTCATAGCCTTGCGTGGCGCGATTCTTCGTTTCGGACGTCGTTGCGCGTTTCGCGCTTCTTTCCATAATGGATGACAACCGCAACAATTTGCCGCAGCCTTTGCCTGCCGGGCCCGCCGCTTATCAGGGCGGGCGGTTGAAACTTTGTTGCAGCGCGACGAAAAGGGTTTGAATGTCTTGCGCGAGCGCGCCGGCTGCGCTAGTCACGACCCCGACATCTATCAATTTTCGGTCTCGCGGTTTATCCTGCGGGTGCGCTGACCCGGGCGCCTCAAAACGGCAAGGGTGTTTTATATGGCTGAAGTCCTCAGTTCCTATATTCCGATCGTCATCTTTATCGCTATCTGTCTCATCATCGGGCTGGCCCTGATGGTCGCGCCCTTCGCGCTGGCCTTCAAGGCGCCCGATGCGGAAAAGCTGTCCGCATACGAGTGCGGCTTCAATGCTTTCGACGATGCGCGCATGAAGTTCGACATCCGCTTCTATCTCGTGGCAATCCTGTTCATCATCTTCGATCTCGAGGTGGCCTTCCTGTTTCCCTGGGCGGCATCCTTCGGCGATATCGGCTGGTTCGGTTTCTGGTCGATGATGGTGTTCCTGGCCGTGCTGACCATCGGCTTCATCTATGAATGGAAGAAAGGAGCGCTGGAATGGGAGTGAGCAACGAGACACTCGTCGCCCCCGTACCGCGTGGCGTCGTCGATCCGATGACCAACAAGCCGGTCGGCGCTGATGACCGTTTCTTCGGCGAGATCAACAACGAGCTCGCCGACAAGGGCTTTCTGGTCACCTCGTCGGCCCAACTCATCACCTGGGCGCGCACCGGGTCGCTGATGTGGATGCAGTTTGGTCTTGCCTGCTGCGCCGTCGAGATGATGCAGATGTCGATGCCGCGCTATGACTGCGAACGCTTCGGCTTTGCCCCGCGCGCCTCGCCGCGCCAGTCCGACGTCATGATCGTCGCCGGCACGCTGACCAACAAGATGGCGCCTGCGCTGCGCAAGGTCTATGACCAGATGCCCGAGCCGCGCTACGTCATTTCCATGGGTTCCTGCGCCAATGGCGGCGGTTACTATCATTATTCCTACTCCGTCGTGCGCGGCTGCGACCGCGTCGTCCCGGTCGATATCTACGTGCCGGGCTGTCCGCCCACCGCCGAGGCGCTGCTTTACGGCGTGCTTCTTCTGCAAAAGAAGATCCGGCGCACCGGAACGATCGAGCGATAGCGGCGGGAGACTATTATGAGCGAAGCTTTGAACGATCTCGGCGCCCATATCCGCGAAGCCTGCGAGGGCGTTTCGGATATCGTGTTCGCGCATGAAGAGCTGACGGTGATGACGACGCCCGAGAGCATTGTCGATGTCGCCAAGTTCCTGCGCGATGACGGCCAGTGCGCATTTGTCTGCATCATTGATGTCTGCGGCGTGGACTGGCCGACGCGCGAGAAGCGCTTCGATGTTGTCTATCACCTGCTGTCGCCGACTCAGAACGCGCGTATCCGCATCAAGCTGGAAGTTGGCGAAGACGAGGTCGTGCCATCGATCACGCCGATCTTTCCCGGCGCCGACTGGTTCGAGCGCGAAACCTGGGACATGTACGGCATCCCGTTCAGCGGTCATCCGGACCTGCGCCGGATCCTCACCGATTACGGTTTCGAGGGTCACCCGCTGCGCAAGGATTTCCCGACCACCGGTTTCGTCGAGCTGCGCTATGACGAGGAAGCCAAGCGCGTGATCTACGAACCCGTCGAACTCCGCCAGGAATTCCGCAGCTTCGATTTCCTGTCGCCATGGGAAGGGCCCGAATACGTTCTGCCCGGCGACGAAAAGGCGAACTGAGGAGCGGGTGATGGCTGATCGTATGAAGGGTGGCTGTATCTGTGGCGCGGTTCGGTTTTCGGCCGTTCCGAAGGATCACGAGATGGGTGCATGCCATTGCGGGCTTTGCCGTCGCTGGACCGGCGGGGCCGGTTTCCTCGGCGTCGAGTGCGGCCGGAGCGTCGAGGTGGAAGGCGAGCCCGCCCTCGGGGTCTACAAGTCCTCTGAGTATGGCGAGCGAGTCTTCTGCAGCACCTGTGGTTCGACGCTGTTCTGGCGCATGCAGGATGGCTCGGATACCGTCGTTTCGTCCCAGGCTTTCGATGAGCCGGGCAGCTTCCGTTTCGCAAGCGAGATATTCATCGACGAGAAGCCGGATAACTACGCCTTCGCCAACGATACCAAGCAGATGACGTCCGCGGAGTTTTTCGCGGCAATTGCGTCGCAACAGGATTGATCGGCATGACTGAACATAATGTCCGCAACTTCACGATCAACTTCGGGCCGGAGCACCCTTCCGCCCACGGTGTGTTGCGACTGGTGCTGGAGCTTGACGGCGAGATTGTCGAGCGCGTCGACCCGCATATCGGCCTGCTTCACCGCGGTACCGAAAAGCTGATCGAGACCAAGACCTATCTTCAGGCCGTGCCCTATTTCGACCGGCTCGACTATGTCGCGCCGATGAACCAGGAGCATGCCTTCGCGCTTGCCGTGGAAAAGCTGCTTGAGGTCGAGATTCCGATCCGCGGCCAGCTCATCCGCGTGCTGTTCTCCGAGATCGGGCGCGTTCTGAACCATCTCCTCAACTGCACCACCGCCGCCATGGACGTCGGCGCGCTGACGCCGCCGCTCTGGGGCTTTGAGGAGCGCGAGAAGCTGATGGTGTTCTATGAGCGGGCCTGCGGCGCGCGCATGCATGCTGCCTATTTCCGGCCCGGTGGCGTACATCAGGATCTCCCTCCTGAACTCGTCGAGGATATCGGCAAGTGGTGCGAACAGTTTCCCGCCAAGCTTGACGATATTGAGGCGCTTCTTGCCGGCAACCGCATCTTCAAGCAGCGCAATGTCGATATCGGCAATGTGACGTTGGAAGACGCTTTTGCCTGGGGCTTTTCCGGCCCGATGGTGCGCGGCTCCGGCGCTGCCTGGGATCTCAGGCGCGCGCAGCCCTATGAATGCTACAACGACATGGATTTCGATGTCGTGATCGGCAAGAACGGCGACTGCTACGACCGGTGGGTGGTGCGCATCAACGAGATGCGCGAATCGGTCAAGATCATGAAGCAGTGCGTCGAGCGGCTTCTGGGCGATGCCAAGACCGGTCCGTTCAACTCCATGGACGGCAAGGTGGTTCCGCCGAAGCGCGCGCAGATGAAGCGCTCGATGGAAGCGCTGATCCATCACTTCAAGCTTTATACCGAGGGCTATCATGTGCCCGAAGGCGAGGTTTATGCCGCCGTGGAAGCGCCCAAGGGCGAATTCGGCGTCTATCTCGTCTCCGATGGCACCAACAAGCCTTACCGCTGCAAGATCCGTGCGCCGGGCTTTGCCCACCTGTCGGCCATGGACTTCATGTCCAAGGGTCACCAGCTTGCCGACGTCACCGCCATTATCGGTACGCTCGACATCGTGTTCGGAGAGGTGGACCGGTGACACTTGCGGTCGTAAAGAGTGCAGTATTCGTTTCCGACTGTCCCGCGCCGGTTGCAGACCGGCGGCATGGCATGGGATATGCGGAAGCCGTGATGACAACCTCCGAAGAGGTGTAAGAAAGCATGTCCGTTCGTCGATTAGCCGATGAGAATGTCCAGCCCGCCGCCTTTGCGTTTTCCGACGAGAACGCGGCCTGGGCCGAAGCCACGATCCGGAAATATCCGGAAGGCCGCCAGCAATCCGCCGTGATCCCGCTTCTGATGCGGGCGCAGGACCAGGAAGGCTGGGTGACCCGCGCCGCGATCGAAAAGGTCGCCGACATGCTGGCCATGCCGCTGATCCGCGTTCTGGAAGTGGCGACGTTCTACACCCAGTTCCAGCTGAAGCCGGTCGGCACCAACGCCCATATCCAGGTCTGCGGCACCACGCCCTGCATGCTGCGCGGCGCGGGCGACCTGATCAATGTCTGCAAGAAGAAGATCAACGCCAAGGCGCATGAGACCAATGCCGACGGCACGATGTCGTGGGAAGAGGTGGAATGCCTCGGTGCCTGCGCCAACGCGCCGATGGTGATGATCTTCAAGGATGTCTATGAAGACCTGACGCCCGAACGCATGGAAGAGATCATCGATGCGTTCGAGGCCGGGCGCGGTTCCGAGATCAAGCCGGGTCCGCAGATCGACCGCTGGCTTTCCGCGCCCGAAGGCGGCTTTACCTCGCTGACCGAGGATGGCGAGGGTGCGCTCGAATCCGAAGATACCGACGCCACCGACGAGGGCGCGGGCTCGAAGGAAGCGATCGACGGCGCAAAGGGCGATCGCCCGCCGGCCGTTGACCAGAAGCCCGACGACGCCGACGACCTGACGCTGATGTCCGGCGTTGGCCCGAAGATTGCCGGTCTTCTGAATGATATCGGCATCTACAAGTTCGAACAGATCGCTGCCTGGACGCCCGGCGAATGCGCATGGGTCAATGATTCGCTGAAGCTCGGCGGTCGCATCGAGCGCGACGAATGGGTGCGCCAGGCCGGTGTTCTGGCCAAGGGCGGCATCGAGGAATACGAAAAAGTATTCGGCAGAACAGCGCGGTAGGAGTGAAGCATGTTAAAGGATAAAGATCGCATCTTCACCAATCTCTACGGCCACAGGGACAAGTCCCTGAAGGGCGCGATGTCGCGCGGGCTGTGGGATAACACCAAAGGCATCATCGACAAGGGCCGCGACTGGATCATTCAGGAGATGAAGGATTCAGGTCTGCGCGGCCGTGGCGGCGCGGGCTTCCCGACGGGGCTGAAATGGTCGTTCATGCCGAAGGATGACCGTCCGCATTATCTCGTTGTGAATGCTGACGAATCCGAGCCCGGCACCTGCAAGGACCGCGAGATCCTGCGCAACGACCCGCATCACCTGATCGAGGGCTGCCTGATTGCCGGCTGCGCCATGGGCGCGCATACCGCCTATATCTATGTGCGCGGCGAGTTCATCCGCGAGCGCGAGGCGCTGCAGGCGGCAATCGATGAGTGCTACGACGCCGGGCTTCTCGGCAAGGGCAACAAGAGCGGCTGGGACATGGACGTGATCGTCCACCACGGAGCGGGCGCCTATATCTGCGGCGAGGAAACGGCGCTGCTGGAAAGCCTGGAAGGCAAGAAGGGCCAGCCCCGCCTGAAGCCGCCGTTCCCGGCAAACATGGGCCTTTACGGCCTGCCGACGACGGTCAACAACGTTGAATCGATCGCGGTTGCACCGACCATTCTGCGGCGCGGCGCGAGCTGGTTTTCGTCTTTCGGTCGTCCGAACAATGTCGGCACCAAGCTGTTCATGGTCTCCGGCCATGTGAACCGACCCTGCGTGGTCGAGGAATCGATGGGCATCACCTTCCGTGAGCTGATCGAGAAGCATTGCGGCGGCATTCGCGGCGGCTGGGATAATCTTCTGGCGGTCATCCCCGGCGGCGCATCCTGCCCGGTGGTCAAGGCCGAGGACATGATGGACGTCCAGCTCGACTTCGACGGCCTGCGCGAGGTCAAGTCGTCCTTCGGGACCGGCGGCGCGATCGTGATGGACAAGTCGACCGACATCATCGCTGCGATCGCAAGGCTTTCGGCCTTCTTCAAGCATGAAAGCTGCGGCCAGTGCACGCCGTGCCGCGAGGGCACCGGCTGGATGTGGCGGGTGATGGAGCGCATGGTGACGGGCAACGCCCAGAAGCGCGAGATCGACATGCTGTTCGACGTCACCAAGCAGGTGGAAGGCCACACGATCTGCGCGCTCGGCGATGCTGCTGCTTGGCCGATCCAGGGCCTGATCCGCAATTTCCGTCCGGAAATCGAAAAGCGGATCGACCAGTACACGGCCAACGCCACCTCGCATGGCGCGGTGATGGAAGCGGCGGAGTAAGGTTATGAAATTTCATGACCAGGTTGATCGCATCGATGCCAGCAAGAGCTGCCTAGCGGGTTCGGCGTTTGATGATGTGGATCTGTCTGGTTCGAAATTTCACAACGTGAACATGTCGGGCTGGAAGGTGAGCAACGCCAACTTCTCCGGCATGGCGGTCACGGACGCGAACCTTTCCGGCATGACGGTGACGGATGCCAATCTCTCTGGTGTCTCGATCAGTGAATGCCGGTTGCACGGAATGACGATTGACGGCGTGGATGTCGGCGCAATGCTGGCGCTGTGGAAAGAACACAAGGCTTGAGGCGACGCCCTTGAACGGGCAGACGCAATCGAGAATGGACTGCCGGTGCCCCAACAGGATTGTCCGGCGAAGCGGGAAGAACGGATATGGTAAATCTGATTGTAGACGGCAAGGAAATCGAGGTTCCCGACCACTACACGCTGCTGCAGGCGGCGGAGGCGGCGGGCGCTGAAATCCCGCGCTTCTGCTTTCACGAGCGGCTGTCGATTGCCGGCAACTGCCGCATGTGCCTCATTCAGGTGAAGGGCGGACCGCCGAAGCCGGCCGCTTCCTGCGCCATGGGCGTGAAGGATATCCGCGGCGGACCGGATGGCTCCCTGCCGGAAATCTTCACCAAGACGCCGATGGTCAAGAAGGCGCGCGAAGGGGTGATGGAGTTCCTGCTCATCAACCATCCGCTGGATTGCCCGATCTGCGACCAGGGCGGCGAATGCGACCTGCAGGACCAGGCGATGGCCTTCGGCATCGACAGTTCGCGCTACCGCGAGGACAAGCGCGCCGTCGAGGACAAGTATATCGGCCCGCTGGTGAAGACCGTGATGAACCGCTGCATTCACTGCACGCGCTGCGTCCGCTTCACCACCGAGGTTGCCGGCATTTCCGAGCTTGGCCTGATCGGCCGCGGCGAGGATGCCGAGATCACCACCTATCTCGAGCGCGCGATGACGTCCGAGCTTCAGGGCAATGTCGTCGACCTCTGCCCGGTCGGCGCGCTCACCTCCAAGCCGTTCGCCTTCACCGCCCGTCCGTGGGAGCTGAACAAGACCGAATCGATCGACGTCATGGATGCCGTCGGCTCGGCGATCCGCGTCGATACCCGTGGCCGCGAAGTGATGCGCATCATGCCGCGCATCAACGAGCAGGTGAACGAGGAGTGGATTTCCGACAAGACCCGGTTCATCTGGGACGGTCTGCGCACCCAGCGCATCGACAAGCCCTATATCCGCCAGGGCGGACGGCTTCAGCCCGCAAGCTGGGGTGATGCCTTTGCCGCGATCAAGGTCAAGGTCGATGGCGTGAAGGGCGAGAAGATCGGTGCGATTGCCGGCGATCTGGCTGCCGTAGAGGAAATGTACGCGCTGAAGGGCCTGATGGCCTCGCTCGGCTCGTCTAATATCGATTGTCGCCAGGATGGCGCAGCGCTGGATGCTTCGGCAGGTCGCGCGGGCTACATCTTCAACCCGACCATCGAAGGCATCGAGAATGCTGATGCGCTGCTGATCATCGGCTCCAATCCGCGCTTCGAGGCTTCGGTGCTGAACGCCCGTATCCGCAAGCGGTCGCGCAAGGGCAATTTCCCGATCGGCGTGATCGGCGAGAATGCCGATCTGCGTTATCCCGTAAGCTATCTCGGCGCAGGCCCGTCCTCGCTTGCCGATCTGGCATCCAGCGATTTCATGGATGTGCTCAAGAAGGCCGAGCGTCCGATCGTGCTCGTCGGCCCCGGTGCGCTGGCGCGCGCAGATGGCGCGGCGGTTCTCTCCAAGGCGGCGGCGATCGCAAAGGAAATCGGCGCGGTCACGGACGATTGGAACGGCTTTGCGGTGCTGCACACGGCGGCATCGCGCGTTGGCGGTCTCGATATCGGCTTCGTGCCGGGTGAGGGCGCTGCCGATACCGCTTCGATGCTGTCCGACATGGATGTTCTGTTCCTGCTCGGCGCTGACGAACTCGATTTCTCGGCCAAGAAGGCCGGCTTCACCGTCTATATCGGCAGCCATGGCGATGCCGGCGCGATGAACGCGGATGTCGTTCTGCCGGCCGCGACCTACACCGAAAAGTCCGGCACCTACGTCAATCTCGAGGGCCGGGTGCAGATGACCAACCGCGCCGGCTTCGCGCCTGGCGACGCCCGCGAGGACTGGGCGATCATCCGCGCGCTGTCGGGCGTTTTCGGCAAGGCGCTGCCCTACGACTCGCTCGGCGCGCTGCGCGCGGCCCTTTATGGCGAATTTCCGCACCTCGCCGCGCTTGACGAGATCGCTGACGCTGATATCAACGCCATCGAAACGCTGGCCGGTAAAGGTGGGGACCTTGGTGATTCCGGTTTCGTATCGCCGGTCACCGATTTCTACCTGACCAACCCGATTGCCCGGGCGTCTGCCGTCATGGCGGAATGCTCGGCGCTGGCGCGCAATAATTTCCAGGCGGCAGCGGAGTAAGGACGGAGCAATGGATTCTTTTTTCTGGACGTATCTCTGGCCCGCGCTGATCATGATCGGCCAGTCGCTGCTGCTTCTGGTTCTGCTGCTCGTCGGCATCGCCTTCATCCTGCTCGCCGACCGCAAGATCTGGGCGGCGGTGCAGATGCGGCGGGGCCCGAACGTGGTCGGCCCCTTCGGCCTGTTCCAGTCCTTTGCCGACCTTCTGAAGTTCGTGTTCAAGGAGCCGGTCATCCCGGCAAGCTCGGACAAGGTCGTATTCCTGCTGGCCCCGCTGATCTCGGTGACGCTGGCGCTTGCGACCTGGGCGGTGATGCCGGTTGCCGAGGGCTGGGTGATCGCCAATATCAATATCGGCATCCTCTATATCTTCGCCATTTCCTCGCTTGAGGTTTACGGCGTGATCATGGGCGGCTGGGCCTCGAACTCGAAATACGCCTTCCTCGGCTCGCTGCGATCCGCGGCGCAGATGGTGTCCTACGAAGTCTCGATCGGCCTCGTTATCGTCACTGTGCTGCTGACGGTCGGCTCGCTGAACCTTTCGGATATCGTGTTCGCGCAGGAAACGGGTCTCGGCACCATGCTTGGCCTGCCGCCGTCCTTCCTCGACTGGAACTGGCTGGCGCTGTTCCCGATGTTCATCGTGTTCTTCATTTCGGCGCTGGCCGAGACCAACCGTCCGCCCTTCGACCTTCCGGAAGCGGAATCGGAACTGGTCGCCGGTTTCATGGTCGAATACGGCTCGACCCCGTACATGATGTTCATGCTCGGCGAATATGCCGCAATCGTGCTGATGTGCGCGCTGACCACCACGCTGTTCCTCGGCGGCTGGCTGCCGATCCTGGATGTCGCGGTGCTGAACTGGATCCCCGGCGTCATCTGGTTCCTGATCAAGGTGTGCCTGTGCTTCTTCATGTTCGCAATGGTCAAGGCCTTCGTGCCGCGCTACCGCTACGACCAGCTGATGCGTCTGGGCTGGAAGGTCTTCCTTCCGCTGTCGCTCGCCATGGTCGTGATCGTCGCTTTCGTCGTCAAACTGACCGGCTGGGTCGGCTGATGCAGGTGTTTTTCGCAACACCGCAATGGAGATTGTGAAATGGGTTCTGTCGCTCAGGCATTCAACGCGCTCTTCCTGAAGGAGTTCTTCGGCGCGTTCTTTCTGACGATGCGCTACTTCTTCGGCCAGAAGTCGACGGTGAACTACCCGTTCGAGAAGGGGCCGGTGAGCCCGCGCTTTCGCGGCGAGCACGCGCTGCGCCGTTATCCGAACGGCGAGGAGCGCTGCATCGCCTGCAAGCTGTGCGAGGCGATCTGTCCCGCGCAGGCGATCACCATCGAGGCCGGTCCGCGCCGCAATGACGGCACGCGCCGCACGGTGCGCTACGATATCGATATGGTGAAGTGCATCTATTGCGGCTTCTGCCAGGAGGCATGTCCGGTGGAAGCGATCGTCGAGGGGCCGAATTTCGAGTTCGCCACCGAGACGCGCGAGGAACTGTACTACGACAAGGAACGACTGCTCGCCAATGGCGACCGGTGGGAACGCGAGATCGCGAAGAATATCGCGATGGATGCGCCTTACCGGTAAGGAGACGCCGGGCGGGGGGATTTCGCCCGGCGGTTCGATAGATCTGAAATGAAGGGCCTGCCGCATCCGGCGGCGGGGCTTTTACAAATGTGATAGCGGCCAAAGCCGCTGCGACCACGAAGAGAAGGCACCATCATGGGTCTCCATGCTCTTTTTTTCTATATTTTCGCGTTCGTCGCCGTGGCGTCGGCGTTCATGGTGATTTGGGCGAAGAACCCCGTTCATTCGGTGCTGTTCCTGATCGTCGTATTCGTGAATGCGGCGGCGCTGTTCATCCTGGCGGGCGCGGAATATCTCGGCCTTCTTCTGCTGGTGGTCTATGTCGGCGCGGTGGCGGTGTTGTTCCTGTTCGTGGTGATGATGCTCGACATCGATTTCGCCGAGCTCAGGTCCGGCATCCTGCACTACGCCCCGGTGGGTGCGCTGATCGGGATCGTGCTTCTGGCGGAGCTGATCGTGGTCGTCGGCGGCAGCTTCATTCCGACCGATATCGCCGCCAACACGGCGATGCCGATACCGGCCGACCGCTCGAGCGTGAGCGCGCTGGGCGACGTGATCTACACGCATTACGCCTATTTCTTCCAGGTGGCCGGCCTCATCCTGCTCGTCGCCATGATCGGCGCGATCGTGCTGACGCTGAAGCATCGCCCGGACGTCAAGCGCCAGAACATTGCCAAGCAGGTTGCGCGCACGCCTGAAAGCGCGCACGAGACTGTCAAGGTCAAGCCTGGCCAGGGCATATAAGAACGAGAATTTGCAGGGATACGGGATCTAAGGACAACGCAATGGAAATCGGACTTTCCCACTACCTGACGGTCAGTGCCATACTCTTCACGATTGGTGTCTTCGGCATCTTCCTGAACCGGAAGAACGTCATCATCATTCTCATGTCCATCGAGCTGATCCTGCTTTCGGTCAACCTCAACATGGTCGCGTTCTCCTCGTTCCTGAACGATATGGTCGGCCAGGTCTTCGCGCTGTTCATTCTGACCGTCGCGGCGGCCGAAGCCGCGATCGGTCTGGCGATCCTGGTGGTGTTCTATCGCAACCGCGGCTCGATCGCGGTCGAAGACGTCAACGTGATGAAGGGCTGATTTCCAGATGATCTACAAACTCATCGTTTTCCTGCCGCTCCTAGGCTTCCTCATCGCCGGCCTCTTCGGAATCCGCATCGGCGCCAAGGCCACCGAATGGGTGACGATCGCCCTGATGGCGGTTGCGGCCGTGCTTTCCTGGTACGTGTTCATTTCCGTCGGCTTCCTGACCCATGCGGAAGATTTCGTCATTCAGGTTCCGGTCATGCGCTGGATCACCTCCGGCGACATCGACGTCCTGTGGCAGCTTCGCGTCGACACGCTGACGGCGGTGATGCTGGTCGTGGTCAACACGGTCTCATGTCTCGTCCACCTCTATTCGGTGGGCTACATGCATGACGATCCGCATCGCCCGCGCTTCTTCGCCTATCTGTCGCTGTTCACCTTCGCCATGCTGGCGCTGGTCACCTCCGACAACCTGCTGCAGATGTTCTTCGGCTGGGAAGGCGTCGGCCTCGCCTCCTATCTGCTGATCGGTTTCTGGTACAAGAAGCCGTCGGCGAGTGCTGCCGCGATGAAGGCCTTCATCGTCAACCGCGTCGGCGACTTCGGCTTTCTGCTCGGCATTGCCGGCCTGTTCTTCCTCGCCCACACCATCAATTTCGATCCGATCTTCTCGGCGGCCGAACGTCTGGCCAATGGCGAGGTCACGCTGGCGACGGCCGAGGGCAAGGTTTCCGTTCTGCATTTCCTCGGCATGAGCATGGATGTGTCGACCGCGATCACCACGGTCTGCCTGCTCTTGTTCATGGGCGCGATGGGTAAATCCGCGCAGTTCCTGCTGCACACCTGGTTGCCGGACGCGATGGAAGGTCCGACGCCGGTTTCGGCCCTTATCCACGCCGCAACCATGGTGACCGCCGGCGTCTTCCTCGTCGCCCGCATGTCGCCGCTGTTCGAACTGTCGCCGACGGCGCTCACCTTCGTCACGCTCATCGGTTCGATCACCGCATTCTTCGCCGCGACCATCGGTCTGGTGCAGAACGATATCAAGCGCGTCATCGCCTATTCCACCTGCTCGCAGCTCGGCTACATGTTCGCGGCGCTCGGGGCAGGGGCCTTCGGGGCCGGCGTGTTCCACCTGTTCACCCACGCCTTCTTCAAGGCGCTTCTGTTCTTGTGCGCCGGCTCGGTGATCCATTCCGTCTCCGGCGAGCAGGACATGCGTCACATGGGCGGGCTCAGGAAGCACATCCCGGTTACCTTCTGGGCGATGATCATCGGCACGCTTGCCATCACCGGCGCCGGCATTCCCGGCACGCCGATCGGGGCGGCCGGCTACTTCTCCAAGGACGCAATCATCGAATCGGCCTATGTCTCGGCAAGCCCGCTCGGCAACTTCTCGTTCTGGATGCTGGTTATCGCCGCCGCCTTCACCGCCTTCTACTCCTGGCGCCTGATCTTCATGACCTTCTTCGGCAAGCCGCGCGCGTCTTCCGATGTCATGCACCACGTGCATGAAAGCCCCTGGGTCATGCTGCTGCCGCTGGTCGTGCTGTCGATCGGCGCGCTGTTCGCCGGCGTTGTCTTCCTGCCCTATTTCTTCGGGCATGATTACAGCGAGTTCTGGAAGGGCGCGCTGTTCACCGGACCGCACAACGAGGTGCTCGATGAGCATCACCATGTGCCGCTGTGGGTGGTGCTGTCGCCGTTCATCGCGATGTTGCTCGGCACGGTGGTCGCGATCTACATGTACCTGATCAAGCCGTCCTCCGCGCCGGCTCTGGCGAAGACATTTCCGCGCCTTTACGCCTTCCTGCTCAACAAGTGGTATTTCGATGAGCTTTACGACTTCCTGTTCGTAAGGCCGGCCAAGGCGCTCGGATACTTCCTGTGGCAGAAGGGTGATATCGGCGTGATCGACCGCTTCGGCCCGAACGGGATTGCAGCAAGGGTCAACGACGTGACCAACCGCGTCGTCAAGCTGCAGTCCGGATATGTTTACCACTATGCGTTTGCAATGCTGATCGGCGTGGCCGCGCTTGTAACCTGGATGATGCTCGGAGGGGCTCGGTAATGAGCGACTGGCCAATTCTCTCAACAGTCACCTTCCTGCCGCTTATCGGCGTGGTGCTGATCCTGTTCACCCGCGACGATAACGAGACCGGGCTCAGGAACATCCGCAACGTCGCGCTCTTGACGACGCTGTTCACCTTCATCGTTTCGCTGTTCGTGTGGATGAAGTTCGATCCGTCGAACCCGAACTTCCAGATGGTCGAAAACCATCCCTGGCTTGGCACGGGCATCTCCTATCATCTCGGGATCGACGGCATCTCGCTGCTGTTCATCCTGCTGACGACGGTGCTGATGCCGCTCTGCATCCTGGCCTCGTGGGAAGCCATCACCTATCGGGTGAAGGCATACATGATCGCCTTCCTGATCCTCGAAACGCTGATCATCGGCGTGTTCGTGTCGCTCGATATCGTGATGTTCTACATCTTCTTCGAGGCGGGCCTGATCCCGATGTACCTGATCATCGGCATCTGGGGGCATGAGCGGCGCGTCTACGCCTCGTTGAAGTTCTTCCTCTACACCTTCGCCGGCTCGGTGTTCATGCTCTTGGCCATCATGGCGATGTACTGGGTAACGGGCACGACCAGCGTGCCGGTGCTGCTGGAGTATGATTTCCCGGTCAACATGCAATACTGGCTGTTCCTCGGCTTCTTCGCCTCGTTTGCGGTGAAGATGCCGATGTGGCCGGTGCATACCTGGCTGCCGGACGCGCACGTGGAAGCGCCGACGGCCGCCTCGGGCGTGCTGGCGGGCGTTCTTCTGAAGCTCGGCGGGTTCGGCGTGCTGCGCTATTCGATGCCGATGTTCCCCGACGCCTCCTATTACTTCGCGCCGTTCATCTTCGCGCTGTCGATCATCGCGATCATCTACGCCTCGCTGGTGGCGCTGATGCAGACCGACATGAAGAAGCTGATCGCCTATTCGTCGGTCGCCCATATGGGCTTCGTCACCATGGGCATGTTCTCGGCCACCACCGAGGGCGTCGAGGGCTCGATCTTCCTGATGCTCTCGCATGGCATCGTCTCGGGCGCGCTGTTCTTCTGCGTCGGCATCGTCTACGACCGCATGCACACGCGTGAGATCGCGGCCTTCGGTGGGCTTGTGAACAATATGCCGAAATTCGCCGTCGCCTTCATGATCTTCACCATGGCCAATGTCGGCCTGCCCGGCACCTCCGGCTTCATCGGCGAATTCCTGACGGTCATCGGTGTGTTCCAGGTCAACACCTGGGTTGCCCTGTTCGCCGCCACCGGCGTCATCCTGTCGGCGGCCTATGCGCTGTGGCTTTACCGTAGGGTGATCTTCGGCGCACTGGAGAAGGACAGCCTGAAGGCGCTGCTGGACCTCAGCACCCGCGAGAAGATCGTTCTCTATCCGCTGATCTGCCTGACGATCTTCTTCGGCGTCTATCCGGAGCCGATCTTCGCGGCGATCCATGGCCCGGTGGCGCAGATCGTTCAACACTATGACGCCGTTCTTGAGCAGACCAAGAACATCGCGCTGCCGGTATACTGAGACAGGATCTTTTGGACATGACATCGGAACTCATACTTTCAAGTCTGAAGCTGATCATGCCGGAGCTGATCCTCGCGCTCGGTGCGATGGTTCTGCTGATGATCGGCGCGTTCGCCGGCCGCAAGAGCGGCCAGACGATCGTGGGCCTTGCCGTGTTCCTGCTGATCGCCGCCTTCGGCGCGCTGTTCTGGGCGGGCGAGGGCACGGCCTTCGGCGGCTCGCTGGTGTTCAACGACTTCACGCTGTTCATGCAGGCGCTCGCGCTGATCGGCGCGGCGCTGTCGATGATCCTGTCGGTCGGTCATGAGGAACCGGAATATCTCGACCGTTTCGAGTTTCCGGTGCTGATGCTGCTGTCGACCACCGGCATGCTGCTGATGACCTCGGCCAATGACATGCTCGCCTTCTATATGGGCCTCGAGCTGATGTCGCTGCCGCTCTACGTGATCGCCGCCATCAACCGCGACAGCCTGCGTTCCACCGAGGCGGGCCTGAAATATTTCGTGCTTGGCTCGCTGTCCTCCGGCATGCTGCTTTACGGCATCTCGCTGGTCTACGGCTTCACCGGCAATATCGGCTTCGGCCCGGTTGCCGCCGCGATCTCGGCTGGCGAGACAGGTCTCGGTTTCATCTTCGGCATGGTGTTCGTGCTGGCCGGCATCACCTTCAAGATCTCGGCCGTCCCGTTCCACATGTGGACGCCGGACGTCTATGAGGGCGCGCCGACGCCGGTCACCGCCTTTTTCGCCTCCGCGCCCAAGGTCGCGGCGATGGCGATCATCGTCCGGCTTCTGACCGAAGCGTTCGGCCCGGCCGCCGATGAATGGCGCCAGGTCGTGGTGTTCATCGCGATCGCCTCGATGGTGCTCGGCGCTTTCGCCGCGATCGGCCAGCGCAATATCAAGCGGCTGATGGCCTATTCCTCGATCACCCATATGGGCTACGCGCTGGTCGGCCTTGCCGCCGACAGCGAGGCGGGCGTCAAGGGTGTCGCGCTCTACATGGCGATCTACCTGTTCACCACGCTCGGCGTATTCGCGATCATCATGGCGATGCGGCTGAAGGAAGGCGGCAATGTCGAGAATATCGACGATCTCGCAGGCCTTTCGACCACCAAGCCGGTGATGGCCGTCGTGCTCACGGCGCTGATGTTCTCGCTTGCCGGCGTGCCGCCGCTTGCCGGTTTCTTCGGTAAATATTTCGTGTTCCTGGCCGCGATCGACGCCAAGCTCTATACGCTCGCCATCATTGGCATCGTGTCCTCCGTGGTCGCCTGCTTCTACTATCTGCGCGTGATCAAGGTGATGTGGTTCGATGAGCCGTCCGTCGAATTTTCACGGGTTGCCGGCGAGCTGCGCTTCGTCTTCGGGATCAGCGGGATTTTCGCGATCGGCTATCTCCTGTTCGGCGGCGCGCTGAACGATGCCGCGGCCAAGGCCGCTGCGGCTCTCTTCTAGGATGGCGGCAGCATATTCCGCCGCAGACGCCTACCGCCATGAAGCGCTCGATACCGTCGGCTCCACCAATAGCGAGGCGATGGATCGGGCGCGCGCCGGCGATCCCGGCCTGTTGTGGCTGACGGCTGAGCGGCAGGAGACCGGGCGCGGACGGCGCGGACGTAACTGGGTTTCGGAGCGGGGCAATCTCTATGCCTCGCTTCTGCTTGTGGACCCCGCGCCCCAGGCGCTGACAGCCTCGCTGCCGCTGGTGGCTGCACTCGGCGTTCACGGTGCGATTTCGCGGGTCATGGCCGGTCACGACAACGAAATCGCGATCAAATGGCCGAACGATATTCTGATCGACCGTCGCAAGGTTTGTGGCATTCTGCTGGAAGCGGAATTGCTTGACGATGGCAGGCTTGCCGTCGTGATCGGCATGGGCGTTAATGTCACGACCGGTCCGGATGACGCGCCGTATCCGGTCGCGCGGATCGCCGATTATGTCGCGGGCGCCGACCCCGATACGCTGTTTGCACATCTGTTCGAGACCATGGCGCAGGAACTTGCGATCTGGGATCGGGGCAGGGGCCTTGCCGAGACGGTGGCGCGCTGGCGCAAGCAAGCCTGCGGCATCAATGAACGTATTACCGTGAACCTTGCCCATGAGCAGGTCTCGGGGATTTTCGTCGGCATCGATGATGCCGGCATGCTGAAACTGGAAACGAAGGACGGCCTGCGCACCTTTGCGGCGGGCGACGTTTTTTTCGACAATGGAAATGGATAACGCTTGATGGCGGACAATAACGCGGAACTGGTCTTCCTTCCTCTGGGAGGCCTCGGCGAAATCGGCATGAACCTGGCGCTGTACGGCTATGGCCCGGCGAAGAAGCGCGAATGGATCATGGTGGATTGCGGGGTGACCTTTCCCGGCCCGGACCTGCCCGGCGTCGACCTGGTTCTGCCCGATATCGAATTCGTGCGCGAGCAGCGCGACAATCTCAAGGGAATGATCATTACCCACGCCCATGAGGACCATTTCGGCGCGATCGCGACGCTGTGGCCGGGCCTCAACGTGCCCGTCTACGCCTCGCCGTTTACCGCCGGCCTGCTGGAGGCCAAGCGCGAATATGACAGCTGGATGCGCGAAATCCCGGTGACGATCTTCAAGGGCGGCGACACCATCAATGTCGGGCCGTTCACGATCGAGGGCGTGCCCGTCAACCACTCGATCCCCGAGCCGATGGCGCTGGCGATCCGCACGCCGCTCGGCAATATCGTCCACACCGGCGACTGGAAGATCGACCACGCGCCGACGCTCGGCCCCAAGACCGACGAGGCGCGCTTCCGCGCGATCGGCGACGAGGGCGTGCTGGCGCTGATGTGCGATTCCACCAACGCCATGCGCGACGGCGTTTCGCCGTCGGAGGAAGAGGTTTCGGCAAGCCTGCGCAAGGTGATCGAGAATGCGGAGGGCCGGGTCGCGCTGACAACTTTCTCCTCCAATATCGGCCGTATCCGCTCGATCGCGAAGGCCGCGGACGAGGCCGGGCGCCAGGTGCTGCTGCTCGGCTCCTCACTGAAGCGCGCGGTCGCGGTCGCCCGAGATCTTGGGCTGATGGAGGGCGTGAAGCCGTTCGTCGACGAGGATGAGTTCGGCTATATCCCGCGCGACAAGGTGGTTGCGATCCTCACCGGGTCGCAGGGCGAGCCGCGCGCGGCCCTTGCCAAGCTTTCGCGCGACGAGATGCGCAATGTGGCGCTCGCCGCCGGCGATCTCGTGGTGTTTTCCTCGCGCGCCATTTCCGGCAACGAGAAGGCGATTCAGGAGATCAAGAACGGTCTGGTGGAGCAGGGCGTGCACATCCTCACCGACAATGAGGCGCTGGTGCATGTCTCGGGCCATCCCCGCCGCAACGAGTTGAAGCAGATGTATGAATGGATCCGGCCCGAGATCCTTGTGCCGGTTCACGGCGAGGCCCAGCACCTGACCGCGCAGAAGGAACTGGCGGAGCAGAGCGGCATCGCCCAAGTTCCGCGTGTGCGCAACGGCGACATGGTGCGCCTTGCTCCGGGGCCTGCCGAAGTGATCGGCCATGTCGAAGCTGGCCGGGTGTTCAAGGACGGCAAGCTGATCGGCAACTTCGACGAGATGGGCATCGGCGAGCGCCGCAAGCTCTCCTTCGTCGGCCACGTCTCCGTCAATGTCGTGCTGAATTCCAAATTCGAGTTCTCCGGCGATCCCGATGTCGTGCCGATCGGCCTTCCGGGCTTTGACGATGACGACGAGAAGATGGAAGACGTGCTGTTCGACGCCGTCCTCGGCGCCGTCGAGAGCATTCCGCGCTCACGCCGAAAAGACCTCGGCATGGTCAAGGAAGCCATCCGCCGCTCCGTCCGCGCCGCCGCCAACGAGTGCTGGGGCAAGAAGCCGGTGGTGACGGTGTTTGTGAACAGGCTTGGGTGAGGGCTTGTCGAGCAGGTTGAAGTTTTTCGGTTAAGCCTTAGAAGTCTTTTTATAAACCTTTTCAGCTGTTCGCGTATGCGAGTGTAGGTGAGAGCTTTTCAGCCCACAATCTCCCCCCTTGAGGGGGAGATGCCCCGACAGGGGCAGAGAGGGGTGAAACCTTTCCGAGAGCACAGTGTTTGCGGCTTCTAGGGCTTACGCCCTTTACCCCTCTCTGTCGCTTTCGCGACATCTCCCCCTCAAGGGGGGAGATTGGGGCTGAGACGCTGACAAATCTCCGATAGGCTGAAATAGTCTGCGGCGTTGTCTGGGTGATGCGGTTTGCGTATCCACCGACTGCTCTCACCCCGGCCGCCGAAACAGCCGGCTCTGCTCGAACAGACCCTCCAGCACGCTGATGCGCTCGCGGGTCTTGTCCCAGCTCTTCGATTGCACCGCCTCGATCAGCGCCTCCACCACGAACAGCGTCACGATCGACGAATCCCAGGCGGACGGGACCTCGATGTTGACGCGGAAGGTGTGGCGGGCGAATTTGGCGACGGGCGAGGCCCACTGGTCGGTGAACAGGATGATGTCCAGTCCGTTCTCCTTCGCCACCCGTGCCAGCACCGCCATGTCCTGCTCGTAGCGGCGGATATCGAAAATCACCAGCACATCGCCCTTGGCCATGTTCAGCATATGCTGCGGCCATGATGAGGAGTTGGACGACATCAGCGTCGTCTTAGGCCGGATCACCTGCATGTGGGTGAAGAAGTAGCTGGCCAGCGCGCCCGTGATGCGGCCGCCGACGAAATAGATCGCGCGATCGAGATCGGACAGAAGCTCGGCGGCGCCGGCAAAGGTTGCCTGATCGAGCTGTGACAGCGTGCGGCGCATATTGTCGATCGCGGCCTCGCCGAAGCGGTTCAGGATATGGGTCTCGGGCACGTTACGGGCGAGGCGGTCGTGCTTGGCGATCGGGTTGGAAAGCGTCGCCTCCAGCTCCTGGTGGAGCCGCGCCTGAAACTCGCCATAGCCCTTGAAGCCGAGCTTTTGCACCATGCGGGCAACCGTCGGCGTCGACACATCGGCGTTTTCGGCAAGCGTGGTGATGCTGCCGAGGCCGGAGACGGGATAATTCTCGCGGATTGTGTCGGCCAGCCGCTTCTCCGATCGCGTCAGCCCCTCATAGCTGGCGGCGATAATGTCGGCGACTGTCCGGACCGGTTCGTTCAAGCTCTGCTCCATGTTTCGCTGCCATTAAGAGACGCGGCGACTTTTTCGTCAATGACAAATTTGAAGAGAAGTTTTCAGGCGGTAATTGACATCGCCGACGTTCTGAAGAACTATTTACAAAACAAGAAACACATAAATCAGGGGATCGGATGCTGGAAATGTCGGGGCTCTTGAGCGCCCGCGACGGTGTGCCTGTTGCCATCGAACGCGCGGAAAGCAAAAGCGATATCGTGCTGATCTGCGAACATGCCAGCCGGCGTGTGCCGGAGAGCCTTGGCGATATGGGACTGAGCGAAGAGCTGCTCAAAAGCCACATTGCCTGGGACCCCGGCGCGCTTGCGGTTGCCATGATGCTCAGCGAGGCGCTGGACGCCACCCTCATTCACCAGCGGTTTTCGCGGTTGGCCTATGATTGCAACAGGCCGCCCGAGGCGAAGGATGCCATCCCGGAGATCAGCGAAATCTTCGAGGTTCCCGGCAATCGTGGTCTGGGACCGGTGGAGCGCGCGGCCCGGGCTGACGCGCTTTATCATCCGTTTCACAAGGCGATTGATGACCTGATCGTTGCGCGACAGGATGTGGGGCGTCCTCCTGTGATCGTCACCATTCACTCCTTTACACCGGTCTACAAGGGCGTGTCGCGCGATGTCGAGATCGGCATTCTGCATGACAGCGACAGCCGGCTTGCCGATTGCATGCTGACGAAGGTCGCGGGCGGATACGATGTGCGTCGCAACGAACCCTATGCACCGGTCGATGGCGTGACCCACACGCTGCGCCGCCACGCGCTGCCGCGCCGGCTCCTCAATGTGATGATCGAAATCCGCAACGATCTGATCGCGGATGCGGCCGGACAGGCCGCCGCGGCCGGTTTCATCGCGGGGCTTCTCGGCGCGTGCATTGGCGGGGAGACCGGATGATGCCGCAGGTTATCAGGACCTATGTGCGCTACGTCGATGGTTTCAACCGCGTGGTCGGCCGCATCGCCATGTGGCTGATCTTCGTGATGATGGGCATTCTGCTGTGGTCGTCGGTGTCGAAGACGATGTTCAACCCGTCGCTCTGGACGCTGGAAATGGCGCAGTTCGTGATGACGGCCTATTACATTCTCGGCGGCGCCTACTCGCTGCAGCTCGACAGCCATGTGCGCATGGACCTGATCTACGGGCGATGGTCGCCGCGCCAGAAGGCGGCGGTCGATGCGGTGACGGTCATCATGCTGTTCACCTATCTGATCTTCCTGCTGATCGGCGGGGTGTCCTCCACTGAGTACGCGCTGAAATACGGCGAAACCTCCTATTCGAGCTGGTCGCCCTATATGGCGCCGATCAAGATTGTCATGGTCTTCGGCATCTTCCTGATGTTCCTGCAGACGACATCGATATTCTTCAAGGACCTGGCGAAGGCGCTGGGGAGGGAAATGGCATGAACCTCTCCTATGAAATGATCGCGCTTCTGCTGTTCTTCTCGATGATGATGACGATGCTGACCGGCCAGCGCGTGTTCGCGGCAATCGGTTTTGTCGGCGTGGTGGCGGCTGCCGCACTCTGGGGCACCGGCGGCTACGAGCTTGGCTTTTCGGCCAGCATGAAGCTGATGAAGTGGTATCCGATGCTGACGCTGCCGCTGTTCATCTTCATGGGCTACATGCTGTCGGAATCGGGCATCGCCGAAGACCTCTACAAGGCGTTCCACGTCTGGATGGGCGGTCTGCCGGGCGGGCTTGCCGTCGGCACCATTGCGCTGATGGTGGTGATCTCGGCCATGAACGGGTTGTCGGTCGCCGGCATGGCGATCGGCGCGACGATCGCGCTGCCGGAACTTCTGCGGCGCGGCTATGACAAGATCATGGTCTCGGGCGTCATCCAGGCCGGCTCCTCGCTCGGCATTCTGGTGCCGCCGAGCGTCGTGCTGGTGCTTTACGGCATGATCGCGCGCCAGCCAGTCGGCAAGCTTTGGGTTGCCGGCGCGCTGCCCGGCCTGATGCTCGCCGCCCTGTTCGTGATCTACATCGTGATCCGCTGCCGCATGAACCCGGCGCTGGGGCCCGCGCTGCCCAAGGAAGAGCGCGACATGCCGCTCGGCGAAAAGCTGAAGCTGCTGCGCGCCGGCATCATCCCGTTCCTGATCTTCTTTCTGATGATGGGCCTGTTCCTGATGGGCGTGACCAGCCTGACGGAAAGTGCAGCCATCGGCGCGCTCTCGGCGCTGGTCGCCGCCCTCGTCAAACGCCGCCTGACCTGGAAGCTTCTGAACAAGACCATGGAGCAGACGCTCGGCATCTCCTGCATGTTCATGTGGATCATCGTGGCAGCACTCTGCTTCGGGGCGGTGTTCGATGGGCTTGGCGCGGTCCGCGCGCTCGAACATCTGCTGCTGGAGAAATGGGAGCTCGGCCCCTGGGAAATCCTGATCCTGATGCAGATTTCCTACATTATCATGGGCACCTTCCTGGATGACACGGCAATGCTGGTGATCGTCGCGCCGCTCTACGTGCCGCTGGTCGGCCATCTCGGCTTCGATCTTGTCTGGTATGGCGTGCTCTACACCATCACTTGCCAGATCGCCTATATGACGCCGCCCTTCGGCTACAATCTCTTTCTCATGCGGGCCATGGCCCCGCCCGAAATATCGCTTGTCGATATCTACCGCTCCGTCTGGCCGTTCGTGATCATCATGATCATTGGTCTGGCGATCGTCACGGCATTCCCGCAGATCGCGCTGTGGCTGCCGAACCTTGTCTATGCGCGCTGAGGGAGCGGACGGCGCGCTGGAACCGGTTTTGCCGGGAAAATGCGGAATGCGGCATGAGGCCGGGTTTCGACAAAACAGAGGGAAACAGACATGAACAGCAGACGTAGTTTTCTCAGGAATGCCGGTCTTGCGACTGCAGCCGGCGCTTCGGCGCTTGCCGCGCCCGCCGTCGTGCGCGCCCAGTCCAAGATCACCTGGCGGCTCCAGACCTATGCCGGCCCGGCGCTGGCCGAACACGTGGTGAAGGACTGCATCGACAACTTCAACAAGGCGGCAAATGGCGAGATGGAGATCCAGCTCTTCACCGCCGACCAGCTGGTGCCGACCGGCGAATTGTTCCGTGCCATGCAGTCCGGAACCATCGATGCCGTTCAGTCTGACGACGATTCGATGAACTCGCCGCTCGATATCAAGGTGTTCGGCGGCTATTTCCCCTTCGCCTCGAAATTCAGCCTCGACGTGCCGACGCTGTTCTATGAGTATGGCCTCGCCGATATCTGGGAGAAGGCCTATTCGGAGGTCGGCGTGCAATGGATTTCCGCCGGCGCCTGGGACCCGTGCAATTTCGCAACCGTCAATCCGGTCAAGAGCCTGTCCGATCTCGAGGGCCTGCGCATCTTCACCTTCCCGACGGCCGGCAAGTTCCTGTCGCAGTTCGGCGTCGTGCCGGTCACGCTGCCGTGGGAAGACGTGCAGGTCGCCATGCAGACCGGCGAACTCGACGGGCTTGCATGGTCGGGCATCACCGAGGATTACACCGTCGGCTGGGCGGATGTGACCAACTACTTCCTGACCAACAATATTTCGGGCGGCTGGTGCGGCTCGTTCTTCGTCAATTCCGACAAATGGGCGGAAGTGCCGGAGCATCTGCAGGTGCTGTTCCGCATGTGCACGGACAGTTCGCACCTCCACCGTCTGCACTGGTATTGGGGCGGCGAGGCGCGGCTGCGCGCTCATGGCGAGAAGCTGGAACTGACGACCATCCCGGATGCCGAATGGAAAACGGTCGAGGATGCCGCCGATGCCTTCTGGGACGAAATAGCCGCCGAGACCGACCGCACGGCGGAAGTCGTCAAGATCCTGAAGCAGTATCAGGCCGACATGAACGCTGCCGGCCCGCCCTACCGCGCCGGCTGATCGAGAGGGCTGCCGGGGCGGGGCTTTGTTCATGGCCTCGTCCCTTTCAAGTGTCATTCTCGGGCTTGACCCGAGAATCCAGGCCACACGGAGAGAGCTGCCTGGACCCTCGGGTCAAACCCGAGGGTGACGCGGAACAACAGGCGGGGGCGCGAACAACGCACCGGCCCGCCCCAGGCCGCCACACCATTGACACCGATCGTCCGGAGTGCTCCTGCTCCGGACGATTGCATGAACAAGGATGAGCCCTATGAGTGCCGAATACACATTCAACCAGTTGAAGAAGGACGTGGCGGACGGCAGCATCGACACGGTGCTCGCCTGCCAGATTGACATGCAGGGCCGCCTGATGGGCAAGCGCTTTACCGGGGAATACTTCATCGACAGCGCCCACAAGGAAACGCATGCCTGCAACTATGTCCAGGCAACCGACATGGAAATGAATACGGTTGAGGGCTATGCCTCGACGAGCTGGGCGTCGGGCTATGGCGACTACACCATGACGCCCGATCTTTCGACGCTGCGCCGGGTGCCGTGGCTGGAAGGCACGGCGCTGGTGCTTTGCGATGTCTCCGACCACGCCACCCATGCCGATGTCGCCCATTCGCCGCGCGCGATCCTCAAGAAGCAGGTCGCCCGGCTGGAAGATCGCGGCTGGCGCGCCTTCATGGCGACGGAGCTGGAATTCTTCCTGTTCAACCAGACATTCGAAAGCGCCCAGCAATCAGGCTATCGCGGGCTGACCCGTTCCAGCGCCTATAACGAGGACTACCACATTCTCCAGACCACCAAGGAGGAGGATGTGATGCGGGCGATCCGCAACGGTCTGCAGGGCGCCGGCATCCCGGTCGAAAACACCAAGGGCGAGGCCGATGCCGGGCAAGCGGAACTGAATGTGCGCTATGCCGACGCGCTGACCATGGCCGACCGCCATGTGATCGCCAAGAATGCCTGCAAGGAGATCGCCTGGCAGAAGGGCAAGGCCGTCACCTTCATGGCCAAATGGAATTACGATGCCGCCGGCAACTCCTCCCATGTCCACCAATCGCTCTGGAGCAAGGACGGCAAGACGCCGCTGTTCTACGACGCCGACGGTCGGTTTGGCATGACGAAACTGATGGAGCACTATGTGGCGGGCCTGCTGGCGCATTCGGCCGAGATCACCTATTTCCTGGCGCCCTACATCAATTCCTACAAGCGCTTCATGGCCGGCACCTTCGCGCCGACAAAGGCGATCTGGTCGAAGGACAATCGCACCGCCGGTTTCCGGCTTTGCGGCGATCATTCCAAAGGCATCCGCATCGAATGCCGCGTCGGCGGGGCGGACCTCAACCCCTATCTCGCATTCTCGGCGCTGCTCGCTGCGGGGCTCGACGGCATCGAGAAGGAAATGACGCTGGAAGAACCTTATGTCGGCGACGCCTATGGCGGTTCGTCCGATGTCCGCGAGATTCCCAAGACGCTGCGCGCCGCTCGCGAGGCCATGAACAACTCCGAAATGCTGCGCACGGCCTTCGGTGACGAGGTGATCGACCATTACTGCCGCGCAGCGGAATGGGAACAGGAGGAGTATGATCGCCGGGTAACGGACTGGGAGGTGGCAAGAGGCTTTGAACGCGCCTGATTGCGATAAACGCAACGCGATGTTATTTTCGCAATGACGCAAGGAGGCTTCGATGATCGACAGCGATTGGTTTTATCAGCAACTCGAAAGGCAGGGCCGTACGATCGGGGATCTTGGCGAGGCGCTGGGCATCGACAAGGCAGCGGTCTCGCGCATGTTGCGGGGGCTGCGGAAGATGAGCGCTGAAGAGCAGGACGGCATCGCTGCGTTTTTCGGCCGGCCGCTGGCGGAAGTAGCGGCGCATCGCCGCGGCGTTGCCGGCTTTGCCGAGGAAAAACCCGCGCCGTACAAGGCCGGTCCCGGCAAGGGCAAGACGCCGCGCGATGGCGACGACGAAAAGCCGCGCCGCCTGCACCCCATGTTCGGCTGCATGAAGGGAACGCTCACGATTGCCGAGGGTGTCGATCTCACGGAACCTGCCGATCCCGAATGGGGCCGCGTGTATGAAGACTGAGGGATTCCTGCTCGATACCTGCGCAATGATCTGGATTGCGGAAGGCAAGCGGCTTTCCGGCGAGATTCAGGACCTGCTCGAGGCCGGGAGCGAGGACTTCTACGTCTCCGCAATGTCGGCCTGGGAACTGGGCCTGCTGATCAGCAAGGGCCGGATACCTGCGACGGTGACCGCAGGGCAGTGGTTCGAGCAGTTTCTTGAGCTCAGCGGTGCGGCGCTCTTGCACCCGACGGTCGGCATACTGATCGCGGCCTCATTCCTTCCGCAACCGGTTCATAATGATCCGGCCGACCGCATTCTGATTGCCACGGCCCGCGCCGACGGGCTGACGCTGATAACGCGCGACCGCGCCATCCTCGCCTACGGGGCGGCCGGTCACGTCAAGACACTTGCATGCTAGAAAGGGCGAAAGCCATGACAATGATCCAATGTATCTCTCCGATCGACGGATCGGTCTATGCCGAGCGTGAGGCGGTCTCGGCTGCAGCGGCGAAGAGCGCCGTGGCACGCGCCCGCGTGGCGCAGAAGGAATGGGCGGCGCGGCCGCTTGCCGAGCGGATCGCGCTGGTTGAGGCCGGGGTGAAGGCGCTCAACGCCATGAGCGACGAGGTGGTGACGGAGCTTGCCTGGATGATGGGCCGGCCGGTGCGTTATGGCGGCGAGTTCGGCGGGGTCAACGAGCGCGCGGACCATATGGCGAAGATCGCGGAAGAGGCGCTGGCTCCGATCGAAGTGGAGGACAGCGGCAGCTTCCACCGCTATATCGCCCGCGAGCCCCATGGCGTCGTTCTCGTCATAGCGCCGTGGAACTACCCCTATCTGACATCGATAAACACAATCGTACCGGGGTTGATCGCCGGCAATGCGGTGATCATCAAGCACGCAAGCCAGACGCTGCTGGTCGGCGAGCGGATCGTGAAGGCGTTCGTCTCGGCCGGCATTCCGGAAGACCTGTTCCAGAACATCTTCCTGGATCACGCGACCACCAGCGAGTTGATTGCCGCAAAAACCTTTGATTTCATAAACTTCACAGGCTCGGTTGAAGGCGGACGCGAAATGGAACGTGCCGCCGCTGGCACCTTCACGCCGCTCGGTCTGGAGCTTGGCGGCAAGGATCCGGGCTATGTGATGGACGACGCCGATCTCGATGCCGCCGTTGCGACGCTGATGGACGCGGCGATGTTCAATGCCGGCCAGTGCTGCTGCGGCATCGAGCGCATTTATGTGATTGACAGCCTCTATGATGCCTTCGTCGAAAAGGCCGTGGCCTTCGCGTCGGCCTACAAGCTCGGTAATCCGCTCGACCAGGAAACCACGCTCGGTCCGATGGCGCACAAGCGCTTTGCTGCGGTGGTGCGCAAGCAGATCGAAGAGGCCGTTGCCGCCGGCGCCAAGGCGCTGGTCGATCCGAGCCTGTTTCCGGAAGATGACGGCGGCGCCTATCTCGCCCCGCAGGTGCTGGTCGACGTCGATCACTCGATGAGCGTGATGCGCGAGGAAAGCTTCGGCCCGGTCGTCGGCATCATGAAGGTGTCTTCGGATGAGGAGGCGCTGCAATTGATGAACGACAGCCAGTACGGGCTGACCGCATCGCTGTGGACTGAGGATGCCGATCGCGCTGCGGCGCTGGGCGCACGGATCGAAACCGGCACGATCTTCATGAACCGCGCCGATTACCTCGATCCCGGCCTGTGCTGGACCGGCTGCAAGAATACCGGGCGGGGCGGATCGCTCTCCGTGATCGGCTTCCACAATCTCACCCGGCCGAAATCCTATCACCTGAAGAAAGTCACGAAATGAGCCCGAGAGCCAATTGGAGCTATCCGACCGCCGTAAGATTCGGCGCCGGACGGATCGTCGAACTCGCCGATGCTTGCAACAGCCTCGGCATCAAGCGCCCGCTGCTGGTCACCGACAAGGGCCTGGCCAACCTGCCGATCACGAAGAACGCGATGGCGATCCTCGCCGATGGCGGGCTTGAGGCCGGTCTCTTCGCCGATGTCGATCCCAACCCGAACGAGAAGAACCTTGCCGCCGGGGTGAAGGCCTATGTCGATGGCGGTCATGACGGCGTGATCGCGTTCGGCGGCGGCTCCGGCCTCGATCTCGGCAAGCTGGTGGCGATGATGCCGGGCCAGACCCGGCCGGTCTGGGATTTCGAGGATATCGGCGACTGGTGGACGCGGGCGGATGCCAGCAAGATCGCGCCGATCATCGCGGTGCCGACCACTGCTGGCACGGGTTCGGAAGTCGGCCGGGCAGGGGTACTCACCAATTCCGAAACCCATGTGAAGAAGATCATCTTCCACCCGAAGCTGCTGCCGGGCATCGTCATCTGCGATCCTGAGCTGACGGTCGGCATGCCGAAGGTGATCACCGCTGGCACCGGGCTCGATGCGCTGGCGCATTGCCTGGAGGCCTATTGCTCGCCGCACTACCATCCGATGTCGCAGGGCATCGCGCTGGAGGGCATGCGGCTCGTCAAGGACAACCTGCCGCGCGTCTATGCGGACGGGTCGGATATCGAGGCGCGGGCCGAAATGATGAGCGCCGCCGCCATGGGCGCTGTCGCCTTCCAGAAGGGCCTCGGCGCGATCCACGCGATCTCGCATCCGATCGGCGCGGTCTACAACACCCACCACGGTATGACCAACGCCGTGGTCATGCCGCCGGTGCTGCACTTCAATCGCGAGAAGATCGAAGACAGGTTGAAGCTGGCTGCTGATTATCTCCAGATTTCAGGCGGTTATGAGGGCTTTTATAACTTCATTCTGGAGTTCAGGGCGGCCCTTGATGTGCCGGACACGCTGTCGGCCATGGGCATCAAGCCGGACCGGATCGACGAACTCGCCGCAATGGCCATGGAAGACCCGAGCACCGGCGGCAACCCGGTGGAGATGACGCTGGAGAACACCAGGGCGCTGCTCGCCGATTGCTTCTGATCGGCGAGCGAGGCGGCCGTGTCAGGCCGCCGCCTTCAGTATGTCGTCCTTCGCGTCGTCAAGCGCTGAGCGTACAAGCCCTGTCAGCAGGCGGGGGAGGTACTCCCGCTTGCCGGCCAGATCCGCCAGCGCCTCGCTATCGAGCCCCAGATCGGCGGCAGCCTCCGCCGCCTTGCGGTCGACGAAGGGGAAGTGTTCCTCCCAGGTGACCTGGACCTCGCGGAAGAATATGTCCGCGCCGACCTTGCCGATGCCCTTGAATTGCTGGAGCAACTCTCTTTCCCGCTCCGGGTCGTTCTCCGCCTCCTTGCGGAGATTGCGCAGATCGCCCGCGTAGCGATCATTGATGATCTCCGTCGTGTCGGCGATGTAGCGGGCGGTGCTCTCGTCATAGCGGGCATAGCCGTTCTCGTTCAGAACCTTGACGCGTTGCTCCCAGGTCGTCGCCGCCATCTTGTCCGGCGTCGTCCAGCCGGCGTCGAAAAGTGCGGCGGCTGCCTGCTGCGCCTGGTTGGCGTTGATGCGCGCGCTCATCAGCAATGAGCACAGCAGCCATTGATAGAGTGGAGCCGGCGTGTTTTTGCCGACATTGATGTGGAGCGCTTCCGCGTAGCTTTCTGGATAGCGCTCGAGGATTGCCTTGGCGATCGCCTTCTGTTGTGCCTTGCCGGTCATGTCTTCCTCCGATCGTGAGCCGTTGAGCTTCTATTGCGGTAATGCGACGATCCGCCCAAGGTTCCCGCCGTTGCCTCGAACGGGGTAAAAGGTTTAAGGAGGGGCGAGCAGGATGGCGCAAGCGGCGGGCCGGTTTTCTCGGGCCGGCGGGAATTATGACAGAATGTCGGCGCCCATCCGGTCGGAGGTTGATACGTGTCGCTGTTTTCCGCGTTTGCCGTTTATTTCGTGATCTGGTGGATCACACTGTTCGCCGTGCTGCCGTTCGGCCTCAAGACCCAGGACGAGGCGGGCGACGTCGTGCCCGGCACCACCGAGAGCGCCCCCCACAAATTCCGCCCCTGGCGCGTGGTGCTTTGGACCTCGGTGGTTTCGGCCGTGGTGTTCGCGCTGTGGTGGCTGGTGGTGATGGAAATCGGCTTCACGCTCGGCGATCTATCCCGTCTGATCGGGCCGGCGTAACGGATCGGCCTGTGAGAGCGAACCCAATTTTTGGGAAAGATGGCAGACCAGCCTGGCGCCACACTCTTCGCTGTCGCAGATTTTCCGCCGCTAAAGTAAAATAGACCTAGAAGCTGCCGCCGAAACTGTCGGAGCCGATGGCGATGTCGCCGAGTGTGCGCAGCGTCAGGCGCGCGCCGATCGTCCAGTCGACGCCCTTGGCATCGTTGGTATCCCAGCTTTCCTGGTAGGTGATCGAGAACAGGGTGCAGATGTCCTCATAGGTCAACCCTACCCAGCGGCGCGTCAGGACATTGTTGCTGAGGTCGTAGGTCAACGAACCCGAGACGCCCCAATTGTCGTTGAACCGGAAGGTGCTGGTGGATTTAATCTCGCTATTGCGCTCGTCATAGGCGTAGCCGGGCTGGGCCGTGACATTGGTGTAGTCGAGCGCGGTGTCGAAGCGGGCCGAGGTGTAGGTGATGCCGGCATCGGTACGCCGCAGCGAGAAATCGGTCTCGTCAAAACGGGCCGATGCGTTGAGGCCGACGCCGAAGGGGAACGAAATCTGGGCGGCGCCGACATAATCGGAGCGTTCGGTTTCAAGCCCGGATTCCAGACCGACGCCGACGAGATCGGGGGAGGCGAACGAGTTCGCGCCGGCAAGCTGGAAGGACTGGCCGAACAGGCCGTCGATCATGATGCCGTTGTCGTAGACGCCGCGATAGCGCAGCCCGATATTGGCGCGGGTGCCGCCTTCGACGCGGTCGTAGCCGGAGAACTTGTCGCGATCGAACAGCGTGGTGGCATCGAACACGAAGCTCTGGCTGTCCTCGTTCGGCAAGCCACCGGCATATCGCTCGTCCGGGCGGACGAAGATCTGGCCGATCGGCTCGACGATATGCGAGCTGAAGCCGTTGGTGATCAGCATCGGATATTTGACTTCGAGGCCGGCCGTCAGCATCGCGCGGGCGGCGGCATCCTGATCGACGAAATTGCCGGCGTAGCTGTAGACGCCCGGATCGATCTGGTTCGGATTGTCGACGTTGAGAAGATAGCCGTCGGCACGAGCGGCCAGGATCGGCGTAAGCTGCAGGCCTTGCGGAGAGGTGAAGGTCTTCTTCCACTCGACTTCGCTGGTCAGCCGCGTGCTGTTGCCCTGCAGGCCCAAAAACCTGTCATTGACCGCAGTGGGGACCACATCGTTCTTCTGCCGGACGATGTTGGTGAGATTATTGGTGACCGAAAGCTCGCCGCCGGCGAACGGGCGCGGGGCGATATAATCGTAATCGATGACCGGCAGAACGATCGCCTGCTCATCCTCGCTGGCGTTCTGGCTGTTGGCGTCCTGAACGTCGAAATAATTGCCCTTGATGGAGAGCGAACTGCGCTTGCCGAGACCTTCCAGATAGACCTGGTTATTGAAGATCCGGTCGTCATGACCGTCGATCGAATAGGTCCGCGCGAAATTGGTGTCGCTCTGGACCATGACATCCCAGCCGAAAACCCAGCGCGGGTTGATCTGGAATTCGCCGGTGGAGGCGATCATGCCGCGCAGGTCATTGTCGGCATCGCTGGTGCCGGCGGGGAAGCGGCTGCTGCCCAACTGGTCGATGCCGGCCATGCGCAGCGTGTGCTGGCCGTTGCGGTAGCGTTTGCGATATTCCGCCTCCAGCAGAAAGCCCTGCTGGGTGTAGCCTGTCCCGGTGAAGGTGACATCCGCGCTCGGGCCGAGCGGAATGTAATAGGGGACAGAAATGCCGAAGCCGAGATTTTCCTCGACAGAGGCAGAAGGAAACAGAAAGCCGCGCTTGCGCTTCACACTGGCGTCGGGAACCGTCACGGTCGGCAGGATCGCGATGGTGTGGCCCAGAAGCTGGAATCGCGGATGCTCCAGCCGCACGGTCTTCTCGACGCCGTTCTGGATAACGCGCTGGGCCCTGATCTGCCAGAAGGGCGGCTTTTCCGGATTTTCCGCACAGGGAATGCAGGCGGTGTAGACGCCGTTTTCCAGCACCATGACATCATTGTCGATTCGCTCGGCGCGTTCGCCGGCGATCGCGATATCTTCCGGGGTGCGCACGCTGATGGCTTCGAGAAAGCCGTTGGCGAAGTCGTCGGTGACGTCGAGCTTCTCTGCGCGCAACCGATTGCCGTCGGCATCGATAACCTCGATGCCGCCGTAGGCCATCAGCTTGCCGGCCTTCTGGTCGTATTCGACCTTGTTGGCGACCATGCGGTAGCCGGCATAGTAAATCTGCACGCCGCCAAGCGCGTAGACCTGCTGGGTGTCGTGGTTATAGACCAGTTCGTTGGCGCTAAGCAGCATCGGGCCCTGGTCGTCGGCGGGCGGCTCGGGAAGCATGCTTTCCTGCGCCGCTGCCATGGAATGCAGCCCCGCTCCGGGTGGGGTCAATGCGGTGGCAAGAACCAGGAGCCCGGCAAGGCGATATGCGCTTAGTTTACGCCGGGCCACTAACCATCCTCCTGATGCAGCAATATCGTCAAACCCAATGCCATCGCCACGACAACCGGAATCCAGGCTGCCAGAAGCGGGGACAGGATTCCGCTGCTGCCGAACGCCTTTACAAGAACACTCGTCACATAAAGCAGAAACCCGGACAGGATGCCACCCAAAATAACGGTGGGCGACTGCGCGAAGCGCGAAAACTTGAGGCAGACCGTCGCGGCGATCAAAGTCATGGCGACCAGCAATAATGGAAGGGAAAGCAGATAGTTATACTGGGTTTCCAAGGCGCTGGTCGAAGTTCCGAACTGGCGCGCCAGGGTAATCTGTCGCGGCAAGGCGAAGAAGCTTACGAGATCGGGCTGGACGAGGTGCTGCTGAACGAAATCCTCCTCCAGATTGGTCTTCACCTGCACCTCGTCCATATGTGTGGATAATTCGCCCGCCTCGGTCTGGGTCACGTCATGCAGCGTCCACAAACCGTCGCTCAGCACCGCGCGCGTCGCATCCTGGCGCTTGGCGATTCCCCCTTGATCGTCGAAATAGATGACCACGGCGTCAATAAGCTCGGTTCCGCCCTCGGCGATCCCGCGGCCGCCGATGATCGTGTCCTGCCCGTCGGTGATCTGCCGAAGCCACGGCACGACCTGATCCTGCTTGCCGCCGACGGCCTCAAGCCCGAGGGCGCGTTTCTGGCTCCAGGAGGCGAGCGGGTTGAGCGCCAGCACGCTTGCCGCGCCGAGAAGGGCCGCGCCGACCACGAACGGCATGATGAACTGCCACACCGAGATTCCGGCGGCGCGGGCGACCACGAGTTCGTGGCGGCGGTTGAGCGCGATCAGCGCCACCATCGCCGAAAACAGCGCGATGAAGGGAATGGTCTGCTGCAGGATATAGGGCAGGCGCAGCGCGGTGATCAGCAGGGCATCGCCAAGATTCTGCCCGGCCTCCTCGGAAATATTGCCGACCACCTCGCTGAAATCGATCAGGTAGATGATCGAGACCACGCCGAACAGGAACCATAAGACGGTGATGACGTAGCGGACGAAGAAGTAGCGACCGAGAACGGAGAAGATCATGCCGCACCTCCGCCATCAGCCTTGCGCGGCAGACGGAACAGCGCGGCCATCAGCCGGCCGAGCGGCCCGGTCTTGCGCCGCGCCCGGCGCGGCCGCAGCAGAAGATAGAGCCCGACGGCCAGCGACACGAAGATGATCGCATAGCAGACATAGACGAAGAACGGGTCGTTTTCCGCCTGATTGGAGCTGAAGTGGGAGAGCAGCCTGAGCAGCAGCGTCAGTCCGAACGCGCTTGCCATCGGCGGCACCCGCCGCTCGCGGTGGGAGCGGGCATCGCCGACGATCACGATGGTGAATACGGCATAGATGAAGGGCAGCGTCCAGTCGGTCAGTCGCCGGGTTAGCTCGGCGCGATAGGAGCCGGGATTGCCTAGGTAATCGGGGTCGTCCTGCGGCGGATTGAGCAGGTAGGCGAGGCCCCGGTCGGTCGCGCGCCTGCGGGTCTGGCTCTTGTCGCTGGTGAGTTCGGAAAGGTCGAAACTGTAGGAATCGAACTGAACGATGGAGACGTCGCCGTCCTGGTTTTCCCGCTGCACCTGGCCGTCGCGCATGATGAGCTGGCTGCCGCTTTCATCAACCGCGCCTTCCTTGGCGTAATAGATGTAGGAGTTTTCCGGCTCGCGGTAATCGGCGACGAAAAGCCCCTTCAGCACCCGGCCGGACATGCGCTCGGAAATCTGGATGTAAAGCCCGTCCTCGATCTCGCGGAAGGTCTTTTCCTCAATGACGGAGGACAGAAGGTCGGCATAGACGGAGGCGATCACGCTGCGGGCCTCAGCGCGTGAGCGCGGCTCGATATAATTGTCGAGCACGAAGGAGAACGCGCAGAGCACGACGGCGAACGCCAGAATCGGCCGGTAGATGATCGAGCGCCCGGCGCCGGCGCCGTCGATCACCGCAAGCTCCGAATCATTGTTCATCGACGTCAGCGTCTGCGCCGTGCCGAGCACGATGCCGAAGGGCAGGACGGTCGGAATCACGGTCGGGAGAATCAGCGTCGCCAGCGTCAGGAACGAGACGATCGACTGGCCGCTGTCGGTCACCAGATTGATGCGTCCGAGCACCTGCGTCAGCCACAGCACCGCCAGCACCGGCAACAATGTCGCCAGGAACATGCGCACAACCCGCGCCAATATGTAGCGTTCCAGTATCTTCATGCCGTTAGGTGTCGTGCGTTACGGAACGGACCGGCGTCAGGTCGTTTCGCGAAGCGGGCTGACCTTCTCCTTCCTGGTGAAAATGTAAAGACTTCCGGTGAAAATCACCACCGATGCAAGCCATCCGAGTATGATATCCGAAAGATAATGACCGCCATAGGCCAGCCGCATCGCCGGCGAGGCGAGAGAAAGCGCGATCAGCGGCGGCATCAGCAGGATCCGGAAGCGCTCCGGGACGAGGAAGATTGCATAGCAGAACAGCCAGCCGGCGCCGGCCGCCTCGCCGGAAACGAAGGAGCAGTTCGACTGGCATGCGCCGGAAAAATCGCCGGCCGGCACGAAGGTCAGATCGCCGCCGAAAAGGTCGGTGTTGCGCGGCCTCGGCCGGTGGGAAATTTCCTTCAGCACGCTGTTGACCAGAAGACCAGGACCGACGATCAGGGCGACGAGCCCGGCCAGCAGCCTGCGGGCGAGCGCCTTGTCATAGGTCGCGCCGTGATGGGACCAGACGATGATCAGGCGGTAGATCAGGGTAAGGCCGAGAATGATCGGCAGGTAGAAGATCGCTTCGCGCAGCAGGCCGAGCATCACGTCGCCGGAAATCGGAAAGCTGCCGCATATTTTGCCGTCCGGCGCGCTGGTGCTGCAGGTCGTCTGATGAAAGAACGCCCGGGAGGCCGCGAGGTCGATGCCGGGAAAGAGGTAGAAAACGAGAAGCAGCAAACACCACAGCGCCAAAAGCAGAATGAATGCGGCCTTGAGCGGTCGCATCGTGCCAAAGCGCCCCGGCAGTTTCTCAAGCCAATGGTTGTGTTGCTGCAATGCGGCGTTTCCGGTTTCGTTGGCGGCGCGGCGCACACACCGTTTCCATTTTCGTCGTTTTAAGTGTTATGAGAACCGGGTCAACCATTCTTGGCCGGTTGCGTTAACAAGGGGTGGATTTCTTTTTCACCCTATCCTGTCAATTCCGTGACACCAGAACCCGGAGCATGAAATGAAGTTCTCGATCTCCTTTGTCGACAAGGCCGAAAGCGCCGGAAACACCGCGATTGTCCTGGCGAGCGCCGGTCACGTTCCCGCGGGACTTCAGGCGGTCGGCATGGGCGAGACGCTTTACGAGAAGGCCTCGGCCACCGCTGGCTTCAAGGCGAAACTGTGTTCGACGCTCGATCTGCTGGCGCCGGCCGAAAGCGACGCGGCGCGGATCGTGCTGATCGGGCTTGGCGAGCGCGACTCGCTTTCGGCCAATGCGTGGCTCAGAGCCGGCGGCAAGGCTGCCGCTGCTGCCGGCAAGGCCAGGAAACTCGTGGTCTATCCGGACAGCGCCGCAACCGCGTCCGAGCTTGCGGACTTCGCGCTCGGCATGATTCTCGGTGGCTATTCCTTCGACCGGTTCAAGACGACGGGCAAGGACGATGAGGCGGATGAGAGCGGACGCGAGATCCCGGTCGAGATCGTCACCGGCGATGTCACCGCCGCCAATTCTGCTTTCGCGGATCGACAGGCTGTGGGCGAGGGCGTGGTGCTGGCGCGCGAACTGGTGAACCTGCCCGCCAACATCCTCGGCCCGCGCGAATTCGCCGACAAGGCCGAGGCGCTTACGGCGCTTGGCGCGAAGGTCGAGATTCTCGATCGTGACAAGATGGAAGAGCTCGGCATGGGCGCTCTGCTCGGTGTCGCGCAAGGCTCCGTACGCCCGCCCTATCTCGCCGTCATCCACTGGAACGGCGGCGGCAATGACGAGCGCCCGATCGCCTTTGTCGGCAAGGGCGTGGTGTTCGACACCGGCGGCATCTCGATCAAGCCCGCGGCCTCGATGGAGGACATGAAGGGCGACATGGGCGGCGCTGCAGCCGTGATCGGCCTTATGCACACGCTTGCCGCCCGCAAGGCGAAGGTCAATGTCGTCGGCATTCTCGGCCTCGTCGAGAACATGCCGGACGGCAATGCCCAGCGGCCGGGCGACATCGTGACCTCGATGTCCGGCCAGACGATCGAGGTGATCAACACCGACGCCGAGGGCCGGCTGGTTCTCGCCGATGCGCTCTGGTACTGCAAGGAACGCTTCAAGCCGCGCTTCATGATCGATCTCGCGACGCTGACCGGGGCCGTCATGATCGCGCTAGGCTCGCACCGCGCCGGCCTGTTTTCCAATGATGACGGCCTTTCGCAGGAGCTTGTCGATGCGGCCGAGCGCACCCAGGAAAACCTGTGGCGGCTGCCGCTCGGCGACGAGTACGACAAGATGATCGATAGCCGGTTCGCCGATATGCGCAATACCGGCGGCTCGCGCTATGCCGGGTCGATCACCGCCGCGCAGTTCCTGAAGCGGTTCGTCGGCGAAACGCCCTGGGCGCATCTCGATATCGCGGGCACCGCCATGGGCGCGCCCAAGAGCGAGATCAATGGCGGCTGGGCGTCCGGTTTCGGCGTCAGGCTTCTCGATGAACTGGTGCGCGCCCATTACGAGGCGCGTGACTGAGGGCAGGGGCGTTCATGGCGGAGATCCTGTTCTATCATCTGACGGAATCGCTGCGCGATGCGGCCTTGCCGCCGCTTGTCGAAAAAAGCCTGGAGCGCGGCTGGCGGGTCGCGATCCAGGCGACCAGCGAGGCGGAGCGCGATCGGCTGGACGAGGTGCTGTGGACCTTCCGCGCCGACAGCTTCATCCCGCACGGAAAGGATGACGAGCCGGACGCGGAACGCCAGCCCGTGCTGCTGACGACAGCGGACACCAATCCCGGCAAGGCCGATATCCGCTTCTTCGTGGAAGGCGCGCCGGTCTCGGGCGTCGAGGAATATCAGCGCGTCGTGGTGATGTTTGATGGCCACGATGTCGATGAGCTGACCGCGGCGCGGGCGGAATGGAAGCGGCTGAAGCAGAGCGAGCACAGCCTCACCTATTGGCAGCAGGGCGAGGGCGGGCGCTGGCAGAAGAAGGCGTGAGGGCCCATAGCGCCCGGCTTCAGTTCGTCTCCAGCGCTTCGGGCTTGGCGATCAGGCTCTCGTCCTCGTTTTCCTTCAGGAATTCAGCGAAATAGCGCTTCAGCTTCGGAATCTTGATGAGCTCGTCGAATGAATATTTGTGGGCGTCGCGGACAAGCGTTGACGGGTTGAAATAGGCCTCGGCGTTTTCCGGCGTCAGCACGAAGGGCGGCTTGCCCTCGCGGCCGAGAATATAGCTCATGATCAGCGCGCCGGTGCGGTGGTTGCCTTCGATATAGAGCTGCGGACGGCTGAGCACGCGGACATAGACGCCGGCCGCGCGTTTGCGCACCGGCTTGCCCTTATGGCGCTCGTACCAGTCCACGAGGCCGCCGATATCGCCCAGTTCACGATCGTAGAAATGGGCCTCCGTGCGCTCGATATGATTGCGGAACTCCGCGCGCGCTTCCCTTGAGGAGCCGCACAGGACCCGGTGGTTGAGTTCCAGGAGATGGTGAAACTGCCCGATCCTGAGGATGTCCGTGTTGTCGCGCAGCAACTGGTCGACATAGCTATAGCCCTCCATCATGTGCTCGACGATGCTGTCGGACATGCCGTCGCGCTGCATCGTCAGGCGCGCATTGATAAGGGCGAACTGCCGCTGGGTTTCGCGCAGCCTTTCTTCGATCTTCTCAAGGTCGAGTACGTGTTTGAACATCTTGGTTTCCGCTCAACCCTGAATTGGGTTCGAGTTTGACAGCGTAGCGAAGCGAGCGCTGAAGGCAACGGCTTCGTCCCGGATATCAAAAGGGCGGCATCCCGAAAGAGCCGCCCGAAATGCGTCGATTGCGAACGTGCCGTCGATCAGCTGAACTCGCCGGAGAGATATTCCTTGGTGAGCTGCTGCTTCGGGTTTTCGAAGATCTGCTTGGTGGCGCCGACCTCGACCAGGAAGCCGGTGCGGCCGCCCTGCGACATGTCGACCGAGAAGAAGGCGGTCTTGTCGGCAACGCGGATCGCCTGCTGCATGTTGTGGGTCACGATCGCGACGGTGTAGTCGTTCTTCAGCTCCAGCATCAGCTCTTCGATCTGACGCGTGGCGATCGGGTCGAGCGCGGAGCAGGGCTCGTCCATCAGAAGCACGGTCGGCTCGGTGGCGATCGCGCGGGCGATGCACAGGCGCTGCTGCTGGCCGCCGGAAAGCGACAGGCCATTCTGCTTCAGCTTGTCCTTGACCTCGTTCCAGAGCGCCGCGCGGCGCAGCGCCTTTTCGACGCGACCGTTGATATCGCCCTTGAAGCCGTTGAGACGCAGGCCGAAGGCGACGTTTTCGAAAATGCTCATCGAGAACGGGTTCGGCTGCTGGAACACCATGCCGATATGGCGGCGAACGACGACCGGGTCGACATTCCGACCATAAACGTCCTGGCCGAGGAAGTGGACATGACCCTCGAGCCGGAAGGAGGGGATCAGGTCGTTCATGCGGTTCAGCGAGCGCAGCACGGTCGACTTGCCGCAGCCCGACGGACCGATGAAGCCGGTGATCTTGCCTTTCTCGATGTCGACATCGGAATCGCGCACGGCAAGGAAATCGCCGTAGAAGATCTTCTCGATCCGCGCGCCGATTGCAACTTCGGGGCTGACATCGGCGGCTGGGGCGGTGTTCATTTCCAGTGTGGCAGACATATCTTTACGACCTTTTCCTATACGCGGCGCGTGCCGAAGGAGCGGCTGAGAATGTTGAAGACAAGCACGATGAGCACAAGCACAAGCGATGCGGTCCATGCGAGTTCAATCTGGTTTTCATAAGGCATTGCCGAGAAATTGTAGATCAAGATCGACAATGACGCTGTGGGCTCCGTGAAGCTTCCGATCCAATAATTCGAAAACAGCGCTGTAAACAGCAACGGGGCCGATTCTCCGGACGCGCCCGCAACCGCCAGCATGACACCGGTCATAACACCGGGAAGCGCCGTCGGCAAAACAATTCTGGTGGCAACCTGTGTGGCATTACAGCCCATGCCATAGGCTGCGTCCTTCATGCGCTGCGGCACCATCCGGAAGGCCTGTTCCGAGGTCAACAGGATGGTCGGCAGCATCAGGATCGCCAGCGAAAGCCCGCCGGCGACCGCCGAATAGGTCTTCATGACGATGACGAGCCAGGCGTAGACGAACACGCCGGACAGGATCGACGGAAAGCCGGTCAGCACCTTGCCCACGAAGCGGACCGTCGCGGAGAAGCGGCTGTTGGGGTTGATCAGGCCGGTATAGACGCCGCCGAGAACGCCGATCGGGATTGAGATCACCGATGCGATCGCAACCATCACAAGCGTGCCGAGGATCGCATTGCCGATGCCGCCGCCCTGTTCGAAGGGGGCGGGCGGCAGTTCGGTGAGCACGGCCGTGCTGATGCGCGCGCCGCCGCGGCTGATCAGCATGTAAAGCACCGAGATCAGCGGGATCGCCGCAATGCCGGCCAGGATCCAGAGGATGACGGTCTGGATGAAGTTCATCATCGTGCGCCGCTCGGCGAACGAGAAGCTCAGATTGGGATCGCCGAGGGCAATCACCTCGGGATTCATCGTTGTCTGATCGGTCGTCGTGGTCATGTTCGGTTTCCCAATGGCCTTACGTTACAGTCTGGCGCGAGGTGTAGCTCATGATGATCGTGCCGATGATGTTGACGGCCATGGTGATCACCAGCAGGGCCACAGCGGCATACATCAGCGGGCCGATCTGGTTCGCGCCGGCTTCCGGGAAGGTGGAGGCCAGAAGCGAGGCCAGCGTCGTTGCCGGCGAAAACAGCGAGAGCGAAACCTGCTGCGAGTTGCCGATCAGCATGGCGAGCGCCATGGTCTCGCCGAGCGCGCGACCAAACCCGAGAACGAGCGAGGCGAAAATGCCGCCGGACGCGGTCGGGATGATGACCTTGCGGATCGCTTCCCACTTGGTGGTGCCCATGCCATAGGCCGCTTCCTGGATCTTCATCGGGATCGCCTTGAAGGCGTCCTGGGAGATCGCCGCGACGGTCGGCAGGATCATGATCGACAGCACGATCATGGCCGGGAACATGCCGGGGCCGGCAAGCTTGGTGGAAAAGAAGGGAATGAAGGGCACCGTATCGTGCAGCCAGTTGGCGATCGGCCGGATTGCCGGGATCAGCACATAAATGCCCCAGAGGCCGAAAACGACCGAGGGGATGGCGGCCAGCATTTCGACGATCAGCCGGAAAACCCAGGCCAAGCGGGCATTGAGAAAGCCCTGCGTCAGAAAGATCGCGACAGCGATACCAAGGCCGCCGCCGAAGATCAATGCCAGAAACGACGAGTAAAGCGTGCCCCAGATTTCCGCGAGAATGCCGTATTCGTTGGTGTTTGGGTTCCATTCAACGGTCGTCAGGAAGCTCAGGCCGTATTGGCGCATGGCGGGCGCTGCCTGGCCGCCGATCTTCCAGAAAATATAGGCCAGCAGGACGACGATCAGCAGGCCTGCCAGAAATGTCAAAAAGCGGAAGGATTTGTCGTAACCGTACTCGAAAGCGGTCGGCGGGCGCGAAACGCTGCCATCGCTTGGCGGGGCGGATTTCGATGTATGGGCCATCAACGGGCTCCTGCTGGCGGCGATCGGGTGGCCGCGATCTGACAAATAACGAGCGTCACAATTCTTGCGCGGTGCTGCAATCGGACGAAAGCCGGGGCGCAAACACGTTACGCCCCGGCGAAAGCTTGATCAGGCCGAAATCAGCCGCCGATTTCTTCCATCGACTTCTTGTTGATTTCGATGATGTTTTCCGGCAGCGGGATGTAGCCCAGCTTGTCGGCCATGGTCTGGCCGGTGGTCAGGCCGTAGTTGATCATTTCCTTCAGAGCCGCAACGGTGTCGGCGTCCTGGCCGTCCTTGTAGAACAGCATCCAGGTGAAGGTGGCGATCGGGTAGGCCTGTTCGCCCTTCGGGTCGGTGATGAAGGCGACGTTGTTTTCGTCGAGTTCGGCCGAAGCGAGCGCGGCGCTACCAGCTTCCGGACCAGCCTTCACGAAGTTGCCGGCCTGGTTTTCCAGCATGGCATAAGGCGTGTTGGTCTGCTGGGCGTAGCCATACTCGATGTAGCCGATCGCGCCGGGGGTCTGCTTGACCGTGGCGGTGATGCCCTGGTTGCCCGGAGCGGCAACGAAGTTCGAAGCCTTCGGCCACGGAACGGTCTTGCCGCCGCCGACCTTGCTTTCGAAATCGGAAGAGATTGCCGAAAGATGGTTGGTGAAGTTGAAGTTGGTGCCCGAGGAGTCCGAACGAACGACAACGGTGATGTCTTCGTCGGGAAGCTCGACGCCTTCGTTGGCGGCGGCGATCGCTTCGTCGTTCCACTTGGTGATCTCGCCGAGGAAGATCTTCGGATAGACATCGCGCGGCAGCTTCAGCTCGGAAACGCCGTCAAGATTGTAGGCGAGAACAACTTCACCGGCCGTCATCGGCAGCAGAACAACGCCGCCGTCGATCTTGGCGATTTCTTCTTCATTCATGGCAGCGTCGGAGGCTGCGAAGTCGACAACGCGGTTGGTGAAGTCTTCGATACCGCCGCCGGAGCCCTTGGCCTGGTAGTTGACTTCGATACCGGTCTTCTGGCCAAAATCCTTAAACCAGGCCGAATAGAGCGGGAAGGGGAAGGAGGCGCCCGAGCCGGTCAGCGACGTGTCGGCGGCGTGAGCGAAAGTGCCGGAGACGGCCATGGCGACGGCAACGGCAGCAACCTTAGCGCCCTTGGAAAAATTTCCGATTTTCATCAGATAGCCCTTTTGAGGTTTGGTTGAAAACGGGAGTGCTATAACAACGAAAGTCTTGCAAGCATATATTGTTGTAAAAATTTCATAATTGCCGAAATTTACCGGTTCGTTGTTATTTAATATTCAAATAACTGTCATAAAACTGTCATGTAAGGCCGGAAAGTGGCTTGTTCTGTGGTCGTCTTTCAATGTTTACTGCGCTTGGCGCTCTGGCCGACCTCCGACAAATCCGGCAGGAATGGGCTGAATGGTTCGCCGGTCGGCAAGGTCCGCTTCCAGGCGCAGTGGTAAGCAACTGAGCATTACCAAAACAAAACCCCCGGAACCGCGCGGTTCCGGGGGGGCGTTTCGCTCGATGAGAAACTTTCAAGCCGGCTCAGTTGTCGTCCATGCAGCCGAACATGTCGAAGCCGAGAATGCCGTCATCGCATTCCGGTGGCCCGGGTTTGCAAGATAGCGTCGGACAGGCATTGGTGTCCTTGGTCGGGACAACGCGCTGGACCGCATGGCCCTGTTCCGCGAAGCAGATGGTGGGGCTGTCGACATAACGGTCATAGAGGATACGGCCATTGCCGTTCGGCGAGGGATAGCGCAGGATTGCGGCACCCTGCTGGCGCAGGATAGACTGAACCTGATTGCAGGTCATGTTCTGAATGTCGTAACGGTTTATCGGTTCCTGCGCGCCCGCCGCCCCGACTGAGGCCAGAACCATGCCGGCCGCGATGAAAGTTTTCATGTTCTCCAAACCCGCAAGGGCCTCCCTGATTGTCTTGATAACCCGCATCTAGAGGAATTGTTTCATCATGGTACAACTTAAAATGGACGATTCAATTATTATCGATGTCCTGAAATCCGTGCGCCGCATCGCTCTCGTCGGCGCGTCTCCCAAACCCGAGCGGCCCAGCCATCGGGTGATGGGGTTTCTGATGTCGAAGGGCTATGAGGTCGTGCCGGTCAATCCGGGACTGGCGGGCAAGACGATCCATGACCAGCCCGTCTATGGCAGCCTCTCAGATATTCCGGGTGCCATCGACATGGTCGATATCTTCCGCGCCTCGGCTTTCGTCGGCGGCGTCGTGGATGAGGCGCTGATGCTCTCGCCGCTGCCGCGGGTGATCTGGATGCAGCTCGATATCCGTGACGATGCCGCGGCCGAGCGGGCGCGTGCCCGTGGCCTCACCGTGATCATGGACCGGTGCCCGGCGATCGAATATCCGCGCCTGATCGGCGCCTGAGGGTCAGCCCTCCGCGCGCAACATGTACGGATCCGCGCGCATCTCGTTCAGCAAGGCTTCGTTTTCGCAATAATCGCGGAAGTTTTCGGCGGCGGTGTTGCTTGCGAGATCGGCGCGGCAGCGCTCCTTGTCGCGGCAGCCGGCGCAATTGGCTTCCATGCCGTAATAGAGGCGGCGATACTGGAACTCGGCCTCGACCGGGTCGATGTTGAGCGCCTTCATCATCTCGGTCATTTCGGCAGCGTCACGCGGTTCGGCGAAGGCGAACGCGGCCGTGGAGATCGCCGGGAAGATCGTATTTGCGCGATCCCGCCCGTCGACGGCATTATCGGTTCCGGCAAGGCCTTCAATCAAAAAATCCATTGCTGTTCTCCGCGTTGTCGACAGCGATACTGACACCTGTATAAAAGGCAGCATTGATCCCGATCAAAAAGCCGGAGGGGTGCTTTCGGCCGGGGCACAACACAGGGAAGGAAATGATCATGGAAAACCGGGAACCGGGATTTTCGACGCTTTCGATCCACGCGGGCGCGGCGCCCGACAGCGCAACGAATGCGCGGGCGACGCCGATCTACCAGACGACTTCGTTCGTCTTCAATGATTCCGATCACGCCGCAGCGCTCTTCGGCCTTCGGGAATTCGGCAATATCTACACCCGCATCATGAACCCGACCACGGCGGTGCTGGAAGAGCGTGTCGCAGCGCTTGAAGGCGGTTCGGCTGCGCTTGCGGTGGCCTCGGGCCACGCAGCCCAGCTCCTGACCTTCCACATGTTGATGCAGCCCGGCGACAATTTCGTCGCGGCGCGGCGTCTCTATGGCGGTTCTATCAACCAGTTCGGCCATTCCTTCGAGAATTTCGGCTGGCAGGTGCGCTGGGCCGATTCCGGCGATCTCGACAGCTTCGCATCCCAGATCGACGATCGCACCAAGGCGATCTTCATTGAAAGCCTCGCCAATCCGGGCGGCACCTTTGTCGATATCGAGGCGATCGCCAAGGTCGCGCACGACCACGGCCTGCCGCTGATCGTCGACAACACCATGGCGACGCCCTATCTGGTGCGCCCGCTTGCCCATGGCGCCGATATCGTCGTGCATTCGCTGACCAAGTTCCTCGGCGGCCACGGCAATTCCATGGGTGGCATTCTGGTCGATGGCGGCACGTTCGACTGGTCGAAGTCCGGCAAATATCCGATGCTGTCGGAGCCGCGCAGCGAATATGGCGGGCTGGTGATCCACGAAGCCTTCGGCAACCTTGCCTTCGCGCTCGGCGCCCGGGTTTTGAGCCTGCGCGACCTCGGCCCGGCGATCTCGCCGTTTAACGCGTTCATGATCGCGACCGGCATCGAAACCCTGCCGCTGCGCATGCAGCGTCATTGCGACAATGCGCTTGCCGTCGCCAAATGGCTGAAGCAATCGGACAAGGTGTCCTGGGTCAGCTATTGCGGGCTGGAGGACGATCCCAATCACGAACTTCAGCAGCGTTACGCGCCGAAGGGTGCGGGGGCAGTCTTCACCTTTGGCCTCAAGGGCGGTTATGAGGCTGGCAAGACCTTTGTCGGCGGGCTCGAACTGTTCTCGCATCTTGCCAATATCGGGGACACGAAATCACTGGTTATCCACCCTGCATCCACAACCCATGCACAGCTTACGCCGGAGCAGCAGGTTGCTGCGGGCGCGGGTCCGGATGTGGTGCGCCTGTCGATCGGTATTGAGGATGTCAATGATATCATTGCCGATCTCGAGCAGGCTCTGAGCAAGATCTAATTCAACGCTATGACGGGCGACGCTTAGACGTCGCCCGTTGTAGAGCCAGAAGACCCCGGAAGCCGCAGGCTCACATCGCCAATGCGATCTCTTGCTCGGCAGATTTTTCGGAATGAGGCGTCGGGCCGTCGTAGAAGACGATGCGATTGCGTCCGTCGCCCTTGGCCTGATAGAGCGCGCGGTCGGCCTCGGTCAGCATGGATTCGATATTGCCGATCCGGCCGCGCATTAGCGTGACGCCGATGCTGACGGTCATTCTCAGTTCGTGACCATCTTCATGAAACGTGGTGGCTTCCAGGGTCGTTCTGATCCGCTCCGCGATCTGGCCGGCGGTGTTTCGATCGGCGACCCGCGTGAAGATTGCGAATTCCTCTCCACCTGTTCGGCCGAATATATCCCTTTCACGCAGGCATTGGCGCACCACGTGCGTGAAGTTTACCAGGGCCCTGTCGCCAGCATTGTGGCCGTATACGTCGTTGATGCTTTTGAAATCGTCGAGATCGAGAGAGAAAAACGCGAACAGGTCCGTCTTGGCGGAGCGCTGGGACATCTTCTCGATTTCATCGACGACGCCGCGCCTGTTCAAGACGCTGGTGAGCGGATCGCTGAAGGCAAGGCCGCGCAGGTCGCTTTCCAGTTTTTCGACCGTCAGCCAGACCGCGAGGAACCCCTTGAGCGAGAATAGGACAAATCCGGTTATGAGCGCGATCGATGTGGTGGCGCTACCAAGCGACGGCGCTGTCTGCTGCAGGTTGTAGGTGCTGAGCAGCGCAAGGCAGATAAGGGCCTCGACGACGAAGATCGCCATGAGCGACTGGCGAAACGGCCCTTTGAGCGCATGCAGGTTCTTCGCCATGAAATAGAAGCCGTAAATCGCGACCGCGAAGGCCGCGATGTAGAAACTGGCGACATTGGCAACGCTATCAAATCCCGCAAGCCTGCTGACGACAACGGCGGCGAACCAGAGCCCGACGATTACCGAGGTGAAGGCGGCGGGCCGGTCTTCCCCGCAAAGGCTGAGAAGTCCTGCTGTGGAAAGCGCGCGGGCGCCGATAAGACCTGTGAACGCTATCATTCCGATCAGACGCAACTCGTCCCGGCCGGCCACCGTGAGGAGTGCTAGGCCGAGCCCCTGGGCAAGCAGAGCGAAAACCCAGTAAAGCACATATACGCGCGTGCGATTCCGCAGCCAGAGAGGAAGCAGAAAGGCGGCCAGAAGCAAGCTGTCCGCTGACCAGGCTATGACTGCGGTCAGGTTATAGGGCACATCAAAATCCCGAATATCTGCAATGCGGGGTCTGAGCATAGCGAGGGTGCAACCCACCCTCCAGATATGCCCCGACCCATTTTTGGTGCTAAACGATTTAATGCGATAGTTTGTGAAGTTTTACACAATTGAAACGCGAACAAAAGAACCTTCTTCGCCGGAAATCGTCTTGCGCCAGACGCAAACCATCTCTTGAAGTGACAAGGTGTGGCACTCTATGTAGGGGAAGACGAAAAGATTCGAATGAGACCGGCGACGATCAACCGCCCGAAGGACAGCCATGACAAATCCCGTAGACACCGCGATGGCCCTCGTACCCATGGTCGTGGAGCAGACCAATCGCGGCGAACGATCCTATGATATCTATTCGCGCCTCTTGAAGGAGCGGATCATCTTCCTGACCGGCCCGGTCGAGGACCATCTGGCGTCGCTCATCTGCGCGCAGCTTCTGTTTCTCGAAGCAGAGAACCCGAAGAAGGAAATCGCGCTTTACATCAACTCGCCGGGCGGCGTGGTCACGGCAGGCATGGCGATCTACGACACCATGCAGTTCATCCGTCCGGCCGTATCGACGCTTTGCATCGGTCAAGCCGCGTCCATGGGCTCGCTGCTGCTGGCCGCCGGCGAAAAGGGCATGCGCTTTGCCACGCCGAATGCGCGCATCATGGTTCACCAGCCTTCTGGCGGGTTCCAGGGGCAGGCCTCCGACATCGAGCGCCATGCCCGCGACATCATCAAGATGAAGCGCAAGCTCAACGAGGTTTATGTCCGCCATTGCGGCAAGACCTACGAGGAAGTTGAAACCACGCTCGATCGTGACCATTTCATGGATGCCGGCGAGGCGCAGGACTGGGGTCTCATCGACAAGGTCATGACCTCGCGCAGCGAAATCGAAGGCGCGAACTGAGGCACCGGTCCGTCCGATACCTGTTTTCGGACGGACGGCCGCCTATGACGGGCAGGGCATGTCGCATAGTTGCAATCCGCGCCATGCAAATCGTGCCGGTCGGCGCTTTTGGGGTTTTATCCGCCGTTGAAGCCGTTAATAGTATGGCAAACCGAAGCTGTTACGACAACGTAGTGCGTAGCAGTGCCGGGCTTGACGGCATGGCTTGGAAGCGGGCATGACCCGTCGTGTTGTTGCCCTTTTGTTTTGCGAGCGTTCTTCAGGGCGGCAGAAAGCGAATATGATAGTGGCCGTTCAAGGCGGGCGGCTTACTGGAAGGAAGTGATAATGAGCAAAGTCGGCGGTAACAATGGCGGTGACTCGAAGAACACGCTCTATTGTTCCTTTTGCGGAAAGAGTCAGCACGAAGTCCGTAAGCTGATCGCTGGCCCGACGGTTTTCATCTGCGATGAATGCGTCGAGCTGTGCATGGACATCATCCGCGAGGAAAACAAGACCTCGATGGTGAAGTCCAGCGACGGTGTGCCCACGCCGCAGGAGATCATGGAGGTTCTGGACGAGTATGTCATCGGACAGGGCCACGCCAAGCGCATTCTGTCGGTGGCGGTCCATAACCACTACAAGCGGCTCGCGCACGCCTCCAAGGGCGGCGGCGAGATCGAGCTGTCGAAATCCAACATCCTGCTCGTCGGTCCGACCGGCTGCGGCAAGACCTATCTTGCCCAGACGCTAGCCCGCATCATCGACGTGCCGTTCACCATGGCGGACGCTACGACGCTGACGGAAGCGGGCTATGTCGGCGAGGACGTCGAGAACATCATCCTGAAACTGCTGCAGTCTGCCGATTACAATGTCGAGCGCGCCCAGCGCGGCATCGTCTATATCGATGAGGTCGACAAGATTTCGCGCAAGTCCGACAACCCCTCGATCACCCGCGATGTGTCGGGCGAGGGCGTTCAGCAGGCGCTGTTGAAGATCATGGAGGGCACAGTTGCCTCCGTGCCGCCGCAGGGTGGGCGCAAGCATCCGCAGCAGGAGTTCCTGCAGGTGGATACGACGAATATCCTGTTCCTGTGCGGCGGCGCGTTTGCCGGCCTCGACAAGGTCATCTCGGCGCGCGGCGAGCGCACCTCGATCGGCTTCGGAGCTTCGGTGAAGGCTGCCGACGACCGTCGCGTTGGCGATGTGCTGCGCGAACTGGAGCCGGAAGATCTGGTCAAGTTCGGGCTGATCCCCGAATTCATCGGCCGTCTGCCGGTGATCGCGACGCTGGAAGACCTCGATGAGGCGGCGCTGATGCAGATCCTGACCGAGCCGAAGAATGCTCTGGTCAAGCAGTATCAGCGGCTGTTCGAGATGGAGGATGTCGAGCTGACATTCCACGAGGACGCGCTGCTTGCGATTGCGCGCCGCGCGATCGAACGCAAGACCGGCGCCCGCGGCCTGCGCTCGATCATGGAGAAGATCCTGCTCGACACGATGTTCGAACTGCCTGCGATGAAGGGCGTCCGCGAGGTCGTGATCTCCGACGAGGTGGTCGAAGGGACGGCGCAGCCGCTCTACATCTACGAGAATCGCTCGGGCGACAAGGCCAATGCCTCGGCCTGAGAACGGCGTATTCTGACCATACTTGATGCGGGCAGGGCGGTTTCATCGTCCTGCCCGCGTCGTTTCAGGGCGCATCCGGCACGAAACGGCGCGGATTGCCGGTTTGTTCCGCCGAATTCGCGGTACAGCTTGAAATCGATCTTTCAAAGCGCCACTTGTTCGGCAACAATCGAGAAGAAATCAACGGGTTGCTCCCAACAGCCCGTCAATGCTGCCCGGTCTTCCGCCGGGCGGTCGGAAAGGAAAAAGACATGACGCAGAACGCGCCAGCAGCGGAAGCCGCCGCTTTCCCCGTGTTGCCCTTGCGTGACATCGTGGTTTTCCCCCACATGATCGTTCCGCTGTTCGTCGGCCGCGAGAAGTCCATTCGCGCGCTGGAAGAAGTGATGAACGCCGATCGCCAGATCATGCTCGTCACCCAGATCAATGCCGCCGACGACGATCCGGAACCCGATGCGCTTTATCGGATCGGCACCATCGCCAATGTCCTGCAATTGCTGAAACTGCCTGACGGAACCGTGAAGGTTCTGGTCGAGGGCAAGGCGCGCGCGCAGATCGGCGATATCCGCCTTGAGAACGACTTCTACGAAGCCAATGCCAGCGTGCTGGCGGAGCCGGAAGAAGACACTGTCGAGATCGAGGCGCTGTCGCGCTCGGTGGTGTCCGAGTTCGAGAACTATGTGAAGCTGAACAAGAAGGTTTCGCCCGAGGTTGTAGGCGCCGCCGGCCAGATCGAGGACTACTCGAAGCTTGCCGATACCGTGGCCTCGCATCTCGCGATCAAGCTGACCGAGAAGCAGGAAATGCTGGAAACCACCAGCGTCAAGGGCCGCCTGGAGAAGGCGCTCGGCTTCATGGAAGGCGAGATCTCGGTTCTTCAGGTCGAAAAGCGCATCCGCACCCGCGTCAAGCGGCAAATGGAGAAGACCCAGCGCGAGTATTATCTGAATGAGCAGATGAAGGCCATTCAGAAGGAACTCGGCGAGGGCGAGGACGGCCGTGACGAAATGGCCGAGCTCGAAGAGCGCATCAAGAACACTAAGCTCTCCAAGGAAGCCCGTGAAAAGGCCGACGCGGAGATGAAGAAGCTCCGCAACATGAGCCCGATGTCGGCCGAATCGACCGTCGTTCGCAACTATCTCGACTGGCTGACGGGGCTGCCCTGGAACTCCAAGTCGAAGATCAAGCGCGATCTGAAGGCTGCCGAGAAGGTGCTGGAGGAAGATCACTTCGGTCTGGAAAAGGTCAAGGAACGCGTGGTCGAGTACCTTGCCGTGCAGGCGCGCGCCAAGAAGCTCAAGGGCCCGATCCTGTGCCTCGTCGGTCCGCCCGGCGTGGGCAAGACCTCGCTCGCCCAGTCGATCGCCAAGGCGACCGGCCGCGAATATGTGCGCATGGCGCTTGGCGGCGTTCGTGACGAGGCCGAGATCCGCGGTCACCGCAGGACCTATATCGGTTCGATGCCCGGCAAGATCGTGCAGTCGATGAAGAAGGTCGGCAAGAGCAATCCGCTCTTCCTGCTCGATGAAATCGACAAGATGGGCGCCGATTTCCGCGGCGATCCATCCTCGGCCCTGCTTGAGGTGCTGGATCCGGAACAGAACGCGACCTTCATGGACCACTATCTCGAGGTCGAATACGATCTGTCGAACGTGATGTTCATCACCACGGCGAATACGCTCGATATTCCGGGCCCGCTGATGGACCGTATGGAGATCATCCGGATCGCCGGTTACACCGAGGACGAGAAGCTGGAAATTGCCCGCCGTCACCTTCTGCCGAAGGCGATCCGCGAGCATGCGCTGAAGCCCGAGGAGTTCTCGGTCGATGACGGCGCGCTGACCCGCACGATCCAGCAGTACACCCGCGAAGCGGGCGTGCGCAGCCTTGAGCGTGAGCTGATGAAGCTCGCCCGCAAGGCCGTGACCGAAATCGTCAAGGGCGACAAGACCGAGGTTCACGTCACCGCGGACAATCTGCACGACTATCTCGGAGTCCAGCGCTATCGCCACGGCGAGGCGGAAGGCGACGATCAGGTTGGCGTTGTTACTGGGCTTGCGTGGACGGAAGTCGGCGGCGAACTGCTGACGATCGAAGGCGTGATGATGCCGGGCAAGGGCCGCATGACGGTCACCGGCAACCTGCGCGACGTGATGAAGGAATCGATTTCGGCAGCGGCATCTTATGTCCGCTCGCGCGCCGTCGACTTTGGAATCAAGCCGCCTATGTTCGACAAGAACGACATTCACGTTCACGTTCCGGAAGGCGCCACGCCCAAGGACGGTCCGTCTGCGGGCGTCGCAATGGCGACAGCCATCGTCTCGGTCATGACCGGAATTCCGATCCACAAGAACGTGGCGATGACGGGCGAGATCACGCTGCGCGGCCGGGTTCTCCCGATCGGCGGTCTGAAGGAGAAGCTGCTTGCGGCGCTGCGCGCCGGCATCACCAAGGTGCTGATCCCGGAAGAGAACGCCAAGGACCTGCCGGACATCCCGGACAACGTCAAGAACGGTCTCGAGATCGTGCCGGTATCGCGCATGGGCGAGGTGCTTGAGCACGCCTTGCTGGAAATGCCGAAGCCCATCGAATGGGACCCGGAAGCCGAGCCGGTGGCGATTTCGAGCGAGGAATCGGACGGCGACTCGGTCAAATCCGTGGCCCATTGAGGTCGAACAATTGCCACTTTTCACGGGCTCCTGTGGAAAAGGGGCGCAGGAGGCCGGTTTTCAACCGGCCTTTTGCGTGCAAAATGCCCCAAACCCCTTGCAATTCCCTGCCACGCAAGGCTTTTGAATTGCAGCGGGCTTTGGTGGAGTGTAACTAAACCCCTGAGACAAGACCTCGTTTCGAACCATTTGAGAAAGGGTGGAAACATGAACAAGAGTGAACTCGTAGCATCCGTAGCTGAAAAGGCTGGCCTGTCGAAGACCGATGCGGCTTCCGCTGTTGACGCTGTATTCGACGCCGTTCAGGGCGAACTGAAGAATGGCGGCGAAGTCCGTCTCGCCGGCTTCGGCGCCTTCACGGTATCCCACAGCGCCGCGCGCAAGGGCCGCAACCCGTCGACCGGCGCCGAAGTTGATATCCCGGCGCGCAACGTTCCGAAGTTCACGGCCGGCAAGGGCCTCAAGGAAGCTTGCAACTCCTGATCTCGCTGTTTGGCGAAAAACCCGGAGCCTCGCGTTCCGGGTTTTTTATGCGTGTTTAAGTTAGTGTTAGCTTACCTAAATCGGCGGCACACCTTGCCGATTGAACCGGCCTGATCTCGCTTGCTTGAAACTTTCGCGTTGCGCTTCATATCATGAGGTAATGCCGTTCATGTCCCGGCTTTGGCCAGGTCGGGTAACGGGAAGCGTTTTTTTATGCTATGCTAAAATGTCATAGAGGATTTGCCGGTATCAGGACGAGTGCCATTGAATAGCCACCTGAAGCCCAATGCGGAGGAGAAGCGCCTCGCGGCGCTGCGGAAGCTCGAGGTGATCGATACGCAGCCGGAGGCGGAGTTTGACGCGCTCGCCAGGGCTGCGGCGCTTGTTTGCGGCACGCCCGTTTCGCTGATCTCGCTGATCGACAGGGATCGGCAGTGGTTCAAGGCGAATGTCGGTCTCGAAGGTCTGGTAGAGACCGAGCGGCGCCTGTCCTTCTGCACCCACGCGATCGAGGGCGAGGGGCTTCTTGAGGTTGGCGATGCCCGCAAGGATGAGCGCTTTGCCGCGAACCCCTTCGTTACGGGAGATCCCGGAATCCGCTTTTACGCCGGCGTGCCGCTGAAGCTTTCCGGCGGCGAGAATGTCGGCTCCCTCTGCGTCATCGATATGGAAGCGCGCAGCCTTTCGGATGAACAGCGGCAAATTCTGAGCCATCTTGCGGAAGCGACGGCCAGGGCGCTGGAGATGCGCCGGGCTTTCCTGCACGAAAATGAACTGCTGGCCGCCGCCGCCGAAACCCAGTCTATCCTGCAAAACAGCGAGGATGCGATCGTCACCATGGATATGGGCGGCCGGATCACGCAGTGGAACAGGGCCGCCGAGCGTATGTTCGGTTATGCGGCTGATGAGGCCCTGGGCGCTTCGGCCGGCATCATGTCCGGCGACGATACCGCCGCCTATGACCCGTATTCACGGCTGATGGAAGTCGGCAACGCCCGCACGATCCGCACGGAGCGCAGGCACAGGGATGGATCGACCATTCCGGTCTCCGTGTCGATCGGTCCGGTGGTCTCCGAGGACGGCGATATCGTCGGCGCCACCGAAATCATCCGCGACATTTCGGATATCCTGGCGACGCAGAACGAGCTTTCGCAGGCGGAGCAGCGGCTGCGCCGGCTCTATCGGGCCACGCCGGCCATGCTTCACGCCGTCAATCCCGATGGTCTGCTCCTGAGCGTCAGCGACCGCTGGCTTGAGGTGATGGGTTATCACCGGGAGGATGTGATCGGCCGGCCTCTCGCGGATTTCATGCCGGAGCCCCCGGCACGACGCTTCCGCGCTGAACTGCAATCGGCGCTTGCGAGCGATGGACATTACGAGGATGTCGAGGCGCAGATGACCACCCGTTCCGGCGCGGTGATCGACGTACTGCTTTCGGCCGTGATCGAACGCGGCGGTTCAGGAGAGGTGCTGCGGTCAATCGGGATTGTCGAGAACGTCACTTATCGCCGGCAGATCGAAATGGCCCTGCGCGCCGAACGGCGCAGGCTCGGCCAGATCATCGAAGGCACCAGCGCGGGCACATGGGAGTGGAACGTCGCCACCGGCGAGAACCGGGTGAATGAGGAATGGGCGGCCATGCTGGGCTATACGCTCAAGGAGCTCGCTCCGGTCACCATCGACGCCTTCCGGGATCGCATTCACCCCGACGACCGGCCGCTGCTCGATGCGCGGATTGACGCGCATTTCAGCGGCGAGACCGATAATTTCGAAGCCGAGCTGCGCGTGCGCCACAAACAGGGGCACTGGGTATGGATCGCCACGCGCGGGCGCGTGCTTGCGCGCCTGAGCGATGGCCGCCCGGAGTGGATGTTTGGCATTCACGTGGACATCACGGTCCAGAAGCGCAGGGAAGAGGAACTCCGCCTGAGCAAGGAGCTTCTCGACCGTACGGGCCAAGTGGCTGGCGTCGGCGGCTGGGAGCTGGACCTGCTCGAAGGCAGGTTGCGCTGGTCGAAAGAGACATGTCGGATTCACGACCTTGAACCGGGTTATGAACCCGAGCTTGAGACAGCGATTGACTTCTATGCGCCGGATTCGCGGCCAATCATCCTCGCAGCAGTTGAAAAGTGCATTGCGACAGGAGAGGGATGGGACCTGGAGCTGCAGCTTGTTACCGCCAAGGGCCGTCTGCTCTGGGTCCGCGCCGTCGGCTCGGCAGAATTTGTGGACGGCAAGGCGGTGCGGCTGGTCGGCACGTTTCAGGATATCAGCGAGACGGTGGCCCAGCGCAAGGCGCTTGAAGACGTCAACCGGCTGTTTTCGGTGGCGACGGAAACCGGGCGGATCGGCATATGGGACGCCGACCTCGTTACCGGCAAGACCAACTACTCCGATATCTGGTGCGAACTGATCGGCTATACCCGCGAGGAGGTAACCGACAGCGGAACCGCCTGGCAATCCTTCATCCATCCCGACGATATGGAGCGCGCACTGGCGGCGGATGCCGCCCATGTTCGCGGCGAGGCGCCGATCTTCGAGGAACAGTTCCGGATGCGCCACAAGGATGGCCGATGGATCTGGATCCTCGACCGTGGGCTGGTCACCGAACGCGATGAAGATGGCCGGCCGCTGCGGATGATCGGCACCCACACCGACATCACCCGGCAGAAGGAGCAGGAGGCCGAGCGGCTCCTGAACGCGGAGCGCATGGCGATCGCCGCCGACAATGGCGGCATCGGCATATGGGAGATAGACCTCTCCACCAACGAGGCGAGCTGGGATGCCGGCATGTACCGCCTTTATGGTTTGCCGCCGGATACCGCTACGCCGCTCGCCGATCTCTGGCGGCGCTACACGCTTGAAGAGGATGTTGCCCGCCTGGTGGAGGCGGTCAGACGCGCCATCGAAAATGACGATCAGTTGGACGAGGAATACCGCATAATCTGGGCGGATGGCTCGCTCCATCATCTGCGCGCTTCGGCGCGGCTGGTGCGCGGTGTCGATGGCGGACCGGATCGGTTCATCGGCGTCACATGGGAAGTCACCGAGGAACGGCAGCTCGGGCTTGAGCTTGCGGAGCAGCACGAACTGATGCGGGTCACGCTGGATTCGATCGGGGACGCCGTGATCACGGCGGATGCGGATGGCATGATCCGGTGGCTGAATCCGATCGCCGAGCACATGACCGGATGGTCCGCCGCAAATGCCGAGGGCGAGCCTTCACATCATGTTTTTCGCATCATTCATGAAGACAGCCGTGATCCGGCAATGGATCCGATCCGCACCTGCCTGGATTTGCGCCAGGTGGTTGGCCTGCCGGAGGATACAGTCCTGATTTCGCGCGAGGGACGTGAATTCGCGATCGAGGACTCCTGCGCCCCGATCAGGAGCGAGGATGGCGAGATCCTGGGCGCCGTACTGGTGTTTCACGATGTCAGTGAGCAAAGGCGTCTGGCGCGTGAGATGTCTTATCGCGCAAGCCATGATCAGCTCACCGGTCTTATCAACCGGTCGGAATTCGAGCGGCGAATGCACAAGACCCTCGAGGCGGCCCGCGCCGGCGGCCCAGACTCGGCCCTGCTGTTCATCGATCTCGACCGGTTCAAGATCGTCAATGACAGTTGCGGCCATGCCGTGGGCGACGAGTTGCTGATCAAGATCAGCCGCCTGATACAGGGCGTAATCCGCGCGAATGACGCGCTTGCGCGTCTCGGCGGCGATGAGTTCGCTGTAATCCTCGAAAACTGTCCCATCGATATCGCCCATGGCATTGCGCAGAAGATCTGCGATGCGGTTGCCGATTTCGTTCTGGTGCATGAAGGCAAGCATTACCGGATCGGCGCCAGTATCGGCCTTGCCGCGATCGACTCAGATGCGCCGAGCGTTGCGACGATCCTGCAGGAGGCGGATGCCGCCTGTTATGCGGCCAAGGAGGAAGGTCGCAACCGGGTCCACGTCTGGAGGGACTATGATGAGGCCGTAAAGTCCCTGGTCGGTCAGAGAAGCTGGGTCACGCGCATAGAGCAGGCGCTGGAGGAGGATGGTTTCGTGCTCTACGCCCAGAAAATCGTCCCGTTCGCCGGGACGAGCGGCAGGACCCATGTCGAACTTCTGCTGCGCATGATCGGCGACAATGGCGAGGTCATTCCGCCAAGCGCCTTTCTGCCGGCCTCCGAGCGCTTCAATCTCGCGACCCGGATCGATCGCTGGGTGCTTGCCCATGCGCTGGAATGGATGGCGTCGGCCGGCGCCAGACCGCAAAGCGTCGTGTCGGTGAATGTCTCGGGCCAGTCGGTCGGCGACCGCGGCTTCCACCGGTTTGCCCTGGAATTGCTTGATGCGGCAAGCGAGCCGGTGCGCCGCAGCCTGTGCCTGGAAATAACCGAGACGTCCGTGATCTCCAACATGGCCGAGGCCATGGAATTTATTCGGGCGCTGCGTGAACGCGGCGTGATGATCGCGCTTGATGATTTCGGCGCCGGCTCCTCGTCTTTCAGCTATCTAAAAAGATTTTCCATCGATTTTCTCAAGATCGACGGCCAGTTTACCCAGGGGTTGCTGACCCATCCCGTCGACGAAGCGACGATCCGGTGCTTCGTCGAGATGGCCCGGGTGCTGCGCATCCAGACCGTCGCCGAATATGTCTCGGACGACAAGATCGCCGCGCGACTGAGGGATATGGGCGTCGATCTGGCGCAGGGCTATGCCTACCACCATCCGGAACCGGCGGCCGGGATCAAGCTATAAGCGCGCGCCGGGCTTCAGGATTGCGGCGTTGAAGCTCCTCGGGATCATCAGGGTAGACTGCGGGGTTATTGCATATGGTCTGGCAGCTTGCTCCCGATACTCTCTCCCGCTGGCGGGAGAGATGCCCCGAAAGGGGCAGTGAGGGTGGCGCGGCATTTCAAATTGCAAGCACGGTCGCGTTGATATTCCCCCCTCACTGTCGCTTTCGCGACATCTCTCCCCTCCGGGGCGAGAAGATTGGGGGGCTATGCGACAAAATCATGAGCGATAATCCTGCAGTAAGCAGGCAGCGTGTCAGGTCATGAAAACGCTTGACCGAACCTAAATTTTGCTGCACTAGGTACCGTACCGTACGTTACCTATTGGAGAAAGAGAGCCGTTCCGTGGTCGAGGACAGCGACATCGATGCCCATTTTTCGCCCCGCCAGCAGGCGGTGCTCGAGCAGGCGCTGCGGCTTCTGGTCGAAGGCGGCGAGAAATCCGTGACGACGGCGGGTATCGCGCGCGCGGCAAGCTGCTCGAAGGAAAGCCTTTACAAGTGGTTCGGCGATCGTGACGGTCTGCTGGCGGCCATGGTCGCCTATCAGGCCAGCAAGGTGCGCACCTTTGAAAGCGCCGGCCATCGCCTTGATAGCGACGAACTCAAGCGGCATCTCCAGACATTCGGACAGGATCTGCTGGAAGTGCTTTCCGGCGATGTCTCGCTGGCGCTGAACCGGCTGGCGATCGGCCGCGTGACGCGGGATGGACAAAAGCTCGGCCGCATGCTTCTGGAGCGCGGCAGGGCGCAGATCGACCAGCGCGCCCGCGCGCTGCTGGAAGACGGAAGACGCTCCGGCGTGCTGCTGTTCGACAATGGCGACGAGGCTTACCGCGTGCTCTACGGGCTGATCGTCGGCGATAGCCATGTGCGCCAGCTTCTGGGCGAGGCCGCCGACCGCGGCATGTTCCAGCGGCGCGCCGAGCGCGCTGTAGACCGTTTCTGGCTGCTTTACGCGGCCAAGTGAATTGACGCCGCCTTGGGGCGGTTGATCAAAAGACAGGTTGTCAAGGGAAGGAAAGACAATGCGTGTTTACTACGATCAGGATGCTGATCTCAATCTCGTCAAAGGCCGCAAGGTCGCGATCATCGGCTATGGCTCGCAGGGCCGCGCCCATGCGCTGAACCTGAAGGACAGCGGCGCCGAAAACGTCGCCATCGCCCTTCGCAAGGGTTCGGCGACCGCCAAGAAGGCCGAAGCCGATGGCTTCGAGGTCAAGACCGTGGCGGAAGCCGCTGCCTGGGCCGACCTGATGATGATGGCGACGCCTGATGAGCTGCAGGCCGGTATCTACAACAGCCAGATCGCCCCCAACATCCGCGACGGCGCGGCGATCGCATTTGCCCACGGCCTCAACGTTCACTTCGGCCTGATCGAGCCCAAGAAGACCGTCGACGTCATCATGATCGCGCCGAAGGGCCCCGGCCACACCGTGCGCGGCGAATACCAGAAGGGCGGCGGCGTACCCTGCCTCGTTGCCGTTCACCAGGACGCGTCCGGCAACGCGCTTGACGTTGCGCTGTCTTATGCGTCCGGCGTTGGCGGCGGTCGCTCGGGCATCATCGAGACCACCTTCCAGGAAGAGTGCGAAACCGACCTTTTCGGCGAGCAGGTTGTTCTGTGCGGCGGTCTGGTCGAGCTGATCCGCGCCGGTTTCGAAACCCTGGTCGAAGGCGGCTACGCCCCGGAAATGGCCTATTTCGAGTGCCTGCACGAAGTGAAGCTGATCGTCGACCTGATTTATGAAGGCGGCATCGCCAACATGAACTACTCGATTTCCAACACGGCCGAGTGGGGCGAATATGTCACCGGTCCGCGGATCATCACCGAAGAGACCAAGGCCGAGATGAAGCGCGTGCTGAAGGACATCCAGACCGGCCGCTTCACCAGCGAGTGGATGCAGGAATGGCATTCGGGTGCGGCCCGCTTCAAGGCCACCCGCCGCGTCAACGATCATCACCAGATCGAGGAAGTCGGCGAAAAGCTGCGCGGCATGATGCCCTGGATCAAGAAGGGCGCGCTGGTCGATAAGGAGCGCAACTAAGCGCGTCGCATTTGAGCCATGACAATGAAGTCGGAGGGGTGTGACCCTCCGACTTTTTTTGACTGGCGCCCGCTCTGTATTTTCAGCCTGCCGGAAACCATGAAGCGATCTGGGCATCGGTCAGGTTTCCACCGCACAAAGGCGTGGCCACGGATTTGCCTTTCAGGCGGTCCGCCTGGACAAGGGCGGCAGCCAATCCGGCAGCGCCTGCAGGTTCCACAAGGCGGTTCCAGCTTTGTCGCGCAAACCGCATGGCCTCCAATATCGCCTCATCATCCACCAGAACCACTTCGTCGACCGTGTCCTGCAACCATCCGACGGCCTGGGGGACCGGCTCGCGAATCGCGATCCCATCGGCGATCGTATCCGCCGAGGCCGTTGAAACCGGCTCTCCCGCTTCGAAGGACAAAGCCATGCACGGGGCGTTTCTGGCGGCGACGGCAACCACCCGTGTTTTTAGCGATCTTGCCTTGAACCAGCAGCCGATACCGGCGGCGAGCGCTCCGTTTCCCAAGGGTACGAAGATGACGTCGATATCGTCGGACCCGCCCGTCAGCTCCGCTGCGATCGTGCCGGCGCCCTCCGCGATGGCGGCGGATGCGCCGTCTTCGACGAAAAGCAGGGCGTTTGCTGTCGCGTAGGCCTTTGCTGAGGCCTTGGCCGCATCGAAATCCTCGCCCTCAAGAATGACCTCCGCGCCGAAACGGCGCATTGCCTCGATCTTGCGCGGATTGGCGTTGATACTTGCGAAGACGGTGAGCGTCCGTCCGGTGCGTGCGGCGTTGTAGGCGAGCCCCTGGCCGAAATTCCCAGCTGAGGCGGTGACCAGCGGCGGAGCATCTGGCTCCAGCCACGCTAGAAAATTACTGGTGCCGCGACCCTTGAAGCTCAGGATTGGATTTGTGGTCTCATCCTTGGCGAGGAGCAGGAAGTCTTGCGTCTCGGTCCGCAACAGCGGCGAGTTGAGGAATATCGGATCGATACGCTTCAAGGCGTTCTCGATCCGGGCGGCTGAAGGTTTTGTTTGCTTTGTCATGGCTAGATGATACCCCTATGGATCACCTAAAAACCGCTTTTTTTGAAGTAATGACGCGGAAAATCCGCACCAAATGGGGATGAGACGCCATGGATGAGATTGACCGCAACATTCTTTTTCTGCTTCAGGACAACGCGGACCTACCCGCCAAAGCGATCGCCGAGGGCATCAACCTTTCTACTTCGGCCGTGGAGCGCCGGATTGCCCGCCTGAAGCGGCAAGGTGTAATCGATCGCATCGTCGCTGTGGTGAGTCCAAAGGCGGTTGACAGAAACCTTTCCATTCTGGTCGAGCTCGAAATCGAAAATGAATATCGCCACACGCTTGACCAGTTCCAGAAATGGCTTGACAGCGCGGTCGAGGTTCAATCCTGCTGGTATGTGACCGGCGACGCCGACTATGTGCTGTTGGTGGCGGTGCGGGACCTGGCGGAATACAATGCCTTTATCGACAGGCTGATGCATGAGCAGCAATCGGTGGTGCGAAAATACAAGAGCATGGTTTCGCTGAAAACAATCAAGCACTCGCTGCGACTGCCGGTTTACGACTAGTTGATGTAGGGGAGCCGGCATAAAATTACGGGGTTGCTGGTCTTGGAGACCGAAAATTACGCCAGTTTGCCGTTACCAGCGCATTTATTGCCGAAAAATAGGTCAGTATTATTGACTTAAATCCCGTGCTGTGTTGATCTTCCCGGCACAAAAAAGACGTTTGAGGAAACCCCCATGCTTGACTGGGAAGCGATTTACGCCACACGCGCCAAACGGATGGGCGCCTCCGAAATACGCGAACTGCTGAAGCTGCTCGACCAACCGGACATCATTTCGTTCGCCGGCGGCATTCCCGATCCCGCGCTGTTTCCGGCGGCCGATTTTCAAAAGGCCTATTCCGATATTCTCGGCAGTTCGGAAGCCGGGCAGGCGCTGCAATATTCCGTTAGCGAAGGCTATCCGCGCCTGCGCGAATGGATCGTGCAGCGCATGAATGCGCGCGGCATCAACGCCGATATCGGCAATATCTTCATCACCTCCGGCTCGCAGCAGGCGCTCGATTATCTCGGCAAGCTGATGCTGTCGCCGGGCGATACCGCGCTGGTGCAGTGGCCGACCTATCTCGGCGCGCTGCAGGCCTTCAATGCCTATGAGCCGCGCTATGACAGGCTCGACCTTTCCCGCAACACCGCGCCGGAGGATTACGCGAAGGCGGCGAGCGAGGCCGGCAGTCGGGTGAAATTCGCCTATCTCTCGGCCGATTTCGCCAACCCGACCGGCGAATGCCTGACGCCGATGGAGCGCGAGAAACTGCTCGACATCGCCGATAAGCTGGATATCGCCGTTATCGAGGATGCGGCCTACCGGGCGCTGCGCTTTGACGGCGAGCGCCAGCAGACGCTGCTTGCGATGGATTGCGCGCGTTCCGGCGGCATCGAGAACACGCGCACGCTCTATTGCGGCAGCTTCTCGAAAACGCTGTCGCCGGGCCTGCGCGTCGGCTGGGTCTGCGCGGCGCGGCCGGTCATCCGCCGGCTGGTGCTGGCAAAGCAGGCCGCCGACCTGCACTCGCCGACGATCAACCAGATGGCGGTCGCGCGCGTTGCCGAAGCCGGTTTCGACGCCCAGGCAGAAAAGATCATCGCCGTCTATCGCGAGCGTCGCGACGCCATGCTGGATGCGCTCGCCAGGCATATGCCCGATGGCGTGAGCTGGACCAAACCACAGGGCGGCATGTTCGTCTGGGTGACGCTGCCGGAGCATATCGACAGCGCCGCGCTGCTGAAGGAATCGCTCAAGGAGGCCAAGGTGGCCTTCGTGCCCGGCAATGCGTTCTACGCGGACGGCAGCGGCAAGAACCATCTGCGCCTGTCGTTCTCCTGCTCGGCGCCTGCCGCCATCGATGAGGGCATGCGCCGGCTGGGCGCGCTGATCGGCAGCGAACTCGCAGCCGCCGCCTGACAAGGGCAGCAGGAAAAAACGTTCAGTCAGAAAGAGGCGCGGCGCTCAACGTCGGGCCTCTTTTTCTGTTCAATTCGTCCTCGCGCCACATCATCCCTCCAATCCAGGGCCCGTATTTCGGGTATTGTCATCAAAGTCTCAACCGGCGTCATTACGACTGTTGTCGCAGTGGATTGCGTCCGGCAGGGAAGGGATTGTGATGAATGTGGTAGACAAGGAAATGCGGACGACGGCAGGCGGCCACAGCGTCCAGCACTATATCGACGAGCACCCGTATTGGGCGGATGGCACGGCAGCGCCGGCGCCGCAGATGACGGCGATGCAGTGGCGGATCTGGAGCCTTTCGGTCGCCGGCAAGTTCTTCGAGGGGCTTGTGGTTTTCATGACCGGCGTCGCCATGCCTCTGATCGCGAAGGAATTCGGTCTCAATGCCGCCCAGCACGGTATGGTTGGCTCGGCCTCGCTGTTCGGCATTCTGATCGGCGCGAGCGCGCTTGGCAGCCTTTCGGATCGCTTCGGGCGCAAGAGGGTATTCATCTTCGAGATCGGGCTTTTCATCGCCTTTCTGGCAATGATCGTGTTCACGCCAAACTTCTCATGGTTGATTGTCTGCCTGTTCGGCATGGGGCTTGCCCTTGGCTGCGACTACCCCACCGCTCATCTCGTGATCTCCGAAAGCACGCCATCGCGCACGCGCGGCGGGCTTGTGCTTTCCGCCTTCGGGTTTCAGGCCGTCGGCGCGCTGTTCGGCACGGTTCTCGGCTATGTCATCCTCACGCTCGACCCGTCCGTGGGCGCATGGCGCTGGATGTATGGCTGTGCGATCATTCCGGCGCTCGCGGTTTTTGTCGGTCGGTTCTTCATTCCCGAAAGCCCGCACTGGCTGGCCGTCAGCGGCCGGGAGCGGGCCGCCGAGACGGAACTGCAGAAGCTGCTGCGCCGCAAGCCGCTCTATCCGAAGACGATCTCCATCAATGGTCGCCGGGAAAAGCGCGAGGGCAAGCCGCATGCGACCGGCTATCGCGGCCTGTTCCAGAACCGGAACCGCAGGGCGCTGATCCTGGCCTCCGTGCCCTGGTTCCTGCAGGATCTCGGCACCTATGGGATCGGCATCTTCACGCCGACGATCCTGGCGGCCACCGTGGGGCACCAACGCCAGCATGCCCAGAACATCGCCGATCTCGTGCATAACGACCTGATCGCCGCCAAGGGCACGGCTTTGCTGGATGTGCTTCTGCTGGTCGGCATTGTCGCCGCCGTCCTGCTCGCTGACCGGATCGGGCGGATCAGGTTGCAGGTATTCGGATTCGTTGGGTGCGCCGCAGGCCTGTTCATCGCCGCCCAGGCCGGTTCCTACAGCGGTGCGACACAGACCGCGCTGATCTTCACCGGCTTCATGTTGTTCAACTTCATGACCAATCTCGGCCCCAACGCGCAGACCTATCTGATCGCGGGCGAGGTGTTCCCGACGCAGATAAGGGGAACGGGGGCGGGGTTCGCGGCCTCCTTCGCCAAGATCGGGGCCTGCCTCACGGCTTTCCTGTTCCCGATCCTTCTCGCCGATATCGGCACGACGGCGCTGCTCTACGCCCTTGTGGCGACCTCGCTTGTCGGCGCTCTGGTGACCTTCTTCTTCCGCATCGAGACCAAGGGTATCAGCCTCGACGCTTCCTGAGCGTCAAGCCTAAAAAAGAGCCCCGGCCGAAAGGCCGGGGCTCCTCATTTCAGTCAATCAAGACCGATCAGCCAGCGGCTTCGCGGGCCTTTTCGAGCCAACCGTCAACCATGTCCTGGTTGTTCTTGATCCACTCGGTGGCCTGCGCCTGAACGTCGTCGTCGCCATTGTTCATCTTCGAGTTCTGGGCGAAGATGTCTTCCAGCGGGATCGATACTTCCTTCAGGAGCGCATCGACGGCCGGGTTGTCGGCGATGAATTCGTCATTGACGACCGGAACGATGTCGTTGGCGACAAAGCCCATGTAGCACGGATCGGCGACGCAGGTGTCGAGACCCTTGGCCGGAGCCGGCAGCTCGACGCCTTCCTTCTGCGGCACTTCAATCCACATCACGTCCTTGCCCGGCGAAAGCTGGTCAACAGTCCAGTTCGGGGTCCAGGTGTAGAAAAGGATGTGCTCGCCGTTCTGGTAGGCGGCGATCGCATCGGCCATCGAAGCGGAGTAGCCGGCCTTGATCGGGTTGATGTCGTCACCCAGGTCGAACTCTTCCATGTGCTTCGAAATCGTCAACTCGCAGCCCCAGCCGGGCGGGCAGGCGACCAGATCGGCCTTGCCATCGCCGTTGCGGTCGAAGGCTTCCTTGACTTCGTCGCGCTTGAAGTCGTCAAGCGTCTTGATGTCGAATTCTTCGATCGCGGCCTTGTCGACGAGATAACCCTGAAGCGCGCCGCCCTTGGCGACCGCGCCGTCAACCTTGGCCTTGCCTTCGAAGGTCGGCTTGTAGGTTTCGTGCAGCGGGAACCAGCCATTGACCCAGAGGTCGACATCGCCCTGCGACACAGCCTGATAGAAGGCGGACGCGCCGAGCGTCATCGGGCCGGTTACGCTGTAGCCGAGATCCTCGAACATCTGCTTGTAGATTTCGGCCTGGAACCAGCCGGTATCCCAGTCGGCCTGCGCCATCTTGATGGTCTTGCCATCGCCAGGTTCCTGCGCGAAGGCGGCAGTGGCGGGTACGATGCTGGCGGCGCCAAGCATGAGGGCGGCGGTCAGTTTGGTGAGATTGTTCATGAGCGTTTCTCCGTTTCTTCGTGTTGCGGCGCTTGCCCTGTTGCGGGCAACCGCCTTGGCGACGGGATTGGAGATCCCTTTCAGAAAGCGTCCGGATGGACGCCTTCGTTTTATTCGGCGGCCTTTTTCTGACCGCTGAAAAGCGTACCCAACGCCTGACGGAACGTCATCCGGTTGGGGTCCGATGGCTCGACGAGGCCCTGGGTGATGCGGTCGAGCACGATGGCAAGAACCACAATCCCGACGCCGCCGGCGGTAGCACCACCGACATCAAGCCGGCCGAGGCCAGTGTTGACGACCTGTCCAAGGCCGCCCGCGCCGATAAGCGCTGCGATGACAACCATTGACATGGCCAACATCAGCGTCTGATTCAACCCCGCCATGATGGTTCTCATGGCAAGCGGGAGCTGAACTTCGAACAGCGTCTGCGAATAGGTCGCGCCGAAAGCCTCCGATGCCTCGATCAGATCGGTGCGCACATTGCGGATGCCGAGATTGGTCATGCGGATGATCGGCGGCAGCGCGAAGATGATGGTGGCAATGATGCCCGGCGCCATGCCGACGCCGAACAGCATCACGATCGGCACGAGATAGACGAAGCTTGGAACCGTCTGCATCACGTCGAGGATCGGCCGAACGATCTTCCACATCGTGTCGCTGCGGGCGACGAGAATGCCGACCGGCACGCCGATGATGGTGCAGAAGAACACCGAGGTCAGGATCATGGCGAGCGTGGTCATCGTTTCCGGCCACAGCCCGATGAGATCGACGAACAGGAAGCCGACAATCGTGACGATTGCCATGGTCTTGCCGACGATGCGCCAGGCAAGCAGCGCGAACACCGCCGTCAGCACCAGCATCGGAATAAAGGCCAGGAACCCGTCAAGCGCCATCAGCACCTGGTTGACCGGCACCTGCAGCGCGCGGAAGAACGGCCGGAAATTCGGCACCAGAAAGCCGCGGACGAAATCGTTTACCCAGGCGTCGAAGGGAATGGTGAAATACTGTGATGGATCGAACATGGTCTAGCTCCCTCTCGACTTATTCGCTGGCCGGCTGGCCGGCCTGCTTCTTGGCTTCTTCTTCGGCGAGTTGTGGAGGGGGCTCCTCCGTATCGGCGGCGAGCTGCTCGAAGATCGCTTCCTGATCGACGACGCCGACAAGCTTGCCGTCGTCATCGGTCACGGCCATGGGCACGCCGGCCTGCGCCGCGCCATAGACCTCGTTCAGGTAGGACTCTTCCGAAACGGTCGGCGGTTCGGCATACATCACGTCGCGAACCGGGCTCGTGCGCTGGGCTTCCATCGCGTCGGAGCGCATCAGAAGGCCGACCGGCACGCCCTTTTCAACGACATAGGCGAGGTCGGACTTGGCCTTGTCCATCACCGCAAGCGCATCGGCCGTGGTCGAATCGACCTTCACCCATGCGGCATCGCGGGAAATGTCGGAGACCTTGAAGACCCGGCTGCGGTCGATATCGGAGACGAAGGCGCGGACATAGTCATCGGCGGGCTCGGAGACGATTTCCTGCGCCGTGCCGACCTGGACGAAGGCGCCGTCCTTCATGATCGCGATCCGGTCGCCGAGGATCATGGCTTCGTTCAGGTCATGGGTGATGAAGACGATGGTCTTCTTCAATTCTTTTTGAAGAACCACCAACTCGTCCTGCATTTCGCGCCGGATCAGCGGGTCGAGCGCGCCGAACGGTTCGTCCATCAGCAGAATTTCGGGATCATTGGCAAGGCCGCGGGCAAGGCCCACGCGCTGCTGCATGCCGCCGGAAAGCTGGCTCGGATAGCTGTTGGCATAGGCCTCGAGCCCGACCTTGGCGAGAGATTCGCGTGCGGCCTTGTGGCGCTCCTCCTTGCCCATGCCCTTGAGCTTCAGGCCGAAGGCGACGTTGTCTATGATCGTTTTATGAGGAAACAGCGCGAAGTGCTGGAAAACCATCGTGATTTTCTTGCGACGCACATCGCGCAGCGTTTCCTTGTCGCAGGAGGCGACGTCGACATTGTCGATGATGATCTGGCCGGAGGTCGGCGGGATCAGGCCGTTGAGCGTGCGAACGATCGTCGATTTTCCGGAGCCGGAAAGCCCCATGATCACGAAGATTTCCCCTTCATTGACGTCGAAACTGACGTTGTCGATCCCGACCGTGACGCCGGTTGCCTTGAAGATATCTTCCTTGCTTTCGCCAGCAGCGAGGCGTCGCGCGCCTTCGCCATCGTCGTCATTGAACAGTTTCGACACGTTTTTAGCGGTCAGTTTGACGCTCATACTTGTTCCTTCTCCGGCGGACATCGGTTTGTCCAGCGCTTTTGCCAGCGCTTGCACGCGATAAAACGCGAGGATTGCGTGCGGACGATGATCCCGCATGGGGGCGGGCATGCGAAGCCTCAGGCGGCGTCGCTCGGGCCTCCAGATAAGCAATAAAGGAGGCTTGCCGAAGACGGCGTTCGTCAACGGCACGGCTGATGTGTAGAATTTGGACGCCCGAATGTCAAATTTGCGGCCACAAAGTGCCCTTGCGGGAAAACAGTCCGGATTGAGCGCGATGCGCGAAATTTGCGCGCATTTCAACCGTCTTTCGCCTTGAACAGCGGGTGCTGGCGCGCTAGTCCATGAGGCGTTGTTGAACGGGATGAAACGGGTGACGGTTTGATCGACCCCTATGAAGTGCTGGGCATAGATCGCGATTGCGATAGCGAGACCGTGCGCGCGGCCTACCGGCGGCTTGCCAAGGAGGCGCATCCCGACAGCGGCGGCGACGGCGAGCGCTTCGCCCGCCTTCAGGCATCCTATGACCTTTTGAAGGACCCGGTGCGCCGCAAGGTCTATGACGATACCGGCTACGATCCCGAACTGGCCGACGCCAAGGATCTCAAGGGCGTGCTTCTGCTCGAGCCGCTGGTCAACGAGATGATCCTCGACGAGCGCGAGCCGGGCAGTTTCGATCCGGTCGCCGCGATGCGGCGCAAGCTTTCCGACGACATTTTGAAGAGCCGCTTCCACATCCTGGAGCTGGAGCGCCATCGCGCGCGGGTGCGCAAACACCTTGCGCGTCTCGCGCGGCGCAAGAGCGACAAGGGCAATTCCGACGTTCTGGGCTCCATGCTGCGGGCGCGCAGCGAATCGATCGCCGAGGCAATCCGCAACGCCGAAACTCAGATCGAGGCGATCGAGCAGGCCTATGTCATGCTTGAAGGCTATGCCTATGAGATGGAACATGACGGCGAAGCGGAGGATGCCGCCGGGCAGCGTCTGGAAGACAAGTCCGCGCAGGACAAGGCCGCTGAATAGGGGCTGCTGAGTGTGGCCCGCGGAACAGGGCTTGAGAATAACGGGCAGGGACACGCTGCCGGGGGATACCGAAATGTCTGAAATGGAATGGTCGCGGCTGCTCGACCTGGAACCGCTCTACCGTCCCGACCGTAAAGCCTCGCCCCGCCGCCCGGCCTTTGATCAGGATGCCGACCGGATCACCTTTTCCGCGCCGTTCCGCAGGCTGGCCAACAAGACCCAGGTTCACCCGCTCTACGATCACGACCACATCCATCACCGGCTGATCCACAGCGTGGAGACCGCGAGCGTCGGGCGCTCGCTCGGTCTGGAGGTCGGCTACTGGCTTGAGGAGGAGGGCAAGATTGCCAAGGGCGGGCAGGCAATTGTGGCCGGCCTCGTTCATGCCGCCTGTCTCGCGCACGACATCGGCAATCCGCCCTTCGGCCATTCCGGCGAGGCGGCGATCGGCGCGTGGTTTGCCGAGCGCTTCGACCGGGGCGAGGGGCTGTTTGCCGACCGTGAAGGGTGTTTTGCCGAGGAGTTTGAAGCCTTCGAGGGCAATGCCCAGGGCTTCCGCATCCTCACCCGGCTGGAAATGAACCGGCCCGGCGGCATGCGGTTGACCCATGGCACGCTCGGCGCGTTCATCAAATATCCGGTTACGGCGCGGGTGCGCAAATCGATCGCCGTCCATGATGGCGGGCTGAAGAAGTTCGGCGTTTTCGAAAGCGAGCGCGGCGAGCTGGAGGCCGTCGCCGCCCGCACCGGTCTGATCGCGGGCGATGCCTCGGCGACTTGGTGGCGGCGCCATCCGCTGGTTCTGCTGGTCGAGGCGGCCGATGATATCTGCTACAACATTCTCGATCTCGAGGATGCCTTCACCACCGGAGATCTCGGCTATGGCGACGTCGCGCCGCTTCTTGCCGAGATTGCGGGCTTTTCGCCGAAGGATGATCGCGGCGACACGCCGGCCGAGAAGATCGCCGTGTTGCGGGCGGTCGCGATCGGCAAGGCCTTCGAAGCGTGCAGCGGTGCCTTTGCCGAAAACTATGAGGCGATCATGGGCGGCAGGTTCGCCGGCGCGCTGGTCAGCGCCTCGGCGCAGGCGGAGAACTTCGCCGCGATCGAGAGTCTGGCGAATGAGCGCATCTTCACCTCGCCGCGCAAGACCGAGCTTGAGGTCATGGGCCGCAACCTGGTCCATCGCATTCTCGACGGCATTCTGCCGGTGGCCGACGCACTCGCTGCGGCCGACTGGCAGGCTGATCGGATCGACGGCTATCCCAGGCAATTGCAGCGCGCGCTGGGCATGGACCTGCGCCACGCCCGCGATCCCTACAGCGCGCTCCACGCGCTCGCCGACTACGTCTCCGGCATGACCGACCGCTATGCCGTGAAGATCGCGGAGATGATCTCGCGATAGCCGCGCGTCTTTTCCGCGACAGCTATCACATCAGCGCAATGCTGGGCTGCGTCGGCCCCCATACCTGACCGGCAATAAATCACTATCTTGGACTCAACAACGCCAAGATGAGGATATGAAGATGAAAACCACCCGTAAGAGTGAAGCCAGCAACCAGCGCAATCCCCTGGTCCGTTTCATGCACGGCCTTGGCGTCGTCTACAACGACTACCATGAACTGCGCGCTGAAGCCCGTCGTCGCTTTCCCGACACTTTCCGCTGATTTGAGCTTTGCCGGCAAACGCAGTTTCGCCTTGCACAGTTTCCACCGCAGCCGCCTTCCGGCTGGCGTGGTCTCTAACTGGATTATATTCTGTTAGGGCGGGGTGCTCAGCCGACGACATGTGATGTCGCCGGCTGTTTTTTCGGCCTTGGGGGTATCCCGCGCAGGCCGGTGATCCCTTATAGTTTCCTGATTCTCTTGGTATAAGGCGTCATAGAGGACTGGACGGGATAGCAGGAGACGAGATTAAGAATATCGCCTTCCTCCAGAATTTTTCCGTCCAGATACGGGGCCTCGAAGCTCAGACCTGTTCCGTTCATCTTTAGGTCGACGATTTTCTTGCCATCGCTCGAGCGCCAACCCATGATTTGCTGGTCCGGTGCCGCGGCCGTTCCGGAAACCTGGCTCGCGCCAACCTCGGTGATGACAGGCGCTTCATATTGCGGCGTTCGGGCGGGTTGTTTGACATAGGTATCGGACAATTCGCCGCCCGGATAGTTCGCGGTCGCGAGCAGGGTCGTCACGGGCGCGAGGCTTGTTGTCCCGATATCGAGCGACCACATGCCATCGGCAGAGAAAACCGGTCCATATCCCCTCGGGTGTCCCGTGGCGCCCGAGACTGTCAACTTGACATAAGTGTTCGGCGAGGTTGTCCCGGTGACCATAGAACCGGAAATCCCTTCGATTTCCGGCGGCACCGGCACGACGTCGCAATCGCCTATAACAACAGGGTCCGAAGGGGCGGAGCTAATTCCGAGTTCGCCATTCGTAATCTGAAAGGCTTGGGCGGAGATTTTGTCGCCGACCTTTGCCGCGGGGTTTTCCGCAACGAAGCTCATTCTCCGTTCGGTGGGACGATAATTCCACCGGGCGGGAACGTCCTGCCATCGTCCAGGTTGGTAAGCAAGATCGCAGTGCCCGGGTTCGCTTCCGTGCCGGCGAAATATTCAGGGGTGAAGACAGTAATGACCGGCTTGGCAGGCTCATCATCTACTGTCTTCCAGATCGGGTTTGAGGTAATGGTTGTGCCGATAAAGTAGGCCTGCGCCTCAATCTTGTCGCCAAGGCTGATGAGCAGCCGATCGGGAACTGCGCTCCATTGACCGTTGTGCACTATTGGCGGATCAGCCACCGGTCTGCGACCTCTGCTCAAGTTATAGAGCTGGATTTTTGTCCCGGGCGTCGCTTCGGTTCCCGCGATCAATGTTGTCGTGCACGTTGTGATGTCGGGAGTAGCGGGTGCAGTCAATGATTTTTGGGCCATTTTACTTCTCCTTTGGCTGTAAAGATTCAAACTGCGAATACTGAGTGCATTTCCGCCTTTAATAACTGTAAGTTGTATTTTGCAGTTTGGGTGGATGGCTCGATCCAGATTGGAGGCGAGGGCTCGTGCCTTGGTGAAGTGGAGGCGTCCCGGGGTTAACAGGACGCTCCCGAGTGTCGGCTGCACGCTCCCCGTCGCTATTTAGGATAGCCTTCCGGCGCCGATGAAAACGGCGTCATCGATCCATATTGCGGCAATGCGGCGACGACATTCAGAAAGTCGCCCGAGGCCAGCGTCATGTTGTCCAGATAGGAGGCGACGAAGTTCGTGCCGCTTCCCTGCATGAGGTGGTCCACGATCTTCTTTCCATCGCTCGACCGCCACGCCAGAATATGCTGGCCCGATTGCGGAGCCTCGCCCGACATCTGGTGCAAGCCGACCTCGGTAATGTTGACCGGCCCTGGTTCAAAATGCCCTAGCGCTCTTATGAATGGTTCAGAAGCGATGCCGCCGGGGTAGTTTGCGGTCGCGCTGAAGGTTGCATCACTCGGCACGCTGGGACCTACCTCAACCGACCAATTGCCATCTGCGGAAAAGACCGGGGGAAACGTAGCCCCGCCGCCCGCGCTGCCCGAGAAGCTGAGATTGACATAGGTGTTGGGATAAGTGGTTCCGCTGACAGTAGCGTGATCCACGTAGACGTCATCCATCTCCGGCGGAATCGGCGCGATGGCTTTGGGGTCTACGATTACGGCTTCAGAGGGCCCCGAAGCCACCCTCGGCACGCCGTCCGGTCCCGGCATATAGGCGTAAGCAAAGACCGTATCGCCAGCGTCTACCGGAAAATTGTCGGCAACCATGCTCCAGGCGCCGTTGACCACAGGAACCGGATTCTTCATTACGCTCTTGAGATGATTGTTCACGTTGAGGACATTCACCGACGTGCCGGGTGTTCCTTCCAGTCCGGCAAAATACAGTCCGGTATAGATCGTGATGACCGGCTTGTCGGCTCCGCCGGACTCCGTGACGCTATGGTTTGCGGACGGGCCGGAAGGCTCACCCAGGGTGCCATCGGGTTGCACTATGTAAGCCTCGGCGTAGACCATATCACCAACAGTGAGCGGTTTGTCCGGCGAAAGAATCCAGGCGCCGTCTTTCACGGTTGCCGGTTCGCTCGAGACCGGCGTCTTGTCATCGCCGGACTTGAAGACATTGACGACCGTTCCTGCGGTGGTCTCTCTGCCGGCGATGCTCTTGGTGGTGGAGCGCGAAATCACAGGCGCGTCGGGTTTGTTTCCGGCTTTCGTTGGCATGCTTCTTCTCCTTGTTCTGTTTCAATTGCATTCGCCAAAGGCAGTTTGGAGGGCGGATATCAAGATGCAGTTTAAAGTTGCATAATTTCTTTAGGGTAGGGAGCGGTCATCCTTGGATGTTGTGGCTTCCCATCGGCTTTACCGGTCGATAAAGTTCGCGCTAGAAGAGGTCCTTCTACCGCACATCAGAAACTATATACTACAACCTAAGATTGTCTACAGAAAACGCAACTTAAGGTAGAAATTGACGGAGGTTTACGTGGGCCCGCAATTTCTATGCCGTTTTGGATGAGCTTTCCAAGCCTGGCCGATCGAGCGGTGGGGACCCTTGATGCGTCGGAAAGGTTGTCTGGTCCTCTACAGCGGCGGATCAGGGAAGACATGCCGCATGCGGGTATTTTCCTGCCGTCGCGATTATCATATATCGCAGACGAATCTTATCGTTCGTCAGCAGACGGGACCAAGGCATGACGAATTTTCTGCTCGCGATCTTTGCTTTCCTGCTGGCCCATGTGGTCCCGCCGGCGCCGCCCGTGCGCGCCCGGTTGATCGCCTTCTTCGGACGTCGAGTCTATCTCACCCTCTATTCCGCTGTCTCGACCCTACTTCTGATCTGGATCATCATTGCGGCACGGCAGGCGCCGTTGATTTACCTCTGGTATCCCGCGCCGTGGCAGGCTCTTGTTCCGATATTGGCGATGCCGTTCGCCTTCTGGTTCATCGCAGCAGGTCTTGCCGCGCAAAACCGGGTTTCGATTACCTTCCGACGGAATAGTGAGACGGGCGCGCAAGGCACGATCATCGCCATAACCCGCCACCCCGTGCTGGTCGGTTTCCTGATCTGGGCACTGGCGCACATCCCGCCGAACGGGGATGTCGTTTCGCTGATCCTGTTTGGCGGCATGGGGCTGCTTGCGTTTGCCGGAATACCGGTGCTCGATCGCCGGGCGCGGCGCCGGCTCGGCGATGTCGAATGGACGGCCGTCCATGCGCAAACCTCCATCGTGCCTTTTCTGGCGATCATCGAAGGGCGCGCGCATCCGCATGGGGATCGAAGCTTCTGGTTCTGGTCCGGCCTTGGGCTTGCCTTCTATGTTTGGTTCCTGTTGCAGGGCCATCGCCTGCTGATCGGCGTCGACCCGCTGGCCTGGCTTTGAGCATGCTCGCGCTGACGCCGTTTTCTGGCGGCGTTCGTCGCAGGCTATCGAGGCGTGATAAACAGAGCGTCAGGTCTTGGGATCGTCGATCAGCGGCGTGGGCTTGGCAAGGGTCTTCAGCGCCTTGATGTCGGTGAGCCGGATCGTCGTGCCGTCGACCTCGACGCCGTAGGGCTTCAGCGTGTTGAAGGCGCGCGACAGGTTTTCCGGGGTCATGCCGAGCAGCGAGGCGAGCGTGCGCTTGTCGTAGGGCAGGTCGAAGGTGCCGGAGCCGTCGCCGAATTCATGGTCCTGGCGCAGCAGCGTATTCGCCAGCCGTTCGACGGAGCTGCGCAGTTTGAGGCCCTTGTGTTCCTTGATGACATAGCGGTAGCTGCCGGCCATCTCCAGCACCATGGCCCGGGCGAAGGCGTCGTCGAGCTCGAAGATCGAGCGGACATTTTCCGAAGGGATCAGCAGGATTTTCGAGCGCGCCCGCGTGCGCGCCGACATCAGGTAGACCGCATCCTTCAAAACCGCCGCCAGGATGAAGGCGCTGACCGGATGCACCATCGCCATCGTCGCCTCGCGCCGGTTGGCATTGGCGTAGAGCTCGACGCAACCTTCGATGACCACATAGAGAAAATCCGCTGGGTCGCCTTCATGCACGAGATCGAGCTGCGGCGGGAAGGTCTGCAGATAGGCCGCCTGCATCAGTGCCTCGAAATTTTCCTCGTCCATGCTGTTGAACAGGCTAAGTGCCCGCACCTGTGGCAAATCGGATGACCGCATCACTGTGCCTTGATTTTTTTCGTGTCTTCGATTGATAAATTTAGCAGCAACGAACGGCATCCGCAACAGACCGATTTGACGATGATTTCAGCGCGGGAAGGCAATTTCACGCGCAATTCTTGTTTGTCCCGCGCCACCCGTCAAGCTTGACTTAGGTCAACTTCGAGCGCCTCCCAATCCCTCTAGCTCTCAGGCAGAATTTCCAATGAGCGGTCTACCGCTTAAGCCTTAGGGGGCAAGTCATGTCTGCAATTGACGGTGTTTCGCGGAAAGACCAGCGCAGGGCGCTTGGTCTCAGCACTGTGGCCTTCACGGTCTGTTTCGCGGTCTGGACGATCTTCGCCATCATCGGGGTCGAGATCAAAGGTGAACTCGGCCTTTCCGAAACCCAGTTCGGCATACTGGTGGCAACGCCGGTGCTGACCGGCTCGCTGTCGCGGCTGATGCTCGGCATCTGGACCGAGCAATATGGCGGGCGGCTGGTGTTTCCGTTGCAGATGCTGCTGGCCGCCGCGGCGACCTTTCTCCTGACCAGCGCCACGACCTATCCGCTGTTTCTGCTCGCAGCCCTCGGCGTCGGCCTTGCCGGCGGTTCCTTCGCGGTTGGCGTCACCTATGTCTCGCACTGGTATCCGCCGGAAAAGCAGGGCACGGCGCTTGGCATTTTCGGCGCCGGCAATGTCGGCGCGGCGGTGACAAAATTCGGCGCGCCCTTCGTCATGGTGGCCTTCGGATGGCAGGCGGTCGCCAATGTCTGGGCCTTCGCGCTTGCCGCCATTGCCGTCATCTTCTTTGTGTTCTCCAAACATGATCCGGTGTTCGAAGCCCGCCGCCGCTCCGGCGCGAAGGCCACCACGGTCGCGGCCCAGCTCGCGCCGCTGAAGAACCTGCAGGTCTGGCGCTTCTCGCTTTACTATTTCTTCGTCTTCGGCGCATTCGTCGCGCTGGCGCTGTGGCTGCCCCATTACCTCGTCGATGTCTACGGCGTCGATATCCGCACCGCGGGCATGGCGGCGGCAGCCTTCTCGCTGTCGGCTAGCCTGTTCCGCGCCTATGGCGGTCATCTCTCGGACCGGTTCGGCGCGCGCTCGGTGATGTACTGGACATTCGGCTTTGCGCTGCTCTTGCTGTTCATGCTGTCCTATCCGCCGACCAGCTACACGATCCACGCCAAGGGTGGCGACATCATCTTTACGACCGCGATGAGCTTCGGCGCCTTCGTGCTGATGATCTTCTGTCTCGGCTTCTTCATGAGCCTCGGCAAGGCGGCGGTCTACAAGCATATCCCGGTCTATTATCCCGACAATGTCGGCTCGGTCGGTGGTCTCGTCGGCATGATCGGCGGGCTCGGCGGCTTCGTCCTGCCGATTGTGTTCGGCACGCTCCTGGACCTGACCGGCGTCTACACCACCTGTTTCGCCTTCCTGTTCGTGCTGGTGCTCGTCGCCCTGACATGGATGCATCTTTCCATCCGGCAGATGGAGCGCCGCAACCGGACGACGACCGACACCTTGCCGGAACTTCCGGAATTCGAAGGCATGACGCCGAAGACGTCGGCGGCGACGCTGACGGAATGGAACCCGGAAGACGCAACCTTCTGGGAACAGACCGGGCGGAAGATCGCCAAGCGCAATCTGTGGGTCTCCATTCCTGCGCTGCTTCTGGCCTTTTCGGTCTGGATGGTCTGGTCGGTCGTGGTCGCGCGGCTTCCCGCCATCGGCTTTGAATTCACCGATGCCCAGCTCTTCTGGCTGGCGGCGCTGCCGGGGCTTTCGGGCGCCACGCTCAGGATCTTCTATTCCTTCATGGTGCCGATCTTCGGCGGACGGCTGTGGACCACGCTTTCGACCGCGTCTCTGCTGCTGCCGGCCATGGGCATCGGCTATGCCGTGCAGAACCCGGAAACGCCTTATCTCATCTTCCTGGTTCTGGCGCTTCTGTGCGGGCTCGGCGGCGGCAATTTCGCCTCGTCCATGGCCAATATCAGCTTCTTCTTTCCCAAGGCCGAAAAGGGCAATGCGCTGGCCATGAATGCCGGTCTCGGCAATCTCGGGGTCTCGGTCATGCAGTTCCTGGTGCCGGTGGTCATTACCATGGGCGTGTTCGGCGCGCTTGGCGGCGAACCGCAGGCACTGACCGATGGCGGACGGCTGTGGCTGCAGAATGCCGGCTTCGTCTGGGTGCCGTTCATCATCGCGGCTACCATCGCCGCCTATTTCGGCATGAACGACATTGCCTCGGCCAAGGCCTCCTTTGCCGATCAGGCGGTGATCTTCTCGCGCTTCCACAACTGGATCATGTGCATTCTCTATACCGGCACATTCGGCTCGTTCATCGGCTACTCGGCGGGTTTCCCGCTGCTGATGAAAACCCAGTTCCCCGAGGTCAACGCTCTTTCCTATGCCTTCCTCGGCCCGCTTGTCGGCGCGCTGAGCCGGGCGGGCACGGGCTGGATTTCCGACCGCTTCGGCGGTGGACGGGTGACCTTCTGGACCTTCGTCGGCATGTTCGTGGCTGTCGTCGGCGTGCTGCAGTTCCTGCCGCAGGACGGAGCGGGCGGCAATTTCTGGGCCTTCTTCGCCTGCTTCATGGCGCTGTTCTTCCTCACCGGCGTCGGCAATGCGTCGACCTTCCAGATGATCCCGGCGATCATGCGCCAGGAAGTGCCCCGCCTGATGCCGGAACTGGATGCGGGCGCGCTGCAGAAGCAGACGGACCGCGAGAGCGCGGCGATTATCGCCTTCACCTCGGCGATTGCCGCCTACGGCGCATTCTTCATCCCGAAATCCTACGGCACCTCGATCTCGATGACCGGCGGACCGGATATGGCGCTGTGGGGCTTCGGCATCTTCTACGTCATCTGCGCCGCGCTGACCTTCTTCTACTACACCCGCCGCAACGCGCCGGTGCCCTGCTAATCGCCCGAAACAAAGGAACGGATCATGTCTCTTCTCCTCGACCGCCTCAACTTTCTGGCGCGCAAGAATGTCGACACCTTCTCCGATGGTCACGGCGTGACCACCAATGAAAACCGTGATTGGGAAGACGCCTATCGCAAGCGCTGGCAGCACGACAAGATCGTGCGCTCCACCCATGGGGTGAACTGCACGGGCTCCTGTTCGTGGAAGATCTACGTCAAGGGCGGGATCGTCACCTGGGAAACCCAGCAGACCGACTATCCGCGCACTCGTCCGGATATGCCCAATCACGAGCCGCGCGGCTGTTCGCGCGGCGCCAGCTACAGCTGGTACATGTATTCGGCCAACCGGGTGAAATACCCGCTGATCCGGGCGCGGCTTTTGAAGCTCTGGCGCAAGGAGCGCGCCGACCAGAGCCCGGTCGCCGCCTGGCGCGCCATTCAGGAGGATCCGGCAAAACGCGCCGAATACATCAAGGTGCGCGGCCTCGGCGGCTTCGTGCGCGCCACCTGGGACGAGGTCAACGAGCTCATCGCGGCGGCGAATGCCTATACCGCGAAGAGGTGGGGGCCCGACCGCGTCATCGGATTTTCGCCGATCCCGGCGATGTCGATGGTCTCTTACGCGGCCGGGTCCCGCTACCTGTCGCTGCTCGGCGGCACCTGCATGTCGTTTTACGACTGGTATTGCGACCTGCCGCCGGCCTCGCCGATGACCTGGGGCGAACAGACCGACGTGCCGGAATCGGCCGACTGGTACAATGCCGGCTTCCTGATGCTCTGGGGCTCCAACGTGCCGCAGACCCGTACGCCGGACGCGCATTTCTACACCGAGGTGCGCTACAAGGGCACGAAGTCGGTGGTCGTGTCGCCCGACTATTCGGAGGCCGCGAAATTCTCCGATCTCTGGCTGCACCCCAAGCAGGGGACCGACGCCGCCCTTGCCATGGCGCTCGGCCACGTGATCCTGCGCGAGTACCACCTCGACCGGACAGTCGGCTATTTCGACGACTACTGTCGCCGCTACACCGACATGCCGATGCTGGTGCGGCTGGTGAAGAAGGACGGCCGCCTCGTGCCGGAACGCTTCCTCCGCGCCTCCGATTTCAAGGATGGCCTCGGCGAGAGCAACAATCCCGAATGGAAGACGGTGGGTTTCGATGCAAAGACCGGCGATGTTGTCGCGCCGCGCGGGTCGGCAGGTTATCGCTGGGGCGAAAAGGGCAAGTGGAACCTCGAGCAGAAGGATGGCGCGGGCAGCGACATCGATCTGGTGATGAGCCTTGCCGAAACACATGATGATGTCGAAGACGTCGCCTTTCCCTATTTCGGCAGCCGTCAGCACGACTATTTCGAGGGCACGGACCATGACGACGTTCTGGCGCGCAAGGTGCCGGTCCGCCGTGTGGCGCTCGCAGAGGGCGAGGCGGTTGTCGCGACGGTGTTCGACCTGTTCGTCGCCAATTACGGGCTCGACCGCGGCTTCGGCGGCGAGAATGTCGCAAGCTCGTTTGATGATGGAACGCCCTATACGCCGGCCTGGGCGGAAAAGATCACCGGCGTGCCGCGCGAGCAGATCATCGCCACCGCCCGCGCTTTTGCGGGCAACGCGGAAAAGACCAATGGCCGGTCCATGGTGATTCTCGGCGCCGGTCTGAACCACTGGTACCACATGGACATGAACTACCGCGGCATCATCAACATGCTGGTGATGTGCGGCTGTATCGGGCAGTCCGGCGGCGGCTGGAGCCATTATGTCGGTCAGGAAAAGCTGCGCCCGCAGACGGGATGGCTGCCGCTCGCCTTCGGGCTCGACTGGCAGCGCCCGCCGCGCCACATGAACTCGACCTCGTTCTTCTATGCCCATACCGACCAGTGGCGCTACGAGACCGTGAAGGTCGACGAGCTTCTGTCGCCGACCGCGCCGGAAGGCCCGTGGGACGCGACGTTGATCGACTACAATATCCGCGCCGAACGCATGGGCTGGTTGCCTTCAGCCCCGCAACTGCGCGCCAACCCGCTGGAGGTCGCTCGCGCGGCGGAAGCCTCCGGCCAAAAGCCTGCCGATTATGTCGCCGATGCGCTGAAATCCGGCACGCTTTCCATGTCCTGCGAAGATCCGGATGCGGAGGAGAACTGGCCGCGCAACATGTTCGTCTGGCGCTCGAACCTGCTTGGCTCGTCGGGCAAGGGGCACGAATATTTCCTCAAGCACCTGCTCGGCACATCCCATGGCCTGCTCGGCAAGGATCTCGGCGACGAGGGCCGTCAGGAGGTCAAGGAGGCCGTCTGGCATGACGAGGCGCCGGAAGGAAAGCTCGATCTGCTGGTGACCCTCGACTTCCGCATGTCGACCACCTGCGTCTATTCCGACATCGTGCTGCCGACGGCGACATGGTACGAGAAGAACGACCTCAACACCTCCGACATGCACCCCTTCATCCACCCGCTGACCAGTGCGGCCGATCCGGCCTGGCAGTCGCGCTCGGACTGGGACATCTTCAAGGGCATCGCAAAGACGTTTTCCGAAGTCGCGCCGGAAGTGCTGGGCGTGGAAAAGGACGTCGTCCTTGTGCCGACCCTGCACGACACCCCCGGCGAACTGGCCCAGCCCTTCGATGTGAAGGACTGGAAACAGGGCGAGACCGATCCGGTGCCGGGCAAGACCATGCCGACGGTTGCCGTGGTCGAGCGGGATTACCCCAATCTCTACAAGCGCTTCACCTCCGTCGGTCCGCTGCTCGACAAGCTCGGCAATGGCGGCAAGGGCATTTCCTGGAACACCGAGCATGAGGTCGGCCTGCTCGGCAAGCTGAACGGCACGGTGACGGAAGAGGGCGCCTCGAAAGGCCGTCCGAAGATCGAGACCGATATCGACGCCACCGAGGTGATCCTGTCGCTGGCGCCGGAAACCAATGGCGAGGTTGCGGTCAAAGCCTGGGAAGCGCTCTCGGCCATCACCGGGCGCGATCACACCCATCTCGCCCTTCCGAAAGAGGACGAAAAAATCCGTTTCCGTGACATCGTCGCCCAGCCGCGCAAGATCATCTCCTCGCCGACATGGTCGGGGCTGGAATCGGAAAAGGTTTGCTACAACGCCTGCTATACCAATGTTCACGAACTGATCCCCTGGCGGACGCTCTCCGGGCGTCAGCAGCTCTATCAGGACCATCTTTGGATGCGGGCCTTCGGCGAGGCCTTCTGCGTTTATCGTCCGCCGATCGATACCGGAACCGTGACGCCGGCGATCGAGGCGCGTCTCGACGGCCAGCCGCATCTGGTGCTGAACTTCATCACCCCGCACCAGAAATGGGGCATCCACTCCACCTATACCGATAACCTGTTGATGCTGACGCTCAATCGCGGCGGCCCGGTGGTGTGGATTTCCGAGCCGGATGCCGCTCGCGCCGGCATTGTCGATAATGACTGGGTCGAGGTCTACAACGCCAATGGCGCACTGGTCGCCCGCGCGGTCGTCTCGCAGCGCATGAAGGACGGCACGATCTTCATGTACCACGCGCAGGAGAAGATCGTGAATACGCCCGGCTCGCCGCTGACCGGCCAGCGCGGCGGCATTCACAACTCCGTCACCCGCGTGATCCCGAAGCCCACCCACATGATCGGCGGCTACGCCCACCAGTCCTACGGTTTCAACTACTACGGAACCGTAGGCGCCAACCGCGATGAATTCGTCGTCGTCCGCAAGCTCGAAAATGTCGACTGGATGGACGAGACCCCAAGCCTTGCAGGAAAGGAGGCCGCAGAATGAAGGTCCGCGCACAGATCGGCATGGTGCTCAATCTCGATAAATGCATCGGGTGCCACACCTGCTCCGTTACCTGCAAGAATGTCTGGACGAACCGCGAGGGCGTTGAATATGCCTGGTTCAACAATGTCGAGACCAAGCCGGGGATCGGCTTTCCCAAGGAATGGGAAAACCAGAAGAAGTGGAATGGCGGCTGGGTCCGCAAGAAGAACGGCCGGATCGAGCCGAAGATGGGCGCCAAATGGCGCATCCTCGCCAAGATCTTCGCCAATCCGGATCTGCCGGAAATCGATGACTATTACGAACCTTTCGATTTTGACTATGGCCATCTCCAGACCGCCGGCGAAAGCAAGACCATGCCGACGGCGCGGCCGCGCTCGAAGCTCACCGGCGAGCGCATGGAGAAGATCGAATGGGGGCCGAACTGGGAGGAAATCCTGGGCGGCGAATTCGAGAAGCGCTCGAAGGATGTGAATTTCGAGGGGGTCGAGAAGGAAATCTACGGCCAGTTCGAAAACACCTTCATGATGTATCTGCCGCGCCTGTGCGAACACTGTCTGAACCCGACCTGCGTGGCCGCCTGTCCCTCAGGCGCGATCTACAAGCGTGAGGATGACGGCATCGTCCTGATCGACCAGGAAAAATGCCGCGGCTGGCGCATGTGCGTCTCCGGCTGCCCCTACAAGAAGATCTATTACAACTGGAATTCCGGCAAATCGGAAAAGTGCATCTTCTGCTATCCGCGCATCGAAGCCGGCCAGCCGACGGTCTGTTCGGAAACCTGTGTCGGCCGCATCCGCTATCTCGGCGTCATTCTCTACGATGCCGACCGGATTTCGGAAGCCGCCTCGACGGCGAACGAACAGGATCTCTATGAAGAACAGCTCAAGGTTTTCCTCGATCCGAACGACCCGGAAGTCATCGAGCAGGCCCGCAAGGACGGAGTGCCGGAGGACTGGCTGAAAGCGGCGCGGAACTCGCCGGTCTACAAGATGGCGATCGACTGGAAGGTGGCCTTCCCGCTGCACCCGGAATACCGCACCCTGCCGATGGTCTGGTATGTGCCGCCGCTCTCGCCGGTGCAGTCCGCCGCCGAGGCCGGCAAGCTCGGTCTCGATGGCGATATGCCCGATGTGAAGTCGCTGCGCATCCCGGTGCGCTATCTCGCCAACCTTTTGACGGCGGGGAAGGAAGAGCCGGTGGTGAATGCGCTGGAACGCATGCTCGCCATGCGCGCCTATATGCGTTCGAAAACCGTCGATGGCGTCGATGACAACGCGATTGCCGAACGCGTCGGCCTCACCGGCCAGATGATCGAGGACATGTACCACGTGATGGCGATCGCCAATTACGAGGACCGTTTCGTCATCCCGACCACGCACCGCGAGGTTTCCGAGGACGCTTACGACGTGCGCGGCTCCTGCGGCTTCTCCTTCGGCAATGGCTGCTCGGGCGGCAATTCCGAAACGGAACTCTTTGGCGCCGGACGTCGCAAGGTGGTGCAGACGCCCACCGATATCTTCAAGGAGCAGGCCTGATGAACATTGCCCTGAAAATCACCTCCCTGCTTCTGTCCTACCCGGAGCGGGAACTGCTGGACGACCTGCCGGAGCTGAAGGCCGCGCTCGCGTCCTCGGCGGTGCCGGAAGCCGTTGCCGTCGCGCTCGGCAGGCTGATCGACGATCTTGCGGGCCGCGATCTCTACGAGGCCCAGGAACGCTACGTCCACCTGTTCGACCGCACCCGGGCGCTGTCGCTGCATCTTTTCGAGCACGTCCACGGCGAAAGCCGGGATCGCGGCCAGGCGATGGTCGATCTGATGGCGCTTTACGAGACGGGTGGCTTCGAAATCGACGCCAAGGAACTGCCGGACTATCTGCCGCTGTTCCTCGAATTCCTCTCCACGCGCCCGAGCGCCGAGACGGAAGACCTTCTCGGCCAGACGGCGCACATCACCGAGGCGATCGGCGAGCGGTTGAAGAAGCGGGAGTCCGTCTATGCCTCGGCCTTTGCCGTGCTTTCTATGCAGTCATCCGCGGAAGCCGACCAGAAGCTTCTGAAGGAGCTGATGGCCGCACCCGAAGACGACCCTGACGACCTCAAGGCGCTTGACAGCATCTGGGAAGAGGAAGCCGTCACCTTCGGCGGCAATGCCGGCGAGGGCGCGTGCGGGCCGGACCGGCTCAGAACCCGCATGCGCGCGGCAGACCGCCAACCCGGCGATGTCGCCGGTTCCGTTTCGAACTAGGAGACAGACCATGTCAGCCTATCTCAACACCCTCGTTTTCGGCATCTACCCATATATAGCGCTCACAGTGCTGATCCTGGGAACCGTCATCCGCTATGACCGCGAACCCTATTCCTGGCGCTCGGGCTCGTCGCAACTGCTGCGACGCAAGCAACTCATCTGGGGTTCGGTGCTGTTTCACGTCGGCGTGCTGGTCATCTTCGTTGGCCATCTCGTCGGGCTTTTGACGCCGATCTGGATTTTCGATGCGCTCGGCATCAGCCACGGGACCAAGCAGTTGCTGGCCGTCGTCGCCGGCGGTATTGCCGGGGTGATGGGCATTGTCGGCGCGACGCTGCTCGTCCATCGCCGGCTGTTCGATGCGCGGGTGCGCGCCGCCTCGACCTTCAGCGACACGATGATCATCATCCTGCTCTGGCTGCAGCTTCTGCTGGGTCTCGGCACGATCCCGGTATCGCTGCACCATCTCGACGGCCATGAAATGGTGAAATTCATGAGCTGGGCGCAGGGCATCTTCACCTTCAACTTCGCCGCCTCGTCGTACGTCGCCGATGCCGCGTGGGTCTTCAAGGCGCATATTATCCTGGGCCTCACCATTCTGCTCGTCTTCCCGTTCACCCGGCTGGTGCACATGCTGAGCGCGCCGGTGCGCTATATCTGGCGGCCCGGCTATCAGGTCGCCCGGCAGAAGGGCGACGGATCGCGCATCAACGGCACACCGGCGGAGTGACGAGCAATGGTCAATCTCTTTACACCACAACAGCCCAAAGCCACTGGCGGCGGGCCGGAACCGGGCAGCGGCTATCAGGCCGTCGACACGAAAATACCGCCCAAGGCGCGGCCGGTGTTCTCCGAAATCTCGGTCAACGGCGTCGCGATTGCCGAAAGCGCCATCCTCGCCGAGGCCCAGAACCACCCGGCCGACAATCCTGGCGCGGCGCTTCGGGCCGCGGCCGAAGCGCTCGTCATCCGCGAGCTGCTGCTGCAGAAGGCCGTAGAGGAACAGGTGGCCGGCACGCCGCAGGCAACCGCCGACGGCAAGACCGAGACCGCCGAGGATGCGGCAATCCGGGCGCTGATCGAGGCATCGGTCAATGTGCCAACTGCCGGCGAGGCGGAATGCCGCCGGTTCTACGACAACAATCGGGCCCGTTTCCGCTCGGAGCCGATCTTCGAGGCGCGCCATATCCTGCTCGTCGCAAATCCGACTGACGAGGCCGCCCGGCAGCAGGCACGTGCAGAGGCGGAGCAGATGATCGCGGACCTTTCGGCTGGTGCCGTTGGTTTCAGTGAGCTGGCGCGGGCGCGTTCGGCCTGCCCGTCGGCGGAACAGGGCGGCAATCTCGGTCAGCTTTCGCCGGGCAGCACCGTGCCGGAATTCGAGGCGGTGCTGATGCGGCTGCCGGAAGGCGAGATGGTCACCTCGCCAGTGGAAACCCGCTACGGCTTCCACATCATCCGCACGGATCGCCGGATCGAGGGCGCGCAATTGCCGTTCGAGGCGGTTAAGCCGCGCATCGCTGCCTGGCTGGAGGCGGCAGCCTGGTCGAAGGCGGTCGCGCAGTTCATCGCCGTGCTGGCGTCGGAAGCCGAAATCGAGGGCATCGAGATCGCCGGCGTCGACGGGCCGCTGGTGCAATAAGGCAAAGGGGGGTGTGATGGCGGACGGAAAAGGAGCGACGGGTGAATGCAAGCCGCTGGGCTTCATCCCGTTCATGCAGGATGACGCCGCCGACCGGGTCCTGGAAGCGGTTGCGCGGCTGCTCGCGGCCAAGGGGTATCGGGTCGATGGCTTCGTTCAGCATGCCGACAAGGACGAGGGCCAGTGCTGCGGCGCGGTCGATCTGGAAGACATCGCGACCGGCAAGCGCTGGCAGATCATGCAGGCGCTCGGTGCCCATGCGCGAGGCTGCAGGCTGGATTTCAATGCGCTTTCGGACGCGGCGGTGTTTGCCGAGGGGAGGATCAGGACGCGGCCGGAGCTCCTTATCCTCAACCGTTTCGGCAAAGGGGAAGAGCAGGGCGGCGGGTTGCGCTCGGTTTTCGAGGCCGCCTTCGTGGCGGGGGTGCCGATCCTGACTTCGGTGAAGCAGCCTTATCTCGATGGCTGGGGGGCATTTTCAGGCGGTCTGTCACAAGCTTTGCCGCCCGAAACCGATGCTGTCCTGCAATGGTGTTACGACGCCATCGCTCGGGCGAGGCAGGTGCGCAATGCGGCATGAACGCGCGATAAGGCAGGCCGTTCCGCGTCCGCTGGTCGACGGGTTCGGCCGCACCGCAACCTATCTCCGGCTTTCGGTGACGGATCGCTGCGACCTGCGCTGCACCTATTGCATGTCCGAGAACATGACGTTTCTGCCGCGCCGCGACATTCTCGACCTAGAGGAGCTTCACCGGCTGTCCCGCATCTTCATGGCGCGGGGCGTGCGCAAGATCCGGATCACCGGCGGCGAGCCGCTGGTGCGCAAGAACATCATGGCGCTGTTTGCCATGCTCGGCGCTGACCTGAAGCGTGGCGCGCTCGACGAGCTAACGCTGACGACCAACGGCACGCTGCTGGATCGTTATGCGGAAGCGCTGTTTACCCATGGCGTGCGCCGGGTGAATGTCTCGCTCGACACGCTCGATCCCGAGCGCTACCAGGCGATCACCCGCTGGGGCCGGATCGAACGGGTCTTCGCCGGCATCGCGGCGGCGCAGGCGGCGGGCCTTCGGGTCAAGATCAATGCGGTTGCCATGCGCGGCGCATTCGAGCAGGAGGTGGACGATCTGATCCGCTTTGCCCATGAACAGGACATGGACCTGACCCTGATCGAGGAAATGCCGCTCGGCGAGGGACGGCATGACCGCCGGGAGAGTTTTCTGTCGCTGTCGAGGCTTCGCGAAACGCTTTCGAAGCGCTGGACGCTTCAGCCGCTTGCCTTGAAAAGCGGTGGCCCGGCGCATTATATGCGGGTTGCGGAAACAGGCGGACTGCTTGGGTTCATCACGCCGCTTTCCTGCGGTTTCTGCGCCGCATGCAACCGCCTGCGCGTCAGCGCCACCGGCGATCTTTACACCTGTATGGGCGATGAAGGCCGGGTCGGTCTCAGGGAGACCCTGCGAACGCGTGACGACGATACGCCAATCGACGCGCTGATCTCGCGCGCGGTGGCGATGAAGCCCGAGGGGCATGCATTTTCGATTACGAGTGACCATGTCGAGGGCATCGGCCGGACGATGTCCGTGCTTGGAGGTTAAAATGCTGATCGTTGCACTGACCATTTCCGATCGCGCCAGCCGTGGCGAATATGAAGATCAAAGCGGCGCCATGATCGAGACCTGGCTGGCGGAGACTGTCACGTCACCGTATGCCCTGAACCGCGTCATCATCCCGGACGGCGTCGCCTCGGTGCGGGATACGCTGATGGAGCTGTGCGACAATGTTCGCGCCGACCTGATCCTGACCACCGGCGGCACGGGCCCTGCGCCCCGCGACGAGACGCCGGAGGCGATGCAGGCGGTGATCGAGAAGGAATTGCCGGGCTTCGGCGAACTGATGCGGCGCATCAGTCTGGAACAGGCGCCGACCGCCATCCTCTCGCGCCAGACGGCCGGGGTGCGCGGGAAGAGCCTGATCGTCAACCTGCCGGGCCGACCGGCGTCGATAAGGCTTTGCCTCGATGCGGTATTCCCGGCGATCCCCTATTGTCTCGACTTGATCGGCGCCGGCCCGATCGAGACCGACCCAGCGCGGATCAAGGCACATCGTCCGCCGGGCTGAGGCCGGTCGTGGTTTGCAACAAGGAGTTTTGGACATGAGAGGACGTCCCGCGCCGGAGCGCACCGTGATCATCGACGGCAAACCGCTTCCCGAGGTTCTGGACGAGGCGATGATCCGGGCCGTGGTGTACGGCTTTTACGACCGGATCCGCGAGGACCCGCTGCTCGGGCCGGTCTTCAACAGCCGGATCGCCGCCGATGACTGGCCCCGCCATCTTGAGCGGATGTGCGACTTCTGGTCGGCGACGCTGTTGCGCACGGCGCGCTATCAGGGCCGCCCGCTGCCGCCGCATCTGGCGATCCCCGAAATCGACGAGCGGCATTTCCGCCGCTGGCTTCAGCTCTTTGCCGAAACCGTTGACGCGATCTGTCCGGAAGAAGCGGCGGCGCTGTTTCTCGACAGGGCCATGCGCATTGCCCATTCCTTCCGTCTGGCGATCGGCTTTCATCGCGGCGAGGATACGACCGGGCTGTGCCCGATCGGCCATGCCGATCTTGCCCGCCCGGCAAACGGTGCGAAACCATGAGCGCTCAGGAAACCGGGACCTTCATCGAACGCAATGCGGAAGGCCAGTTCGAAATCGGCGCGGAGCGGCTCGCCCGCCGTTTCGGTCTCGGCGTCAATGATCTGCACGCGATGACGGCCCGCGGGCAGGTTCGGTCGTCGGTGGAGCGCGGCGATGGCGAGGACGCGGGACGCTGGCGCCTCTCCTTCCGCATCGGCAATCGTCGCTGGCGGCTGACCGTGCGCGAGGATGGCCTGATCGAGGAAGACGAGTTCACCATCGTCTCCTCCGGCGGGCGTATGACCTGAGCGCTATTTCGTGCGGCCGGTTTTCTTGTGCGAGGGCTGGTCGTTGGGTTCGCGATCGACGGTTTCGCCGCTGTCGTCGCGGCTTTCCGTTCCCAGCCAGGCCGGGTCCAGTTCGTGCAGAAAGCAGGGCGGGGACGACACTTCTAGCACGCCTTCGTCCCACCGATTCGTCTCGGCGTGGCAGCCGCTCCTTTCCGCGATGATGGCCGCGAGGACCCGCGCATGATTGATGCATTCGTCGCGGGCGGCATAGAGCAAGGTCACGGTGTGTTGCTCGCTCCTTGCGCAGAGTTCATCAAGCGCGGCGTTTTCCTCAAGCTCCGCGCGATAGCGCCGTTGGAAATCCTCCCACCGGTCTTTTCTGTGCGAGAACCATGTGCGCAACTCGCCTGAGGGAGCAACATCCTTGGCCCAGAGATCGACGCGGGCCTTGTCCTTCGCAAGGCCGCGCGGCCAGAGGCGGTCAACGAGAATGCGCAGGCCGTCCGCCTTGTCGGGTTCGTCATAGACCCGTTTGATCTTCACCGTCATGGCGCTGTCTTCCTCCCCTGTGACGACCGCTCCCGCAATTCCCCCGGCGGGCTTGAAAGTCGCCGCGTGTCGGACTATCGTTGATGCATCGATGTCCAATGGCGGGCATTCCATCGCAAAGCTGCGGATCTGAGAACCGTTTCCTGAAAGGGAAGCGCTTCGACTGATGCCGCGGCTTTTTTGTTTTCATTTTAGACAGCGAGGAAAGCCGATGCCAGTCCGGCATGTGATCCATTCTGCGCGTCATCTCCGGTTCCCGTCAAACCTCGGCGCTCTGCAAGGCAGGGGGTGGCGATGGGCGTAGAAACCGTCAAGAGCGTCTGTCCCTATTGCGGCGTCGGCTGCGGGGTGGTGCTCGATGTCGAGGACGGGCGGATCGTCAGGCTTTCCGGCGACAAGGACCATCCCGCCAATCGCGGCCGGCTCTGCACCAAGGGCAAGACCGCGCATGAGGCGATCGCCGCGCCCGGCCGGCTCGAAACCGCGTTTGTCCGGGGCGAGGGCGTTGCGCCGGAAGCCACATCCATCGATGCGGCAACCGCCGAAACGGCCAGAAGGCTGTGCGCCATCGTCGCCGAGCACGGGCCGGACGCCGTGGCGCTCTATGTCTCCGGCCAGATGTCGATGGAGGCGCAGTATCTCGCCAACAAGCTCGCCAAGGGTTTTTTGCGCACGCGCCATATCGAATCCAACTCACGCCTTTGCATGGCAAGTGCCGGGTCCGGCTACAAGCTGTCGCTGGGGGCGGACGCGCCGCCGGGATCCTATGACGACATCGAGAAGGCCGATCTGTTTCTGGTGATCGGCTCGAACATGGCCGATTGTCATCCGATCCTGTTTCTAAGGATGATGGACCGGGTCAAGCAGGGTGCGAAGCTGATCGTCGTTGATCCGCGCCGCACAGCCACCGCCGAGAAGGCCGATTTGTTTCTGGCGCCGAAACCCGGGACCGATCTTGCGCTCCTCAACGGCATCCTGCATCTGATCGTCGAAGCAGGCGGCATCGATCAGGCCTTCATCGACGCCCATACCGATGGCTGGGCGGATATGCCGAGCTTGCTTGCCGATTATCCGCCGGAGCGCGTCGCCGAGCTGACCGGGCTCGCGCTGGACGATATCAGGACGGCGGCCGACATGGTGCTTGCCGTCGGCGAGTTCATGACGCTGTGGACCATGGGGCTCAATCAGTCGGTCCAGGGCACGTTCAACACCAATGCGATCTGCAATCTGCATCTTGCAACGGGGAAGATCTGTCGGCCCGGCAGCGGGCCGTTCTCGCTGACCGGGCAGCCGAATGCCATGGGCGGGCGCGAGATGGGCTATATGGGGCCCGGCCTGCCGGGGCAGCGCTCGGCGCTGGTGGAGGCCGACCGGCGCTTTTGCGAGGCGCGCTGGGGTATCGCGCCCGGCGCCATCCGTGCCGAGGAGGGGACGGGCACCATCGACATGTTCAGGGCGATGGCGGCGGGCGACATCAAGGCGGCCTGGATCATCTGCACCAATCCGGTCGCAAGCGTCTCCAATCGCAAGACGGTGACGGCGGCGCTCGATCGGGCGGCGTTCGTGGTGGTCCAGGATGCCTTTGCCGAGACCGAGACAACGCCCTATGCCGATATCCTTCTTCCTGCGGCGGTGTCGTTCGAGGCCGACGGCGTGATGGTCAATTCCGAGCGCAACATGGCGCTGACAGCGGCGGCAGCGAAGCCGCCGGGCGAAGCGCTGCCGGACTGGCGGATCATCGCGAAAGTCGCCTGTGCCATGGGCTATGAGGACGCCTTCAGCTATGACAGCGCGGCAGAGGTCTTCGAGGAGATCCGCCAGTTCTCCAACCCCGCGACCGGTTACGACATTTCCGGCGTCACGCATGAGCGGCTGCGCAATGGCAGCATCCAGTGGCCGGCATCCGAGGCCGGTGATGCCAGCCGTAACCCGATCCGCTACCGCGCGCCGGATAGAGGATTGAAATTCGCCACCGAAAGCGGCCGGGCGAAATTCTGGCAGCGTCCGCATTCCGGCCCGGCCGAAACGCCGGATGACGATTATCCGTTGATCCTCAATACCGGTCGCCTGCAGCACCAGTGGCATACCATGACCAAGACCGGCAAGGTTGCCAAGCTGAACAAGCTCAACGCCGCGCCCTTCGTCGAGATCAACCCGGCCGATGCGGCGGCGCTTGCGATTGGCGACAATGACCAGGTGTCCATCACCTCGCGCCACGGCAGGGCGGTGCTGCCCGCCATCATCACCGATAGGGTCTCGCCGGGCGCGCTGTTCGCGCCGTTTCACTGGAACGACGTGTTCGGCGATCAACTGGCGGTCAATGCAGTGACCGGCGATGCGACCGATCCGATCTCGCTGCAGCCGGAATTCAAGGTGACGGCGGTTTCGCTCGCCCGCGTGGCGGCGGCGGAGCCCGATGCGCCGACGGATGCGCCGCGCAAGGCTGAGGACATGCCCGCCGGAATTGATGCCAGGCAGAGAGATGAGGACCCGACAAAGCCAAAAGTCTCCGTGTTCTTCGCCTCGCAGACGGGGACTGCGGAAATGGCGGCCTCCGATCTCTGTAATGCGCTTGGCGGGGCAGGTTACCGCGCGGCGTTGCGTCCGCTCGACGCGGTCTCGCTGGATGACTTTGCGACAAAGGACCCGGTGGTTTTCATCGTCAGCACCTTCGGCGATGGCGACCCGCCCGATCATGCGGCCGATTTCTGGGCAGCGCTTTCGCGCGAGGATTCACCTCGCCTTGAGGACCTCAGCTATGCCGTGGTGGCGATGGGCGACAGTTCCTATGACCAGTTCTGCGGTTTCGGCCGGAAACTGGATGCCCGGCTTGAGGCGCTCGGCGCGGCGCGGCTGGCAGCCTGCCGCACGCTGGATGCGGACGAGGAGGGGGACGCGGTTGCGGCGGCGATGGCCGCTCTTTCCGGGCGTTCGAATGGCGCGGCGGCTTCGGAAGCCGCCGTCCGATCCAATGGGCGAAAGCCAACCGAAACCCTCGCGGCCAGGCTCAGCGTCAACCGGTTGCTGAGCGGTTCCGGCAGCGCCAAGGAGGTGCGCCAGTTCGGGTTCCGGGTCGATGGCGCGGCGGCTTACGAGGCGGGAGACGCGCTTTCCATCATGCCGCGCAATTGTCCCGAGCTTGTCGATGAAATCCTGGCCTCTTTGCAATTGCCGGCGGAAACGCCGATCTCCGGGATCAACGGCCATGACATCGGGATCGGCGAGGCGCTGCGCGATCATTTCGAGATCGGTCAGCCGCATCCGGATTTCCTCCAATGGTGGGCGGATGTCAGCGGGCATGAAACGCTGAAGACCCTGACAAGTTCGGCCGACCGGAAAGCCCTCGATGACTGGCTGTGGGGCCGGCAGATCGCGGACATTCTGGCCATGGCGCCGAAACGCGTCGACGGGCAGGAATTCTGCGACCATCTGAAAAAGCTCAAGCCGCGGCTCTATTCGATCGCCTCCAGCCCGAAGACGAACCCGGACGAAATCCACCTGACGGTTTCGGTGCTGCGCCATGCCCGCCACGGGAAAAGCCGCAAGGGCGTGGCCTCGGCGTTTCTGGCCGACAGGGCGGCGGAGGCGCCGGTGCGCGTTTCGGTAAAGAAACAGGCGCATTTCCGCCCGCCGGCGGACCCTGCAACGCCGGCGATCATGGTCGGGCCGGGCACCGGCATCGCGCCGTTCCGCGCCTTTCTGCAGGACCGCGAGGCGGCAGGGGCGACCGGGGCCAACTGGCTGTTCTTCGGCGAGCAGTCGCGAGAAAGCGGCTACTACTATCGCGACGAGATCGAGGCCTGGCTTGAGGGCGGCCTGCTGACCCGGTTCGACACCGCCTTTTCGCGCGACCAGGCGGAGAAGATCTATGTCCAGCACCGCATGGCGGAAAACGGCCTCGAGATATGGAAGTGGCTGCAGGAGGGCGCGCATTTCTATGTCTGCGGCGATGCGAGCCGCATGGCAAAGGATGTTGATGCATCGCTGAAAACCATCGCCCGGACGCATGGCGGGCTTTCGCCCGAGGCAGCCGAGGGCTACGTTAGGTCGCTCGCCCGGGAAAAGCGCTATATGCGTGATGTCTACTGAACCTATTGCGGAAGCCGCCTCATGAACACCAGTGATCTGGCGATCCTTGTCATCGATGAAAACGCGATCCGCGCCGCTATCATCAGGGACGGGCTGCTCAAGGCCGGCCACCATAATGTCACCGTGGTCGAGGAACTGGTCGGCGTCGCCCGGACGATCGAGCGGCTTTCGCCCGATGTGATCGTGATCGATATCGAAAACCCCAACCGCGACATGCTCGAAAGCCTGTTCGTGCTGTCGCGATCGGTGAAGAAGCCGATCGCGATGTTCGTCGACCGTTCGGATGCGGAAACCATCCACGCCGCCGTGGAGGCCGGGGTTTCGGCCTATGTCGTCGACGGGCTGAAGCAGGAGCGCGTCAAGCCGATCCTCGACATGGCGATTTCCCGGTTCAACGCGTTTTCGCGCATGGCGCAGGAGCTGGAGGCGGCGAAGAGCCAGCTCGAAAACCGCAAGGTGGTCGACCGCGCCAAGGCGTTGTTGATGAAATCGCGCGGCATGGACGAGGAAAAGGCCTATGCGCTGCTGCGGCGCACGGCGATGGATCAGAACCGCAAGATTGTCGATGTGGCGCAGAGCCTGATCATGACGTTCGAGATGCTGGAGAGATAGAGATGCAGGACCTTTCAATCGGATTTGTACCGCTTCTCGACAGCGCCATCGTTCTGGCGGCCGAGGCGAAGGGCTTTTTCATCGAGGAAGGGCTCAAGGTGCGCCTCACCCGGGAAACCTCGTGGAGCGCGATCCGCGACCGGCTGGCCGTCGGCAGCCTTCAGGCGGCCCATGTGCTGGCGCCGATGCCGATTGCCGCCAATCTCGGCCTGTTTCCGTTGGCGCCGAAACTGGTGGCGCCGATCGCGCTCGGGCTCGGCGGCAATGCGGTGACGGTTTCGGCGGCGCTTGGCGCGGCAATGGAAGCGGAGGGTGATGAGAGCGATCTTGACCCGGCCAAAGCGGGGGCAGCGCTGAGACGGGTGATTGCGGCCAGAAAGGCTGAAGGCCTGCCGCGGCTGCGCTTCGGCGTCGTCTACGTGTTTTCCGGGCACAATCTCGAACTGCGCTACTGGCTCGCGGCCAACGGCATCGATCCCGATCGGGATATCGAGATCGTGGTGCTGCCGCCCCCCTTCATGCCGGATGCGGTGGAAGCCGGGCGGATCGACGGCTATTGCGCCGGCGAACCGTGGAACACGATTGCAGCGCGGCGCGGGGCGGCGCGAATCGTCACCGTCAAGGCGAAGATCTGGCGCTCCAGCCCGGAAAAGGTGCTGGCGCTGCCCGCCGATTTTGTGGACGCCAACGAGGAGACCGTGGCGGCGCTGCTGCGCGGCCTCTACCGGGCCTCGCAATGGGCGGCCGCGCCGGAAAACCACCCGGAACTGGCCGCGATCCTCGCCGAGCCGGGCCATCTCGATGTCGACCGGGCGATGCTCGAGCCGCTGTTCTCCGGCACGCTGGCGGTGAGCGAAAAGGCGCAAACCACGGTCGAGGATTTCTTCCTGACCTCCGCCAAGGCCGCGACCTTTCCCTGGCAGAGCCATGCGCTATGGTTCTACAGCCAGATCGTGCGCTGGGGGCTTTGCGATCACTCGGCCGAAAACGCCGAGATCGCGAAGATGAGCTATCGGCCGGATATCTACCGCAAGGCGCTGCAGCCGCTGCATACGCCGCTGCCTGGCGCGAGCCTCAAGGTCGAGGGCGCGCTCAAGGCGCCGACGCCGGTGGGCGCGAGCGCCGGCGGTCTCATCCTCGGCCCCGACGGCTTTTTCGACGGACAGACCTTCGATCCCGATCAGGTGAGCGCTTATATCGAACAGCAGAAGGCGGCGATCTGAGCCCGTATTTTGTGCGCGTTTCGGGTGCATTTGCATAAATTTTAGTCTGTTTTTCGATTCATACATTTTTTATGCAAAAATCCGCCGATGCCGCTTGTCTGATGCGGCATTGTGTGTTTCCATAAGTCTCAAGAATTCGGCGCCCAATGGAGGGTGCCAGGCAACGCCGCCAACGCATTCGCGCCAGAACTGGCACGATGACCGTTAGGCGGCTTTTTTCGTTTTTATCCGACATTCCCCATCCATCAGGAGAACGCCATGCGCCATTTCCTTTGCTCTGCCACCATGCTCTGTTCGCTGACATTCGCGGCGACGGCCACCCATGCCGAAATGCTGTTTCCGGAAAAGGACGAGCTCACCATCGGCTTCATCAAGCTGACGGATATGGCGCCGCTGGCAATCGCCAAGGAGATGCATTTCTTCGAGGATGAGGGGCTTTATGTCACACTCGAAGCGCAGGCGAACTGGAAGGTGCTGCTCGACCGGGTGATCACCGGCGAACTGGACGGCGCGCATATGCTGGCCGGCCAGCCGCTGGCGGCCACCATCGGCTATGGCACCGAGGCGCATATCGTCACGCCGTTCTCGATGGATCTCAACGGCAATGCGATCACGGTCTCCAATGCGGTCTGGGACCGGATGAAGGAAAACATTCCTGTCGGGCCTGATGGCAAGCCGCAACACCCGATCAAGGCTGATGCGCTGAAGCCGGTGGTCGAGGCCTACAAGGCCGAGGGCAAGCCGTTCAAGATGGGCATGGTCTTCCCGGTCTCCACCCATAATTACGAGCTGCGCTACTGGCTGGCCGCCGGCGGCATCAATCCAGGCTACTATTCGCCGGGCGATATTTCCGGCCAGATCCAGGCCGATGCGCTGCTTTCCGTCACCCCGCCGCCGCAGATGCCGGCGACGATGGAGGCGGGCACGATCGAGGGCTATTGCGTCGGCGAGCCGTGGAACCAGGCGGCGGTGTTCAAGGGCATCGGCGTGCCGGTCGTCACCGATTACGACATCTGGAAGAACAACCCGGAAAAGGTCTTCGGCCTGACCGAGGAGTTCACCGAAAAATATCCGCAGACCACGCTGGGGCTGACCAAGGCGCTGATCCGCGCCGCCATGTGGCTGGACGAGAACGACAATGCCAACCGCGAAGAGGCCGTCGAGATCCTGTCGCGGCCCGAATATGTCGGGGCCGATGCCGAGGTGATCGCCAATTCGATGACCGGCACGTTCGAATATGAAAAGGGCGACAAGCGTCCGGCGGAAGACTTCAACGTCTTCTTCCGCCACTACGCCACCTATCCCTATTATTCAGACGCCATCTGGTATCTCACCCAGATGCGCCGCTGGGGCCAGATCGCCGAGCCACAGGAAGACGGCTGGTATGACGAGGTCGCCCGCTCGGTCTATCTGCCGGAACTCTATCTGGAAGCGGCCCGCCAGCTGATCGACGAGGGCCATGCCACGGAAGCCGACTTCCCCTTCGATACCGACGGCTACAAGCCCGCGACAAACGAGTTCATCGACGGCGTGACCTATGACGGTCGCCACCCCAACGCCTATCTCGACAGCTTCCCCATCGGCCTGAAGGGCGATGAGGTGATCGACGGCAACAAGATCGCCGGCCGCTGAGCGCGATTGAAACGAGCACGGACAAGGAAGGCTCAGACGTCATGACCATTGCAACGGACATTCTGGACCCCGAAATCGCCGCCCGCCGCGAACGGCGCATCGCCCGGATCAACCGGGCCGGCAAGGTGCTCGGCCCCTTCGGCCTCGGCTTCGTCGTGCCGCTGCTGAAGCTGGCCGCCGGCGACACGCCATCGGAGCAATGGGCGGATCTGAAGCAGATGCTGCTGGTGCCGCTTGTCGGCATCTTGGCCTTTCTCGCCGCCTGGGCGTATCTCGCGCCGAAGGTGCAGACTTCGCTTGGCGCGATCCCCGGCCCGGCGGCGGTATTCCATCAGGCCGAGGTGCTGATGGACGATCATTTTGCCGAGCGGCAGAAGGCCGAAGCATTCTACGCCCGCCAGGACGAGCGCAACCAGATGCTGATTGCCGAGGGCTATGCCGACCGCGTGAAGGTGCGGCCCTATACCGGCAAGCCGACCTACCTGGACCAGATCTGGACCTCGCTGATGACGGTCGCGCTCGGTTTCTTCATCGGCACGGTGATCGCCGTCCCCGTCGGCATCGCCTGCGGGTTGTCGAAGACCTTCGAGGGCGCGATCAATCCACTGATCCAGCTGTTCAAGCCGGTCTCGCCGCTCGCCTGGCTGCCGATCGTGACCATGGTGGTGGCAGCCCTTTATGAAAGCCAGAACGACCTTCTGCCAAAGTCGATGGTGATCTCGGCGATCACGGTGACGCTCTGTTCCATCTGGCCGACGATCATCAACACGGCGCTCGGCGTCGCCTCGATCGATCGCGATCTCGTCAATGTCGGCAAGGTGCTGCAGCTTTCCACCTGGACGACGATCCGCAAGCTGGTGCTGCCGTCCTCGCTGCCGCTGATCTTCACCGGCATGCGGTTGTCCCTCGGTGTGGGCTGGATGGTGCTGATTGCCGCGGAAATGCTGGCGCAGAACCCCGGCCTCGGCAAGTTCGTCTGGGACGAGTTCCAGAACGGTTCCTCGGATTCGCTCGCCCGCATCATGGTCGCGGTGATCACCATCGGCCTGATCGGCTTCTTCCTCGACCGGGTGATGTTCGCGCTGCAGACCGCCTTCACCTATTCGGCGAACCGGTAAGGAGGGCATGATGAACGCCATTCTTCAGCTCAGAAACGTCGAAAAAGGCTTTGGCGAAGGCGTCAAACGCAATGCCGTCCTTTCCGATATTTCGCTCGATGTGCAGGAAGGCGAGTTTATTGCGATCCTTGGGTTTTCCGGCGCGGGCAAGACAACGCTGATGTCAATGTTCGCCGGTCTCGAAAGGCCTGATAGCGGCGAAATCCTGTTTCGCGGCGAGCCGGTCGAAGGCCCGTCGCCGAAGCGCGGCATCGTGTTCCAGAACTATGCGCTGATGCCCTGGCTTTCGGTGGAGGCCAATGTGCGGCTTGCCGTCGACGCGGTGCATCAGGGAAAATCGGCAAAGGAACGGGCCGCACTCGTTGATTGGTATGTGGCGATGGTTGGCCTGAAACATGCCCGCGACCGCAAGCCGTCGGAACTGTCCGGCGGCATGCGCCAGCGCGTTTCGGTCGCCCGCGCGCTTGCCATGCAGCCGGACGTGCTGCTGCTCGACGAGCCGCTTTCGGCGCTTGATGCGCTGACCCGCGCCAAGCTGCAGGACGAGCTTGCCGATATCTCGCAGAAAGAGAAGAAGACCATCATCCTCGTCACCAATGATGTTGACGAGGCCATTCTTCTGGCAGACCGGATCGTGCCGCTGACCCCCGGTCCCGACGCCACTTTCGGCCCGTCCTTCGATGTGAATATCGCCCGGCCGCGCGAGCGCGCAGCGATGAATTCCGACCCCGATTTCATCCGCCTGCGCGCGTCGATCACCGAATATCTGATGGATGTCGGCGTCAGCGCGAAACCGGACACCACGAGGGTGGAAACGCTGCCCAATGTCGTCCCGATTTCCATCAAGTCGACCTCGAAGCCGCTCCCCGCCGCCTATCGCGAAAAGGCCCAGTCGCCCATCGAGAGCGGCTATGTCGAGTTTTCCAACGTCGCCAAGATCTATCCGACGCCCAAGGGCCCGCTCACCGTTGTCGACGGCTTCGACCTTAAGATGAAAAAGGGCGAGTTCATTTCCGTGATCGGCCACTCCGGCTGCGGAAAATCGACGGTGCTTTCCATGGCGGCGGGGCTGAACCCGATCAATGCCGGCGGCATCATTCTCGATGGCCGCGAGATTTCCGGCGCCGGGCCGGACCGCGCCGTGGTGTTTCAGGCCCCCTCGCTGATGCCATGGCTAACGGCGCGCGAGAATGTCGCCCTCGGCGTTGACCGGGTCTATCCGAAGGCAAGCCCCGCCGAACGCCGCGATATCGTCGAATATTATCTCGAACGCGTCGGCCTTGGCGATGCCATGCACCGGCCGGCAGCCGACATGTCGAACGGCATGCGCCAACGCGTCGGCATTGCCCGCGCCTTCGCGCTGTCGCCGAAGCTTCTCCTGCTCGACGAACCCTTCGGCATGCTCGACAGCCTGACGCGCTGGGAGCTGCAGGAGGTGCTGATGGAAGTCTGGTCGCGCACCAAGGTCACCGCCATCTGCGTCACCCACGACGTCGACGAGGCCATTCTCCTGGCCGATCGGGTGGTGATGATGTCGAACGGGCCGAATGCCCGCATCGGCAACATCATGGAGGTCGACCTGCCGCGCCCGCGCTCCAGAAAAGCGCTGCTCGACCACCCGGATTATTACGCCTACCGCGAGGAACTGCTGGAATTCCTGGAGGCCTATGAAGGCGGCGCCTCGCCCGCCGAGGAACAGCTCGCCGCCATCAGGCAGAAGCGCGATCAGCGCATCAGCCGGCAGACCTGCAACAAACGCGTCGCAGCGGAGTAGATATCATGGCCCAGAAACTCGTCATCATCGGAAACGGCATGGCTCCCGGCCGCATGCTCGAAGACCTGTTCGAGCGCGCCCCCGGTCTCTATGACGTCACCATCTTCAACGCCGAACCGCGGGTGAATTACGACCGCATCATGCTGTCGCCGGTGCTCTCCGGCGAAAAGACCTATGAAGACATCATCATCCATGGCGACGACTGGTATGAGGCGAACGGCGTGACGCTGCATCGCGGCGCAAAGGTCGCGAAGATCGACCGGGAAGCGAAGGCCGTCACCGCCGAAAACGGCGTCACGGCCTCCTATGACCGGCTGGTGATCGCGACCGGGTCGTCGCCCTTCATCATCCCGGTGCCGGGGCACGATCTGCCCGGCGTGCTCGCCTATCGCGACCTCGACGATGTCGAGAAGATGCTGAAGATTGCCGCGGGGCAGGGCCATGCGGTTGTCATCGGCGGCGGGCTTCTGGGGCTTGAGGCGGCCTACGGGCTGAAGCAACGCGGCATGAGCGTCACCGTGCTGCACCTGATGGACACGATCATGGAGCGCCAACTCGATCCGGCGGCGGCCTATCTCCTGGAAAAGGCGCTCGACGATCGCGGCATCGAGATCATCACCAAGGCCAACACCAAGAAAATCCTTGGGAATGGCAGGGTCGAGGGCGTCGAACTGGAGGACGGCCGCATCATCTCCGCCGACATGGTGGTGATGGCAGTCGGCATCCGCCCGGCGGCGGGGCTCGCCAAGGATGCGGGGCTAGCGGTCAATCGCGGCATCGTCGTCGATGACGGCATGGCGACCTCCGATCCGTCGATCTTCGCGCTTGGTGAATGTGCCGAGCATCGCGGCACCTGCTATGGGCTGGTCGCGCCGCTTTATGAGAGTGCGGGCGTTCTCGCCGACCGACTTGCCGGCGGCGCGGCGGAATACAAGGGCTCGCATGTCAACACCAAGCTGAAGGTCACCGGCATCAAGCTGTTTTCCGCCGGCGATTTCGCCGAGGGGCCGGACCGTGAGGAAGTGGTTCTGCGCGATGCCACGCGCGGCGTCTACAAGCGCGTAATCCTGCAGGATAACCGCGTGATCGGCGCCGTGCTTTATGGCGACACCGCCGACGGCGCTTGGTATTTCGACATGCTGAAGCGCGGGACGGACGTTTCCGAAATGCGCGAGACGCTGATCTACGGCCAGGCCTATCAGGGCGGTGGCGCTACTGATCCGGCGGCGGCCGTGGCAGCGCTTCCCGATGACGCGGAAATCTGCGGCTGCAACGGCATCTGCAAGGGCAAGATCGTTTCCGCCATCAAGGACAAGGGCCTGACCTCGCTCGACGATGTCCGCGCCCACACGAAGGCCTCGGCATCGTGCGGCACCTGCACCGGGCTCGTCGAACAGCTTATGGCGCTGACGCTGGGTGACGCCTATAACCCCGCGGCCGTCCAGCCGGTCTGCGGCTGCACCGATCTTGGCCATGACGACGTGCGCCGCCTGATCCGGGCCAAGGAGCTGAAGACCATTCCCGCCGTGATGCAGGAGCTCGAATGGAAAACCTCCTGCGGCTGCGCCAAGTGCCGGCCGGCGCTCAACTACTATCTCGTCTGCGACTGGCCCGGCGAATATGCCGATGACTATCAGTCGCGCTTCATCAACGAGCGCGTTCACGCCAATATCCAGAAGGACGGCACCTATTCGGTGGTGCCGCGCATGTGGGGCGGCGTCACCTCGTCGAAGGAGCTGCGCGCGATTGCCGATGTCGTCGACAAATACGAGATCCCGACCGTCAAATGCACCGGCGGCCAGCGCATCGACATGCTGGGCGTGAAGAAGGAGGACCTGCCGGCAGTCTGGGCCGATCTCGGCAAGGCCGGCTTCGTCTCCGGCCAGGCCTATGCAAAGGGCCTGCGCACGGTGAAGACCTGCGTCGGCAATGACTGGTGCCGCTTCGGCACACAGGATTCGACCGGGCTCGGCATAAGGCTCGAGAAATTCATGTGGGGCTCGTGGACGCCGGCCAAACTCAAGCTCGCCGTTTCCGGCTGTCCGCGCAACTGCGCCGAGGCAACCTGCAAGGATATCGGCGTGATCTGCGTCGATTCCGGCTTCGAAATCCATTTCGCCGGCGCTGCCGGGCTCGAAATCCGGGGCACCGAGGTGCTCGGCATGGTGAAGACCGAGGACGAGGCGCTGGAGCATATCGTGGCGCTCACCCAGATGTACCGCGAACAGGCGCGCTATCTGGAGCGCATCTACAAATGGGCAAAGCGCATCGGCTATGACGAAGTCCGCGCCCAGATCATGGATGATGCCGAAAAGCGCAAGGCCTATTTCGCTCGCTTCGTCGAGAGCCAGAAATACGCCCAGGTCGACCCGTGGTCGGAACGCGTCTCCGGCAAGGACAAGCACGAGTTCAAGCCGATGGCCGTGGTCGGCCATCCCGAGCCGGCGGAGTGAGGAGCCCATCATGAGCAATGATTTCATGGCCATCGGCCATATTCAGGACATTCCCCGGCGCGGCGCGCGCTGCATCAACACGGCTTTCGGGCGCATCGCGGTCTTCCGCACCGCCGAGGATGACGTCTTTGCCATGGATGACCGCTGCCCGCACAAGGGCGGGCCGTTGTCGCAAGGCCTGGTGCATGGCAGGGCCGTGACCTGCCCCTTGCACAACATGGTCATCTCCCTGGAAAGCGGCGAGGCACTCGGCGCCGATGAAGGCGAGGTGCGGACCTATCCCGTCCGGGTGGACGACGGGCAGCTTTCCATCGCGCTCTCCGCTTTGCCGCTCGCGGCCGAATAGGGAGGCGGACTGATGGCTGACGCACGCGTCCCCGCCCGCATGGAGGAACTGGCTGTCCTGCCGCTGTTCTTTCGGCTGAAAGGCCGGCCGGTGCTGGTCGCCGGGGCCAGCGAAGCGGCGGCCTGGAAGGCCGAGCTTATGGCCGCCGCCGAGGCTGACGTCACGGTCTTTCTCGGCGGCGAGAAGGCCTGCGACGAATTGCTGGCGCTGCAGGAAGATGGCCGGGTTCGCCTTCACGACGTGAACTGGCAGGTGGCGGAATGGCGCGATCTCAGCCTGGCGCTGGCGGATTGCGACGACGATGCCGAGGCTGAAGCCTTCGCCGCCCGCGCGAGAGCCGAGGGCGTGCCCTTTAACGTCATCGACAAGCCGGCCTTCTGCAGCTTCCAGTTCGGCTCGATCGTCAACCGCTCGCCGGTCGTTGTCGGCATTTCCACCGATGGCGCCGCCCCCATTCTCGGCCAGGCGATCCGGCGGCGGATCGAGACGCTGCTGCCGAAGGCGCTTGCCGAATGGGCAGGCCTTGCCGCCTCCCTGCGCGATGCCATCGGCCAGAGGCTGAAACCGGGCGGCCCGCGCCGGGCCTTCTGGGAGCATTTCGTTGATCTGAGCTTTGCCGGACAGTCCGGCCCCGACGAGGCTGCGGCCGACCGGCTTCTGGCGCGTGCGACGAAGATCGCGGCCTCGCCGCAAACCGGCAGCGTCACGCTTGTCGGTGCCGGTCCGGGCGATCCGGAACTCGTGACGCTGAAGGCCATGCGGGCGCTACAATCGGCCGATGTCATCCTGTTCGACGATCTGATCTCGCCGGATATCCTCGAACTGGCGCGGCGCGAGGCCAAGCGCATGCTGGTCGGCAAACGCGGCGGGCGAACAAGTTGCCGGCAGGAAGATATCAACCGGATGATGCTCGATCTGGCGCGGACCGGGAAGCGGGTCGTGCGGCTGAAATCCGGCGATCCTTCGGTGTTCGGGCGGTCCGGCGAGGAAATCACGGCGCTTCAGCAGGCAGGCATCCCGGTTTCCGTCATCCCTGGCATCACCGCCGCAAGCGCACTTGCCGCCGGCACCACCACGTCGCTGACCCAACGCGACTGCGCCCAATCGGTCCGCTTCGTCACCGGCCATTCGAAAAAGGGTGCGCTGCCCGCCGATATCGACTGGCGCGCCATCGCCGACCCGACGACCACGACGGTGTTCTACATGGGCGGCCGCACCGCCGGCGAAATCAGCGCCCGATTGATTGCGGAGGGACTCTCGCCCGAAACCCCGGTCCTGATCGCCGCCAACATCAGCCGTGCGGATGAGAAACGCTGGCACGGCAGGCTCGCGGGCCTGAGCGAAGGCATGGCCGAAATCGGCTACGACAACCCCGTCTTGTTCGGGGTCGGCAAGGTGTTCGCGCGGACGTCTGTCTTGATGGAGGCGACAAATGATGGGCATCTTGTCTCTAAACCTTTTATTGGCGGTGCTAAATCCCTTTACGCTTTCGCTTGATCGTTCACCCCTGCCAGCTAGGTCTCGAAGTGCGCCCCTACCGGCTCCGGGGAGATGAGTGCGATCGCGGCCAGGAAGCAGGGCCAGATGGGACAAGACGTAAGTTCGTGCATGACCCATATCTCAATACGCCTCTTTTCGTCTCAGCGGCGGCCTCACTGACATGCGAAGTTCCGCCAGCGCCTTGTTTGCGGCGCATTCGCGCGGAAGATGTATTCAGCCTAGGAACGAGCGAGGTGAATCATGCAGGCGGCGTTGATTGCGATGACGATTTTCGGCTGTGATGACGGTCTGAACCAGTGCAGCTACATCGATATGGCCGAAACGCGCTATGCCACTGTCCAGGCCTGCGACAGCGAGATCGAAAGCAAGCTTTCGGCCTATGGCGACAGCGGTTTTCCCACGATCATCGCCGTCTGCCGGGAGCCGGGCGAACTCGTCAATGCCGCGCTCGGGCGGAACCCGGATGCCGTCTTGCCATCAACCATGCCCGAAACGACGACCGCCGAGGCGCAAACCGAGATACCAAACCGCCTCCAGCGCCTGACAAGAGGGTCGATGGCGGCGCTGATGGGGATCGTACCGTCGCGCCAGCAGCTCGCCAACGCCTTTTCGGCGCCGCTGCATGTCGTGACCGACAGCTATTCCTGGGTGGTGAAGAAGATCTAGCGCCGAAGTCCGGCTCGACGCTGCGCGGCGGTTGCATACGCAATACCTGAAACGGCACTCCCGGAAACGCGAAACTGATAAAGCCGGGAGGACATTTGCCGCGCAACCGTCCGCTGACACCCGTTCTAGCGGCAGAACGTTACCGCTTGGTTAGCACTCCTGCATAAATGCCAAAGCCGGCCAAATTTCACCCTAAAAGCCGCGTCTTGCGATTTGTTATTTTGACGCGGCGGACGTATTCTTGACCGAGTTGGGCGCTAGCGCCCTCTGGCGGCAGGATTCCGCCGAATGTGGTTACCGGAGGAAACAGCAACAATGAAGTCCTATGTCGCCGCTCTGTCATTGGCCTCAGCCGTTGCCTTGTTTTCCGGAGCCGCCGCAGCCGAGACCGACTGTCGCGATCTGACGATCGCCGAGCTGAACTGGCCCTCGGCCGGGCTTGCGGCCTGGGTCGACAAGCTGATCATGGAGGCCGGATACGGCTGCACGGTGTCGCTCGTCGAAGGCGACACCAACAGCGCTGTCGCTTCGATCGCGAAGGACGGCAAGCCCGACATCGTGCCGGAGTTCTGGTTCGAAAGCACGACGCCGGCGCTTGAGGAGGCGGTCGCCGACAAGCGCGTCGCCTTCGGGGCGGCGCTGCTGAACGAGGGCGGGGTGCAGGGCTGGTGGATGCCGAAATATATCCTCGACGCCAATCCCGGCATGACAACCGTTCAGCAGGCCTTGCAGCATCCTGAACTTTTCATGCCGGCCGAGGAGGGCGGCAAGCCGGCGGTGTTCAACTGTCCCGAGGGCTGGGCCTGTCGCGCCTCGACCGAAAACCTGTTCCGCGCGATCGACGCGGAAGCGGCCGGCTTCGCGCTTCACGATGTGAAGGACGCCGCCGCCCTTGACGAATCGATCATCGAGGCGTTCGAGAACAAGGAGGGCTGGCTCGGCTATTACTGGGCGCCAACGGCTCTTCTCGGCAATCATCCGATGGTCAAGCTCAGCTTCGGCGTGGAATTCAGCAAGGAGGAATGGGACAATTGCACCATCGTGCCGGATTGCCCGGATCCCAAGCTCAACACCTATCCCGTCTCGGCCGTCTACACGCTGATCGCGGGTGATTTCGTCGAGGAAAATCCCGAACTGATGAGCTATTTCAACACCCGCTCCTGGAGCAACGGGACGGTGAGCGAAGTGCTGGCCTGGATGGATGAGGAAGAGGCCGGCAACGAGGCGGGCGCCCGCCATTTCCTCGCCAACTATCCCGATGTCTGGAAGGCCTGGCTGCCGGAGGACGTCGCCGAAAAGGTCGCAGGCAAGATCTGACCGACGAGGGTTGTTGCGTCGTCCGTTCGTCGCCGTTATGATTACGGCGTGCCGGCAAGGGTGCAGTCGGGGATGGTCCCCGATCGGTCATCGTGACCGTGGCGATCAACACAGCGGACGCCTCCATGAACTACGAATCGTCCGCTTTCGCCAAGCTGCCGCCCGCCGGCGCATTCTCCTTAGCTTTGAAAGGCCGACCGGGGTCGGCTGGATGAAGGCCACCTGTCTGGTCCTCGGCGGAGCACGCTCCGGCAAGTCGCGTCACGCCGAAATGATGGCGCGCCGGCATGGCGCCAATCTGCATTATATCGCGACCGCCGAAAGCATGGACGACGCCGAAATGGCGGCGCGGATCGCGCGACACAGGGCCGATCGCGGCAGCGACTGGATCACCCATGAAACGCCGTTTGCGCTGGTCGAGCGTCTCGAAGCGCTGGAGCGGGAGAATGAGCCCGAGGTGGTGCTTGACTGCCTGACGCTGTGGCTCAGCAACCTGCTGCTGGCGGAGCGCGATATCGAGGCCGAAGGTGCGCGGCTTGCCGATTTCGTCGCGCGCTGCCCCTATCGGCTGATCATGGTGAGCAATGAGGTGGGGCTGTCGATCGTGCCGGAGAACGCGCTGGCGCGCCGCTTCCGCGATGCTGCGGGCATTTTGAACCAGCGCATCGCGGCGGTCTCGGCGGAGGTGGTGTTCATGGCGGCGGGCCTGCCGCTTCACCTTAAAACTGCATCATAAGCCATTGATAGGCGGGGTTTTTCTCATCGAAGAAAACCCTGATTGCCATCGCCATGCAGGACAGAACCAGAAGCGGGCGGATGATTTTCGCACCGTTCTTCATTGCGAGATTCGATCCGGTGCGGGCACCCAAAAACTGGCCAAGGCCCATCACCAGCCCGACCTTCCACAGGATCGCGCCGCCGAACATGAACACCGCGAAAGCGCCGATATTGGTCGAAAGGTTCAGAAACTTGGTGTGGGCGGTGGCCTTCAGCATGCCGAAGCCGCCGAGCGTGACGAAGGCGATCATGAAGAACGATCCGGTCCCGGGGCCGAAAAGCCCGTCATAAAAGCCGATCGCCGGCACCACCAGTGCGGCGAAGAGCGGGGTGGAAAGCCGCTTCTCGCGGTCGCTGTCATCGAGCCCGGTGCGCAGCGCGAAATAAAGCCCGATCGCGACCAGAAGGAAGGGAAGCGCGGCGCGCAGCGCATCGCCGGAAATCAGCGTGGCGACCAGCGCGCCGAGCGCGCCGCCGGCAATCGCGATCAAGGCCATCGGCCATTGTTTCATGGGCTCCACCCGACCGGCGCGGGCATAGGAGATCGTGGCGGAAGCCGCGCCGAACATGCCCTGCAGCTTGTTGGTGCCAAGCGCCTGCAGCGGCGGTACGCCGGAAATCAGCAGCACCGGTATGGTGATAAGGCCGCCGCCGCCGGCGATCGAATCGACGAAGCCGGCGATATAGGCGGCCGCAAACAGGATCAGCAGCAGTTCAATACTGGTTTCAAACACGAATATATCCTTGGCGGGCCGCCGCAGCCCGTGCAGGCCTGCGGCGTTTCCTTTTTTCTCCGGATCGTGTAGGGCCTTTCTCGATCCGGCGCAAACGCCGTTCCCATATTTCCGAAGACAGGATGCGTTTTCATGCACAAGGTAATTTTCGACACGGACCCCGGTATTGACGATGCCATGGCGCTGCTCTTCCTCGAGCGCCATCCCGATATCGAACTCCTCGGCGTAACCTCCGTTTTCGGCAACGCCTCCGCCGACACGACGACGCGCAATGCGCAGTTCCTGAAGCGCGAATTCGGCATCAAGGCCCCGGTCGCCCGCGGCGCCGACATAACCTTCGATCCGGGCCGGCCGATGGCCTCGTGGCCGACATTCGTGCATGGCGTCAACGGGCTTGGCGATATCGAGGTGCCGGAGACGATCGAGGACGTGCCGCTCGATCCGCGTCCTGCCTTCCAGTTCATCATCGATACGGTGCGTGAACATCCCGGCGAGGTCGAGATCGTCGCCGTCGGCCGCATGACCAACCTTGCCATGGCGCTGGCGCGCGATCCGGAAATCGCCGGCCTCGTCAAGCAGGTCGTCGTGATGGGCGGCGCGTTCGACACCAACGGCAATGTGACGCCGGCCGCTGAAGCCAACATCCACGGCGACCCGGAAGCGGCTGATGTCGTGTTCACCGCGCCCTGGAAGGTCGTGATCATCGGCCTCGATGTCACCCTCCAGACTGTCATGACCCGGACCACGATGAAGGAACTGGCTCTGCGCGGCGGTCCGGCGGTGGAACTGCTCGCGAAGATCTCTGATCCCTATATCGATTTCTACAGCCAGCAGGTCGAAGATGGCATGGTGGTGCATGACAGCTGCGCCTGCGCCTATGTGGTGGCGCCAGAGCTCTTCGGCCTGAGGTCGGGCTCCGTGCGCGTGGTCTGCGGCGGCATTGCCGACGGACTGACCTTGCAGAAGCCGTCCGGCGGCGCGTTCGGCCCCAGCCCGTGGGACGACAAGACCGAGCAGAAGGTGGCGATGACCATCGAAGCGAAGAAGGTCGTCGATCTGATCGCCGCCACGCTCGCGCCCTGACGCATGAACAGACCGGTCTTGTGCCGGTTGTGTTTACCTTAAAATCAGTATCGCGTTGATAGTAATCCCCGCTGCACATATCGTTCATTAGAAACATATGTGTGTCGGGGGTGGATATGCGTAAAATACTTTTGGCGTTACTGGTGTTGCTTGGCGCGGCGTCGGCTGCGAATGCCGCGCGCAAATCCGGCGACGAGATTTTCGATCCGGGCAAGGTCGTTGCGGCCGTCAGCCTGACGAGCCAGACCATGAAGGTCATCATTGGCGGCCATGAGCGCTATGAATGGCCGGTCTCGACCGGGGCAGGGGGCTATTCGACGCCGCGCGGCATATACGGCGCGGAATGGCTGTCGAAGAACCACCGCTCGCGCAAATACAACAATGCGCCGATGCCCTATGCGATCTTCTTTCATCACGGCTATGCCGTCCACGGTACGGACCAGCTCTCGCGGCTCGGCCGCCCCGCCTCGCACGGTTGCGTGCGGCTTCATCCGGACAATGCGGCGCTGCTGTTCGAACTCGCGCAGACGATGGGGCTCGAAAACGTCACGGTGGTGATCGGCGACTGAGCCGGCTCAGTCGTTGCCGGCCGCCGCGCTCAGCCTGTCGATATCCGGCACGCTGACGTGGCGGTTGTTTTCGACGATGATGATCTTCTCGTTGCGCAGCTTGGTCATCTGACGGCTGACCGTCTCGATGGTGAGGCCGAGGAAATCGGCGATGTCGGCGCGCGACAGCGGCAGGTCGAAGGTGAAGCCGTCATCGGCCAGCGGATCGATATGGGTTGCGATCAGATACAGGAAGGAGGCGACTTTCTCACGCGCGCTCTTGCGGCCGAGCGTCAGCATCCAGTCGCGTGCCTCGTCGAGTTCCTTCAGGGACTGATTGTAAAGCTTGCGTTCCAGTTCCGGCGATTCTTCGATCATCCGCTCCAGCGCGGCGCGCGGGAAGGCGCAGATTTCCGTTTCCGTTGCCGCCTCGGCCGTCAGCGCGCTTTCGCGCGAAAAGGGGCGGCCCATGAAATCTGGCGCGAATTGCAGGCCGACGATCTGCTGGCGGCCGTCGGCCATCATCTTGGAAAGCTTCACCACGCCGCGCAGGATGTTTGAGTAGCTGCCGACGCTTTCGCCCTGGCCGACGACTTCCGCGCCGCCCTCAATCGTCCGGCGCGAAGAATGCTTGTTGATCTGCGCCAGTTGCTCGGGCGTCAGCACCGAACAGATGCCGCCATGGCGCGCCTCGCATGCCCGGCATACGTGTGGCAGAAGGTCGTCGCCTTCATGGGATCGGTTCGTATTGTCGGTCATAGGGTATTCTCAGTTCGTCGTGGCGTGGAATCGCCTGCTTTCGGTTCAGCGAAATCGGATGGCAGGGCTGCGAGGCGGGTCACAACTGCGTTGGTTCGCACACGAACACTCTGCAACCAAACTTGATCAAAGTCAAAGCTGAGACGGCCGCAACGGTCTATTCCGATTGCATTATCAGTCAGGAAGAGGCGCGTCATGACGTCGCAACGGCAGTTGTTGGAAAAATTCTCGGACCCGGTTCCGCGCTACACGAGCTACCCCACCGCGCCTCATTTTCACGACGGCGTCGATTCGGCCACGGCGAGACAGTGGATCGCGGCGCTGGGCGCAGGCCGGAAGCTCTCGCTCTACGTGCATATTCCTTACTGCGACCGGCTCTGCTGGTTTTGCGCGTGTCATACCAAACATACGCTGAAGTATGAGCCGGTAGCCGCCTATCTCGAAAGCCTGAAGCATGAAATCGAGACCATGGGCCGGCTTGTGTCGCCCGATGTTGTGGTGACCGGCCTGCATTGGGGCGGCGGCTCTCCGACCATGCTGAAGCCCGAGGACATGCACCGCCTGATGGGCTGGCTGCGGTCCGCCTTCAATTTCGCCGAGAACACCGAGATCAGCGTCGAGATGGACCCGAACGATCTCGATGAGGCGCGCTACGATGCGCTGGCCGAAATCGGGGTGACGCGGGCGAGCCTCGGCGTTCAGGACTTCGATCCCAAGGTGCAGAAAACCATCAACCGCCTTCAGACTTTCGAGCAGACGGCAGAGGTGATCGCGGCGATGCGCAAGCGGGGCGTCCACTCCGTCAATTGCGACCTGCTCTACGGTCTGCCGTATCAGACGCTTGATACGATGGCGAAGACCGTCGCCGATATCATAAGCCTGGAACCCGACCGGATCGCGCTGTTCGGCTATGCCCATGTGCCATGGATGAAGAAGCATCAGGCGCTGATTCCCGAAGATGCGCTTCCGGATGCGGAGGAAAGGTTCCGTCAGATGTCGCTGGCGGCCGGGATGCTGGCAGAAGCCGGCTACGAGGCGATCGGCATCGACCATTTCGCGCTTGCCGACGACACGCTTGCCAAGGCGGCCCGCACCGGCAGGCTGCGGCGCAATTTCCAGGGCTATACGGATGAAAGCGCCGATGCGCTGATCGGGCTCGGGGCGTCATCCATCAGCCAGCTCCCCGAGGGTTACTGGCAGAACATGCCGGCGACCGGCGAATATCGGCGCATGGTCGAAGGCGGCGATCTGGCAGTGGTGCGCGGTGTCGCGCTTCAGCCGGAAGACCGCGCGCGGGCCTTCGTGATCGAGAGAATCATGTGCGCCTACGGATTTTCCGCCTGCGAACTGAAGGCGCGATTCGCTGCCGGCGCTGACGATATCATCGCCGAAGCCAAGGCTTATGCGGTCGAAAATCCGGACGTGTGCGTTTATGACCGGTTCGGATTTCGACTGAAAAAAGAGGCTTTTCCGTTCGCGCGCTCTGTTGCTGCGGTTTTCGATACCTATCTTGGGCGCGGCAAGGGTCGCCATTCGGCGGCCGTCTGAGTTACAATCGAAAAATTGCCCTCCCACACCTTGCGGCCATTGGCTTTTCGTCAATCATTGCCTATGAGGAGGGCACACTTGAAAGATGAAGAGGTAATAGGCGTGAGCGCTACATTTGATAAAGTTGCCGATATCATCGCGGAAACGAGCGAAATCGACCGCGATCAGATTACGCCGGAAAGCAATACGATCGACGATCTCGGCATCGACAGCCTCGATTTCCTCGATATCGTCTTTGCGATCGACAAGGAATTCGGTATCAAGATCCCGCTCGAAAAGTGGACGCAGGACGTCAACGAGGGCAAGGTCGATGCGGATGAGTACTTCATTCTGAAGAATCTCTGCGCCAAGATCGACGAGCTGAGAGCGGCAAAGCAGTCTTAAGGGCGACCGGTTTTACGACCGGCATCTCAGCCCGCCTGGCTTCGCTGCGGAACTGATGCAGGGGCTGAAAGCATTCAATGCTGCTCGAATATTTCCAGATGATTGACGAGATCGTGTCGGCGGACATCTCCGCCGGTACGATCGTCGCGCGTTCCACGGTTCCCGAAAAAAGCACGGTTTTCGAGGGACATTTTCCTGGCATGCCGCTGGTGCCGGGCGTGCTTTTGATCGAAACCATGGCGCAGGCGTCCGGCATGCTGCTGCTCGGCGTCAATGACTGCACGGCCATGCCGTTTCTGATGATGGTCGACAGCGCCAAGCTGCGCGGCTTCGTGGAGCCCAATGCCGTGCTCGATATCGAAGCGCAACTGGAGCATGAGGGCTCGGGCTTTGCCGTTACCAAGGCGAAGATCGCGTCGGGCGGAAAGCCGATCGCGAGCGCCCAGCTCAAATTCCGCACGATGTCCTTCGATGACAATGAACTCGCGCCGATCGTGAAACGGCGCGCCGAGGAAGTCGGCCTGTTTGCGGCGATCGCCGGGCAGGCCGCGGAGAGGTCCTGACATGGCGAAATCCTCCAATGATGTGGTCGTCACCGGCATTGGTCTGGTCACGAGTTTCGGCGTCGGCATCGAGCCGCACGTGGCGATGCTGGCGGGCGGCGAGCCGGAAGTCCGGATCGATGCCGATATCTGCGCGCCCTATCCGGTGCACCCGCTGCCGGAAATCGACTGGAAGGATCAGATCCCGAAGCGCGGCGACCAGCGCCAGATGGAAAACTGGCAGCGTCTCGGCGTTTATGCCGCAGGCCTCGCGCTGGACGATGCCGGGATGAAGGAAAACGAAGAGCTTTGCGCGACGATGGACATGATCGTCGCCGCCGGCGGTGGCGAGCGCGATATCGCCGTCGACAGCCTGATCGTCAACGAGGCGCGCCAGCGCAATGATCGCGAAATCCTGCTGAACGAGAAGCTGACCACCGAGCTGCGCCCGACGTTGTTTCTGGCCCAGCTCGCCAATCTCGTCGCCGGCAATATCTCGATCGTCCACAAGGTCGCCGGCTCCTCGCGCACTTTCATGGGCGAGGAAGGCGCGGGGATTTCCGCCGTCGCCACCGCCTATGCCCGCATCCTCGCGGGCCAGTCCAGCCATACGCTGGTCGGCGGCTCGTTCGTGGCCGAGCGGCGCGATATCCTGCTGATGATGGAATCGGTGCATGCGCTGTCGCGCGGCGAGTGGAGACCGCTCTGGGACCGGCCTGAAGATGAAGATGGCGGCATGGTCATGGGCACGGCCGGCGCGTTTCTGGTTCTGGAATCGCGTGAACATGCCGAGGCCCGCGGCGCGCATATCTATGCCGTGCTGTCCGGCGTCGAAGGCGATCGCGGTAAGCGCGACGACGGCCGTCTGGAGCAGCGGCTCGAACGACTGTTCAAGGATGCCGGGTTTACGGGCGCGTCCAACGAGGCGATCCTCTCCGGCGCGACTGGCCTGACCGATATCACCAAGCGCGAGGCTGCTTTCGTGAGAGAGCATTTCCCGTCGGCGCCGCTGCGCGGCTATACCGGCGCAACCGGCCATGCCATGGAAGCCAATTTTACCCTGGGTCTCGCGCTGGCAGCCCTGGCGCTCGACAGGAAGGTCGCTCTGCCGGTCTTCAACCCCGGCGCGGAGCAGACGATGGCGGAGCCGGCGGAAAAGATCGCGGTGACCACGGTCGGCCATCAGCGCGGCGAGGGCGTCGCCGTGCTCTCGGCCGAGAAATAAGGAAGGACCGGACAGATGAGCAATGCCTATACAGATCATCTCGGCCGTCCGCTCGTCGCCGTCACCGGCATGGGCGTGGTGACCTCGCTCGGTCGCGGGCTTGAGGACAACTGGGAAAAGCTGACGGAGGGCGTCTCCGGCATCCACGCCATTTCGCGCTTTCCGACCGACCATCTCTCCACCCGCATCGCCGGGACGGTCGATTTCATTCCGGCCGAGGACAATGCGGTTTCCCGCTCCTATAATTTTGCCGAGGCGACCATCGAGGAGGCGCTTGCCGCGGCCGGCCTTTCCGGCGATTTCGATGCGCCGCTGTTTCTGGCCGCCCCGCCGGTCGAGCCCGAATGGTCGATGCGCTTCGCGCTGACCGATCGCTCCGGTCCGCCGGTCGAGGAGAACGACGCCTATGTCCGTTTCCTCGCTGCGATGCGCGAGAAGGGCGATCCGGCCTTTCACGAAGCGGTGCTGTTCGGCTCGATCTCGGAGCGGATTGCCGACAAGTTCGGCACGCGCGGCCTGCCGGTGACGACGTCGACGGCCTGTGCGTCCGGCGCGACCGCGATCCAACTCGGCGTCGAGGCGATCCGGCAGGGCCGCACGGAGCGCGCCATGACGGTTGCCACCGACGGCTCCGTCAGCGCCGAGGCGCTGGTGCGGTTCTCGCTGCTTTCCGCGCTGTCGACCCAGAATGACCCGCCGGAAAAGGCTTCCAAGCCCTTCAGCAAGGATCGTGACGGCTTCGTGATCGCCGAAGGCGCTGCAACGCTGATCCTCGAATCGCTCGCTTCCGCCGTTGCCCGCGGCGCGAAGGTCTACGGCATCGTGCGCGGCTGCGGCGAAAAGGCCGATCATTTCCACCGCACCCGGTCCTCGCCCGATGGCGCGCCGGCGATTGCGACCGTGCGCGCGGCGCTGGACGATGCGGGCCTCGACATCGACGGCATCGACTATATCAATGCCCACGGCACCTCGACGCCGGAAAACGACAAGATGGAGTATTCCTCGCTCAAGGCCGTGTTCGGCGAAGGGCTGAAATCGATCCCGCTGTCGTCCAACAAGTCGATGATCGGCCACACTCTGACGGCGGCCGGCGCGGTTGAGGCGGTGTTCTCCTTTCAGGCGATGCAGACCGGCGTGCTGCCGCCGACCATCAATCACGTCAATCCGGACCCGGCGATCGAGCTCGATGTGGTACCGAACGTGAAGCGGTCGGCCGATACCGGATCGGTGCTCTCCAATTCGTTCGGCTTTGGCGGCCAGAATGCCTGCCTGGTGATGACGCGCGAGCCGGCGTGAGCCTGACTGGTTGATAGTATAGTTTAGTTAGTAGCTCTAACATATTGAATATGAAGGAATGACCCATGCGCGCCTTGCAGCTGACCGATGACCGCAAGATCGAATTGCGCGAGGTGGCCGAGCCCGACGCGCCGGCGCCCGGCGAGGTGACGCTGCGCTTGAAGGCGGTCGCGCTCAACCATATCGATGTCTGGGGCTGGCGCGGCATGGCGTTTGCCAAGCGCAAGCTGCCGCTGACGATCGGCGCGGAAGCCTCCGGCGTGGTCGAGGCGATCGGGGCAGGGGTATCCAATGTCCTGCCCGGCGATCTGGTGTCGATCTACGGCGCGCGGGTCTGCGGCCGCTGCAAGGCCTGTCGCGAGGGCCGCGACAATCTCTGCGAACATGTCGGCGGCGTGCACGGCTTCCATCTCGATGGCTTCGCGCAGGAAAAGATCAACATTCCCGCGCGCCAGCTCGTTGCGGCGCCTCCCGGCGTGGACGCGATCGGGGCGGCGCTTGCGCCCGTGACCTTCGGGACCGTGGAGCACATGCTGTTCGACAACGCCAAGCTCCAGCCGGGCGAAACCATCCTTGTCCATGCCGGTGGTTCCGGCATCGGCTCGGCCGCGATCCAGCTTGCCAAGAAGACGGGCTGCACGGTGATCACCACGGTCGGATCCGAGGACAAGATGGAAAAGGCGCGCGAACTCGGCGCCGATCATGTCATCAACTATCGTGAGGACCGGTTCGAGGGCGTGGTGCGCAAGCTCACCAAGAAGAAGGGCGTCGACGTCGTGTTCGAACATGTCGGCGCCGATACCTGGGCGGGATCGATGCTGTCGATGAAGCGTGGCGGACGACTGGTCACCTGCGGCTCGACCTCGGGCGTCTCCACCAATGTCAACCTGATGATGCTGTTCCAGCAGCAGCTCAAGCTGCTCGGCTCGTTCGGCTGCCGCATGGAAAACATGGCAAACGCCATGCAGAAGATGGCCCAGGGCGTGGTGCATCCGGTCATCGATACGCTGGTCGACTTCGACGGCATCGACAAGGCGCTGGAGCGGATGGAAAGCCGCCAGGTGTTCGGCAAGATCGTGCTCAGGATCGAGGATTGATTGCGACTTGGCTTGAGGGGCTTTCGCCGATAAAAGACGGACGCGCGGCATTTGCTTCGCAAAGTTCTAATATGGGCCAGAGTCTTTGAAATCCTTCATCACCCGCGTCGTTCTGAAAGCCCGCCAGTTCCAGCAATGGCTGGTGGCCTATCTGATTTTCGCGCTGCTTTCGGTGCTCAAGCTGTTTCCCGCCGATGGTTCGATCCGCTTTGCGGATTGGGTAATGCGCAGGATCGGACCGCATGTCGGCCGCCACAAGCTGATTCTCGAAAACCTGCGGAAAGCCTTTCCGGAAAAGGATGACGCCGAGATCGAGCGCATCGCGATCGCGAGCTGGGGCCATATCGGCCGGCTGGCGGCGGAATATGTGTTTCTCGACGAGTTGTTTGACTTCGATCCGGAGGCCGAGACCGCCGGCCGGATCGAGGTGGAGGGTGTGGAGCGGTTTCTGACGCTGCTCGATCGCAATCGGCCGTTCATCGTCTTCACCGCCCATACCGGCAATTTCGAGCTTCTGCCGGTCGCTGCAGCGTCATTCGATCTTCACGTCTCGGTGCTGTTCCGTCCGCCCAACAACCCCTATATCGCCAAGAAGGTATTCCGCTTCCGGCGCAAGCGCATGGGCAATCTGGTGCCCTCCCATGCCGGTTCGGCCTTCGCGCTGGCGGGAACGCTGGAACAGGGCGGCGGCGTTGGCGTGCTGGTGGACCAGAAGTTCAAGCGCGGCACGCACTCGAGCTTCTTCGGCCAGCAGGTGCAGACCAATCCGCTGCTCGGAAAGCTCGCCCGCCAGTTCGATTGCGCGATCTATCCCGCCCGCTGCATCCGCCTGCCGGGCAACCGGTTCCGGCTGGTGCTGGAAGACGAGATCACGCTTCCGCGCAATGAAAAAGGCGCGATCGACATACCGGCGACCGCCCAGGTGCTGAATGACAAGGTTGAAAGCTGGGTTCGGGAATATCCCGAGCAGTGGCTATGGTATCATGACCGCTGGAACCGCCGGAAACGGGGATAGCAGCTTTACTACTTCGTGGCCTGCAGACTTTCGAGAAAGTCCTTTTCGAACACGATATGACGGCGCAACGTGGTGAAAAGGCCGCGCAGCAGATAGCCAGTCGCCTCGGTATTGACCTCTTCGCCCCGGGCGAGCCGTGCCAGCGCCTCGCTGGCCTCCTCGGCGAAGCACAGATCCTCGAAATGCTCCTGATGAAGCCGGTCGAACATGGCCGCCGCGCCTCCCTTGCGGCGCAATGGCGGAAACACCTGTCTTTCCTCGCGTTGCTGGGCGAGCTTCAACAGAGGCATCAAGGTTTCGGACAGGCACTGGCAACTGTGCCGGTCGATATTGCCGGGCAGCGAATCGGCCACCGCCTCCAGCGCATCGCAAAGCCCTATAATCGTGCCATGTGTCGATGAGAGCGCCGAGAACGGCGCCAGGTTCTTGACCAGCATATGTTTGTTCACAACTGTTTCCCGGATGCATTAGCTCGGCCTTCCGCCCGGCCGTTCTGTCGCCATTAGAGTTCAATGCCTCTCGTGCTTCATTGACCTGGGTCAAGACGGCTTCCAGGGCGTGGCGGTGTTCGTCGCAGGGCAGGGGCGGCGCGTGGCGAAAAACATGTCGCATGGCGGCGCCGCACATAAAAATTATTCACATTTTTTGAATAGGTCTCGGTGAGGATTCCGCTACAAGCGATAGCGGATCAATCGGCGGCAAACGGAAGGGGATTTCATGTCACGCAGTGCACTGGCAATCGTTCTGGCGGCAGGCGATGGAACGCGGATGAAATCGGCCAGGACCAAGATGCTGCACGAGGTGGCCGGCCGGGCGATGGCGGCGCATGTGGTCGATACCGTTTCCCGTTCCGGTGTCGATGCGGTGGCGCTCGTCGTCGGGCGCGATGGCGACCGGGTGGCGGATGCCTGCGCGCTGCCCGGGGTGGCGCTGGAGACCTATGAGCAGCGCGAACGGCTTGGCACCGCCCACGCCGTTCTTGCCGCCCGCGCGGCGCTGGAACGCGGTTATGACGACGTGATCGTGACCTATGGCGATACGCCGCTGGTGACGGGAGAGACGCTTGCCACCGCGCGGGCGGCGCTCGAAGCGGGCGACGACGTCGTCGTGATCGGCTTTGAGACCGACGAGCCGACGGGCTATGGCCGGCTTCTGACCCGCGACGGCGCGCTCTATGCCATCCGCGAGGAAAAGGACGCCACCGACGAGGAGCGCAGGGTGACGCTCTGTAACAGCGGCCTGATGGCCTTCAACGGCAGGCGCGCGCTCGAGCTGCTCGATGCTATCGGCAATGACAATGCCAAGGGCGAATACTATCTGACCGACATCGTCGAGGCGGCGCTTGCGAGCGGCGGTCGCGCCGGCGTGGTGATGGCCGACGCCGACGAGGTGCTGGGCTGCAACAACCGCGCCGAACTCGCCGAACTCGAACGCATCTGGCAACTCCGCCGCCGCCGCGAACTGATGCTTGACGGCGTCACGATGATCGCGCCTGAGACCGTCTTCCTCTGCCACGACACCGTCATCGGCGCCGATTGCCTGATCGAGCCCAATGTTTTCTTCGGCCCAGGCGTCGAGATTGCGGATAACGTTACGATCCACGCCTATAGTCACATCGAGGGCGCGAAGATCGCGCCCGGCAGCAAGGTCGGGCCGTTCGCGCGGCTGAGACCGGGCGCGGTGCTGCACGAAGACGCCAAGGTCGGCAATTTCTGCGAGGTGAAGAATGGCGACATCGGCGTGGGCGCCAAGGTCAACCACCTGACCTATATCGGTGACGCCAGCGTCGGCGCGCGCGCCAATATCGGCGCGGGCACGATCACCTGCAATTATGACGGGGTCAACAAGTTCAGGACGGAGATCGGGGCGGACAGTTTCATCGGCTCCAATTCGTCGCTGGTGGCGCCGGTGCGCATCGGCGATCACGCCTATGTCGCATCCGGCAGCGTGGTGACACGCGATGTGCCGGACAATGCGCTTGCGCTCGCGCGCGGACGCCAGGAAAACAAGGAAGGGCGTGCCGAAATGCTGCGCGCCCGCTCGCTCGCCATCAAGGCGGCGCGCAAGAAGGACGGGGGCAAGTGACCATATGTGCGGAATAGTGGGGATCGTTGGCGTTCGGCCGGTAGCCGGTCGTCTTGTCGATGCTTTGAAGCGACTTGAATATCGCGGGTATGATTCGGCCGGCATCGCTGTGATCGAGGATGCCGAGCTGGTGCGCCGCCGCGCGCCGGGCAAGCTTGAAAACCTGCGCGTCTGCCTTGCCGATGATCCTGTCGATGGCGTCACCGGCATCGCCCATACCCGCTGGGCGACCCACGGCGTTCCCAACGAGGCCAATGCCCATCCTCATATCGCGGGCGATGTCGCCGTGGTTCATAACGGCATCATCGAGAATTTCGCGGAACTGCGCGCCGAACTGACGGCCAAGGGCGTCAGTTTTTCGAGCGACACGGACACCGAGGTCGTCGCACGGCTTCTGGACGATTATCGCCGCGCCGGCATGGCCCCACGCGATGCGGTGCTGGCCATGCTGCAGAGGGTCACCGGCGCTTTCGCGCTGGTCATCCTGTTCAAGGACCGTCCGGATACGCTGTTCGTCGCGCGCTACGGCCCGCCGCTTGCCATCGGTTACGGAGAGGACGAGATGTATGTCGGTTCGGATGCGATCGCGCTTGCGCCGCTTGCCACCGGCATCTCCTATCTGGAAGACGGCGACATGGCGATCGTCGATCGCGACGGCGCGGTGTTCTGCGATTTTGCCGGCGAACCGGTGCGTCGCCAGCGCCAGCCGCTGCAATTGTCCGCGATGATGATCGACAAGGGCAATCACCGCCACTTCATGGAAAAGGAAATTTTCGATCAGCCCGAAGTGATTTCGCACACACTCGGCCGCTATTGCGATTTCGCGGCGGAACGGACCGCGGCGGCAGAAGACGGCATCGATTTTTCGAAAATCTCCCGTCTCACCATCGCCGCCTGCGGCACGGCCTATCTCTCCGGTCTTATCGGCAAGTACTGGATCGAGCGCTATGCGCGCCTGCCGGTGGAGATCGACGTCGCTTCAGAGTTCCGCTACCGCGAACTGCCGATATCGGACGATACGCTTGCGCTGTTCATATCGCAGTCTGGCGAAACCGCCGATACGCTGGCCTCGCTGCGCTATTGCAAGGAGCAGGGCGCGAAGACCGGCGCGCTCGTCAACGTCACCGGCTCGACGATCGCGCGCGAGGCCGATGCGGTGTTCCCGATCCTGGCGGGGCCTGAAATCTCGGTCGCCTCGACCAAGGCCTTCACCTGCCAGCTCGCGCTGATGGCATCGCTCGCGCTGCGCGCCGGACGCGAACGCGGCACGCTTTCACCGGCGGACGAAAAGGAATTGGTGCACGCACTTTCGGAAGTGCCGCGCCTGATGAGCCAGGTGCTGCACGCCGTTCAGCCGCAGATCGAAAAGCTCTCACGCGAACTCTCGCACTTCCATCACGTGCTGTATCTCGGCCGCGGCACCAGCTTCCCGCTGGCAATGGAGGGCGCGCTCAAGCTCAAGGAGATCACCTATATCCACGCCGAGGGCTATGCCGCAGGTGAGCTGAAGCACGGGCCGATCGCGCTGATCGATGAAAATATGCCGGTGATCGTGATCGCGCCGCATGACCGTTTCTTCGAAAAGACGGTCTCCAACATGCAGGAAGTCGCCGCCCGCGACGGAAAGATCGTGTTCATCACCGACGAGAGCGGCGCGAAGGCCTCGGAGCTGAAAACCATGCAGACCATCGTGCTGCCCGACATGCCGGAATTCATCGCGCCGATGGTGTTCTCGCTGCCGATCCAGCTCCTAGCCTATCATACCGCGGTGTTCATGGGCACGGACGCCGACCAGCCGCGCAATCTCGCCAAGGCGGTGACGGTGGAATGATCATCCGCCGGGAACGCCTGGGTGATGTCGCCGCGGTCTACAAGCTAGTGGCCGCGGCCTTTGCCGGGACGCCGTACAGCGATGGCAGCGAGCCCGACATCATCCGGAGGCTGCGCAAGGCGGGCGCCCTGTCGCTGGCGCTCGTTGCGGAGGAAGAGGAGCGGGTGGTCGGCCACATCGCGTTCTCGCCGGTCGGCATTTCCGATGGGTCGGACGGCTGGTTCGGCCTTGGCCCGCTGGCCGTCGATCCTGCGTTTCAGGACCGCGAGATCGGCACCTCGCTCGTGCTCGGCGGGCTGGAGCTTCTGAAGGATGAGGGTGCGCATGGCGTCGTGGTGCTCGGCGCGCCCGCCTTTTACCGACGCTTCGGCTTCCGCCACGAGCCGGCGCTGACGCTGGAGGGCGTGCCGCCGGACCACTTCATGGCGCTCGATTTCGATGGCCACGTTCCAAGCGGTAAGGTTGCCTATCACCGGGCATTCTACGGCGAAGTCTGAGAAGGGCAGGGGCTCACTTCCCCGCCTTTACCTCGGCAAGCACGAAAAGCCGGATAGCGGATGACAGGTTGATCTCGCCATCCCGCGTGTCGTCGATTTCTGCGATAAGGGCTGCGAGGCTGAGATCGCGGGCGTCCGCGATCCGGGTCAGCTCCGTGTAGAATTCATCTTCCAGGGAGAAGCTGGTGCGGTGGCCGTGGAGGCTGATGGAGTGCTTGCGGGTCACGCTTCGTCGTCGCGCTCGCGCCGCCCCTGATCGAACTGGCGCTCAGCCTTGACGCGCTCAAGCTTTTCGCGCTGCTTCTCGCCCTTGGTCAGACCGTGAAGCGCCCGATTTTCAGCGGCTTTCTGCTCGGATTTGCGGCGTTCGTTGCGTTTGCGCTGCTGCCGCAGATTGACGATCTCGGCGCACATCGAACGTTCAGTGCTTCTTGCGGAAGGCGTCGAGAGAGACCACGGACGCGCCGTCATCGCCGCCGGGGGTGTCGTCACCGTCATTCATCGGCGGATCGGTCGGCGTCTCGTCTTCTACGTCAAGAGTGGCGACGTCGAATTCGAGCTCGAAATTCACCGAAGGATCGTAGAAACCGACAATGGCGTTGAAGGGAATGACGAGGCGCTCCGGCACGTCGGAGAAAGACAGGCCGATCTCGAACAGCGCGTCGGTCACCTTCAGGTCCCAGAACTGGTGCTGGATGACGATGGTCATCTGCTGGGCGTATTTTTCCTTCAGCGCCGGCGAGATTTTCACGCCCGGCGCGCCGGTGAGGAAGGTGATGAAGAAATGATGTTCGCCGGGCAGGTGGCCGGTTGCGGCCACTTCGGCCAGAACCTTGCGGATCATGCCCCGCAATGCATCCTGCGCCAAAACGTCGTAGCGAATATGGTCCTGCCCCATTAAATCTTCCTGCCTCTCGCCCGGTTGCTGCATTCCCCACAGCCATAAGTCGGCTTTTCGGAAATCGCAATCATTATAGGGGATTTTGTTCAAAATCAGGTGGAGGCTTCTGTTGCCAGGTGCCTCCGGACCCCGCCTTACAGTGCTACCCGCAAGGACTTAATTTGGGTTTCTGGAACCGCCATTAGGCAGCTACAGCGTAACCCTGAGCTTTGTTGTCATTTGCAACTACTCGTTTGACCCGATAACGGTGGTATCATGCCGGGTAAAAGGTCAATCTTTACACTCTTGTCGATCCTGTTTCGCCCCCATCAAAATCAGGCCTTTCCGCCTGATCATGGTGGAGGCGCCGGGTACCGCCCCCGGGTCCAATGAGCTTATTGCATTGCCGTTTATCACCATAGCCGGTCAAGCCGGCAGACCTGATATAAGTGTTTCAAAAGCTTCTGGAAAGGGGCGGGACCGAGAAATTCCGGTCCCGGGCCCGCAGAGGCCGCATTCCGGTGGGCAACCGCGCGAATTCGGCGCCGATATCTTGCCTTGCCGGCCCGCCGTCGTCAGACTTGCGGCACGATTCCAAGGAGCTTCGCATGGCGCGCCATCCCGAATATCAGTATCTCGACCTGCTCGAGCACCTTCTGGAAAAAGGCGACCGCCGGATAGACCGCACCGGCGTCGGAACGCTGTCGGCCTTCGGCGCGATGATGCGCTTCGATATTTCCGACGGCACGTTTCCGGCGTTCACGACCAAGCGCGTCTACTGGAAAACCGCGATCAAAGAGATGTTGTGGTTCCTGACCGGGCAGACCAATATCCAGTCGCTGCTGACGGAAAACGTCCGCATCTGGACCGACTGGCCGCTGGAGAAATACCGGAATGCCACGGGCGAGGAAATCTCGCAGGAAGCCTTCGAGGAACGTATCCTCGCCGATGACGCATTTGCGCTTGAGTGGGGCGATCTCGGCCCCGTCTACGGCAAGCAGTGGCGGCGCTGGCTCGATGCCAATGGCAAGGAACACGACCAGATCGCGACCGTCATCGAGACGCTCAAGACCAATCCGGCAAGCCGGCGCATGCTGTTTCATGCCTGGAATGTGGGCGAACTGGACCAGATGGCGCTGCCGCCCTGCCATATGACCTACCAGTTCCACACCTCCGAGAACAAGGACGCGGGGCCGGGCGAGCCGAAGCTCAAGCTTTCCATGCTGCTGTTCCAGCGAAGCCTCGATGTCGGCCTCGGCGCGCCCTTCAACTGCGCGGCCTCGGCGGCGCTGCTTTCCATGGTCGCGCAACAGGTCGACATGGCCCCCGGCGAACTGATCTGGATGGCTGGAGACTATCACCTCTATTTGAACCACCTCGACATGGCCCAGCAACTGGTCGCCCGCGAGCCGCGCCCGTTCCCCAAGCTGCGCCTTCTCCGCCGCCCGGCCTCCATCGACGGCTACCGGATCGAAGACTTCGAGGTAACCGACTACGATCCCCACCCCGCGATCGCGGCGCCCGTGGCGGTGTAGCGAGGCGGGAAGGGCGGTTGCCGGCGCGTCAAATGTGCTGGTCGTCAGGCTGGCTTGGCAAGCGCGCTGCTCGCCCAGGTGCGACTGGAATGTCGCTCAGCCAGAATTTCGCGAAGGTCTGATCCACCGAGCGATGTCGGGAATGCCGAAGTCGTTTCCGGCAATGCCGTTTTGCCGGCGCGATGGTTGTGCAAAGCCCGCAACAGCGGCTGAACAACAGCAGGCTCGCTATTCTTTCCTGCAAAAAGCGCCGTGGAGCGCGTTGATCACGGTCAACACCTCCGGTCGAGTGATGGCGTAGAACACTGTTGTGCCTTCTCGCCGGGATTCGACAAGGCCGTCGGCCCTGAGCCGCATGAGCTGCTGCGACATCGGCACCTGTTCGATGCCGAGTTCCCGGCGCAATTCGGCAACCGATTTTTCGCCATCCACAAGCGCGCAAAGCACCAGCAGTCTTTGCGGATGGGAAAGGCTGCTCATCAGTTCGGCGGCCGCTTCGGCGGCGGGGATCATTTCTGTGACATTCATGTTCTTGAATTTAATATCTTTGAATGTTATATGCAAGCCATGTGTCTACGTTGTCGTGCGAACGGCGCTGAACCGGCAAGTTCCAACCACGCCGCTGTCCGCGCAACGTATTGAGATAACAGAAGGAATGTTCAAATGTCTCTCGATCGCGCCGTGATGATATTCGCGGGTTTCATGGTTCTTCTCTCTCTTGCGCTTGGCGTCTACGTCTCGCCCTGGTGGTTCCTGCTCAATGCCTTTGTCGGTCTCAACCTGATCCAGGCATCGGTGACAGGTTTCTGCCCAGCAGCAATTGTGTTCCGAAAGCTCGGAGTCAAGTCGGGCGTAGCGTTCAAGTAAGCGCGGCGGTCGCGCAAATCACACATTTACCCGGGTGCCGCGGCAAGGCCGCAGACACCTGAAGGAGCTTTGGTCTCATGTTAAAAGCCGCTTTCCGATTAACCGCCGCCCTTGCCGTGATAATGCCGTTTGCCGCTCCGGCAGCGCTGGCCGCCGAGTTTACGGTTGAACCCGTGACGGTGACCGAGATGAAGGCCGTTTTTGGTCGGGTCGAAAGCCGGATCGTGGTGCCGGCGCGCGCCAGGATCGGCGGCGTCGTGGAGGATGTGCGCGTCGGCGAGGGCGATACGGTCGCCAAGGGCGATACCATCGCGGTGATCGTCGACGACAAGATCGCGCTGGAACTGAAGGCCGCCGACGCACGGCTCGAGGCCCTGAACTCGCAGCTTGAAAACGCCCGCACCGAACTCGATCGCGCCCAGCAGCTGCGCACCTCCGGTTCCGGCACCCAGGCTCGGCTCGATCAGGCGACGATGCAGTTCGACGTCACCACCAATCAGGTTGCTGCCGCCCTTGCCGAAAAGGCCGTCGTCGAGCAGCGCGCCAGGGAGGGCGAGGTGCTTGCGCCGGCAACGGGCCGGGTGCTGACCGTGCCGGTCACCCTCGGTTCGGTCGTGATGGCGGGCGAGAACGTCGCGCGCATCGCGCCGGGGCCATATTACCTGCGCCTGTCGCTGCCTGAGCGCCATGCCGCCGAGATCGTCGAAGGCGCCGAGGTGCAGGTCGGCGAGCGCGGGCTTGTGCCCGGGCAGGACGCGCTTCCGGCCGTCAGCACCGGGCGCATCAGCAAGGTCTATCCGGAAATCGCCGACGGGCGCGTGATCGCCGATGTCGAGATTGAAAGCGTCGGCGACTATTTCGTCAACGAGCGCACGCTGGTGTCGATCCCGGTCGGCAAGCGCGCGGCGCTGGTCGTGCCGCCCGAGGCGGTCAAGACCGTGCACGGCGTCGACTATGTGCGGATTGTAACCGGTGACGGCGGGATGGATGTCGCGGTCGTTCTCGGCGAGATCGTGCGCGACAATGACGAGGAACGGATCGAGGTCCTGTCCGGCCTGCGCGCCGGTGATCGGGTTATACTGCCATGAAACTCGGAATTGCAGGCGGGCTCACCCGCACCTTCATCACGTCGCCGCTCACGCCGCTCTTGCTGCTGGCCGCCATTGCGCTCGGGCTGATCGCGCTCGTCTCTCTGCCGCGCGAGGAGGAGCCGCAGATTTCCGTGCCGATGGTCGACATCCACGTCAACGCCAACGGACTGAAGGCCGAGGACGCCGTCAAGCTCGTCACCGAGCCGCTGGAAACCATCGTCAAGAGCATAGACGGCGTCGAGCACGTCTATTCGCAGACGGATGATGACGGCGCGCTCGTTACCGCCCGGTTCGAGGTCGGCACCGACGCTGATACCGCGATATTGCGGGTGCATGAGAAGATCCGCGCCAATATGGACCGCATCCCGGTCGGCGTGCCGGAGCCGCTGATCGTCGGTCGCGGCATCGATGATGTGGCGGCCGTCGTCGTCACCTTGCGGCCGACCGCAGAGGCTGCGGGGCGCTGGACGGAAAACGACCTGACCCGGCTTGCCCGCGAGCTTCAGGTGGAAGTCTCCAAACTGCCGGATATCGGGCTCACCTATATTGTCGGCGAACAGCCCGAACAGTTCCGCGTGGAGCCAGATCCCGAGCGGCTGTCGCTGTTCGGCATCACGCTGCAGCAGCTCGCCGCCAAGGTCCAGGGCGCCAATCGGTCCTTCCGGGTCGGCACGATCCGCGAGGATGGCGGCCAGCTTCCGGTTATCGCCGGGCAGACGCTGCAATCCTTGCCAGAAATCGGCAATCTTCTGTTGACCGCCCGCGATGGCCGTCCGGTTTATGTCCGCGACGTCGCTGACGTGGTACTCGCGACATCGCCGGCCGAACACCGCGTCACCGATATCCGCCGGACCGATGACGGGCTGGATCGCGCCGCCGCTGTGTCGCTGGCGATTGCCAAGCGTCCCGGCACCAATGCGGTGGTGATTGCCGAGGAAATCGTGCACAGGCTGGAGCAGGTGCGCGGCCAGATCTTCCCAGCTGACGTCGAGATGACGGTCACGCGCAATTACGGCGAGACGGCCAATGAGAAGGCCAATGAGCTGCTGTTCCATCTGGCGCTCGCCACCGTCTCGATCGTCGTGCTGGTGGGCATCGCCATCGGCTGGCGCGAGGCGCTGGTGGTCGCCGTCGTCATTCCCACGACGATCCTGCTGACCTTCTTCGCGTCATGGATCATGGGCTACACGATCAACCGCGTCTCGCTGTTCGCGCTGATTTTCTCGATCGGCATCCTTGTCGACGACGCCATCGTCGTGATCGAGAATATCGCCCGCCACTGGGCGATGCAGGATGACCGTTCGCGCGTCCAGTCGGCGATTGACGCCGTCGCCGAGGTCGGCAATCCCACCATCGTTGCCACGCTGACGGTGATCGCGGCGCTGCTGCCGATGATGTTCGTCTCGGGCATGATGGGCCCCTATATGAGCCCGATCCCGGCCAATGCCTCGGCGGCCATGCTGTTCTCGTTCTTCGTTGCCGTCATCCTGACGCCGTGGCTGATGATCAAGCTCGGCGGCAAGGGAGCCGGCCACGGACATGGCGACGCCGCGGCCGCTCATGGCGCTGCCGGCGGCGGTCGTCTTGGCCGGTTCTACGTCGCGGTCGCGCGGCCTGTTCTCAAAAGCCGGGCGCGGGCCTGGACGTTCATCGGTCTGGTGGCGCTGGCAACCTTTGCCTCGCTTGCGCTGTTCTACACCAAGGATGTCACCGTCAAGCTGCTGCCGTTCGACAACAAGTCCGATCTTCAGGTCGTGGTCGACTTGCCGAAAGGGGCATCCGTCGAGGATACCGACCGGGCGCTGCAATCGGTTGTCGACAGGCTTGCGGAGATGCCGGAAATCGTCTCCTTCCAGACCTATGCCGGCACCGCGGCGCCCTTCGATTTCAACGGGCTGGTGCGTCACTATTATCTGAGGGCCAATCCCGAGCAGGGGCAGGTCGCCGTCAACCTTCTGCCGAAGGGGGAGCGCGACCGGGCGAGCCACGCCATCGCGCTCGACATGCGCGAACGGCTCACCGGTCTCGATCTGCCGCAGGGCACGGTTGTGAAGGTGGTGGAACCGCCGCCCGGCCCGCCGGTCATGGGTACACTGCTTGCCGAAATCTACGGCCCGGACCCCGAGACCCGGCGCGCGGTCGCCGACAAGGTGCGCGAGGCTTTCGCGAGCGTGCCGTTCATCGTCGATCTCGACGACAGCTACCACAATCGGCCGGAACGGGTGCGGATCGCCATCGACCAGGACAATCTCGAATATTACCGGGTCGAGCAATCCGATGTCTACGACACGCTCAGCTATCTCTATGGCGGGGCCACGGTCGGCTATTCGCATCGCGGCGACGGACGCCAGCCGATCCCGATCCGGCTTGCGCTGCCGAAGGAGCACGACACGCTGGACGAACGCGCGCTGTCGACACCGGTGCCGGCCAATGCGCTGCCGGGCGGGCGCGGCGTGGTCGAGCTCGGCGATGTCGTCAGCGTCACGCAGGAGCCCGCGTCCTATCCGGTGTTCCGCCACAATGGCCGCGCCGCCGAAATGGTGATGGCGGAGCTTGCCGGCGCATATGAAGCGCCGATCTATGGCATGCTGGCGGTGCAGGATGCGATCGATGCCATGGACTGGGGCGATCTGCCCAAGCCGGAGATCGTGCTCCACGGCCAGCCCGACGACGAGACCCATCCGACGCTTTTGTGGGATGGCGAGTGGGAGGTGACCTGGGTGACCTTCCGCGACATGGGCGCTGCCTTCATGGTCGCGATCATCGGGATCTATATCTTGGTCGTCGCCCAGTTCGGCTCGTTCAAGCTGCCGCTGGTGATCCTGACGCCGATCCCGCTGACCTTCATCGGCATTCTCTGCGGGCACTGGCTGTTCGGCGCGCCGTTCACCGCGACATCGATGATCGGCTTCATAGCGCTTGCCGGCATCATCGTGCGCAACTCGATCCTGCTGGTGGATTTCATCCGCCATGCGCGCACGCCCGGCCGGCCGCTGATCGATGTGCTTCTGGAAGCCGGCGCGATCCGCTTCAAGCCTATCCTGCTCACCGCGCTTGCCGCGATGATCGGGGCGGCCGTGATCCTGACCGACCCGATCTTCCAGGGGTTGGCGATCTCGCTGCTGTTCGGCCTTGCCTCCTCGACGGCGCTGACCGTGCTGGTCATTCCCGCGATCTATGTCGTGTTGCGGGGAGACCGGAAGAACAGTGCGGCGGCGAGCCCTGAAGGCACGGCATCGGCATAGGCGTTGAGCCGGGCCGGCGGGCGTTACATCGCCGGCCCGGAGCTGTCGCCAAAGATGTCGATGAGCCGCCCCCGCATCATGTCCATCCCCGTTTCCGGCGCGTCCGGGGCGGGGATCATGCCGGGGGTGAAGCCGTCCGCCTCGAAACGTTCGATCAACGCCTGATCCTTGCTGATGACGTGTATCGGAACCGCCCGCGAGGCATCGGGCCCGGTCACGACCGGAGCGGGCTGATGGTCGCCGAGAACGATGAACACGGCGTCATCGCTGAAGCGGGCGATGTAGTCGCCGACGGTCTGCAGCGAATAATCGATGGTGCCGATATAATGGTCGCGGATATCGTCGCGGTTGGACCAGACTTGCTGCGGCGTTTCACCGCTTTCAGCCTGGGCGTCGAACACGGTGCCGTCGCCGACATCGTTCCAGTCGATCAGGCTCGGCACCGGCGTCCATGGCGCATGGCTTGAGATCAGCGCGATTTCCGCCATCAGCGGCGTGCCGTCGGCGCGGGCTGGCTCTCGCGCCAACCGATCAAACGCCGATAATGTGTACTGGTCGGGCATGGTGATCCAGTTGAAGGGCTTGCCGCGATAGCCGAGATCGCCCGAGGCAAAAACCTGATCATAGCCGTAGTAGGAGGCCTCGGGCCAATCCATGGTGATTGCCGGCATGACTGCCGCCGTGCGCCAACCGGCCTCGCGGAACAGGCGGTTCAGGCTTTGCCGGTCGCTGATCATCAGCCGGTCGTAGCGGGCCTGGCTGTCGGTCCACAGGCCGGAAAGAAATGTGCCGTGCGCAAGCCAGCTCAGCCCGCCCATGGTCGGCGAAACCAGCCAGTCGGACGCCGAGGAGAAGCCGGCTTCGGTGAGCTCGCTTTCGACATTCTCAAGCCTCGGAACCATCACCGGACTGTAGTGCGGGCCCTCCACCGCGCTGCGACCGTAGGATTCGATGAAGATGAGGATGACGTCGCGGCCCCTGATCGCACCAAACAGGTCGTTTCCGATCTCATCCGCGGCCGCCAGATCGCGCTCGAACTTCTGCATATCCGCGACCGATTTCTTTACCAGCGCCAGCCTGTTGCCGAGATAGACGACGGCCTTCATCTCCGCCCGGACAGGGGTTTCGACAAGCTGGAGCGTTGTTCCGATCGCAAGCAGAACGAGCGCCGCGATCACCGGTCCGCGCTTTTGCGGTCTGCTCAGTCTTATAAGCCGTCGCTCCGTGTTGAAATAGAGCACGAGGAGGCCGACAAAGGCGGCGAGAACCACCGCGAGCGCGAGGCCCGCCTTCCATGCGCCCAGCGTTCCGGAGAAGACATTCCAACCATCGGCCAGCATCTTCATGTCGAGATAGGGGTTGAACCGCCGCTGGAACGCGGATTGCACGCCGATATCGGCGATCTTCAGGAACAGCAGCGTGAAGATGGCCAACGCAAACAGGACGGCCAGCACGGTCGCGATCCGTCGCGGCAGCACCAGCAGCGCCAGCGCCATGATCGGCACTTCCAGTTGAAACCGCAGGAAAGCCGCGCCGTAAAACGCGCCCGGATGATCCGGCAGGATCAGCGCGGCGAAGCTCAGGACGACGAAAAATATAAACGCGGTCCAGCTCGCCCGGGATGAGACGGTTCGCCCCTTGTCAGGCCTGTCGCTTCTTGTCATCAAACCATCACCGCGCGCCATACGTTTCACCAACAGGCGGCGCGTGCGATTTCGGGCCGCATGTGGCGAAGGACCAGAGCTTGAACAAACTTGCCGTTGTTTCGGTTATCGCCTGTCTGGCGCTGCTTGCCGGGCTTATCGCTCTGGCCGGGCCGGAACGTCTGGTCGCCGCCTTCAGCGATGTTCCGCCAGCCCTCGTTATCCTGGCGCTCGCGCTGGTGCAGGTGCAGATCATCGCCTCGGCCTGCCGCTGGCGTTTCACGGCCAAGAGGCTCGGGCAGGAGATCGGTCTCGGCCTCGCCATTCGCGAATATTACATCAGCAGCGCGCTCAATCTGGTCCTGCCCGGCGGCATGGCGGGCGACGCCGTGCGCGCCTATCGCAGCCGGCTGGAAGGGGCGGGCGGCTGGAAGCGACCGGCAGCGGCTGTGTTTCTGGAAAGATTGTCCGGCCAGATCGCCTTCTTCGCACTGAGCTTTCTCGGTCTTCTCGCCTGGCCGGTGTTTTTGAGCGAACGCCTGCCGGATCAGGCGGATGCGCTGATATGGGGCGTCAGCGCGGTGTTCATCGTCGGCGTTCTGATCGCCGCCGTATTCTGGGCGGAGTGGTTGCCGCAGCGCTTCCGCGCGCTGGGAGCCGATATCGCCGCCGTGTTCTGGAAGGACCGCGCGTTTCTGGTGCAGGGCGGCCTCAGCCTGCTGATCGTGGGCGGCTACATCGCGGTGTTCCTGATCGCCTCGCGCGCGGTCGGCGCGCCCTTGCCGGCGACCGCGGCCGTCACCGCCATTCCGCTCTGTCTGATGACCATGCTGATCCCCGCCGGCATCGGCGGCTGGGGCACGCGCGAGGCGGCCGCCGCCGCGCTCTGGCCGCTCTTCGGCTTCACCAGTGCCGAGGGTGTGGCCGCAAGCCTGCTTTACGGTGTGATATCGCTGGCGGGCGCTGCCGTGCCCGGCGGCATCTCGGTTGCCGTTTCGCTCTACCGGGGCAGGATCGCCAGACCCTGAGAACGGCGACCTCATGACCGGCTCTTGCGCAGCAGATAGAGCGTGTCGGCCGCGAATGAATAGGCCAGCAGCCCCAGCGCAACCAGCGCGGCGACTGTCGAAACAGGCGGCACGACCGTTGGCACGAGGATGACGCACAGCGTTGCCACCTGCACGACGCAGATCAGCTTCCGGCGAAATGACGGGGGCAGGGGCTCGCCCAGCGCCGGCACGAAATATTGCGCGCCGACGAAGAGATAGCGCATCAGCCCGATCAAAAGCACCCACCAACCGGCCTTGCCCAGCATCAGGGCCGCCTCCGACAGGACCAGAATGAGAAGCGCATCGACCTCCATGTCGAAGCGGGCGCCAAGGGCGGATTCCTGGCCAAACCGCCGGGCGAGATAGCCATCGAATCCATCGAGGACGAAAGCTGTCACCACGAGAGCGATCAGAATCCAGACCGCAGATTGAACCCCCATGTCAGCGGCGAAAAACACGAAAGCCGTCACCAGACTGACGATCGCCGTCCGGATTGCGGTGATCGCATTGGCCGCGCCGAAAGAACTGTGCGGATGATAGGGCAGGGCGCTGAGGACGACGGTGAAGATCGCAAACAGCAGCAACGCCGCGAACATCACGGCCCAGCGTCCGAGCGTCAGATGCGGGCCCAGCATCTGATAGAAAACCAGCGCGGCGGCGAAGACCACGCCGAGGACAAGAAGCGCGCTGGCTTTGAGCTGCGGCGGCGGTGCGGGGCTCGGCTTGTCGGTCATGCGGCTCCCAGTTTTATTTCGTTGTCGCGAGCATTTCGGGGTCGAAAATGTGATCGGCCTTCGACGCCTTGGTGCGCAGGTAATTCAGGTTCTCCGCCGTTATCTTGCCATGAGTCGGCATCCGCCCCACCACGTTTATGCCAGCAGCATTGATCGCCGCGATCTTGGTGGGGTTGTTGGTGTGCAGAACGACGCTCGATATGCCCAGCAGCCGCAGGATCGCGATCGCCGCCTCATAGCGGCGGTGGTCCGGTTCAAGCCCCAGCTCGGCGTCGGCATCGATCGTGTCGAGGCCCTGGTGCTGATAGCCATAGGCCCGCATCTTGGAGCCGATGCCGGTGCCGCGGCCTTCCTGATCGAGATAGATCAGCACGCCGCCGCCCGCCGCCCTCAGATTGGCGAGGCCGTTGCGCAGCTGGTCGCCGCAATCGCATTTCAGCGAACCGCAAAGATCGCCCGTGAGGCAGGAGGAGTGAATGCGCACGGAGACCGGACGGCTGAAATCCGGATCGCCGACGATGATGGCGATCTGGTCCTTCTGCGCAAGCCCGCCGCGAAACACCGCAAACTGCGCATCGCCGAGATCTTTCAGCGGAACCCGTGTGCGCACGACCTCGGTGAAGTCCTGCCGGGCGTGCCTGGTATCGGAAAGGTGGGCGCAGTCGAGCCTGTGGCAGGCATCGAAACGATCCTCGATGCCATCGATTTCCGTGCAGACCATGGCCGGCAGCAGCAGGGCCATGCGCGCCAGTTCAGCCGCGGCAGACATCGCCGGATCGGCCTCGCGCCATTCACCCGGCGCCCTGGCATCGAGCGCGTAGGAAAGCCTTGCTGCGGCATCGAAAGACATCCCTTCGGCGGGCACGGCAATGCCGAGGCTCGATGAAACGCCCAGGCAATGGGCCCGCTGCGCGGTTACGAACAGCGCATGACGATTGTCACTCGCGGCCGCGAAGGCATCATAGGTCTCCGGCGCGGCGCAATCGAGCGCCAGCACGGCATGGCTTTTTTCACCCTGCTGCAGAATGACCGGGCGCCCGAAGCGCAGTTCGGCGACGGCCCGTTCGATCTCCATTGCCGGGGTGCAAACTCGAAAACTGAACCTATCCATCTGTTCCTGCGTTGATCTGCTATGTTGCACGCGTATGATGCGGCCACCCGGCAGCATCATCGTTTTGTCACAAAACCATCGACTCGTCCCGTTCCACAAACGGGCAGCGCGACGAAGTTATTGGAACCTAATACGTAATTAGAGCGTAAGTGGATTGGTTCCAGTCGCACACTGCGACTGGACTTTAACAAAAAAGTGTTCGCCGGAAGGAGCGTCGGGAATTGAAGGGAAGTTTTGGCGATGATGACCGAGCGGGCCAGACGGCGCGGGCGCTCTGGTTCCCGGCGGCGCGGACCTGCGCCGTCCAGGAGGAAGAACTCGGCGCGGTCGACGAGGGGGCGGTGTTCGTCCGGACGCTTTTCAGCGGCATCAGCCGGGGCACGGAATCACTGGTTTTCAACGGTCTGGTTCCCGAAAGCGAGCGCGAGCGCATGCGCGGACCGCATATGGCAGGCGATTTTCCGTTTCCGGTGAAATATGGCTATGCGCTGGTGGGTCGCGTGGAGAGCGGCCCCGACCATCTGGCCGGCCGCAACGTCTTTTGCCTGCACCCGCATCAAAGCGCGGCGGTCGTGGCCGAAGGCATGGTCACGCCGCTGCCGGATGGGGTGCCGCCGGAACGCGCCATTCTCACCGCCAATATGGAGACGGCGCTCAACATTGTCTGGGATGCTGGAATCATGCCCGGCGACCGGGTGGCGGTGTTCGGCGCGGGCGTGGTCGGCGCGCTCACGGCCTTCCTCGCCACCGCGATCATCGGCACCGACGTCGTGCTGGTCGACCGCAATCCGGCGCGGCGGGCGCTTGCCGATAGGCTCGGCGTGACCTTTGCCGAGAGCGGCGCGCTCGACGGTGAATTCGATGTGCTGATCAATGCCTCCGCCTCCGGCGAAGCGCTCGCGGAAGCGCTGGATCACGCGGGTTTCGAGGCCCGCATCGTCGAGGCGAGCTGGTACGGCGACAAAAAACTGACACTGCCGCTCGGCGGGGCGTTCCATTCGCAAAGGCTTTCTATCGTCGCTTCACAGGTCGGCTCGTTGCCGCCCGCGCAACGTGCCCGCTGGACCTTTGCGCGCCGTCTGGCCAAGGCGGTTACGCTTCTTGAAGACGACCGCCTCGATGCCCTGATCTCCGGCGAGACCGCGTTCGAGGACATTGCCGCCGCCTATCCCGGCATCATCGATGATCCGGAAACGCTCTGCCACCGTATCCGATACTAAAAAGAGAGAAGCCATGTTTGCAGTCGAAGTCCGCGATCATATCATGATCGCCCACAGCCTCCCCCGACCCGTGTTCGGCCCTGCCCAGGGCATGCACGGCGCCACATTCGTGGTCGACGCCGCCTTCTTCACCGAGGATGTCGATGATGACGGCCTTGCCGTCGATATCGGCGCGGCAACCGAGACGCTTTCCGAGGTGCTGAAGCCGCTCAACTATCAGAATCTGGACGAAGTCGAAGCGTTCAGCGGCAAGGTGTCGACCACCGAAGTGATCGCGAAGCACATCTTCGACCAGCTCGCATCCGCCGTCGGCGAGAAGAAACTCGGCCCGGGCAGCCACCGGATCGCGAAAATCCGCGTGACCCTCCACGAATCCCACGCCGCGCGCGGCTGGTATGAGGGCGCGCTTTGACGGCCCAGCTTGTCTTTGCCTATCCCGGCGATCTTTCAACCCGAACCGGCGGCTATGGCTATGACCGGCGGATGATTGCCGGGCTGGAGGCGCTTGGCTGGGACCTGGAATTGCTGGCGCTCGGCGATGGCTTTCCCGCGCCGGAACCGGCGGTGAAGCAGAACGCCGAACGTCTGCTCTCGGCCCTGCCGGACGGGGCGCTGGTGATGATTGACGGGCTCGCCTTCGGCATTCTGGACGACTGGGCCGTCCGAGAGGCGACTCGCCTGCGGATCGTGGCCCTGGTGCATCATCCGCTGGCGCTGGAAACCGGGCTCGACGCCGACCGGCAGACCGTCTTGCGAGAAAGCGAACGCAGGGCGCTCGCTCTTGTCCGCCGTATCGTCGTAACCTCGCAAGCGACAGCGCAAACGCTTGTCAGCGGGTTCGCGATACCGGCGGACGAGATCACCGTCGCGCTTCCCGGCACGGACCCTGCGCCGGTATCCGCCTGCGATGGCGATCCGCCCCATATCGTTTCCATCGGCTCGCTGATCCCGCGCAAGGCGCATGATGTGTTGGTCGACGCGCTGAAACGGATCGAAGGCCTTCCCTGGAGAGCGACCATTGCCGGCAGCCGGGATATGGACCCGCCGACCGCGCGAGCGCTCGAACGGCAGATCGCCGCGCTTGGGCTCCACGACAGAATTCTGCTGGCCGGCGACTGTGACGACACCCGCGCGCTGCTTGCCACGGCGGACATGTTCGCGCTTGCCAGCCGCTATGAAGGATATGGCATGGTGTTTGCCGAGGCGCTATCTCAGGGCGTCCCGGTGATTGCCTGCCGTGCCGGCGCGATCCCCGACGTGGTGCCAGCGGATGCCGGCTTTCTGTTGCCCGTCGATGACAGCGCGGTTTTCGCCGAGGCCCTTGAAAGGATGATCACCGACAAGGCTTTTCACGCCGACATGGCTGTTGCGGCCCGGCGCGCGGGCGAGAGACTGCCGGGATGGGATGACACGGCGCGCACTATTTCCGAGGCTCTGGAGGCGGTCGCATGAGCGGTTTCGAAACCGAATGGTTGGCGCTGCGCGAACCGGCGGACAGGCTCGCCCGCGCCCCGGCGCTGATCGAAACGCTGTCGCGCTATCTGCAGGCCATGCCGGCGCCGGCGATTATCGATATCGGCTGCGGCACGGGTTCGACATGGCGCAGTCTGAAAAGCCATGTGCCGGAAGGCACAAGCTGGCTGCTTCTCGATTATGACCCGGTTTTGCTGAAGGAAGCGGAACGCAGCATCGGAAACGATCAAGACGTCGCCTTTCGACGCTTCGATCTCAACGATCTACAGGATCTGCCGCTAGGAGGCGTCTCAATGGTAACGGCCTCGGCGCTGTTCGATCTGGTTTCGGAAGACTTCTGCGTCGCTTTCTGTGAGCGAATCGTCGCTCAAGGCTGCGGCCTCTACGCGGCGCTGAACTATGACGGAATCATTCGCTGGACGCACCGCCATCCGCTCGATGACGACATGGTCGAGGCCTTCAACCGTCACCAGCAGACGGACAAGGGCTTCGGCAAGGCGCTCGGTCCCAAGGCAAGCGCCTGTCTTGAGCGACTGCTCGAAGCGAGAGGCTATCAGGTTGAGGCGATGCCCAGCCCATGGCGGATGGACGCAACGGCGGCGGCCCTGCAGAAGGCGTTCCTGTCGGGGTTCCGTCAGCCGTTAAAGGAGATGTCGTGCCATTCAGACGCCGATATCGAGGACTGGCTTGCCTTCCGCATGGCCGCCATCGCCGCGCCGGAGAGCCTCTGCGAGGTCGGCCACACCGATCTCATTGCCCTTCCGGCCTGATAGCTGGCTTGAGCGGGCAATCGAACAAAATGTCGCTCCCCAGACTGTAAACCTGCGCCTCTGGCCGAAGCGCGTCTGAAAGGCGCTCGACCGGGGGCAGGGCGATTCCGTTCGGGCCCGATCCGATGATCAGCGGCGAAACCGCGACATGCAGCCGGTCCACCAATCCGGCCTCGATGAAGCGGGCAATCGTGCGCGCGCCGCCCTCGACAAGCACGCGCCGCAGACCGAGCCCGGAAAGCGCCGCCAGCATCTCCTGCGGTGCGAGCCCGTTCTCGTGGGGGCGAAGACGGATGATCTCGGCATTCGGAAGATCGTTGCGGCTGGCCTCGTCGCTCTGAAAAACGATCACGTGCGCGCCGCCGTCATGGAACAGACCTTCCCGTCCGGTAAGCCGCCCATGGCAGTCGATGACCACACGCACGGGATCGGGGCCGTCGACAAGGCGCACGGAAAGGCGCGGATCATCGCAACTGACCGTGTTCTCACCGACTATGACGGCATCGACCAGCGCGCGACACCGATGAAGATGCGCCAGACCCTCCGGTCCCGAAATATCGCGCGCGTCCCCGGACGGCGTTGCCACCCGCCCGTCCAGCGACTGACCGACCTGTGCCAGCACGAATTGGTCTGAAGCAGCCGCGATGGGCCCGTACAACGCGCCCGCGGGATCGGATAAGGGTGGCGCGCTTGCAGCGCCGCGCCGTAACGCGAGAAGCAGCGCCCACAGCTCGTCGGTCATTCTGATTGTTTGTATTGTCACCGCATCCTGTCCGGGCCTGTTCGGGGGTGTCGTCTCACACCGGGAATCTCCCAAACAGCGATATCGCGTTTGATAGCATAATGCACGAAGAACGCGGTGAGGCGTAAGAGCGAAAGCGAAATTCCTTCGGTGAAGCTATGATCGTCTCGCGGAGCACCAATCGTGACCCGAGCCGATGTTACGCAGCGTTCTGACTAAGGGGAACTTGACAACCGGCTCTTCGATAGGCCCGTCAGGCAATCATGACGGCGCGCCGTGCAAGGTGAGATGCAGGCGCTCGGCGATGATGTCGCCGAACATATAGGGCCCGATGGTCCAGACTGCGGCCCACAGCAGGCCGCCGGCGATATTGGCGGCGAGGAAGGGCGGCCAGCGCATTCCCATGGAGCCCGCCACGATTCCGTTCAACTGCCGGAGGATGACAACGAAGCGGGCGCCGACCACGACCCAGGCGCCGCGTTTTTCGTAAAGTCCCTCGATCCATTGCTGGCGGTCCTCCGTCATGCCAACATAACGTCCGTAGCGCGAAATCAACGCCCGGCCGCCAAACCGGCCGATCAGATAGCCGGTGCTGTCTCCCATCACGGCGGCGCAGACGACGACGAAGAAGATCCCGACGATCGACAATTGACCATCCGCCGCCAGCAATGAGGCGCCGATCAACGCGCTTTCGCCCGGCATCGGCGCGCCGAGCGATTCGAGATAGATGATCACAAACAGCGCCACCAGGCCGTAATGGCGGAGATAGGGTTCGATGAAGGTGATCGACTCGTGAAGAAAATGCGCCATGGGGTTCTGCTTGATCAGGACGCCGGCTTGCGTTTGAAAACCGGTCCGGTTGGCCTTGTTTCGTTGGTCATGGCTCACCTTGCCCGATTTTCATCCACGACGCCACAGCGCTCTTCCACCTGCGAGACCAACCGCCGGCGCGAAGGTCTGAATGCCGCAGATCCGGTTGTGAACTCCGGCGCGCCCAATGCGGGAGGTTAACGAAATGTAACCCGCAGAAAAGACACGTTTGCCCAATAGTCGGGTTTCCCGATCCGGATCCACCGGAGCCCTCTGTTTTGAATCGGAGCAAGAACTTGACCAAGATTCTCTGTGTTTTCGGCACCCGCCCTGAGGCCATAAAGATGGCCCCGGTGGTCAATGCTCTGAGGTGTGATAGCGCTATCACAACTGAGGTTTGTGTCACCGGCCAGCATCGCAGCATGCTTGACCAGGTGCTGTCGCTTTTCGCAATCAAGCCGGATTTCGATCTTGCCGTCATGGCGCCCAACCAGGGGCTGAATGCCCTCAGCGCGAAGATGATCGCCGGTCTCGACCAGGTGTTCGAAGAGGCGCGGCCTGATGTCGTCCTGGTCCACGGCGATACCACCACGGCCATGGCGGCGGGCATTGCCGCCTTCCATCGCTGCATTGCCGTCGGGCATGTTGAGGCGGGGCTGAGAACCTACGATCTTTCGAAGCCTTGGCCCGAAGAGATGAACCGGCGGCTCGTAGATGTTGTCTCGGCCTATCATTTCGCGCCCACCCTTTCGAGCGCGCGCAATCTCGCGGGCGAGCACCTTCAGGGCAGGGTCGTCGTCACCGGCAATACGGTGATCGATGCGCTCAGGGAGGTTGCCGCCCGCATTCGCGGCGACGCGGACCTCAGGGCCCGGCTGGACGCCGATTTTCCGTTTCTGGATTCCGAGCTGAAGACCCTGCTTGTCACCGGGCATCGCCGCGAAAGTTTCGGCGGCGGTTTCATCAATATCTGCAAGGCGCTGCGCGAACTCGCCCGGCGCGAGGATCTGCAGATCGTCTATCCCGTGCACCTCAACCCCAATGTCGCGGGGCCGGTGCAGGAAATGCTGGGCGACCTGAACAACGTGCATCTGATTGCGCCGCAGGCCTATCTCGAATTCGTCTATCTGATGGAGCGCTCCCATATCATCCTGACCGATTCGGGCGGCGTGCAGGAGGAGGCGCCTTCGCTTGGAAAACCCGTTCTGGTGATGCGCGACGTCACCGAGCGACCCGAAGCGCTCGCGGCCGGCACGGTGAAACTGGTCGGAACCGACACCGCGCGCATCATGCGCGAGGTCGTGCACCTTCTGGATGATCCCCGCGCCCATGCGCTCCAGTCCGCCGCGATCAACCCCTATGGCGACGGCAAGGCTGCAGAGCGCATCGTCGATACGCTTGCCGGACGCGCCGTCATTCCCTTTGCCGCGGAGCCTGCCCCGCATGCTCGTCCGCGCCACCTTCGCGCTGTTTCCTTGAGGACTGCCACGAAATGAAAAACACCAAAACCGCCCCCTCGAGGAACGCCATGATCGCCGCCCTGCTTGCGAGCACGGTGGCGCCAGTCCTGCTGGTTCCGCAGGTAAGCCATGCCGGCGCCATCGCCGATACGCTTGCGGCGGGGACCAAGGATCGGGTGATCACCCGCAAGGTCACGCTGGAGGACCTCGGCATCGGCACGCCGGTGGCGCTTGGATCGACAGCGGCCGAGCGCGATATCTATATTCCCGTCCCGGCGGGCGTCGAACTGATCGACCCCACGCTTAATTTCGAAGGCCGTTACCTGCGGGCGGACGGCGGACAGACCACCTACACCCTGTCGGCTGACGACCGTATGCTGCTTGCGCGCTCGCCGACGGATGACGGCGGTTCGGCCGATGCCAGCATCGGCATCGACGGCGCGGCCCGCGACAACGGTTTCGTCCATCTCAATGTGAACTGGTCGTCCGCCACCGGGCAATATTATTGCGACGATGCGCGACCGATCGGCAACATGCTCGAGATCGAGCCCGACACCTATCTGGAATATGGCTACGCGGCTTCCGCCGTGAAGGATATCAGCACGGCATGGTCGGCGCTTCCCACGGAGGTGACGCTGCTGGTTTCGGGCAACCACCTCGACAGGAACAGCTATGATGCCGCCTGGCGCATCGGAACCGCCCTGCAGCGCGACGGCAAGACCGTCAGGACCATCGCCCTGCCGAAGGTTGGCGACCGGATCGACACCGCCACGCTGACGGTACCGCCATCGCTTGCCGGGGTTCCGGCGTTCAAGAGCCTTGCGGGCGGCGGCGAGGTGCAGATCGCCAATGAAGCCGAGATTGGCGCGTTGATGCTGCTGGACGCCCCGCAATTCATCGCCGATATTGCCATCGCCGACGGCGCGATGGCTGAGCAGTTGAAATCCGCGCTCGATGCCGTTTCGGCGGAAATTGTCGATGCCGACGGCACTGCTTCTGCTGCTCTCGCGACCATCCGGCAGGATCTCAATTCGCTTGGCCAACCCGTTGGCGACGACACTGTCGGGCTCCGCACGCTTTCGGGCCGGCCGGTCGTCGCGGTTGCGCCGGATGCCGCCAATGCCGCGGTCGGCCTGTTCGATACGGTCTGGCGTCAATCGGCGGTATCGGGAGACCTCACGCTTGGCGCTGCGGCGATGCCGCCGGTGGCGGGCGACGCCATTGCGCTGGGTGCGCTCGGCAAGGCGCCGAGCCGGCTCGACGTCGTGGCAAGGGGCGACTGGTCGACGCAGTTCGATCTCGGCACGGCTGCGCCCGGAAAGGTGCCGAGCCGCCTCGACCTCGCGGTCTCGGCTGCCCCCGGCGCCACCGCGACGCTGCCGGTCGCTTCGGTCTCGATCAACGGCTATCTGCTGGGCGCAAAGCAATTGAAGGCCGACGGCACGCCGGAGCGGATCTCGGTCGCCATCCCCGCCTACACTTTGCTGCCGCGCAATGTCATCAATGTCGAGTTCCAGCGCCAGCCCGCGAGCGACCAGTGTCGCGAAGTCCCGCAGGCCTATCCCGCCGCGGTATTGCCGGATAGCCGCATCCTGTTCAGCGACGCCCCCGCCGCCGATGGCTTCACCACGCTTGTGGCGAAGCTGGCGGGCGACAGCCAGGTGGCCGTGCCGGCGGCATGGCTCGATGATGCGCTGAAAACGCTGCCGACGGTGATGAGCGTGGCCGATGCCGCGGGCATCGCGCCCGCGCGCTCCGAGTTTGCGGTCGTCGATAGCGCCACGGCGCCGCTGCCGAACAAGCCCTTCCTGTTCTTCGATATTGCGCCGGAAAAGGGTGCGGACCGCGTCAGCGTCACGGGCAACAAGATCACGATCGACTCGGCGCGCGGCGAGCGGCTTTTCGATGCCGCCGGGCTTTCGGACGTTTCGGTCGCCGAGGCCGTGCTCGACCAGAGCCAGCCGGGCCTCTACTATCGCACGGTCGGCGCCGGGGCCGATCTCGGCAAGCCGTTCAGCTTCGGCCAGGGCGATGTCGCCGTCATCGGCGAAGGCGGTGTTCTGACGGCGCTGAATGCCAGCGGCAACACGGTCTATGCCGCCTCCGGTGCGCCGCTCGACCAAAGCAACGGGTCGACGCTGCGACTGCTCACCAGTCCGAAATTCTGGCTGGAACAGGCGCCATGGGCGCTTACGACGCTGATCATCGGCGGCTTCATCGTTCTTGTCCTGCTGGCCGGTATCGCGCGCCGCAGGAACCGGGACAAGCGGGACTAGGCCGACAATCATGGAGCTCTACTGGCCATTCCTGTTCGCCGACTATTATCGGTTGCTGGAGGATTTCACCGCGATCGTCGCGGTGATCATCCTGCTGTCGTGCCTCGACGATCTTTTCATCGATGCGATTTTCTATGCGCGGGCGATCAAGCGGCGGTTCGCGGCCAGGAAACACCACTACCAGCCGCTTCAGCCGGAACAGCTTCATAACCGACCCGAACAGCATATGGCGATCATGGTGCCCGCCTGGCTGGAGCATGACGTGATCGCGGCCATGATCGAGGGCATGGTGCGCACGCTCGACTACCGGAACTACACGATTTTCGTCGGCACTTATCGCAATGACCGCGCCACGATCGACGAGGTCGAGCGGATGCGCAAGCGTTACCGCCAGCTTGTGCGCGTCGAGGTTCCCCATGACGGGCCGACCTGCAAGGCGGACTGCCTCAACTGGGTCGTCCAGGCGATTTTCGCCCATGAGAAGACGCACGGCATCACATTCGCGGGTACCATTCTGCATGACAGCGAGGACGTTCTTCATCCGCTGGAGCTGCGTTTCTTCAACTACCTGCTGCCGCGGATCGACCTGATTCAGATTCCTGTGAACTCGCTGGAGCGCAACTGGTACGAGCTCGTGGCCGGGGTATACATGGATGAGTTCGCCGAATGGCACGGGAAGGATATCGTCGTGCGCGAGGCTCTTTCAGGGATGGTGCCGTCCGCCGGCGTGGGAACATGTTTCTCGCGCAAGGCGCTCTTGACCCTTTCGGCCGAAACCGACAATCAGCCATTTAACACCCAGACGCTCACCGAGGATTACGATATCGGGGTGCGGCTTGCCGAACACGGCATGCGCTCGATCCTCGCGCGCTTCACCGTCGATTATAAAATGCGGCGCAAGAGCTGGTTCGGCTTTGGGCCGGAGCGTGAGAAGACTGTCCGCATGCCGCTTTGCGTTCAGGAATATTTTCCCAACAGGTTCCGCACCTCCTATCGCCAGAAGGCGCGGTGGTCGCTTGGCATCTGCTTCCAGGGCTGGGCTTATTTCGGCTGGTACGGTTCGCTGGTCGACCGCTATTTTCTGCTCAGAGACAGAAAGGCGATCGTCACCAGCTTCGTCACCGTTTTCGCCTATTTGCTGGCGCTCCAGTATATAGTCTTCCATTTCGCCATCAGCTTCGGCCTGTTTACAGCGACATATCCACCGCTGCTTTCGGTTCACGGCTGGGTCGGTGTCGTGCTGATCCTGAACGCGGTCGCGCTGGTTCTGCGCGTCGTCCAGCGCTTCTATTTCACGTCGCGGACTTTCGGCTGGGAGCATGGAGTGCTGTCGATCCCGCGCATGGTTGTCGGCAATTTCGTGAACTTCATGGCGATGGCGCGCGCGCTCAAGCAGTATGTCACCCACCTCGTGACCGGCAAGCGACTGGTCTGGGACAAGACCATGCACGACTTCCCGTCGGGCGACGGACTGGTGGAGCGCAGCGCGAAGCTTGGCGATCTGCTCGTCACCTGGCAGGCGATCGACGACGCCCAGCTTGATCAGGCGCTGGCGAAGCAATATCAGCAGCGCCGCCCGCTCGGTCGTATCCTGCTCGATGAAGGCTGGCTTCACGAGGAGGTGCTGGCCGAAGCCGTGGCTTTCCAGGCGGGTCACGAGATGCGGACGATCTCAGAAGACGACGTGCTGAACGCCCGCGGCCGGCTTTCCACCGATCTCTGTCTTCGCTTGCGCGTCCTGCCGGTGCAGGACGACGGGCAGGTGATGGTGGCAACCGCAGTACCGCTGGAACCCCAGGCGCTCGCCGAAATCGTCGCGGCGTGCGGCGAAATGCCGAAAATCTGCATTGTCCGCGACAGCCAGATCGCGGCGGGTCTGGACCTTCTTTGCGAACGCGATATCGCGGACGGCCGACACGTTTCTCGCCCTCTCAGTGACGAGATGCCGCGTCTTGGCGATATTCTCGTCGAACGAGGCGATATCTCCCCGGAAGCGCTGCGGGCGGCGCTTGCCGATTATTCTCCCCAGCGCGACGGACTGATCGGGGCCTATCTCGCCGCCCGGGATGTGGTCTTCAACCAGGCGATCGAGGAGGCGCTGGCCGAGCAGCGCCGCAGGATCGAGCGATTGCGCGAGAACCGGACGCTTTCGCCACTCCAACCTGTTGCCGGAAAGGCGATATGAACATGGCAGCGACAAACACGAAACGCTCATTCCGCAATGCCGCGTCCCGGCTCGCCCTGTCGGCGGCGGTTGCTGCAATCGCGCTCTCCATGGCTGCGCCTGCCGTTCTGGCCGACGACCAGTCTCCGCCGCCGCTCTCGCAGAGCAGTCCGGCCTATCAGGCGGCCGACGCTGCCTATCGCGCCTATAGCGCGGGCGATTATGACAAGGCGGTGGAGGAGGCCAGGAAGGCCGTTGAACTGGCGCCTGATCATGAGGCCTACAAGACCCTGCTGAAGAATGCCGAGACCGCGCGCGACCTAAAAAATCAGCCGGACGCGGCAAGCGGCGGCGTTTCGGAAACAAGCCCCGCCTATGAGGCTGCGGACGCCGCCTACAAGGCCTATGCCGCCGGACAATACGGCAAGGCTGTCGATCAGGCCAGGCAGGCTGTGGAACTCGCGCCGGACAATGCCGACTATCAGACGCTTCTGAAGAATGCCGAAGCGGCGGCGAGCCGGCCGCCAGCCAGAAAGGCAAGCCCTGCCGACAGGCAGGCGGACGCGGCCTATGCCGCCCAGCGCAAGGGCGATCTGGCGAGCGCTGTCGACCATGCCCGAAAGGCCGTCCGGCTTGCGCCCGGAAACCTGTCATTCCGCCTGCTGCTGATTGATCTGCTGAACGGAGAGGGCGACACGAAAGCCGCGATGGCGGCGACGGATCGGGCGATCGCGGCGCTTGGCGACAACCGCGAGCTTCTGCGCCGGCGCGGCGTGCTGGAACAGAAGAGCGGCGACCAGACTGCGGCGCTCGCCGATTTTTCGCGCGCGCTAGAGTTTCCCGGTCTGGCGGACGCTGACCGCCAGCTCAGGCTGGATCTCGCCGCCGCGGCAATGGCGACCTCCGACCCCTTGCTGGCCTATCGAACGCTGCAGCCGCTCGGCGATGCTGCCGGCTACGGTGTCTGGCTGCAACGCGGCGAAGCCTTGACCGCGATGGCGGATTATGACGCCGCCGGCAGCGCGCTCGACCGGGCCGGCGCCCTGGCCGGAAGCGAGATCGAGCAAGCGGACGTCGCCGCGGCTAAAATCAGGCTTGCCGCCGCCAAGGACGGCAAGCGGGAGGCGAGGGCGATGTTTGCCGAGGCCTCGGAGGACGGCGCGCTCGCGCCGCTTGGTTCCGCCGATATTGCCTATCTTGCCGCGAGCGTCGGCAACAAGGACATCGCCTATCAGTCCTTCAAGAACGCCTATGATCAGGGACAGTTGCGGGGCGCGCAACTGATTGACGCCGGTTACGCCGCCGTCAGGGACTATCGCAATGAAGAAGCGGTCGACCTGTTCAAACAGGCGATCGACCAGGCCGATGCCGGCGTCTTTCCGCTTTCCGAAACCGAACGCTTCAATCTCCGCCGCCAGATCGGCGACGTCTCGCGCCAGTGGGGCGCCTATGCCAGCGTGATCTACGGCACAAGCGGCATCTCGGATGGCTATCTGTCCCCGGCGGCTTCCTCCGGTGAGGTGATGCAGGTGGGGACCGAGATATACTGGCGTCCGCCGATGTTCGGCTATCGCGACGGGCGCACGGTCGACCTGTTCCTGCGCCAGTTCACCACGCTCTATGATTCGCTCGACGGTCCGGTTGGCGCTTCGACCATGCAGGGCGCGGCGGGGATCCGGATCAAGCCGTTCTCCGATTACAACTTCATTGTGGAGGGCGCGCGCTACTTCAAGATCGGTCGCGACAGCCGGGACGATTACCTGCTGCGGGCGGCGATCTCCGGCGGCTTCAACACCGACCTGATGCCGGCAATGTCCTCATGGTGGACGGGCCAGTATTTCGGCGAGGTCGGGCGCTATCTCGAAAGCAACCAGAACTTCGCCGACGGTTACGCGCAACTGGGGCGCAGCTTCAAGCTTGGCGGCGACGACGGAAAATTCGTGCTCACGCCCTATCTCGGGATCGCCGCTGACTATAACAGCACCGATGCCAACGAATTCGCGCTTGGCGCCGGCCCCGGCGTCAAGTTCAGCTACTGGTTCCGCGAAAACAAGTACGAGGCGCCGATGTCGCACATCGACCTCAACGTGCAGTACCGCGCGCGGCTGGACGGAGACGACAGGGCGCAAGGTTGGTTCGCGAGCCTCGGTCTGTCATTCTGACGGCGTCAAGGCGGCTCTGCCTGACGCCGTATTCACACCCGCCTCTTCAGCGGCCAGCGCTCCGACGCGCTTTTGGTGACGGTGACCGGATCGCCGACGCGCAGCATGCCTTCGCCGCGCGGCACCGCGTTCCAGCCGAACAGCGGGCCGGGCACCCGGCGGTCTGCAGACATGCGGAGCCGTCCGAGCGCGGGCAGCGGGTTTGCGCCTTCGCGCGAGCCGGTGGTCTGGTCCTGCGTGGTCATGATGCAGCGGGTGCAGGGCTTGACGAAATCGAAGGCGATGCCGCCGATTTCGATGCCCGCCCAGCCATCCTCCGCCCAGGCCTCGTCGCAATCGACCACGATATTGGGCCGGAACCGCTCCATGCCGACCTCTTCCGCGCCATGGGCCTTCAGATCGGCATTGAGCGCGGCAAGCGACCCCGTGGTGGTCACCAGCACCTGAAAACCGTCGGCGAAGGAAACCGGCGTTTCGTCGCCTATCCAGTCGCGGCTTGCGATCCGCTGTGCTGCGTTATCGAAGAAGGCGAGGCGGACCGGACGGTCGAACCAGTCCGAAAGTGTGGCATCGGCCGCGCCGGTGCTCGCCGCCGCGTTGACCGTGTCTTTCCAGACGGTGACATCGATCCGCTGCTCGCTGGAAGGCCCGGTTTCGATCTCCCCCTTGCCCTCTATCGACAGCACAAGCCCGTCCGGCCCCGGACGCGCCGTTACCCGGGCGAGCGCCGGCAGATCGCGCTGGGTGATGAAACGGCCATCCGGCTCCGTCAGTAGTGCGATGCGATCGCCTTCAAGGCCGCTCGCACGGCAAAACGCGGCATCAAGGGTGATGCCGCGCGCGCTTTTCATGGGATAGATGTTGAGTTCTGCGACTTTCATCGCCGGGCTCCGATCATTCGGGTTGTTTCTTTGCACTGGCCCTTGCGGCTGGTTTGCTCGCCGGCTTGGTGCCAGCCTTGGCTGCCGGTTTTTTCTCTGCCGTATCAGCCTGTTCGTTCTCAGCCTGCTCGCTTTTTTCCGGCTTTACCGGAAGTCCATCATCGTCAAGCGTCGAAAGCGTGACCTGCGGGAACGGTATCGAGATGCCGGCGTCGTCGAAGGCGAGCTTGGCGTCGCGGGTCATCACATGGGTGGTCTTCCACCACAGCGGGCCGGGCACCCAGTAGCGCATGGCCACCACCACGGCGCTGTCGCCGAGCTCCTTGACGAAGGCGTAGGGTTCGGGATCGGAGAGCACGTTCTCGTTGTTCTTCGCCAGATCGAGCATGATGTCGATCGCCTTGCGGAGATCGTCCTCATAGCCGATGCCGATGGCGAGTTCGTGCATGCGCTGTGCGACGCGGGAATAATTGGTGATCGAGACATTCCAGAGCGTCGAGTTCGGCGCGAGCCGGTAGAGGCCGTCGAAGGTCTTGAGCTCGGTGGCGAACAGGCCAACCTCCTGCACCGTGCCGTCAATAGAGCCAGTCGAGATATACTCGCCCACCTTGAAGGGGCGCAGCACCAGAAGCATGATGCCGGCGGCGATGTTCTGCAGCGTGCCCTGCAGGGCGAGACCGATGGCGAGGCCGGCGGCGCCGAGAGCGGCGAGGATCGAAGCGGTCTGCACCCCGAACTGGCCAAGCACCATGACGATGACGATGGTGAGAATGCCGTAGCGCGCGATCGCGCCGAAGAAACCGGCCAGTGTCTTGTCGACATTGTCGAACTTCATGAAAGCGGTTTTGACGGAGCGCTGGGCAATCGCCGCGACGATCCAGCCGACGATCAGCAGAATAATCGCGCCAAGCACCGAGAATGCGTAGGTGACGACCAGGGCCATCATCGCTTCGGCAAAATCGCTGGATGCATTCAGCAGGTCGGAGGCTTGCTTCTCTATCGAATCCATCAATGAGTCCTTATTATTCGTCTCAAATATCGTGGGCCAAGGTTACGGATACTCTACCTATGGCGCAACGGCGTGATGGCAAGATCATCGAGATCAAGTCTGAAAGGCGCGTTGAGCCGGCAGTCCCGGCCGCGGCCGATACCTTTTACGGCGGCAGTGAGCCGCCCCCCGCGCTGAAGCGCTTCATCGCCGAGCGCCGCCAGCCGCCTGTTTGGCGTGGCGGAGGGGGAGGCAGCGCGTAACGCCTTCGCCAGTGCATCCTCATCGATGTCTGGCGCGACCGCGAGGGCGGCGATCATGGCCGCTGCCGGCGAACGCGAGACGCCCAGCCAGCAATGCACCAGCAGCGGCCCATTGCCGCCCCACTGCCGTGCGAAATCGATGATCTGATCGACATGGGCGCGTTCCGGCGCCACGAGATCGCCGGCGCCGGCAAAGGCGATGTCGTTCATGCGCAGCACGAGGTGGCGGTCGATCATGCCGGGCCGGGCGAAATCATGTCCCGCGGCCATCAGCGAAATCATTTGCCGGCAGCCGTGTCGGGCGCACATCTCGCCGATCCGCTCGAGCGGCGAAACGATGATCGCCCCGCTCATTTGGCGGATTTCTTTGCCGTTTTCTGAAGCGCTGCGCGGGCTGTCTCGATTTCGCCGAACCGGTCGAGGAAACGCTGCTGGGCAAGCGCTGTCGGCATTGGCTCGATCGGCAGCATGTCTATGGATATGCCGTTCGGTTCTCCGAAGAAGCGCTTTGCCTCGGCGATCGAGAAGCCGGCGAGGCTGACCGATTCGAAATAGGCCGCGATCTTGTCGGCCGTCTTGATCCTGGCCTTCAGCGCCGGGCGGGGATGCGGCGGCAGGCCGAAGCGGAGATGCACGGCTGCTTCCAGCCGCTTTTCCACCGCCTTGTAGCCGCCGCCGACGACCGCCTTGAAAGGCGAGATCATGTCGCCGATGACATATTCCGGCGCGTCGTGCAGCAACGCCGCCTGGCAATCGTCGGCATTCGCCTGGGTGATGTGGCAGAACACCGCCTCGACCACGAGCGAGTGCTGGGCGACCGAATAGGCATGTTCGCCCAGCGTCTGGCCGTTCCAGCGTGCCACCCGCGCAAGCCCGTGGGCGATATCGGAAATCTCGACATCGAGCGGCGAGGGGTCCAGGAGATCGAGCCTTCGGCCCGAAAGCATGCGCTGCCAGGCGCGGCTGTCGTTCTTCGGCGGCATCGGGCTATTCCGCCCCGGATGCTTCGAGCGTGATGCCGCTCCAGCCATAGGGCGTGACGGTGACCGCCACATCGCCGGCCGTCAGGCTTTCGGCCGAAGCGGCCCGCTCGATCCGGAGGATGGCCATCGCCGCATCGCCCGCGACCGAGCCGATTTCGCCGGCGGGCTTGCCATCCGCAAGCACCGTCGTGCCGGGAGCGGGGAGGGCTTCCGTGCCGCGCACCATCACCAGCCTTCGCCGGGCGGTGCCGCGATGCTGCATGCGCGAGACGACTTCCTGGCCGACAAAGCAGCCCTTCTTGAAGGAAACCGCGCCATTCCTGTCAAACAGAAGGTCGTGCGGGAAGGCGTCCTGCGGGGCGTAATCGGCATGCATTTCCGGCACGCCGGCCTCGATCCTGAGCGCGGTATAGGCCGCTTCATCCGCCTCGCCATGGCGGCCGGGCAGGCGCTTTACGGTCGTGCCGGCGGGCGAAAAACGCATATCGGTCACCGCGGCTTCGGGCGCGTCGCCGGCGAAGACCGTCACGCCCTCGGTCTCTTCCTGAGCAATCGTCACTCTTGCCCGCAATTTGTAGAGCGTCAGCCGCTGCAGCAAGCTGGCGGCGTCTTGGGCATGGGTTTCGATCGCAAATCCCGCGTCGGTGCGGCTGATGAGAAAGTCGAACATCACCTTGCCCTGCGGCGTCAGAAGCGCGCCGGGCCACGCCTCGGCGGGGCCGATCCTGTCGAGGTCGGTGGTGATAAGGTTCTGCAGAAAATGTTCGGCGTCATCGCCGGCAAGCGTGATGACGGCCCGTTCCGGAAGGTGGATCTCAGCCATGATCATATCCTCTGGCATGCCGGCGGCATCGGGCCGGCCCGAATTCAAGATGTAGGGTCGCAGGCAGGGCGCACAAGCAAGCCGCGCGCGTTCCCTTCAACGGAGGCAATCGCTCGTGTTGTCACGCGGCGCAATGGATTCGTCAATGGTTGAAGTCGCGGGCGTTTTGCGAGAAAGAAAGTCGGAGGCGCTATTGCAGGATGCGTTCGGGCGAAAACTCGCCGGCGAGCATGCGTTCGCGCAGCGATTCGAGCATGGCTTCCGCGCCTTCCTCGCCGATCATCCGAACGGTTTCGCGCATCGCAAGCGCGAGCGCAGCATCGGCGATGATCTCGGGCTCGATGCCATCGGCAACGCCGTCAGCCCAGGCTTCGTTCTGATATTCGAGAGCCACCTGCATCTTTTCGCGCACGATCATGTCGTCGATCTCGTTGGCGTTCGGCTTCATCGCATATCCTTGTCGGCTTCGTCTTTGTCGGTCATGCTATCAATTTTTTCGCGCTCGTGTCAGAGCGGCTGTCCGAAAAAGTGAATTTCCGGTTAATTGCAGCGCGTTGGCGCCTATTTCACGGCGCTAATGTGCTTCTTTCGCCACAGTGTCGCGGCGCTCCCGATCCAGCGCCTCGGCGCATTCGCGCACGCTGGAAGGCACGTTGAGGCGGGTGATATCGGCGAGCGTGAACCAGCCGAGATCGTCGGCGTCATCGGCCGCCGCCGCGATCGCGCGGTCATCGACCTTCGCCAGGAAGACGCTGAGTCGGTAGAAGCTGGTCACCGCGCCTGTCTCGTTCCTGTCGATCAGATCATAAACGGAAAACAGCTTTACATTTTCGGCGGTTAGGCCGGTTTCCTCCCGTAGCTCGCGAATCGCCGCCTGTTCTTCAGTTTCGCCCGCTTCCGCCTTGCCGCCGGGAAAGGCATACATGGCTTTCGCCGGTGGATTGGCGCGGCGCACCAGCAGGAACGTGTCTTTCCGGCGGATGATCACCGAGGAAGCGGGTTTTGGCGTCTCTGTCATGCTATATACGGGTGGCAAAGCCCAATGGATGATTCAAGGAAGGCGCGCCTTCCGTCTTCAGGATGAGTTTCAAAGCGCAATGTGTGGACGTTTCGGCCTGATAGCAACCCCCGAAGAGGTGGGCGAGGCTTTCGACATTACCGGCATCGAGCCGTTCCCGCCGCGCTATAACATCGCGCCGTCGCAGCCGATCCTGATGGTCGTGAGCGCATCTGAACTGACCGGCGGCGGGGAGGGGCGCAATGCGCTTCTGGTGCGTTGGGGATTGATTCCCGCTTGGGTGAAGGATGCACGTGCGTTCTCGCTGCTGTTCAATGCGCGCAGCGAAACCGCGGCGGAGAAACCTGCGTTTCGCGGGTCGATGCGCCATTTCCGCACGCTGGTTCCGGCCTCCGGCTTCTTCGAATGGCGCAGGACCGGCGGCGGCGCGCAGCCTTACTGGATCCGCCCGCGCCATGGCGGCGTGATCGCCTTTGCCGGCCTGATGTCGCCATGGCTGGGGGCCGACGGCACGGAGATCGATACCGGCACGATCCTGACCACAGCCTCAAGCGGCGTGATCGCGCACATTCACGAGCGTTCGCCGGTGGTGATTGCGCCGGAGGATTACGAACGCTGGCTCGATTGCCGCAATTACGAACCGCGCGAAGTCGCCGACCTGATGAAACCGCCGCCCGCCGATTTCTTCGAGGCCCTCCCGGTCTCGAAGGCCGTCAGCAACGCCCGCAATATGGGGGCAGACCTGATTGAGCCGATCGGGCCGGCGCTGGAGGGCGAGCCTGAGGATGAGGGTCCGGGGCAGATGGATTTGTTTTGAGGGAGGGTAGGGCGGTTGCCTGGTGGTTAGCTGGCAGACCCACAATCCGTCTCCGATTTTCGGTTCGGGAAACCGCGCAGCCCCAATCTCCCCCCTTGAGGGGGAGATGTCGCGAAAGCGACAGAGAGGGGTATGGGCATAAGCCCCAAGCTCCGAATTCGCCGAAAGGGTTCACCCCTCTCTGCCCCTGTCGGGGCATCTCTCCCTCAAGGGGGGAGATTATGGGCGGCAAGGCTTTCGGGCGTAACTGGCGTCCATCAGAGCCGGCGCAATCTTATGCAAAGCGGCCCATCAAATATCGAGATCCAGCCGGTTCTTGCGCGGCAAGTCGTCGTCCTCGTCGTCCTCGGTGTCATCCTCCATCACCAGCGTGCCGTATTTGCGGTGCCAGGCGCGGGCGCCGAGCGGCAGGCTGAGGAGGTAGAGCACGGAGCCGGCGATCATCACGTGCCAGGTATAGGCAAACAACAGCGCGACCGAGAGCACGGCGACCAGCATCATCGGCAGCGCGAAATCGCGCCGGACGGTGAAGCCGAGGCTCTTGCCGGACCAGACCGGCAGGCGGCTGATCAGCAGGAAGCCGATGAGCACGGTGTAGGCGGCTGAGGCCAGCGCCACGCCGCGGCCGAGCTCCATGCCGAGAAAGCCGAGATAGACCGGCAACAGCATGATGATCGCGCCAAGCGGCGCGGGGACGCCGACGAAATACTCGCCCTGCCAGCTCGCCTTGCGCTTGCGGTCGGCCATCACGTTGAAGCGGGCGAGGCGGAGGGCGGCCGCGATCGCATAGGTCAGCGCCGCGATCCAGCCGAGCGTGCCGCCGTCATTGAGCAGATAAGTATAGGCGACAAGCGCCGGCGCGATGCCGAAATTGACGATATCGGCAAGAGAGTCCATCTGCTCGCCGAATTTGGAGGAGGCCTTCAGAAGTCGCGCCAGCCTGCCGTCGACGCCGTCCAGAAAGGCTGCGATCAGCAGCATGGCGACGGCTTTCGGAAACTGGCCGTCGATTGCCATCCTGATGCCGGAAAGCCCGGCGCAGATCGCGAGCACGGTGACCAGATTGGGGATGATGAGGCGGAGCGGTATTTCGCGAAGCCGAGGTCCACGACCGGATTTGTCGGCCGTGGGCTTTATCCGGGGCTCCAGCGCACGATCCTGGCTGCCTTCATCCATCAGATTTTCCGTCCGACGGTCGGAAGATCAAAACCGCCGAAGCCCGCCAGCACGGTCTCGCCAGCCGTCGCCATCTGGCCGACGGCAACGCGCGGGGTGGCGGTCGTCGGCAGGTAGACATCGAGCCGCGAACCGAAGCGGATCAGGCCGAAGCGCTCGCCGGCATCAAGTACGTCGCCGTTCTCGGAGAAGCAGACGATCCGGCGGGCGACGAGGCCCGCGATCTGCACCACGCCGATCAAACCGTGGCCGGTTTCGATCACGAGGCCATTGCGCTCATTGTCTTCGCTCGCCTTGTCGAGTTCGGCATTGAGAAACTTGCCGGGGCGATAGTGGATGCCGGTGATCCGGCCGGCCATCGGCGCGCGGTTCACATGGCAGTCGAACACGTTCATGAACACGCAGATGCGCAGCATCGGCTCGGCGCCAAGCCCCATTTCGGCCGGCGGTATTTCCTCGCTGATCGCGGAGACGCGGCCATCGGCCGGGCTGATGACGAGATTGTCATCCTGCGGCACGACCCGGTCGGGATCGCGGAAGAAATAGGCGCACCAGAGCGTGGCGATCAGGCCGATCCAGAACAGCGGCTGGGCAATCCATCCAAGGATCAGGGTCGCCACCAGAAAGATGGCGACAAAGCGGTGGCCTTCCTTGTGGATCGGCGCCATCGAATGCCGGATGGAATCGATAATGGTCATTGGTCCTCGCTAGGTTGCCCGGTACTCACGGGCGACAATACAGGCTGCGCGCGGCCTTGGGAACACGGCCGTGCGTCGGTTTTGCGGCGGTCTTGTCAGTTGGCGGGGTCGAGCCGCATGATTACGCCCATATCGTCGCTCTCGCGCACCTTGCGCAACTGCTCCTCGGCAAGGGTCGCCTCGCGCTGGCGCTCCCACATCTGGGCGTAAAGGCCGCTCTGCGCGATCAGGTCGTCATGGGTGCCGCGCTCGGCAATCTCGCCGCGCTTGAGCACGATGATCTCGTCGGCGCCGATCACGGTCGAAAGCCGGTGGGCGATCACCAGCGTGGTGCGGTTCTTCGAGACCACGTCAAGCGCGGCCTGGATTTCGCGCTCGGTATGGGTGTCGAGGGCGGAGGTTGCCTCGTCAAGCACGAGAATTGGCGGGGCCTTGAGAATCGTTCGGGCGATCGCCACGCGCTGCTTCTCGCCGCCGGAAAGCTTCAGGCCGCGCTCGCCGACCTGGGTGTCGAAACCCTCCGGCAACTGCCGGATGAAATCGCCAACCTGTGCGAGTTCTGCGGCGGCATTGACCTCCTCGTCGGTCGCAGACGTGCGGCCATAGCGGATATTGTAGGCGATCGTGTCGTTGAACAGCACCGTATCCTGCGGCACCATGCCGATCGCCTCGCGCAGGCTCGACTGGCGCACCTCGCGCAGATCCTGCCCGTCAATGGTGATCGCGCCCTCATTGACATCGTAGAAGCGGAACAGCAGGCGCGAGATCGTCGACTTGCCGGCGCCCGTCGGGCCGACGATCGCGACCGTCTTGCCGGCCGGAACCTCGAAGGAAACCCCCTTCAGGATCGGGCGGGACGGATCATAGGAAAAATGCACGTCCTTGAAGGCGATCGCGCCCTGGCGGATCTGCAGGTCCGGGGCATCGAGCTTGTCGGTGATTTCGAGGTCTTCCTCGAGAATATCGAACATCTGCTCGATATCGGTCAGGCCCTGGCGGATTTCGCGGTAGACCGAGCCGATGAAATTGAGCGGGATGGCAAGCTGGATCAGCATGGCGTTGATGAACACGAAATCGCCGATAGTCTGGGTGCCGTTTTTCACCGAGATCGCCGACAGCACCATCATGATCGTCATGCCAACGCCGAAGATCACGCCCTGGCCGAAATTGAGCCAGCCGAGCGACGTCCAGATACGGGTGGCCGCATTCTCATAGCGCGCCATGGAGGCATCGAAGCGGTGCGCCTCCATCTTCTCATTGCCGAAATATTTGACGGTCTCGTAGTTCAGAAGCGAGTCGACGGCCTTCGTGTTGGCGTCGTTGTCGCTGTCGTTCATCTCGCGGCGGATGGCGATGCGCCAGTCGCTGGCCTTGATGGTGAACCAGACATAGAGCACGACCGTGACGGCGGTGATCGCGAGATAATCGAAGCCGTAGCCCCACCAGAAGATGATTGCGACCAGGAAGAATTCGAGCACGGTCGGCAGCGTCGCGAGGATCGTGAAGCGCACGATCGTCTCGATGCCCTTGGTGCCGCGCTCGATGATCCGCGACAGACCACCGGTCTTTCGCGAGAGATGAAAGCGCAGGGCGAGCTGATGCATGTGCACGAAAACGCGGTGTGCAAGGCGGCGCACAGCATACTGGCCGACGCTGGCGAACAGGGCGTCGCGCAGCTGGTTGAAGCCGAGCTGGCCGATGCGCGCGAGATTGTAGAACAGCACCAGCGTGACCGCGCCGAAAAGGACGGCCGGCAGGATGGTGTTGATTTCCAGCTCGCCGGTCAGCGCATTGGTCGCCCATTTGAAGGAATAGGGGACCAGCAGGAGAATGAGCTTGGCGACCACCAGCGCGATGGTGGCGAGAACCACGCGACGCTTCAGGTCCGGACGACTTTCCGGCCAGATATACGGCCATAGATTGATGATCGTCTGAAGCGGATTGGATGAATCCGCTGACACGGTTTTACCGCGATCTGCCATGCTTGTCCCCGCGCTCAAGGCCTGAAGGCCGAGCCGAAATAAGAGAAGTATCAAAATGAAAGGCGCCCCGCGGGGCGCCGCTTTCACCGCGACATAAGGTCGCCGCGGGGATATTGCAATGGCCGCGGGCCGAAACCGATTGCGCCGGCGGCGGGACGTTTTTCGCATATCGCCGGGCGCGCGGTCTTTCCCGGGCTGGCGCTGGAGCGGCGAAAAAAAGCGCGGTCAGCGATTTGCGGGCCGCATTTCAGCTTCTATTGGTCGCCCGCCGGCAGATGGTATTCCGGGCCGATCGGCATGCCGTCCAGCAGGCGGCGGTGGATCGTTTCCGCTTCCCCGATCGGCAGCGGTTCCTTCGGCACGGAGAAGACCTGGCCGGGCAGGATCAGGTTGGGATTGACGATTTGGGGCTCGTTGGCAAGGTAGATCGTGGTGTAGCGCACGCCGCGTCCATACATGCGCCGCGAGATGCGCCACAGATTGTCGCCGCGGCGGATGATCACGGCATTGTCGCTGCTTTCAAGCTGCGGCTGGGTAAAAGTCTGGCTGCCGTCCTGCTGCTGTTCGCCGCTGGTCGCCGGCGCGCTGGAGACTGCTGCTACCTGGTCGCCGGGCGGGCGGTCGAAAGGCACGACGGCGCGGGCGACGACCCCGCCATCCTCATCGAGCATATCGACGCGGATCGTATGCAGGCCCACTGAAACGTCGATCTCGGCGTCGAGAACGTAGTTGCCTTCGACATTCACCTCCGCATCGCCGATGAGCGCGTCATCGATATATCCGCGAATCGTGGCCCCCTGCGTGCCGCTGCCCGCCACAAACAGCCGGTTGCCTTCGATTTCGACGGCCTTGATGCTGACTAGGGGCGCCGCCTGTTCGCCGCCATTCCCGTCCGTCTTTTCCGCGTCGGTCTCGACCGTAACCGTCTGAAGCTGGGTTTTTTCTTCCTGCTCGCCGCCGTCATCCGTTTGCGAAGCATCCTGGTTGGAGGCCTGATCGCTGGAGCCGGTCTGCTGGGTGTTCCCGCTCGTCGGGCCTGTGTCGGCCGAGGTCGTGTCGCCGCCGGCATTCTGCTGCGCGGACGGCTGGCCGCCAGTGTCTTGCTCTTCGGTTCCCGCATCCTCGGCGCGCGCAACGACGGCGCCTTCGGGTGCGTCTTCGTCGCCATCCGGCGAGGCGATGATTTCGGAGGCCTTGCCCGGCTCGGTGATCAGGGCCAGCAGGTCGCCGTCCGGCGTTTCGGGGATCGAGATCGTCGCGGTCTGCAGCGATCGGGCGGTGCGGCCGTCGGGCATGGTGACGTCCAGATAGATCAGATGATCGCCGGGCGTCAGCGGCGTTTCGATGATGGCGACGAAATCGCCGGAATCGCCAACATTGGAAGAGGCGACAACGGTGTCACCCTCCTTGACGTCGAGCACGCCAAGCGGCTCGGCGGCGCCTGCGATGACGGCCGTGCCGTCGGGCTCCACGCGCAGCACGTCAAAGGTCGGGATGCGCAGGCCCGTCTGCTGCTGCTCTTCGTTCGCGTCGCTGTCGCTGTCGGGGCTGTTCGCGCTCTCGCCGGATGCGTCCGCGGGTTCGCTCTGCTCGGTCTGCGGCGCGCTGCCTTCCGTGGTGCTGCCGGTCTCGCCACCATCCTCGCGGGTAAAATAATAGAGGCCCGCCGCGATGAGAACGAGCAGGATGATGGCGATGACGATACCGGACCGGTTATTTTTCATTCAGAGCTCCGAAGAGGCGATGACGCCAATTGGCTGAAAACGCTAGCCATAGTGCCGGATATATACAAGAGTTCATTGGCTGTCTCGGCAAAGCGTGAACAGGGTAAATCTGCGATTGTGGTCTAAATGCAATGAACTTGACCGGTCGCGGGCTAATGGGATTGATTGGCGGCATGAAAAAACAAGACAAACCGATTCGCAGCATCTGCGTTTATTGCGGCTCCAGGCCGGGCGCGGCGCCTGAATATATGGCCGCCGGCAAGGCGCTTGGCACTGCCATCGCGACAGCCGGTTACGGCCTCGTCTATGGCGGCGGAACCAAGGGCATCATGGGTTCTGTTGCCGAGGGCGTGCTGGAAAACGGCGGCCACGTTGTTGGCATCATCCCGGAATTCCTCGTCGACATGGAAGCGACCCGCGACCAACTCGAGGCGCTCGACGAGCTTTTGATCACGCCCGACATGCATGTGCGCAAGCACACAATGTTCGAACGGGCGGATGCCTTCGTGGCGCTTCCCGGCGGAATCGGCACGCTCGAGGAGATCGTCGAGATCATGACCTGGGCGCAGCTCGGCCGCCATACCAAGCCGATGATCCTCGGCGATATCGGCGGTTTCTGGCAGCCGATGATAGAACTGCTGGATCATATGCTGAAGGAGGGCTTCCTCCACACCAGCCATCAGGTGCGTCCGCAGCTCATCGGCAATGTCGACGACATGATCCCCGCGATCGAGGCCGGCTGGGCGGAGACCGCCGACGAGGACGGCGATCCCCGGATCATCGGCAAGATGTGAGCCGCGCTATTCCGCCGGCGCTGATGCCTTGCGCCTGCGCCTGACCATGGGCGCGGTATAGATTACCAGCGCCACCCAAATGAGCACAAAGGCCATGAGTTTCGCCAGTTCAAGCGGCTCGCGGAAGATCAGGATCGCGATCAGGAAGATCACGCTCGGCGCGATATACTGCATGATGCCGATGGTCGAAAGCCTGAGCAGCTTGGTCGCGTTCGCGTAGATCAAGAGCGGTATGGCGGTGACAGCGCCGCAGCCGATCAAGAGCAGCGCCGTGACCGGCGAGTTCAGGAAATGCCCGGCGCCTGTGGCTTCCAGATAGATGATATAGCCGAGCGCAGGGCCGCTCAGCACCATCGCTTCCAGCGTGAAGGCGGTGGTGCCTTCCACCGGCATGACCTTGTGCAGAAACGCATAGAGCCCGAAACTGAGCGGCAGCAGCAGGGCGACCATCGGAAGTCGTCCGAGTTCCACGGTCAGGATGACCACCGCTGCGAAAGCGAGCGCCACTGCCACCATCTGGCCGCGCCCGAGCTTTTCGCGCAGGATCACCGCCGCGAGCGCGATCGAAAACAGCGGATTGATGAAATAGCCAAGGGCGGCATCCACCGTCTGGGCGGTGCTGACCGCGTAGATATAGGTGCCCCAGTTGAGCGTGATGAACAGGCTGCACAGAACCACAAGCCCCATCATCTTCGGCTGGCGCAGCACGCCGGTGACGGTGCGCGACTGGCCGGAATAGGCAACCATCGCCCCTGCAAACGGCAGCGACCAGACGATCCGGTGCGCCAGGATTTCGTCTGTCGGAAGGTGCGTGACGAGCTTCATGTAAAGCGGCAGCACGCCCCACAGCATGAAGACGATGAAGGCAAGCACGAAACCCTTTGTGGTATCGCCCTGCGGCGCCGGCGCTTCCTGGGCGGCTGGGATTTCGGTGGACATGGTGTTTCCTTGAAGTCTTTTGCCCAAACGCAATAGACCTTCGTTATCGCCGCCGCCACACGAAACTTGCGATCAAACCATCAAATGAATTGAACGAACCGCCTATTCCGCTGCAGCGCGGCCTGCGAGCTTGCGGTTTTTCATCAGCTTGAAGGTGATCGAATCCATCAGCGCCTGGAACGAGGCGTCGATGATGTTTTCGGAAACGCCGACCGTCCACCACCGCACACCGTCGTCATCGACGCTCTCGATCAGCACGCGGGTGATCGCCTCCGTGCCGCCATTGAGGATACGGACCTTGTAGTCGGCAAGCTTGAGGTCGGCGATCTCGCCCTGGAACTTGCCGAGGTCCTTGCGGAACGCCTTGTCGAGCGCATTGACCGGGCCGTCGCCCTCCGACACCGACATCACCCTGCGGCCGTCGATCTCGAGCTTGACCACGGCTTCCGACACGCTCTTCACCCGGCCGTGGCTGTCGTAGCGGCGCTCGACCATGACCCGGAAACTGTCGACATGGAAGAAATGCGGCACGCTGCCGAGTTCGCGCAGCGCCAATAGCTCGAAACTGGCATCAGCCGCCTCATATGCATAGCCCATGGCCTCGCGCTCCTTGACGATCGCAATCAGCTTGTCGAGCCGTGGATCGTCTTTGGCAACGGAAATGCCCAGCCGATTGAGTTCGTTTATGAAATTGGACTTTCCGCCCTGGTCCGACACCATCACTCGGCGGCTGTTGCCGACGGCTGCCGGATCGACATGCTCATAGGTCTTCGGGTCTTTCAGCAGTGCGGAGGCGTGAATGCCGGCCTTGGTGGCGAAGGCAGAGGCGCCGACATAGGGAAGCTGCGGATCGGGCGCGCGGTTCAAAAGCTCGTCGAAGCCGTGGGAGAGGGCGGAGATTTCGGTCAGCCCTTCGGCATCGATGCCGAGTTCGAAACGGCTGCTGTAGCGTTCCTTCAGCGCCAGCGTGGCGGCAAGCGTGATGATGTTGGCATTGCCGCAGCGCTCGCCGATGCCGTTCAGCGTGCCCTGCACCTGACGCACCCCGGCGTTGACGGCGACAAGCGAGTTGGCGACCGCCTGTCCGGTATCGTTATGCGCGTGAATGCCGAGGTTTTCGCCCGGAATGCCGCCCGCGATCACGGCGGCGATGATTTCCGCGATCTCGTCCGGCTGCGTGCCGCCATTGGTGTCGCACAGCACCACCCAGCGCGCGCCGGCATCATAGGCGGCCTTGGCGCAGGCCTGCGCATAGGCGGGGTTGGCCTTGTAGCCGTCGAAGAAGTGCTCGCAGTCGAGCAGCGCTTCCTTGCCGGACGCCGCGACGGCGGCGATGCTTTCGGCGATGCATTCGAGGTTGTCCTCGTTGGAGATGCCGAGCGCGACTTTGACGTGATAGTCCCAGCTTTTCGCGACCAGACAGACCGCGTCGCCAGCCGCGTCGATCAACGCTGCAAGGCCGGGATCATTGGAGGCCGAGACGCCAGCGCGCTTGGTCATGCCGAACGCCGTCATTTTCGCCCGGCCGGTGCGTCTCTTGGAGAAGAACGCGGTATCGGTGGGATTGGCGCCGGGATAGCCGCCCTCGACATAATCAATGCCGAAATGGTCGAGCATGTTGGCAATGGCGATCTTGTCCTCGACCGAGAAATCGACGCCGGGCGTTTGCTGGCCATCGCGCAGGGTTGTGTCGAACAAATAGATGCGTTCGCGGTCTGACATTGTCGGGTCTCCATCCCTTCGGGCCTTTGCGGCCATTCTTATGCGTCTGTTATGCCTCGGCGCCGTCTTCGGGCGGCCATTGGTCGGTGTCGTGGTCGGGGTGCTGGCGCGAGACGATCTCGCCCTCCTCCACCGTCTGCGGGCGTCCGGGCTTTTCGAAAAGCGCATCGATCCACGGCAGGCGGCAGTCGTGATTGACCTGGATCTGCGGCTCGAGATGCTGAGGCGCGTCAAATGCGCCGATCGCGAGCTCGACGCCACCCGAAAACTGATAGGTCAGCGGCGTGCCGCAGTTCTCGCAAAACCCGCGCAGCACCTTTGCGGAGGAGCGGAACATCTTCGGCTTGCCGCGTGTCCATGTGAGATGCGCGATATCCGCCGTCACCAGCGCGCCGAAGAAATTGCCGAATGCCTTCTGACACATCCGGCAATGGCAGATCGACGGGCGGCCGAGATGACTTGCGCGAAACCGCACCGCGCCGCACTGGCATCCGCCGGAAAAACTGCGTTCATCGCTCATCGCCACGCTCCTTCGGCCAATGGTCTGTGTCGTGATCGGGATGCTGACAATTACTCCCAGCCACGCCTTCCGTTCCACCGGGAAGGTCGGAACGGTCGGTGCCGCGTTCTGGAAGGCCGGGCAGGGCGGCAAAGAAGGTCACCCGACCCTCGACGCCATCCTGCGTTGCCGGAACAACCGCCGACGGATCGTCGAGACTGCCGAGCGTCACCGAGACGTGATCGCCGCCCTCGGTCATGAAAAACAGCGGCGTGCCGCACTGCTCGCAAAAGCCGCGCTTGACATGCTCGGAAGAAAAGAACCACCGCGGCGCGCCGCGCGTCAACGAAAACGCTTCGCTGTCCGCGCTCGCCAGCGGCATGAAATAATTCCCCGCCGCCTTCTGGCACATGCGACAGTGGCATAGATGCGGCGTCGCCAGCGCGCCCTCTACCCGATACCGCACCGCCCCGCACTGGCAACCGCCGGAGTAGCCTGTCATGATCGACCTCCCCGGATGAGTGTCGGGCCAGCCAGCGCCTTGCCGGGGATAGTGCCCACCCTCTCGGAGTCATGCTCGGGCTTGACCCGAGCATCCAGGCCACTCGGGAAATGCTGCCTGGATCCTCGGGTCAAGCCCGAGGATGACGCGCCGATAGGGTACGCCGGGATTGGCGAGGGAAGGGCGACAACGACAGTGCTCACCGCTTAACCTCCCACGTGGTGATGCGCTCGCCGGTTTCCTTGTCTTTTGAATCCTTTAGCTGGATTCCCTGAGAGGCGAGTTCGTCGCGGATACGGTCGGCTTCGGCCCAGTTCTTGTCGCGGATGAAGGCGAGGCGTTGGGTAACGGCGGCCTCTATTTCTTCTTGCAGCGTGTCATCAACAAGAAAATTAGCAACTTCGTGCGAGGCGTATTCAATTTGATCAAACCCAAGCAACTGAAGACCAAGTTTAAAACTGACTGCGGCTTGATTGTTGCCTTTGTTGGCATCTTTAAGCAGCCCCTGCATCTTTGCGATGAATAACGGGGTGTTCAGGTCGTCCATAAGTGGATGTTGGGGTTCAAGCGAGAAGCCGGATGTATTTACTCCAAACGACGCCGATGCCCAGCGTTGATAGATATTCTCCGCCTCCTCCAGCCGCTTCACCGAAAAATCTATCGGCTCGCGATAATGCGTCATCAGCATTGCCAGCCGCAGCACCTCGCCGGGCCATTTCCGGCCGCCGAATTTTTCCGTCTCCAGCAAATCATGGATCGTCACGAAATTGCCCTCGGACTTGGCCATCTTCCGGCCTTCCACCTGCACGAAGCCGTTATGCATCCAGACATTTGCCATCATGTGGTTGCCGTGGGCGCAGCAGGACTGGGCGATTTCGTTTTCGTGGTGGGGGAAGATTAGGTCGAGGCCGCCGCCGTGGATGTCGAAGGTCTCGCCGAGATGCTTTTCCGACATGACGGAGCATTCGATATGCCAACCGGGTCGGCCGTGGATCGCGACGGGTTTGCCGCCGACTGTGAACGCGCCTTCCCAGCCGGGCTCGTCGGCAGCGCTTTCCTTCCACAGCACGAAATCGGCCGGGCTTTTCTTGTGGCTTTCCACCGCGATGCGGGCGCCGGCCTGCTGGTCGTCGAGGTTGCGGCGCGACAGCCTGCCGTAATCGGGCATGGAGGGCACGTCGAACAGCACCTCCTTGCCTTCCGGCCCTTCCGCCACATAGGCATTGCCCTTGTCGAGCAACGTCTGGATCATCGCCACCATGCCATCAATATGGTCGGTCGCGCGCGGCTCGACTGTGGGCGGCAGCACGCCGAGGGCAGCAATATCCTTGTGGAACTGGTCGGCGGTCTTCTCGGTGACGGCGCGGATCGCCGCGTTCAGCGGCAGGTCCGGATAGTCGCGCTTGGCCCGCGCGTTGATCTTGTCATCGACGTCGGTGATGTTGCGCACATAGGTGACGTGGTCCTCGCCATAGAGATGGCGCAGCAGCCGGTAGAGCACGTCGAACACGATCACCGGGCGGGCATTGCCGATATGGGCGAAGTCATAGACCGTCGGCCCGCAGACATACATGCGCACATTGTCCGGATCGATCGGCTCGAAAGCCTGCTTCTCGCGGGTCAGCGTATTGTAGAGTCTGAGGGCATTGCCCATGTCGTCTCTCCCGAAATCCGTAATGACGAGCCGCGCCCGGAAGCCGGGTCGTCTGTCTGGGATGGATTTTCAGGACAAGAACGGCCGGCCAGCGAAGCGCTAGCGAATAATGATGCAGATCGTGCAGATGGCCGTGTTCATGCGCGGAGTTATGGCGGGAAGGGCGCAGAACGTCAAGCCTGTCGGCATGATTCGTAAGGCCGAAGATATAAAAGAAATTTTTAATGTTTATCTTCGTAATATTCAATATAATAATAAATATTGTCTTTCAAATATTTATATATAATTCAATTTCGCGAAATCTAAAAGGCAATATAAATGAATAATTAACTATAATATATAAATATTAATTTCATTATTTCTTAAATGGGAAAGAAGGGGAATTGCAATGTTCAAGGGGGTGATGATCTGCACGGGGGTCTTGTTTTCGGCCGTGGCAGTTCAGGCTGCGGATGTCGTGATTGCGCCTGCGCCAGTTCTCGACGAAATAACTGTGAGCGAGCAAAACGGCTTCAAGTGGACCGGCTTCTATCTCGGCGCGGTGGCCGGCTATCACTGGACCGATACCGATGTCGATACCTGGCGTCTGGTGGACCGGGATCTCCAGCTCGACAACTGGCTGGCCGGTGGGTTCTTCGGGGCCAATTACCAGTTTGAAAACAATATCGTTCTCGGCATGGAGGGTGAGTTCGACTATGCGGACGGCGTCAGCGGCGAGAACCTCCAGGTCATCATTGCCGGCGTGCCTGAAAACGCGACTGGTGATTTCGACCTTGGCTGGGGCGGTTCGCTCAGGGGCAGACTCGGCTACGCCATGGACCGGACCCTGATCTATGCCACGGCGGGCGGCGAGGTGGCGGCAGGCAGTGTGACCGGTAGCGCGCTGACCTATTCGCTGGACACGGGTGAGAAGGTCATGTTCGGCTGGACGGTCGGGGCGGGCATCGAACAGGCGTTCACCGATCACCTGTTCGCTCGACTGGAATACCGCTATTCCGGGTATCCGTCCGTCGATCACAGTTTTCGCTGGGATCCGAATTTCAGCATAAGCGCAAGCTAGAGCGTGGTGAAGGCCGGTCTTGGCTACAAATTCTAGGTCTGACCGGTCTCGGCACTGGCTGGGTGGTCGGGCCTGTTATGCCCTGCTGTGTGTTGATGCCGGAGGCCAGCGCCGGCCCGGCAGATTTGCTCCGCGATTGCGTCCGCATCCGGAGTAATCGATCTAAGGTGGTATATTCGCAGGGTTTTACTTAAGGTAGTGGGTGAAATTTATCGCGATTAATCAATGGGATAGGTGGTCATATGTGTTTTTTATGTACCACTGTCCGCTTTTCCGAAAATAATAATCTAATTTAAACTATACTAATGCACTCTATGCCCTACCTTTTAATCTGGAAGAGCAACAGGGGTGCATAAAATGATCAAGCGAATTTCAATTCTCGCGGCGGCTTTCGTGCCCGCCATCGGTGCTCAGGCGGCTGACGTGGTTTACACGCCGCCGGTCGTCGAGGATGTCGTTATCGTCGAACAGCGGGCCTTTACCTGGACCGGCTTCTATCTCGGTGCGAACTTCGGCTATCACTGGACGCAGGCCAATGCCGATACATATCGCCTCGTCGATAACAGTTTCGATTTCGACAACTGGGTTGGCGGCGCCTTCTTCGGCTACAACTACCAGCTCTCGAACGATGTCGTTGTTGGTGTGGAAGGCGAAGTCGATTACTTCGGCAATTCGGACGACCAGTCGGTTCAGGTGATCATCAGCGGTGCGCCGGAACCGGCGGTCGGCAAGTTCGAGCGTGGCTGGGCCGGTTCGCTGCGCGGCCGGCTCGGCTACGCCATGGACCGGACCCTGATCTATGCCACGGCGGGCGGCGAAGTTGCTAGCGGCAAGGTGGTAGGTTCGACCGCGCTTTATTCGCTCGACACCGGCGAACAGGCAATTCTTGGCTGGACCGTCGGCGCCGGCATCGAACATGCCTTCAACGACAACTTGTTCGGTCGCATCGAGTATCGCTACAGCGATTTCCCGAAATACGACAAGAGCTTCAGCTGGGACCCCAATTTCAGCATGGATGCATCGCAGAGCGTCGTGAAGGTCGGCCTCGGCTACAAGTTCTAGCATAGGGGCGTCGGGCGAGGATCGGTATCCGGTTCTTGAAAAAGCCCGTCGCGCGAAAGGATCTGGATAATCAGGCGGATCATCGTGATTGCCTGATCATCCCAGCCTTCCGATGAAATACGGTTGGCAGCCGCGCCGGAGGGCGGGTTGCGTGGTAGAGTGATCGGGCGATAATGATCGCTCGTGAATCACTTGCCACAGGTCATTCCTTGCCAAATCCGCTCACATTCCGGCTGCGGCTTGCCGCGTTGGTTATCGGCGTCTTTCTGATCGGCGCCAATTCGTTCATCCTCAGCCCGATCCTGAGCGATGTCGCCGCATCGCTGAACACCACTGCCGTGCCGATCACCTGGTCGATCTCGGCTTTTGGCGGGGCGACCGGCCTCTCGGCCTTTTTTCTTTCTGGCATGATCGATCGGTCCGATGCGCGGCTGGTGTTTTCAGCGGCGTTTATCGTGATGGCGCTCGGCTTTGTCGGCTCGGCGGCGACGCCGGTCTGGCAGGGGCTCGCCGCCGGTCAGGCGCTGGTCGGCGTCGCGACGGGCATCCTGCTGCCGGCGATCTATTCGGAGGCGGTGCGGATCGCTCCGGAAGGCGCGGGCGCGCGCTCGCTTGGCATCGTGCTGTCGGGCTGGTCTCTTTCCCTTATGCTTGGCGTACCGCTCTCCGCGGCGCTCAGCGACATGCTGGACTGGCGCACCGCCTATTTCGCGCTCGGCGGCATTGCCGCACTGCAGGCCGTGGCCTTCGCGATGTTCAAACCCTCCCAGCCGGTTGAGCCCGACCGCGCGAAGGGGCCGGCCAGGCTCCAGGTGTTGCGCATTGCCGGGGTCCGCAGCCTGCTGGTCACCTGCCTGTGCTTCATGAGCGCCTTTTATGGCGCCTATGCGCTGCTCGGCCACCATATGCGCGAGACGCTGGGCATCAGCGCCTCGGCGGCCAGCATGGCGGCCCTGACCTATGGCATCGGTTTCGGGCTCGGCGGCGTCGCCGCGCGGCATGTGGATCGTCTCGGTCCGGCGCGTGTGTTTCCCTATATCCTGGCATGTTCCAGTGCGCTCTATCTGGTGCTGGCCTTTGCCACGCAGGCATTCTGGAGTGCGCTGCTGGCAACGCTCGCACTGGGCTTCTTCAACCATTTCGGGTTGAACCTGACCGTGCTGCGCCTGGCGGGGCGCAATCCCGCCGCGCGCGGCATTCTGATCGGTTTCAATATCACCGCGACTTATATCGCCGTGTTCTGCGGGCCTTTACTGATGAGCGCGCTCTATGCGGCAGATGGTTTCGGCGCGGTTTCGCTGATGGCCGCGGCTCTGGTCGCGGTAGCGGTCATTCTGAACTGGCGCATCCGCGGGATCTGATCAGTCGTGAAGCTGCCGCGCGATCGGCGGCCCGACCTCGAAGGCGCTGAAGCGCACCTTCAGCCCGGCGCGTTCCGGCGTGCAGGCGGTCATGCCGACAAGGGCATCGGCGGCAGGGAAGGGGCAAAGCCGCGCCATCTGCCATTTTCCGTCGCCGAGATGAAACTGGACGCGGACGGCATCGCCGTGCCGGGTGATGCGGATCGAGACAGGCGTTTCCGGCGTGGCCGAATGAAGCGGGATCACAGACCAGTCCGAGACATCGCGGGTGACGACCGTCGAAAAATGCATAAGGCCGTCGGTGAATTCGATGCCGGCCTTGATCCAACAGGTCTCGTCGATCCTGAGCATGATGCCGGCCTGATCGTAGAGCGCCTGATAATCGGCGCTGACGGTGAGGCTGGCGGAGAAATCGCCGGTCACCGGTTCCAGCCAGGCGTGGCCGCTGTCGCGGGTAAAGCCGTAGAAGGTCTCGCGCCAGAAATCGGTCGCCTTGTCGGTAACAAGCGTCAGCGATGCGCCATCCGCGGACCACTCGGCCGGTTCGTTCAGCCATTCGCGCATCGCCCGGCCCCCCTTATTGCGGCAGCTGATAGTCCTTGAGGCGATCCTCGCGGACGGAATAGAGCTTGCCGCTTTCGGTGAAATCCGGCCGCGTCAGCCCCACGATCTTGGCCGCAACCTCGCTTGGATGCGGCAGCGTCATCGGATCCTCGCCGGGCGCGGCCTGGGCGCGCATCGCGGTGCGGGTGCGACCCGGATCGACGCTGTTGACCTTGAGCCCGGTATGGGCGGTTTCGCCGGCCCAGGTGCGCGCCAGCGCCTCGACGGCGGCCTTGGACGCGGCATAGGGCCCCCAGAACGGGCGGCAGGTATGGGCGACGCCGGAGGACAGCAGCACGGCGCGTCCGGCATCCGACTGCGTCAGCAGCGGTTCCAGCGAGCGGATCAGCCGCCATGTCGCGGTCACGTTGACGGTCATCACCTGCTCGAACACCTTGGCTTCGACATGGGCGAGCGGCGAGACGACGCCAAGCACGCCGGCATTGGCGATCATGATGTCGAGCTTGCCCCAGCGCTTGAAGATCGAGCCGCCGAGCCGGTCGATCGCGCCCATATCGGCGAGATCCATCGGCACCAGCGTGGCCGAGCCATTGCCATCGGCCTTGATCGCGTCGTCCAGCTCTTCCAGCCCGCCGACGGTGCGCGCGCAGGCAATCACGTGCGCGCCTTCGCTGGCAAGCTTGAGCGCGGTGAAATAGCCGATGCCGCGGGAGGCGCCGGTGACGACGGCCAACCGCCCTTCAAGTGGTTTGGACATGGTATGCTCCGGAAGTGTTTTCAGCCGTTGCCGGCCAGAAGCTCGACCCTCGAAAACTCGCCCTCATGCTCCTTGTCGAGGAGGCGGGTCGGGTAGTCGCCGGTGAACTGGTGATCGGTGAACTGCGGCAGCGCGTTGTTGCGCTTCTGCCCGCCGACAGCCTCGTAGAGCCCGTCGAGCGACAGGAATTGCAGCGAATCCGCGCCAATGAAGCGGCACATGTCGGCAAGCGTCTCGTGATTGTTGGCGAGCAGCTTGTCGCGGTCCGGCGTGTCGATGCCGTAATAATCCGGATAGTAGATCATCGGGCTCGCGACGCGGATATGCACTTCCTTGGCGCCTGCCTCGCGCAGCATCTGCACGATCTTCACCGACGTGGTGCCGCGCACGATCGAATCGTCGATCAGCACCACGCGGGCACCGGAAATCACTGCCTTGTTGGCCGAATGCTTCAGCTTGACGCCGAAGGCGCGGATCTGCTGGGTCGGCTCGATGAAGGTGCGCCCGACATAATGGTTGCGGATGATGCCAAGCTCGAAGGGAATGCCACTTTCCTGGGCGTAGCCGATCGCGGCCGGCGTGCCGCCGTCCGGCACCGGCACCACGACATCGGCTTCCACCGGCGCTTCCTTGGCAAGGTTGAAGCCCATATTCTTGCGGGTCTGGTAGACATTGCGGCCGCCGACGATCGAATCGGGGCGGGCGAAATAGACATATTCGAACAGGCAGAGCCGTTCCGGCTGTTTCAGCGCCGGCTTGCGGCTGTCGATCGAGATCGTGCCGTCGGGCTGGACTTCGCAAATCACCACTTCGCCATTTTCGACATCGCGAATGAATTTCGCGCCGATAATGTCGAGCGCGCAGGTCTCCGAACAGAAGATCGGCTTGCCGTCGAGTTCGCCCATCACCAGCGGGCGGATGCCCGTCGGGTCGCGCGCGGCGATCAGCTTGGTGCGGGTCATCGCGATCATCGAATAGCCGCCTTCCATCTGGCCGATGGCATCGATGAACCGGTCGGACGAGGTCTTGGCGCGCGAGCGGGCGATGAGGTGCAGCACCACCTCGGTATCGGATGTCGACTGACAGATCGCGCCGTCGGAGATGAGCTTGCGCCGCATCGACAGACCGTTGGTGAAATTGCCGTTATGGGCGATCGCGATACCGCCGACGCCGAGTTCTGCAAACAGCGGCTGCACGTTGCGCAGCACCGTTCCGCCGGTGGTCGAATAGCGCACATGGCCCATCGCCATCGAGCCGCTCAGGCTCTCCAGCATGGCGGGATCGGTGAAATGATCGCCGACGAGGCCGAGATGGCGTTCGGAACGGAACTGCTGGCCGTCATAGGACACGATGCCCGCAGCCTCCTGGCCGCGATGCTGCAGCGCATGCAGGCCGAGCGCGGTGAGCGCGGCCGCATCGGGGTGGCCCAGAATGCCGAATACGCCGCATTCCTCATGTAGCGTATCGTCATCAATGCTGAAATCGTCGCTCACGTCAAAACTGGTGCTCATCATCTGGTCCGGATAAGGCGGGGCAGGGGTCCGCTATAAATTCGTCTCGACTTATATAGCCTTGGTCGAAGCCTGTACATCGGGCGGAAGGATCACAATCGTCTTACCATCGATTTCGGCCACCACGCGGCCTTCCGTGGGCACAAGATAGGTCTCGATCTCTTCGCCGCCCGGCAGAAGGGCCTCGAGCTTGTCGGCCAGTATATCGAGCAGCGGCTTGGACTTCGCATTCCTGATCCAGTCCGGGCTCTGCGCGTCGCCGACCAGCCAGTTCCAGAAGGCGACGGCGACGGCCAGAATGAGAATACCGCGCAGCAGGCCGAAAACGAAACCAAGCGAACGGTCGAGCACGCCGGCGCGACTGTCGATAATATAGTCGGCAAATCGCGTTGTAACCAGCGAAAGAAGCAGCAACGCCACCAGAAAGATAATGGCGAAGGCGCCGGCCATCGCCAGACGCGGGTCGCTGAGCAGATTTTGAAGCGGCGGGGCAAGATAGGGAAAGCCGAGATAGGCGATCACCGCGGACAGGCCCCAGGCCAGAAGCGCCAAGATCTCGCGGGAAAAACCCCTGACCATGGCCAGAAGCGCGGAAAACAGAACGACCAAAACGACGATAAGGTCAAACAGGGTCACTGGCATTCATTGCTCCGCTCGTCTTTCGGCCTTGCCTGCGGCCAGATTCTGGTTGGACCGACGCCGGAGAACTCAAAAGTCGCCGTCGTCATTCGTGCGCTCCAACCGTTTGCCGCCTGCAATTTCCGCCACAAGCTCCGGTAGAGTCTCGAATCCTTTTAACCCGTTTCCCGTGACTGTTGCAATTTCAACCGTGCCGGACGGAAGAACGGCACTGGAAAAGCCGAGTTTCGCGGCTTCTTTCAGACGCTGAACGGCGTGGGCGACGGGTCTGATCGCGCCGGACAGGCTGATTTCGCCGAAATAAACAGAATCGGCGGGCAGGGCAAGGCCGGCCAGCGACGAAATCAGGGCGGCCGCGACCGCGAGATCGGCGGCCGGCTCGGTAACGCGGTAGCCGCCGGCGACATTCAGGTAGACATCGTGACTGCCGAGCCTGACGCCGCAATGGGCTTCCAGCACGGCGAGGACCATCGAAAGCCGCGCCGAATCCCAGCCGACCACCGCGCGCCGCGGTGTGCCGAGCGAGGTGGGCGCAACCAGCGCCTGGATTTCCACCAGCACCGGGCGGGTGCCTTCCATGCCGGCGAACACGGCGGCCCCCGGGGCCTTCTCGTTGCGTTCGCCGAGAAACAGTTCGGAGGGATTGGCGACCTCGCGCAGGCCCTTGTCGCCCATTTCGAACACGCCGATCTCGTCGGTTGCGCCGAAGCGGTTCTTGACGGTGCGCAGGATACGGTAGTGGTGGCCGCGCTCGCCCTCGAAATAAAGCACGGCGTCGACCATGTGCTCGACGACGCGGGGACCGGCGATCTGGCCTTCCTTGGTGACGTGACCGACCAGCACCATGGCGGCGCCCGTCTGCTTGGCAAAGCGGATCATCGCCTGCACGCCGGTGCGCACTTGCGTTACCGTACCGGGGGCGGCTTCAGCCATGTCGGACCACAGCGTCTGGATCGAATCGATGATCACGAGATCGGGGCGATCTCCATGAGCGAGCGTCGCCAGGATGTCCTCGACATTGGTTTCGGCGGCAAGCAGCACCTGGGCGTCGGCAGCGCCCAGCCGTTTTGCCCGCAGCCGCACCTGGGCAATCGCTTCCTCGCCGGAGACATAGATCACACGCTGATTCTGGCGCGCGAGGGCTGCCGCCGCCTGCATCAGCAGCGTCGATTTGCCGATGCCGGGATCGCCGCCAACCAGCACCGCCGAGCCGCGCACGAAGCCGCCGCCGGTGACCCTGTCGAGTTCGGCGATCCGGCTGTGGATGCGCGGCGCTTCCTCGCTTTCGCCGTCAAGCGGCACGAGGGCGACGGGACGGCCCTTCTTCGGCGAGCGGACGGGACCGCCGCCGATGCCGGCTGTCGGGTTTTCCTCGACGATGGTGTTCCACGCCCCGCAGGCATCGCAGCGTCCGGACCAGCGCGGCGTGACCGATCCGCAATTCTGGCAGATGAACTGGGTTTTCGGTTTGGCCAAGGTCTCGTCTTTTCGGGAGTGGTTTCAGTCCGGCTGGATATAACGGCGGTTATAGCGCAAGCCAAGGGAGGTCAGCAATTCATACCCGATCGTGCCGGCTGCCGCCGCCGCATCGTCAAGCGCGATATTAGGGCCGAAAAGCTCGACATAATCGCCGGCCCTGACCGCGCCTTCGGGCAAATCGGTAATGTCGAAAATTGTCATATCCATGGTGATGCGGCCGAGGATTGGCACGCGATGCCCGGCGACAAAGCCCATACCGCCTGAGGGAACGGCCTCGCGCAGCGGCACGCCGGTGCCCGATTTGGCGCGCAGATAGCCATCGGCATAGCCCGCCGAAACGATGGCGAGCCGGCTGTCGCGGTCAAGCTGCTGGGTCGCCCCGTAGCTGACATTTTCGCCCTTCTTCGCAAACCGCGTCTGAATGATTCGGGCTTCCGCCGTGGCCGCCGGTTGCAGCCGCTTTGAAGCGCCCGGCGCCGAATCACCGCCATAAAGCGCGATGCCCGGCCGGGTCAGGTCGAAATGATAATCTTCGCCCAGCAGGATGCCGGCGGAGGCGGAGAGGCTCGCCTCGATCCCCTCGAAGGCGTTTGCGACATCGCGGAATCGCGCCAGTTGCTCGCGGTTCATCGGGGAAGCCGCATCATCGCCGCAGGCAAGGTGAGAAAGCACGAGAACCGGCGAAAAACTTGCCGGCCGCGCGCCGTCGGCGGCAAGCCGCAGCGCCTCGTCATGGGAGAGGCCGAGCCGGTTGAAGCCGGTGTCGACCTGCAGCGCGCAGGGGTAATCGCCATAATCCGCGATCGCGGCGAAGAAGAAGGCAAGCTGCTCCTCGCTCGCCACCACCGGCACGAGGCCGTTTTCGAAGAACACCGCCTCCGTGCCGGGCCACATGCCGGAGAGCACGAAGATGCGGGCATCCGGCGCAAAACGTCGCAGCGTCGCGCCTTCTTCCGGAACGGCCACGAAGAAATCGGCCGCGCCCGCCTCGTAAAGCGCCTCGCCGACATCCTCGATGCCGAGCCCGTAGCCATCCGCCTTGACGACCGCGCCGGTGCGGGCCTTGCCCGAGAGCGCGCGCATGGTCCGCCAGTTGCTGACGATCGCCGAGAGATCGACCGTCAACCGGGCAGGGGCGGCATCGAAACCGATTTCGGTCTCCATGAATTCATTCGAATATTCAGTCATGAAACTGCCGTTCGTTGCGTTGTTACGGCATGTATAGCGCGATTTCCGCGTTCGAGACAGAATTATTCGTCAAAACTTGAATAGGACGGGTCCGCCAGATCGGCAAAGCGCGTATAGGCCGCCTGGAAGGCGAGGTTGGCCGTGCCGGTGGGGCCGTGACGCTGCTTGGCGATGATCACGTCGGCGGTGCCCTTGACCTTGTCGTATTTCATCTTCCACTCGTCATAGGCGGGATCATCCGGGTCGCGCGGCTCGAGATTCTGGACGTAATATTCCTCGCGGTACACGAACAGCACCACGTCGGCGTCCTGCTCGATCGAGCCCGATTCGCGAAGGTCGGAGAGCTGCGGGCGCTTGTCCTCGCGGTTTTCCACCTGACGGGAAAGCTGGGAGAGCGCGATGATCGGCACGTTGAGTTCCTTGCCCAGGGCCTTCAGGCCGGTGGTGATTTCCGTCACCTCCTGCACGCGGTTCTCGCCGGATTTCTTGGAGCCGGTCATGAGCTGCACATAGTCGACCACCAGAAGGTCGAGCCCGCGCTGGCGCTTCAGCCGCCTTGCGCGCGCGGAAAGCTGGGCGATCGAGATGCCGCCGGTCTGGTCGATATAGAGCGGCACCTTCTGCATCGTCTGCGAGCAGGCGACCAGCTTGTCGAAATCGGCCTCGGTGATATCGCCGCGGCGGATTTTCGACGAGGAAACCTCGGTCTGCTCGGAAATGATACGGGTGGCGAGCTGCTCGCCGGACATTTCCAGTGAATAGAACGCGACGACGCCGCCCTGTTTCGCCTCGATGGTGCCGTCGGGCAGCACTTCGGGCTCATAGGACGAGGCGACGTTCCAGGCGATGTTGGTGGCAAGCGAGGTCTTGCCCATACCGGGACGGCCGGCAAGGATGATCAGGTCGGAGCGCTGCAGCCCGCCCATCTTGGCATCCAGCGTGGCAAGGCCAGTGGAGATGCCGGAAAGATGCCCGTCGCTTTCAAAAGCCTTGCCTGCCATGTCGATGGCAATCGACACCGCGTTCTCGAAGGTCTGGAACCCGCCCTCGTAGCGGCCGGTTTCGGCGAGCGCGAACAGCTTGCGCTCGGTCTCCTCGATCTGTTCCGACGGCGGCATGTCGATCGGCGCTTCATAGGCGGTGTTGACCACGTCCTCGCCGATCTCGATCAACTGGCGGCGGATCGCGAGATCATAGATCGTGCGGCCATAATCCTCGGCATTGATGATGGTTACGGCTTCCGCCGCAAGCCGCGCCAGATACTGCGCCACCGTCAGGTCGCCGACTTTCACATTGGCGGGCAGGTGGGTCTTGAGCGTGATCGTGTTGGCGATCTTGTCCATGCGGATCGTGTCGCCGGCAAGCTCGTAGATCTTGCGGTGGAGCGGCTCGTAGAAATGCTCGGGCTTCAGAAAGTCCGAAACCCGGTAGAAGGCCGAGTTGTTGACCAGGATCGCGCCCAGAAGCGCCTGTTCGACTTCCAGATTGTTCGGCGCTTCGCGTTGCGGTGCGGCGGCTTGGAAGGATGGCGCAAGATCGTTCATGGTGGCTTTCCGGAGGTTCCCGACTGGTTTGGCGAAGCATAGATGATCGTCACTGAGTCGCGTAGACATTCCCGCGATCGCATCGAACGCTCCCCAGTCTACTCGCTTTCCACAGGTCGAAAAAATAACGTGCCCGGTGGCAGGTACTGAGTCGCATTAACGCCTTGACATGATGACGCCGATTATACATCGCGCGCGTCTGAAGCCAAATGCAGTGCATGGGTGCAGTCCACGGCGCTCATGTGGTCACGAGGAAGTGCCGCGCGGTCAATCTCCCCCTTGAGGGGGAGATGCCCGGCAGGGCAGAGAGGGGTGAACCCTTTCCGCACGCACAGTGTATGCGGCTTATGCCCTATACCCCTCTCTGTCGCGTTCGCGACATCTCCCCCTCAAGGGGGGAGATTGGAGCCGTGGGGCTATGCCGAAAGAAAATGCCCGGCCTCGCGAGAGGCCGGGCACTTGAATACGGCAAGGCAAAAAGCCTTACTTGTCTTCGTCTTCGCCGGCTTCCTCGGAGGCTTCCGGGGCTTCTTCGGCTTCGTCGTCCAGATCGTAATCGGCATCCGGGTTGAAGAAGTCTTCCGGGCGCAGCGCGTCCTCGTCGACGCCGTAGATCGCGTCGGCGGAGGTGAGGTCTTCACCCTTGGCCTGGCGCTCGGCTTCTTCCTTGGTGCGGGCGACGTTCAGCTCGATGGTGATCTCGACTTCGGCGTGCAGGTGCAGCGCGACATTGTGCAGGCCGACGGTCTTGATCGGGGCATGCAGCTCAACCTGGTTGCGGCCGACATTGAAGCCCTCTTCGGCGAGGATTTCGACGACGTCACGAGCGGCGACCGAACCGTAGAGCTGGCCGGTTTCGCCGGCGGCGCGCACGGCGATGAAGGACTTGCCTTCCAGCACGTCGGCAACCTTCTGGGCTTCGTTCTTGCGCTCGAGGTTGCGGGCTTCGAGCACCGCGCGCTCGGCCTCGAAACGGGCCTTGTTGGCGGCGTTGGCGCGCAGCGCACGGCCGGTCGGCAGCAGGTAGTTACGCGCATAGCCATCGCGAACCTTTACGGTTTCGCCCATCTGGCCAAGCTTGGCGATGCGTTCAAGCAGGATTACGTCCATGGTTCATTCCTTTCATCATCATCATTGTTGTTGGTGGGCGCGCCCGGTGAAAGAGCGATCGCCCGACGCGTGTCGAGAAGGCCCATGACGACAAACACCAGGGCCGGGAAGGTAAAGATCAGCGAGAGGTAGGAGAGAATGATCACCGGCACGGCCCAGCTCTTGCCGCGGGCGGCAAGATGCATGCGGGCAAGGCCGGCAAGCAGAAACCCGCCGCCAAAGGCGCCGAGGCAGGCGGCGCCAATCAGACCGATCGGGCCGCCGAAGAAGAACGTCACCACCAGCGCGGCCAGGAAAACGAAGATCGCGTTGGTGTTCATGCGCAGCGCCACGGCCACATCCTCGCGCGGGCGGTTGGACAGGCCCGATGCGATGGCGATGCGGCTGGCGAAATGGAAGGCGACGAACAGCAGGATCACCGAGGTCGCGCCCTGCACCATCGGCAGGAGCACGGCAAACATCGCCTTGTACTGCGCGATCAGCGCCGGTTCGAGGGCAAGTTCGGGGTTCTCGGAGTTCAGCGCGTCGATGACGGCGTCGATCACCTGGCCGGTGGTGTCGGGGCCGTAGCCCGCGACCGTGCCGACCACGATCAGCGCCAGCGTCACGGCGGCGCAGAGATGCATCATGATGTCGGCCAGCGGATACCAGGCCATCTGGCCGTCCGGACCGCCGATCTCGGTGGCCGGGCGCGCCAGATTGCCGAGATGGCTGAGCCAGCCGGCGGGGATCAGCGTGACGGCGAGCGTATAGAGCGCGAAGAAGGGCGAGGCGAGCGCAAGCCCCAGCGCGCCGGCAACCACGATGCCGACGATGGCGGGCAAAAGCCCATAGCCGAGGCCGGCAATCAGGATGGGAAGGGCGGAGGCGGCGGCAAGCAGCGTCGAAAACAGCACGGTAACGCCGGCGGCATAGGCAAGCGCAAAGGCTGCCACGCCGGAAAGCGCACCGATCAGCAATGTTCTTGCGTTAAGCGTCTTCATCTCGCTGTCCTGCCGTTCAAGCAGTTAGGGAAAGCAATGTTTCCCAACCTGGGTTATGTTCTCGGCTGCTGCGCGCCCACCGCGCCGGAGCCGTTTTGGAGGATTTTCGTCCTCCAGTAGCGCCGCTCTCCAACAATCTCTCCCCCTGAGGGAGAGATGTCGCGAAAGCGACAGAGAGGGGTGAACCCTCTCCGCATATTCAGAATTTCGGTTCTCGCGCTGCACCCCTCTCTGCCCTGCCGGGCATCTCCCCCTCAAGGGGGGAGATCGACCTTACGGCAGCGCCGCCCGCGAAAGGGCATGAAGGCGCGTTACGCGAGACAGAGCAGGCGGGTCGCCCCGCCCACCAAAAACCTTACGAAACGACGTAGGGCAGAAGGCCGAGGAAGCGGGCGCGCTTGATGGCGCGGGCCAGTTCACGCTGCTTCTTCTGGCTGACGGCGGTGATGCGCGAAGGCACGATCTTGCCGCGCTCGGAAATGTAGCGCTGCAGCAGACGCACGTCCTTGTAGTCGATCTTCGGCGCGTTGGCGCCTGAGAACGGGCAGGTCTTGCGACGGCGGTTGAACGGGCGACGCGTCGGGATAGAAGCGATGGCTACCATTGTGATTATCCTTTATCTCAAGATCAGAAGCGCGGGCGGCGTTCGCCGCGGTCGCCGCCACGGTTGTCACGGCCGCCGTCGCGTCCGCCATCACGGCGGGGACGGTCGTCGCGGTCGCGCTTCTGCATCATGGCCGACGGACCTTCCTCATGCGCTTCGACCTTGATGGTCATGTAGCGCAGGATGTCTTCATTGATGCGCATCTGGCGTTCCATCTCGTGGATCGCGGCAGCAGGGGCATCGATGTCCATCAGCGCGTAATGCGCCTTGCGGTTCTTCTTGATGCGGTAGGTGAGGGACTTCAGGCCCCAGTTCTCGATACGGCCGACCTTGCCGCCGTTTTCCTCGATCAGTCCCTTGTACTGCTCGACGATGGCGTCAACCTGCTGGGCCGTGATGTCCTGGCGGGCCAGGAACACGTGTTCGTAAAGTGCCATTGATATTTGCCTTTCTTGCGTTTCCAGGACCCGGACTTCGGCGGCTAAGCCTCAACGACTGCTCCTGAGGGGAAACCCCGGCAAGAAAAGCGTTAGACGAGACGGTCGAGAGCGGCGACACGGGAGGCAGGCGCTTTTACCGCGCCAGGCATTTCCGCCACAGCGAAAACAGCCCTCCGTTCAGCCACCAGCCTGAAGACCGGACCTTTGGATGAGCGGCTTATACGGATTTTCGGGCGGAATGCAAGGGGTGGGGGATGATTGGACAACCGCTGGACATCCAAAGACAGTCGGTTTTACGGTGTAATTGAAAAATGGCGTTGCTTCGGATCAGCCCGAAATATCGACTTCCATTTTCGAGAGCAGCCACCCGAAAGGAAAGTGGTGATCTACTCCGCAGTTGCGGCAAGTCATCCTCTCGGAGATAAAAAAACGAGCTGCATTTCGCTTCTGCACACGTAATTGCTCGCCACAATGTGGGCAATTCATGAATTGCCCAAAATTAGAGTTAACGAAATTTACCATATTCGGGCGCCCAGGCAAAAAGATAGCCTCAAATGCGCCTATTGAGGTAACGATCATCCATTGGGTATATTTTTCGCTCACTGATGCCATGCGTTCATATAGCGTTATCTGCATCGTGTGAATAAATAAGAGTATTGTCGATATTTGTTGATATGTTTCGCCAGTGAATACGTCGTTGTCGAGTGGGTTTTTAAAAATAAAATTGATGTTATAGTTCTCAGTTTGATTTCTTTTATATTCTGTAACAAAATGTGTCGCCTTGTCGAAAATCTGCGACATTCCAGAATCGTTTTTAAAATTGAAAAGTGTGTCGTATATATAATCTGGAGTTGTGAAGCTTGAGACCCTAATTTTTTCTAAAGCTTGCGAAATAAGTCGTCTCTTTCCAGATTCATCTAAATCTTTCCTATTTAGCAATGATTTTGAGTCATTTTTCAACGTCTGGAAAAATAATTTTTCGTCTGCGCACATGAAAGATAAAAGAAGTAATCCCTCTTTTAGAGGTTTTCGCAGAAGGGAGTATGCAACTGTGAATTTCCTTTTTTCGAATGACTTTAGAGATTCGTAAATGAAGTGAAGCATATCTGCAAAAAGAGAATTGCAGATATGGTTTATTACGACTCTTCTTTCGATTTCCTCTCTTCCTGAATCAGAAAGATAATCGAGAATATTTTCATATTCTAAAATTTTTTCCTTCTCTTCTGGGCTAATATTAAAGGATACGTCGGCAGCTTTCTCCGTTTCCATTCTAATGAGTAGCCCGGCCATCAAGTCGTGCAGGTGGAAACAAAACTCATGCTGCGCGCGATACCTTTGAGGTATATTTTTCAGACGGTCCTCACCGATAATTCCGATCTCGTCCAATCCTCACCTACCCCATCGTTTCCAGATTCATAAAGATAGTAGTTTACTAGAGTTTTTAGTTTATGGCAGTATCACGATAAATTTTCTGTGTGCATAATTTTGGGCAGATTACGCCCTTACATAAAAGCCATATATATCCTACACTTTTGATCAGTTGGAGACCTTCTTCGGCGGTGTAGTTATCGATTGCGACCTGGAGAATTACTAGCCCAGTATCTAGCGACTCTCCATCCTGCGGAAACTGTCAGTGCCACCGGCAGCGCTAGGTAGCTGAAGAGAATTATGGCGAGCGGTCCTATGGCGGTCGCAGGGTAGTCGCCTCCGCAGGGAGTGCCGGACAACACGGCGTTGAGCCATGCTTCCCGTGTCAGCGCCAGTAGCGCCAACGATGTCGCGGTCGCGATCGAGCAGGAGAGCCGGGACGCGCGGCCTGTGTAAAAACCCCATGCCATGAGGCCGATTGCGCCAAGCAGAAGCGGCGCGGAAAGGATGGCTCCTGTCATGAAGGGGTCAACCGAGCCTTGCGTACATGTGCCGGTGAAACCAAGGAGCTGCAAGGGAAAGGCAGGCGTCATCGCGACGGTGGCGGCCATGACCCATGCCTTGCCGTAGGCGAGCAGGAGCGATACGACAAGCGGCAAGATTACGAGGACGGCAAGGATTGTCTTTATCGTAACCACAACCGCCCCTCAATACCGGCAAACGTCCCGTTCCGTGCCTCCGTTGGCTACGCCCTGGCTCGTAGGACCACAATGCAAATGCATTTACCACTTATGGGGCCCCGTTCCAAAGAAATGCGTGGCGTCGACTTCGCCGCACGTCGAAAGTACCGAATGCAGGCGAGTATCGACGCTACGACCGCGATGACGGCGGCGGGGTCATGCCACCAGCCCCGCGAACGCCCCTCTCACCCCGCCGCCGTCTCTGCATCAGCCCGTTTCACCACCCGGTGCTGATCCTCACCAAGCCCCTGTTTCCAGTAGCTGGAAATATAGAGCTGATCCGGACCAAGACCGCGTTCCTGCCTGAGATACGCCCGCACACGCCGCATGGTTTCGAATTCGGCGGCGCACCAGGCGTAGACGCGGCCGTTGCGCCAGGGGAGGGCGCGGACGAAGGTTTCGAATTTTTGCGGGTGATGGCCGGGTTCGGGGTTGATGAGCCAGTGCAGGGTGACGCCTTCGGGGTGGGGGAGGTCCTGGCGGTCCGCTTCGCTCTGGATCTCGATCACCGCGTCGCCCACGGCATCATCGGGCAGGGCCTCCAGATTGACGGCGATGGCGGGGAGCGCGGTCATGTCGCCGGCGATGAGATACCAGTCGGCGCCGGGCGCAAGCGGCTTGGCCGGGCCCGGTCCGCCGACGGTGATCGTCTCGCCGGGCTGAACGGACTGCGCCCATGACACCGCCGGTCCGCCGCTGCCGTGATCGCCGTGGAGCGCGAAATCGATGTCGAGGGCATCCGCCGTCTGGCAGCGGATCGTGTAGGTGCGCACCATCGGCTTTTCATCGGGGCCGGGCAGCATCAGCTTCACATAGCCGCCGTCCTGGCGAGGGGGAAACTGCGCCATGGCGGGGCCGCCAATGGTTACGCGTCGCATATTCGGGGTGATTTGCGCCGTGGAGAGGACCTCGAAGCGCTTCGGTTCCGGTCGTTTGTTCATCGCTTTAATATGACTATTATTATCATGTTTAGCAAGGCGCGACATGAAGGCTGGGCGCGCTACACAAGGCTACACAAGCGCCCAGATATACCCCGCATAGGCCGCCAGCATCGCAGCGCCCGTCGCCCGGTGGAATTTCGGGGCGAAGAACAGCATCAGCGCGAAGAACACGGTCGCGGCCAGCATCACCGGCACGTCGAAGGTGGCGAAGCCTTCCGGGACGGGGAGCGGCGCGATCACGGCGGTGGCGCCGATGATGCAGAGTATGTTGAAGATGCAGGAGCCGGTGACATTGCCGATCGCGACATCGGAATGGCGCTTGAGGGCGGCCACGACGGCGGTGGCGAGTTCCGGCAGGCTGGTGCCGAGCGCCACGACCGTGAGCCCCACCACCGCGTCGGAAATGCCGAAATGGGCGGCAAGCTCGGTCGCGCCGCGGATCAGGAGTTCCGCGCCGATGATCAGCAGGATGAGCCCGGCGACGATCAGCACCGCCATCTTCCAGACCGGCATCGCGCCATCGGCCGGCAGCTCGGGCTTGGTCTCGGTCGCGACGGCGAAGCGGTAGGTCCGGTAGAGGAACAGCGCGAGCAGCGCCAGAAGCACGAGGCCGGCCGTCCGCCCGATCACGTCAAACTGCACGAGGAAGAGGAGGAGGATGGAGGCGCTCGTCATGGCGATGGCATCGCGGCGCACATCCCGGTTCCAGCCGGAAATCGGGAAGATCACGGCTGCCGCGCCGACGATCAGCAATATATTGGCGATGTTGGAGCCGACCACATTGCCAAGCGCGATGCCCGGCGCGCCGGTGAGCGCGGCGCGGATGGAAACCAGAAGCTCGGGCAGCGAGGTGCCGAAGCCGACGATGATCAGCGAGGCCACCAGCGGCGATATCCCCATCCGCCGCGCGGTCGCAACCGCGCCTGAAACCAGCCATTCCGCTCCGAAGTAAAGCCCGACAAGTCCGAGCGCGATATAAAGAAAATCCAATGCAAGTCCCCGTGTTAGCCGGCCGTCTCCGGCGTTTGAGGTCGATATGGGGACTTATGCGCAAGAGACAATGAGGCGGGACGGAAATTGGTTTGAGGAAAGCGCCGGGACCGGGGTGAAAGTGCTGCGCACGGCGTCGCAGCCCAAATCTCCCCCCTTGAGGGGGAGATGTCGCGAAAGCGACAGAGAGGGGTAAAGGGCGTAAGCCCTAAAAGCCGCAAGCTCCGAACCTATCGAGAGTGTTCACCCCTCTCTGCCCCTGTCGGGGCATCTCCCCCTCAAGGGGGGAGATTGTTTGGGGGCTCTGCGGCTGGGCCTCAGATCGGCGCCGGGAAAGCCCGGTGCACCCTTGCGATATCGCCGAGAATGTCGTCGGTCATGGCCACGTCTGCTGCGGCGATGTTGGTCTTGAGCTGGTCCATCGAGGTCGCGCCGATGATGGCGGCGGTCACGAAGGGGCGCGACAGCACGAAGCCGATCGCCATCTGCGCCGGGTCCAGCCCGTGGGTTTCGGCAAGCTTGCAATAGGCGTCCACCGCCGGTTCCTGATGCTCCTGCAGGCGGCCGCCGAGATCGGCAGACGAGACCGCCGCGCGCGAGCCTTCGGGCCGCTTTCCGTTGCGGTATTTGCCGGTGAGAAGCCCGGCAGAAAGCGGCGAGAATGCCAGCAGGCCGACATCCTCGTGAAAGGCGAGCTCCGCCATATCGAGATCGTGGTGGCGGTAGAGAAGGTTGTATTCGTTCTGCACGGTGGCGATGCGCACGCGATCCTTCGTCTCGGCGCGTTCGAGATATTTCATCGTGCCCCAGCAGGTCTCGTTGGAAAGGCCGACCGCGCGGGTCTTGCCGGCCTTTACCAGTTGGTCGAGCGTGTCCAGCGTCTCGGCGATATCGACGCGGGCCTGATGCCGGTCCTGCCCGAAGGGGTTGTAGGACCATGAATTGCGGAAGTGGAAGTGGTCGCGGTTCGGCCAGTGCACCTGATAGAGATCGATATAATCGGTCTTCAGCCGCTTCAGGCTGTCGTCGAGCGCGGTGCGGATACCCTGCGGCGTCATCGGGCTGCCGTTCCTCACCCATGGCCTGCCGGGGCCGGCCACCTTGCTGGCCAGCACGATGTCGTCGCGCTTGCCGCGCGCCTTTAGCCATTCGCCGATATACTCTTCCGTCCGGCCATAGGTTTCCGGGCCGATCGGGGTTACCGGATACATCTCTGCCGTGTCGAAGAAGTTGACGCCGTTTTCCACGGCATAGTCCATCTGGGCGGCGGCCTCTTCCAGCGTGTTCTGCGTGCCCCAGGTCATGGTGCCGAGGCATATTTGCGAAACCTCGATGCCGGTGCGGCCCAAACTTTTGATTTTCATGAATTTACCTTGAGAAAAGACTTGCGTGATTGGTGACGCGACTTTAGCGCGAAGCGCCGCGGGCGCAAGCGCATCAAGGCTTTTTTCCGCGCCGGTCCCGCAGCGGCGCATCCGGCGCGCCCTTGACTTGGGCGAGCGAAACGTCAATTGGAGAACGAAAACCGACGCGAACCATAGATGGCGCGCGCGGGGAGGTTTCACGGCAAAGAGGCTGATCGAGATGAGCGTTGCATTCACCTTTCCCGGACAGGGAAGCCAGACCGTCGGCATGGGCAAGGCGCTGGCGGACGAATTCACGGCCGCAAGGCTGGTGTTCGAGGAAGTCGATGACGCGCTCGGCGAAAAGCTCTCCGCCACGATCTGGGAAGGCCCTGAGGATCAGCTCCAGCTCACCGCCAACGCCCAGCCGGCGCTGATGGCGGTCTCGCTTGCAACCGTCAGGGTGCTGGAAGCCGAAGGCCTCGATCTGGCCAAGGACATTTCCTATGTCGCCGGCCATTCGCTCGGCGAATATTCGGCGCTCTGCGCTGCCGGCACTTTCTCGCTGGCCGATACCGCGCGGCTCCTGCGTATTCGCGGCAACGCCATGCAGCGCGCGGTGCCCGTCGGCAAGGGCGCGATGGCGGCGATCATCGGGCTTGAGTTCGAAGATGTCGAGGCGCTCTGCGAAAAGGCGTCCGCCACCGGCGTCTGCCAGATTGCCAACGACAATGGCGGCGGCCAGGTGGTGATTTCCGGCGAAAAGGCGGCTGTCGAAAAGGCCGTCGAGATCGCGACGGAGAAGGGCGCCAAGCGCGCGCTGATGCTTCCGGTCTCTGCACCCTTCCATTGCGCGCTGATGGCGCCCGCCGCCGATGCCATGGAAGAGGCGCTGGCGGAGGTGCGTCGCGGCGAGCCGGTTGTGCCGGTCATCGCAAATGTCCGCGCTGCTCCCGTTTCCGATCCTGACGAGATCACGAAGCTGCTGGTCGAGCAGGTCACGGGCCGGGTGCGCTGGCGCGAAACGGTAAGCTGGTTTGCGGCAAATGAAATCGAAACGCTCTACGAAGTCGGCGCCGGCAAGGTGCTGACCGGTCTTGCGCGTCGCATCGAACGCTCGCTGAACGGTGTAGCCATCGGCGCGCCGGGCGACATCGACGCGGCGCTGAAGGCGATCAAGGGCTGAAACCGAAACAGCCCGGCACTGACGGGCAAACATCTGACGAGGTTATGACATGTTGGATCTGACTGGCCGAAAGGCGCTCGTTACCGGCGCCAGCGGCGGCATTGGCGAGGCGATTGCCCGCATGCTCCACGCTCAGGGCGCAACCGTGGCGCTGCACGGAACGCGCGCGGAAAAGCTCGAGGCGCTCTCCGGCGAGCTTGGCGAACGCACCCATGTGTTCCCCGCCAATCTTTCGGATCGCGAAGCCGTCAAGGCGCTCGGCGAGAAGGCCGAGGCGGAGCTTGAGGGCATCGATATCCTGGTCAACAATGCCGGCATCACCAAGGACGGCCTGTTCGTGCGCATGAGCGACGCGGACTGGGAAAGCGTGCTGGAGGTCAATCTCACCGCAGCCTTCGTGCTGACGCGCACCATCATGCATCCGATGATGCGCCGCCGCTTCGGCCGGGTCATCAACATCACCTCGATCGTCGGCGTCACAGGCAATCCGGGACAGGCCAATTATTGCGCCGCCAAGGCCGGCATGATCGGCTTTTCGAAATCGCTGGCGCAGGAAGTCGCGCCGCGCAACGTCACGGTCAACTGCGTGGCCCCCGGCTTCATCGAAACCGCGATGACCGACAAGCTGAACGACAAGCAGAAAGAGGCGATCCTCGGCGCGGTGCCCATGAAGCGGATGGGCAGCGGGGATGACATTGCCGCAGCCGTTACCTATCTTGCCTCCAACGAGGCTGGCTACGTGACGGGCCAGACCTTGCATATCAATGGCGGCATGGCCATGATCTGACATCGCGGTCCGCTCCACGCGGGCCGTCGAAAATGCTGGAGAGACCGGCAACGCGGTGTTTTTTGGGCTTTGCGCTCAGAACAAAGCATGGTAAGCGGGCCGGGACTGCCAAGAATGGTCCAGCGAACGAAGCCCGGTCGATCGGCCGGGATTTCGGTTTAAGTGGGCTTTGGTTCACATATCCGCCGCGGCATTTTCCATGTTGGAAGGCCGGCGGCTTTCACATAGCGGATGTCAGAGGCATCCGGTAGAACTTGAGACAGGTCGAGGAAACCGACATGAGCGATATCGCAGAACGCGTTAAGAAAATTGTAGTTGACCACCTGGGCGTGGATGCCGACAAGGTTGTCGAAAGCGCCAGCTTCATCGACGATCTCGGCGCCGACTCGCTCGATACCGTCGAGCTGGTCATGGCCTTCGAAGAAGAGTTCGGTGTGGAAATCCCCGACGATGCCGCTGATTCGATCCTCACGGTCGGCGATGCCATCAAGTTCATCGAAAAGGCCCAGGCCTGATCGATTGAAAATTCAGGGCGGCGTTCGGGTCATACCTGCAACCCGCCTCGAACGGCCCGATCAGTCGGGCCATTTTTTTGTCCGGCGTTCCGGGACGGGGGCGCTTCAAGGACGGTTTTGCGCTCGTGACGAGAGCGTTTATAGTCGGACGAATGCCGATTCCGCTCGGCGCCGGCCGAAGCCGGTCACGAAGACAAGAAACTTGAGAGAATGGGGGCGATCCACCAATGAGGCGTGTCGTAATCACCGGTCTGGGCATGGTAACGCCGCTTGGCTGCGGAACCGAGGCAACCTGGTCGCGTCTGCTTGACGGCGTCAGCGGCGCAGGCAAGGTCACCGCGTTCGAGACGGAAGATCTCGCAGCCCGGATCGCATGCTCGATCCCGCTTGGCGACGGCAGCGATGGAACCTTCAATGCCGATCAGTGGCTGGAACCGAAGGAACAGCGCAAGGTCGATCCGTTCATCACCTATGCGATCGCGGCAGCCGACATGGCGCTGGCCGATGCCGACTGGCACCCCGAAAGCGACGACGACCAGATTGCCACCGGCGTGCTGATCGGCTCCGGCATCGGCGGGCTCGAAGGTATCGTTGAAGCCGGCTACACGCTGCGCGATCGCGGTCCCCGCCGCGTTTCCCCGTTCTTCATTCCCGGCCGTCTGATCAATCTCGCTTCCGGCCAGGTCTCGATCCGCCACAAGCTGCGCGGCCCCAATCATTCCGTGGTCACGGCTTGCTCGACGGGCGCGCATGCCATCGGCGACGCCAGCCGCATCATCGGCTTCGGCGATGCCGACGTGATGGTCGCCGGCGGGACGGAATCGCCGATCTGCCGCATCGCGCTCGCCGGTTTTGCCGCCTGCAAGGCGCTCTCCACCAATTTCAACGACGATCCGCAGCGCGCCTCGCGCCCCTATGATGTCGATCGCGACGGGTTCGTGATGGGCGAGGGCTCCGGCATCGTGGTGCTGGAGGAACTTGAACACGCCAAGGCCCGCGGCGCCAAGATCTATGCCGAGGTTGTCGGCTATGGCATGAGCGGCGATGCCTTCCACATCACCGCGCCGAGCGAGGACGGCGAGGGCGCTTTCCGTTGCATGACCTCCGCGCTGAAGCGCGCCGGCATCGCGCCGTCGGAAATCGATTACATCAACGCCCACGGCACGTCGACCATGGCCGATACGATCGAGCTCGGCGCCGTCGAGCGGCTGCTGGGCGATGCCGCCGGCAAGGTGTCGATGTCCTCCACCAAGTCCGCGACCGGCCACCTTCTGGGTGCGGCCGGCGCGATCGAGGCGATCTTCTCGACGCTCGCGATCCGCGACAATGTCGCGCCGCCGACGCTCAACCTCGACAATCCCGAGCGCGAAACGGCGATCGATCTGGTGCCGAAGGCGGCTCGCAAGCGCAATATCGATGTTGCGCTGTCGAACTCCTTCGGCTTCGGCGGCACCAATGCTTCGCTGGTGCTGCGGCGCTACGCGGATTGAGCCGACCGCCATTGTGGACATGGAAAAGAAACGGCTGACATTTTGCAGCCGTTTTTTTATTGAAGAGCAGGCTTTGGCAGCCGTTGATGACGAATCAGCGCCGCCATCCGGCTAAGCTTCGACTGGCCGTTTTCATCCGGTTCGCCGGCAATGTCGGACATTGATAACAACACCGGCAATTCATTTGGGTCAGGCGGCTTTCCGAAGTCGTCGAGGAACATGCGAAAAGGGGGTCCGGTGAGCGGCTCGGATCAGGACAGTGAGCGCGGTTCGGCGCCGGAACGCAGACCGGCGGCGGTTAAATCGGCCAAGCAGGCGCTGAGGCCTGAGCGTGTACCCCAACCAAGCGCGCGTTCGAAGAAGGCCAAGAGCCCGGTCGTCATCCTGCTTAATTTCATGATGACGCTGCTGGTGCTGTGCTGCCTCGGCGCAATCGCGATCTATTACTACGCCATGTCGAGCTATCGCGATCCCGGTCCGCTGGCCGCCGACACGGAATTCACGGTGAAGAGCGGCGCGGGTCTGGCGATGATCGCGCGTGACCTGGAGCGCGCGGGCGTGATCTCGGATTCCCGGATTTTCCGCTATGTGACCGCGGCGCGCATGCGTGACGGCGAGACCCTGAAGGCCGGCGATTACGAGATCGAGGCGGGCGCTTCGATGCAGGAGGTCGCCGATCTTTTCGAATCCGGCAAGTCGATCCTGTTCAGCATCTCCTTTCCCGAGGGGCTGACGGTGCGCGAAGTCTTCGACAAGCTTGCCGCCGACCCGAACCTTTCCGGCGACCTGCCGGAAGAATTGCCGCCGGAAGGCAGTCTGATGCCGCAAACCTTCTCCTTTGCGCGCGGAACGCCGCGCATCGAGATCGTCGAAAAGATGCGGGCGGGTCAGGAGGCGCTGGTCGATGAAATCTGGCTGCAGCGCGCCAGGGACCTGCCGATCGAGAACAAGGAGGAATTCCTCACCCTGGCCTCGATCGTGGAAAAGGAAACCGGCGTGGCGGAAGAGCGGCCGCTGGTGGCGGCGGTGTTCCTCAATCGTCTCAAGCGCGGCATGCGCCTCCAGTCCGATCCGACCGTGATCTACGGCATCTTCGGCGGCGAGGGAAAGCCTTCCGATCGCCCGATCTACCGCTCCGATCTCGACAAGGAAACGCCGTACAATACCTATCGCATCAACGGTCTGCCGCCGGGGCCGATCGCCAATCCGGGACGCGATGCGCTGGAGGCTGTGGCCAACCCCGCCGAGACCGATGCGCTGTATTTCGTTGCCGATGGCAGCGGCGGTCACGCCTTCGCCGAGACGCTGGATGAGCACAACGCCAATGTGCGGGCATGGCGCAAGGTCGAGGCCGAGCGTTCCGCCAACTAAAAACCGTGCGTTTGCCTGTCTATTGCGTTCCGACGTTGCGTCAAATCCTGTAGTGTGCCGCCACGCGAGCGTTAGCGAGGGACCATGACACACCAATCGATGACAGGTTTTGCCCGCAGTCAGGGGCAGTTTGACCGCTATCGCTGGACCTGGGAGCTGCGTTCGGTCAACGGCAAGGGCCTCGATCTGCGTCTCAGGCTGCCGCAGGGTTTTGACCATCTCGAAAGCGCTGTCAGAAAACTTGCCGCCGCAAGGATGACGCGCGGCAATGTGCAGGTCGCGCTCAACCTCAGCGTATCGGACAGCAAGCTCGAACTGGCCGTCAATGACAGCGCGCTCGAGGCCGTGCTCGATCTCAAGACCCGGCTTGCTTCCAGACTGGATGATTCGCGCCTGTCGCTCGAAGGATTGCTGGCGATTCGCGGCATCGCCGAACTGCGCGAGGCGGAGGAGGGCGGCGAGACCCTTCAAAAACGCGAAGCCTTGATCCTGCGCGATCTGGAACTCGCGATCGATCGGCTCGCTTCGATGCGGGCGGAGGAGGGCGAGAAGATCGTCGCCGTGCTGCAAGGGCAGGTCGACGCGATCGAGGCGCTGACGGACGATATCGAGGCGGACCCCTCGCGCCAGCCCGCCATGATCGCGGCGAAACTCTCCGAACAAGTGCAGCGGCTTCTTGAGGCGGCTCCCTCGCTTGAAAGCGACCGGCTCTATGCCGAGGCGGTGCTGCTTGCCACCAAATCCGATATCCGCGAGGAAATCGACCGGCTGCGCGCCCATGTGACGGCCGCCCGCGCGCTGCTGGCCGAGCCCGGGCCGTGCGGGCGACGGCTCGACTTCCTCGCGCAGGAATTCAACCGCGAGACCAATACGATCTGTTCGAAGTCCAATTCGGTGGGGGTGACGGCCGCCGGGCTTGAATTGAAAACGGTCGTCGATCAATTTCGCGAGCAATTGCAAAATCTGGAGTGAGCATGGACGTGAGCGAAACGGTGAGACGACGGGGCGTGATGCTGGTGCTGGCGGCGCCCTCCGGCGCCGGCAAATCGACGATTGCACGGCGGCTTCTGGCCGAGGACCCGATGATCGATCTGTCGATCAGCGCCACCACGCGGCAGATCCGCCCGAGCGAGCGCGAGGGCGTGCATTATTTCTTCATGGACCCGGACGGCTTCATGAAGAAGCGCGACGAGGGCGCGTTTCTGGAGTGGGCGGAAGTGCACGGCAATTACTACGCCACGCCGAAGGCCGCCGTCGAACAATCGCTTGCCGCCGGTCGCGACGTGCTGTTCGATATCGACGTGCAGGGCGCCGAGCAGTTGAAGCAGGCCATGCCCGGCGATGTCGTCGGCATCTTCGTGCTGCCGCCGTCGATGGAGGCGCTGAGGGCGCGGCTTCTGGCGCGCGCAGAAGACAGCAAGGCCGCCATGGAAGTGCGCCTCAAGAACGCCACCGGCGAAATCTCGCACTGGCGGGACTACGAATATGTCGTCATCAACGACGATCTCGACGATGCCTACGACCTCGTCCGCTCGATCCTGCGCGCCGAACGCGCCAAACGCGAACGCGAAACGGCAATCCCGCGTCACGTCGAAAGCCTGCTGGGCCAATAGGGCCTGCCGCATCCGGCGCGTTGCCGGATGCGACCAGATCGCCTTCGTCAGGTCTTGAGGAAGGCGGCGACGTCGTCGATCTCCTCCGGGCGGATTTCGTGGCCGCCGGGATGGAAGAGTGAGCCAACTGCAGCTTTCTGCGCTTCGAAATAGCCGATCAGGGCCTGGGTCAGCGATGGCGGGCAGATCGGGTCGCGCTCGCCCGCCGTCACCAGGATTTGCTTGCCGGCGAGGTCGGTATTGTCCCTGGGTGTCCAAGGGATCAGCGGGTGGAGCAGCGCTGCGCGGTCGAAGAGCTCCGGTCTTCCGAGAAGCACCGCGGCGAGAATATTGGCGCCGTTGGAATAGCCGATGCCATAGACAGGCCGGCCGGGATTGGCCGCCCTGTGCATCTCGATGAAGCGGGTCATCTTCTCCGTGCGGCGGGCGAGATCGTCCATGTCGTAGACGCCTTCACCGGTGCGCCGGAAAAAGCGCAGGGCGCCATGCTCCGATACATCGCCACGCGGTGACACGATGGCCGCGTTTGGCAGAATCTGGTCCAGCAGCGGCACGAACTGGTTTTCGTTGCCGCCCGTCCCATGAAAGCTGAATACGAGCGGTTTTCCGGCCGCGCCCTCACGCGTGAAGGCCTGATACGTGTCGTTTGTCATGATCTGTTGCTCCAGCCGGCAGCTATCCGCCGGCGTCAGTCGGACCCGGCTTTGCCGGGGTCCAGGGAAATGGGGACAATACCAAGGACTGAGAATCAGAACCCGCCCGTCCGGAGGCAATGCTCCGGACGGGCAGGGGCTGGATCAATCCTTGATCGGCGTCAGGATTTCCTCGATCTTGGCGCGATGCTGCTCATACTGTGGCGGCAGTTTCAGCGCCTCGCCGAGATGGGCCGTGTCCTCGTCGGCGTCGAAGCCCGGTTCGTTGGTGGCGATTTCGAACAGTACGCCGCCGGGCGTGCGGAAATAGATCGCCCAGAAATAGTTCCGGTCGATCACCGGGGTGACCTGATAGCCGGTGTCCATCAACGCCTTGCGGACGTCGAGCTGGGCGGCGCGATCTTCAACCGCGAACGCGATGTGATGAACGGAGCCTGCGCCCTGACGGGCGGCGTTGGCCGAAGGCAGGGTCTGGATGTCGATGACATCGGCGCCATTGCCGTTGCCGATCGCAAAACGAGTCCAGTCATCCTTGCTGTCGACCTTTTCATAGCCCATGAAGCCGAGCAGTTCCGCCGTCGCGCCGCTGTCCGCCAGCCGCAGGCTTGCGCCATGGAAGCCACGGATCGCCTCTGCCTCGGCGATATCGCCCTTGAGCCACCCGGCGCGGTCGTCATTGTCGACTTCAACCAGCGCAAAGGCATCCCGGTCGGGACCCGAGAAATGCAGCCGCTTTTCGCCGAAGACTTCGCTTTCCGCGATATCCTTGATGCCGAGTGTCTGCAGGCGTTCCTTCCAGAAAGCGATCGAGCCCTTCGGAACGGCAAACAGTGTTTCGCCGACTTCGCCCGCGCCCGGCCTGCCGGCTGCAATGTGCGGGAAGGGAAAATAGGTCATCACCGAACCGGGCGTGCCGACTTCATCGCCGTAATAGAGATGATAGACATCCGGGGCGTCGAAGTTCACGGTCTTCTTGACGCGGCGAAGACCGAGCGTGCCGGTGAAGAAGTCGTTATTGGCCTGTGCATCCGCCGCCATCGAGGTGATGTGATGCAAGCCCTTGATCTGCTGTAACATCAAACTGTTCCTTGCCTTACCGGGCGACTGTGTCGCGCCTCGTTTCTGGACACAAGATGGGTCCTGAAACGCGAAACGATAAGTGGAATAAAATTTACAATATTATTGCAAAATACGTAATAATTGTCTCATGAAGGATCTGAACGACATCCGCGTTTTCCTGAGCGTCGCAGAGCTCGGGAGCTTTGCCGCAGCGGCGCGCACACTTGCGATGACCGCGCCGAGCGTGACGCGGGCCGTTGGCGCGCTGGAGGAACGGCTCGGCGTACAGCTTTTCGTGCGCACCACCCGCCAGGTTTCGCTCACCTCGGCGGGAGCGATCTATGCGGCGCGGATGCGGCCGTTGCTGAATGCCTTCGACGATGCCAGCGAGGAGGTGCGCGCGCGGGAAAGCGCCGTCAGCGGCCACATCCGGCTGAATGCGCCGCTCTCGCTTGGCCAGCAGATATTGCCGGACGTGCTGTCCGGCTTCCGTTCGGAGCATCCCGCGATCAGCCTTTCGGTGACGCTGGAGGACAGCTTCGTCGATATCGTCGGCGCACCCTACGATCTGGCGATCCGCATTTCCGGCCCGCCGGACGACAAGTCGACGATCTGGCGCAAGCTGTGCCCGGTCCGGCGGGTGCTGGTGGCCTCGCCCGGCTTTCTCGCCGCCAACGGAACGCCGCAAACGCCCGACGATCTTGCCGCCGCAGCCTGCCTCGCCTTCGACGCCGAGGCGACGGGTGAAACCTGGGAGCTGACGAGCGCCGGCAAAAGTCGGCGGGTGAGGGCGGGGACGAAACTCGCCGGCAATAACGGCGAACTGCTGGCAAGGCTCGCCGAAAATGGCGAGGGGGTCGCGTTGCTTCCGCACTTCATCGTCGAGGAGGCGCTGGGGCAGGGGCGGCTGACGCAGGTGCTTTCCGACTGGACGCCGCCGGAACTGTGGCTGACGCTCTACTATCCGCCCTATGAACGCCTGCCGATCCGGGTGGCCCGGTTTTCCGATTTCTTCGAAGCCTATGTCACCCGCGTGCGACCGCTGTGAATGCAGCGGAGCCTCTTCCTCAACCCGTTTGTCGTGTTACGCGAAGCAGCTTGCCGAGGGGCGACAAGTTCTTTACCTGTGACGTGAGTTACTGCATGTGCTGAAGGGGCTACCGCGCGTATGGCTAAGGCAATCTATCGCTCTCCGGCTCTGACCGGGGCCTTCTGGATGGTGATGGCCGGCGTGGTCTACGCGGCCGGCAATGTGGCGCTTCAGCAGGTGACGATGAATATGGGGTTTGCGCCATCGTCGGTCGCCTTCTGGCAATATGGCATCGCGCTGGTCTTTGCCGTGCCCTATCTCTGGCGCACCGGGCTTTCGGTGATGAAGACCAGCCATCCGTGGCAGCATATCTTTCGCGTCGCGCTCTCCGCGCTTGGCGTGCAGGCCTGGGCGATCGGCCTTGCCTCGGTTCCGATCAGCCAGGCGATCGCGCTGGTCATGACCTCGCCCTTCTTCATCATCGTCGGCGCGAAGCTGTTCCTCGGCGAGACGGTCGGCCCGTCGCGCTGGATTGCGACGGCGGTCGGTTTCACCGGCGCGCTGCTGATCCTGCAGCCCTGGTCGGAAAGCTTCACCTGGGCGGCGCTGTTGCCGGTCGCCTCCGCGCTTCTGTGGGGCGGAACCTCGCTGATCACCAAGCGGCTGACCGCCCATGAACGGCCCGAATCGATCACCGTCTGGCTCCTGATGCTGCTGACGCCGATCAATGCGCTGGTCGCCATCGGTGGCGGCTTTGCCGTGCCGACCGGCGATATCATCTGGATCATGCTGGCGCTCGGCCTGCTGACGGCGCTGGCGCAATATTTCCTGACGCTTGCCTATTCGAGCGCCGATGCGGCCTATGTCCAGCCATTTGACGATCTGAAACTGCCGCTCAACGTGCTCGGCGGCTGGCTGGTGTTCGGCTATGCGCCCGATACGCTATTCTGGATCGGCGGCGTGATGATCCTCTGCGCCTCGCTTTCGATCATGCTGATCGAGCGGCGAAGGGAGAAGTAGGCGGGGTTGTCACCGTCCTGTCATCGCCGCGTAATCCTGCTGTCACACCGCGCGCGCAGAACCCTCCGGACATCATCACCTTGGAGGGTATATTCATGCGATTCCGTCTCACCGGCGCGGCCTTGAGCGCAGCACTTCTGGCTTCCGCCGCTTTCCCCGCCGCCGCCGAGCCCGTCTTCAACCGCATTGCGGTCTTCTCCGTCGCCGAAAACCTGCCCGCCGACATGGACCCCGCGACCGAGACCTCGGCCGAAATCATCGCGGCCAGCGAAGATGGCAACACGCTGATCTATTCCGACAGCCCGCTGGGTGCCATCGGCTTCGTCGACATCACCGACATGAAGGCCCCGGCAGCGCTCGGCATCACCAAGCTTGAGGGCGAGCCGACCTCGGTTGCCGTTTCCGGCCCCAAGGCGCTGGTCGGCGTCAATACGTCGGAAAGCTATACCGATCCGTCCGGCTTCCTCGGCGTTGTCGATATCGCCTCGCGTACGCTGGAAAGCCAGTGCGATCTCGGCGGCCAGCCTGATTCTGTCGCCGTTTCGCCGGATGGCTCGATCGTTGCCATCGCGATCGAAAACGAGCGCGACGAAGAGCTGAACGACGGCGAAATCCCGCAGATGCCGGCCGGCGATCTGGTGATAATTTCGCTCAATGACGGCGTTGCCGATTGCGCCACGGTCAAGCACGTTGCCCTGACCGGTTTCTCCGAGATGGTCGCGCCTACCGATCCGGAGCCGGAATTCGTCGATATCAACGGCGACAATGAAATCGTGGTGACGCTGCAGGAAAACAACGGCATCGCCATCATCGACGGCAATACCGGCGAAGTGAAGAACCACTTTTCCGCAGGCTCCGTCGATATCAGCGGCGTTGATATCGAAAAGGACGGCAAGCTCGATTTCACCGGTTCGCTTTCCGGCATCGCGCGCGAGCCCGACACCGTCAAATGGCTCGACAATGACCGCTTCGCCATCGCCAATGAGGGCGATTACAAGGGCGGCTCGCGCGGCTTCTCAATCTTCTCCGATGCCGGCGAACTGCTCTATGATTCCGGTAATTCGTTCGAGCGCGCCGTGGCCTCGATTGGCCATTTCCCGGACAAGCGCGCGGGCAAGAAGGGCGTCGAGCCCGAGGGCATGATCAAGGGCACCTTCGGCGACACCAATTATCTGTTCGTGCTCTCCGAGCGCGCCTCCGTCGTCGGCGTCTATGACGACAGCGCCGCCGATGCACCCGAACTCGTGCAGCTCCTGCCGTCCGGTCTTTCACCGGAAAGCGGCGTTGCCATTCCGGCCCGCAACCTGCTGGTCACCGCCAACGAGACCGACCTCGGCCCCGATGGCGGCGTGCGCGCCCACGTCATGCTCTACGCTTACGAAGACGCCGAGCCGAACTATCCGCAGATCCTCTCCGATGTCTCGCGCGATGAACTGATCGGCTTCGGCGCGCTTTCGGGCCTCGCCGCCGATCCGAGCGATGCTTCGAAGCTCTACGCCGTCAATGACAGTTTCTATTCCGCCCAGCCGTCGATCTTCATCATCGACGCCGCGCAGAAGCCGGCGATGATCACCGATGTCATCCGCGTCACCCGCGATGGCGCGCCGGCTGAAAAGCTCGACCTTGAGGGCGTTGCGACCGATGGCCAGGGCGGCTTCTGGCTCGCCTCGGAAGGCAATCCCGACAAGGAAGTGCCGCATGCCGTCTACCATGTAGATGGCACCGGCGCGATCACCGAGACGATCGAGCTTCCCGAGGAATTGCTCGCCAACCAGACCCGCTTCGGCATGGAAGGCATCACCACGGTCGGCGAGGGCGATGACCTGACGCTGTGGATGGCGGTGCAGCGCGAATGGGAAGATGACGAGAAGGGCTTCGTCAAGCTGCTCGCCTACAAACCTGCCACTAAGGAGTGGGGCGCGGTCGCCTATCCGCTGGAAACGCCGGAACAAGGCTGGATCGGTCTTTCCGAGATCACGGCGAACGGCGACAGCGTCTACATCATCGAGCGCGACAACCAGATCGGCGAGGCCGCAAAGCTGAAGAAGCTCTACAAGGTCGCCCTTTCCGACATGCAGCCGGCCCCGATCGGCTCGGATCTGCCGGTCGTCAACAAGGAAGAGGCCGCCGATCTTCTGCCGCTGATGAAGTCCGCCGCCAACGGTTTCGTCGTCGACAAGATCGAAGGCTTCACCATCGCCGCCGACGGCACGGCCTACGCGGTCACCGACAATGACGGGGTGGACGACTCCTCCGGCGAGACGCTGTTCTTCACGGTATCGCTGAACTGATCGTTACCGTATTCGAAAACAAGGAGGCCGGGCGTTACTGCCCGGCCTCTTTGCGCTGATAACGTTCAACGATCGCATGCGAAGACGTCGCATTCCCCTGAGGCTCGCGAAGCTTTCCGGACGAGCCGACCATGGTCAGCTTGCTGCCGGCAGGTCTCTTACACCCGTTCGGCGTGCCAGCGCAGGTGATCGTCCATGAAGGTCGAGATGAAGTAGTAGGAGTGGTCGTAGCGCTCGTGCATGCGCAGCGTGAGTTCGATATCCGTGCCCTTGACGGCCTCCTCGAACATCCACGGCTTCAGCCCGTCCTCCAGGAAATTGTCGGCCGTGCCCTGGTCGATCAGGAAGGCGGGAAAGCGTGCGCCATCCTCCACCAGCGCGCAGGCATCGTGCTTGCGCCAGACGGACTGGTCGGTCCCGAGATACTTCGTGAACGCGCCTTGCGCCCAGGCTGACGTCGAGGGCGAGACGATCGGCGCGAAGGCGGAGCAGCTCTTGTAGCGGCCGGGATTTTTCAGCGCCAGCGTCATCGCGCCGTGGCCGCCCATGGAGTGGCCGAAAATGCCCTGACGGTCCATGTCGACGCGGAAGCTCTTGGCGATCAGCGCCGGCAGTTCCTCGGTGATGTAGCTTTCCATCCTGTAGTGTTTCGACCACGGCTCCTCGGTGGCATCGATATAAAAGCCAGCGCCCTTGCCGATCTGCCAGTCCGTCAGCGCGTCGGCGACATCCGTGCCGCGCGGGCTGGTGTCCGGGCAGACGATGATCAGGCCAAGCTCGGCGGCCATGCGCCGGTACTCGCCCTTTTCCATGACATTGGCATGGGTGCAGGTGAGGCCGGAGAGATACCACAGCACGGGGCATGGCCGCTCGACGGCCTGCGGCGGAAGGAAGACCGCGAAGGTCATCTCGCATCCGCAGGCTTCCGATTCGTGCGAGAAGACGCCCTGCATGCCGCCGAAGGCGGTGTTTTCGGAAATAATGTTCATCGTGATTCCTTCGTCATTCACCGGAGGACTTCGCCTTGCGGCAAAGCTGTTCCATGGTTTGCAGAAAGGCCGAGCGGTCGCGGGGCGAGAACGGCGCATTGTAGCCCTTGCTCTCGCCGGTCTCGCGCAGGTGCTGGCCGAGATCGCGCATGGCGCGGGCCATGCCGATATTCTTTTCGTCGAAGACCCGGCCCGTGGGCCCCGTGACCAGCGCGCCGGCGGCCACGCAGCGCTCGGCAAGCGGCACGTCGGCGGTCACCACGATATCGCCGGGGCCGGCGCGCTCCGCAATCCAGTCATCGGCGGCATCGAACGCGCCGGAGACGATGACGTTTTTTATCATCGGATCGCGCGACGGGCGAAGGCCGGTATTGGCGACAAAGGTCACGGGCAGGCCGTGCCGCTCCGCCACCTTGACCACCTCCGGCTTCACCGGACAGGCATCGGCGTCGACATAGATCATGAGGCGCGCCTTGCGGCAGCGCGAACCATGTCCACATGCGGAATGCCGTCTTCGAGGTATTCCGCCGAGGTGACGCTGAAGCCGAGAGCGCCATAGAAACGCTGCAGATGGGCCTGCGCGGAAATCGCGATCGCCGCGCCCGGCGCGCGTTTTTCGCAGGCGGCAATTGCCTCCCGCATCACGCGCTCGCCAAGACGCTGGCCGCGATAATCGGGCGCGACGACGACGCGGCCGATTCGCGCTTTACTCGTCGTCGCGTCGGCTGCGAAGATGCGGGCATAGGCGGCCAGCCGGCCGTCTTCCAGAAGGCGCAGATGCAGCGCCTCAGGGTCCTTGCCGTCGATTTCGGGGTAGGGGCAGTTTTGCTCGACCACGAAGACGTCAATCCTCAGCCGGAACAGTTCATGCAACTCGCCCGGCGTGAGCGCATCCAGCCGGGCGATGTCGACGGTCAATGCCATCAGTAGAGGACGACCGAGCGGATGCTCTCACCGCTGTGCATCATGTCGAAGCCCTTGTTGATGTCTTCAAGCTTCAGTAGATGGGTGATCATCGGGTCGATCTCGATCTTGCCGTCCATGTACCAGTCGACGATCTTCGGCACGTCGGTGCGCCCGCGCGCGCCGCCGAATGCCGTGCCCATCCACGAGCGGCCGGTCACGAGCTGGAACGGACGGGTGGAGATTTCCTGACCCGCGCCGGCGACGCCGATGACGACCGACTTGCCCCAGCCGCGATGGGAGCTTTCCAGCGCCTGACGCATGACGGTGGTATTGCCGGTGCAATCAAACGTGTAATCCGCGCCGCCGATCGTGTCCGCGCCGCGCTTCGTCAGGTTGATAAGGTAGGGAACGAGGTCCTCGCCGATCTCCTTGGGATTGACGAAATGGGTCATGCCGAAGCGCTCGCCCCATTCCTTCTTGTCATTGTTGAGGTCGACGCCGATGATCATGTCCGCGCCGGCGAGCCTGAGACCCTGGATGACGTTGAGGCCGATGCCGCCGAGACCGAAGACGATCGCGGTCGCGCCGATTTCCACCTTGGCCGTGTTGATCACCGCGCCGACGCCGGTGGTCACGCCGCAGCCGATGTAGCAGACCTTGTCGAACGGCGCGTCCGGGTTGATCTTGGCGACCGCGATTTCCGGCAGCACCGTGAAATTGGCGAAGGTCGAGCAGCCCATATAGTGGTAGAGCGGCTTGCCATCGAGCGAGAAACGCGAGGTGCCGTCAGGCATCAACCCTTGACCCTGGGTCGAGCGGATGGCGGTGCACAGGTTCGTCTTGCGCGACAGGCAGGAGGGGCATTCGCGGCACTCGGGCGTGTAGAGCGGGATCACGTGATCGCCCTTCTTCACCGAGGTCACGCCCGGGCCGACATCGACCACCACGCCCGCGCCTTCATGGCCGAGGATCGCCGGGAAAATGCCTTCCGGGTCCGCGCCCGACAGCGTGAAATCGTCGGTATGGCAAATGCCCGTGGCCTTGACCTCGATCAGCACTTCGCCCGCTTTCGGGCCCTCGAGCTGAACATTCATGATTTCCAGCGGCTTTCCCGCTTCAACAGCCACTGCGGCGCGTACATCCATCGGCGTTACTCCCGGATTCTCTTGTTTTCGTGAACCGAGTTTCGCATGCGCGCTCTATCATCGGCAAGTATGCAAGCGACCAATTTCAGTTGATTTGCGGAAAGCGGCGGGTGTGGGTGGCGGTTTTGCCCGCGATTGGCTATGAAGGGTCAAGACCGGGCAAACCGGCGCGGTTTTCGGGAAGGAAGCGCAATGGACGAGAAATTCTACGCCGACGACACCCTCGGCGGCAGGCTGCTTGCCGCGCGCGAAAGCGCAGGATTGAGCCTCGATACCGCTGCCGCGCGGCTTGGCGTTGCGCCACTGACGCTCAGGAACTGGGAATGCGACCGCGCCGAGCCGACCGTCGAGCGCCTGGTGAAGATCGCCGCGATCCTCGGCGTGCGCCCCTTCTGGCTGATTTCCGGCGACTGGGAAGACGATTGCGGCGAGGCCGGGATGAAACACACCGACATGGTGATGGGAATCAACCGCGTGGGAAAGACCGGCCGCCGCGACGGCGATGCCAAAGGCACCGCATCGCGCGCGCGTCTTTCAGGCTTTGCGACCGGCAACAGGACGCTGCAATAACGCGGTCAGTCCTCGATTTCCGTTTCTCCGAATACATCCTCGAAGGCTTTGCGCAGAGCGATGTCGACATCGCCCATGGTCACCGGCAGGCCGAGATCGACGAGACTGGTGACGCCATAGCCTGAAATGCCGCAGGGCACGATGCCGCCGAAATGATCGAGCTCCGGCTCGACATTGATCGACAGGCCGTGAAAGCTGACCCAGCGCCGGAGCCTGATGCCGATCGCGGCTATCTTGTCCTCGGCCATGGAACCGTCCGGCAGCGGCGCACGCTCGGGCCGTCGGACCCAGACGCCGACCCGATCCTCGCGCCGCTCGCCGCGCACGTTCATGGAATCGAGCGTCTTGATGATGGTCTCCTCGATCGCGGCGACGAAGGCGCGCACATCCCGGCGGCGACGCTTCAGGTCCAGCATCAGATAGGCAACCCGCTGACCGGGGCCGTGATAGGTATATTCCCCGCCGCGGCCGGTGTCGTAGACCGGGAATCGGTCGGCGATCAGCAGGTCGGAAGCATTGGCGCTGGTGCCGGCGGTGTAGAGCGGCGGATGCTCGACCAGCCAGACGAGCTCGTCCGCCTCGCCGGACGCGATCAGGTCGACCTCGCGCTCCATTTCGGCCAGCGCCGCAGGGTATTCCGTCAGCCCCTCGCTTACCCGCCAGCGCACCGGCGGGCTGCCGGGCTCGGGGTGCATCAGGGTTTCGATGTCGCTTCTTTGCATATGCGGATCCTTCGGCCTTCTCCTTGCAGATTTGGGGCGGGACGGCAAGCGCCGCAAGGCCTGTCGCGGCGGGCGGAGAGCGCGGTTTCACACTTCGCGTGCAGAAATGAAAAAAAACGATCAATGGCGCTTGTGTGGCGAGTTTGCTTTTGCTACATGCTGCGGCGCCGGCACAAACCGGCATCTACCACGATGCGGTCGTGGCGGAATTGGTAGACGCGCAGCGTTGAGGTCGCTGTGGGGCAACCCGTGGAAGTTCGAGTCTTCTCGACCGCACCATTTTCAGAATTTATCCAGTAAATCCAATGGCTTTTGCCGCGTTGCGCCCCACGTTGGCTCCATGTGTGGAGCACGTTGCGGCGGCGCATGGCGTCTGGCGCGATTTTCCAGCGCTCGATTCGTCGGGTGTGAACCTCGCTGGTCTTCGTGAGATTGGTTGAAAGTGTTCTAAAACACCCTCAACCAACCCAGCACGACTCTATGGGATTGCGTCCTCTTACTCTCGGTTTTCATCCGCGGTATCAGGCGGACCCGATGCTTTGTTCCAGCGCAGGTTCATGGTGCGGTCGAGCCAGCCGAGGCCGGCGAGCGCCAGACCGAGGCCGATGAAGGAGACGACGCGCAGAAGGCCTTCCAGGCCGGATATATCCACAAGGAAGACCTTCGCGATGGTAAGCCCGGTTGCCGCCATGGCGACCTTGCGCAGCGCATTGGAGCGCCTTGCAAAGCTCACCAGCAGCAAGGCGGCGCAGATGATCACCAGCGCGATCGTGTAGCTGTAGAGCTCTGGCTGGGTAACGCCCGGAACCGAAAGGTCGTTGCCGCGCCAGAATCGCCGAATCTCGCACACCACATAATAGCTGGCGAGCAGGCCCGCGACGCCGATGAAGCCGATTCGCAACCATCGCCCGAGATTGCCGATCTTCCAGGCGCCGATCGCGAGGACGACCGAAAGCGGCAGATAGGCGAGCGCCAGACTGTCGAATAGCGGCGGGCCGGTTACCAGGTTGGATCGGAAGAGGAGCGGGTTGGTGAGTGTCAGTGGCACAGCAATCAGCGTCAGGGTGATCAGGCCGAAGACGAGTGCCAGAGCGACCCGCAGAAGCCGCAGCCATCTGCTCGAAGTCGACAGACGGTTGATCTGACCCAGCATGGCGATGGCCGTCACGGCGGCAAGCAGGCCCGGCTCCTCCGGGACCAGCCGCTGCAGCAGCGCGCAGACGAATACGGCGGCGACCGTCCAGGTAGTGGTTTCGATGGCCGCCTGCACCGACGCACGCGCGCGTTCCACGGTCAGGCGCCATCCGGGATAAAGCAGCGCCAGCGTGCCGACATAGGCCTCGAAAAACATAAGCCAGGATGTGTTGCTGCGCACGGCCCAGAAAAAGCCGGGGCTGATCACCAGCCGGTAGGCGATGATCGCCAGCGCAACCTTGGTGAATATGCCAACCAGCGCGAGATCGAACCGACGATCGAGCCAGATCGTGAGAATGACCACGACGCCCAGCGCCAATGTGAGCGCCGTTTGGGTGAGTACAATAAACAGCGCCAGCGCCAGCATCGAGAGTGCGGAAATGGCGAATAGCGCCGCCCGCAGTTGCTTCCTTTCGTGATTTTCTCCACGCAGCGCCCGGTCCGTCATAAACGCCATGACCGCGGCGATGGCGAGAATGTGAAGGCTCCAGAGGTAATCCCCGAAGGCTGCCGCCGGCGACCACAGAAACTGGAAGATGAAGGCGCAGGCCGGTGCGAACACTGCGGCGCCCAGGGCAAATCCCAGCGCCGTCTTGTCTTCTCCCACGCAACGCGTCATCCGCCAGAAGCTCATAACAGACGCGACGACGGACAGGATCAGGGCAAGGGTGATGAAGGATGACGCCGAGGCTTCATCGGCCTCAGACTGAAGCGCAGCAACGAAATGGCTGAACAGCGGTCCATATTCGACGGCCTGAAGCACAGGCACCGCTAGAAACGCGGCGGCGGGCAGGAGCGGCATGTCTTCTAGCGCATCCGCCCGATGCATCCAAATCAGCGTTGCGCCTAGAATAAGGGCGATGAGCACAAAGGCAATCTTGGCCTCTGCGATTGACTGCGCCTCAAGGGAAAGCACGATGCCTGCGCCACAGACAAAGGCCGTCATCGCCCCGACGATCCGGGTGGGGAAGTCGGCGCGCGGTTTCCTGCCCGCGAATGTCGCCACTATCGTCTGGCCTGCATGGTTCGGAACGAGGCTCTGCACGGGAATTATAACGGCTGCCAGCCAGGAAAGAGCGAGGAAGGCCGTATAGTGGATCATGCCGCCCGTCGCCGCGTAAAGCATTGTTGCGGCGGCGGTGGTGGCGATCAGCACGAGCGCGGAGACCCATGCCCATCGCTTCACGCTGTCGACAGCAAGGCCGGCTATCGCGATCAGTGCAAAATAGTAGAAGAACAGCCAGCCGCTATCCGATTCGCCGCCGACGAGAAACGGCGCGGCTGTGGCGCCGATAATCCCGACGGCGCTGAGTACCGAGCCATAAACCCAGCCGAGCGCCACAGCCAGAACGCTGACCAGAACAAGCCCGGCCAGCGTCGTCTCCGCGGAAACAAGTCCATAAAGCAGGCGGGCGGCAAGCACAGCGGCAAAAAGCGTTATCAGACCCGCGCCGGCGAAGACGGACGGCAAAGAGCGGGTGGCCGGCGTCTCCTCATCGCCATAGCGGCGGCGAAGCTTCTCGCCGACGCCCACCAGCAGCGCGCCCAGGATCAGCGCTCCGATAACCCGCCATATCGGCGTCAGAAGCCCGTTTTCGACGCCGTATTGCACCATGAAGATGCCGCCAAGCGCCAGCGATAGTGCCGCAAGGGCGATCGTCCAGTTGCCGCGAAGCCATTCGCCGAACTGCCGCAGCAGCGTTCCGGTAAAGACGAAGGCGCGCGGGGGGCCGCTTGGCGCGGCCGGCGGCCGAGGGGTTTCGGTCGTTTCTTTTTTTTGCGGCGCGGCGCTTGCGGGCCTCTCCGTGGTGGCGGCGAGTGGTGCGACAGGCGTCTTTCTCGGCTCCTCGACGGTGGAGGCGGCGGCAGTTTCCGCGCTGCCATTGGTGAGACGCTCCAATTCGTCCACCCGTCCGCGAATGGTCTGATGCTCATCCTCCAGCCTGTTCAGCCGGCGCTTCAGCTCCTTGTTCGAAACCGCCAGCGCGGCCAGGATCAGAAGCAAAAACAGAAGTCCAAAGAACGAAGTCATTTCAACACATTCCACTTTCAGACGCAGTGCGACAGGTCTAGCCGAGATGTTTGCCGACGTTAAGGGCAAAGCTGGGTTTCGGCGCAAGCGACGTTATCGCCCTGGCAGCAGAACCACGACGTGTTTCGAAATCACGGCTGCGTGAGAGAGGGCAAGCAGCAACCGGAGCGAGGAAACGCCGCTACGATGAGTTCCGGGATTGGCCTTTCCCTCAAGGCCGACGCTCATCAACGCCTGTCCAGCGGCGGGGCTCTACCGTTCATACGGCTCGCCGAGCGAGGCGATGCCGTTGAGCTTCAGCAGGCGACGGTCGGCGGAGATGATGCCGAGCACGATGATGGTGACGATGTAGGGCAGGGCGGAGAGCAGTTGCGAAGGAAGGCCGACGCCGGCGGCCTGCGCGGCGAGGCTCAGGAGCGAAACCAGCCCGAACATGCATGCGCCGAGAAAGACCCGCCCCGTCAGCCACGTGCCGAAGACAACGAGGGCGATGGCGATCCAGCCGCGTCCGGCGATCATGCCGTCGGCCCAGAGCGGGGTGTAGACCGTTGCCGCATAGGCGCCGGCAAAGCCCGCCATGGCGCCGCCGAAGACGATGGCTGCGAGACGCACGACGATGACGGGGAAGCCGATCGCATGCGCGGCCTTCGGGTTTTCGCCCACCGCCCGCACGATAAGGCCGGTCTTGGTGCGGTTGAGCATGAACCACACGCCGAAGGTCGCTGCCAGCGACAGCCAGACCAGGATATCCTGGCTGAACAGCCCGCCGATGACGGGAATATCGGAAAGGCCGGGGATGGAAAGCTTCGGCAGCCCCTTGATCGTCAGGCTCTCATAGGTCTTGCCGAACAGCGCGGAAAGCCCCTGGCCGAGAATGCCGATCGCAAGGCCGGCCGCGACCTGGTTGGCGCGGAACCCGAGCACGACGAAGGCAAAGACCAGCGCAAGAAGCGCGCTGACGATGCCTGCGGCGACAAATCCTAGGACATGGCTTCCGCTGTGGTAGACGACGATGAAGGCGATTGCCGCGCCGAGCGCCATCAGACCTTCAAGGCCGAGATTGATGACGCCGGAGCGCTCGACCACGAGCTCGCCAAGGGCGGCCAGCAGAAACGGCGTTGCGGCGGCCAGCATGCCGGCGATGATGAATTCGATGGCGTTCATGCCGTCCTCCGACGAGGGGTGGCCGGCCATTCCAGCCGGTAGCGCGTGAAGGCGATGGCGACGAGATAGGCGAGCAACAGGCTACCCTGGAAGACCCGCACGGCGGCGACCGGCAAGTTGGCGGAAACCATGGCGTTGTCGCCGCCGATATAAAGCGTGGCCATGAATAGCGAGGAGAAGATGATGCCGATCGGATGCAGGCCGCCGAGATAGGCGACGATGATCGCCGCATAGCCGTAGCCGGTCGCAATCGAGCGCTGGAGCTGGCCGACGGGGCCGGCCACTTCGGCGGCGCCCGCAAGACCCGCCGCAAAACCGCCGATCAGCAGCGAAAGCCAGATCGCGCTCTTGTCACTGAAGCCTGCATAGCCCGCCGCCTTCGGCGCAAGACCGCCGACCTGCAGTCTGTAGCCCATGAAGCTCTTCTGCATGAATACGAATGCGGCAGCGGATAAGACGAGGGCAATCAGCAACGAGACATTGACCCTGGTGCCGGGGATCAGCGTTGGCACCATCGCGTCATACTGAAACATCACCGATTGCGGGAAATTGAAGCCGTTCGGGTCCTTCCAGGGGCCGAGCAGCAGATAGTAGAGCAATTGCAGGGCGACGAGGCTCAGCATCAGCGAGACCAGGATTTCGCTGGCGTTGAGCCTTGTGCGCCAGAACGCCGTGATCGCGGCCCAGAGCGCGCCGCCGACCGCGCCGAGCAGAAGCATCAGCGGCCAGATCCAGAACCCCGTCGCCATCGGAAACCAGACCGGGATCGCCGAGGCGAAGATTGCGCCGAGAATGAACTGTCCCTCCGCACCGATATTGAAAACCTTGGCCCTGAAACCGATGGCGAGACCCTGCGCGATCAACAGCAGCGGCCCTGTCTTCAGCAGCACTTCCGAAAACGAGGTCCAGGAGATGAACGGTTCGAGCAGCATGGCGTAGACGACCGCCGTTGGGCTGCGGCCCATCAGCACGTAAAGCCCGACATTGAGGATCACGGCCGCCAGCAGCGCCAGCGGCGGCGCGAGCAGGGTCGCCTTCAGCGAGGCTTGTTCGCGCTTTACCAGGTTGGGCAGGAATGACAGGGCGGTCATGAGGCGCGTTTTCCTGTTTCGGAGCCGATCATGTAGCGGCCGATCTCCTCGGGTCTGGTGTCGCGGGTGACGAGCGGCGGGCTCAGTCGGCCGTGATGGAGCACCTGGATGTGGTCGGAAAGCTCGAATAATTCCTCAAGCTCCTCGGAAATCACAAGGATCGCCATGCCGGCATTGCGCAGCGCGATCAGCCGCTGCCGGATCGCGGTCGCCGCCCCGATGTCGACGCCCCAGGTCGGCTGGGCGACGAATAGCAGTTTTGGCGCCAGCATGATCTCGCGCCCGACGATGAATTTCTGCAGATTGCCGCCGGAAAGCGCGCCGGCTTCGGCCTGCGGTCCCGGCGTGCGCACGTCATATTCGCTGATGCACTCAAGCGCGAAGGCCTCCGCCGCTTTCCTGTCGATCACGCCGTTGCGGACCACGTTGCGGCCATGGGCCGTCAGAATGCCGTTCATCGCCAGAGACATTTCCGGGACCGCGCCCCGGCCAAGCCGCTCCTCGGGAACGAAGGCGAAGCCGAGCTTGCGCCGGGCGGCAGCGCCCAGGGGTCCGACATCCTTGCCCATCATGAAGATGCGGTCAGCGGCGGGAAGGCGGGTCTCGCCGGAGATCAGCGCCGTCAGCTCGCTCTGGCCATTGCCGGAAATGCCGGCGATGCCGAGAATTTCGCCGCCGCGAACGGTGAGGGTGATGCCCTTGAGAGAGACGCCGAACGGGTCTTCGGGCTTGTAGTCGAGGCCGATGATCTCGAGCTGCTTGTCGCCCTGCTCGACCGGCTCGGCGGGCACCGGTTCGGGGATATCGCGGCCGATCATCATCTTCGCGAGCGTGTGCTCGTCATGCGCGCGCGGGTCGAGATGGCCTGTCACGCGGCCGGCGCGCAGGATCGTCGCCCGGTCGCAGATCGCCTGGATTTCCTCCAGTTTGTGCGAGATCAGCAGGATCGATACGCCGCCATCGCGCAGGCGCTGCAAGGTCTCGAACAGAAGGGTGACCGCCTGCGGCGGCAGCACCGATGTCGGCTCGTCCAGGATCAGAAGCTTGGGGTCCGTCATCAGGCAGCGGATAATCTCGACCCGCTGGCGCTCGCCGACTGAAAGCGCGTGGACATGGGCGAAGGGATCGACCTCCAGCCCGAAATCGCGGCCAAGAGCGCGCATGCGCTGGGCGAGCGCGCCCTTGGTGCCGGACATGACCAGTTGAATGTTCTCGACGACGGTGAGCGTCTCGAACAGGGAGAAATGCTGGAACACCATTCCGATGCCCTGCCGGCGGGCGGCGGCGGGCGAGGCGAGCGCGATCGGCGCGCCGTTCCACGCCATGCTGCCGGCATCGGGCTGCTCCACGCCATAGATCAGCTTCATCAGCGTGGATTTGCCCGCGCCGTTTTCGCCGAGGATCGCGTGGATCGATCGCGGAGCGACGGCGAGGTCGATGTCCTGATTGGCCTGGACCTGTCCGTAACTCTTCGAAATGCCCGTGAGCGAAAGGAGCGGTGTCTCCATCCCCATCGGGGCCCTATTGCGGCAGCGGCGTGGTGACGCCTTGGACGTGCCAGTCCATGGCGACGATCTGCTCGTCGGTCATGGTCTCGCCATCGGCGACGCCCTCGCTGCCGTCGGCCTTGGCGATCGGTCCGGTGAACGGCGAGAAGCTGCCGTCGGCAATCTCGGCTTCGGTCGACTTGATCTTCTCCATGATGTCGGCCGGAATGTCGCTGTTGAGGTCGACGACTTCCACCACATTGTCAGCCATGCCGAGGAAGGCATTGGCGCCCTTGAACGTGCCGGCCATGTGGGCGTCGACCTGCGCCTTGAAATAGGGCGACCAGTCGGTGGCGACGCAGCCGAGATATTTCTCCGGCGCGTATTTCTGCATCGAGGAGTTGAGGTTGAAGGCATAGACGCCGGCTTCTTCGCAGGCAGAGATGACCGAAGGCGTGTCCTGCGCGTTGGAGAAAATCACGTCGCAGCCCTGCGCGATCAGCGCCTTGGCGGCATCCTGTTCCTGGGCCGGATCGAACCAGGAATTGACCCAGACCACCGAGACCTCGACATCGGGGTTCACAGCCTGCGCGCCGAGCGTGAAGGCGTTGATCGAGGTGATCAGTTCGGGAATGGCGAAGGCGGAGACGGAGCCAAGCTTGCCGGACTTGGAAACCGCGGCGGCGGCCATGCCGAGCAGATAGGTGCCCTGGAAATATTTGGCGGCAAACGGCGAGAAATTCGGCGCGACCATGTAGCCCGAGGCATGTAGCACGCTGACCTTGGGGTTGCGCCGGGCGATCTGGAAAGCGCCGTTCTGGTAGCCGAACGAGCCGGCGATCAGGAAGTTATTCCCATCGGCCACGGTCTTGTTCATGATCCGGTCGGCGTCCGGTCCTTCCATGATATTTTCAAGCACGGTGACCTTGACCTTGTCGCCATAGGCTTCCTTGATCGGCTCGAGGCCGGCGGCCAGCGCATGGCCCCAGCCGACATCGCCGATCGGCGACGGCACGACGAGCGTGATGCCGAGCGGTTCGTCGGCGGCAAAGGCGTGTCTTGCGCCCATCGCGCCGGCAAGGCCGGTGGCGGCTGCGGCCTGGATCAAGGTTCTGCGGGTAATCTTGGTCATGTTCTCGGTTCCCTGGAGGTTGGTTTTTACATTGCGATGCCGGCGAGCGCCTGTTCGGCGTCCGCGAAGAGTTTCTGTTCGTCGAGGCCGGTGAATTCGCCGTCCTGCCAGACGATCCGTCCGTTGATCATGGTCATGTCGGTTGCGCTGCCGATGCCGACGCGCGGGATCAGGCTCAGCGGATCGTGACGCGTGCCGACATAGTCCATGCGCCGGGTGTCGATTGCGAACAGGTCGGCGGCCATGCCGGGTGCGAGCCGGCCGATATCGCTGCGCCCGAGCAGGCTTGCGCCGCCCGTGGTGGCATAGGCGAGGAAATCGGCGGGTGGGGGCACGGGATGCTTGCGGGTCGATGAGACGAGGCACTGCAGCATGTAACCGGAATGCAGGCAGTGCATCAGGTTGGAATTGTCGTTGGAGGCAGCGCCGTCGCAGCCGAGACCGATACGCATGTCGAAGGCGGCCATCGCCGGGATATCGGTCACCTCGGCGCCAACAAGATAGACCGGCTCCGGGCAGTGGGAAACGCCGGTGTCGCTTGCCGCCATCCGGCGCAGCTCGTCATGGGTCAGTTCCCAACAATGAGCGTAAAAGGTATCGGGGCCGGCAAAGCCCATTTCCTCCAGATAGTCGACGGTGCGCAGCCCATGGCGGGCCTCCATCACCGGGCTCTCGCCCTCGCCGACATGGGTGTGCAGCAACACGCCGCGATCGCGCGCCAGACGCACCGATTCCACGAAGGTCTCGCGATAGCTGTTGACCGGCTGGCAGGGCGAGACGACGACCTGACGCATGCTGAATGGCCCGGCATCGTGATAGGCGTCGATCAGCCGCGCGCAGTCGCCGATGAACTCGTCGGTCGTCTCCAGCATCTCGTCGGGTATGGTCGAGCCCTCGGACTTCGGCAGGCTGTTGCCACCGCGCCCGGCGTGGAAACGCATGCCGAACAGATCGGCGGCCTCGAACTGGCGGTCGATCAGCCGTTTGCCGGCATGGCGGGGGAAATTGTACTGATGATCGAAGGCGGTGGTGCAGCCATGCTTGATCAGTTCAGCCATGGCCGTGACCGAGGAATGGTAGAAACTGTCCTCGTCAAGGCGCGAAAATACCGGATAGATCCGGTCGAGCCATTCGATCACCGACAGTTTGGTCCAGTCCAGATCGGCCCGGTTGCGGACGAAGCACTGGAAGAAGTGGTGGTGCGTGTTGATGAGGCCGGGATAGACGAACCATCCATCCGCATTGATCTCCGTCGCGCCCTCGGGCATCTCCCCCTCCGCAAGACCCGGGCCGATGGCCTTGATCGCCGGGCCTTCGGTGAGGAGATCGACATTGCGCAGAACGGTGGGGCCGTTGCCGTCATCGACCACAACGGCCGCGCAGTTCTTGAGCAGATAAGCGGCCACTCAGCTTTCCTCCGCCGCGTGTTCCGGTTCCGGCTTCAGTTCATGCAGCCGGTGGATGCCCGGCATCTCGATGAAGCCATCAAGCGAGCGCATGGCCCGCAGCCAGAGGCGGATCGTCGGGTAGGAATCGAGCAGGATATTGCCGTCTGGAGCGAGCGCCACATAGGGGAAGCAGGCGATATCGGCAATCGTTGGCCGGTCGGCGGCAAGATAGCGCATGCCGCGCTCGCGCTGCTCGAAGAGGCCCATTTCCAGTTCCCTGAGCGCCGCAACGCCTGCGGCGGACAAGGCATCGATATCGCCCGGCATGTTGAGCATCTGATGCAGCCTCGCGCCGCCAAGGCTCGCCGTCAGCCTGGGCGAGAAGGCAAGCCATTGCTGCACGAGGGCGATCTCGACGGGGTCGTCGGTCCGGCCCAGCCATGAGGGCGCCGAACCGGCCGCGATATAGGCGAGCATGGCCGAGGATTCGGTCAGAACCAGATCGCCATCCGTCAGGATCGGAAGCGTTCCGGCCGGGTTGAGCTGCAGCATTTCCGGGCCGCGATGTTCCCTGCCGGGGTGAAAGTCGACCGCGCGGGTTTCGAGCGTGACGCCGGCAAGGGCGGCCATCAGGCGAACCTTGTAACAGCTTGGAGAAAGTATGTAGTCGTAGAGTTTCATTGGGCCACCAATTGCGCGCCATAGGTATAGTTGTGGCGCTTCAGCCAGCGTCTGTAGGCGATGGATGTCATATCGGCTCGCGTCGGGATTTCCTTGCCGGGGTCAAGCGGCAGGCGCGCGGGGATCTGGTTTTCGAGGATCGAGCGGTCCTGCAGGAAGATCATCTGCTGGAACTGGATCAGGTCGGTCATCGACGACGTATCGTCGAACAGCGCCATCCACGGCCACACCTCGCAGGTTTCCTCCGTCAGCGGCTGCACGAACAGCGCGATCACATCCCATTCGCCGGGGCGCGGCGGGCAGGATTTGTAGAGCACCGAGCAGGTGGGGGCGGGGACGCGGTACATATAGTCCGTGTCGATGCCGCCGCTTGCCGATTTGGCCGCTTGCGGCTGGTAGAACTTCACCTGGGTCGCCCAGACCTCGTCCTCCTCCTCGCGGATTTCGACCTTGTAGTTGAAGACTTCGGTGTGAGGTTCGGCGCCCAGAATATCGGTATGGACGAAGGGGAAATGGGCGATGTCGAGAAAATTCTCCACGGCACGCAGCGGCGAGCACTGAACCCGGACGATGCCGACATCGACAAGGCGGCGTTCGGGATCGTTGGCTTCCGGAATGTCGAACAGCTCGTGGTCGGGGGACCCGAGCGAGGTCCAGACATGGCCGTAGCGCAGGCGGACGGGCAGCGCACGCCCGTCCGCGCCGATCGCCGTCGCCTCGTCGTCGCCAACGCGCGTCACGATGATGTTTTCGCCCATCAGCATGGTGTCGCGGCGATCGAGTTGGCTGAACAGCGCGACCGGATACCATTCGTCTCGCATGGCGTTCATGATCTGGCTCCCTGGTTGCTGGCGGTCTCAGCCTTGCGGCGCAGCGTTTCCGCCTGTCGCGAGGCGGCGAGCCGTTGCGATGGCGTCGCGGCGGCGGGAACCAGCACATGTATTAACGTTGCGGCTTCGCCCTGCGGGGCAAGCAGAAGACAAAAGGCGTCATCGGATGGTTTCAGCACGCCGTCCGCATCGGCCTGTGCATCGGCGGCCAGTTCGATTGCGGCAATGCCGGCGCTGACATTCAGAGAGCGAAGCGGCGTCAGCCCATCCAGAGCCGGCGGCGGGCCGGCATCCTCGCCATTCGCGATCCAGATAATGCCGTTCTGTTCGACCACCGGGTAGGTTTCCACGCGGATGGTCTTCGGCGGCGTGAGGTCGGGGTGGGCGGGGATGCGCAGACACTGGCCATCCTGGCCATAGCGCCAGCCATGATAGATGCAGGACAGCGCCTCGCCGCGCACGAAACCGTGGGAAAGGCGCATGCCCCTGTGGGGACAGCGGTCGTCGGAGGCGGTCAGGCGGCCGGAGGCGCTGCGCCACAGGGCGATGGCCTTGTCCGCGAGACGGGCCGGCATCGCCGTGCGCGCGGCCAGGTCGGTCGAGAGCGCCGCCGGCGTCCATCTGCCCGTTGTCTGGGGGTGCATTTCGGGGCTTTCCAAAACTTGATTTGTCATCAGCCGGCGCGTTCTTTCAACAAGCGGTCGCGTCGACGGCGTCTAAATTTGCACAGCAAATATGCATTGGCAAGAATGAACAATTTTGATGCAAAGGTAATTCATGGACGGGCGTCTTGAGGCATATCCCGTCCCGTCAATGGCTGACCGGCTCATCGGATTTCGGCATGGCATTGAGCGGCAGGCATTCGATGTCCTCGACCCAGATATCGATCGGCCCAAGCGAACAGGCCATTTCCATCGCGTCGATCAGGGCGGGCGGGCCTTTGACCGCCATTTCGATGCGTTCGGGCGAGGCGGCGATGATTCGCTTCTCCAGTCCGAGCTTGCGGGCATGGCGGTCCATCCAAGGGAGAAAGCTGTCGGCGCCGAAACGGCCGCGCATGATGAATTTCTGTGTCTGGTCGATCTGGGTCAAAGGCGGTTCTCTGAAAGGGTCGTCGCACGCCTGCCGGAGGCTTTCGGCCAAATTATGCAGTCGCGCAATATCCGTCCAGCCCTCTGGTGGACAATCCGGTCTGGCGTTGGACCTTGCGGGAAGGTTATGGCATGAAGCGGCGAGCCGCTTTTGAGGAGCCCAATCATGGAAAAAATCGACATCGTGCTGGTCGCGGCCGTGGCCGAAAACGGGGTGATCGGCCGGGCCGGCGACATGCCCTGGCACCTGGGCTCCGATTTCAAACGCTTTCGCGCGATCACCAAAGGCAAGCCGCAGATCATGGGCCGCAAGACGTTTGAATCAATCGGCAAGCCGCTTCCCGGCCGCACCAATATCGTCGTGTCGCGCGATCCCGGTCTCGTGATCGAGGGATGCCTGATGGCGACCTCGCTGGAGGAGGCGCTGGCGCTTGCCGGGAAGGATGCCGCGGAAAAGGGCGTGGATGAAATCTGCGTTCAGGGCGGCGGCGAGATTTACCGGCAGGCGATAGCACTGGCCGACCGCCTGCGCATCACCCATGTCGAGACCACGCTTGCAGGCGATACGGTGTTTCCCGAAATCGATCCCGCGACTTGGGAGATTGGCGAGGAGGAAAGGCTTCCCGCCGGCGAGAAGGATGACTATCCGACCTGCTACAGGGTCTATGAACGCCGTCGTTGAACAGGAATTTACCGAGAAAACCTTTTCGTTATCACGGATCGCGTTGAAAGCGGTCGTCCGCATCCTTATAACGGGGCAAACGCCTTGCGCGTCAACGGGGCCGCGCGTGGCGGTCCAGAGGAAACAAACAGGTAAGAGGTGTGGATGCCCTGGAGCAATCAGAATGGCGGCGGTCCCTGGGGAGGCGGCGGCGATAATCAGGGACCCTGGGGGCAGGGGCCGAAACGCCCCTCCGGCGGCGGCAATGGCGGCAACGGAAACGGCGGCCCGCCCGATATCGAGGATTTCTTCCGCAAGGGCCAGGATCAGTTCAAGGGCATGTTCCCCGGCGGTTTCAGCGCCGGCCTGATCGCCATCATCATTCTGGTGGTTGCGGTGTTCTGGGTCATGCAGTCGGTCTACACCATCCAGCCCGACCAGCGCGGCGTGGAGCTGCGCTTCGGCAAGCCCAAGACGGACGTCGCCCAGCCGGGTCTACACTTCATGTTCTGGCCGTTCGAGACCGTCGAGAAGGTCGACATCACCGAACGCCGCCTCAGCATTGGCGGCGGCCGCGGCGATCCGGAAGGCATCATGCTGACCGGTGACCAGAACATCGTCGATCTCAGCTTCTCGGTGATCTATAACGTCACCGATCCGAAGAGCTTCCTGTTTGACGTGGAATCGCCCATCGAGACGCTCGACCAGGTGTCGGAAAGCGCCATGCGCGAGGTTGTCGGTCGCAGGCCCGCCAACGACGTCTACCGCGAGCAGCGCGAGGCGATCGCCGTCAACGTGAAATCGATCATTCAGGAAACGATGAACGAATACGGCGCCGGCATTACCGTCAACGCCGTGTCCTTCCAGGACGCGTCGCCGCCGCAGCAGGTGGCCGATGCCTTCGACGAGGTGCAGCGCGCCGGTCAGGATGCTGACCGCTTCCAGCAGGAAGCCAACCAGTATGCCAACAAGGAACTGGGTGCAGCCCGCGGTAACGCGGCCGTGGTCCGCGAGGCGGCGGCCGCCTACAAGGACCGCGTCGTCAAGGAAGCCGAAGGTGAGGCCGAGCGCTTCATCTCGATCTACGATTCCTATCGCACCGCGCCGGAAGTGACCCGCAAGCGTCTCTATCTGGAGACCATGCAGGGCGCGCTGTCGCAGTCCAAGAACGTCATTGTCGATGATGAAGGGCAGGGGGTCGTTCCCTATCTGCCGCTCGATCAGATCGACCGTGATGCGGCCCAGCGGACGCAGCGGACGCTTCCCGCATCGTCCTCGACGCAGAACCAGACCCAGGGAGCGAGCCAGTAATGTCATCCAATCGTCTTCTCGCTACCCTTGTCGCCATCGGCGTCATTCTCGTCGTGCTTTATGGGTCGTTCTTCGTGGTCAATCCGCGCCAGCAGGCGATCGTCATCCGCTTCGGTGAGATCCAGCGCGTGGAGTCGGAGCCGGGAATCTATTTCAAGCTTCCCTTCTCCTTCATCGATGCCGACCGGGTTCAGTACGTCTCGAAGCAGGATCTGCGCTTTGACCTCAGCGATCTGCGCATCCAGGTCGCCGACGGCAAGTTCTACATCGTTGACGCATTCGCGGTGTACAACATCGATGATCCGGAACGCTTCCGTGAGGCCGTTTCGGGCGACCGGACGGAGGCCGAGGGGCAGCTGCGCTCGCTGCTCGATTCGGCCCTGCGCCGGGTCTATGGTCTGCGCGGCTTCCAGGCGGCGCTCTCCTTCGAACGCGCTTCGATGATGGAGGAAGTCCAGGAACTGCTGCGCAACGATGCCGAGAAGCTCGGGATCAAGATCGTCGACGTCCGCGTGCTGCGCACCGACCTGACGCCTGAGGTCTCGGAAGATACCTATTCGCGGATGAAGTCGGAGCGTCTCGCGGAAGCCGAGGCGATCCGCGCCAGCGGCCGCGAACAGGCCGAAACCCGGCGAGCCGTGGCCGATCGCCAGGTCGTCGAGATCACCTCGCAGGCGGAAAAGGAAGCCGAAATACTGCGCGGTGAAGGCGATGGCGAACGCAACCGCATCCTTGGCGATGCCTATGGCCGCGATCCTGCCTTCTTCGCCTTCTATCGTTCGATGAACGCCTACAGGGACGTCATCAACGACAATGCGACGATGGTGCTGTCGCCGAATTCGGAGTTCTTCGAATTTTTCGACAACAGTGGCAGTGGCGATGCGCCGGCGCCGTTCGCGGCGGAAGTGGAAGAGGATGCGACGGAAGTTCCCGCCGGGAGCAACTGATCCATGCTGATGCAGGATATCCTGATCGGATTCGCATTCTTTCTGATCATCGAGGGGCTGGTCTATGCACTGGCCCCTTCGTTTCTTGTCTCCATGGCAAGACTGCTGCCGACCATTTCGGAAGGCGCATTGAGATTGACGGGCGTTGTCGCCGTAGCGCTGGGCGTGCTGCTGGTGTTTCTGGTGCACGGCTAAGGAGGCGATAGGCCGGCGTTTTCGAAGGCTTCGGTCTCGATCTTCGCCGGGAATGCCCTATGATCTGATCATCAATGACGGAGGCTTCATGTCGAAGACAGTCGATACCCTCTTTGTCCGCCGCGCCGCCGGTCTCGGGCTTGCTGTCGCTCTAGCCGTTTCGACGCAGCTTGCGGGGCCGATCGACCGGGCGGAGGCGGAAACACTCTCCGACGTCTCGATCGCGGACATGGCCGAAAGATTGTTGCCCTCCGTGGTCAATATCTCGATCTCGCAAGAAGGCGATGGCGACGCCAGCGATCGTCCGGTGCCAAAGGTGCCCGAGGGCCAGCCTTTCGAGGAATTCTTCGAGGACTTCTTCGATGGCGAAGGCGGGCCCGGCAGCCGGCCGGTGTCCTCGCTTGGGTCCGGATTCATCATCGATCCGGACGGCATCGTGGTCACAAACAACCACGTGATCGAGAATGCCGACACGATTTCCGTGACGCTCGCCGATGGCGAAACGCTGGACGCGACGCTGCTCGGCGTCGACGACAAGACCGATCTCGCCGTCCTCAAGGTTGAGCCCGATGAACCGCTTCCGGCGGTAAAATTCGGCGATTCGCGCACCGTCCGGATCGGCGAATGGGTGGTGGCGATCGGCAATCCCTTCGGTCTCGGCGGCTCGGTGACGCTCGGCATCGTCTCGGCGCGCGGGCGCGAGCTCGACGGGCCCTATGACAATTTCATCCAGACCGATGCGGCGATAAACAAGGGCAATTCCGGCGGCCCGCTGTTCAACATGGATGGCGAGGTGATCGGCATCAATACCGCGATCCTGTCACCTTCGGGTGGCTCGATCGGCATCGGCTTCGCCGTGCCAAGCGAGCTTGCGGAAAACATCGTCGACCAACTCGTCGAATTCGGCCAGACGCGCCGCGGCTGGATCGGCATTCGCGTGCTGGAGGTCAGCGATGACCTTGCGGCTTCGCTGGGTTCGGACGATCCATCGGGCGTCGCGGTCGGCTCGATCATCGAGGACGGCCCGAGCGCCGGCGGCCCGCTCGAGGAAGGCGATATCATCCTCAGTTTCGACGGCCATCCGATCGAAAGCCCTCGCGACCTGCCGCGTTTCGTGGCTGAGTCCCGAATCGGTGAACCGGCCGATGTCGAAATCATGCGCGACGGCGAACGGATGACGGTTCAGGTCACGCCGCAATTGCTGGAAGAGCCCGAACTGGCGGAAAGCGAGCCGGCATTGGCCGATGAAGCCCTGCCGGAGGATGGCGTGCCCGACCAGCCCGGCCTCCCCGTGTCGCTTTACGGCCTCACGCTCGGCGATCTCGACGACAATGGCCGCGCGCTCTACCAGATCGACGGCGATGTCGAGGGCGTGCTGATCACTGAGGTCGAGCCGGACAGTGCTGGCGCAGACGAGGGGCTTGAGCCCGGCATGGTGATTGTCGAGGTCGAGCAGGATGCGGTTTCGACGCCGCAGGAGGTGCGCTCCAGCATCGTCAAGCTGATTTCCGAGGGCCGCCGCAGCGTGTCGCTTATGGTCGCGGCCCCCGACGGCGCGCTCAGAATCGTCAGCCTGGTGCTGGAATAGGCCTCAGCCCCGCCAGTCCGCCCTATGGAGGCGGTAGAGCACGTGGCGTTTCAGGTGCGGATGGCTGTCGGGGATTGAAGGATGGTCGAAATCGCCATCGCGGTCCCGCTTCATGCCAAGCCGCTCCATCACCGCCGTTGAACGGTGATTGTCGGCGACCGCGAACGAGACGAGCTGGTCGTGGCCGCGTTCGTCGAAGGCCAGTTCGATCATGGCGCGGGCGGCCTCCGTGGCATAGCCCTTGCCCCAGTGGCGCGTCGTCATCCGCCAGCCGAGCTCGGGCGTGCCGTCCGGCTTGATGTCGGCGCTGTAGACCTTGTTCAGGCCAGTGAAGCCGATCACCTCGCCGTTTTCCTTCAGTTCGACGGCCGGAAAGCCGTAGCCGGTCTCGGCGATCATCGCGCGGATCATGTCGAAGAGTTCGTCGCTCTCCGCCCTGCTGCGGCGCATCGGGAAGAATGCCATTACGGTGTCGTCGGAATTGATCTTGTGGAACAGGTCGCGGTCGCGGTCTTCCCAGTTGCGGATGATCAGGCGTTCGGTTTCAGCGAGCTTCATGCGCGAAATCCTCTTGTCGGTAGCCCTGAATATAAAGCAAGGCCGTCAGATCGCCATGGTCGATGCGGATCGAGGCCTCGGCTGCGACCTTCGGCTTGGCATGGAGCGCGACACCGCTGCCGGCGAGCTTGATCATGCCGAGATCGTTGGCGCCGTCGCCGACGGCCATGACATCGGCAACGGAAATGCCGCGCTTGGCCGCGACATCATGCAGCGCCTCAACCTTGGCTTCGCGACCGAGGATGGGATCGGCAACGTGGCCGGTGAGCTTGCCGCCGTCTTCCAGCAGGATATTGGCGCGGTTTTCATCAAAGCCCAGCATAGCGGCGATCCGGCTGGTGAACACGGTGAAGCCGCCAGAGACCAGCGCCGCATAGCCGCCATGGGCCTTCATCGTCGCGATCAGCGCCTTGCCGCCCGGCGTCAGCGTGATGCGCTTTTCGATGATCTCGTCGACGATACCGATCGAAAGCCCTTTCAGCAGCGCCACCCGTTCGCGCACCGCCGGCTCGAATTCGATTTCGCCATTCATGGCGCGGGCGGTGATGGCGGCGACCTTGTCCTTGAGGCCGACTTCGGCGGCAAGCTCGTCGATGCATTCCTGGCCGATCATGGTGGAATCCATATCCGCCAGCAGCGCCTTCTTGCGGCGCGTCGCGGCGTCCTGCACCACCACATCGACCGGCAGCGCGCCGATCGCGGTTCTGAGGGTGTTCTCCGCCGCCACTCCATCCGCGCCTTCGGAGAGCAATAGGTCGGCGGCGATTCCGCTTGCCAGCCAGTCGGCTTTTTCCATCCGCACGGCGTCGGAAAGCCGGGAAACGAGGTCCTCGGTGACGACAGGGTTTGACGGATTGGCGACAAGCGTGGCAACGAGAGCCATGGCGAATTCCTCAGGTGAACATTGGCGTGCCGTTCTGATAACGGGGCCGACGGCGAGCGGCAAGTCCGCTTATGCTATCGCGCGGGCTGAAGCGGCCGGCGGTGTGGTGATCAACGCCGACAGCATGCAGGTCTATGATACGCTGCGCGTGCTGACGGCGCGGCCTTCCGTCGAGGATATGCAGGGCATACCGCATTATCTTTACGGCCATGTCGCGGCCGGCGGCGATTACTCGACCGGCGCATGGTTGCGCGACATGGATGGGCTGCTCAAGCGGCTCGAAGGCGAGGGGCGGGTGCCGGTGATCGTCGGCGGCACGGGGCTTTATTTCAAGGCGCTGACGGAAGGCCTGGCCGTCATGCCGCCGGTGCCCGCCGATATCCGCGCGCGATGGAGGCAGGCGCTGGACGAGCAGGGGGCTTCCGCCCTCCATGCCCAACTCACAGAACGCGATCCCGCAATGGCGGCGAGGCTGCAGCCTTCCGATGGCCAGCGGATCGTCCGCGCGCTTGAGGTGTTTACGGCCAGCGGCCGGTCGATTGCCGATTTTCAGGCCGAGAACCCGCCGCCGCTGGTCGACACGGCGAGCGCCGACAAGATCGTAGTGCTGCCGGAAAGGCCTGTTCTCCATGACCGCATCAACCGCCGATTCGAGACGATGCTGGAGGCCGGCGCGGTTGAGGAGGTCGAGGCGCTGCTGGCGCTCGGTCTCGAACCCGCCGCGCCAGTGATGCGCGCCATCGGCGTGAAGGAGATCGCGGCCATGCTTTCCGGCGACATGAACCGGGCTGAGGTGATCGAAAAGGCGAGCGCGGCCACGCGGCAATATGCCAAGCGGCAGATGACCTGGTTTCGCAACCAGATGGGGCCTGAATGGAAAAGGCTTGACCCAGCAAAGGGTTAGGGCGAGGGATGCCCATCCAGGCCGGCTAATTTTATTGCGCGCGCCCGGGTTTCACGGCATTTTTCTTGCAGTTGCGCGTTGACTGATCCGGAAAGTCGGGCTATCAGGCCAAGCATGGCTAAGAAAGAACTTCTTATTGTGGTGGGATCGCGCATGGGCAGGATGGTGTAACCATCCGGCAGCAGCCACCCATGCGCGACAACAGGCTCCTCGAAGGGGCCTTTTTTTATGCCCGAGGAAACCCAGGACCATCAAACGGAAAAATGAGATGACCGCAGCGGACAACATGATGACAGGCGCCGAAATCGTTTTGCAGGCGTTGAAGGAAAACGGGGTCGAACACATTTTCGGATACCCCGGCGGCGCGGTGCTGCCGATCTATGATGAAATTTTTCAGCAGGACGAAATCGAGCATGTGCTTGTCCGCCACGAACAGGGTGCCGGCCATGCCGCCGAAGGCTATGCCCGCTCCACCGGCAAGGTCGGCGTCCTGCTCGTCACTTCCGGTCCAGGCGCCACCAATGCGGTAACGCCCCTGCAGGATGCGCTGATGGATTCCATTCCGCTGGTCTGCATTTCCGGCCAGGTTCCGACCGCGCTGATCGGCTCCGATGCGTTCCAGGAATGCGATACCGTCGGCATCACCCGCCCCTGCACCAAATATAACTGGCTGGTCAAGGACGTAAACGAGCTGGCAGATGTCATACATGAGGCATTTCGCATCGCCCAGACCGGCCGGCCGGGCCCGGTCGTCGTCGATGTCCCGAAGGATATCCAGTTCGCCACCGGCCGCTACACGCCGCTTGCCGAGCACATGATCCGCGAGAGCTATCAGCCGAAGGTCCAGGGCAATGCCGAAGCTATCCAGGCGGCGATCGAGCTGATGGCCCATGCCAAGCGCCCGGTTCTCTACACCGGCGGCGGCGTCATCAATTCCGGCGACGAGGCATCGCGCCTGCTGCGCGAACTGGTCGAGCTGACCGACTTCCCGATCACCTCGACGTTGATGGGGCTCGGCGCCTATCCGGCGTCGGGCAAGAACTGGCTGGGCATGCTCGGCATGCATGGCTCCTACGAGGCCAATATGGCGATGCATGACTGTGACGTCATGGTCTGTATCGGCGCGCGCTTCGATGACCGAATTACCGGCCGGGTTGATGCCTTCTCGCCGAATTCGAAGAAGATCCACATCGATATCGACCCGTCCTCGATCAACAAGAACATCCGCGTCGATATCCCGATCCTTGGCGATGTCGCCCATGTTCTGGAAGACATGGTCCGGCTGTGGCGGGCGTTGCCGGCCGAAAAGCCGTCGCTCGACGACTGGTGGCGCAATATCGACCGCTGGCGCGGCCGCGATTGCTTTGCCTATACGCCGAACAAGGACGTGATCATGCCGCAATACGCCCTGGAGCGGCTGAACGCGGCGATCAAGGATCGCGATGCCTATATCACCACCGAGGTCGGCCAGCACCAGATGTGGGCCGCGCAGTTCATCCACTTCGAGGAGCCGAAGCGGTGGATGACATCGGGCGGGCTCGGCACGATGGGTTACGGCCTGCCGGCGGCGCTGGGCGTTCAGATCGCCCATCCGGAAGCGCTGGTCATCGATGTCGCGGGCGATGCCTCGATCCAGATGTGCATTCAGGAAATGTCGGCGGCGATCCAGCACAATGCGCCGATCAAGATCTTCATCCTGAACAACCAGTATATGGGCATGGTGCGCCAGTGGCAGCAGTTGCTCCACGGCAACCGCCTGTCGCACTCCTATACCGAGGCGATGCCCGATTTCGTCAAGCTGGCGGAAGCCTATGGCGCCGAGGGCATCTACTGCGACAATCCGGATGATCTCGACGAGGCCATCCAGCGGATGATCGACAGCCCCAAGCCGGTGATCTTCGATTGCCGCGTCGCCAATCTCGCCAACTGCTTCCCGATGATCCCGTCGGGCAGGGCGCATAATGACATGCTGTTGCCGGACGAGGCCAATGATGAGGCCGTCGCCACCGCCATCGACGCCAAGGGCCGTCAGCTCGTTTAAGTGAAAGAGGTCAGACAATGAACGCGAAACTACAGCCCACCGGCTCGGCCTATTTCATTTCGAGCCAGACCGCAGCGCCTGAACGCCACACGCTTTCTGTCGTTGTCGCCAACGAGCCGGGCGTTCTCGCCCGGGTCATCGGCCTTTTTTCTGGCCGCGGCTACAACATCGAAAGCCTCACCGTTTCGGAGACCGAGCACGAGGCGCATCTGTCGCGCATCACCATCGTCACCAAGGGCACGCCCGACGTGTTGGAGCAGATCAAGGCGCAGCTTGACCGCATGGTGCCGGTTCACAAGGTCGTCGACCTTTCGGTGCGCGCCCGCGAACTGGGCCAGGCCCCGCCGGTCGAACGCGAGGTCGCGCTGGTCAAGGTCGTCGGCGATGGCGATCAGCGCCAGGAAGCGCTTCGGCTTGCCGATGCCTTTGAGGCCAAGGTGGTTGACGCGACGGTCGAGCATTTCCTGTTCGAGATCACCGGCAAGGTATCGAAGGTCGACCAGTTCATCGCCATCATGAAGCCGCTCGGCCTCGTCGAGATCTGCCGCACGGGACCTGCCTCGATGCACCGCGGCCCGGAGGGGATGTAGGCAGCCCGAATGCAGGGAATCGCTGGCGTTCCACCGGCGATTCCCGATGACCTCGTCGGTTACTCCCGATACTCTCTCCCGCTGGCGGGAGAGATGCCCCGAAAGGGGCAGTGAGGGTGGCGCGGCATTTCAAATCGTCAGGGTTTTCGCGGTGACACTCTCCCCCCTCACTGTCGCTTTCGCGACATCTCTCCCCTCCGGGGCGAGAAGATTTGGGGGCTGTGCGGCAAAGTAAAGCTGGCTCCGTTCCCCCGTTTTCGGAACTCTGTCCGGGACCTCCCGCTGTTGACGCCCATGGCGCAACGCGGCACAAGCGGTGTATCGCTGTTCACGGGAAAGGCCTTCTCCATTGCATATCTGGATACTCACGGACGGCAAGATCGGGGATCGGGTGCAGTGCCTGGGCGTGGTGTCGCGGCTCGGCGAGGAGGCCGACGAGAAGGTGATCGCGCCGGGAAAGCCGTGGGAATGGCTGATGCCGCGCGGGCCCGTGCCGCCGAAACATCGGCCCGGCAGGCCGGGAAGCCCGATCGCGCCGCCGTTCCCCGACGTGGCGATCGCAAGCGGCCGGCGCATGGTGCCTTATCTGAAGGCGGTGAAGGCCGCTTCGGGTGGCAGGACGTTCACCGTTTTTTTGAAGGACCCGAGAATTGGCAAATCGGCCGCAGATCTGATCTGGATGCCGCGCCATGACCGGTTTCGCGCTGACAATGTTCTGGTCACCGATACCGGGCCGCACCCGCTGACGGCGGAGGCGATCGCCGCGGCGGTCAAAGCGCGGCCGGTCGAATGGGAGCGGCTGCCGTCGCCGCGGCTTGGCATACTGATCGGCAATCCGGTTTCCGGCACGCGCGATCAGGCGGCGGCGCTGGATCATTTCATGCAGCAGATCGATCATGCGAAGGCTGAGGTCGGCAGCATCATCGTCACCCAGTCGCGCCGCACGCCGGAGCCGGTGATGGCGGCGCTGCGCCAGCGGCTCGACGGCTTCCCGCACTGGATCTGGTCGCCCAAAACCGACAATCCCTACAGGGTGATGCTTGGTTCTGTCGACATGCTGGCGGTGACGGCGGATTCGCACAACATGATGAGCGAGGCGCTTTCCACCGGCAAACCGGTCTTCCCGATGCGCCCCTACCGGCTCAACCCCAAGCTCGCCGGCTTTATCGACAGGCTGGATGCGGCGGGCCAGACGCGACCGTTCGAGGGGGCGTTGCAGCCCTATGACTATGTCCCGGTGGATGCGACGGAAGAGATTGCGGAAGCGATACGCCAGGGGCTTTCCAAGCGCGGGCGGTGAGGTTTTTCCGTACGGTGCCAGATTGCTGTTTTCGCCGTCATGGCCAGCGGTTTCCGGGTTTCTCCGGGATTGGCTGCAAACAATCTCTCCCCTTGAGGGAGAGATGCCCCGACAGGGGCAGAGAGGGGTGAACCCTCTCCGAGAGTTCGGAGCTTGCGGTTTTTAGGGCTTACGCCCTTTACCCCTCTCTGTCGCTTTCGCGACATCTCCCCCTCAAGGGGGGAGATTTTGGCTGAAACGCCTCGCCCTTACGCGACCTTGATCGGCTGGTCGGGATAGGCGAGCTGTTCGCGCGCGCGCCATTCCGGCGTTACGTAGTTGATGATCAGCGATTTGCGCACGCCCTCGATCGGGCGCTTCTCGAAGCCGTGCCAGGTGTTGGTGGAGGGCACGAAGATCATCGCGTAGTTCGGCGCGAACGGCGAGCGGCCGACATGCTCTTCCTTCGAGGCGTAGATGTCGGTTCCGAGTTTTTCGTGGCCGGGGCCATCGGAGAGGTAGATCAGTAGGGTGAACAACTTCACGCCGATATCGGTGTGCGGCTCCAGCCAGAAACCGTCCATGTCCTGCGCGAATTCGATGCGCAGGCTCGATCCCTCGATATTGGTGCCGAACGTATCCTGGATCGTCGAAGCGACGTCGGGGTCCTGAAATGCCGCGGCAACGGCGGCGCAGCAATCATATTTGGCGATATTGGGCTGGTCGAAATAATGCCGGCTCTTGTTGTGCACCTCGCGCGTGCCCGAAACGCCGCCAAGGTCAGGCTTGGGGTAAGCAAGTGCCTGGATATCCTTCAGCAGGTCCGTCGGAAACATGTCCGAAAGCAGCCAGTGGCGATAGGGCTCGGCATTGGAGTGGGCATTCTTGAACGCCGACTTCACATGCTCCTGAACGTTTCCGTAATCTGTCATTTCTGAACCATATGCTTGTTTGATCAACGCTATCGTATCGCCATCGGCGGGCGGGCACAACCATTGTCGCCGCCCGCCTTATTTCCCCGGCTTGCCGGTCTTGCCGGTGCGGCGGCCGCGCCGTTTCTGCTCGCCGGGGTCTTCGTAGGAGCCGGTCCCGATCTTGCCGCGCTTGACCGGCTTGACGTCGCTGCCAAGCGGCTTTTCGGTGCGGCCGACGGTCATCTCGTCGAGATCGTTCTTGCGGAACAGCGGTTTGGCCATATCCGTGCCGGGCCCCATCGAGTCGAGGTCGGGCTTGGCGAAATAGCCTTCCGATTTCGGCGCGCCCTCCGCCTGTTGCGATTCCTGCCGCTCCAACTTGTCGTCCATGCCCTGAAGTTCGGCGGCCTTGAGGCGCTTGATCTCGTCGCGCACGCGGGCTGCGGTCTCGAAGTCGAGATCGGCGGCGGCATCGCGCATCTGCTTTTCGAGCGCGTCGAGATGGGCCTGAAGGTTGTTGCCGACCAGATGGCCATCTGCCGCAAAGCCCTTGCCGCCCTTGGTGCCGATATCGGCGCGGACATGGTCGCGCTCGTAAACCGAGTCGAGAATGTCGGAAATCTTGGCCTTGACCGATTCCGGCGTGATGCCGTGCTCCTCGTTATAGGCAAGCTGCTTCTCGCGGCGGCGGCTGGTCTCGTCCATGGCGCGCTGCATCGATCCGGTGATCTGGTCGGCATAGAGAATGACCTGGCCATCGACATTACGCGCCGCGCGGCCGATGGTCTGGATCAGCGAAGTTTCCGAGCGCAGGAAGCCTTCCTTGTCGGCGTCGAGGATCGCGACGAAGCCGCATTCGGGAATGTCCAGCCCCTCCCGCAGCAGGTTGATGCCCACCAGCACGTCGAACGCGCCGAGACGCAGGTCGCGGATGATCTCGATGCGCTCCAGCGTGTCGATATCGGAGTGCATGTAGCGCACCCTTATGCCCTGTTCGTGCAGGTATTCGGTCAGGTCCTCGGCCATGCGCTTTGTCAGCACCGTGACCAGCGTGCGATAGCCCTTCGCCGAAACCTCGCGGATTTCGGAGAGCACATCGTCGACCTGGGTCTTGGCGGAGCGGATCTCCACCGGCGGGTCGATCAGCCCGGTCGGGCGGATCACCTGTTCGGCGAAGACGCCGCCGGCTTCCTCCATCTCCCAATTGCCGGGCGTGGCCGATACCGCGATCGTGTCAGGCCGCATCGCGTCCCATTCCTCGAAGCGCAGCGGCCGGTTGTCCATGCAGGAGGGCAGGCGGAAGCCGTATTCGGCCAGCGTCGCCTTGCGCCGGAAGTCGCCGCGATACATGCCGCCGATCTGCGGCACGGTGACGTGGCTTTCGTCGATGAAGATCAGAGCATCGTCAGGAATATATTCGAACAGCGTCGGGGGCGGCTCGCCGGGGCGGCGGCCGGTGAGATAGCGCGAATAGTTCTCGATGCCGGGGCAGGAGCCGGTGGCCTCCATCATCTCGATATCGAATTTGGTGCGCTGCTCGAGGCGCTGCGCTTCGAGAAGACGCCCAGCCTTTTCAAGCTCTTGCAGGCGCGCCTTCAATTCTTCCTTGATCGATTTGATCGCCGCGTTCAGCGTCGGGCGCGGGGTAACATAGTGCGAGTTGGCGTAGATCTTCACCGATTTCAGGTCGCCGGTCTTCTGGCCGGTGAGCGGATCGAATTCGGTGATCGCGTCGATCTCGTCGCCGAACATCGAGATACGCCAGGCCGCGTCCTCAAGGTGGGCGGGGAAGATTTCGATCGTGTCGCCGCGCACCCGGAACGAGCCACGCTGGAAATCCATGTCGCGGCGTTTGTATTGCTGGGCCACGAGGTCGGCAAGAAGCTGCCGCTGGTCGAGTTGATCGCCGACCGACATCTGGAAGGTCATCGCCGTGTAGGTCTCGACCGAGCCGATACCGTATATGCAGGATACCGAGGCGACGATGATGCAGTCGTCGCGCTCAAGGATCGCGCGGGTGGCGGCGTGGCGCATCCGGTCGATCTGCTCGTTGATCGAGGATTCCTTCTCGATATAGGTGTCGGAGCGCGGCACGTAGGCTTCCGGCTGGTAGTAGTCGTAATAGGAGACGAAATACTCGACCGCGTTGTCCGGGAAGAAATTCTTGAACTCGGAATAGAGCTGGGCGGCGAGCGTTTTGTTGGGCGCGAGGATCACGGCTGGGCGCTGGGTCTCCTCAATCACCTTGGCCATGGTGAAGGTCTTGCCCGAGCCGGTGACGCCGAGCAGCACCTGGCTGCGGTCGCCGGACTTCAGCCCTTCGACGAGATCGGCGATTGCGGTCGGCTGGTCGCCGGAGGGCTTGTATTCCGTGACCATGCGGATCGGTATGCCGCCCTCGGATTTCTCCGGGCGTTCCGGCCGGTGCGGCGTCCAGATCTTGCCGTCCTTGAACAGCGGGTTGCCGCTTTCGATCAGGCTCGACAGCGCGTCCACGGTCGCGGTGACGCCGCCCCTGGCAAGGTTCTGGGCTTCCTCCAGCGAAACATCGACACCGGCGACCGGGTTCAGGCCGGCGGCGGCGCGGGTCTTGGGGTCGGACGATCCGCCGATCGAAACGCCGCGGGCTGTGCGACTGGCCGTCGCGCCGCCGCTTTCGGCGGCCTTGCGGCGGTGCTTGCCGGCTTTCGAGGCAAGCTTGCGCTGCGAATCGACGGTTTCCGCCTCGGCCTCCTTCTCCAGTCCGGCAAGCCAGTCCGACATCGAGCCTTCATAGCTCTCGCCGTCGAACGGCGCCTGGGGCACTTCTTCGAAACCTTGTTTGTCGGAGGATTTTTTGGGTGATCTGGCCATGAGGCGAATATGGGGAACGAGCCTGAAAAAGAAAAGGGCGGAACGACAGAACAAAAATAGAACTTGTGCCGCGATTCGGTCAAGTTTCGCGGCTCAAATTCCTGATGCCGTCCGCAGCGGTTTGCGCTAAGAACGCGCGAAGCTGCCGGGCTGGCAGCGTTTCCGGAGAAAATTCATGCCATTTTCGCTTTCGCCCGCGGCCCTGTGGCCGGTTCTGATGCTGGTCTGCTCGAATGTTTTCATGACCTTTGCCTGGTACGGCCATCTGAAGTTCAAAAGCGCGCCGCTGCTGCTGGTGATCATCACCGCATGGGGGATCGCATTTTTCGAATACTGCCTCGCGGTTCCGGCCAACCGGATCGGCGCGTCGGTCTATTCGACCGCGCAGTTGAAGACGATCCAGGAAGTGATCACGCTGCTGGTGTTTTCGGGCTTTTCGGTGCTTTGGCTGAAGGAGGCGATGACCATCAATCACGTGATTGGCTTCGCGCTGATCGCGGTCGGCGCGGCGTTCATTTTCCGCGCCTGAAGGTCACGCCTCCTGCGGAACCACGGCGGGCTTGCCGGTTTCGTCCATCGCAACCATCACGAACTGAGCCTCGGTCACCTGTTCGCGGTGCGGCATGCGGTGTCGATGCACCCAGGCCTCGACATGGATCGTCATCGAGGTGCGGCCGATCCGCTCGAACGAAGTGTAGACGCAAAGCGTGTCGCCAACCTTGACCGGCTGGGCAAAGGCCATCGAATTCACCGCCGCGGTGACGGTCCTGTTCTTGGCGCGCTCGGAGGAGGCGACATAGGCGGCGAGGTCCATCTGCGACATCACCCATCCGCCGAAAATATCGCCCGAGGGATTGGCATTGGCCGGCATGGCGACCGTGCGCATGGTCAGGTTGCCGGTGGGCGATTTGTCGTCGTTCATCAAGCTCTCCTGTGGCTTACGGGCGCTGCACCCTGGTCAGTTTCAGACAATATGCCACGGCTGCGGAATTGCAACTCGAGCCATCCGGCCATCCGGCAACACAAGGTTGTCTTTTCATCACCGCCGCAAAAGCATTTGTTTACTCTTGTCTGGTCTACTCGCGTCCGGAGTATCAACGCAGATCCGGTTCAGTATGACGTTTCCCTTGCGACGCGCGGTTTCATTGGCAGCCATTGCGGCAACGCTCACCGGTTGTTCCATCGGCGGTTTGATGACGTCGTTTTCGGTGGATACCAGCGACAAGGGTCCCCAGATCGTCACCCGCAGCGAGGAAGCCGCGCAAAAGCCGCAGCCCCAGCAGACCGCCGCCGCCGAACCCGCACCCGCCGCCGCGCCATCGCCGCCGCCTTCCATCGAGCAACTGATCGCCAGCACTGAAACCGAAGCGGGCGTGCCGATCGACAGCTATCTCGGCGTTTCGACGAACGAGGAGGCAGCTGTTGTGGCGACCAATGCCGCGGCGCCCTTGACGCCCGCCATCCCGAAGGCCGAGAGCCCGGCATCCGATGTCGCGACGCCGGATCCCGGTATCGACCCGATCCAGACTGCATCGCTTCTGCCGCTGAGCGAGCCCGGCGGCGTCGCTTCGCCGCAAAAGGGCCGCTTGCCCGGACTTATGCCGCTGGCCGAGCGGCAGTGTCGCAGTTCGCTCAGGGAAATGGGCGTCAGCTTTTCCGAGGTCGAGGCGATCGCGAACGGCAGCCAGTGCGGCATCGCCTATCCGGTCGAGCTGGAATCGCTGTCGGGCAATGTCGCGGTTTCGCCCAGCGTCACGGTCAACTGCCAGACAGCGCTTGCCTTCGCCGAATGGGTCCAGAACGATGTCGCGCCGGCCGCGCGCGTGCGCTATCTCACCGGGCTGAAATCGGTGAACACGATGGGCGGCTATTCCTGCCGGCGCGTGAACAACGGCACCAACTCTCGCACATGGTCCGAACATTCGAAGGGCAATGCCATCGATGTCGGCGGCTTCACGCTCAATACCGGGAAGACCATCGACGTCTCGCCCAAGGGCTTCTTCGCCTTCCGGGAGAAAGGGCTGCTGAAATCGGTTCGCGCCAGCGGTTGCGACTATTTCAACACCGTCCTGGGGCCGGGTTACCCCAAACATAACGACCACCTGCATTTCGACCTGAAGCAGCGCAATTCCGGCCGGAGCTACTGCAAGTAGGGCTCCCGCCGCACCGGCGTGGCCGCGATTTCCGCTTCGCGCTATCCTCACCTTATATTTATCGGCTTCACCCCGCATCGGTCTCGTTTGGGGAACTGCCTGCGGGCCGCACGCGCGCGTCCTCTGCGGGCAAATGCGGCGATCCTGCCACCATGAGATGCTTAAAAGCCGGTATTTTGTTAATGACAAGTCCGGAACATCGGCATTAAGATCGGATCAGTCGAAGGGAGCTTGAAACGGACTCGGTAGATACAGATATGAACACCAACAAAAGACTTGGTGAACACGCCTGAGAGACTTACGGAGTTAGTGAGAATGATCGCGATGTCGATCCGGATGCAGAACGATCCCTCGAAAAACGGGGACAATCCGAGCCGCGGAACGGCGGTCATCGCGCGTACCAAGCCGAAAACAAAGAAACCCAGCCTGTACCGGGTTCTCCTGTTGAATGATGACTACACACCAATGGAATTTGTCATCCATATTCTGGAGCGTTTCTTCCAGAAGGATCGCGAAGCGGCGACCCGCATCATGCTCAATGTTCACAACAACGGCGTGGGCGAATGCGGGGTCTTTACCTTTGAAGTGGCCGAAACCAAGGTCACGCAGGTGATGGATTTCGCGCGCCAGCACCAACATCCATTGCAATGTGTCATGGAAAAGAAGTGAGGAACTGATCGTGCCAACTTTCTCCCCCAGTCTTGAAAAGGCGCTGCATCAAGCTCTGACCTATGCCAACGACCGTCACCACGAATATGCGACGCTGGAACACCTCCTGCTGGCGTTGATCGACGATGGTGATGCCGCCGCCGTCATGGGCGCCTGTAATGTCGATCTCGACGCATTGCGCAAGATTGTAACCGAATATGTCGATACCGAACTTGCCAACCTGATCACCGGCTATGACGAGGACTCCAAGCCCACCTCGGGCTTCCAGCGCGTCATCCAGCGCGCGGTGATCCATGTCCAGTCCTCCGGTCGCGAGGAAGTGACTGGCGCCAACGTGCTCGTCGCCATCTTCGCCGAGCGCGAGAGCCATGCCGCCTATTTCCTGCAGCAGCAGGAGATGACGCGCTATGACGCCGTGAACTATATCTCCCACGGCATTGGCAAGCGTCCTGGCTCGTCTGAAACCCGCACGCCCCGCGGCGTCAACGAGCCGGAGGAAAGCGATGCCAGCGGCCAGCGCGAGAGCGAGGACAGCGCTCGCAAGCAGCCGGATGCGCTGAAGGCCTATTGCGTCAACCTCAACGAGAAGGCGATGAGCGGCAAGATCGACCCGCTGATCGGCCGCGATGCCGAGGTCAACCGCACCATCCAGGTGCTGTGCCGCCGGTCCAAGAACAACCCGCTTTATGTGGGCGATCCGGGCGTCGGCAAGACGGCCATTGCCGAAGGCCTCGCCAAGCGGATCGTCGAAGGCAAGGTGCCCGAAGCGCTGATCGACGCCACCATCTTCTCGCTCGACATGGGCACGCTGCTTGCCGGAACCCGCTATCGCGGTGATTTCGAGGAGCGGCTGAAGCAGGTCGTCAAGGAACTCGAGGAGTATGAAGGCGCGGTGCTCTTCATCGACGAGATCCATACCGTGATCGGCGCCGGCGCCACCTCGGGCGGGGCGATGGATGCCTCCAACCTGTTGAAGCCGGCGCTTTCCTCCGGAGCTATCCGCTGCATCGGGTCGACGACCTACAAGGAGTACCGCCAGTTCTTCGAAAAGGACCGCGCATTGGTGCGCCGGTTCCAGAAGATCGATGTCAACGAGCCCTCCGTGGACGATGCCATCGCCATCATGAAGGGCCTGAAGCCCTATTTCGAGGAATACCACAACCTGCGCTACACCAACGACGCCATCAAGGCGGCGGTGGAGCTTTCCGCGCGCTACATCACGGATCGCAAGCTGCCCGACAAGGCCATCGACGTGATCGATGAAAGCGGTGCGGCGCAGATGCTGCTGCCGGTCTCGCGCCGTCGCAAGATGATCACCGAAAGGGAGATCGAGGCGACGATTGCGACCATGGCCCGGATCCCGCCGAAAACCGTCTCCAAGGACGACGAGCAGGTGCTTGCCAATCTGGAGCAGGAACTGCGCTCCGTGGTCTATGGCCAGGACAAGGCGATCGATGCGCTTGCGACCTCGATCAAGCTGGCCCGCGCCGGCCTGCGCGAGCCCAACAAGCCGATCGGCTCCTACATCTTCTCAGGCCCCACGGGCGTCGGCAAGACCGAGGTGTCGAAGCAGCTTGCCTCCTCGCTCGGCGTCGAGCTGCTGCGCTTCGACATGTCGGAATACATGGAGCGCCACACGGTCTCGCGTCTGCTCGGCGCGCCTCCCGGCTACGTCGGCTTCGACCAGGGCGGTCTCCTGACCGATGGCGTCGACCAGCATCCGCATTGCGTCGTGCTGCTCGATGAGATCGAGAAGGCGCATCCTGACATCTACAACATCCTGTTGCAGGTCATGGACCACGGCTCGCTGACCGACCACAACGGCAAGAAGATCGACTTCCGCAATGTCATCCTGATCATGACGACCAATGCGGGCGCTGCCGAAATGTCGAAGTCGGCGATCGGCTTCGGCTCGTCGCGTCGCACCGGCGAGGACGAAGAGGCGCTCAACCGCATCTTCACGCCGGAGTTCCGCAACCGTCTCGATGCGATCATCCCGTTCGCGCCGCTGCCGACCGAGGTCATCCATCAGGTCGTCCAGAAGTTCGTCATGCAGCTCGAAAGCCAGCTTTCGGAACGCAATGTCACCTTCGAACTGGAGGACAAGGCGGTCGAATGGCTCGCAGAACGCGGCTACGACGAGAAGATGGGCGCGCGGCCGCTGTCGCGGATCATCCAGGAACACATCAAGAAGCCGCTCGCCAACGAGATTCTGTTCGGCAAGCTCAAGAAGGGCGGCGTTGTCCGCGTCGATGTGGCCGAGAAGGATGGCAAGCCGGAACTGACGCTGGAGGCGATCCCCGAGGCAACGCCGATCAAGCCCAGCGAGCTGAAGTCGGACGGGCCCAAGGGCAAGTCCGGCAAGGCAGCTTCGGCCGCCGATACCTGATCTTTGAGTGCTAAGGTCGGGTGCTCGATCCGACCGGTCCGCTTGAGAGACGCATGAAACGCCGGGGTTCTGCCCCGGCGTTTTTGTATTTGCAGGGCAGGGCGTCGCCTCGCGTTTGCGCTGATGCAAAGGGTTGGCGTTCGGCCCGACGAGCCAAGAGCAAGGCCGGGCGAGGCAGTCTCAGCAGTGCACTGCGCGTGGCGGTGGCCCGCGTTACATGCGGCCGCGCCTGTCAAGCGCGGGCATCGAAGCGTAGTATTCCCGTTTTTGACGGTACATTTCCTTGTCCGCGCGCCGGACGGCCGATTCGACGGTTTCGCCCTTCTCGCAGATCGCCACTCCGACCGAGATGCTGATCGGCGCGTCGGCGTAGAACTGGTTGTTGATATTCAGTAGCTTGCCGATCTGTTCCACCATCACCTTAACGTCGTCCTCGCCGGCGCCCGGCATGAGCACGGCAAACTCGTCGCCGCCGATACGGGCGGCGCAATTGGGCGTGCTGACGGCTTCGCTCAGCACCTCGCCAAGCCGGCGCAGCAGGCCGTCGCCTGCGTCATGGCCCAGTGCGTCATTGGCTTCCTTCAGGCCGTTGAGGTCGATGATCAGCACGCCGATCGGCCGGAAGTCCTTGCGCTCGAGCCGGTTGATCTCCTCGGTATAGTAGGAGCGGTTGTAGAGCTTGGTCAGCACATCGTGACGGCCGAGATATTCGAGATAGGCCTCCGCCTTCTTGCGCGCCGTGATGTCGGTCAGCGAGACCAGCACCAGCGACCAGTCGTGCTCGTGGCCCGGCAGCACCGAGAAATGCAGCAGCACGTAGCGCTCGGAGCCGTCGAGGGCATAGTTCATCACCTCGTGGCTGTGAAACAGCCGGCCTTCCCAGAGGTCGATGAGCTGTTCGCGGAAATGCTCCTCGACATCGTCGCGGAAGATGGCGTGCTGGTTCTGCAACAGCGTCTGCCGGTCGGCGGCGCGGAACATGTCGAGCGTGGCCTGGTTGACGTCGATCACCTTGATCTCGTTCAGGCATTGACGCACGAAATCGGGGTGCACGTCCATGAACACCCTGAGATCGACGATGTGGCGCGAACGCAGGTCCTCCAGAAGGTTGCGGATGCGCGAGAAGTCCTCGACCCACAGCGAGACCGGAGAATGCTCGAACAGGCCCTGCGCATAAAGCGCCTGCGCGCGTTCGCGCCGATGGGCCGCCTCGCGCAGGGAGACATCCTCGGTGGTGAGCAGGATCCGGTCCAGCGTTTCCTCATGGCCGGGCAGAACCTGGCCGCGAAGCTGGATGTCGAGCCGCTTGCCGGAGAGCGTGTAGTTGACGGTGTTGCTGGAAAACGAATGCTGGCCCTCGAACAGCTGGACCAGTTCGTTGATATGGCTTTCCAGCATGTCGTCGCGAAACACCTGATCGATGCTGGAGACCAGCTGCTCCATGTCGCTGGCTTCAAACAGGTCAAGCGTCTTGCGGTTGACCTGCAGCACCCGGATCGCCCGCGAACAGGCGGCAACGCGGGACCGGTCGGCCCTGAGAAACGCCTCGATATCCGTCACGCCGGCGGAGCGCCATCGGTCGAAAAGGCATTTGACGCCGCTGAAATCCTCGACCCACATGGCGATGGGCGCGAGTTCAAACATCTGTTCAAAAGAGCTGTTTTCCAACTTAATGCTCATCATTCGTGCGTCCCGTCAGCGGAAAGTCAGACGACCGATACGGAACCGGAAGTGCAATGTCATGTCAGCGCAACCATCGGTTCACTCTTTTGCCCGTATCGCTGATCGCGACTCAGTATTCTCTTTTGCCGACTTGGAACTATAAGGCCATCTGCCGCAATTTGCCGCCCGCAATTTTTGGGTTCCGCCTCGTTCCCGGCGCGATGATGATCGGTCCGGTTCCGCACGCGGCTTGCCTCCCTGACACGCAGGGCGGGCGACAAATGCCATTCTCATGTCAGATGTATTTGACTTGCATAAAAACCACAACCCTTCGCACCCTGTTGCCTTGAGGCGTTTTACCGCGCTGGCGCGCGAGGCGGCGTTATTTCAGGCATTGTGGACATATTCGCATGCTGTCGCCGGTTTTTCGGCTTGATTTTTATTGCTCATGGGCAAAAATTGCGTAACAAGGGCACGGGCTGGCGCAGCGCCGCCGGCCGGACAATCAAAGCGGAGCAAAAGCGATGTCGGCGAAGATTTACCGCCCCGCCAGATCGGCGATGCAGCAGGGCAATGCCAAGACCCATGAATGGGTGCTCGAATTCGACCAGCAGGCGCCGCGCACAATCGATCCCTTGTTCGGTTATACCTCGTCCTCCGACACGCTGCAGCAGGTCAAGCTTCGCTTCGAGACGCAGCAGGATGCCGAGGATTATGCCCGCCGCAAGGGCATCGCCTACCGGGTCATCCCGCCGAAGGAAAAGACGGTGAAGGTGGTCTCCTATTCAGAGAACTTCAGCCCCAACCGCACCCAGCCCTGGACCCACTGATCGCGATCCGCCGCCGGCAACGCGGCGCAAGGGCCGCCTCAGACTTGCCCTTTATGTCCTCATCAGCCATTGATGCGGCCGATACCCGGCCCCTTAGCTCAGCTGGATAGAGCACCGGCCTTCTAAGCCGACGGTCGCAGGTTCGAATCCTGCAGGGGTCGCCATTCTTCAAAATCACTTCAGTAAGATACTGATTTTTATGTACCTTTTTTAAGGTCCGGGGATTTCGGGTTAAGGTGCGGGGATAGGGTGTTCCCGTTTAGTTTTTCCGAGGCCTTTTTTGACCGGTTTAGACATCGGTTTACAATTTCCGTGCCTGTTGTGTTCTTTCCATTTGCCTGTAGCGGTTGAAGATTTTGTAACCGGTTTTGCGGGAGATCCCGAAATCACGGCATACATCGCTCATGCCTTCTCCTTCCAGAAGGCGGGCAACAAATCGTAGACGTTCTTCCATAACCGATCTCTCTCCACGGCATAGACACATTCCGCAAAGCGAAAAGTGTGACCCATGTCTCCGGTACAAAACGTCACCTAAGTCTCGGGTCGCTCATCAGACGCTTCAGTTTCGTTCGATATGGGTCATGAGGGTCTCGACGAACCGGTCGGCGCTCTCCTTGTGAGGTGCGCCTGGTTGGATGACGAAGTAGGGGTTTGGGGCGGGGACCTCGATATCCAGCAATCGCACCAGCGCGCCGCTGCGAAGATCGTCGGCGCACAGGATCGAGGTGCCGACCGCGATCCCGCATCCTCGTCTTGCTGCCTGAAGCGAAACCGCGGCATTGGGGAAAAAGATCTGCTGGGCGAACTGCAGCGGTTGCGATGACGACGCCATGCTGAGCAGACGCATCCAGTCGGCGCCCTTGTCGGCATGCAGGGCGATGCAGCGGGCAAGGTCCGCCGGCGTCTTGATATCCCATTCATATCTCAGTTCCGGGCGACCGACCGGGAAATAGATTTCGTCGCCCAGGATTGCCTCGCGCGTGCCGGGGACCGGACGTTCGCCGTAGGAAATGATGACGTCCATGCTGTCGTCGGCCATGTCGATCGTGAAGACGCGCACCGTCATCAGCGGATATTGCTCGCAGAACAGCTTGATGATCGACGGAAGACGCGAGCCGGCGAAGGCGGGCGCGCATGCTATCCTCAGCTCGCCGTCCATGCCGGAATCCGAAGACAATGACTGGCATGCCCGTTCCATGTCCCGGAAGACATTGCTCAGCCGGCTGTAGAGCGATGCGCCCGCGGATGTCAGCGCCAGGGTGCGCTTGCTGCGGACGATCAGGGTCTCGCCCAACTCCTCTTCCAGTCGCCGGATCTGGTACCGCACAGCGCCATCGGTCACATTGAGCTGGGCGGCTGCAGCGGAAACGCCGCCGCTGCGGGCAACTTCATGGAAAGCCTTCAGCGCTGTCAGATTGAGCATTGTCCCCACCCTTTTGGAAATTGATTTAACACATCTCAGCAATATTATTCGCTTGCGTCAATTTATCTCGCGAATAATCTTTCTATAAGAAAAAAACGACCGATGGTCCGGGAAGCCGGGCCTTCGGTACGAAGGGGATCATAAAGCGGAGCTTCAGCGTCGTGAGCGATCGACGGTCTCAAAGGTGTGCATGAGTGCGACGTCTCGAACGCAGGGAAGGCGTTCGACGGAGCCATGCCGACGACGGACATCGGTCAGGAGACGCGCCTCTTTCTGACGACTTCCTTCAATCTGATTTCGGGCGCGGCGAATGCGCGGAGCCCGGCATTTTCGGCTGGTGCGTGCGCACCATAAGGCCCCGCCCACATCGCAGCGCCGATGTCCGGGGCCGGACGGAGCCACCGGGCCGAGAAATAGTATTGACGTCCGATAGCGAAAGGAATGAGGCTATGAAACGCTTTGCCGGAGTACTCTTCATCAGTTTCCTCGGCGCCGCGGCCGCACCCGCCACGGCAACCGAGATAACCGCCAGTATCTGGTTCCCGGACACCTATCCGCTGGCCAGGGATGGCTACATGGCCCTGTCCGAGACGCTTGAGGAAAAATCCGACGGCGAACTGACCATGAAGGTCTTCACCGGCGACTCGGTTCTGCCGCCGGGCGCGCATCTGTCCGGTCTGCGTGACGGGATTGTCGACATGACCTATCATGCCGGAACCTACACCCCGTCGGATCTTCCGCCTGACAATGTGCTGGCAGCGCTCGGGATTTCCTACAATGACAGCATGGTGCTGACGGCGGCGGTCGCCGATTTCTATCTCAACGACGCCGAGATGCAAGCGATGTTCGACAGGCACGGCATCGTCTTTCTCGGCAGCTACGCCTCGCCATCCTATGTGCTGATGTGCAACACGCCCGTCGTCACGCTCGACGATATCGCGGGCAAGAAGATCAGGATGCCGAGCCCGGTGCATGCCGCCTGGGCGGCCTCGGTGGACGCCGTGGCGGTGAACGTACCGTCCTCCGAGATGTTTACCGGGCTTGAAAAGGGGCAACTCGACTGTGCCGCCAACTCGCCGAATGACCTGAAGACCCGCTCCCTTTGGGACGTGGCGAAGGAAGTGACGCTTCTGGATCTCGGCCAGTATTTCGCCGGCTGGCAGTACGCCATGAACAAGCCGGCCTGGTCCGGGCTTTCGCTGGAAGAGCGGCAATTGCTGGTCGACAGCATATCCGACAATCTCGTTGATATGACCCATGCTTTCGAGGTCTCGGTCGACGAGGCTCTCACTGAGGCCAAGGATCATGGCGTCACGTTCCACGAACCGGGCGAGGGGCTGACAAGCGAGCTCCACACGTTCATCGAAACGGATGTCGAGCCGATGGCGATCGACGTCGGCGAACGCCTTGGCGTCCAGGACCCCCAGTCCCTGATCGACCGGTTCGAGACGACGCATGAGAAGTGGCGGCAACTGCTTGCCGATGTGGACCGGGACGATACCGATGCTCTCAAGACAATCTTCCGCGAGCAGATATTCGCAAACATCGATGTCTCGACCTACGGCACGAATTGAGGCGTAATATTAGGGACAGAAGACCAAGACCGAGGATCAGCGCATGATATTGCGATCGATTAAACGCCTTGCCATGCTGCTGGCCGTTCTTGCGCTCGCAAGCCTGTTCTTCATGATGCTTCAGACCGTGATCGATGTGCTGGCCAGCAATCTTGCCGGCCGGCCCATAGCCGGAAACCTCGAGATCATCTCGGTCTACCATATGGTGCTCGTGGTCTTCCTCCCGCTCGCCTTCGTCGAACGGAACAACGAGCATATCACCGTCGATCTGCTCTATAATGCTCTGCCCGCGTGGCCGCGGCGCTGGGTCCTGGTCGCAGGCTATGGCGTCACGGCCTTCTTCTTCGGCCTTCTCGCCTGGCAGACCGGAGCGGATGCGCTGCGGTCTTTCCAACTCAACGAAATGATCATGGGCGCGGTCTATGTGACGATCTGGCCGGCGAAGCTGGCCCTGCCGATCGGCTTCGCCGCTGCATGCCTCATGGTTCTCGCGAATGCCTATCAGGCGGCGACTGATCCCGACTACGACCCGTCGCCCGCCGCTCCCGAAGAAACCGGTACGTAAACAGGGACAATAATGGACAATCTGACGATCGGTTTTCTAGGCTTGGGCGCCGGGTTTATCCTGTTGCTGTTGCGGGTGCAGATTGGCGTCGCGCTCGGACTGGTCTCCTTCATCGGCATCGCCGTCTTGCTCAACATGCGCGCGGCGCTGGGCATGCTCACGGCTGTTCCGTTCAACTTCGTCGGCGACTGGAATCTGACAGCCATTCCGATGTTTCTCCTCATGGGATTTGTCGCCTCGGAGACGGGGATTTCGGCCAGTCTTTTCCGCGCCATGCGGATACTGCTCGCCTGGTTGCCGGGCGGTCTTGCGGTGGCAAGCGTCGGGGCGTGCGCGATGCTCTCGGCAGCGTCCGGTTCCAGCGTCGCCACATCGTCCGCCTTCGCGCGCATCGCGACGCCGGAAATGCTGCGCTACCGTTATGACGCGGGGCTGGCGACCGGCGTGATCGCCGCCGCCGGCACGCTCGGCTCTCTGATCCCCCCGAGCATTCTGATGGTGCTGTACGGATATCTTGCCGAGGTTTCGATCGCGAAGCTGTTCATGGCCGGATTTCTGCCGGGGCTTCTTTCGGCCGCGATGTTCATTGCCATGATTGTCATCCGCTGCTGGCTCAATCCGCGCCTGGCACCCGCCGTCTCCGAGACCTTCAGCCGTCGCGACCTTATCGATGCCATAAAGGACATTTGGGCGCTGCCGACCATCATCGTCGGCGTTCTCGCCGGCATCTTCATCGGTCTGTTCAGTCCGACGGAGGCCGGCGCGGTCGGCGCAATGCTAGCGATAGGCCTGGGCGCGATGCGGGGTTCGCTGACATGGCAGTCGCTCTATCGCAGCGGGCTTGCGACGCTGTCCAGCACGGCGGGCATTTTCATGGTGGTGATCGGCACGACCCTGCTCGGCAAATTCATGACGCTCAGCGGTGTCCCGAACTATATCGCGTCCTCCTTGCTGGCGTTCGGCTCCTCCGATCTGCTCGTGATCGCGATGGTTGCCGTGCTTTACCTGATCCTTGGCTGCTTTCTCGACTCCATCGGCATCATGCTTCTGACCATGCCGATCATTCTGCCGGTTGTACGCGACTCCGGAATCGAGCCGATCTATTTCGGCATCATACTGGTGAAGCTTCTGGAAATCGGGCTGGTCACGCCGCCGGTGGGTCTCAACGTCTACATCGTCAAGGCGGCGTTGGGCGACAGGGTGGGGCTCGTCTCTATTTTCCGGGGCGTGAGCTGGTTTGTCGCCGTCGACCTGATCACGCTGATCCTGCTGATCGGCTTCCCGATCATCACGCTCTATCTTCCGTCGCTGATGTCATAGAGCCCTTCAGGCTTAAATGGAAGCGTTCTGCGGCAAGGAATTTGCGCCAGGACCAAGGGCTTTGGCGCAGGGCATAGCCGTCGCTATGTCCAAGCCGAAGACCGCCGGTAATGGCGCAAATTCATGCCGCCCTTCGGGTTTGCCGAAACCGGCCCTCCACTTTGTCGAAGCCCTTCGCCATAGCTAAGGCTATGCCGCGCGGGCTTCTTCGCGTGGAATGACCGGTTTGGGCAAACAGAACTGCTTCCATTTAAGCCTGAAGGGCTCTAGTGACCACGACGGACGTCGTCAGGAATCGAAGCCCACGCCGAAGGCATCGAGCATTTTGTTGAATGCCGAGCGCCGTCCGGTTTCGTCTTCGCGCGCCAAACCGCGCTGGGCCATGCGGATGCCGAGCCAACGGAACGGTTCGGGCGGGAAGGGGAAGGGAGGCCGGCGAAGCATTGCCAGCTTGGTCCGCTCCGTCTCCCGTCCCTGCAGAAGATCGAGCATCGTGAGAGCCGCAAATCGCGTTGCCGAAACGCCCTGGCCTGTGAACCCCATCGCATAGGCGACGCGGCCGGCATGGGCCGTTCCCGCAAAGAAGGTGGTGCGCGCGGAGGTATCGATCACGCCGCCCCAGGCATGCGTCACGGATACATGCGAAAGCGAGGGCAGGGCGCGGGCGAAATTGTTCGCAAGCCGGTCGAAGCTTTCGCTTTCCGTCAGAAAGGCTTCGTCCCGGCGCGACCCGTAGTGATAAACCGCATCATAGCCGCCCCAGAGGATGCGGTCGTCCGCGGTCTTGCGGACATAGTGGAACTGGTTGCCGCAGTCGGCGATGCAGTGCCGCCCGGTCCAGCCGATCGATGCGAGTTCGTCCGCGTCAAGCGGCCGTGTCATGATCGCGTAGTCGAAGATCGGGATGGCTGCGAAGCGCAGGCGTTTCAGCAGCGGCGGCGCGGCATTGGTGGCAAGGACGACCTGTGCTGCGCGAATGACGCCGCCCGGCGTTGCCAGCTCGACGCCGCCTGCATCGTCGCGCGCCGCGGTGACCGGCGTGTTTTCGTGGATTGCAACGCCCCTCGCGAGCGCGACGCGGCGCAGCTCTGCCACCATCTTGCCGGGGTTGAGGACGGCGTAGTTCGGCTCGTACAGACCGGCGGAATAGACCGGCGAGTTGAAACGCTTGCGCAGCGCGTCTCCGGTCAGCAGTTCGCTCTCGACGCCGAAGCGGCTGTAGAGCTCGGCCTGTGCCTGCAGTCCCTCGATCTGCCAGGGCTTTTCCGCGACCGTCACTTTCCCCTTGCGTTCGAATTCGACCGACATTCCGAATTCGGCAAGGTCGGCCTCGAACTCATCCAGATTGGCGCGCCCGAATGCAACGAGCGTGTCGGCCTCGGCCGGCCAGCGCTTCACGGCATTGCCCACGCCATGCGAGATCGAGGGCGCGCAAAAGCCGCCATTGCGTCCGGACGCGGCGTTGCCGCAGGCGCCGGCCTCGACCAGCACGATTCGGGCATCCGGCAGGCGGCGGCGTGCCTCAAGTGCTGCCCAAAGGCCGGTGAAGCCGCCGCCGACAATGGCAAGATCACAGGTCGTGTCGGCATCAAGAGCCGGGCATTGTGGCTGTTCGCCAACCGTGTCGCGCCAATAGGGCCTTCGCGCGGCGGTTTTCAAGGTGTCGCGAATGCCGGAAGCGGCCGTGCCTGCGTCTTTCATTCCGAGGCTCCAAGATACCAGCCCCAATGTTCACGGTGGTCGAAGCGCGTGACCTGCTTGGTTTCAAAATATGCATCGAAGCCCGCGCGGCCGAGTTCGCGGCCGATGCCGGACATCTTGTAGCCGCCCCAGGGCGCCTGGACGAAGGTCGGCTGTGAACAGTTCACCCAGACAATGCCCGCCCGCAGTTTCGCGGCGACGCGCTCGCAGCGCTCCAGGTCGTCCGACATCACGGCCGCGGCAAGACCGTATCGGCTGTCGTTTGCGAGACCGAGCGCTTCTTCCTCCGTGTCGAAGGCGTTGACGCACACGACTGGACCGAAGATTTCCTCCCGCCAGATATCGGAATCCGTGGGCACATCCGCGAAGATCGTGGGTGTCAGATAATAGCCGCGTTCAAGGCCATCCGGACGGTCGCCGCCAGTGACCAGACGTGCGCCGGTGCGCTTGCCTGCCGCGATGGCGGCGCGCACCTTGTCATATTGGCCCTTCGAGACCAGCGGGCCGAGCTTGACGCCGGGCGTTTCCCCCGCACCGATCGTGATCGCCTCTGCGGCGTCGCGCAAGCAGTCCAGCAGCCGCGTGTATATCGGCCGCTGCACCAATATGCGCGAGGTTGCCGAGCACACCTCGCCCTTGTTCCAGAAGATGCCGAACAGGATCCATTCGACGGCCTTTTCGATGTCGCAGTCCTCGAAAATGACAAAGGGCGACTTGCCGCCGAGTTCCAGGGAGACGGTTCGAATGCCGGCACTGGCCGCCTGCATGACCTTTCGTCCGGTCGCGACCGAGCCGGTGAACGCAACCTTGTCGACGAGGGCATGGTCGGCAAGCGGCTGGCCGGCCTCCGGCCCCGTGCCGGTGACGAGGTTGAAAACGCCGGCGGGAAGCCCGGCCGCATCGATGATCCGGGCGAGTTCATAACAGGAAAGCGAGCAGAGTTCAGACGGTTTCAGCACGATGGTGCATCCGGCGGCGAGCGCCGGCGCAACCTTCCAGACCGCCATCAGAAGCGGAAAATTCCAGGGCGTTATGGCGGCGACCACGCCGAGCGGTTCGCGCACGATTTTCGAATGGAAACGGGCATCGCCGACATCGACCTCTTCCGGCGGACGCGCCGCGTCTTTCTCGGCAAGGTCGGCATAGTAGTCGAAACAGAAGGCTGCATCGGCGACGTCCCATTCCGCTTCGGGCAGCGGCTTGCCATTGTCGCGGACTTCCAGAAGCGCGATCTCCTTCAGCCGCGCGCGGATGCCCTCGGCGATGCGCCGCAGCGCGGCGGCGCGTTGCCTGCCGTCAAGGCTGGACCATTCTCCGGCGTCGAATGCCCGCCGCGCCGCGCGTACGGCCCTGTCGATATCGGCCGCCTGTCCGGCTGCAACTCCCGCGAATTGTTCCTCGGTGGCGGGATCAATCGCCGGAAAGGAACCCGCGTCGGCGGGGGCGGTGAACATGCCATCAATGTAAAGTCTGGTCCTGTGCATCGAAACTTCCTTATCACTTGCCTGCGGCGGGAATGCCGGCGCGCGTCGCTCGGCGCCGCCGCCCTCCTTCAAGCCCTCAAGCAGATCGAGAGGAGCCCTCCGTTGTCGGGGGGCTGCCATAGGCCACGGGAGGAGTGCGGCTATCTTCAGGCGGTCGGGTGGTTGTCCTGCAAACTGCCCGGCCTCTGCTCAATACCCGTCACGAGGGTACAGCCAGGAATTCAACTGACGCAAATCAATAAACTTGCCGATCAACGTTAAAGGATTTGACGCAACCTTGGGAGCTTCACCGCCATTCCCGACTTGGTCCGCCGCTTTCGTGAGGATTGACGGATATTGCAAGGCATCCGCTTCCCGAACATCGCTCCCCATCATCTCCGGTCCGGCCGCGACCGCGCGGTTGCGCGGCCCGCACCTGAAACCGCTTTCATCTCAGAGAAGGCGTCCTCGTCCTTTTATGTTAATTTTTCTAACGTTATTGGGAAATAATATTCGCTTGCGTCAAATGTTTTCACGAATAATCTTTTCACAGGCGGACATGAGGGAAGCCGGGTTTCCGGTCCGCAGGAGGGGCCTTCATCCCAACGCGTGGGTGACCGACGGCGAGCGCAGGCGCTCGACCAAGGCATCTCGGGCGGCATTCGCGTTCGGCGGACAGAGCTGCCGATCAGACAATATATTGAAAAACGTATCGCCCTTGAGGCGCACAGGACGGATACTATGGTGAAAATGGCAATCGAGGTCGGTGGCACCTTCACGGATCTCATCTGGATCGAAGACAGCGTGGTGCACAGCCATAAGGTTCCTTCCACGCCGCACGATGCATCGATTGGCGTTCTGGATGGCCTCAACTCCGCGCTCGAAGGCGACCTGTCGGGGCTAGAGCAGTTGTTCCACGGATCAACCGTGGCGACCAACGCCGTCATCGAGCGGAAGGGGTGCCGAACCGCATTGCTGACCACGGCCGGCTTTAAGGACCTGCTGCGTCTGCAGAGACAGTTGCGGCCCAACGTCTACGCCATTGCCTGCCGCAAGCCCGAGCCCCTCGTTCCGCTCAATCTGACCATCGAAGCTGAGGAGCGCGTCGACGCCGACGGTCAGGTTGTCACGCCGCTTGATGAAGAGGCGCTTGTCGCTACGGTTGAGGGCCTGCTTGACACGGAAAAGCCGGAAGCGCTTGCCGTCTGCCTGATGCATGCCTATCGCAATCCCGAGAACGAGCAGCGTATCCGTGAAATCATCGGCAGGCTGAAGCCGGATCTGCCCGTTGTGCTGTCCTCGGACGTCCTGCCGACGTTCCGCGAATATGAACGGGCCTCGACGACGGCGATGGCCGCCTATCTCGTCCCGCTGGTCGGTCGCTATCTCGAAAGGCTCGAGCAGCATCTTCATGCCGGATCGCCCGGAAGCAATCTCTTTGTCATGCAGTCTTCCGGCGGCGTCCTCCCAAGCACCGGCTCGCATGCGCGCGGCGTGGAAATGCTCAATTCCGGCCCCGCGGCCGGCGTCATCGGCGCGGTCAGCATGGCCGGCGCGATCGGCGACAAGGATGTCATCACGCTCGATGTCGGCGGGACCAGCGCCGACATCTGCCTGATCGCGGGCGGTGCGCCGGGCATCACTTCCGAGACGGAAGTGGATGGCCTGCCCGTCGGCCTTCCCAGCATCGATATCGCCAATATCGGGGCGGGCGGCGGCAGTCTTGGCCATATCGATGCCGGCGGCATGCTGCAGGTCGGCCCGCGTTCGGCGGGCGCTCGCCCGGGGCCGGCATGCTATGGCCACGGCGGCGAGGTGCCGGCGCTGACCGACGCCCTGGTGGAACTGGGCTGGATCCGTCCGGAACGGTTTCTCGGCGGGCGCATGCCGCTCTATCCGGAGCGCGCCACCGCAGCATTGCAGACGCTTGCGGTGGGCGAGGGCGAAACGGCCGCTTCGATGGCGCAGGCGATGGTCGATATTGGCGTCGCCCATGTCAGCCAGGGCATCCGGCTCGTCTCGGTGCAGCGCGGTCACGATCCGAAAGGCTATGCGATCTACGCCTATGGCGGCATGGGGCCGATGATCGGGGCGCTTGCCGCCACCGAACTCAAGGTGAACCGCGTGGTGGTGCCGCCCTATCCCGGCCTGTTCTCCGCGCTCGGCCTTCTGGTTGCCGACCTCAAGCGCATTTATCGCGAAACCAATCTGATAAGGGTGACCGACGATGTCGCCGGTGATGTGCGCGCCACGTTCGAACGCATCCGGAAGCAGGCGGAGGAGGAGTTTGCGGCCTTCGGCTGCAAGCCCGAGGAGATTGCTTTCGAATACGAGCTGGAAATGCGCTTCGTCGGCCAGGGCTATGAATTGCTCTCGGATGTCGATCTCGACCGGGTCGAGCGCGAGGGCAAGGCCTATATTCTCGAACTCTTCAAATCCACGCATGAAAAGCGATATGGCGCCGTGGCATCCATGGGGGACGTGGAAATCGTGACCTTCAGGCTGACGGCGGCGGTTGCAGCGGCCACAGAAGTCATGTCGTCGCTCACCCGTCCGGTCGTCTCGACCGAGGCGCCTCAGCCGACCACCACAGGCGAAATCACATTCGGCGGTTCGCCGGTTGCCTGCCAGTATTTCTGGCGCGGCGATCTCCTCCCCGGAACGGTGATCAAAGGCGCGGCGGTGATCGAGGAGCCGACCGCCACGACCCTGGTTCCACCGGACTGGACCGCGACGGTCGATCCTACCGGCGCCCTTATCCTGACAAGCGAGGCCTAAACAATGTCCGACAAACTCACGCCAGCGACATTCAACATCATCAGCAACGGCCTTCACGGTATCGCGCAGGAAATGGGCGAAAAACTCGTTCGCTCCGCCTATTCCACGATCATCCGCGAGGCCCGTGACTGCTCGACGTCATTTCTCGACCGGAATGGCAGGATCATCGCCCAGGCGCAGTTCTGCCCGATCCACATGAATTCCTTCGGCAAGGTCTTCGAGGCGTTTGCAAACAAGTTCGATCTGTCGACCATCCAGCCGGATGAGGGGCTGATCACCAACGACCCTTATAGCGGCGCGCAGCATCTCAACGACATCATCCTGTTCACGCCGGTGTTCTATCGCGAAAAGCTGGTGGCGTTCAGCGCCTCGCTCGGCCACCATATCGACACCGGAGGCGGGGCGGCCGGCCCGAATGCAGGGGCGAACGACGTCTATTCCGAAGGGCTTCGGATTCCGCTCTCCCGCTTCAACGTCCACCGGGACCTCGGCGACGGCCTGCTTGAGCAGTTTATCCGCATCAATGTTCGCCCGCCGAATGAGGTCATGGGCGATATCTACGCCCAGTTTGCCGCAAACCGCACCGGCGAGGCGCGTTTCATCGAAATGCTCGAGCGGTTCGGCGAAGACACGGTGCTGGCCGGCGCGGCCGAATTGCAGGATTACTCGGAACGCCTGGCCCGTGAAGCGATCCGGGCGATACCCGACGGCGTCTACCAGGCCGAGGATTTCGTCGATGACAACGGGTTCACGCCCGACCCCCTGCGCGTGGCGGTCAAGATCAAGGTGGATGGCGATTCCCTCGAACTGGATTTCTCCGGAAGCGCTGCCCAGACCAAGGGCATCATCAACTCGCCGCTGGCCGCGACAATCTCCGCGGCCTATGGCGCCATCGGCATTCTTCTGGGCGGCGGCCGCATCCCCGTCAATGACGGCCTATACCGGCCGATCCGCGCCGTCCATGTGCCCTATGGCAGCTTCCTCAATCCGAGCGAGCCGCGGGCCGTGCGGGCGCGCAACAATGCCTGCCACCGCGTCTACAACGTCATCATGCTGGCGATGTCCGAAGTGGTTCCGAACCAGGTGCTGGCCTCCGGCCACGATACCACCAACGCGATCGGCATGGGCCACATCGCGCCGGACCGCTATCGGGTCTATATGGAGGTCGTCGGCGGCGGATGGGGCGCCTCGGCAGGGGCCGACGGGGCCGATGTCGTCGACGGCTATGTCGGCAATTGCTCGAATGTCCCGGTGGAATCGCTGGAAACCGACTATCCGTTCATGCGGGTCGAGGAATATTCGCTGCGGCGCGGTTCTGCCGGCGCGGGCGAGCGGCGCGGCGGACTGGGCGCCCGCCGGGTCTATCGAATTCTCGCCGACGGCGTCACCTTCAATTCCTACTCCGACCGTTTCAAGGTCGCGCCCTGGGGGCTGTTCGGCGGCAAGGAGGGCCAGCACTCACGCTTCGCGGTCGAGCGCAACGGCGAACGCATCGAGCTCCCCTCCAAGGGCAACACCGAACTCCTCAAGGGCGACCGCCTGATCATCGAAACAGCCGGCGGCGGCGGCTATGGGGATCCAAAGAAGCGCGACCGCGCGGCGATAGAGCGCGAGATCGCCGAAGGTCTGCTGACCGCAAGCGAGGGCGCGGAGATTTACGGCTACAGGTAACGGCTCGGGGTAAAGAACGCCCGCGCCAAACCCGAAGGCGTCAGACTCGTCAACGCCTGCTGTGGTGCGGTGCGGGCGGGTGCCATACGAGTGGGTGTTGCACCAACGTGCAGCCCTGCCGCGATCTTCTGACTAATGGGCAGAATGGTCGCGGATGTAGCGATCTGTTTTGGCTTCTCATCGTAGAGGCACCGCATGCTTGATTGGCCGGTTATTGCTCGGTCCAGGAAAACACGCCGGCAGTGCCGGCGTCGAAGCGCGTGCCATAGGTCATCAGAATATAGCCGAGCACGGCATAAAAGCCGACGGTGGCGAAGAGGACGAAGACTGCGGGCCGTCGGCACGGTCAAGCGTGAGATCGAAGAGCATGTCGCAAACATCTGCCGGGCACTCCCTGCCTGCATCGACAGCCCGTTTGTCCAAATCTTTCAGGAGGCCACGGAAGCCTCAAACCTGTCGCCGGCGCTTTCCGGCTTCGGTGCGCACAGCGACATCGGCCTGCCAGCCTCGCTCGGCAAATCGCCGACGGTGAATTTCGGCCCCGGCGATCCAGCCCATCAGCCCAACGAACAGGTTTCCCCTCGCGACCCTATCGATTGCACCAACGCCATCGCCAAGTGGTAGGCGCGATATCGGAAATATTCCCGATATTTCAGTGGCTTGACACGCAAGGGCATGGCGGAGGAGGTGGGATTCGAACCCACGGTACGCTTTCACGCACGCCGGTTTTCAAGACCGGTGCCTTAAACCGCTCGGCCACTCCTCCAAGTGATTGATAAGTTTATGTTTTAGGGCTTCCCCTGAAAACTGGAAAGTGGCTTTTGCTACCGCTTTGCTACCCAATCATTCACCGGAGCGCTTTGTAGCAGCTTTGATTGCCGCGTCAACTTGTTCTGCCGCGTTCGCTTGCATGCCGGGCATCACGTGCGAATACAGGTCGAGCGTAATTCCGATTGTAGAGTGTCCGAGACGTTCGCTCGCGATCTTCGGATGAACGCCGGCGGCCAGAAGCTGGGTAGCATGGCTGTGGCGCAGATCATGGAAACGGATACGGGGCAGGGTGGTTTTCTTTGCCGAGAGCCGCACCCATTCATGTGTCAGCGACGTGGGCTTGAGCGGGCTCCCGTCGATCTGAGCAACCACGAAAGAACTGTTCTCCGGGCGAAGGCCAAGCTTCAGTTGCTCTTCAGCCTGGGCGGCTCGATGGCGCTTCAGTTCGGCCAGCACCGTCGATGACACAGCAACGGTTCTCGCCCTGCCTGATTTCGGTTCTTTGTACCGGACTACCTGACCGACCTGTTCAGCGCTTTCCACAATCGCGATGACGCCGGTTTCCAGATCGACATTGCGCCAGCGCAACGCAAGCACTTCGCCGCGCCTGAGGCCACAGAGCGCCGCGAGCAGGGCAGGGATGAACATTCTGGTATCTTTGAGCGCTTCAAGTAGCTCGGCCGTCTGAGAGGCGCTGTATGCCTCCACAGTCGGCCGTTCGATTTTCGGCGGTCGAGTGAGGGCTACGGGGTTGCGTCTCAACAAATCCCACTTCACCGCCTGCTCCATCGCTGTGAGCATTACGCGACGGCAATGATGAACCGTGCGCGGTGCCAGACCGCCTTTCCCGTCCCTTCGTCCGCTCTCAAGTAGATGGCTCCAAGTCGCATCGATGCGGGCCGGTGTCAGCTTGTTCAGTGTGATCGATCCCAGCGACGGCGCGATATTCTTCAGCAGCAGGTCTTCATAGCGCTGGTGTGTCTTCGGCGAGACGTTGGCCTTTTCATGCTGAAGCCAGCGGATGAAATATTCCCTGACCGTCGTCTTAGCGGGCTCGATGTAGCTGCCGCCGTTCAGTTCCGCGACGAGCCGGGCGCACTCCGTCTCTGCCTGCCTTTTTGTACCGTGGAAGGTGTGCCATTTCCGACGCCGCTTTCCGGTTTCCGGATCCGGAACGTCGAGGACGATTGCCCATTTTCCGGGTGAGCGTTCGCGGATATGGCCCTTCATTTGTCATCCTCGTAGTCGTCTTGCATGTGTTCTCCGAAGTGTTTCTGTCGTATTTTTTGATCTTCTGCCCGGATTTTCTTGCGCAAACGATTATGGTGCCGGCGCTGTTTTTCCCGGTATTTTGCAACTTGCTGGTCCAGAAATTGGATTCGTTCATCCCGGTCTTCCGTCGCATCCAACTCCGCTCGCTCAGCTTCTGTCATCATTCTGAGGACAGCGGTTCGGGCATGATGCGCCGCCATTACATCCCATTCACGATGCTGGTGATCTATGAAGGCGTCGAGTTCCTTTAGCCGTTCACTTGCTTGCCGCTCCGCAACTGAAAACGCTTGCGGATCAGCATACATTTTTACGGCGTCGTTGAGGCCACTGATAATTCGGTTGATGTATCTGGAGTTTTGTTCCTGCCAGTAAGCGCGGTCGGAAAGATCGTGAAGAAGGTCCTTTGCTTCCTGGTGACTTAGGCCCCGCTTCTGCCCCTCAACCGCGTCTTGCAGAAGGCCGCGGAAAATCCCGCCTATATGCTCGTGGTCATCGAGCGCACTCACGCTGGCATCCTCGGCCATCTGGTTCAAGCTGTCGAGCCCGTTAAGCGCGACGATAGCCGTAGCACACAGACGCCTCACAGCCTCTGATCGGGACGGCACGCGGTTTGCAAAACGCCAGTCGTCGATAGCCTCTATCTCTGCGGACGTGATCTTCAGCTGCATGCGCTCAGTATCGGTATCACCAAGTTTCGGGCGGGCCATAAGCTGCTTCCTTCTCTTTTAGTGTGTACATAACTCACAAAAAGGTTGCAAGAAGGTTAAATGCTGATATCGTGCCAATCGTACACACGAAACAGGCTAGATAGGAACCCGTTATGACGATCGAAGAAGCACTATCCAAACCCACCATCTCCGTGCCTGACGCTGGGGCCTTGTTTTTCGGTTTGGCGCGCAATGCCGCCTACGAGGCAGCCAAGCGCGGCGACATTGAAACGATCAGGGTAGGGGGGCGCATTGTGGTGCCGGTGGCACCGCTGGCGGCACGGCTCGGCCTGACAACCAAGTTCGGAACGGGAGCTGCGGCATGAGTCCCCTGAACTCAAAAGGCCCGATCAGTGCGGTAACACTGCCGGGCCAAAGCTCATCAAACCAGTTTGAGGACGGCATGAAGAACCACCGTTCAAATAGCACCGAACAAAAGAAAATTCCAGTATCCGTCCTGCCTGAAGGGACAGATTCAGAGCCGTTGTTTCCTCGCGGCGACCTTGGGGAGCTCAGCATGGCCGACTTGGACAGCTTGCAAAGAGCTCTCCACACTGTCGGCGATGTAGTGGCCGCCATTTCCTGCCAGCCGAGGTTCTTCAACTCAGAGGAACGAGAATACACGCCCGCTGGCGTCCAGGTGGTCCGTCTCCTTGAAGCACTTGGGGTCTGGGAGACCCGCATTTTCAATACAGCCGCAACAGCTTCCCCTAACACGTGCAGCGAAGTGGAAGCGAAAGCATGGTGCATGATCAGCTACAATGCTGGCTATCCGGATGACCTGACCGATTTTTCGATGATGACGCGGCAAGCTGAACTTGATCACCTTTCAGCCAAACGCCGGGAGGCTTCGCGATGAGCAAGGTCACACTCGACACCATTCAATGCGAGATCTCGCAGGTGGAGGCTCTTCTGGAGGTCATTTGCGACACGGTAAGCGGCATGGATTTCGGGCATGGCGAAACCCGTAACCATGAGCTTGATCGCGTCAATGCCCTTGCCGAAATCGCCTTCCGTCTCACCAGAATGACGAACGAGAAGATCGACAAGAGCTTCAGCCAAGTCGGGAGGCTGTCATGAGCAACGCTCCGATCATCAGATGCAACCTCGTCGAAGAGGCGGCCATGTGGTTCGCTGAGCAGGAGCCGCCCCCAGCGCGGGCGGTTCCCGTACTCCGTGATCGCTTTTCAATGACCGCGCGTGAAGCCTGCGAGGCTCTCGCCCTGTCTCGACAATATCGGACCAACAGAAAGGCCTGTGGATGACCGACCTGCATAACCTGACACGCCAAGGCCTGGAAGACGAAGCATTGGGGCTGCGCGACGAAAACGCCGAACTCCGCGTCGAGATCGCGGAGAGGCGCGGTGAAATCGAACGTCTCGAGAATATGAGGAAAGAGTTGTCATCGACTCCGCAGGGCGCGGTGATCGCCAAGTTGCAAAGAAGGGTGGATGCGGCGAGATCGTCGCGCAATGAGGCGATGAGGGAGGTCAAGCTCGTGGAAGCTCTGCTGAACACGGTTCTGAAAGAGCAGAAGAGCCGATCAGCATGAGCAATATCCGCAAGCGTAAGGGCAAGTCGAAATTCATGGTGATCGAGCGCTATTTTTGGCGCTCGGTTGCTTGGGACAGTCTCACGCCCATTGAGCAGATGGGATATCTCCGGATCAAGTGGCGCTATGATGGGCTGAACAATGGACGAATCGGTTGCTCATGCCGCGAACTGGCCGAAGAATTGAAGTGCAGCAAAGACACAGCCAACCGCGTCTTCAAAATGCTGGAGGAGAGGGGGTTCATCGAAGTTGCCAAGCCAAGTGGGTTCAGCAGGAAAAATCGCGTTTCGACGGAGTGGCGTCTGGCCGAATACCCGTGTGACGTGACGGGCGAACTGGCTACCAAAAAATTCGCCAGATGGACCCCTGAAGAAAAAACAACAGTCCGACCTCAGGGACGCACAGTCCGACCACAGGGACAGCCAATCGGTTTCAGGAGGGCAAATCATGGCTGACAGTCCGATGACAGGGACCGTGAGAGTGTTTCACGGTGTTTCACAGTCCGACCACAGGGACACATATAATATTACCAGGGGAGGGCGGTCGGGAGAATGTTTAAGCAACACCAGCCGAGGGGTGATGTTCCATGAAACAAAAGCGTGAAACCGAGCTGCCTTTGTTCGCGTGGCAGGCACCGAGGAAGTTTGTCGTTTTCCCGTTGGTCAACCGTGTCGGAAAGGTGAGGGATGTTGCGGCAAAGATGCTGGCTCGAACGACAGAGCGCAGTATTCGCCATTACCGGAAGCAGGTTGACGACGGTCTGACGGCCCAGCTTGAGCGGATCGGTCTTAACGAGGCTGAGATTGATCGCCAGTTGGACCTCTTTTGGCAGGCGGTCGATCAGGAAACGCATCGTCAGTCTTATGAATATTCGGATACCCCAGGAGGTTCAGCATGAACAACGTGATCACGTTCCCGGCGAAGGACCGGGTCGAAGTCCACTATGGCATCGTGACGGGAGAGACCGTCACGGATGCGCGCGGGACCCGCCCTGTCTTCGATCATGTCGGCGAGCCGCGCTTTTTCATTGATCTGGTCGACGCCGATGGCGGGCGGCTGGCCTTGTGGGACGGGGAAAGCTACGACGCAGCTATCATCGCGGCCGGCGATCTATCGCGAGAGTGGGGATGTGTCGTCGTTGACCTGGTCGTTCCAGATACGGACAAGCTTCTTTGATCCGGAAAAGGTGAGGGCAGGCGCAAGCCTGCCCCCGGCTGGGAGGCCTTCGGGGAAAGCCCGAAAAAAGCTGGTTCCGACGCCATTTCTGCTTTGCAAAGCGTTATAATAAGGGGCGAAGGGTGCTTTACCCTTGTTTTCGCGCTTTCCGGACAGGGAGCGTTTTTTGGGAAATAAACCGGAATGGCAAAAAGCCCGCACGGGGCGGGCCTGATCGATCGTATTTGACGATATTGGTTACAGCCAGCCAAAGCCTTTTGCCATGAGAGCGGCGAGGCCAAGTGCGACGGTAATGAGAGCGCCGAACGTGATGCGGAAATCTGTTCTCATATCGGCACGAAGGCCCGCTGTTTCGGACTTCAGGTCAGCGCGCATTTCGCGAATGTCCGCCTTCACGTCCGACAATGTGTCTTTGATGTTCGAAACGTCGGATTCCAGCTTTGCTACTCGTGCTTCCATTCCGTCACCTCCGGGCGGCTCACGTCCGCCTTTAAACGGTTCACCTGTCATTTCCACGACAGAGGTATTGGCATGAGAATAGGTGTTTTCACTCATGTTTTCCAGCCTTATCGCGGTGGGTCAAAAGCATGGGTATGTTGTGGTGCCGGGTGAAACCGCAATTATCGCAGATCACATTGATGACCGGGACCGATGGAGCCGGGCCGAAAAACGCGCGGTTGGTCATCATTGTATAGGCAACCCTGGGGAGCCAGCCGTCACCGATGCTCTCACTTTCGACGGTCCATCTCCCGTGATCACAAAACGGGCATCGCGCGTTGGCCGTTTTCTCGCCAATCTCGGCTATAACCCAAAGCAGCTGTTCAGTTGAATACGGGTGGTCCTTCTTCTCTTCTTCAGGCATCCTGCTTCCCCATATCAAACAGCGGCTTTCCGCTTCGTCCAACCTTGTCGATGCTTTCCCATACTTCCCAACTCCGGAAAGGTGCCGCGACTTGTGAAGGCTCGCTTCCGACGATGCTGTTTGTCAGGTCGAAGTAGAGTTCGTAATGCGGCTTGTTTGACGCGGTGCTGAAGCAAACCAACCACCGATCTCGGTCACAAATAAGAACGCCTGCCTCAGTCATCATAGGTCGGTTGCCCGCATAGCTGTCGCTGTCTGAAAGCGGCATTACGGCCCAGTCAGTGCCGAACGACAAACACGGAAATCTTTTCAGCCATGTGTCGTAAATGGGGCCGGGCGTCTCATCATCTCGAAAGGTCAGAAGCCCAACAAGTGTGTGACGAGCTTCGTCTTGCTCCAAGACGATGGCCCATGATTGACCGCGGTTGAACTGAAAAAAGATAAGTTCACCCGGTGTGCATTCCCCAAGAGTCTTTGCCGTTGCGGCCGAGTGAATTTGCACCACCTATGCCTCCCCTATGTTGGCTCAAGTGTCGTGTTACAATAGCGGATTGTCCAGCGTTTCTTGCCTTAAAATCCTCGTTTGATATACTGCCTGAGTTACGATCGGCCCCTCAGCGCGGGCCGGCAAAGATCACGAGCGCGCCGGCGAGGCAGATCGTGGCGCCGATCAGTTCCCAACGATCAGGCCGCATCCCTTCGGCCAGCCAGAGCCACCCCAGAGAGCTCACGATATAGATGCCCCCATAGGCGGCATAGGCCCGGCCCGCAGCATCACTTTCCACCAGCGTAAGCAACCAGGCAAAGCAGATAAGCGAAGCCACTCCCGGTACCACCCACAGGGCAGACCGATCCATCCTCAGCCAAGCCCAAAACGCAAAGCAACCCGCGATCTCTGCAATAGCCGCACCAGCATAAATTACGATCGTCGGCATAGGCTTGCCTCCATGATGGCAATGACATGGATCTGGTAGCTGAGGCAGATGGAAACGAAAACCCCAGATTCTGACTTCCGTGCTTCCGGATTTGTCTTCCCGAATTTCGCACGCAGTGGGTTGTTTTGGTTGCGAACAAAACGCCCAAATTCAGCCTAAGGGAGCTTGCGTCGATTGCAGTTATCTCACTGAAATGGTATATTTTTCAAGGGAGTGCATGCCTTTTCATCGCGACGAAAGGCTGATTGTCGCTATGTGTTTCAGGAGAAAGCGATCGATGCCTCGCGTTAGTTTATGCAATAGCGAACCTGATGTTCGGCCAATCCCTGTGCTGATGTATCGCTCAGAAGTTATCAACTTGAAGGAAGCCGTGGTCCGGACCGGTAAATCAGATCGGACGTTGCGTGGTTGGTGCCATCTGTACGGGATTGCTCGTCAAGCCGCCCCTGGCGCTCCCCTAGAGATATCTGCACCGGCTTTGGAGATGGTTATGCATGGCGATCATGAAGCTTTGGAGCTTCTTCGGGCCGGAGATCGTGAGAGCCCGCGCGTTCGTCGTGTCTTTAACCACCTTGGGCTTCCCGAGACGGGTTGAAAGCTCGACCGCCGCGAACAAAGTTCCGGACATTTCCGCATACTTCAAGTTTCCCTTTTCCATATGTGGTGAGATTCTGCTGGCTTAACAAGCGGAGACCGCAATGGATTCCAAGGAAGTGGAAAAATCATCTCAGAACGAGCGCCGTGTTCCGGTAATGCTCCGCGGTGCTGTTGTCATGGAAGGCTTCCAGCAGAGCCTCTTCGACGCCGCAAATCGGGCTGGTATGACACCGAATGAATATGTCCTTGAGGCTGCCGCTGAAAAGCTTCGATCGACGGGGCGCCGTTTCTCTGGGCTATTCTCTCCCGGGGATATCGCCACACAATGATACAGCTGCTCCAAGACAACGAGATTGGTATGCGTCCGCTCGTGACATGGGCGTTTTCTTTGCCTGGAGAGGACACGGAGCGACTAGCGACGCTTGTTGCCAACCGGATTTGGCCTGGTGCTGATCGTTGTTTTGGCAATTGCCGCGGAATTGCTGTTGCTATTGGAGACGAACTTGCTGCGGGGCTCATCTACCACAACTACGACCCGGATGCCGGCGTTATCGAAATTTCCGGCGCATCGTGGCGCAAAGGGTGGCTGACGAAATCGGTTCTCAGAGCGATGTACGGCTATCCCTTCCGCGATTGCGGGTGTCAGGCCGTGGTGCAACGGGTCTCAGATGCCGACAAGGCGCAGCACCGCATGTTGAAGGCTTTCGGAGCAGAGCATTACCGAATTCCACGCCTGCGGGGTCGGGATGAAGCGGAAAACATTTTCTTGACAACCAAAGAGGCATGGGAAGCAAACAGCTTCCCGAAGTGAGGTTATATGGGAAAGCCAAAGCCGCCGACTACGCCGGATCCCGCAGAGACGGCCTCGGCTCAGACCGCGACCAATATCGGAACGGCGATCGCGAATTCGTATCTTGGTAACGTCAACCAAGTGACCCAAGACGGCACATTAACCTATGACGTGACGGGCTACCACGACTGGACAAATCCGCTCGATGGAACAACAACCCCTATCCCGACCTGGACCGCAACACAGACGCTTTCGCCAGAACAGCAGGCCATCAAGGACCAGCAGGACGCGGCGCAGCTTAACCTTGCCGGTCTCGCCAACGATCAATCTAATTTCCTGCGCGGCTATCTGAACGAGCCTGTCGATTTGTCCACCGGCAATGTCGAGGGATACATCAACTCGCATTTCATGGACGACTTTAACAAGAGGTGGGACCAGAACAAGGCCGACCTTGACACGCAGATGGCAAATCAGGGCATCGACATCGGATCGACGGCCTATTCTCGCGCTTTTGGCGATTATTCGCAGCAGCGCTCCGATGCCTACGACAACCTATATGGTAACCAGTACCAGAACGCTATCCAGAACATTCTTGCGGAGCGCAACCAGCCGATCAATGAGATCGGTGCGCTCCTCGGCACGGGGCAGGTCGAAACGCCGAATTTCATGAGCCTAGGCGGGTCGCAGATGCCGACCGTAGATTATGCGGGTCTGGTCAATCAAAACTATCAAAACCAGATGGCGGCATACAACTCCGCTCAGCAGAGCCGCAACAGCATTATGGGTGGGCTGTTTGGCCTCGGTTCATCGGCGATCATGGCCAAGGCCGGCCCGGCAGCAATCATGATGTCCGACGAACGCGTGAAGAAGGACGTTCACAAGGTTGGCGAACTGAAGGGCCAGAATGTCTACGAGTTCCGATACAAAGGCGAGCCAGAGAGCGCGCCGATGTCAATGGGGGTAATGGCCCAAGAGGTCGAACAGTCGCGCCCTGATGCTGTCCTCAGCGGAGAAGACGGTATCAAGCACGTGGACTATGGCCGCCTTTTCCAACTCGGAGCATAACGGGGTTTTGATATGGCAACTGGTTTCATCTTCGGCGGCAACACCGGCGAGACATACGAAAGCCTAAAGGAGAAGCAGCGGCTTGCGGACGTTATCGCGGCCAAGACCATCTCAAACACTCCAAAGGATGTTGGTGAAGGCCTGAGCGCGCTTGGAAATGCGCTCCTCTACCGGTCGCTTGCAGGAAAGGCCAGGGAAGGCCTTCAGGCAGGCCGTTCCGCATGGGAGAAAGATTATAGCGGTGCTTTTGGGGGAAGGTCCCTGACGCTCGTGGATGCTCTTATGGGCAATGCTTCCGCTCTGTCTCCGGGTGGGTATGAGACCAGCATTCAAACAGCGGCCCAGAACTCTCCGGCATTGCAGGCAATCAACGACGTTGCACCCGGCGCGCCACCGATCGAAAGCGGGCCGCAGCTTGCATCACTAGCCTATGCTAATCAGGGCGCAATCCGCGATGATACGATCAAAGCCGACCTTCAGCGCAATATCCAGTCATCAATCTACGATGTGTTCGGCCCCGGCTATTCGACTGAGGTCTATTCCGGCGGTCAGGCCGGAAGAGGCGAGGGCGGCGCCCGGACGGGTTCGATCCGTCACGACCACGGCAACGCTGCGGATATCCGCGTTCTCGATCCAAAGGGGAATACGGTGACAGGTGACGCTCTTTCGCCTCTCGGGCAGTATTGGCAGGCACAGGGATACGGTGGGACCGGTATGGAGATGCGCGGCGGCGGTGTCCACCTCGACAACTGGACGCAGGATAAGTTGCGACCGGGAATGGGCATGTATTGGGGCTATGGCGATCAGGGCGGCAGCTACACGCCCGAAATGCAAGCAGCGCTGGCCCGTGGCGCGGGTGGCGAAGCTCCGTATTTCACGATGTCTCGTTTCCCGCAGGACGGTCCGGTCCCGGTTCCCCGTGACCAGTCTATCAGCGCTGCCACTGTAGGCTCAGTTGAGGCTCCACCGCTCGTACCGGTGAGCGGAGATGATGTTGCATCGATCGCGCCGTCGCAATCACCTTCGCAGGCATTTGCCTCACAGCACGGCACGCCCGCGCCGCCGTTGGAAGCGTCGGCGAACGTCCAGAGCGCCCCCGTGACGGCGACGCGTCCGCAGCAGCAGCCGACACTTGCCGCCGCGATGATGCAGCGCGAGAACATGCCGCAGGTGCCGCTGCCTAAACTAGTGGCGCTGGCTTCCAGCCCATATGCACGGCCTGAAGAAAAAGCCCTTCTGAACGTTCTTGTTCAGCAGCAGATCCAGGCAAGTGACCCACTGCGGCAACTTCAGTTGGAAAAAGCGCAGGCTGAACTTGCACAGTTTAAGAATCCGCAGACGACGCGAGTTCTAAGCGATCAGGAAAAGCAGCAGTTTGGATTGCCCGTAGGTGATGCGTTCCAAATCAAGCCGGATGGCAGCATTTCCAAAATCGGCGGCGGCGGTGTGACCGTCAACAACAACATGGGCGGACCTGAGCCGGGGCGCTATATCTATGCCGATGACGCTGGGCTTCCGAAAGGCTGGCGCTTCGATACCGAAACGCAGCAGGCCGAGGTTATCCCAGGTGGACCCGCTGCCCATGAGGCTGTTCAAGCGGAGCAAAAGCAGGACAAAAACGTCCAGAACGCCTTGACCGCATCAGATGTCGTCACGTCGGCAGCGGGACGGGCTCGGGATGCGGCAGGAAGGAGGGATTTCGGGGCGGCGGGAACGTCAGTCGTTGGTCAACTTCCGTGGACTGACAGCGCCGAAGTCTTGCGACAGGTCGCGGTCCTGAAGTCGAATGCCACGATCGAAAGTCTCAATGCAATGCGCGCTGCATCTCCGACCGGTGGCGCGCTCGGCAATGTGACCGAGAAGGAAGGGGCAATGCTTGCTGCTCGTGCCGGCGCGCTTGATCCGAATAGCCCGACATTCCTTCGTGATCTGGACGACTACGAGCGCGCCTTGCTGCGGGTCATCCATGGCAAGGATGAAGGCGACCGAATTTTTGACATGACACGCCCTAATCAGGCTGATGCCGATGGGTGGGTAACGCTTCCAAACGGTGCGCGCGTCAGGGAGAAACGATAATGCCAGTCTTTGAACTCCAAGGCCCTGACGGCAAAGTCTACGAGGTGGATGCGCCTGACATGCAGACGGCTGCCGCCGCCTTTGGTGATATTGGTGGTGACCAGAAACAGGCCGATTGGACCTACCTTCCCGGCGCTGTTGTTGATGGCATTGCGCAGGGCATGACCTTCGGTGCCAGCGACGAGATCGCTGCCGGCCTTGCTACGGCTACAGGTCTCGGCGGCAAGTTCGGCGATTACAGCGGTAACCTTGCTGCTGAGCGCCAGCGCATGGCCGAGAACCGCGAATACGCGCCCGGAACCTCGCTTGCTTCTGAGATTGGCGGTGCGATCGTTGGTCCGGGCGGCTTGCTTGCCAAGGGGGTGATGAAGGCTGGCACTCCGCTGTTGACCCGCATGGGTATCGGTACAGGCCTCGGTGCGGCTGAGGGCACGGCTTATGGTTTCGGCACTGGGGAAGGGATAGATGACCGCTTGCGCGGCGCACTCGTTCAAGGTGGCATTGGGGCAGTTGGCGGCGGGGCCTTCCCTGCGCTTGTCGCTGGCGCTGGCAAGGCTGTTAATGCTGCGCGCAATGTCGTCGGTGGCCTTGGCGGCATTGGCAACACCGGTCGAGCAAATCGCGCTATCGCGGAAACCGTTCGCAAGTCCGGACGTAGTGCCGCCGAAATTCAGGATGATATCGCGCGTGCCGCTGCCGAGGGTCAGCCAGAATACCGCCTTATGGACGCAACGGGCACGGCTGGCCAGCGCCGGGCATCCGGTGTTGTCCGTGCTGGTGGCGATGGCTCTGAGGAGTTGGCGCAGTTTCTCCAGCAGCGTCAGGCCGATCAGCCGAACCGTATGGCGGGATTTGTTGAAGACGCTTTTGGTTATAGAGCGAAGCCGTCCGATGCGACTGATCTTGTGCCTGCCGGATATAAGTTTCAGGATACGCCGGCGGATGTTCTGAGGCGACCTCAGAGATCAGCCGCCGATACGGTCGGAAATCTCAAGAAAGCCCGCACAGAAGCGGCTAACATTGCTTATGACGCCGCGCGCGATGGTGCGAAACCTGTTGATGTCAGGAACGCTGTCTCAATCATAGATAAACGGTTGGGGCCGCTGGAGGGTAGTGGCATCAAGGGAAATTCTATCGATGCCAGCCTTTCTCAATTCAGAAATCGCCTTACGGCAAAGGACCCGTCGAAATCTCGTGTCGGTAGTACCGGCCTAGCCGCTGGTGACGATGGCGGCTACACCCGTGTTGACCTGTCTGACTTTGATCGCGTCCTTGAGGTCAAGAGGGACGTTCAGGATTTGCGCCGCGTTGCGGAGAGATCCGGAGAGGGGAATAAAGCGCGATACCTCAAGGACCTTGAAAAAGAACTCGATTCCGCCCTTGAGATGGCATCTGAAGGATATCGAAAGGCGAATGATGATTTTGCGAAAGCCTCTCGGGTGATGGATGCTGTTGAACAGGGGCAGCAGTTTTCGAGACCGGGCTCGCGCTATCCAGATACGACAGCCGCGTTTCGAACCATGACGCCGGAAGAGCAGAGCGCCGCCCGGATCGGATACGGCGATCGAGCACTCGCTAAGATCGAAGCCAATGCGTCCCCGACATCGAATGTCGCGAAACCATTCCAAAGCACGAAGGCAAGGGAAGAAGCTGCCGCGATGGCGCTTGATCCCCAAACCTTTGCAAACCGTGTTGGTCGTGAAACGTCCATGTGGGAGACCCAAAACAGGGCTCTTGGCGGATCGCGCACGGCAGACAACCTCCAGGATATCGGAGACGTTGGTCCAATGGCTGATCTTGGCCGTGCCGGAATGGACTTGCTTCGTCTGCGACCGTTCAGCGCTATGGGAAACCTGGGCTCGGCTGCAACGCCTTTGCTTACCGGTCAGAATGAGGCCACCCGCACCTTGATTGCTAGGGCTCTAATGTCCCGAGAGCCTGAGAAGGCGCTCGCGGAAGTGATGCGCATGCGGCAAGCGAAAGCATCGAGAGTGACCCTCCTTGAAGCGCTGATGCGTGCGGCTTCCAGGACAACTGTCGGTGATGTTGCCAATGGCGATGTGAGGTAATGCGATGACCGCTGGAAAAGACGGAGTCACCGGGCGCTTTTTGCCGGGGAACAGGTTTTGGGAGGCCCGCAGTTCCCACGGTGCCAAGCCGAAGTTCGAGAACGGGGAAGACCTCTGGAAGGCATGCACCGAATATTTTGAATGGGTCGAGGCCAATCCTCTTTGGGAAGACAAGCTCGTGACGTTTCAAGGCATGGCAACACATGAGCCTGTCGCCAAGATGCGAGCCATGACGATCAGTGGGCTTTGCTTTTTCATCGACATCGACAAAAGCACCTGGGATGACTGGAAGAAAAGTCGCCCCGATTTATCCGGTATCATCTCGCGAGCCGAGGGGGTTATCCGGGACCAGAAGTTTGCCGGCGCTGCTGCTGACCTGCTGAACGCCAACATCATTGCCCGAGATTTGGGGTATGCCGAGAAGAATGAACACACGGGTAAGGACGGTGGTCCTGTCCAGTTTCAGACGATCTTCGAGGCCAAGCCGGATGACTGACGGTTTATCAGAGGCGTATCAGGGACCCTCTAGCTGAAGTCGAGAACGATATAGGTGCGATAGGAAGCACCTTAAACGTACTTGGCTATGCGTGGCGGGAATGCGAGTGACTGGAAATCCATATCTGACTTGACAAAGCGCGTAAGCAAGGCGCTACGATCTGTCCGTGAGGAGGGGCACGTTAAAGTGCCACTGACGCAAAGGGGAATGTCAGATGGGAAAGAAGGTCAGGGCTGCTATGGCCCTATGCGCGTTCATGCTTGCTGGACAGGCATTGGCGCAAGAATGCGATCCGAATTACACGCCGTGTGTACCAGTCGCCAGTGACGTTGACTGTGCCGGAGGGAGCGGCAATGGGCCGGCATATATTCGTGGCCCGGTTCGCGTCATCGGGCGCGATGTGTATGGACTTGATCGGGACGGCGACGGGATAGGGTGCGAGTAATTTTGCGCCGCTCTGAGTTTGACGTTTGAGCGGCGCAAACAAAAAGTATCGATAGGGTTCACACATCGTGCCATATCGCTATATATCAACAGTATGACTTCAGTTGTGGCAATTACGGCAAGGTTACTTCTTCGGCTTCCGCTCCCCAGAGCGTTTAAGGCCCATCTTGACCGCTGCCTCGCGTTGGAAATAATCGACTCCGTTCTTGAGCCAGATATTTTGCGTCCTAAAATCGCTCACCTTTTTGGGTTTGTTCCGCTTTCCAGCCTCTTCCCAAGCGGCAGCGATAGCGGTCTGGAACGGGCATATGACTCCGAACTTTCCGACCCCATCGCTTCCAGCGGTTTGACACCAGAAATCGTCAACCACGGAAATGTTGTCCAGTTCAGACCTAATTCGGTCTAGAAATTGCTGCGCTGTTTCGTCCGTAACGACGAGCATGCCAATTATCTTACCGCCGTATTTTGCCCGCTTCATCCATCGGTTGGCTACTTTTGCTATTCTCGCTAAATCGTTCCTGGAAAGATTCTCCCAGTCGTATTTCAGCTTTACCGTAAATTCCAAAACCGTAAAGTTTCGACTTGCCATATAAGGGTGTCCTTATGTTTGGCATTGGTCGGCTTGACAGACATGGACATTCGAGAGTATGACCCCGGTGTGTTTAAAGTAATCCACAGGCCGACCAAAGCTTTTGTGGGTTCGACACGGAGCCGAGGCCGCCCGCCTCGGCTTTGTCGTATCGGCTGTGGCGCGATTCGCCACAGCGCCAACCATATGTCTTGACTTCACATTTTCTGTCAAGTGTACTGTTTCTGCTTCTGTCCTTGTTTGTTCCTTATGTGTTCGCGCGCTGCCAATGCCTTCCCAGTTCCGGCTAACCGGATGCGCCAGCGATTGTTCGGGGCAGCGGCAAGTTAGTCGACGGCGCTGGCCAAGACAAAAATCCCAAACGCAAGCAAGCAAACGGAAAGCGGTAACGCGGAGGCAATCTCATGAAGTCCAAGCCAAGACCGAGGCGCGTATAGCCACGGGGCATCAGAGGCGAATTTGAGCGCGTCCAACAGCTTCACGCTGGGGAATACCCCGTCCCTCAGGAAGCGGTAGCCTTGATAGACCAGGATAGCGATTCCCGAGAACAGCGAAATAGATCCGATCATCCCAACGATAAATTGGCCTACTTTTTCCTCTGTGGTTTTCCGCTTCATTATTCGCGCCTCTAGGAGTTTTTGCGATCTTTGGTGCCGGGCTTATGAGCAATCTCGCCGGTAAAGGCGCGCGTAGGGAAGGCTGCGTAAGCATGCACGTTATCCAGGCTCTGAGCCAGCTAGGCGGGCGATAGGCATCTGCGGGTCGGCGGCGTACCACCAGGGTATCCACACCGGGCGACCGTTTTCGCAGCTACCATATCTGACGCCGCTAAAATCATCGACGACACATATTGGGATCGAACTAACGGCCTCATTGTTCGCCCCTACTAAGCAGAATTGTGCTTCCATCCCTCCCGTATTGATTTGATCATAGAGGTGGCTGTATCCATCTGGGCCTAACCGGGAGATCGAAGGGCTCTGATCCCGATAGTATTCGAGCTGTTGCAGATCGGATGCGCTGTCGCGAACCCACGCTTGAAAATTCAAACAAGCGACTGCTCGATCCGTGTGAGAAAGCTTGACCCTCGGGATAATCCCGGCCAGTCCGATATCCCAGCGAGCCGCTTCTTCTACGGTGTCAACGTATTCAACTTCGTCTGGGCCACGTTGCAATAGCGCCGAGATCAACGAAGCTGGTACCATCGCTTGCATTCCGAAAGGAGACCGATACAGCCCGAACTCAACTTGCATGGCCATGATCGATCGAAGGCTTTCCTGTATGGCCATCACTTCGGCACCGGTCATACTTTCATCTGCTTCAACCGCGACGAAGGGAGCATGAAATCCGAGAGAACCACGAACATCGAGGATTCGGTTTGTGTATTCGATCTCAGGCCCCTTCGCGTGCCCGGCCATGAATATAAGGGCGCAGGCCGAATAACATTCTGCGAATGCTTCGATCCGAGTTGTGATTCCGTAGTCATGTATGAAGCGGGCCATCAATGCTCCTTCCAACATCAGCCCACCGGAACTATCCAGGCAGACAGCGTTCTGGGGGCTATTGATCAGTTCCCCGTTGTCGAGCTGTCCATCCAACCCCAACTGGTGGGCGATCTCGAGAAATGCGCCAAAATCCCCTTCAACAATCGGACCCGTTAGGTCAATTGCGCATTCATCCTTGTCGCTCGGCAAGATGGATGCTGCAGAGCTGGGCGTGCTGTCAGCAAAAATTGCCGTATTTATCGCAATCAAAAACAAAGCCAGCAGTCGCATTTCCACCCCCGTCGACAAACCTTGAACATGTTGCGCGGATGGGGCTTCAATGGCAAGCGGCAGCAGGAAAAACAGCACGCGATCGAAACCGAAAAGACGCTGCGCGAGGTCAAGAGTTCTCTTCTGGATCGGGAATTCCGGAACTGGCTGCGGGAGAAATCCGGCCTGTTCGGAAGCAGGGCGCGCCGGTGCATGGAGATGGACCGGCAAACAGAAGCTTGAGGGTATTCCGGATTGCACTTTCAGGATTGCGGCGGCATTGTCCGGAAGGTTATGCCACAGGAGGTGCCAATGATCCGGAATGCCATCTTTGCTTTTGGGGTCATCATGGCCGTTCCGTTTTCCGCTTCGGCTGGTCCGGACTGTGGGCTGTATCAGTATCGGGCCGAGGTGACCGAAGTCTATGACGGGGATACGGTTACCGTCGATATCGATCTCGGTTTCGACATCTGGATGAAGGACCAGAAGCTACGTCTCTACGGAATTGACGCACCGGAAATGCGCGGTCCGGAAAAACCGGATGGCACGATATCGCGCGATGCCCTCCGAGATAAGATCCTTGGTGAGGAGGTCATGCTCTGCTCCTACAAGGACGAGAAGGGCAAGTTCGGCCGCTATCTCGCTACGATCTGGCTCAATGACCTGGACGTCAATCGTTGGCTGGTGGAGGAAGGTTACGCCGTTCCCTATCTGCCATAATCGCTCGCTTCAGGGATGCAGCAGCCTCGTCGCGAGCTGTCTCGATCATGAAGGCGATTAATTCGTCATCTTGGTCCCGCTGCCCCGGATCTGCGATCTTGATGGCATCATCGAGAAGGGAAATGACTTTGCGGTACCGCTCGCTTCTCTTTGTCTCCATGCCTTATTTCACTCCTGCTAAAGCGTCGTAATAAGGGTAAAGCGCCGTTCCCTACGTATTATAACGCTTTGTAAAGCAGAAAATGCATCGGAAATTTATTACGACGCTTTTCCTGTGCCCTTATTATCGGTCTTTGAGGAGTCCGAACGACGGGGTTTTCGCTTCGCGAAGTTGGCGGTATTAAATTACCACATCACATCGGAGACCTTCGTCATAAACCGGGATGAAATCCAAGAGCTGTTCATTCTCGCCGCGGACGTTGACCGCCGACCCCCGATACCGCGCGGCCTAAGCAACCCCGATCCATCGATTGCGGCTATGTGCACGACCTTGCCGACAAGAACGGCTGGGGAGATGTCCGTCTCGAGTAAGACGAGTGCGACAAGTGGGAAGCCCTGAAGGCCCGCGTGTCGGCCGCCGAGATGACTTCCTACGAAAAGGCGCTTTTGCTCATCGCAACGTGCCCACGGGAGGCGGATCGGCGAGCACTGTGGGCTTGGGCCAAGTCCAAGGTTGGCGGAAAGCCGTTTGCCCGCTGGTGCCGTGCTGAGGGGATTTCCCGAACGGCGGGATGCAATCGCAAGAATGCAGCCGTCGCCTTTCTGGCATCAGAAGATGTTCGATCCGGTGCCTCAGGTGAAGCGCATCTTGATTGCTTTCCGGAGGTCGAGGTTCACGAGCCGGCGGGGAAGGTGTGTGGGCCAGGAACGACGGTGAACTGCCGAAGGTCGATCGGCCTGATCTTCGAGATTTCGAATGGGCACAGCGGAGGAGTGCTAAGCGTCATGCTCTTCGAAAAAAGGAACGCTGTGCCAACAATGAGGCAACGGCCGCCTGATTTGCGAACCTTCACTCAAGCCAAGTTACTTCCAGCACGCCACCCAGGCATTCGACCGCGCGGTTTATCGCCTTGAAGTTCGGGTACTCACTCCGATAACCCCGTGTCTGGAAATAGAGCTTCGTGTGGCACTCTTCATCCAGGTCGCGCATCGTCCAACGCAAATCGTAGCATCGAAGCCGGACTTCATCGAGCGCCTTCACGCCAGTTATCTTGTAAGGCTTTTTGTTTCGCCGAAGTCCGTAGTAGCGAGCTGCCACGCGAATGGTTGACCATTCTACGCCAGGAATGGCCTCGCAAATCTCTTCACGGCTCCCTGCCGGGTACAGTCTCCGCAAGATCGATATGTCTCGGGCTGTCCATCTGTGAAAACTCTGCTTTACGAGGCCGAGCTTCTTGCAGCGCCACTTAATAGCACCGAGAGTTCTCCATCGGAGAACGCGGCAAATCGCGTTGTAGTCAGGATAGAGCAGGCGGCAGGTGTCGTCTTCACGTTCTTCCCAGAAGCGTTGAAAATTCCAGCCCAAGCCCTGTTGGACTAAGCGTTTGCGGGCTATGGCCAAGCTTCGGGGCGTCATTTCTGATACACGGATGGTCATGCTGAATTAGTCGTGGGGCAGACGTGAACACGGTGAGAACACATTGCTACCATTTTGCAACCCAACCCGGTAGCACAAAAGCAAATCATCGAATATGAAAGAAGACCGAAGTGCGGAAAATGCCCGTCAATACGAGACTCTCCGGGATGGCGGGTGACTGCGAAAAACGCGCCTAACCGAATTTCAAGACCGGTGCCTTAAACCGCTCGGCCACTCCTCCGGCTGGAGCGCATTCACGAAATATTCGTAGATGTCGCTTAGAGGATGGCCTTTAGCACCGTGTTCTCTTGCGGGTCAATCCCGGGATATGTGCCGGTTCGATGCGGACACGCGGGGGCGGTCAAAACCCGACCGGGGCAATTTCGGGTTGCGCAATTTCGCCAATTTTGTTAACGCGCCACAAAGAGGCCATCAAGCATCCGCATAGGAGAGTTTGACACAGTTTCAAGGTCCAGGGGTTCCGGCAAGCAATCCTGACGGTACATCGACATAGACGGAAGAAATGTTGGCATGAAAGAAATCCGGTTTTCCACCTCGCTGGCAATGCTGGCTATGACTGCATTGATGGCTTCGTGCACGACCACGGGCGATACATCCAAAGACATGAAGGATGACGCGGCGGAAGTCGCCGATGCTGCCAAAAGCGGCATTTCCGAAGCGGATGCGCTTTCCTACCAGAAGATCGGCAAGCCCTATCAGGTGAAGGGCAAATGGTACACGCCGAAGTCAGACACCAAATATTCCAAGACCGGGCTCGCCTCATGGTATGGGCCTAAATTCAATGGCGGCCAGACCGCGAGCGGCGAAATCTACGACATGAACCACCTGTCGGCCGCCCACAAGACGCTGCCCCTGCCAAGCTATGTCCGCGTGACCAATCTCGACAATGACAGTTCCGTCATCGTGCGCGTCAATGATCGCGGGCCGTTCGTCTCCGGCCGGATCATCGACCTTTCCAAGAAGGCCGCCGAGATGCTGGACGTGACCAGCGCGGGCGTTGCCAATGTGAAGGTCGATTATGTCGGTCCCGCCTCGCGCAATGCCGACGACATGAACTATCTGATGGCGTCCTACGAGAAGAAAGAAGTGCCGGAAGGCGTCGATCCGGGACGTTTCGGCGAGGTGCAGCTTGCCAAGGCTGAAGCGCCGGTTCCTGCCGAGGCGGCCAAGACCGAGACTCTGGTTGCCAAGACGGAGACTACCGAAAAGCCCGTCGAGCTTGCCGCAACTTCGGTGAAGCCAGAAGCAGCGAGCGCGCAGCTTGCCCTGGTCGAGGAGGCAAAGCCGGTGGCGGCCAGCGACGCCAGTGCCGCGACCGAGACCATTCTGGCGGACAATACCGGCTACTCCGTTCCGATCCCGTTCAAAAGATAGCCCGTACAGGCCTTTTGCCCCGGCCTAATTTCGTCTAAACGACGACGAAGCGATGGCCGGAGGTATGTGAGAGCTTGAAACGCGGGGTTTTTATCAGCTTTGAAGGCGGCGAGGGCGCCGGCAAGTCGACGCAGATACGCCTTCTTGCCGAACGCCTCACCGGCCTTGGCCGCGCGGTGGTCGTCACCCGTGAGCCCGGCGGTTCCGCCGGGGCCGAAGCGGTGCGCCACGTGCTGCTTTCGGGGGCTGCCGAACCGTTCGGCGTCGGCATGGAAGTGCTGCTGTTTGCCGCGGCCCGCAACGATCACGTCGAGGAAATCGTCAAGCCGGCGCTGGCAGAGGGCAGCATCGTGCTGTGCGATCGGTTCATGGATTCCTCCCGCGTGTATCAGGGCACAGCTGGCGGGCTTGCGCCCGATTTCATCTCGACCGTGGAGCGGGTCGCGGTCGACGGCACAATTCCGGATCTCACGCTCATCTTCGATCTCGATGCCCTTGAGGGATTGCAGCGCGTGAAGGCGCGTTCGCCCGAACAGGCGCTTGCCGGAACGCCCGACCGGTTCGAGAAGGATGATATCGCGATCCACGAGGCCCGGCGCGCTGCATTCCTGAAGATCGCTGAGATGGAGCCTGAGAGGTGCCGGGTGATCCGCGCCGATGGCGCGCCGGAGACGGTTGCCGAGGCCGTCTGGCAGGCGGTCTCATCTCTTCTGGAGGCGCGCGGCGATGGCTGACGATATGGTTCTGGAAGGCGCAATCCATCCTGCGGCCAATCCCAATCTGTTCGGCCATGAGGAGGCGGAGGCTTATCTGGCGACAGCCTACCGCTCCGGCAAGGGGCATCACGCGATTCTGCTTGAAGGCGGCGAGGGGATTGGCAAGGCGACGCTCGCCTTCCGGTTTGCAAACCATGTCCTGCATTTCCCCGAGCCCCATACAGCGCCCGATCATATCATCGCGCCGGATCACGCAGCGCCGCTGACGCGCCAGATCATTGCCGGCGCCTCCCACGATCTGCTCCACCTGGAACGCCCGGTCGATGTGAAGACGGGCAAGCGGCGCACCGCCATCACCGTCGACGAGGTGCGCCGGGCGGGGCATTTCCTGTCGCAGACCTCGGGCACCGGCAACTGGCGGATCGTCATCGTCGATGCCGCCGACGACCTCAACCGCTCGGCCGCCAATGCCATTCTGAAAATCCTCGAGGAGCCGCCGAAACACGCGATGTTCCTGCTGATCTCGCATACGCCGGGCCGGCTGCTGCCGACGATCCGCTCACGCTGCCTGCCGCTGCGCCTGCGTCCGCTGGAACCGGCCGGCCTGTTGAAAGCACTTGCGGCGCTCGGCGTCGATGCCGGCGGCGAGGGTGCATCGCGGCTTGCGGCGCTCGCCAATGGCAGCGTTTCGGAAGCGCTGAAGCTGGTGAATTACGGCGGCGGCGAGATCATCGAGGCCTATCATGAGACGCTCGCTGGCTCGGAGCCCGAGGCGAGGGCGCTGATGCACCGGCTCGCCGATACCCTTGCCAAGCGCGACAACGAGACGGTGTTCGACTTCCTGCTCGCCCATGTCGAGGAGGATATCCGGGCGCGGGCGCGTGAGGCTGCAGGGGCAGGCGAGATCGCGCGGGCCGAGCGGCTGGCAGCGCTCTCCTCCGAGCTCGGCAATGACGTGGCGGTGGCCGATGCCTACAATCTCGACCGCAAGCAGCTCGTGCTCGACCTGCTCACCCGGATCCGCGCCGCCGTCAATTGAACGGAGCGTGCCGGTCGGTTTGACTTGATGCATTGCGGCACTGGCGTTAAGACCGGCGAAACGATCGAGGCCGGCGCCGCTTTTTTGGCGGTCGGCAGCAGCAGTCAAGCGGACGGGTTTCGGACATGAGCGACAAGGCCAATAATTTCTACATCACGACGCCGATCTTCTATCCGAACGGCACGCCCCATATCGGCCACGCCTACACGATGATCGCAACTGATGTGCTGGCGCGCTTCGCCCGCCTCGACGGCAGGAATGTGCGATTTCTCTCGGGCACGGACGAGCACGGCCAGAAGATGCAGCAGACCGCCGAAAAGGAAGGCGTCGCGCCGATCGAGCTTGCGACCCGCAACTCCGCGGTGTTCCGCGATCTTCTGGCGCGGCTGAACTGCTCCAATGACGACTATATCCGCACCACCGAGGAGCGGCATCGCATCTCGGTCCAGGCGCTGTGGAAGCGCATGGAGGAGAATGGCGACATCTATCTCGGCAAATATGGAGGCTGGTATTCAGTCCGGCAGGAGGCCTATTTCGACGAGGGCGAGACCACGCTCGGCGTGGACGGCGTGCGCCGCGAGCCGCTCGGCTCGCCGGTGGAATGGGTCGAGGAGGAGAGCTATTTCTTTAAGCTTTCCGCCTACGGCGACAGGCTTCTGGAATACTACGACGCACACCCCGATTTCATCGGCCCCAATGAGCGCCGCAACGAGGTCGTCTCCTTCGTCAAGTCGGGCCTGAAGGACCTGTCGATCTCGCGCACCACCTTCGACTGGGGCATCCCCGTGCCGGGCAATCCCGATCATGTGATGTATGTCTGGGTCGATGCGCTGACTAATTATATCACCGCGCTCGGCTTTCCGGATGAAACCGATGCGCTCTGGGATTTCTGGCCCGGCATTCACATCATTGGCAAGGACATCATTCGCTTCCACGCCGTCTACTGGCCGGCCTTCCTGATGTCCGCCGGTCTGCCGCTGCCGAAACGCGTCTATGCCCATGGCTTCCTGCTCAACAAGGGCGAGAAGATGTCGAAATCGGTCGGCAATGTCGTCGATCCGTTCAATCTGGTCGAGCATTTCGGGCTCGATCCGATCCGCTATTTCTTCCTGCGCGAGGTCTCCTTCGGCCAGGACGGCAGCTATAGCGACGAGGGCATCGGAACGCGGATCAATTCCGATCTCGCGAACGGGATCGGTAATCTCGCCAGCCGCTCGCTGTCGATGATCGTCAAGAACTGTGACGGCCAGGTGCCGGAATGCGGCCCGCTGAGCGACGAGGACAAGGCCATGCTCGCCACCGCCGATGGCGTGATCGCGACGGTGCGCGCCGACATGGACAAGCTCGCGATCCATCGCGCGCTTGCCGCGATCATCGGCGTGGTCTCCGATGCCGACCGCTATTTCGCCGGCCAGGAGCCCTGGGCGCTGAAGAAAACCGACCCACAACGCATGGCGACCGTCCTTTACGTTACGGCCGAGGTCGTGCGTCAGGTCGCAATCCTGCTGCAGCCGGCCATGCCGGAATCGGCGGCGAAATTGCTCGATCTGGTGGCCGTTCCGGAAACAGAACGCTCGTTCGCGCATTTGGGAGAGGCGGGCCGTCTGAAACCGGGCGCGCCGCTGGAAAAGCCGGCCCCGGTTTTCCCACGCTATGTCGCGCCCGAGGAATAGAGAGATTTCATGCTGATCGATACCCATTGCCATCTGGAGTTCCCGGATTTCGACGCCGAGCGCGACGAACTGGTCGCGCGCGCGAAGGGAGCGGGCGTCGCGCAGATGGTGACGATCTCAACCCGCGTGAAGAGATTTCAGCAGATTATTGATATTGCTGAAAAATATGAGAACGTGTTCTGCTCCGTCGGCACCCACCCCGCCAATGCCGATGAGGAGCTGGATATCGCCACGGAAGACCTGATCGCGTATACGGCGCACCCCAAGGTCGTCGCGATCGGGGAAGCCGGGCTCGACTATCACTACGAGCCGGAAAAGGCCGAGGCGCAGAAGACCGGGCTTCGCCGCCACATCGACGCCGCGCGCCGCACCGGCCTGCCGCTGGTGATCCATAGCCGTGACGCGGACGACGACATGGCGGCGATCCTGACGGAGGAGAGCGAAGCTGGAGCGTTTCCGTTCATCCTGCATTGCTTTTCGTCGGGCAGGGGGCTCGCCGAAACCGGCGTGGCGCTTGGCGGCTATGTGTCGTTTTCCGGCATTCTGACCTTCAAGAATTCGCAGGACATCCGGGATATCGCTGCCGATATCCCCATGGACCGGCTGCTGGTGGAAACCGATGCGCCCTATCTTGCGCCCACACCCTTCCGCGGCAAGCGCAATGAGCCTTCCTATGTGGTCAACACCGCCCGGGTTCTGGCCGATGTGAAGGGCGTCAGCGAGGACGAGATCGCGGCGATCACCACCGCAAACGCGTTTCGCTGCTTTTCCAAGATGACGCGGGTGTGACCCTTGGGATACCGGCGACGTTTTACCATACTTGGCTGCTCGTCCTCGCCCGGCGTACCCCGGATCACCGGGGACTGGGGCGCCTGCGATCCGGCTAATCCGAAGAACCGGCGCACCCGCGCCTCGCTGATGGTGGAGCAGATCGGGCCGGATGGCGGCGTGACGACCGTGGTGATCGATACCGGCCCGGATTTCCGCGAGCAGATGATTCGCTCAGGCGTCACCCGCATCGACGCGGTGCTTTTCACCCATGCCCATGCCGACCATCTACATGGAATCGATGATATCCGCGGATTTTTTCATGCCCAGCGTCGTCGCATTCCGGTCTACGCCGAGCCGGTGACCATGGGCCGGATACTCGACGGCTTTTCCTACTGCCTGCGGGTCCCCGAGGGCAGCAATTATCCGGCGATCGCCGAGCCGAACCTGATCGAGGATCTCGATGCGCCCGTCAGAATCGAAGGGCCGGGCGGGGCCATCGAATTCCAGGCCTTCCCCCAGCATCATGGCGATATCATTTCGCTCGGCTTCAGGATCGGCGACGTCGCTTACTGCACCGATGTCAGCGATTTTCCGCCCGAGGCTATCGCAAAGCTTCAGGGCCTCGACCTGATCATCATTGATGCGCTGCAATATCACGGCCACCCGAGCCATTTGTCGCTGTCACAGGCGCTCGGCTGGATCGACAGCTTCGCCGCCAGTCGCGCGGTGCTGACTCACATGCACACCCCGCTCGATTACGACACGGTGATGGCCGAAACGCCCGATCATGTCGAGCCGGGCTATGACGGTCTGACGATCGAATTCGATTCGATTTAGCACCTGCCTGCCGCCGCAGGCAGCGTCATCCAGCGTCGCAAACAGGCGCGGGACGCGCTGTGGGCCGCGCTATCCTCGACGCTGACATTTCGCCGGTTCAACGGCGGAGCGCCGGCAGTTTGACGTTATGCAAAACCATTATACCAAAGTCTTAAATGCCCGGCGCTTCGCTTGAGCTTCAAGGCAAAATCGACCGTTCCTTCGGCGAGAGCTGAAATTTGAGGTTGATTTGACGCGCGTGAATTGCAGTATTGGGTACGGCCTGCCTAAAAATCGCGCATGAGAAAGCGATGGGCAAAACAGATGGGGAAAATATGGCGAATAACCGTGGCGCATCGGTTAAGTACGAAAATGTTCAAAAAAGCTATGATGGCGAAAGCCTGGTCGTCAAAAAGCTGAATCTTGATATCCCGCCAGGCGAATTTCTGACGATGCTGGGACCCTCCGGGTCCGGCAAGACCACCTGCCTCATGATGCTCGCCGGCTTCGAGCCCGCGACCGGTGGCGAAATCTACCTCAACGAGCGACCGATCAACAACGTGCCGCCGCACAAGCGCGGCATCGGCATGGTGTTCCAGAACTATGCGCTGTTTCCGCATATGACTGTCGCGGAGAACCTCGCCTTTCCGCTGCAGCTGCGAAAGATGAGCAAGTCCGAGCAGGAAGAGAAGGTCAAGCGCGCGCTCGACATGGTCCAGCTCGGCAAGTTCGGCAATCGCAGGCCGGGCCAGCTTTCCGGCGGCCAGCAGCAGCGCGTCGCCGTTGCCCGCGCGCTGGTGTTCGATCCCGAACTGGTGCTGATGGACGAGCCGCTCGGCGCGCTCGACAAGCAGCTGCGTGAGCAGATGCAGTATGAAATCAAGCACATCCACGACAATCTCGGCGTCACCTTCGTCTACGTCACCCATGACCAGACCGAGGCGCTGACCATGTCGGACCGGGTTGCCGTGTTCAACGACGGCATCGTCCAGCAGCTTTCGGCGCCCGACGTGCTCTACGAGAGCCCGGGCAATTCCTTCGTCGCCCAGTTCATCGGCGAGAACAACACGCTGAACGGGATCGTGACCTCCATCGAGGGCAATGAATGCAGGGTGCGCGTCGAGGACGGCACCACGCTGGTTGCCGAAAAGGTGAATGTCGCGAGCGAAGGCGACCGCACCACGCTGTCGCTCCGGCCCGAAAGGGTGGAGCTGATAGCGGCCGATAGCGTGGAAAACAAGGTGACCGGCCGGGTCGAGGAACTGATCTATCTCGGCGACCATATCCGCGTGCGCATGAACGTGTGCGGCAATGACGAATTCATCGTCAAGGTCAGGAATCGCGGCGAACGTTGGGATCTCGAGGTTGGCCAGACGCGCACGGTCGGTTTTGCCGCCCGCGACTGCAAGGCCCTCGATTACGCCGCCTGACTTGCGGTGAACCGTGGCGGCCGCCAGGGCGGCCGTTCAGATAAACGTAACCAGTGAAATCTGTGAAAAGGGGAACTGACATGAAACTCCGTACTATCATCCTGGCCTCCGCCGCCACCGTGGCGATGGGCAATGCGGCCTTGGCCGAGGACCTGACGATCGTGTCCTGGGGCGGCGCCTATTCGGCCTCGCAGGACAACGCCTATCACCAGCCGTTCATGGCCGAGCATCCGGACGTCACGATCATCAACGACGAATCCTCCAACGAGGCCGTCGCCAAGCTGCGCGCCATGTCCGAAACCGGCAACGTCACCTGGGACATCGTCGACGTCGAAGGCCCGGACAGCCAGCGTCTCTGCGACGAGGGCCTGGCCATGGAGATCGACCTCAACGAGTGGACCAAGGCAGCGCCCGACGGCACGCCCGCCGTGGAAGATTTCGGCGACGCCGTGATCAATGACTGCTTCATCCCGCAGATCGTGTTCTCGACCACCTTCGGCTACCGCACCGATGTCGCCGCCTGGAACGGCAATGAGCCGACCGAGCTCTGCGATATCTTCGACACCGAAACCTTCCCGGGCAAGCGCGCGCTTGAAAAGCGTCCGAAGAAGAACCTGGAATGGGCGCTGATCTGCGACGGCGTCGCCAAGGAAGACCTCTACGACGTGCTGTCGACGCCCGAAGGCGTGGACCGTGCGCTCGCAAAGCTTGACACGATCAAGGACGACATCATCTGGTGGTCGGCCGGCGCCGAAACGCCGCAGCTTCTCGCCGATGGCGAGATCGTCATGGGCTCGACCTATAACGGCCGTCTGTTCAGCGTGATCGCCGAGCAGGACCAGCCGGTGAAGATGCTGTGGGACTGGCAGGTGTTCGACTATGACGGCTGGGTCATTCCCGCCGGTCTGCCGGACGACAAGCTGGCTCTGGTGAAGGAATACATCATGTTCGCCACCGACACCCAGCGCCTTGCAGACCAGGCGAAGTACATCTCCTACGGTCCGGCCCGCGCTTCCTCGCAGCCGCTCGTTGGCGACCATGCCGAGCTCGGCATTCCGATGGGCCCGCATATGCCGACCAACCCGGACAATATGGGCAACTACCTGGTCAACAACATCCTGTGGTGGGCCGACAACCAGGACGACGTGGAGCAGAAGTTCCAGGCCTGGCTTGCCCAGTAATATCTGGTGAGCGTCCGGCCGGGCCGGGCGCATTCCCGCTCGCGAAAACCCTGTCCCGGCATGCCGGGACAGGGAGCCGATTGCGCAAACCGGCGATCCGGCCCTTTTGCGCAATCCGCTCCAGACCGAATAAAAACAGGGGAACCGACCGGCGTGGCTGAGCAACAAATTCTGACCAGCGAGGGAAAGCCGCTCAAACAGGCGCTGCGGAAGGCCTTGAGGCGCGAAAAGATGCGCTCTCTTCTGCTGATAGCGCCTCTGCTTGCCTTTGTACTCGTCGCCTTTATCGCACCGATCGGTGACATGCTGTTCCGCTCGGTGGAGAACAATATCGTCTCCGACACCCTGCCGAAGACCACCGCGGCGCTGCAGGACTGGGACCCGTCAACCGGCGAACTACCGGACGAGGCGGCCTATGTGGCGCTTTACGACGACTTGACGGTCGCGGTGGAGAAGAAGATCCACACCCGTCTCGGCTCGCGCCTCAATTACGAGCAGGCCGGCATGTCCAGCCTGTTCCGCAAGGCCGGCCGCACGGTGCGCAACATCGAGCCCGGTTCCGGGGACATCAAGGCGCAGCTGATCGAATCCGACGCGGACTGGGGCAATCTCGATACCTGGGCGATCCTCAAGATGTACTCGCCGGCCTACACGCCGGGCTATTTCCTGAATGCCGTCGATGCCGAAATGGGGCCCGACGGCATCGGCATGAAGCCGGAGAACGAGCGCATCTATCTATTCCTGTTCGGCCGCACGCTGATGCTGTCGATCATCATCACCTGTTCCTGCCTCGTGCTCGGCTATCCGATCTCCTATCTGCTGTCGCATCTGCCGCTCAGCCGCGCCAACCTGTTGATGGTGCTGGTGCTGCTGCCGTTCTGGACATCGCTTCTGGTGCGCACATCGGCGTGGAAGGTGCTGTTGCAACAGCAGGGCGTCATCAATGATCTGCTGGTGTGGAGCGGGATCGTCGACAATGCGGGCCGGCTGGTGATGATCAACAACGCCACCGGCACGATCATCGCCATGACCCACATCCTGCTGCCGTTCATGATCCTGCCGCTCTATTCGGTGATGAAGACGATTTCGCCGACCTATGTGCGTGCCGCCCGCAGCCTTGGCGCCACGAGCTGGACTGCGTTCTGGCGCATCTATTTCCCGCAGTCGGTTCCCGGCATCGGCGCCGGCGCGGTGCTCGTGTTCATCCTGTCGATCGGCTACTACATCACGCCCGAACTGGTCGGCGGCACCTCGGGGATCTTCATCTCCAACCGCATCGCCTACCACATTTCCAGTTCGCTCAACTGGGGGCTCGCGGCGGCGCTTGGCACGCTGCTTCTGGTGGTCGTGATGTTCATGTTCGTGCTCTACGACAAGATCGTCGGCATCGACAATGTGAAGCTCGGATAGGAGAGGGACCATGGCCATTCAGCCCTATGATTCGCCGCTCGAGAAAATCTGGCATTATGCCTTCCTCGTCATCTGCGGCCTGATCTTCTTCTTCCTGATCTTTCCGATCCTTGTGATCATTCCGTTGAGCTTCAACGCCGAGGATTTCTTCACCTTCACGCCGAAAATGCTGGCGCTCGATCCCGAGGGCTACTCGTTCAAGCACTATCAGGATTTCTTCCACAATCCCGATTGGCAGCAGGCGCTGAGGAACTCGGTGATGATCGCGCCGGCGGCAACGCTGCTGGCCACCGGTTTCGGCACGCTCGCCGCGATCGGCCTTGCGCGAAGCCATGTGCCGTTTCGGGGCGCGATCATGGCGATCCTGATCTCGCCGATGATCGTACCGCTGATCATCTCGGCGGCGGGCATGTATTTCTTCTATTCGCGCATCGGCTTGCAGGGAACCTATTGGGGCGTGGTGCTCGCCCACGCGGTGCTCGGCACACCGTTCGTGATCATCACCGTGACCGCCACCCTTGTCGGCTTCGACCGATCGCTGGAGCGGGCGGCGGCGAGCCTCGGGGCCAATCCGGTCACGACCTTCTTCAAGGTGCAGATGCCGCTGATTCTGCCGGGCGTGATCTCCGGCGCGCTGTTCGCCTTCATCACCTCGTTCGATGAGGTGGTGGTGGTGCTGTTCCTCGGTTCCGCCTCGCAGAAAACCCTGCCGTGGCAGATGTTTACCGGCCTGCGCGAGCAGATTTCACCGACCATCCTGGCCGTCGCCTCGATTCTCGTGGCGCTCTCCGTGGTGTTGCTGACCTTCCTCGAATTCATGCGGCGGCGGTCCGAACGCCAGCGCGGACTTTCTCCGGGCTGATCAAATCCGGTCCTCGTCATCCTCCGTAGTAATGCACAAAGCACATTTACCGCGGAGATGATGATGTCGATAACCCTTCTGATCCTGGTCCTGGCGGGCCTCTGTATCGGCATGACCGGGGCCTGGGCTGTTCAGCGGATAACGCGCAACAGCGGCTGGATCGATGCGATCTGGTCTGTCCTGACCGGCCTCGCCGGCCTTTCGGTGATCGTATTCTCCGTGGACGGCAACCCGGCGCGCAAATGGCTCGCCGGCGTGGTGGTCGGGTTATGGGCCGCGCGGCTCGCAACCCACATCACCACGCGCAGCGCCGGCAAGAAAGATGATCCGCGCTATGCCGCGCTAATCGAGGAGTGGGGCTCATCCGCAAGCTTCCGGCTCTGGTGGTTCCTGATGATCCAGGCTTTCGCGAGCTTCATTCTGGCGCTCTCGATTTACGCCGCGATCCTCAACCCCGCGCCATTCCCCGGCATTCTCGATTTCATCGGCCTCGCGATCGCGATCATCGCGATTGCGGGCGAGGGCACGGCAGACTGGCAGCTTTCCAAATTCAAGAAGGAAAAGCCGGAGGGCAAGAAGGTCTGCGATATCGGACTTTGGGGCTATTCGCGCCACCCGAACTACTTCTTTGAATGGCTGTGGTGGTGCGCATGGCCGTGCCTGGCGCTGTCCGGTCTTCAGGCCTTCTTCCCCTTCGCCGTCTCGTTGCTCGCGCCGATCATGATGTACTGGCTGCTCAACTACGTCTCGGGCATTCCCTATCTGGAAGAGCATATGGAAGCGTCCCGAGGGGATGCCTTCCGCGCCTACAAGAAGCGCGTCAGGGCCTTCTTCCCGATCCCGAAAAAGGCTGACGCATGACCAAGGCGCGCGATCCGCTGGCGGAGGCCTGCGGGTCGGTCGCCCTGGTTCTGGCCCTCAACAAGCCGGTCTATCCGCTCTATGTCTGGTTTCTCGCCGAAAGCGCCTTTCAGATCTCTCTCCTCACGGCGCTTTCTATACCTTTCTACCTTGCGGTCTGGTGGCTCGCGCGCCGCGGCAATTTGTTTGCGGCAAGGCTCGGTATGGTCGCAGTCGGAACCGCCGATACCATCTTCATCGCCTTTGTCCTGGGCGGGGAAAGCGGAACGCTGATCTTTCTATTTGCCTGTCTCATGCTGGCAGGCATGGCGTTTCATGCCTGCGAGGTCTGGCTTTCACGCGGATTGATCGGCCTGATTTTCGTGCTGTTTGTCGCGCTTTACGGGCGGGTCGGAGCGCCCATCCGGCCCGTCTCGCCGGACGATATGCGGACGCTCGACTATCTCAACACGACCGGCGCGGCGGCGCTCGCCGCCTTCATCGCGCTGCGCTTCTTCAAAAGCCGCGGAGCGACCGTCACACCGCCGGCTTGATCAGGTGGAACTGCGCCACGTCGAGCCGGCCGGAATCAAAGCCTGTCGCGCAGTAATTGAGGTAATAGCGCCACATCCGCTGAAACCGGTCGTCGAAGCCGAGGGGACGGATCGAATCCCATTCGGCCAGAAACCGGCGCTCCCATTCGAGCAGCGTGCGCGCGTAATCCTTGCCGAAAGAGAACAGGTCCTTGACCGCGAGCCCGGCGCTGCCGGCGCCTTTTTTGAAGGTCTCGATCGAGGGCAGCATGCCGCCCGGGAAAATATAGGCCTGGATGAAATCGGGGTTGCGGCGATAATCATCCAGACGGTGATGCTCGATCGCGATCGACTGGATCACCGCCGTGCCGCCGGGCGTCAGGCGCTCGTTGACGGTCTTGAAGAACACCGGCCAGTTTTCCTCGCCGACGGCCTCGAACATCTCGATCGAGACGATCTTGTCGAACGTGCCCTTGCAATCGCGATAGTCTTCAAGCCGGATATCGGTCCTGTCGGAAAGACCGCTGGCGGCAAGCCGCTCGCGGGCAAATTTCGCCTGCTCCTTTGAAAGCGTAAGGCCAGTGACATGACAGCCGGTGCGGGCAGCGGCATGCTCGGCAAACCCGCCCCAGCCGCAGCCGATCTCCAAGACCCGGTCTTCCGGTCCGATCTGCAGCCGTGCGATGATCCGGTCGTATTTCGCGGTCTGGGCCTCCGACAGCGAGCGATCGCGGTCTTCGTAGAGCGCGCTCGAATAGGTCATCGTTTCATCCAGCCAGAGCTTGTAGAAGGCGTTGCCGAGATCGTAGTGGAAGGCAATGTTGCGGCGGCTGCCGGACTTGCTGTTGCGCCGCAGCTTATGCCGGATGATGCTGAGACGACGGAACAGGAAGGATGAGGAAAGCGCGCTCGAGAGCTCGTCTTCATTCGCCATTGCGAGGTCGAGCACGGCGGCAAGGTCCGGCGTATCCCAGTGGCCATCGATATAGGCGCGGGCAAAACCGAGATCGCCATCCTTGAGGAGCTCCAGCAAGGGCCGGGAATTCTTCAGCCGGATGGCGGCCTCGGGCCCGGCGCTCGACCCTTCCGCCCGATAGACCCGGCCGTTGGGGAAGGTGAGCGTCAGAGAGCCCGCAGTGATACGATCGGCCATGCCGGCGATCAGCCGCTGCCAAAGCTTGAGACCGCGATGACTGTGATGTTCAGGCTTCTCGCTCATGATAATTCGTGTCCCCTGTCGCACCGCCCGTAACCGCGCTTTGAACGCGGTGGGCCGCAGGCCGGTGTCTGAACACCGGCATGCCTTTCAATATCAACCTCAATGCCTCGTAGTGAATACCGGCAATAATCTTGATGGTCATCAGCGGATAGGAAAAAAATGCCCGCGCCAGAGCGCGGTCCCCAAGCGCCATGCGATGGCCGTCAAAAGAGGCATAGAGCAAGGGCCCATCCGCATCCGTTTCGTTGATGGCGATCTTCACCTTGTCGTCCGGCGGCTGGATGGTGAAATGATAGCTGCATTCCATTGGAATAAAGGGGGAGACATAGAGCTGCTTGTCCGCCGTCTGGCGAACGGGCCGGGCCTCGTCATCCACCGGAATGATGTAGGTGAAGCGTTCCTTGAACGTGTTGCAGACCTCGTAGAGGATGGCCGTCAGACGGTCATCCTCCCGGTAACAGAAATAGACGGTGAGCGGATTGAAGACGTAGCCGAGAATGCGTGGATAGCAGAGCATCTCGACGCGCGCGGCGCTGCGGCCGGTCTTTTCCAGTTCTCCCAGCGCCCAGTCCTTGAGGTCGCCTCCGCAAAGCGCGCCGTGATCGCGATCGTGGACGCTGAAAAGCGAGAAGCCGTTATGGGCGAAGAGTTTCAGCTTTTTCCCGAGGGCGGGCAGTTCATCCAGATCGATCAGCAGCGAAAAGACCCGGTAATCAAGCGCATGTTTCTTCGGCCGGTGACGCCGGTGGACGACCTTGCCCCTGAAGATTGCGGAACGAAAATTCATTCGGCGGCCACGCGCTGCGGTTCCAGGAATATCCTGCCGGATTCGTCCTCGACGTTCCAGGGGCGTCTGACGCCGGCGATCGCTTCGGCGGCGGCGAGACCGGATTGCAGCCCGTCCTCGTGAAATCCGCTGCCGAAATGCGCGCCGCAATACCAGACATTGCCCTTGCCCTGAATGCGCCAGAGATCGCGCTGCGCATCGATCGCCGCCTTGTCGAACAGCGGATGCATGTAGGTAAAGCGCTGATGCACAAGTTCAGGCTGGATCTCCTCGCACGGATTGAGCGTGACGAACAGCGGGACGCGCTCGTCGATGTTCTGCAGCCGGTTCATCCAGTAGGTGACGCAAAGGTTCGGCGAACCGCCATCCCGTCGCTCGATATAGTTCCAGCTTGACCAGACCTTGCGATGGGCCGGCATCAGTCGTTCGTCGCTGTGGAGCCAAGCTTCGTTGGTGGTGTAGCGGAAGGCGGAAAGCAGGCTGCGCTCTTCCTCTGCGGGATTGTCGAGCAGTTTCAGCGCCTGGTCGCCATGGGTTGCGACGACCACGGCATCGAATCGCTCCTCCGCGCCGCCGGCAAGCAGCCTGACGCCGCCTTCTTCCCGGATGATGCGTTCCACCGGCGTGTTGAGCCGCACCGGCCCGCTGATCTGATCCAGCATGCGGGTGACATAGGAGCGGCTGCCGCCCGTGACGGTGCGCCATTGCGGACGGTCCACCAGCGTCAAAAGACCATGGCTTTCAAAGAACCGAGTGAAGGCGGCGAGCGGATAGGCTCGCATCTGCTCCGGCGTCGTCGACCAGATCGCAGCGCCCATGGGCAGGATATGGTCGCGCACGAACCGCCTGGAATAGCCGCGCGCATCGAGATAGTCGCCAAGGGTCAGGTCCTGGTCGGCTTCCGATCTGGCCGCCGAAGGCGCATGGCGGTAGAAGCGGAAGATATCATAGACCATGCGCCAGAAGCTGAAGCGCAGAATGTTCGATTTCTGCGCCAGAAGCGTCGCGATATTGCTGCCGCCATATTCGAACGCGCCGTTATCAAGCGACGCCGAAAACGACATCTCGGAGGCCTCGGTCTCGACGCCGAGAGAGGAGAACATCGCCGTCAGATTCGGATAGTTGCGCTCGTTATAGACAATAAAGCCGGTATCGACCGGGATCGTGCGATCGCCCTCAACGACATCGGCGGTATTCGAATGTCCGCCCGGCCGTGCGTCAGCCTCGAACAGCGTGACATGGCATGACCGGCTCAACAGCCAGGCAGCGGAAAGCCCGGAAATGCCGGATCCGATGACCGCGACCTTCCGGTCGGCGCGAAGCTTTCTGTAAGCGTTTTCCTGGGGGTGGTGCATCTTGTTGTTTCCGCCTTGTTGTTCACCATGAATTACGCGACCACCCGCGTGATGGATTGAAAAGGCGCAAAATTTATCGGAACCTGCAATCCGGACGGAAATCGCGGCCGTAATAGCCGGTATGCTTGAAAGCGCTCGCCCCATGCCGGTCACCGGTCCGATCCCTGCGGCGCCCCGAAAAGGGGCGGCAGGCCGCGCCATGCGAAAACGGATGCGCACCGGGAAGGTGAGGAGTTTGCCCGAACTATCGGTTGAGGAAATGTCGCACTGCCTGGTCAGCGTCGGACGGTCGCGGGACATGGAGGCCTATGAACGCCTGTTCCGCCATTTCGGCCCGCGCATCCGCAGCTACATGATGAAGCGCGCATCGGACCCGGCGCTGGCCGAGGAACTGATGCAGGAGACCATGATGATGGTCTGGCGCAAGGCGGAACTGTTCGATCCCGCCCGCGGCAATGCCTCTGCATGGATCTTCACCGTCGCGCGAAACGTCAGGGTCGACAGTCTCAGGAAGGCGCGGCGACCGGAATTCGACCCGGAGGACCCGGCCCTGGTGCCGGACGGACCGGAGGCGCCGGATGTGCAGTTCGAGCAGGACGAGAACGCCGCGCGGATGCGCGCAGCGCTCTCCGGCCTGCCGGAGGAACAGGCCGAGCTTCTGCGCATGTCGTTTTTCGAGGAAGTCTCCCACAGCATCATCGCCGAACGCCTGGACCTTCCGCTGGGCACGGTCAAATCACGAATAAGAGCAGCATTTTCCAGGCTACGAGCCGCGCTTGGGGAAAATCAATGAAGACAGGCACCATTCATCACCATATCAGCGACGCGCTTCTGCTTGAGTACGCAAGTGGCAGCCTTGAAGAAAGCTGGTCGCTTGCAGTTGCAACCCATCTGGCGCTTTGCCCGCATTGTCGCGCCAAGCTTCGAATGATGGAGGCCGCCGGCGGCGCGCTGTTGGAACAGGCAGCGCCGGAAAAGGCCGCGACGTCCGAAGACGCCTCGTGGGCGGCGCTTCAGGCGCGGTTGCAGGCGACGGAGATCCAGTCCAGGGCCGAGCGGGTGAAACCCGCGCCGAAGACAGCCGTGATACCCGAGCCGCTGCGCTCCTATGTCGGCGCGACGTTTGACGACGTGCCGTGGCGGCGGCTGGGGCTCTATGCCCATCAGGCGCTACTGGAGACCGAGGACAAGGGCATCCAGGTTCGCCTGCTGCGGGTTGATGCCGGAAAGCCGCTGCCCGAGCACAGCCATGGCGGCCGCGAACTGACGCTGGTGCTGCACGGCAGCTTCACCTCGGAAGGGCAGGTCTTCGGACCCGGCGATTTCGAGGAGGAGGACGAGGATACGCTCCACCAGCCGGTGGTCGGGCCCGAGTCCGAATGCATTTGCCTTGCCGTCACCGATGCGCCGCTGAAATTCCAGAGCCGTTTCATGCGCGTGTTGCAACCGCTGCTGGATATCTGAGGTGACCCCATGAAACGCGCACTGACTGCTTTCGTGGCCACGGCCATCTGCTTTTCCCTGCTGGATTTCATATGGCTCGGTACGATCGCCTTCCCGTTCTACCAATCCGAGATCGGGCCGCTGCTGCTGCCGTCGCCCAATTGGACGGCGGGCCTGAGCTTCTATTTCATGTACCTGATCGGCATCTTCTATTTCGCCGTTCTGCCGGGCGTGAGGGCCGGATCGGCGCTGAAGGGGCTCATGAACGGCGCGGTTTTCGGGCTGATGGCCTATGGCACCTATGATCTCACCAACATGGCAACCCTTGTCGGCTGGTCGTGGACCGTGGTTTTCGTCGATATGGCCTGGGGCGCGTTCGCCACCGGCCTGACCGGGCTTGTCGCCTCTTTCGCCACCCTGAAGCTCACCAGCCGCCCGGCTTGACTTCGCCCTTGCCGTGCCGTTTGAAAGGCGCGGAAGGGTCACGTCATGTTCAAGCTCAAAGGTCCCGCGACATCGGAGCGGGAGATCAAGAAAAGCCGCTTTGCCACGATCGCCGCCCCGGTGGAAGACGAGGCGGCGGCGAAGGCCTTCATCGCAGAAAACAGCTTTGCCGATGCCACCCACAATTGCTGGGCCTGGCGCATCGGCGCGGATTATCGCTTTTCCGACGATGGCGAGCCCGGCGGGACGGCCGGAAAGCCGATCCTTCAGGCGATCGAGGGCCAGGAGATCGATTGCGTCGCCGTGGTCGTATCGCGCTGGTTCGGCGGCGTGAAGCTCGGCACGGGCGGGTTGGCGCGGGCCTATGGCGGCAGCGCCGCGGAATGTCTGCGGCTGGCCGAAAAGCTGCCGATCGTGGCGATGGCGACGGGCACGCTGCCGGTCGCATTCTCCGATCTGGCGCTGCTCGAGGCAAGGCTTCAGGATGTCGAGGGCCTCGTGATCGCCAACCGCGATTTCACCGAAACCGGCGCCAATTTTCATCTGCGCGTGCCCGAGGCGGAGGCCATGGCGCTCGCGGACCTTGTGCGCGAACTCACGAATGGCCGCAGCGCCGTGAAATTCGATGACGACTGAGGGGATTTATCCGCTATGGTGCGGAACCTGCCTCATGCGGCGGCGTTGATACGCTGTCGCCCCTCTCTTTCGCAAAGGTCACGTCCATGCGCTCTGCTCTCACCGTCATCGCCCTTGCAGCCACGCTTGCCGCCTGCACCCAGCGCGCCGATTCGATCGGCGCGATCCCGGTCTCCCCCGAGGAATTCGCCGGCGCGAGCTGCGAGACGCTGCTGACCCAATACGAGGACGAGAACGCGAAGCTGAAGGACCTCGCGCAGGAGCAGGACAGCGAGATCGTCGGCGATGTGCGCATGTTCGGCGCAAGCCTCGGCAGCATGTCCGAGGAGCAGAACATCAAGAACCAGGAAACCGCGATCGCCTATGCCAAGGGCCGGGTGAACGCGCTCGATATCGCGATGCGCCGGCAGAACTGCCCGCGGTGACGCGATTGCATGCCTCCCGCGCTAGCGGATATAGAAGCGGGCAAGCCGATTCCCGGCTGACGGGATAGCGCGTGGAGCCGGTTGGCCGGCCCATGCCGGCGGGTGAGGGCGTCCGCCTGTGCGGGCGATCCGCGTTACAGGATTGTCCGCAAGATGAATTCCGCAGAAGAACAGGAAGAACCGGCATCCGCCGCAGGCGGCGGCAAAAGACAGCTTCTACGCGTCTGGCTCCCGCTTCTGGCGCTCTCCGTCCTTCTCGTAGTTCTGATGCAATTCGTGGCGCTGCCGGCCTCGCTGCTGCTCGGCCCCATGCTGGCGGCGATCGCGATCGTCTTTTCCGGGCGGCGGATCACCATGCCGCGCCTGCCGTTCAACCTGGCGCAGGGCGTGCTCGGCTGCCTGATCGCGCAGACCATGACATGGCCGGTGCTGCAGGAGATCGCCGCCGACTGGATGATCTTCGTTGCCGGCGTGCTCTCCGTGGTGTTCGCCAGCATCGCGATTGGCTGGATGCTGGCGCGCTATCAGGTGCTGCCCGGCACCACCGCGATCTGGGGCGCGTTTCCGGGTGCGGCGAGCGTGATGACGCTGATGTCCGCCTCGTTCGGGGCCGACATGCGGCTCGTCGCCTTCATGCAGTATACCCGGGTCGTGATCGTCACCATCGTCGCCGCAACATTCGCGCGGTTCTATACCGGGGGCGCGGCGGAGACGGCCGTGCCGGTCTATTGGTTCGCAGAGCCGGAATGGGGGCCGCTTGGCCAGACGCTCGCCCTCATCCTTGTCGGCGTGTTCTTCGGCCGGTGGCTGAAGCTTCCGGCCGGGCCGATGCTGTCGACGGTGATCGCCGGCTCGGTGTTGAACGTCACGGGCATGATCGAGATCGAGCTGCCGCAGATCCTGCTCGCCATCGCCTATGCCACGCTCGGCTGGGGCATCGGCGCGCGGTTCGACCGCGCCGTCATCGTCGATGCCGGCCGCGCCATGCCGCGCGTCATCGCCTCGATCGTCGCGCTGGTCGCGATCTGCGGGCTGCTTGCGGCGCTCCTCGTCTGGCTCACGGACATCGATCCGCTGTCGGCCTATCTCGCGACCAGCCCCGGCGGGGCGGATTCGATCGCGGTCATCTCCGCCTCCACCGATGTCGACGTCGCCTTCGTGATGTCGATGCAGATCGCGCGGTTCTTCTTCGTCATGGCGCTGGGGCCGATCCTCGCCAAATTCGTGGCGGCGCGGAGCCGGTTCTGACGCAATTTTCGATTGTCCGCCGCCCGCCGCCGGGTTAGCCTTCGCCAACGATAACAGGTGCGACGGAGGACTGACCATGTGCACGCGGATTTTCTACGAGACCGGAACCTCAACCTATATCACCGGCCGCTCGATGGACTGGCGCGATGTGACCATGCAGTCCGATCTTTGGGTGTTCCCGCGCGGGCTTCCCCGCGATGGCGGGGTGGGCGAGGGGTCCGCTACATGGACCTCGAAATACGGCTCGGTGATCGTCGCGATCTATAACCTCGCCACTTCCGACGGCATGAACGAGGCGGGCCTTGCCGGCAACATGCTCTATCTGGTGGAATCGTCCTATGGCGATCCGGCCGCGCGCGGCAAGCCGCTGATCTCGGTCGGCGCCTGGCTGCAATACATGCTCGACAATTTCGCGACCGTCGCGGAAGCGGCCGAGGCCATGGCCGATGACCCGCTGACGGTGATCACCGGCGAGGCGCCGAACGGCGCGCCGGCGACCGTGCATCTGGCGCTTTCCGATGCCTCCGGCGACAGCGCGATCTTCGAATTCGTGGGCGGCAAGCTCACCATCCATCACGGCCGCGACTACAAGGTGATGACCAATTCGCCGACCTATGACCAGCAGCTTGCGATCAACGGCTACTGGAACCTCGTCGGCGGCAAGAGCTTTCTGCCCGGAACGGTGAACGCCGCCGACCGCTTCGCCCGCGCCAGCTACAACCTGAAATCCGCAACGCCGCTGAAGGACCGCCGTGCCGCACTCGCCTCCGTGTTCTCGCAGGTGCGCGCGATCTCGACCCCGCTCGGCATGTCCGACCCCGAAAAACCCAACATTGCCTCCACCCTCTGGCGCACCGTCGCCGAACACGACCACCGCCGCTACTATTTCGACTCCGTCATCAACCCGTCGGTGTTCTGGGTCGATCTGGCGGATTTCGACCTCTCCGAGGGGGCTCCGGCGAAGACGCTGGGGCTGAACGATCCGGCGCTACCGGCCGGTGATGTTGCGGGGCTGATGAAAGAGGCTACGCCGTTTGAGTTTTTGGTGCCATGAGGCGGGCCGGCGGACACTCAGTAAACCGCTGGCGCCCCGCCTACCAAGAACCTCCCAGCCCACAGTCTCTTTGGGACCAGCTTCGGCTGGGGGATTTGTGTAAATTCGAAGAATAGAACTCACGATAAAGTAAGTTCGCGTGGTGAGTGTGATGTGCCTGCTCAGTTCTATAAAAGGGGTTTCTATGAGCGAATTGGTATTTCTGTCGTTCAATCCTCATGCTACGCTCAGTCATAAATAATTTGAGGAATTTGGAATGAAGTCAGTCGCGTTTTTTACCAACAAAGGTGGTGTAGGGAAAACCACCCTAGTTTGCAACTTAGCTGCAGCGATGGCAGAGTCACAAAACAAAAAAATGCTTTTGGTAGATGCTGATCCTCAAGCGAATGCTACTCAATATATGTTTGATGATAAACTCATCGATAAAATTTATGATGAAAAGTCTGTCTACACTATATATTCTATGGCACGCCCCTTGTCTCAAGGAAAAGGTTTTTCCGAAGAAAAGTTGTTCCGAGAATCAAAAAACTTCGGTGTAGATGTCTTGTTAGGGGATCCAAGGCTTGCTTTGATTGAAGACACGCTTGCCGGAGATTGGGTAACATCTGGTGTGCGCGGCCTAAGAACTACCTTTTTGTTTCGAGAACTTTTACAGCATTGCAACGATTATGATTTCGTTTTCTTCGATATGGGGCCTTCCTTGGGATCGATAAACAGATCGGTTCTTATCGGATGTGACTATTTCATCCTCCCATTGTCTAATGACATATTTAGTGTCCGTGCCACAGAAAATATTTCTACGTGGATTCGTGAGTGGAAAAAGCGTTTAGATTTACAACTGTCTTCTATAGATGATTTGTCGGAAATCGAGGTGAAGGATCTTGAATTTAGATTGAAGCTGATTGGCTATGTAAATCAGCAATACCAAGCCAAACGAAACTCCCTTACCGGCGAAAGAAGAGCTGTAAGGGCCTATGAAAAGATAATGAAGACAATACCGGAAGCTATCTCTAAGAGTATATCTAATACTTTAGAACTCGGAGATCCAGAGTTTGATTATAGCATAGGTTCTATTCCCAATCTGCATAGCTTGATTCCTATGTCTCAAGTATCTAGAAAGCCAATATTTTCACTTAAGTCGTCCGATGGGGTTGTCGGCGCACATTTTCTTAAAGTTGCAGAGACGAAAGAGCTCTATTTCGAGATCTGTGAGAGATTCTTAGATTTGCTGGGAATCATAGATGATTGATTGGCCTAAAGAACTTATAGCTTCTATTGCTCGTAGGCGATCCGTGCTTTTCTTAGGCGCAGGTATTTCTCAAAATTCTAGAAGCGCCGATGGTCAGCGTCCCCCGTCTTGGCAGAGCGCGTTGCAACTTGGGATAGATAAGTGCACAGGTTCGACCAAAGAAATGCGCGGGATGTTGAAAAAGGGGGATTTTCTAGGGTGCTGCCAGATACTGAAAAATAGAATGGGGGTTGAGTGGGTTCCCTTTTTGGAGGAGGTGTTTCGGCATCCCAATTTTCAGCCAGCAGAGATACACACAGCCATCTTAAAGTTAGACTCGGCGATCGTCGCCACACCTAATTTTGATAAAATATACGATGACTATGCAGTTAACAAAACAAATGGCTTTCTAAAGATCAAGAAATTTTTTGATGACGATATACCTAGAGCTTTGCGAGGAAACGAAGATCAGCGTCTGATACTTAAGGTTCATGGCTGTATTGACACGCCGGACAAGCTTATTTTTACAAGAGAGGAGTACGCTGACGCCCGACATAGAAATGCAGCGTTTTATAGGGCTTTAGACGCTTTATTTCTTACAAATACATTTGTTTTTTTAGGGTGTAGTATGAATGATCCGGATCTAAACCTTGTTCTTGAGCAATATACACGGTCATTTTCCTTTTCTCCTCCGCATTATGTTTTGCTTTCAGGACGGATTTCTGAAGATTATCGTGATCTCCTCCTAAGAAATTACAATTTGAAAGTTGTGACTTATTCTGCGGCAAATGAACATGCCGAGCTCTTAGATTCGTTAAAGGGGCTAGAAGTTCTGGTAAACGAAAAAAGAGACGAACTAGCCAATACGCGTTTGTGGTGAGTTTTTCGGATTTGGTCGATTTGTAATTGAAACCAATCGGGAAATTAAGCCGACTTTCGGGTCGGCTATATCTCAATAGAGGATTTTTCTCTCTTACTCCGCCGCCTCCGCATACTCGCTCATCGGCGGGCAGGCGCAGACCAGGTTCCGATCCCCATAGACATTGTCCACGCGGTTGACCGGGGGCCAGTATTTGTCGACGCGGAAGGCGCCGGGGGGGAAGCAGGCTTGTTCGCGGGAATAGGGGTGGGTCCATTCGCCGACGAGATCTTCCACCGTGTGCGGGGCGTTCTTCAGCGGGTTGTCGTCGCGGTCGGCGCGTCCTTCCTCGATCTCGATGATCTCGGCGCGGATCGCGATCAGGGCGTCGCAGAAACGATCCAGCTCGGCCTTGGTCTCCGATTCCGTCGGCTCGATCATCAGCGTGCCGGGGACGGGGAAGCTCATCGTCGGCGCATGGAAGCCGCAGTCGATCAGGCGCTTGGCGATATCGTCGACGGAGACGTCGGCGCTATCCTTCAGCGGGCGCGTGTCGATGATGCATTCATGCGCGACGCGGCCCTTGTCCGACTTGTAGAGCACCGCGTAGGAACCCTTCAGCCGGGCGGCGATGTAGTTGGCGTTGAGGATCGCCACGCGGGTTGCCTGCGTAAGCCCTTCGCCGCCCATCATCAGGCAGTAGCTCCAGGAGATCGGCAGGATCGAGGGTGAGCCGAACGGGGCGGCCGAGACCGCGCCGCCTTCCGCATCCGTCGCGGGATTGCCGGGCAGATGCGGCGCCAGATGCGCCTTGACGCCGATCGGCCCCATGCCCGGTCCGCCGCCGCCGTGCGGTATGCAGAAGGTCTTGTGCAGGTTCAGGTGGCTGACATCCGAGCCGATATCGCCCGGCCGCGACAGGCCCACCATCGCGTTCATGTTGGCGCCGTCGAGATAGACCTGGCCGCCATGTTCGTGGGTGATGTCGCAGACTTCCGATACCGTCGCCTCGAACACGCCATGCGTCGAGGGGTAGGTGATCATGCAGGCTGCAAGCTCGGCGGAATACTGCTCGGCCTTGGCGCGGAAATCGTCGAGGTCGATATCGCCATTGTCTCGTGATTTCACCGGCACGACCTTCATGCCCGCAAGCTGGGCAGAGGCCGGGTTGGTGCCGTGCGCGGAGGTCGGGATCAGGCAGATGTTGCGGTGGCCCTCGCCATTCGCCCGGTGATAGCGGCGGATGGTTAGAAGCCCGGCATATTCGCCCTGCGCGCCCGAATTCGGCTGCATGGAGAAGGCGTCGTAGCCGGTGATCTGGCAGAGTTTTTCGGACAGGTCGGCGATCATCTCGCGGTAGCCGGCCGTCTGGCTTTCCGGCGCGAAGGGGTGGATGTCGGCGAATTCCGGCCAGGTGATCGGCAGCATCTCGACCGTGGCGTTGAGCTTCATCGTGCACGAACCGAGCGGGATCATCGCCCGGTCGAGCGCCAGATCGCGGTCTGCGAGGCGGCGCATATAGCGGGTCATTTCGCTTTCGGCGCGGTTCATGTGGAAGATCGGATGCGTCATGTAAGGGCTTGTCCGCAAAAGGTTTTGCGGCAGGCGATAATCGGCTTCGAACTCGGAAATCGAGAACTTGCCGCCAAAGGCATCCCAGACGGCTTCGACATGGGCCGGCCGCGTGCGCTCGTTGACGGAAATGCCAAGCTTGGTGTCGCCGACCTTCCTCAGATTGATGCCGTTTTCGACAGCGTTTTTCATGATCAGGCTCTGGAACGCGCCGACCTCGACCGTGACGGTGTCGAAGAAGGTCTCGGGCTCCACCGTGAAGCCGAGCGCCTCGAGGCCCTTGGCCAAGAGCACGCCCTTGCGGTGCACCTGCTGGGCAATCGCCTTCAGTCCGTCCGGGCCGTGGAACACGCCGTACATCGAGGCCATGACGGCGAGCAGCACCTGCGCGGTGCAGATGTTCGACGTCGCCTTTTCGCGGCGGATATGCTGTTCGCGGGTCTGCAGCGCCAGACGATAGGCGCGGTTGCCGCGGCTATCGACGGAGACGCCGACGAGGCGGCCGGGCATGGAGCGCTTGTAGGCATCCTTGACCGCCATATAGGCCGCATGCGGGCCGCCATAGCCAAGCGGCACGCCGAAGCGCTGCGACGAGCCGATGGCTATATCGGCATCCATCTCGCCCGGCGATTTCAAAAGCGTCAGCGCCAGCGGATCGGCGGCGATGGTGGCAATCGCCTTGGCCTCATGCAGATCGGCGATCACGCCGGTGAAGTCGCTCACATGGCCATAGGTGCCGGGATACTGGAAGATCGCGCCGAACACGGTGTCGGGTTTCAGGTCCTCGAAGGGATTGCCGACGACGATCTCCCAGCCGAGCGGTTCGGCGCGGGTCTTGATCAGGGCAATGGTCTGCGGATGGCAGTTTTCGTCGACGAAGAAGGCGGTCGCCTTGGATTTCGCCACGCGGTTCGCCATCGCCATAGCTTCGGCGGCTGCGGTCGCCTCGTCGAGCAGCGAGGCGTTGGCGATGTCGAGGCCGGTGAGGTCGGCCATCATCGTCTGGAAGTTCAGCAGCGCCTCCAGCCGGCCCTGCGAGATTTCCGGCTGATAGGGCGTGTAAGCCGTGTACCAGGCCGGGTTTTCCAGAATGTTGCGCTGGATCACCGGTGGCGTGATGGTGGCGTTATAGCCCTGGCCGATCATCGAGACGAGCGGCTTGTTCTTGTTGGCAGTTTCGCGCAGCTTGTCGAGCGCCTCGCGCTCGGTCATGGCGGGGCCCCAGGCCAGCGGTTCCTGCTGGCGGATCGCGGCGGGGACGGTGTCGTCGATCAGCGCGTCGAGACTGTCATAGCCGATCACCTTCAGCATCGCCTCCATTTCGGAAGGCGAGGGGCCGATATGGCGGCGGTTGGCGAAGTCGTAGGGCTGGTAGTCGGTGAACTGGAATTCCGAAGGCGTCGTCATCAGGCGATGAACTCCTTGTAGGCCGCTTCGTCCATCAGCGCATCGGCATCGGAAGTGTTGGCGAGCTTCAGTTTGAAGAACCAGCCATCGCCCATCGGCGCGGAGTTGACGAGCTCCGGATTGTCGACGATCGCCTGGTTGACCTCGGTGATCTCGCCATCGAGCGGACAAAAGACATCCGATGCGGCCTTGACCGATTCGACCGTTGCCGCGTCGTCATTCCTGGAGAAGGTCGCGCCCACCTCGGGCAGTTCGACGAAGACGAGGTCGCCGAGCTGTTCGGCGGCGTGGGCGGTGATGCCCACGGTGGCGACATCGCCCTCGATCTTCAGCCATTCATGTTCTTCGGTAAATTTGATGGTCATTGACAGTGTTCCCGCTTGTTAGCGCTTGTAGTTGGGTGTGACGAAAGGCATGTCGGCGATGGTGACGGGCAGATATTTGCCCCGCACCTCGGCGAAAATGGTGGTGCCGGTGGCGGCGTGTTCGGCGGACACATAGCCCATGGCGACAGGGCTTTCGGCGGAAGGGCCGAAGCCGCCGGAGGTGACGTGGCCGAGTTCGTGCTCGCCAGCGTCATCGGCAAAGAGCTTCGCCGGCGCGCGCACCGGGGCGCGGCCCTCGGGCTTCAGGCCGACGCGCTTGCGGCGCACGCCTTCCTCAAGCTGACGGAATATCCGCTCCTGGCCGGGAAAACCGCCGCCGCGAATGCCGCCCGGCCTGCGGGCCTTCTGGATGCCCCAGACGAGCGCGGCTTCGACCGGCGTGGTGGTTTCGTCGATGTCGTTGCCATAGAGGCAGAGCCCGGCCTCGAGCCTCAGCGAATCGCGCGCGCCAAGGCCGATCGCCTCGCAATCCTCATGCGCCAGCAGCGCGCGGGCGAGTTCCTCGGCCTTGTCGGCCGGCACGGAAATCTCGAACCCGTCCTCGCCGGTATAGCCGGAGCGGGAGATGACGACGGTGACGCCGAGAACTTCGCAGGCGCGCACATCCATGAACTTCATGTCGGTCACCGCCGGGCAGAGCGGCGCGAGCACATCCTCCGCCTTCGGGCCCTGCAGCGCCAGCAGCGCCTTTTCCTCGAAGAAGGCCTCGACATTGCAGAGGTCGGAAAGATGCGCCTTCATATGGGCGAGATCGGCATCCTTGCAGGCGGCGTTGACGATCACAAGCAGGTGGTCGCCGCGATTGGCGACCATCAGATCGTCTAGGAGGCCGCCGTCGTCATTTGTGAAGAAGGCGTAGCGCTGACGGCCGGCGTTCAGTCCGGCGATATCCACCGGCACCAGCTTTTCCAGCGCCAATGCCGCATCGGCGAGATTGCCAGAAATCGGCTTCAGCCAGACCTGTCCCATATGCGAGACATCGAAAAGGCCGGCCTTTTGCCGGGTATGGAGATGTTCCTTGAGAACGCCCATCGGATATTGCACCGGCATGTCGTAGCCGGCAAACGGCACCATGCGGGCGCCAAGCTCCAGATGAAGCGCGTGAAGCGGGGTCTGTTTCAACGGTTCTTGTGAGACCACGAGATTGCCTCCGGATTGCGTTCTTTCAGGAAAAACGCCGGCTCAAGGGTTGGCGTTCCAAAGAACGCCAAAGCGAATGAGCCCCCTCTGTCCCGTTTGCCTGAGATTATTATCCCTTCGGCCAGCCCCGGCGAAAAACCGTGACCTTGTCTCCAGAGTTCAGAACCTCGCGCTGGTCCTTTTGCCTGAGAGTTTCCGGGGCGGTTGCTCCTTCGGCACCACATGAACGTGGCTTCTCCCAGCGCGATACGACATGGATTATCCGGTATGCGGCGCAATTTGCAAGGGGGAAGCGTGTTGCGGTTGCGAAATCCACCGTCATACGCGAAATTGCGCACCGGCGATCCGTTGCACTTGCCATTTTCTTCCCGGCGCATTAGCTGAAACACCATGCCTGAGTTTAAGACAACCCGCCACGTCAGCCATTCCGCCGATCGCATGTTCGATCTGGTTGCCGACGTTGAACGCTATCCGGAATTCCTGCCGCTTTGCGAGGCGCTGACCGTGCGCTCATCGCGCGAGAAGGACGGCAAGACGCTGCTGATCGCCGACATGACGGTCGGCTACAAGGGCATACGCGAGAGCTTCACCACCCAGGTGCTGCTCAATCAGGCCGAGCGCAAGATCGATGTCAGCTATGTCGACGGGCCGTTCCGGTTTCTCGACAATCGCTGGCGGTTCGAGCCGGAAGGCGAGGGCGCCTGCGCCATCCAGTTCTACATTAACTACGAGTTCAAGAACCGGATTCTCGGCGCGATGATGGGCTCGATGTTCGAGCGCGCCTTCCGCAAGTTCTCCGAGGCCTTCGAGGCGCGGGCGGACGAAATCTACGCCTGAATCAGCCCCTCCAGCATGCCGAGCGCCGTCTGCACGGTGGCAAGCCTGATGCCGTGGCGGCCGATATCGCCGTAGCGGCTTTCGATATGGTGAAGGTGCCCCCTGCGATCGCGCGCGGCGAGATGGACGAGACCGACCGGCTTTTCCGGGCTGCCGCCAGACGGGCCAGCGATGCCGGTGACCGCGACCGCCAGATCAGCTCCGGAGCGCAACAGCGCGCCCGCCGACATCTGCAGCGCCGTCTCGCGCGAGACAGCGCCATGGGCCTCCAGCGTGCGGGCGCTGACGCCGAGCATCTCCATCTTTGCTTCGTTGGAATAGGTGATGTAGCCGCGATCGACCACGGCCGAGGAGCCGGCGATATCCGTCAGTGCGGCAACCACCAGTCCGCCGGTGCAGGATTCGGCGGTGGCGATGGTAAGGCCGGCGGCCTTGCAATGCTCGATCAGCGTGCGGGCGCGTTCGGCGATATCGGCGTCGATCATGTCACATTTCCATAATTCACGCTGGCCGTGGCGATCGCCGCGATCCCCTCGCGGCGGCCGACAAAGCCGATGGTCTCATTGGTCGTCGCCTTGACCGAGCAGCGCCCGAGATCGATGCCGAGGCAGGCCGCGATATTCTCGCGCATGGCAAGGCGGTGCGGGCCGATCTTCGGCGCTTCGGCGATCAGGGTAACGTCGGCATTGAGGATCACGCCGCCCTTGCCGCGCACGATCTTTGCCGCGTGGGCGAGAAAGATGTGCGAGGCCGCGCCCTTCCATTGCGGGTCGGATGGCGGAAAATGATCGCCGATATCGCCTTCCCCGCAGGTGGCGAGCAGGGCGTCCGTCAGCGCGTGGAAGGCGACGTCGGCATCCGAGTGGCCGGAAAGCGCCATGTCATGCGGTATCTTGACGCCGCAGAGCGTGACGCCGTCGCCGGGCACCAGTTGATGAACATCATAGCCATTGCCCGTGCGGATATCGGCGATCAGGGTGCGCGACAGCTTCTCGTCGGCCATGGCAATGTCTCTCCTGTAGGTCAGCTTCACATTGTCGGCGAGCCCGTCGACCAGTCGCACCGGAAGACCGGCCCATTCGGCGATCCCGGCATCATCGGTGAAATCGGTGCGGCCCTCGGCCGCCGCCTTGCGGTGGGCGTCGTAAATAACCGGAAAACTGAAGGCCTGCGGGGTCTGGGCGGCATAGAGGCCCGCGCGCGAGACGGTGTCGCCCACATTGCCGTCACTATCCGCCTTCTTCAGCGTATCGGCAACGGCCACGGCCGGAAGGACCGCATCGTGGCCGGCATTGAGCGCCTCGGATACCCGCTCAAGCAGCGCCGCATCGAAGAAGGGCCGCACCGCGTCATGGATCAGCACATGGCTGGGCGCACTCGCCGCGAGCGCCGCAAGGCCGCGCAGCACCGATTGCTGCCGTGTCACGCCGCCGTGGACGAAGCGGATGGCGTCGTGGTTCGCCAGGTGAGAAAGCGCATCGGCAAACAGGGCCTCGTCATCCGGGTGAATGACAACCACGATGCCGGCTGTCGCGCCGCCCCATGCGGCAAATTCGCGCAAGGTGTGGGCAATCACCGGCATGCCGCCGATCAGGCGATACTGTTTCGGTCCTTCCTCAGGCGCGCCGGCGCGTTCGCCGCGCCCGGCTGCAACCACGACAACCCCTGGATTGTAGCTTTCACCTGCTGCCATGTTCGGCTAGAACCTGCGTGTTGATTCCTGTTGGCCGGAACTTACCCGGATTGACCCAATTTTCCAGCATCTGCCTAAATTTTGTGAGGCGCCAGCGAAAACGCTTGGCAAGGAAAGGCGTCTTGTCTAAAAATAGGGCAAAGTGATGTGCTGCATGAAAGATAGCCATTTGCCTCACCGCAAACCATCAGATTCTTTTCGGATCGGCCCGATCGAGATCCGCAACCGCGTGATTCTGGCGCCGATGTCCGGCGTCACCGATCTGCCGTTTCGCGCGCTTGCCTGGCGGCACGGCGCGGGGCTGGTGGTGACGGAGATGATCGCAAGCCGCGAACTGACGTTCAACACCGCCGAAAGCTGGGTACGGCTGCGCGGTGCGGGGCTGAAGCCGCATATGGTGCAGCTTGCCGGACGCGATCCGCATTACATGGCGGAGGCGGCGCGGATCGCCGAGGCGAACGGGGCCGATATCATCGACATCAACATGGGATGCCCGGCCAAGAAGGTGGTCGGCGGCTATACCGGATCGGCGCTGATGCGCGAGCCGGAGAGGGCGCTTGAAATCATCGAGGCGACTGTGGGCGCGGTCAACGTGCCGGTCACGGTCAAGATGCGGCTCGGCTGGGACCATGACAGCATCAATGCGCCCTATCTCGCCAAGCGCGCCGAAGAAGCCGGAGTCCAGGCGATCACCGTCCACGGCCGCACCCGCATGCAGTTCTACAAGGGCGAGGCGGACTGGCAGGCGATCGAGCGCGTTGCCGAGGTCGTCTCCGTACCCTTCATCGCCAATGGCGATATCGAGAGCCGGGAAGATGCCGCATACCTGCTGTCGCGTCCCGGGATTACGGCGGTGATGGTCGGGCGATCCTGTCAGGGCCGCCCCTGGCATGCCGGCTATCTGGCGGGCCGGGCTGAGCCCGCGTTTCACGAGAAGGCGCGGATCGCGATCGAGCACTATCAGGCCATGATCGGCTTCTATGGGCGGGCCGTCGGCGTCCGTCATGCGCGCAAGCATCTCGGCTGGTACCTTGAGCGGCTTGCGCCCGGCGTCGGCGCGGAGGCGCGGTCTTCGATCATGACCGCCGACGACCCGGATTTCGCGACCACTCAGCTTGCCGCCATCTTCGAACACGCATCGCCCGAAAGGAAAGCGGCATGAATTCCGCCATCGGCAATGGCAGCCAGCGCCTCGGCGCGGAAGCCGTCGCTCTTCAGGTTCTGAACGCGATTCAAAATCCCGTCGTGCTGGTCGAGGAGGATGGCCGCATCTCCTATACCAACTGGGAGGCGGAGGTTTTCTTCGGGGCCAGCGCAGCACATCTGTCGCGCAAGACGCTGTCTGATTTCATTCCCTTCGACAGCCCGCTTCTGGCGCTGATCGCGCAAGTGCGCGAGCGTCGGGCACCTGTCAACGAGTACCGGGTGGACCTGTCGTCACCGCGGCTCGGGCAGGACAAGCTGGTGGATATCTATGTCGCGCCCGTGGGCGAGGAGGGGGCCGTAGTGCTCGTCTTCCAGGTCCGCTCCATGGCCGACAAGATCGACCGGCAGCTAGTGCATCGCGCGGCGGCCCGTTCGGTGACCGGGCTGGCCTCGATGCTCGCCCACGAGATCAAGAACCCGCTTTCCGGTATTCGCGGCGCGGCCCAGCTTCTGGAAACCAATGCCAGCGACGATGACCGGGCGCTGACCCGATTGATATGCGATGAATCGGACCGGATCGTCTCGCTGGTCGACCGGATGGAGGTGTTTTCCGACGAGCGGCCGATCGATCGAGTTCCGCTCAACATCCACTCCGTGCTCGATCATGTGAAGGCGGTGGCCAAGGCCGGCTTCGCCCGCAACATCAAGATCACCGAGGAATACGACCCGTCGCTGCCGCAGGTCTTCGCCAATCGCGACCAGATGGTTCAGGTGTTCCTCAATCTGATCAAAAACGCATCGGAAGCCGTGGGCGACAAGCCGGATGGCGAGATCATCCTGACGTCGGCCTACCGTCCCGGCATCCGCATGTCGGTCGCCGGCACAAGGGAGAAGATTTCTCTGCCGCTGGAATTCTGCGTGCAGGACAATGGCCCCGGCGTGCCGGCCGACCTGATGCCGCATCTGTTCGATCCGTTCATCACCACCAAGCCGAACGGCACCGGCCTCGGCCTTGCGCTGGTCGCCAAGATCATCGGCGGTCATGGCGGTATCATCGAGTGCGAGAACATGAACGGCCGCACCACCTTCCGCATTCTCATGCCGGTCTCGAAAGACGTATTGCCGCTGCCGCCGGAAATGGCCAGCCCGAATATGGATACATGACATGACAGCTACGATTCTTGTTGCCGATGACGACGCGGCGATCCGCACCGTGCTGAACCAGGCGCTGAGCCGGGCCGGTTATGATGTCCGCATCACCTCCAATGCCGCCACGCTGTGGCGCTGGGTCTCCGCCGGCGAGGGCGATCTGGTGCTGACCGACGTGGTGATGCCGGATGAAAACGCCTTCGACCTGTTGCCGCGCATCAAGAAATCGCGTCCCGAACTGCCTGTGATCGTCATGAGCGCGCAGAACACCTTCATGACGGCGGTGCGCGCATCGGAGAAGGGCGCCTATGACTATCTGCCAAAGCCTTTCGACCTGACCGAGCTGATCGCGATCGTCGGCCGCGCCCTGTCGGAGCCGAAGCGCAAGCCGGCCAAGCTTGGCGACGACATGCAGGACGGCATGCCGCTTGTCGGCCGCTCGGCGGCGATGCAGGAAATCTATCGCGTTCTGGCCCGCCTGATGCAGACCGACCTGACGCTGATGATCACCGGCGAATCCGGTACCGGCAAGGAGTTGGTGGCGCGCGCGCTGCATGATTACGGCAAGCGCCGCAATGGCCCGTTCGTGGCGATCAACATGGCGGCCATCCCGCGCGACCTGATCGAGTCGGAGCTTTTCGGTCACGAGAAGGGCGCCTTCACCGGCGCGCAGACGCGGTCTTCCGGCCGGTTCGAACAGGCCGAGGGCGGCACGCTGTTTCTCGATGAAATCGGCGACATGCCGATGGATGCGCAGACCAGGCTTCTGCGCGTGCTCCAGCAGGGCGAATACACCACCGTCGGCGGGCGTACGCCGATCCGCACCGATGTCCGGATCGTGGCCGCAACCAACAAGGACCTGAAACAGTCGATCAATCAGGGCCTGTTCCGCGAAGACCTGTACTACCGCCTCAACGTCGTGCCGCTGCGCCTGCCGCCGCTGCGCGAACGGGCGGAGGATATCGGCGATCTGGTGCGCCATTTCGTCAATGAGGGCGAGGTCGAGGGGCTCGGCGGCAAGCGCTTCGAGCAGCAGGCGCTGGACGCGATGAAGTCCTATGCCTGGCCGGGCAATGTCCGCGAACTGGAAAATCTCGTCCGCCGCCTGATGGCGCTTTACCCGCAGGAAGTCATCACCCGCGAGATCGTGGAACAGGAATTGCAGGCCGATCAGCCGGAAGCGCCCGCCGAGGGCGCAACGGTCAGGAACGGCATGCCGACCATCGCCCAGGCGGTGGAGGAGAACATGCGCACCTATTTCGCCGGCTTCGGCGACGGACTGCCTCCCTCCGGCCTTTACGAGCGCGTGCTCAACGAGGTCGAGTATCCGCTGATCCTGGCGGCGCTGACGGCCACGCGCGGCAACCAGATCCGCGCCGCTGACCTTCTCGGCCTCAACCGCAACACACTGCGCAAGAAGATCCGCGAGCTCGGCGTTTCGGTCTATCGCAGCTCCCGCAGTTCCTGACGATGCAAGTCGCCGGTTGCAGCTTTCCGTTGCATTTGTGCCACAATCTGTTGCATATCCTCCCCATAAGGGGAAAGCGCGAGTCGCTGTGACCGGCTGCGTTCACCCGCTCCATGGGCGGTGCATGATGATGGGCCGGCCCTGACAAGAAGGGCGATAATGACTGCAGAGGGCAGCATGGCGGAGACGCACTCCGTCCATCAGGAGGGGACCCACGAGGGCGCGCCTTATGGGCGCGGCGGCGCACGGGCTATTCTCAGATCGCCCGGCATGTTCGTTGTCAGCGGCGCTCTGATCACCGCCTTTCTTTCGCTATTCATCCTGCTTGGCCTGACGCCGATAAAGCCCACTGGCAAAGTGGTCATCGCGCTGGTGGCGACCAACTCGTTGTTCGTCATCGCCATGGCCTTCCTGATCGGGCGGGAAGTCAGCCACCTGCTGAAGGCCCGAAGACGCGGCCGGGCGGCGGCCCAGCTTCATATCCGCATCGTGGCGTTGTTTTCGATCGTGGCGATCACGCCCGCCATTCTGGTGGCGATCTTCGCGACATTGACGCTCAACGCCGGTCTCGACCGCTGGTTTGCGCTGAGAACCCAGTCCATCGTCCAGTCCTCGCTCAACGTGGCGCAGGCCTATATGATGGAGAATGCCAGCTACCTGCAGGGCCAGACGCTGTCCATGGGCAACGATCTGGAGCGCAATCGCTCGCTCTATCTGCTCGATCGGCGGGGCTTTTCCGACCTGATGGCGCGGCAGGCGCGCGGACGCGGCTTGCTCGGCGCCTCGCTGGTGCGCGCGGATGGCAGCGTCATCGTCGAGGCCGATCTCGGCGACGACAAGCCGCTGCCCGATATTCCGAAGGATGCGCTGGAGAAGGCCGCCGCCGGCACACCGACGCTGATCCCGCCGGGCGACACCAATCTGGTCGGCGCGATTATCGCACTCGAGGCGATCCCCGACAGCCTGCTCTACACCGTGCGCGCGGTCGATCCGACCGTGATGGGCGCGATGCGGATGATCGAGGACAATGTTTCCGAATACAGTTCGATGGAGGAGGGCCGGGTTTCGATTCAGGTCGCCTTCGCCGTGCTTTATCTCGGCTTCGCGCTGATCGTGCTGCTTGCCGCGATCTGGACGGGCATCGCGGTCGCCGACCGCATCGTGCTGCCGATCCGCATGCTGATCGGGGCCGCCGACCAGGTCGCCTCGGGCGACATGAAGGTTGCCGTGCCGGTGCGCTCGATCGACGGCGATGTCGGCAGGCTTTCCAGCACGTTCAACAAGATGGTTGCCGAAATCCGCGAACAGCAGCGCGAGATTCTGGTGGCCAAGGACGAGGTCGATGACCGCCGTCGGTTTATCGAGGCCGTGCTTTCCGGGGTGACCGCGGCGGTGATCGGCGTCGATGAAAACCGAATGGTGACGATCGTGAACGTCTCCGCAGGCGAGCTTCTGGCGGCACGTGACGACGAGTTGCTGGGCCGCAGGCTGGAGGAGATATCGCCCGAGATCGACCTGGTGATGACCGCCGCCATGCGGCGCAGCCGGCAGAATTTCCGTCAGCAGATCAATCTCGTCAGGAAGGGCAAGGAGCGCACGCTTTCCGTACAGGTCACGCGCGAGGATTCGCGTGACGGCTCGAACGCCTATGTCATCACGCTCGACGACATCACCGACCTGATCATCGCCCAGCGCTCCACCGCCTGGGCCGATGTTGCCCGCCGCATCGCCCACGAGATCAAGAACCCGCTGACGCCGATCCAGCTTTCGGCGGAACGGATCAAGCGCCGCTTCGGGCGGAAGATCGAGGACGAGGAAGATCGCAAAGTCTTCGATCAGTGTACTGATACAATCGTCCGTCAGGTCGGGGATATCGGCCGCATGGTGGACGAGTTCTCGTCCTTCGCGCGCATGCCGAAGCCGTCCAAGACGCAAGGCGACCTGCGCAACATCCTCTCAGACGCGATTTTCCTGCTGGAAATGGGTCGCACAGATGTGACCTTCATGCGCGATCTTGGCGATGAGCCTCTGACGGGACTGTTTGACGATCGCATGCTCGGTCAGGCCTTCGGAAACCTGATCAAGAACGCAGTGGAAGCCATTGAAGCGGTTCCGACAAATGAGTTCGATGGTGAACGCAAGATACTGGTGCGGGCATCCCATGACGAGAGCCGCGATCGCTACGTCATCGATTTCATCGACAACGGCAAGGGACTGCCGGTCGAAAATCGCCACATGATTCTCGAGCCATATATCACCATGCGCGAAAAGGGCACGGGGCTTGGCCTCGCGATCGTGCGCAAGATCATCGAGGAGCATGGCGGCAAACTCGAACTGCATGATGCGCCGCAGGATTTCGCCGGCGGGCGCGGGGCGATGATCTGCGTTGAACTGCCGCATATTCACGACGGCGAGCGCCAGGAAACGGACAAGGAGAAACAAGATGGCCTCTGACATTCTTGTCGTCGACGACGAAGCCGATATCCGCGATATCGTCTCGGGGATTCTCTCCGACGAGGGACACGAAACCAGGGTCGCACACGACAGCGACAGCGCGCTGGCGGCGATCGCCGACCGGGTTCCGCGTCTGATCTTCCTTGATATCTGGATGCAGGGAAGCCGTCTCGACGGGCTGGCGCTGCTGGAGGAAATCAAGTCGCGCTACGCCGATCTGCCGGTGGTCATGATCTCCGGCCATGGCAATATCGAAACCGCCGTTTCCTCCATCAAGCGCGGCGCCTTCGATTTCATCGAAAAGCCGTTCAAGGCCGACCGGCTGGTTCTGATCGCCGAACGCGCGCTGGAGAATTCGCGCCTGAAGAACGAGGTGCAGGAGCTCAAGCGCAAGAGCGGCGACCCGGAAGAACTCGTCGGCTCTTCGCTGCTGGTCTCGCAACTGCGCCAGATGGTGGACAAGGTCGGCCCCACCAACTCCCGCGTGATGATCTTCGGGCCCTCCGGCTCCGGCAAGGAGGTCGTGGCCCGGCTGATGCACAAGAAGAGCCTGCGCGCCGAGGGCCCGTTCGTGGCGCTGAACGCCGCGGCCATCACGCCTGAAAACATGGAGACAGAGCTTTTCGGGGTGGAAGCGGGCGGCGGACGGACTCGCAAGACCGGCGCGCTGGAACGCGCACATCGCGGCACGCTCTATTTGGACGAGATCGGCGAAATGCCGCTCGAAACCCAGAAGAAGATCCTGCGCGTACTGGTGGACCAGCAGTTCGAGCGGGTCGGCGGCAGCCGGCGGGTGGCGGTTGATGTCCGCATACTGTCTTCCACTGCGCTCGATCTTCAGGCGCGAATTCAGGAGGGACAGTTCCGGCAGGACCTGTTTCACAGGCTGGCGGTGGTGCCGGTGCGCATCCCGTCGCTTTCCGAGCGGCGCGAGGATATCCCTTTCCTCGTCGATTTCGTCATGCGCCAGCTTTGCGAGCAGGCCGGCATCCGCCAGCGCTCGATCGGCGATGACGCGATGGCGATATTGCAGGCTCATGACTGGCCGGGCAATATCAGGCAGCTTCGCAACAATCTCGAGCGGTTGCTGATCCTGTCGCGCGAAGAGGACGCGTCCGCGCCGATCTCCGCCGATCTGCTGCCGGCCGACCTTTCCGACGTTCTGCCGCAGATCCAGACTTCGGGCGACGCGCATATCATGACGCTGCCGTTGAGAGAGGCCCGAGAGCGTTTTGAACGCGATTACCTGATGGCGCAGATCAACCGCTTCGGCGGGAACATTTCGCGCACCGCCGAATTTGTCGGGATGGAGCGATCGGCGCTGCACCGCAAGCTGAAGTCGCTTGGCATTTAGGCCAAAACCGGGCAGATTGCGGCCAACTGAACATACCAAACCCCAGAGGGGTTCTTATGAAAATCATCATCTGCGGCGCCGGTCAGGTCGGTTTCGGCATCGCCGAACGGCTTTCCCAGGAATATAACGACGTCTCCGTTATCGATACGTCCGCCTCGCTCATCACCGCCATCACCGAACTGCTCGACGTGCGCGGCTATGTTGGCCATGGCGCCCATCCGGACATGCTGGCCAAGGCCGGCGCCGATCAGGCGGACATGATCATCGCCGTCACGCTGCATGACGAGATCAATATGGTGGCGTGCCAGGTGGCGCATTCGCTGTTCAACGTGCCGACCAAGATCGCTCGTATCCGCTCGCAAAGCTATCTGCATTCGCATTATTCGGACCTGTTTTCGCGCGATCACATGCCGATCGATGTTACCATCTCTCCCGAGGTCGAAGTCGGCAAGATGGTGCTGAGGCGCATTTCCTTCCCCGGCGCCACCGATATCGTGCGTTTCGCCGACGAGAAGATCGCGATGCTCGCCGTTGAATGCAATGACGACTGCCCCGTGCTGAACACGCCGCTCGTCCAGCTCAGCCAGCTTTTTCCGGACCTGAACGCGACGGTGACCGGAATCTATCGCCATGAAGAGGTGATCATTCCGCATTCCACCGACCAGATTCTCGCCGGCGACCTCGTCTATGTGGTGTGCGAGCATGAGCATATTCGGCGCACGCTGGCGCTGTTCGGCCATGAGGAGCAGGAGGCGCGGCGGATCGTGATCGCCGGCGGCGGCAATATCGGCTTCTTCGTCGCCAAGTCGATCGAGGATCTGCAGCCCAAGACCCGCATCAAGATGATCGAGCAGGACCGCGACAAGGCGGTCGCGGTCTCGGACGCGCTGCACCACGGCATCGTGATCCAGGGTTCGGCGCTCGACCAGAACATCATGGTACAGGCGGACGTACCCGACGCCCATCTGATGGTGGCGCTGACCAATAACGACCAGACCAATATCCTGTCCTCGGTGATTGCCAAGCAGCTTGGCTGCAAGTCCAATCTGGCGCTCCTGAACAATCCGTCGTTTCATGACGTCACCAAGTCGCTCGGCATCGATGCCTATATCAATCCGCGCGCGGTGACGATCTCGCGCGTGCTGCAGCATGTGCGCAAGGGCCGCATCCGCTCGGTCTATGCCGTGCAGAAGGGCGCCGCCGAGGTGATCGAGGCGGAGGCGCTTGCGACATCGCCGCTGGTCGGCACGCCGTTTCGCGACCTCGACCTGCCCGACGGCATCCGCATTGGCGCGATCTACCGGGGCGAGGAGGTCATCCGGCCGCATGGCGATCTCAAGATCAAGGCGCATGACCGGGTGATCCTGTTTGCGGCGGCTTCCGCGGTGCGGCACGTGGAGCAGCTCTTCCGGGTTTCGATCCAGTATTTCTGAGCGATCAGGCCTGCCCGCATGGCCCGCAAAAAAGGAGTCTCGACGGCTCATGTTTTTCGCCGTTGCGGAAGCGCCGGTGATTTGCTACCAAAAGTTCATGATCTGTTGCCCTGACGTTTTCGATGGCAACAAAGAGGTGGAACCGGCCCCGGCCGGCAAGAGAAAGAAAGAAGCGGCGCTATGGCGGAACGTTCTCAGAATTTGCAGGATCTTTTTCTCAACACGGTTCGCAAGCAGAAAATTTCCCTCACGATCTTCCTGATCAACGGCGTGAAACTGACCGGCGTGGTGACGTCGTTCGACAATTTCTGCGTCCTGTTGCGCCGTGACGGTCATTCGCAGCTTGTCTACAAGCACGCCATTTCGACAATCATGCCCGGCCAGCCGGTGCAGATGTTCGAGGGCGATGACAACGCTTCCTGATAGGTGAGCTTCCATTTCCGATAATACCCAATTTCCCGAGAGCGAATACGAGAACAGGGATTCCTCCCGCGTTCTCGTGATCGTGCCGGTCATCAAGCAGTCGCGGGCTGAAGCCGAGCGCACCGCGCTGTCCGCGCGCGCGCCTGAAAGCCGCCTGCAGGAGGCCGAGGGGCTTGCCCGCGCGATCGGGCTGGAAGTCGCGGCCTCCGAGATCGTGACGATCAACGATCCGCGTCCGGCAACCCTGCTCGGAACCGGCAAGATCGAAGAGCTCGACGCCCTGCTGGACGAGAACAATATCGGTCTCGTGGTCGTGGATCACCCGCTGTCGCCGGTGCAGCAGCGCAATCTCGAAAAGGCCTGGGTCGCCAAGGTCATCGACCGCACCGGGCTGATTCTCGAAATCTTCGGCGAGCGCGCCTCCACCAAGGAGGGCCGGCTTCAGGTCGAACTCGCTCATCTCAATTACCAGCGCGGCCGTCTGGTCAGAAGCTGGACCCACCTTGAGCGCCAGCGCGGCGGCGGCGGCTTCATGGGCGGTCCCGGCGAAACCCAGATCGAGGCCGACCGCCGGATGCTGCGCGAGCGCATTACCAAGCTCGAACGCGAGCTGGAACAGGTGGTCCGCACCCGAAAGCTTCACCGCTCCAAACGCAAGAAGGTGCCGCATCCGATCGTGGCGCTGGTGGGCTATACCAATGCCGGCAAGTCGACGCTGTTCAACCGGATTACCGGGGCAGGGGTGCTGGCCGAGGACATGCTGTTTGCAACCCTCGATCCGACGCTGCGCCGGATGAAGCTGCCGCATGGCCGCACCGTGATCCTCTCCGACACCGTTGGTTTCATCTCGGACCTGCCGACCCATCTGGTGGCCGCCTTCCGCGCCACGCTGGAAGAGGTGCTGGAGGCGGATCTGATCCTTCATGTCCGCGACATGGCCGATCCCGCCCGCGATGCGCAATCGGCCGATGTGCTGCGCATTCTCGGTGAACTCGGCATTGACGAGGCCGAGCAGAATGCCCGTATTCTGGAGGTCTGGAACAAGGTCGATCTGCTGGGTCCCGAAGAACACGATGCGATGATGGCGCGGGCGTCCTCCACCGAGAACGTCATGGCCGTCTCCGCCATTTCCGGCGAGGGCGTCGATGCGTTGGTCGACCGGATCGCCGACCGGCTTGCGGGCGTGCTGACCGAAACGACGATCACGCTTTCGCCCGATCAACTGCACCTGCTCCCCTGGCTCTACGAGCACGCTCTTGTCGACGAACGTCGCGATCTCGAGGACGGCTCCGTCAGCCTCGACCTGCGCCTTGCCGGCGGCGAGGCGCAGCGGCTGGAGAGCATGCTGGCGGAGTGATGCGCTCAGGTTTTGACGGTGATGAGGTCGTGCAAAACCAAAGCCCTCGATATGATGTAATGCGTCGCCTCACCCAATCTCTCCCCTTGAGGGAGAGATGTCGCGAAAGCGACAGAGAGGGGTGAACCCTCTCCGATCAGCTCAGAATTAGCGGCTTGCGCTGCACCCCTCTCTGCCCCTGTCGGGGCATCTCCCCCTCAAGGGGGGAGATTGTTTGGCCGTGTAGCCGATCCAGAGTGAGCTTTTCGCTGGCCGTTTTCGGCACACGCCCTCTCACCCGAGCTGACGCTCGATCGCCTTGGCGTCCTGCCACAGCGCTTCCATACGTTCCAGCGTCGCTTCGTCGAGGGTCTCGCCGGAGGCATTGAGCGTTTCTTCGATATGGTTGAAGCGGCGGCGGAATTTGGTGTTGGTGCCGCGCAGCGCCTGTTCGGGGTCGGTCTTCGTTTGACGGGCGAGGTTGACGGCGGCGAAGATCAGGTCGCCGAGTTCGTCGGAAATGCGGGATTTGTCGCCTGTCTGAAACGCCTCGCGCAACTCGCCGATCTCCTCCTCGAACTTGGCGAGGATCGGTTCCGGTTCGGACCAGTCGAAGCCGACGCGGGCGGCATGCTCCTGCAGCTTCAGCGCTTCAGTCAGCGCGGGAAAGGAGCGCTGCACACCGCCGAGGTGGCCCGCCTTGAAGTCCTCCGTGATCCCGCTTTTCGCCCGTCGTTCGGCGCGCTCGGCCTTTTCCTGCCGCTTGATCTCGTCCCACTGGATTTTCACGGCCTCGGGCGTGTCGGCGGCGTTGACGGCGAAGACATGCGGGTGGCGGCGGATCATCTTGGCGGTGATCGCGTGGACGACGTCTCCGAAGGAAAACAGCCCCTGCTCCTCCGCCATGCGGGCGTGGAACACGACCTGTAGCAGGAGATCGCCGAGTTCGTCGCAGAGATCGTCGAAATCCTTTCGCTCGATCGCATCGGCCACTTCGTAGGCTTCTTCGATCGTATAGGGTTTGATGCTGTCGAAATCCTGCTTCAGGTCCCACGGGCAGCCGGTTTCGGGCGTGCGCAGGGCGGCCATGATGTCGAGAAGGCGCGTGATGTCGCGGGAGGCTTCCACGGTTTCGGACTCCGTATTGCTGTGAGGTCGGGCTTTAGCCGAGCGGTATCTTGGTGTCGCCCTTTTGGGCCTGATAGGTATCAGAGGCAAGGGCGTAGGTTTTCCGGATACTGTCGATCCGTTCCATGAACCCGCTGCGCGCCGGCTCTGCGCTTGCCTCCGCCATCTCGATAATAGAACGTGCGGTGAAGAAGGCGTTCTTGCGGCGGTAGCCGCCCGGCTCCAGGCCGTAAAGCTCCTTCATGATCTTGAGGTCATGGGGAATGGCGAAGCTGTCGCGCGAATCCTCGTGGCTGAAGAAATAGAAATAATTGTCGAAACCGGCCCAGGTAATCGCCGACATGCACATCGTGCAGGGTTCGTGGGTCGACAAGAAGATCAGATCGCGCGTCGCGGGCGGATCGGGCAGTTCGTAGAACTGCTTCAGCGTATGCACCTCGCCGTGCCAGAGCGGATTGCTGGTCTCGTCATTGGTGCCGGCGATCACCAGCGACAGGTCGTCCTTGCGCAGGATCGCCGCGCCGAAAACCTTGTTGCCGCCGCTGACGCCCTTGAGCGTCTTCGGCAGGATATCGTCTTCGATCACGGCAAGGAGGCGGTCGGTGAGGGTCTGGTCGTCCACGTTGATTCCAGTTCGGCAGATTGGAGAGCCTGATTTAAAAGGACATTGGCGTGCCAGCGCAAGCCTCCTGCAAGCGCTGCGGGTAAATTTGCCCTGCTTTGCGTGGAAATGAGGAATGAAATGTTCCATGCCGCGCGCCCGCGCATTTTCGTTTCTTCAAACATTGCCGCCGCAGAGCGATTGTTGTGCCAATCTTGAGAAGGACTGTGCGCAATGGGCACGAAAGACGATTTGTTGACGACTTTTCCGGCGTTTTTCCGGGTCGATGGCCGCAAAGTTGCGATTTTCGGCGGTGGCGACGAAGCCTTCGCCAAGGCCCGGCTGATGGCCAAGACCTCGGCCGCGATCATGGCCTATGCCGAGAGCGTCGAGGATGACTACCGGGCGTTTCTCGCCGAGCATGGCTATGAGCTTGTGGAAGGGGCGTTCGCCCCGGAACAGTTTGATGGCGCGGTGCTGGTGTTTGCCGCAACCGGGATCAGCGAGCAGGACCACCGCATTGCCGAGGCGGCGCGCGCGGCTTCCATCCCTGTCAACGCCGTGGACCAGAAGGACGATTGCGACTTCTATACGCCCGCTCTGGTCGCACGGCCTCCGGTCGCCGTCGCGATCGGCACGGAAGGGGCGGGCCCGGTGCTCGCCCAGATGATCCGCGCCCAGATCGACACCATGCTGCCGCGTTCACTCGGGCCGCTGGCGCAGCTTGCCAACCGCCTGCGCGACAAGGTCGACGCCAATATCCCGCGCGGTGCTGCGCGTCGCGCCTTCTGGTCGCGCTTCTTCAACGGTTCGGTTGCGAATGCCATCGAAAAGGGAAGGGTGCTCGAGGCCGAGTGCCTTGCCGACGAGATCATCGCCGATGGCGCAACGATCTCGGGTCATGTCGCGCTTGTCGGCGCGGGGCCGGGCGCCGAGGACCTGCTGACGATCCGTGCCCATCGGCTGATGATGGAAGCCGATGTGATCGCTTATGACGCGCTCGTTCCCCAGGCCGTCGTCGATATGGGCCGGCGCGATGCCGAGCGCATCGCCGTTGGCAAGCGCAAGAATTGCCATTCGAAGTCGCAGAACGAAATCAACGATCTGCTGGTCGATCTTGCCAAAGAAGGAAAGCGCGTCGTGCGGCTGAAATCCGGCGATCCGCTGATCTTCGGCCGCGCCGGCGAGGAGATGGCGGCGCTGCGCGCGGCAGGCGTTTCCTATGAGGTGGTGCCCGGCATTACCTCGGCCACCGCCGCGGCTGCCGATTTCGAGCTGCCGCTGACGCTGCGCGGCGTTGCCTCGACCCTGGTTTTTACGACCGGCCACGACCTCAATGGTGACACCCTGCCGGACTGGGCCGCGCTTGCGGTCCGGGGCGCCACCATTGCCGTCTATATGGGCCGTTCCGTCGCCGCCAAGCTCGGCGCCCGGCTTCAGGAGGCGGGCGTGCCCGCCGACACCACGATCGCGGTAATCGAGAATGCGAGCCGGAACAACCAGCGCCTGTTCCATGGCGTGCTGTCCGAGATGGCGCTGCTTGAGGCCCGCGAGGACCTTTCCGGCCCTGTCATGGTGATCATCGGTGATGCCGTTGCCGGCGCCAATCTGAAGCATTCGAGCGCGCTTTCGCAGGATAACAAGATCGCCCAGACGAAGTTCAAGGGAGTTGCCCATGTCCGCTAAGGTTCTGACCGCAAATCGCCTGACCGATGGCCTTGCCGTCTGGCTCGATGCCAATGGCCGCTGGTGCGAGGATCTGCAGAGCGCGCTCGTCGCCCGCCACGACGCGGCGATCGAAAGCCTCGACGAGATCGGCAAGCGCGACTTGTCCGCCAACAAGGTGGTCGACCTCGCCGTTATCGACGTCGAGGAGCGCCCTGATGGCCGCATCTGGCCGCTCAGGCTGCGCGAGCGCATCCGCGCCGAAGGCCCGACCATTCCTTATGCGGCCGGCTACGCCGCCGCCAAACCAGAACGCGTGGAGGCGTAAGACCTCATGTATCGTTACGATGAATTCGACAAGGACTTCGTCGCCCAGCGGGTGGACCAGTTCGCAGACCAGGTTGACCGCCGCCTTTCCGGCGAAATCACCGAGGACGCCTTCAAGCCGCTTCGGCTGATGAACGGCGTCTACCTGCAGCTTCACGCCTACATGCTGCGCATCGCCGTGCCCTATGGCACGATGAATGCCCGGCAGATGCGGATGCTTGCCCACGTGGCGCGGACCTATGACCGCGGCTATGGCCATTTCACCACGCGCCAGAACATCCAGTTCAATTGGCCGAAGCTTTCCGACATTCCGGCGATCCTGCGCGATCTCGCGAGCGTCGAGATGCATGCGATCCAGACCTCGGGCAATTGCATCCGCAATGTCACCGCCGACCATTTTTCGGGCGCTGCCGCCGATGAGGTCGCCGATCCGCGCCCCTATGCCGAAATTCTGCGGCAGTGGTCGTCGCTGCATCCGGAGTTCTCGTTCCTGCCGCGCAAGTTCAAGATCGCGGTGACGGGCGCGGAGCGCGACCGGGCGGCCATCCAGGTCCACGATATCGGCCTGCATCTGAAGCGGAACGACGCCGGCGAGCTCGGCTTTGCCGTCTATGTCGGCGGCGGGCAGGGGCGTACCCCGATGATCGCCAAGAAGGTTCGCGACTTCCTTCCCGAAGCCGATCTTCTGACTTATGCCACAGCGATCCTGCGCGTCTACAATCTCAACGGCCGCCGCGACAACAAGTACAAGGCGCGCATCAAGATCCTGGTCCACGAAACCGGGGTCGAGGAATTGAAAGCGCAGATCGAGCAGGAGTTCGAGGCGCTGAAGGGCGGCGAGCTGACGCTGCCGGAGGCCGATGTCGAGGCCATCCGCGCCTATTTCGCACCGCCGGAACTGCCGGCCCGCGAACGCGACCGGTTCGATACCGCCGACGCCGGCTACATCAACTGGCTCACCCGCAACACCGTCGCCCACAAGCGCGACGACTATGCGATGGTCACGATCTCGCTGAAGCCGATCGGCGGCATTCCTGGAGACGCGACCGATGGGCAGATGGAAGCGGTCGCCGATATCGCGGAGCGTTACGGCTTCGATGAAATCCGCGTCAGCCACGAGCAGAACCTGGTGCTGCCGCATGTCGCTCGCGCCGATCTGCCGGCCGTCTATCGCGCGCTTGAGGAAGCGGGGCTCGCGACCGGCAATGCCGGGCTGATCACCGACATCATCGCCTGTCCCGGGCTCGACTATTGCGCGCTCGCCAATGCGCGGTCGATCCCGCTGGCGCAGGAGCTTTCGTCCCGCTTCGGCAATGCCGAGCGCCAGGCCGAGATCGGCGATCTGAAGATCAAGATTTCCGGCTGCATCAATGCCTGCGGCCATCACCATGTCGGCCATATCGGTCTTTTGGGGGTCGAGAAGAAGGGCGCAGAGCTCTACCAGATCACGCTTGGCGGATCGGCGGACGAGAACACCTCGATCGGCGAGATCGTCGGCCGCGGCTTCGAGCCCTCCAAGGTAACCGATGCTGTGGAGACGATTGTCGATACCTATCTTGAGCTTAGGGCCGACGCGTCCGAAACCTTTATCGAGGCCTATCGCAGGCTGGGCGCGCAGCCCTTCAAGGATGCGCTCTATCCCGAAAAAGCCAAGGCTGCCTGAGGAGACACCGCATGACTGCAATCTGGAAAGAAGGCGGCTTCGTCGAGAACGACCCTTGGGTGGTGGAAACCGAAGACCGCAAGGCGGGCGAGGGCGAGCGCGCGCTCACGCCCTACGCCGAGATCATCGAGCATGGCGTCGACGGCAATGAACCCGTCGGCGTGGTGCTCGGTTCGTTTGACGACCCGACGCGGTTGGCACCCTATCTCGACCGGATCGCGCTTGTGGCGCTGACGTTCCCGGCCTTCAGCGATGGACGGGCATTTTCGCAGGCGACGCTTTTGCGCGAGCGGCTGGGCTATACCGGCGAGCTGCGCGCCGTCGGCGACGTGCTGATCGATCCGCTGGTGCATATGCTGCGCTGCGGCTTCGACAGCTTCGCCGTGACCAATGAGACCGCGATCCGCCGGCTCGGGGAAGGGCGGTTGCCGGCGGTGACGCGCTACTACCAGCCCGCGGCAAAACCCGCCGCCGCGGTGCCCGGCTACAGCTGGCGGCGGCAAGCGGGCGCATGAAAGCCCAAGAATTTGCCGCTGACTTTGCAATTGTCGGCCAGCGGTAGTATTTGAGCGCTGGAGGATATGACCCGCAAGCGGATCGAAGGCGCCGACAAGACAGAATGACAGGACCAGACATGAACGTGCAGACCAAAACCGACGATCTTGCGACTGCGTTGCCCGCCGGGGTTTATGGCGAGACCGTGCTGAGCGTGGAGCATTACACCGACCATCTGTTCCGTTTCACCATGACGCGACCGGCCGGATTCCGCTTCCGCTCAGGCGAGTTCGCCATGATCGGCCTGATGGTCGACGGCAAGCCGATCTATCGCGCCTATTCGATCGCAAGCCCGGCCTGGGCCGATACGCTGGAATTCTTCTCGATCAAGGTTCCGGGCGGCCCGCTGACCCAGCATCTGCAGAAGATCCAGCCCGGAGACACCGTGCTGATGCGCAAGAAGCCGACCGGCACGCTGGTGCTCGACGCACTGACGCCAGCGAAACGGCTCTACATGTTCTCGACCGGAACCGGGATTGCGCCGTTCGCAAGCCTGATCCGCGAGCCGGAAACATTCGAAAAATTCGACGAAGTGATCCTGACGCATACCTGCCGCGAAGTCGCCGAGCTGAAATACGGCTTCGATCTGGTGAACGAGATCGAGAACGACGAACTCCTGAGCGAGGTCGTCGGCGGCAAGCTGCACCATTACGCCACAGCCACCCGCGAGGATTTCGTGCGCACCGGCCGCATCACCGACCTGATCGCCAGCGGCAAGCTGTTCGAGGACCTCGGCGTTCCCGCGCTGAACCCGGAAACGGACCGCGCCATGATCTGCGGCTCGACCGAGATGCTGAAGGACACCAAGGCGCTTCTGGAAGCCGCCGGCCTGACCGAAGGCGCCAACAACAAGCCGTCGCAGTTCGTCATCGAGCGGGCGTTTGTGGGGTAGGGCGCTTCAGCCTATCCCGCCGTTTGAAACCCGCCAAGTCCTCATAGTCAACGTATTTTCTCGAGGCGTTGCAGCCATCAATCTCTCCCCTTGAGGGAGAGATGCCCCGGCAGGGGCAGAGAGGGTGAACCCTCTCCGAGAGCACGGAGCATGCGCTTTTAGGGCCTACGCCCTTTACCCCTCTCTGTCGCTTTCGCGACATCTCCCCCTCAAGGGGCGAGATTGTGGGCTGAGAGTCCGGCAAAAAGCCGCTCAACAGAACTCAACTGCACCAAACAGACACCGCACGACGCAGGGTCCGCGCTCACTCAAACCGCAACGCATCGATCGGACTCAGCCTCGCTGCACGCCTTGCAGGGAAATAGCCGAAGATCAGGCCGATCAGAGCCGAGAAGGCGAAGGAGCCGGCGATCATCCAGGGGTCGATGACGAAGGGCAGGGAGAGATACTGCACGGCAGCATAGGCGAGGCCGAGGCCGATCACGATGCCGGTGACGCCGCCCGATATCGACAGCACCAGCGCCTCGACGATGAATTGCAGCAGCACCTGCCGCTCCAGCGCGCCGACGGTAAGCCGGAGGCCGATTTCGCGGGTGCGCTCGGTGACCGACACCAGCATGATATTCATGATGCCGATGCCGCCGACCAGCAGGCTGACGCCCGCGATCGCGGCCAGCATGCCCGTCAGGTGTGTTCTGGTGCCCGAGACCGCGTTGGTGATCTCGGTCATGTCGTTGACCTCGAAATCATCCGGCCGGCCCGGCAGGATGTTGCGGCGGTCGCGCAGCACATCACCGACCTCGGCCTTCAGATCCTGAGTGGAAACGCCGTCTTTCGCGGCGAGCACGATGCTCTCGATATAGCTGTCGCCGCCGAGGCGGCGCTGGAAGGTGGCGATCGGCATCAGCACGATATCGTCCTGATCGCGGCCCATGCCGGCCTCGCCCTTGGCGCCAAGCGTGCCGATAACGGCGCAGGAAATAGTGCCGACGCGGACATTGCGGCCCACCGGATCGTCATCGGCGAAAAGCGCCTGTTTCACCGTCGCGCCGAGAATGCAGGCGGTATCGCCGGCCGCGACCTCGGCGCCGGCGAAATCGCTGCCGCTCTCGATGGTCCAGTCCTGGGCGTCGAGAAACGCGTCGCTGGTGCCGATGACCACGGTCTTGCGGTTGTTGCCGCCGGCGACAACCGTCGCATCCGCAATGTTCTGGGGCGCTACGGCGCGCAGATCGGGTATCTGGTTGCGCAGCGCCGCGATATCGCGTTCGGTGAAGCCCTTGGCGGCCTCCGAGGCGGCCCCGGGCGCGCGCTGGCCAGGCCGCACGAACAGGACATCCGTGCCGAGGCGCGCGATTTCGGTGCGCACCTGTTCCGCCGTGCCGTTCGCCACCGTGACCATGACGATCACCGCCGAAACGCCGATGATGACGCCAAGCACGGTGAGGAACGAGCGCAGCAGGTTACGTCGGACGGCCCGCAGCGCGAGTTTCAGCATCTCAAGAAACATGGTCGTCCTCCCGCCGTTCGCCGCGGCCCGGCCGATAGCTGCCATCGACCCTGCCATCGAGGAAATGCATGCGCCGGCTGGCGTAGCGCGCCACGTTCTCGTCATGGGTGACCATCACCACGGTGATGCCGATATCGACATTGAGGCTGGTGACCAGTTCCATGATCTCGTTGCTGGATTTGGTATCGAGATTGCCCGTGGGCTCGTCGGCGAGCAGAACGGCGGGTTCCGTGATCAGGGCGCGCGCGATCGCCACGCGCTGCTGCTGGCCGCCGGAAAGCTCCATGGTGCGCTGGTGCAGCCGGTCGCCGAGCCCCACCTGATCGAGCGCGTTTTCAGCCCGTTCGCGGCGCTCGGTGCGGCTGATGCCGCGATAGAGCAGCGGCAGTTCGACATTCTCGATCGCCGAGGAGCGCGGCAGAAGATTGTAGCGTTGGAACACGAAGGCCAGAAGATGGCGGCGCAGCAGGGTCAGCTTGGGGCCGGGCAGTTCGGTCGTGTCGACGCCCTGGAAGAAGAACTGGCCGCTGGTCGGCCGGTCGAGCCAGCCGAGAATGTTCATCGCCGTCGACTTGCCGGAGCCTGACGGGCCCATGATCGAGAGGAATTCGCCGGCCTCGATCGAAAAATCGACGTTGTTCAGGGCCGCGATTTCCGCTTCGCCGGAGCCGTAGATCCGCGAGACCTTGCGAAATTCGATAAGGGGAGGAGCCGCGTTCATATCATCGAACCTCCCCGCCATTGCCCGTGATCACCATGTCGCCGACGCGCAGATCGCCGTCCACAACGGCGGTATAGCGGCCGTCGCTGGCCCCGACCGTGATCGGAACCGGCAGCGGCTCGCCATTGCGAAGCAGCCAAGCGGTACGCTCGTCGCCCGAAGAGGTCGGCGCATCGACGCCGGCCGGCATGAAGCGCAGCGCCGCTGTCGGGACCAGGATCACGTCCTCGGATTCGCTCACCAGAATATCGGCCGTGGCGGTCATGCCCTGGCGCAGCAGGCGCTCGGAATTGTCGACGAGCAGCACCGCCTTGTAGGTCACGACATCGCTGTTGAGCTCGGAAGCATAGCGGATCGAGGCGATTTCGGCAGGGAAACGCTTATCCGGAAAGGCCTCGACGGTGAAGCTGGCCTTCTGTCCCGGCTCGACCTTGCCGACATCGGCCTCATCGATATCGACGCGCAGCTCCATCTGGCCGAGATCACCGGCGATGACGAACAGAGTAGGGGCCTCCAGCGAGGTGGTGAATGTCTGGCCGACATCGACATTGCGGTAAAGTACGATGCCGTCGATCGGCGAACGGATCGTGGCCTTGCTGAGCCGCAGTTCCGCCAGCGCCAGTTCGGCCTTGGCGACATCGAGCCGCGCCTCCGCGCTCTGCCGGTCGGCGACGGCGGCCGCATAGGCAAACTGCGCATCTTCGAAATCCTGGCGCGGCGCGACGTTGCGCTTTACCAGGGTCTCGGTGCGATCCATCGTCGCCTTGGCGGATTCGACGTCCGAGACGCTCGATGCGACGTCGGCATTGGCGGCGGCAAGCTTGGCCTTTGCGCTCAATATATCGGCCGTCAGTTCGTCGGTCTCGAGCTCCAGCAGCACGTCGCCGGCCTCGACCTCGCTGTTGAAATCCACCAGCACATCCTTCACCGTGCCGGAAAGCTCGCTCGAAATTTCAACGCGGTTGATCGGCTCGATCGCGCCCGTTGCGCGCACGGTGATGTTCATCGGTCCGCGGATCACCTCGGCGGTCGTGTATCCCGGCTGGGCCGCGACCAGTTGCAGGTCGCCGCTCTGGTAGAAGCGGTAGCCGCCATAGCCCGCGGCAATAAGGACGATAACGAGCGCCAGCCAACCCCAGGGGAAGCGCCGGCGCGGCTTGTTCTCGCCGAGAATCGCCATGATATCGGGAACGGGCGGCCGCGCATGGCCTTCCTGTTCATCGCGCCTACCGTGCGAGGACATCGGGAATTCTCCTGTCTGTACGCCTTACGATTTGCCGGCGACTATGGCGAGGAACCGGCGGCCATGCAAGCATTGCCGCGGATTAAACCGGGCGTCGCGGCATCGCCGCGCACATCTTTGCGCAGACAGCGAAAACATGCGTATCGCGCGTGCGTGCTGCCGGTGTTGACGTCTGGCGAATCGTGCTAGCTTCGCCCGAAAATCAGACGGATTGGGAGATTTTTGGTGAAACCTCGTCAAATCGCAGCCGGCATCGTTTCGGCGTTTCTTTTCGGCGCAGCCGCAAGCCCGGCCATTTCGGCCTTGCCGGAAGGTGCGAGCTCCATCAACGAAACCTATCAGGACTGGCGGGTCACCTGCATTTCCAACGAGGGCGTCGACCGTTGCGCGATGATCCACAATCAGGTGGCCAAGGACAGCGGCCAGCGGGTGATGACCGTCGAACTGTCGGTGACGCCGGATGACAAGATCCAGGGCGTCGTGATCATGCCGTTCGGCCTGGCGCTGGCCCAGGGCGTGACACTGACAATCGATGACGCCACCGAGGGCAAGACATTCGGTTTCTCGACATGTCTGCCGCAAGGCTGCCTCGTGCCCGTTGAATTCGACGCGGCGATGGCCGACCGGATGAAGAATGGCGGCTCGCTGAACATCATCGCCCAGCCGATCGACGGCAATGAAAAATTCAGCATCGGCGCCTCATTGAAAGGTTTCACTGCAGCGCACAAGCGACTGATGGAACTGCGTTAAGTGCCGTTCATGAAAGCGGGAATGCTAGCACCGGCGACTGCACAATCAGGTCGTCGGTGGTATCCATAAGTTCCATAATCCACATTATGTGATCTTTGTTGCAGTGAGCCCGCCTTGCGCTGTTCCCTGCGGGACACATAGAAACAATCTGCAAAACAGACTGCGTATACTCATGCTTGATCTCGATTCGCTCGGGACGCGGATCGTCGTCCTCGGGCCCTCCAATGCGGGCAAATCGACCCTGGCCGTCGCCTTATCCAGAAAGTTGGAAATCGCGGCGATCCACCTGGATCAGTTCCAGCATCTGCCCAACACCGACTGGAAGCCGCGCCCCGAGGCCGAGTTTGCCAGACTGCACGATGACGCCATCATGGGCGAGCGCTGGGTCATGGATGGCAATTACAGCCGGCTAATGCCGCAGCGCCTTGCGCGCGCGACCGGCGCGATCCTGATCACATCCAACCGCTGGCGCCGGCTGGTGCGCTATATCAGGCGAACAACGGTCAATCGGGCCGAACGCGCCGGCCACCTGGAAGGCGCGCAGGAGAGCATTAAATGGGAGATGGTCGACTGGATCCTGTTCAAGACCCGAAACAGTGCGACCAAATACGCCGAGGTCTTACGCCGCTCCGGTTTGCCGACTGTTGAATGCCACAGCGCGAAGGCGCTTGACGAGCTTTACCGGCGCTGGGAGTTGCCGCCGGTCAGATAGCGGCGACATCACCCCTCGCCCAGCCTTCCTGGGTTTCCGCCACGAAATCGTCGTAGCGACCCTCGGCAATCGTCTTGCGGATGCCCTGCATGAGCTTCTGGTAATAATGCAGGTTGTTCCAGGTCAGCAGCATGCCGCCAAGCGACTCGTTGGAGCGCACCAGATGGTGCAGATAGGCGCGGGAATAGTCGCGGGCCGCCGGGCAGTCGCTTTCCTCGTCCAGCGGGCGCAGGTCCTCGGCATGGCGGGCATTGCGCAGGTTGACCTTGCCGCGGCGGGTGAAGGCGAGGCCATGGCGCCCTGCCCTTGTCGGCATCACGCAGTCGAACATGTCGATGCCGCGCGCGACCGATTTCAAGATATCGTCCGGTGTACCGACGCCCATCAGGTAGCGCGGCTTCTCCGTCGGCAGTTCCGGGAGCGTCGTCTCCAGCATGGCCAGCATCACCGCCTGCGGCTCGCCGACGGCAAGCCCGCCGACGGCATAGCCCTTGAGGTCGAGACCGGCGAGACCGCGCGCGGAGCGGATGCGCAAATCCGGAATATCGCCGCCCTGCACAATGCCGAACATCGCCTTGCCCGGCTGATCACCAAAGGCTTCCCGGCAGCGTTCGGCCCAGGCAAGCGACATCTCGGTGGATTTCTCGATCTCGGCCCGCTCGGCGGGTAGCCGGACGCATTCATCGAGCTGCATCTGGATATCGGAGCCCAGCAGCCCCTGGATCTCGATCGAGCGTTCCGGGCTCATGTGATGGACGCTGCCGTCGATATGGGATTTGAAGGTGACACCCTTTTTCTCGTCGATTTCCCGAAGAGCGGCCAGCGACATCACCTGAAACCCGCCGGAATCGGTCAGGATCGGATGCGGCCAGCGGATCAGCGAGTGCAGACCGCCAAGGCGCGCGACACGCTCCGCACCCGGGCGCAGCATCAGGTGGTAGGTGTTGCCGAGGATGATGTCGGCGCCGAGATCGCGCACCTGGTCGAGATACATCGCCTTCACCGTGCCCGCGGTTCCGACCGGCATGAAGGCCGGCGTGCGGATTTCGCCGCGCGGCATGGTGATCGCGCCAAGCCGGGCACTGCCATCGGTGGCCTTCAGGGTGAAACGGAAATCGTCGCTCATCTATCTTTCCTGAACAGCAGGCTGGAATCGCCGTAGGAATAAAATCGGTAGCCGGTTTCGATCGCATGGGCATAGGCCGCCCGCATCGTTTCCAGACCGGAGAAGGCCGAGACCAGCATGAACAGCGTCGATTTCGGCAGGTGGAAATTGGTCATCAGCATGTCGACGGCGCGAAAACGATAGCCGGGCGTGATGAAGATGCCGGTCTCGCCCTCCCACGGCGCGATCTCGCCGTTTTCGCCAGCCGCGCTTTCGAGCAGCCGGAGAGAGGTGGTGCCGACGGAGATGATCCGCCCGCCCCGCGCCTTGACCGCGTTCAGCGCTTGCGCCGTTTCCGCAGTCACGATGCCGCGTTCGAAATGCATCACGTGGTCGTCGGTGTCATCGGCCTTGACGGGCAGAAAGGTGCCGGCGCCGACATGGAGCGTGACGAAATGCTGCTCGATGCCGGCCTCTTCCAGCGCTTTCATAAGGCGCGGCGTGAAGTGCAGGCCGGCCGTGGGCGCGGCGACCGCGCCGTTTTCGCGGGCATAGATGGTCTGGTAGTCGTCGCGATCCTTGCCGTCCTCGGCGCGTTTGGAGGCGATATAGGGCGGCAGCGGCACGTGGCCGACGCGCATCATCGCTTCATCAAGCGCGCCGCCGCGCGCGTCGAAGCTCAGCACAACCTCGCCGCCTTCGCGCTTTTCCGCGACCGTCGCGGAAAGCCTCGTCGCACCATCGGCGGAAACGAAACGAAGCACATCGCCGGGCTTGATTCGCTTGCCCGGCCGGGCGAAGGCGTGCCAGATATTATCGGCCTTCCTCAGATGAAGCGTGGCCGAAACCGGCACCTCTTCGCCGCCCTCGCGCAGCCGCACGCCTTCGAGCTGGGCCGGGATCACTTTCGTGTCGTTGAATACCAGCGCGTCACCTGAGCGCAGGAAGGACGGGAGTTCGGACACGACATGATCGCCAAGCCCCTCGCCCGGCCGCACCACGAGGAGCCGCGCGCTGTCGCGCGGGTTCGCGGGCCGCAAGGCGATATTTTCGTCCGGCAGGTCGAAATCGAAGAGGTCTACGCGCATTGTGTCAGGACATTTCTCAAATTCGAAAACCCGCCGGCCTTGGCCGGACGGGTCTGACTGTGGCTTTACAGCTTTGCTCCCTCAAAGGGGGGAGATTGAAGGGCGTCCCCTTCGCCCTCAAACGTCCGCGGCGACCTTCATCGTGATGATGTGGTCGGGGTTGCGGACCGGCTCGCCCTTTTCGAACTTGTCTACGGCTTCCATGCCTTCGATCACCTGACCCCAGACCGAATACTGCTTGTCGAGCCAGGGGGCATCGGTGAAGCAGATGAAGAACTGCGAGTTGGCCGAGTTCGGGTTCTGCGAACGCGCCATCGAGCAGGTGCCGCGCACATGGCGGGTGGCGGAGAACTCGGCCGGCAGGTCCGGCTTGTCGGAACCGCCCGTGCCGGCGCGGCCGGGGTTGAACGTGTCCGAGGTCTTCTTGCCGTGCTCGACGTCGCCGCCCTGGGCCATGAAGTCGGCGATCACACGGTGGAACACGACGCCGTCATAGGCGCCCTCGCGCACCAGTTCGCGGATGCGATCGACATGTTTGGGCGCGACGTTCGGAAACGCTTCGATCACGACCTTGCCCTTGGTCGTTTCCATGATGAAGGTGTTTTCCGGGTCCTTGATTTCGGCCATCATTTTCTCCTGTGGCGGTTTACCCGCCCCGCCGGTCCGGCAAGGCGGGCGCAATACTTACTGTCCGACGGTGACGTCCAGGATCCGGTCCGGATCGCTGACCTTGCCGTTCTGGGCCTGATCGCCCTTCTTGATCTTGTCGACATTGTCCATGCCGTCGACCACTTCGCCGATCACGGTGTACTGGCCGTTCAGGAACGGACCATCCTCAAGCATGACGAAGAACTGCGAATTCGCCGAGTTCGGATCCTGGGCGCGGGCCATGCCGACGACGCCGCGCTTGAACGGCACGTCGGAGAATTCGGCCGGCAGGTCGGGCAAGTCGGAACCGCCCATGCCGGCGCGGTTGAGGTCGTAGCCGTCCTCGGTATCGCCGAACTGAACGTCGCCGGTTTGCGCCATGAAGCCGTCGATCACGCGGTGGAACACCACATTGTCATAGGCGCCCTCTTCCGCCAGCGCCTTGACGCGCGCGGCGTTCTGCGGCGCAAGATCTTCGAAAAGCTCGATGGTGAAGGGGCCTTCGGTGGTGTTGAAGGTCAGCGTGTCGGCGGCCATGGCCGTACCCGCGAATGTCGAAATCAGCGTTGCTGCTGCCAGTCCCGCAATCATCTTGCGCATGTCGTTCTCCTTGAAAAAGGTTTCCTCACTAGGCTACCGCGAGTGTTTTGCCTTCAGCGCCGCCGCCACATAATCCGGCACGAAGCGCGCCACATCGCCGCCCATGGCCGCGACCTGCCGCACCAATGTGGCCGATATCGGACGGGATGCCGGTTTTGCCGGGACAAACACGGTCTGGATATCCGGGGCCATCTCGCCGTTCATGCCGGCCATCTGCATCTCGTAGTCGAAATCCGTGCCATCGCGCAGTCCGCGGATGATCAGGCTGGCGCCTGCCTCGCGCGCGGCATCCACGGCAAGGCCGCTGAAAGCGATCACCTCGATATCCCCTGCCCGCTCCGGCAGGTTTTCGGCAACGCCGCGCTTCAGAAAGTCGGCTCGTTCGTCGAAGGTGAACAATGGCGTCTTGCCGGCATTCACGCCGATGCCGATCACGAGCTTTTCCGCGACGTTCAACGCCTGCAGTACGACGTCGAGATGCCCGTTGGTCATCGGGTCGAATGAGCCTGTGTAGAATGCCTTCGCCATATGCTTCGTCGCGTCCCCGTTTCCGGTCACGGCCTTTTGTCATGGAAAGTGCCGGGCTGCAAGCCGGTTCAGGCTGCAAACGGGGACGTGAAACGAAGAAGCCGGGCGCGAGGCCCGGCTCCAGTCTTCATTCCCGTTGTTCGCCGATCAGGTCTCGTCGGATCCGTCGTCAGGGGCGTCCGTTGCCTCGGCCGCGCCTTCGCTGCCGGCCTCGACATCGACGCCGGCTTCCACGGCGTCCTCGATTACCTCGTCGTCGTCAGGCTCGCTGATGCCCTCGACCGAGACCACCTTCTCCTCGGCGCCGGTCTTGAACACGGTGACGCCCTTGGCGGTGCGGCTGGCGATGCGGATGTCGTAGACCGGCACCCGGATCAACTGACCGGCATTGGTAACCAGCATGATCTGGTCGCCGTCGAGAACCGGGAAGGCGGCAATCAGCTTGCCGATTTCGTCGGTCTTCGAGGTGTCGGTGGCGCGGATGCCCTTGCCGCCGCGCCCGGAGATGCGGAAGTCGTAGGACGACGAGCGCTTGCCGAAGCCCTTTTCGGTGACGGTCAAGATGAACTGCTCGCGGAACTTCAGCTCCTCGAAGCGATCATCGCTGAGCGTGCCCTCTTCCGCCACTTCCTCGCCGACAAGCGCGATATCCTCGCCCTCCCCGGTCTCGGTGCGGCGTTCAAGCGCTGCCCGCTTCAGATAGGCGGCGCGCTCCCACGGCTCGGCGTCGACATGGCTGACGATGGTCATCGAGATGACCTCGTCGCCTTCCGCCAGACCGATGCCGCGCACGCCGATCGAATTGCGGCCGGCGAAGACGCGGATGGCGGGAACCGGGAAGCGGATCGCCTGGCCCATCGCGGTCGTCAGCAGCACGTCGTCATCCGGCGTACAGGTCCAGACCGACAGGATGCGATCATTCTCGTCATCGAGCTTCATCGCGATCTTGCCGTTGCGGTTGACCTGCACGAAATCCGACAGCTTGTTGCGGCGCACGGTTCCGCGCGTGGTGGCGAACATCACGTCGAGTTCGGACCAGCTTTCCTCATCCTCGGGCAGCGCCAGAATGGAGGTGATCGCCTCGCCCTGCTGCAGCGGCAGCATGTTGATCAGCGCCTTGCCGCGTGACTGCGGCGTGCCGATCGGCAGACGCCAGACCTTTTCCTTGTAGACGATGCCGCGCGAAGAGAAGAACAGCACCGGCGTGTGGGTGTTGGCAACAAACAGCCGGGTGACGAAATCCTCGTCGCGGATCGACATGCCGGAGCGGCCCTTGCCGCCGCGGCGCTGCGCCCGGTAGGTGGTCAGCGGCACGCGCTTGATATAGCCGTTACGCGACACGGTGACGACCATGTCCTCGCGCGCGATCAGATCCTCGTCGTCCATGTCCGGACCGCCTTCGAGAATTTCGGTGCGCCGGGGCGTGCCGAACTCGTCGCGGACCGCGATCAGCTCTTCCTTGATGATCGCCTGGATCTTCATCCGCGATGACAGGATTTCGAGATAAGACTTTATTTCATCGCCGATTTTGTTCAACTCGTCGCCGATCTCATCGCGACCGAGCGCGGTCAGACGCGACAGCCGCAGTTCGAGAATGGCGCGGGCCTGCTCCTCGGACAACTGATAGGTGCCGTCCTCGGAAATCTTGTGGCGCGGGTCGTCGATCAGGCGGATCAGCGCCTCGACATCCTGGGCCGGCCAGTGGCGCTCCATCAACTGCTCGCGTGCCGTCTGCGGATCGGGGGCGCGGCGGATAAGGTTGATGATCTCGTCGATATTGGCAACGGCGATCGCGAGACCAACCAAGACATGGGCGCGCTCGCGGGCCTTCCTCAGCAGATATTTGGTCCGCCGGCTGACGACGCTTTCGCGGAAAGCGACGAAGGCCCGCAGGATATCGAGCAGGGTAAGCTGTTCCGGCTTGCCGCCGTTGAGCGCCACCATGTTGCAGCCGAACGAGGTCTGCAGCGGCGTGTAGCGATAAAGCTGGTTGAGGATGACCTCGGCATTGGCGTCGCGCTTGAGTTCGATGACGACGCGATAGCCTTCGCGGTCGCTTTCGTCGCGCAGATCGGAAATGCCCTCGATGCGCTTGTCGCGCACCAGTTCGGCCATCTTCTCGATCATCGTCGCCTTGTTCACCTGATAGGGAATCTCGGTGATGATGATCTGCTCGCGGTCGCCGCGCATCGGCTCGATCGTGGCCCTGCCGCGCATGATCACCGAGCCGCGCCCGGTCTCATAGGCGGACTTGATGCCCGCACGGCCAAGAATCTGCGCCCCGGTCGGGAAGTCCGGCCCCGGGATGATCTGCATCAGTTCCGGCAGCTCGATCGCGGGATTTTCCATCACCGCGATACAGCCGTCGATCACCTCGCCCAGATTGTGGGTCGGGATATTGGTGGCCATGCCGACGGCGATGCCGCCCGCGCCGTTGACCAGAAGATTCGGGAACTTCGCCGGCAGAACCGACGGCTCCGACAGCGTGCCGTCATAGTTCTCGCGGAAATCGACGGTCTCCTTGTCGAGATCGTCGAGCAGCGTATGCGCGACCTTCTGCAGCCGGCATTCGGTATAGCGTTCGGCCGCCGGCGGGTCGCCATCGACGGAGCCGAAATTGCCCTGCCCGTCGATCAGCGGCAGGCGCAGCGACCAGTCCTGCGCCATACGCGCGAGCGCGTCATAGATCGCGGCGTTGCCATGCGGGTGGTATTTACCCATGACATCGCCGGTGACGCGGGCGCATTTGACGTATTTCTTGTTCCAGTCCACGCCCATTTCGGACATGCCGTAGAGAATGCGCCTGTGCACCGGCTTCAGGCCGTCACGAACATCCGGCAGCGCGCGGCTGACGATCACGCTCATGGCGTAATCGAGATAGGAACGCTGCATTTCCTCCATGATGGAGATGGGCTCGATGCCCGGCGGCAGGCCGCCGCCCGAAGGTGTCGTTTGATCAGTCAATGTGAATCACGATCTCAAGCTAGAATCATCTGGTTTTTTATAGCCGAATCCGATGGCTGACGCCAATTGCGCAAGCCTCCTGACAGTGGACAGACGGCGGATTCCAAGTTTTTATTCGTGTCAGGTGGTGATCTTGTGGCAAGCTGGCAAGAGCACTGCGGATGCCGCCTGCGGTTTGCCGCGGCGGCGTAGCCCATCAAGAAGAAAAAAACAGGCGGAAACGGGCGGATGAACGAACTGGCAACGCTGATAAACGGCTTCACCACCTTGATGGTGACCATGGATCCGCCCGGCATGGTGCCGATATTCCTGGCGCTGACGGTAGGTATGACCCAGGCCCAGCGCCGCAAGGTGGCGATCCGGGGCAGCCTGATTTCGTTCTTTCTGCTCCTGGCCTTTGCCCTGCTGGGCGATGACATCCTCAACGCGCTCGGTATTTCCATGAGCGCGTTTCGTATTGCCGGGGGCATTCTTCTGTTCTGGATCGGCGTGGAAATGATCTTCGAAAAACGCGTCGAAAGAAAGGAGAAGACGACGGAAACCGCCATCACGAAGGATGGCTTGGCCAATCTCGCCGCCTTTCCGCTTGCCATGCCGCTGATCGCCGGCCCCGGCGCGATCTCCGCGACGATCCTGCTCGGCTCAAAGATGGAAACGGTACTGGACAAGCTGGCGCTCGTTCTGGTGATCTTCGTCGCCACGCTGGTCGTGCTGCTGGCAATGCTCGCCGCCGGCATGATCGACCGGCTTCTCGGCGAAACCGGTCGTAACATTCTCACCCGCATTCTCGGCATGATGCTGACGGCGCTGGCCGTGCAGTTCGTGATCGACGGCGTTACAACGGTGATGCACGCTCCGCCGCCCGCGGTCGCCGGGTGAAATCTATGCTCTGCCGCCGATGGCGGAAAACGGTCTCACCGCCCTCAAGAAGGCGATGCAAGGTTGATCAGAACGGAATGTCGTCATCGAGATCTTGCGAGAAGCCGCCGCCGCTGCGACCGCCGCCGCCGGAAGACGGCTGTGAGCCGTAATCGTCATAGCCACCGCCGCCCTGGCTTCCGCCAAAGTTGCCGCCCTGCCCGCCGCCGCCTTCGCCGCGGCCGTCCAGCATGGTCAGCGTGGCGTTGAAGCCCTGCAGCACGACCTCGGTCGAATAGCGCTCCTGGCCGCCCTGGTCGGTCCATTTGCGTGTCTGCAGCTGGCCTTCGATATAGACTTTGGAGCCCTTGCGCAGATATTGTTCGGCGATCTTGCAGAGACCCTCAGAGAAAATCACCACGCGGTGCCATTCCGTGCGCTCCTTGCGCTCGCCGGAATTACGGTCGCGCCAGCTTTCCGACGTGGCCACCCGCAGGTTGGCGATCGGCCGGCCGTCCTGTGTACGCCGGATTTCCGGGTCCGCTCCGAGATTGCCGACGAGGATGACCTTGTTTACACTACCTGCCATGACTACCACCTGTATAACCGCGTTGCGGCGCTTTAGAGAATTTTCGGCAGCATAGACGATCTCTCCGAAAGCGATCAACCGATACGGGACAATCCACAATTAAAAATGTTCTTTATTTGTTCTATCGCTCTGTTATGATCGAGTCAAGCGATTCAACCGGGGACATTCAAGTCGTCTGTTTTGCTGCACCTCGACAGAGCCGCAGCGCGAACTACATAGGAAGCAAATTCCCTTCTCGAGAAGCCTGATCCCATGAGCGAACTGAAGAATATCTCCATCCGCGGTGCGCGCCAGCATAATCTCAAAGGCATTGACGTGGACCTGCCGCGTAACAGCCTGATCGTGATGACCGGGCTTTCGGGCTCCGGCAAATCCTCGCTGGCCTTCGATACGATCTATGCGGAGGGGCAGCGGCGCTATGTCGAGAGCCTGTCGGCCTATGCGCGCCAGTTCCTGGAGATGATGGAGAAGCCGGATGTCGACCGGATCGAGGGCCTGTCGCCCGCGATCTCGATCGAGCAGAAGACCACCTCCAAGAACCCGCGTTCCACCGTCGGCACGGTGACTGAGATTTATGACTATATGCGGCTTCTGTTCGCGCGCACCGGGGTGCCCTATTCGCCGGTGACCGGTCTGCCGATCGAAAGCCAGACCGTGACGCAGATGGTCGACCGCATTCTGGCGTTGCCGGAGCGCACAAGGCTTTATATTCTTGCGCCGCTGGTGACCGGCCGCAAGGGCGAGTTCCGCAAGGAACTGGCGGAACTGATGAAGAAGGGCTTCCAGCGCGTCAAGATCGACGGCGAATTCTACGAGATCGCCGAGGCGCCGAAGCTCGACAAGAAATACAAGCACGATATCGATGTGGTGGTCGACCGCGTTGCTGTGCGCGACGATCTCGCGACCCGGCTTGCCGACAGCCTGGAAACCTGCCTCGAAATCGCAGACGGGCTGGCGGTCGCCGAATTTGCCGACAAGCCGTTGCCGGAGAACGAGACGGCGGCCGGCGGCGCCAAGAACAAATCTCTCAACGAAACCCATGAGCGCGTTGTTTTTTCGGAAAAATTTGCGTGTCCTGTTTCAGGATTCACGATTCCGGAAATCGAGCCGCGGCTGTTCTCGTTCAACAACCCCGTCGGCGCCTGCCCGACCTGCGATGGTCTCGGTTTCCAGCAGAAGATCGATGAGGGGCTGGTCGTTCCCGACCGGTCGAAAAAACTGTCGGACGGCGCGATCGCGCCCTGGGCCAAATCCTCGTCGCCCTACTACAAGCAGACTCTGGAGGCGCTCGGCCGGCATTTCGGTTTCAAGATGACCGATCGCTGGGACAAGCTGCCGGAACAGGCCACCAACGCGATCCTCAACGGGACCGAGGACAAGATCGAGTTCCAGTATGCCGATGGCGCGCGCAGCTACAAGACCACCAAGAGCTTCGAGGGAATCATTCCCAATCTCGAGCGGCGCTGGAAGGAAACCGATTCCGCCTGGGCGCGCGAGGAGATGGAGCGCTACATGTCGGCGGCCCCCTGCCCGGCTTGCAGCGGCTACCGGCTGAAGCCCGAGGCGCTCGCCGTCAAGATCGACAAGCGCCATATCGGCGAGGTCAGCCAGCTTTCAATCCGCGCGGCGCGCGACTGGTTCGAGGACCTGCCGAAGCATTTTTCGCAGAAACAGAACGATATCGCGGTGCGCATCCTCAAGGAAATCAACGAGCGGCTGCGGTTCCTGAACGATGTCGGGCTGGAGTATCTGACCTTGTCGCGCAATTCCGGCTCGCTTTCGGGTGGCGAGAGCCAGCGCATCCGGCTCGCCTCGCAGATCGGCTCAGGGCTGACCGGCGTGCTTTACGTGCTGGACGAGCCCTCGATCGGCCTGCATCAGCGCGACAATACGCGGCTGCTCGATACGCTGAAACATCTGCGCGATATCGGCAACACCGTCATCGTGGTCGAGCATGACGAGGACGCGATCCTGACGGCAGATTATGTGCTTGATATCGGCCCCGCGGCCGGCATTCATGGCGGCGAGGTGGTGGCCGAGGGCACGCCTCAGGCGATCATGGCCAATCCGAAATCGCTGACCGGGCAGTATCTGAGCGGCGCGCGCGCCGTGGCCGTGCCCGCCGAGCGGCGGCCGCAGAAAAAGGGCAAGGCGCTCAAGGTGGTCGGCGCGCGCGGCAACAACCTCAAGAATGTCACCGCCTCGATCCCCCTCGGCCTGTTCACCGCCGTCACCGGCGTTTCCGGCGGCGGCAAATCCACCTTCCTGATCGAGACGCTCTACAAGGCGGCGGCGCGGCGCATCATGGGCGCGCGCGAAAACCCGGCCCCGCATGATCGCATCGAGGGTCTGGAATTCGTCGACAAGGTCATCGATATCGACCAGTCGCCGATCGGACGCACGCCGCGCTCCAACCCGGCGACCTATATCGGCGCCTTTACGCCGATCCGCGAATGGTTCGCCGGCCTGCCGGAAGCCAAGGCGCGCGGCTACCAGCCGGGCCGGTTCTCGTTCAACGTCAAGGGCGGGCGCTGCGAGGCCTGCCAGGGCGACGGGCTTATCAAGATCGAGATGCACTTCCTGCCCGATGTCTACGTCACCTGCGACGTCTGCCACGGCCAGCGCTACAATCGCGAAACGCTGGAGGTGCGCTTCAAGGGCAAGTCGATCGCCGATATCCTGGAACTGACAGTGGAGGAAGGCGTCCAGTTCTTCTCCGCCGTACCCTCGGTGCGCGACAAGCTGCAGACCCTTCAGGACGTCGGCCTCGGCTATATCAAGGTCGGCCAGCAGGCCAACACGCTTTCAGGCGGCGAGGCGCAGCGCGTCAAGCTCGCCAAGGAACTGTCGCGCCGTTCCACCGGCAAGACGCTCTACATCCTCGACGAGCCGACCACCGGCCTGCACTTCCACGATGTCGCCAAACTTCTGGAAGTGCTGCACCAGCTTGTCGAACAGGGCAATTCCGTGGTGGTGATCGAACACAATCTCGAGGTCATCAAGACCGCCGACTGGGTGATCGATATCGGACCCGAGGGCGGCGATGGCGGCGGCCGGATCGTCGCGACCGGCACGCCGGAGGACATCGTGAAGGAAAAGGCCTCCTACACGGGCCAGTATCTTCAGGAGCTTCTGGAGCGGCGGCCGCCAAAGAAGACGGAAGCGGCGGAATAGGAGACGGGACATGGCGGCAGGCGCAATTCGTGTGGGTATCGGCGGATGGACCTTTGATCCGTGGAACGAGAGTTTCTATCCGGACAAGCTGCCGAAGACGCGCCAGCTTGAATATGCCGGCGAGAAGCTGAAGGTGATCGAGGTCAACGGCACCTATTATTCGTCGCAGAAGCCCGCCACCTTCGCCAAATGGGCGGCGAGCGTGCCGGATGGGTTCATCTTTTCGCTGAAGGCGAGCCGTTACTGCACCAATCGCAAGAAGCTCGCCGAGGCCGAGGGCTCGATCGACAAGTTTCTCGGCCAGGGCATCACCGAGCTTGGCGACAGGCTGGGGCCGATCCTGTGGCAATTCATGCCGACGAAAAAATTCGAGGCGAAGGATTTCGAGGATTTCCTCAAGCTTCTGCCGAAAGAGCGGGACGGTATTGCCCTCAAACATGCGCTGGAAGTCCGCCACCCCTCCTTTCTCGATCCGGATTTCGTGGCGCTTGTCCGCAAATATGGTGCGACGATCGTCTGCGCCGATCATCCCGAATACCCGATGATTGCCGATGTCACCGGCGATTTCGTCTATGCCCGCCTGCAAAAGGGCGAGGACGACAACCCGCATTGCTATCCCGACACGGCGCTGAAGGCGTGGGCGGAGAAGCTGAAACTCTGGTCAAAGGGCGGCGCGCCCGACGATCTGCCGCGTCTTGCCGGCGATGCGCCGGAGGCAAAGCCGCGCGACGTCTATGCCTTCTTCATCACCGGCGGCAAGGTCCGCGCCCCGGCGGGCGCGGAGAAGCTGCAGAGCTTGGTTGACAAGTAGGGCGCGTCGGCGAGTTTCGGCTTGGGCTATTTCAGTGCCGACTTGCGTCACTTCCGGTCACAGACAAAGCGGCAATGCGTCTCAGCTTTCGCCATCGGCAATCTCGTGGATTGGAGGCAGATGCACGGGCAGGTCCTCTGCCGTCAGCCCCTCGCCTGCCCGGTTCCCCGCCTCGCCGTGGAACCATGCCCCGGCCGCCGCCGCCTCAAAGGTCGGCACGCCCTGCGCCAGCAGCCCGCCGATAATGCCGGAAAGCACATCGCCGGAGCCGGCGGTGGCAAGCCATGGCGGGGCGTTGGCATTGATCGCGATCCTGCCGTCTGGCGACGCGATCACGGTATCGGCGCCCTTGTAGAGCACCACCGCATGGGCGCGCCGGGCCGCCCGCAATGCCTTTTCGGGCTTGCCGAGGTCGTTATCCTCGGCAAGCTCGGGAAAGAGCCGCGCGAATTCGCCGGCATGGGGCGTCATGACGCAGGTTTCCGGGGCCGCAGCCAGCTGGTCGAACAGCGCCTCCGGCTGCTCCGCGAAGGCGGTCAGCCCGTCGGCGTCGAGCACCAGCGGGCGTCCGATCAGCGTCTCCACATAATCCCGCGTTTCCGCGCCGACCCCGAAACCGGGGCCGAGGACGAAGGCCGACAGCCGCTTGTCGGCAATCCAGTCTCTGAGCGCCGCGACATCCTCGATGCGTTTCAGCATGATTGCCGTCAGATGCGCGGCATTGACGAGGATTGCCTGCGGCGCGGCCGCGATCGTGACCAGCCCGGCGCCGGCCTTCAACCCGGCCATGGCGGAAAGCCGGGCGGCGCCCGTGGCCGAGGCGCCGCCGGAAAACACGCCGAGATGGCCGCGCTTGAACTTGTGCGAGTCGGCGCCCGCGCGCGGCAGACGGTCGGCCCACAGCGACGGCCCATTGAGCTGATGGGCACCCGCCGCCTCCGCCAGAATACGGCGTGGAATGCCTATATCGAACACCTCCAACTCGCCGCAATGGTCGCGCGCCGGCAAGAGGTAATGGCCGGGCTTGGCCGCCATGAAGGTGACCGTATGTGCCGCCTTGGAGGCAGCGCCAAGCACCTGGCCGGTGAGGCCGCTGATACCGGACGGCAGGTCGACGGCGATCACCGGCAGCCCCTCCGCCCGCGCGATCACGGCGGCAATCTCGTCGGAAAGCGGCCGGGCGAGGCCCGCGCCGAAAAGCGCGTCGACGATGACATCGCCCTGTTCCGGCCGAAAGGTATCCAGTCGCTTGCTGTCCATGCCGCAGTCCTGCCGGGCCCGAAGGGCGTCGCCGGAGAGCCTAGCGGGATCGCCGAGATGAAACAGCGCCACCTTCATGCCGGTTTCGGAAAGCGCGCGGGCCGCGACATAGCCATCGCCGCCATTGTTGCCGGGCCCGCACAGCACCACGGCGCGCCGCGCCGCCGGATAGTGCCGCAGCAGGCAGGCGGCGACCGCCCGCCCCGCGCTGACCATCAGCGCGTAGCTGTCTATACCGCTCTCAGCCGCGAGCGCGTCGGCGCGCCCCATTTCCTCAGGTGTCATCAGCAAGGCCGGCACTCCTTTGTTGCGGGTGAATAGAGCGGAAAACCGCGTGCTGATGCAAGAGGCGACTTTCTTCTGGCTAGTTGGTAATCAATTGCCTATTAATTGAACACAGGTTGCTGCTCAAAAATCATGCGCCCTCGCCGTCAACGCCCATGAAATGCCGCGCTATTGACCTGAAGGCGCCTTTTGGCGAACCTGATTTCGGTGCCACATGCGGAATGCTGCGGCAATCGCAACGCCGCAATTTCATTTCGGTGGATTTGCACGAAGAACAATCGAACTTGGCATGCAATGTGCATTAGAAGTTCCGAGCGGGCTGACGCCTGCTTCAACGGGAGAAGCGGAGAGCAATTTTCTCATGAAAAAGATCGAAGCGATCATCAAGCCTTTCAAGCTCGACGAAGTGAAGGAAGCCCTTCAGGACGTCGGCCTGCAGGGCATCACTGTCACGGAAGCCAAAGGCTTCGGGCGCCAGAAGGGTCACACGGAGCTCTACCGGGGCGCTGAATACGTCGTCGACTTTCTTCCCAAGGTCAAAGTCGAGGTCGTTCTGGCAGACGAAAACGTGGACGCGGTCATCGAAGCCATCCGCAATGCCGCTCAAACCGGGCGTATCGGCGACGGCAAGATCTTCGTTTCCAATGTCGAGGGCGTCGTGCGCATCCGCACCGGCGAAACCGGCGTTGACGCCATCTGATCCATCCCTCCTCTTTTGACAAAGATGGGGCATCCCTATCGTCATCTTCTTATGCAAGGAAAACGTTAAATGACGACAGCTTCTGAAATTATGAAACAAATCAAAGACAACGACGTCAAGTTCGTGGATCTGCGCTTTACCGACCCGAAGGGCAAGCTGCAGCACGTGACGATGGACATTTCCGCTGTCGATGAAGATTTGTTTGCCGACGGCATCATGTTCGACGGTTCGTCGATCGCCGGCTGGAAGGCCATCAACGAGTCCGACATGGTGCTGATGCCCGACACGGCGACCGCCCATATGGACCCCTTCTTCGCCCAGTCGACCCTGGTTGTGTTCTGCGACATTCTGGAGCCGCTCACCGGCGAAGCCTATAACCGCGACCCGCGCACCACGGCCAAGAAGGCGGAAGCCTATCTGAAGTCGACTGGCATCGGCGACACCACCTATTTCGGTCCCGAGCCGGAATTCTTCGTGTTCGACGACGTGCGCTTCAACGCCGAGCCCTACAACACCGGTTTCCAGCTCGACAGCATCGAACTGCCGTCGAACGCCTTCACCGAATATGAAACCGGCAACATGGCCCACCGTCCGCGCACCAAGGGCGGCTATTTCCCGGTTCCTCCGGTCGACAGCATTCAGGACATGCGTTCGGAAATGCTCACGGTTCTGGCCGAAATGGGCATCACCGTCGAAAAGCACCACCACGAAGTGGCCTCGGCCCAGCACGAACTGTGCATGGTGTTCGACACCCTGACCCGCATGGCCGACAAGACCCAGATCTACAAGTACGGCGTTCACCAGGTTGCCCATGCCTATGGCAAGACGGCCACCTTCATGCCGAAGCCGGTCTTCGGCGACAACGGCTCGGGCATGCACGTGCACCAGTCGATCTGGAAGGACGGCAAGCCGACCTTCGCCGGCGACGGCTATGCCGGCCTGTCGGAAACCTGCCTCTACTATATCGGCGGCATCATCAAGCATGCCAAGGCGATCAACGCCTTCACCAACCCGCTGACCAACTCCTACAAGCGTCTGGTCCCCGGCTACGAGGCTCCGGTTCTGCTCGCCTATTCGGCCCGCAACCGTTCGGCCTCCTGCCGCATTCCGTTCGGCTCCTCGCCGAAGGCCAAGCGCGTTGAAGTTCGCTTCCCCGATCCGGGCGCGAACCCCTACCTCGCCTTTGCCGCGCTGATGATGGCCGGCCTCGACGGCATCAAGAACAAGATCCATCCTGGCGATGCCATGGACAAGGACCTGTACGACCTGCCGGCCGAAGAGCTGAAGGAAATCCCGACCGTCTGCGGCTCGCTGCGCGAAGCGCTGGAAAGCCTGGACAAGGATCGCGAGTTCCTGACCGCCGGCGGCGTTTTCGACGACGACCAGATCGATGCCTATATCGCTCTGAAGATGGAAGAGGTCATGCGTTTCGAAATGACCCCGCATCCGGTCGAATTCGACATGTACTACTCGGTCTGATTTCGGACGGGTTTGACGATGAGCCGGCTGCCTTCGGGCGGCCGGTTTTTTTTGTGCCTGCGGCGCTGCGCGGGCACACCCCTTGCACCTGGCAAAACGCATTTCCATATAGAATACGAAAGGAAATGCTCATGAAAATACGCGAAGCGAAATATAATATCGGCGATATCGTCCGCCATAGCGCGCTTCCCTTTCGGGGCGTGGTATTCGATGTCGATGCGGAGTTCTCCCGCTCCGAAGAATGGTATAACTCCATTCCGCCGGAAATCCGGCCCAGCAAGGATCAGCCGTTCTACCATCTCGTGGCCGAGAACGAAGAAAAGGGCTATGTCGCCTATGTCTCCGAAGGCAATCTTGAGCTGGACATGAGCGGTGAGCCGTTGCGCAACCCGCAGGTCGGCGAAATATTCATGGTGACCGACAGCGGCCATCTCGCGCCGCGCTTTGCCAGCACGCACTGAGCGGACGTGAATAGCAAAAAGCCCCGGCTGAGATATTCAGCCGGGGCTTTTTTGTAAGTCGAAACGACCGAAGCTATCAGTTGCCTGTCGTGGCGTTCTGCTGGGCTTCCTCGATCTTCTTGCGGCGATCGACGGCCATTTTCTTGATCGACTCGTCCAGATTGCGCTGGCTTTCGACCAGGTCGGGCTGGCTGATCGGGTCGCCGTCAAAGGCGGCGGTAAAGCCGGAAAGCGTCAGGTCGACCGGGTTCGGCTGCTGGCGCATGTTCACCGAGGTAAAGGTCACCTTGCCGCCGCGCTTCATGGCGTTCACCAGCGTATCGTTGAGCGGCGCCTGGGCAATGCACTGTTCGTTGGTGCAGATGGCGTAGTCGAGTTTCTGCGGCGCGGAGGTATCGATCTGCATCTGGACGCCGGCCGGGATCAGGCGGAAGGTCGGCACGGTGACCTGGATCATGGACTGGCCGTTGCCGCCCTGCGGCTGGATCAGGCCGACGGCGGTCAGCACCTGGCCGTTTTCGGCGCGGGCATAGTTCTGCACGATGCAGACGCCGCCATTGCCGTTGTCGTTGCAGGTCTTGAACCAGCCCTGCGTGGGAGCCGCGCCAGCCTGCGGCTGCTGGGGCTGCTGTTGTTCCTGAGCCGAAGCGCCGGCGGCCGAAAGGCCCGCAATCGTGAAGGCGCAAACCGCGACACGCTTGATAATACTGGCGCGTGAAAGCATCAAAATCTCTCCTGGTTCATCTGCGTAAGGTCCGGGGACCCTGCATCGCTATTGTTACCGAAATGCGGCAAAGCGCCCCTGTTTCGGGCCTCAACCGCCAGTGTTTCCTCTGATATCGCCACATTGGACGCCAATCTACCCCCTTCGCGCCCAAAATTTGCGCCTCGGCGTGATTTCGCGGCCTATTTCAGCTTTGTCAGCGGCCATGATACCATTCTTCCACGAATGGACACGACAGGGCGAATCGATGCGCTTTCTTGCTACTCTCCTCCTCTCCGCGGCACTTTCGGGCGTAGCGGCAGCCGAACCGGTGCACGGCATCGCCATGCATGGCGACCCCGCCCTGCCTGCGGGTTACCAGCATTTCAGCTACGTCAATCCCGATGTCAAGAAGGGCGGCGCGATCACCTATGGCGTTGTGGGCTCGTTCGACGCGCTGAATCCCTTCGTGCTGAAGGGCATGCGCTCCTCCGCCCGTGGGCTCTGGGACGAGGTGCTGGGCAATCTCGTGTTCGAGCCGCTGATGCAGCGCTCGCGCGACGAGCCGTTCACGCTCTACGGCCTGCTCGCCGAGAGCGTGGAATGGGACGATGACAGAAGCTATGTCCAGTTCAACATGAACCCGGACGCCAAATGGTCGGACGGCGAGCCGGTCACCGCCGACGATGTGATCTTCACCTTCAACCTTCTGAAGGACAAGGGCCGCCCGCCCTATAACCGCCGGCTTGCGCTGGTCGAGACGATGGAAAAGGTCGGCGACAATAGCGTGAAATTCACCTTCAATGCCGACGCCAACCGGGAAACCCCGCTGATTTTCGCGCTGATGCCGGTGCTTCCGGAACACGCGATTGATCCGGAAACCTTCGACACCGACACGATGTCGACGCCGGTCGGTTCGGGACCCTACAGCATCGCCAAAATCGAGCCCGGCCAGCGCATCGTCTACGAACGCCGCGACGATTACTGGGGCAAGGACGACCCCTCGATGGTCGGCTTTGCCAATTACGACACGATCACGATCGACTACTACCTTCAGGATTCGACCCTGTTCGAGGCCTTCAAGAAGGGCGCTGTCGATGTCTATCTCGACGATGACCCCAGCCATTGGGCGCGCGCCTATGATTTCCCCGCGGCCAGTGACGGCAAGGTGGTGAAGGACGTGTTCCACCCGAAGACGCCGACCGGCATGCAGGGCTTCGTGTTCAACACCCGCCGGCCGAAATTCGAGGATGCCCGGGTGCGCAAGGCACTGTCGGATGTGTTCGATTTTGAATGGGTCAACAGGACGCTGTTCAACAATGCGTATCAGCGCACGCAGAGCTACTGGCAGAATTCCGCTCTAGGCGCCTATGGCAATCCCGCGAGCGCAGCCGAGCGCGAGCTGCTGGGCGATGCGATCGACGTGATCGACCCCGCGATTCTAGCCGGCGACTACGCCATGCCCGTGACCGACGGCTCCGGGGCCGACCGCAAGGTGCTGGGGGCCGCCGTCAAGCTGCTCGGTGAGGCCGGTTACCGGATCACGAACGGCAAGATGACGGGGCCGGATGGCAAGCCGCTTGCCTTCGAGATCATGACCACCAATGAGGGCCAGGAAAAAATGGCGCTCGCCTATCAGCACACGCTGAACCTGATCGGCGTTGGTCTCTCGATCCGCACGGTCGACGACGCCCAGTACCAGAAGCGGCTCAACACCTTCGACTACGACATGATCGTGCTGCTGGCGCCGGGCTTCTGGTACCAGTCCTCGCTGTCGCCGGGCGCGGAACAGATCTGGCGCTGGGACAGCCGCTCGCGCGATGTCGAGGGCACGTTCAATTTCGCCGGCGTCGCCAGCGCCGATGTCGACCGGATGATCAACGACATGCTGGAAGCCCGCTCGACCGAGCATTTCACCGATTCGGTGCGCGCCTTCGACCGCCTTCTGGTTAACGGCCATTACATGCTGCCGCTCTATCACCGCGAGGGCCAGTGGGTGGCGCGCTGGGCGACGATTGAACATCCGGCCGAAACGCCTATCTACGGCTATCAGCTTCCCACCTGGTGGGATCAGACCGCGCAGTGATCGTTTCTGCTGTCGGTGAGCGGCCTCCCTCTCCGGGTCACCCTCGGGCTTGACCCGATAATGGATGGCTACTGCCACAATTTCGAGCGCAGCAATGCGACCCGCACTCTAAAGAAAGGAACGGCATGTCTACCGTCACAGTCGATGCCATTATCGATGTTGTCTGCCCGTGGTGCTATCTCGGCAAGGCGCGTCTCGACAAGGCGATCAAGTCGCTGCCGGAAAACGTCGAGGTCGCGGTGCAGTGGCGTCCGTTCGAGCTTGATCCGACCGTGCCGCCGGAAGGCGTGGACAATCAGGCGATGCTCGCCGAAAAGCTCGGCAGCGCCGAGCGGCGCGACGAGATGCATGCGCAGATCACGGCCCTCGGCAAGGAACTCGGCATCACCTTCCATTTCGACCGGATTCTGGTGCGCCCCAATACGCTTGATGCGCACCGTCTGCTGCTCTGGGCTCATACCGAGAGCATTGCCATGCAGAACGCGGTCGTCGACCGGCTTTACCGCGCCAATTTCGAGGAAGGCCGCAATATCGGCGACCACAAGGTGCTGGCCGATATTGCAGCCGAGGCCGGCATGGACCGCGATATGGTGGTCAAATTGCTTGAAAGTGATGCCGACAAGGAGATGGTGCGCGGCGAAATCGCCAATGCCCAGCAGATGGGTGTCACCGGCGTGCCGTTCTTCGTGTTCAACGGCAAATATGCCGTCAGCGGCGCGCAGCCCGTCGAGGTCATGCAGCAGGCGCTGACCCAGCTTGCCGCCGCCTGACCCGCCTTTGCGCGCCTTTCGGGAGATCATCGAGGCCCGGCTGCCGGCAACCCCGGTTCCGGGCCCTTCCTCGCTCAGGCTCCGCCTCGCAAACGAGAGAAGCGGCATCGGGCGTCTGCTTGCCGAAATGGGCAGCGGGTTATCGCCGTACTGGGCCCATGTCTGGGCCGGCGGGCTGGCGCTCGCCCGCCATATCGAAGCGGAGCCGGATTGCATGCGTGGCCGAACTGTCATCGACTACGGAACCGGCTCCGGACTGGTCGCGATCGCGGCGGCGAAAGCAGGCGCCCGCGAAGTGATCGCCTGCGATATCGATCCGCTGGCGCTCGAGGCCGCCGAAATCAACGCCGAGTTGAATAACGTGGAGATCGCCACGCGCCTTTTCGAGCGAGGCCGGGACGGATCCGTTCTCCCCGAAAACCTCCAGGCCATCACATGCGGCTGTTCCGCAAAGCCCCCCAATCTTCTCGCCCCGGAGGGGAGAGATGTCGCGAAAGCGACAGTGAG